>WYDT01000032.1 GCA_013122435.1 Chloroflexi bacterium AL-N1
GCACACCGTGTGATGTGCCATTTTCCGATAGTGGGTGGAACCGCAGCGGGTGCATTGCATCGCAACCTCCTTACTGAGAAAGCACCAGCATGGCACATGTGACTCATCCAGGCAACAGCTATAAGTAGACAATCCCCACCGTGACGCCCTTGCGGAAGCAGCCCACAGCACAGGTGGTCTCGACGCAGTCGTCAACAATGCCAGCATCCTTGGTCCTAGCCCGCAGCCACACTTGCGCGATTATCCCTTAGATGTGCTGGAAAACGTCTATCATACCAACACCATCGCACCACTCGCGCTGCTCCAATCGCTGCGACAGCGCTCATCACCAATGCCCGTATCATCAATATCACCCGCGATGCCGCCACGGAAGCATAGCCTGTTTGGGGTGGGTATGGGTCGAGTAAAGCTGTGCTGGAACAACTCTCTACAATACTGGCCGCCGAACAACCGGACTGGCGTGTCTACTGAGTTGAACCCGGCGATATGCAAACCCAGATGCATCAGGAAGCCTTCCCCGGCGAAGATATTTCCAACCGTGGGCTACCAGAAGACCGTGTACCCGGCCTGATCGAGCTGCTCACCGGAAACCGACCCAGTGGACGTTATCAGACCCGTCAACTCACAGAAACCGTTACTGATACCCAGGAGCACTAACATGCAACTTGTGCACCATACACCATCCAGACTAGCACGCATACCACCTACCCACATGATGAGGCCACCAATACTTCCTCTACCACACATATCGCTTGCGGGTTCCCAGGGTGCCACGCCTGGACCGGGGGTTTGTCAGGGGACGCAGTAGGCCCCTGACCATACAATATTCCAACCAGATAATTGTCAACTATATGGCACAAACGGATAGATTGAATTCTCCTCGACACAGAGAACTTACCCTATTACGTTATCCTTCTACTCTCGATATTCGCATGCGTATTGAGATAATGTAACCACCCACGTATGCTGAGTGGGCCAAACTGATTATGCCGTACCAACGTGGCACCATCAACGTCCTGATCTATCAACGTCTGTGCTAACTGCACCGTCTCACGCCGTGTTTCGCCAAAGGTTGTACGCAGCTCATCCCACGCCAGCGCCGAATCAGGGCGATAGTCATCGTATTCATCGAGCAGTGGTGGCTCTCCCAATGCAACCCGTAACCGTCGCTGACCCCATCGCTCAATGCCTACGATATGCAACAACTGAATACGGTTCGGAAGTGATTCGTTAAAAACACCAAGTCGTGTAGTGATTTTCTGACCAGAGGTCTCTAAATCACGCGCGAGTTCAGCCAAAGTCCGATTACGTGCCGGACGCTCAAAAAAGAGACCAACCACAAGCGCGGTCAGTTGATCACGAAAACCCATATCTTCCTTCTGGAATAGACGAATTTCGTCATAAAAGAGTAGCTCCCGTCACCGTGGGGAGCCTCTATTAACGTGCATATTTATCCATCACACCTCGATTATTGGACATCCAGGCTCAATTGTCAACGTACTTTTAAAATAGTATTTGTGAGTTAATCCAGGAAAGGATTACATGTATTTATAAATCACTACACAATCAACAGGGCATAAAAGCGCTGTCGACTCTACACTTATTTCACCCATTACCACTTTTTTGATGTGCTACAATAACGTAAGATCTTGTCGATATACATTCACCCTGTTGTGTAAATAAAGCTATGTAGCGCTTACTATGAATATTGTTTTCCTATCACCAAATTTCCCACCCAATTATTATCTGTTTTGTGAGCATCTCCGCGCACTTGGTGCAAATGTCCTCGGGATATGCGACCAACCGTATGAGCATCTGCATCCTGCACTACAATCAGCGTTGACAGAACATTACTTTGTTCCTGATTTGCACAACTATGATGCAGTCTTACGTGCATTGGGCTATTTCACCTATCGCTACGGTAAGATTGACTGGATCGATTCGCTCAACGAACACTGGCTGGAAATCGAAGCACACCTCCGCACCGACTTTCATGTTGAGGGGGTTACTATTGAAGATCTGCCTCAAATCAAACGTAAGTCGGTAATGAAACGTGTTTTTGCTGCTGCGGGCATAGACACAGCACCAGGGCAACTGGCACATACCCCACAGCAGGTGCGATCATTCGCAAAGGAGGTTGGCTTTCCGATCGTTGCGAAACCCGATATTGGTGTTGGTGCCAACCAAACCTGCAAAATCACAAACGCTCAGGAGCTTGACGTATTTCTCAGCCAAGATGTGAATGGCTATTTTATTGAGGCATATGTCTCTGGCGTCATCCAAAGCTTCGATGGTCTGGTTGATCACAAAGGGCATTTGGTCTTTTACACCTCAACCCAGTACAGCCAGGGTGTCATGGAAGTCGTGCATATGGATGATGATGTTTATTACTACACCCAACGTGAGATACCAGCAGATCTGGAGGCTGCCGGACGAAAACTGGTTGAGGCATTTCAGATACGTAAGCGCTTTTTTCACTTTGAGTTCTTCCGCACCCCCGAGAACCAACTTATCGCCCTCGAAGTCAACATGCGGCCACCTGGTGGTCTGAGTATTGATCTGTTCAATTATGCGAACGATATTGATCTGTACTACGAATGGGCTAATGTAGTCGTACACAATCAGTTCACAGCCGATTGTACTTGGCCATTCCACGCGTGTTATGCCGGAAGGAAACACCATCGCTCTTATGAGGTGCCACACGATGATGTATTGTTGCGCTATGGCCAGCACATCATCCATCATCAACCTATGAGCGAGGTATTTCGCAGAGCTATGGGCGACTATGGTTACATTGTGCGCTCTCCACATCTGGATGAGGTTATTATGGTTGCGACGGGCATTCAGGCTCAGAGTTATTAAGCTCGTGTAATAAAAAAGGAGCGCCCACCAAGGACGCCCCACACAATTCCAACGTGGCTTATTCCATGGGAGAAGTTGGACACAATGGGTCTTCTGGGGCAATATCCAGGAACACTGTATCCATGGCATACACATCACCAACCGCATCAGATGGAATAGAAAAATGTAATAACGATGCACCTTCAGGATCGTTTGTGCTCACAAGTCGGCGATAGGTACGGGCGATGCTATCATTACCACGGTATTTGATATACGCTTCAAATGAGTAGTCTTCTGGTGCAAGGCCCATCTCAACTGGGAGACGATACATGAGTTTACCAGTTGCCGAATCATTGATAACAGATAAGCGTCCCTGGTCTCCGGGCAAGACATTCCCCTGCGAATCACGGATCGTCACATAGCCATGGCCTCCGTCTGGTGCCGGAAAACCAGGCAAACTCCCCGCCTCATGGCCTGTTATAGACGATGTGAATGGCTCTTCTGACACTCGACACATATCCGATCCTGACTGAGCAGCGATTATACTAAAAATGTTATTCAAAACTTGAGGATTCATTGCATTGTACAGGCTGCCTGATGTAGCAACCTGTCCCAAGCCTGTATCATCAGCAGGACCTATGGCCACAACATAAAGATCCAAGTTAGGATCATTTCCTTTGATCTGCATTGCTTCGTTGATCAAAGCTGTGACCGGGCGCAATCTGCCATCAAAAGCTACACCAAGCTGACAGGGATCAGCAGTACGAAGTGCCTCAGCCACCGACAAATTACTGCAAATATCACGAGCAGTATTCGTCTTACCATCAAGAAACACATTGGCCACTCCATCGGTAATGTAGATCACCACATTCTTTGTAGACACTGCCATCCGGTGCACGATCAGGTGCTTGCTCCAGCAATTGGCCGGTTAACTGCATCGCCTGTGCTCCAGAATTCCCGTCACCTGTGGTGTAAGCACTTTGTCCCCAATCAGCTGCATCACGGATGGCTTGTTCCAGTGTAGCCCTATCACCTGTCATGCCATCTGTCGGATAAGGTCTGGCATTGTTTGCTCCAATACTACTGGCATAAGCAACGAACCGCATAATAGCGTTCTCTTGCATATCGTCAACCAGTCCAAGCAATGCCTGCTTCACAACATAACTCCGGCGCTCTTCGACCACTTTCCACCCTGAGTCTGGATCACCCTGACACTGATCGTTGTAGGGCAAATTACGCGGGTTGGGATTGTCTGGGCTTTCACACTGATAGTCTTCACCCCGCACGGTTCCATAGCCATCAAAATCCCATCCCATTGATCCAGTCATATCCAATACAACATGGTAGGCCATTGGTTGGCGACTCTCGATCTCTGCCCACTGTGGGCGTACAAATACATCACCTTGTAACCCTGCAACTTCAGGTGATGTACAGACATCCACTGTAGGACTGAGATCAATAGTTGTGGAATGCAATTCAACAACCTGATCTGGTGTAGTTGGTGCAGGAACTGTAAACGTCAGACGCTCCTAGCCAAGTGGTCTGGCAGTGTTAGTCAACCAGCTATAACGGCGATCAACACCATCCTGACCTTTGTACGCCACAAATCCTTCGATCTTATACGTCCCTGGTGCCAACCCTTGCTCGGTAACATAGCCAAGAGTATCGCTGTCTGGTAAACCAAAAGCTGCTGGATTATCCACAACAGACTCTTCGCTTACACGATCAACAGGATCACCACTGGCTGGTACACACACGTGCTCACGTACATTAATGAAATCAATAATAGGCCCAACAATATCCGCGTTACTCGCACGATAGAGCATTCTCGGCGTCGATACGACCTCATTCAGCCCTGTGGTATCGAATTGGGCCAGCGCGATAGCGTAGATACTTACACCAGGATTTTCTACCTTCATCTGGTCAGACTGATCGATCATGGCTGTGATCGGTCGTAACATCCCATTTGCCGTCGTTCCAATCTGGCACCTCGGGGTGTTCAGGGCCTCATTGGAAGGTATTTCTGGGCATATATCACGTGCATTATTCATCTGCCCATTCAAAAAGACATTCGTAACGCCGTCGGTAATAAAGATCACCCGTTTCTCGTAGGGACGACCGTCGGCAGTTTGTTCAGGTGCCTCATCCAATACCTTACGGCCCAATTGAAATGCCTGTGGGCTTGAGGTCGCACCCGTGGTGTTGTAAAGTCCCTGACCTCAGTTGCCCGCTGCAAGAACTGCTTCTTCCAGAGCACCCTGATCGCCCGACCATCCATCTGCAGGATAAGCTTTTGCATTCGCATCACCATGTACTGGATTTCCGGTACTAAACGCGATGACCCGCATCAGATCATCTTGCTCTAGCTGATCAATGAGGGCAATAATCGCCTGTTTGGCCACATAGATCCGGCGCTCCTCAACCACTTTCCAGGCCGAGTTGCCACCACCCTCGCAGCTAGGATTATAGGGCAAATCGCGTGGATTGGGATTATCCGGATTCTCACATTGATAGTCTTCACCGCCCACAGTGCCATAACCATTGAAGTCCCAACTCATTGAGCCACTCACATCGAGGATGATTTCGTACACAATCGGTTGATCAACAATGGTAGCCCAGCGTGGTTGCACCAATACATCGCCAGCAAGCCCCACAGTCTGGCTGATACCTGGGGTAGCGGTGGGTGTTACGGTCGGTTCGCGGGTTACAGTAGGGGTTGGTGGTGTGTGGGTGCCCCTTGCCTGAATCAGTGGAAGATAGACGTTCTCCTCACTTGATTGGGCAGCACTGGATCGGCCCCAAAAGCTCCCTCCTGACATAACCATTGCGCTGAGTGACACAACGAGTAAAAACACATGTAAGCTTCGACGAGACGGCCACACGAGCGGTTTCACATTTTCCCCCTTTTGCGCGCATCCTTTGGTGGAATGATGGGCGCAACACAAACACATGCTCTTCACGTATATATACGCTTCGTTTATTACGAATGTAATAGGCACAAATACCTCAATAGTTGTGAGTTATCAACTATTCGGCTACAATTAGTGTCTCTAACGGCGAGCAGATACATCATAAAATAATACGCCTCAATAGTAGAGACGCTCTATCGTGTTGGTTTTACCAAACATATCTCAAAATTGTCAGAAAAACGCTTACATCACCAAAGGAATAAGAATGACGCAACTCTCGAACGCACCCTACGGCTCATGGCACTCCCCCATCAACACCGACATGGTCGCATCAGGAGGAATAGCCCTTATGACAGTCGTAGTTGATGGCGATGACATCTACTGGCTGGAACGACGACCAACCGAGCAGGGGCGTAGCGTCATTGTGCGGCGGACTAGCGATGGACACACAGCAGATATCACGCCAGCACCCTTTGATGTGCGCTCACGGGTACACGAATATGGTGGCGGCGCATGTACAGTTGAGCAGGGAAACATTTACTTCGTCAATCAAAAGGATCAGCGTATCTATCACCAAACGGTCGATAGTGCGCCACAGGCCATTACGCCTGAAGGATCACTGCGCTATGCCGATATGGCCATCGACCAGCGGCGCAACCGCATCATTTGTGTGTGCGAAGACCACACCCACGCCGAGCATGAGCCCACCAATAGTCTGGTAAGCATCAACGTCGCGGATAGCCAAATCCGAGCGTTGGTGGCCGAAAATGATTTTTATGCAACACCACGCCTGAACCCCGATGCGACTCATCTCGCTTGGTTAACATGGAACCATCCCAATATGCCGTGGGACGGCACCGCATTGTGGGTGGCCTCGCTCACAAAAGAAGGTGAAATCGCAGATGCTGTGTGCGTTGCTGGCGGTCTCGAAGAATCAATTTTTCAACCGACATGGTCACCTGATGGTACACTCTACTTTGTCTCGGATCGCAACGGATGGTGGAATCTGTACCGCTGGCAGAATGGTACAGTTGAGCCGCTGGTTGAAATGGAGGCCGAATTTGGGCTGCCACAATGGATATTTGGCCTGAATACCTATGCTTTTGAGTCCGCGGATTGGATCATCGCAGCGATTAAAGAACAGAATGTGGATCGTCTGGCACTCATTGCAACAGCCAATGGTGCCTTCACATGGCTGGAAACAGCATACACTGAAATAAGAGATCCACAGGTACACAACAAGCATGTGACCTTCATTGGCAACTCACCCACAGCCTCGTCACAAGTGGTGCATATGCACCTTGAGACCGGCCAGGAAACCGTGTTACGCAAGGCCAGAAACATTACGATTAAGCAGCAGGATATCTCTCTGCCACAGGCAATCGAATTTCCGACAACAAACGACCTCACGTCATATGCACTTTTTTATCCTCCTCAAAACAAAAACTACCTGGCACCTGATGGTGAAAAACCACCACTTATCGTCATGAGTCATGGCGGCCCAACTGGCGCTTCTTCATCATCGCTGAGTATGGAGACGCAGTTCTGGACCAGCCGTGGTTTTGCGGTGCTCGATGTAAACTATGGTGGCAGCACTGGCTACGGTCGGGCCTATCGACAGCGTCTGAATGGGCAGTGGGGCATTGTGGATGTAGACGATTGTGTGAACGGTGCACGCTTTCTTGTTGAACAAGGTTGGGTTGATGGGGAACGTCTCATCATTCGTGGGGGCAGCGCAGGTGGCTACACGACGCTGTGCGCGCTCACGTTTCACAATGTGTTTAAGGCAGGTGCAAGTCATTTTGGCATCGGCGATCTTGAGGCGCTGGTGCGCGACACCCATAAATTCGAGGCGCGCTATTGTGATCGGTTGGTGGGTCCATACCCACAAGAACGCACCGTGTATCACTCCCGTTCACCGATCCATTTTACAGATCAGTTGTCCTGCCCCATGATTCTGTTGCAGGGCCTTGAAGATCAGGTTGTTCCACCTAATCAGGCCGAAACCATGTACGAGGCAGTGTGTAGTAAAGGGTTACCAGTCGCGTATCTTTCTTTTGAGAACGAGGGCCATGGCTTTCGACGCGCCAAAACGATCAAACGCGCGTTAGAAGCTGAACTCTACTTCTACGCAAGAGTCTTTAATTTTACCTTGTCGGATACCATCGAATCCGTGGATATTAAAAATCTCTAACTACATCAAATTCTTTACCTACAACAAAGTAACCTTAAAAGTATAGATATAAAATATCTATACTTTTTTATCGCGTTTTAGTATCCTGAGTGTGCCTATTCACTCAAGGCATTGGTAGCTTTCGTGTAGTAAATGTATTGTCAGATATCGATAGATAGCTGGATCTTATTACTACACACATATACAAGGACAGAAAATCGACGTATCGATCTTTTTGACATATATGATGTATTTTTTAGCTCGAAATGCACACTGACTCTATAAACAGCATAAAAACATATATTAAGTAATGATTAAACAATTTAATCAAAACTTCACAATAATTCTTGTGCTTATAGCATACTATCAGCGTACTTTGAACACAGACTGTGTGAGTCATTGAAAATCACCTACTATGATAGTGGCTTGAAATAGATATGGATTAGATTTGGAAAAGCACGTATTTGTTACTTTTTAGCAACTCTACAAAGGAGAAAACATCCGTATGGTGAGTCAGATCAAGAACATACTGCCTGGTTTGCTCTGTATCTTCATCCTTGCAGCGTGCGGTGGTCAACCTGTCGCAGAACAGCCACCCGTCACCGATGAAGACATCACAACAACAGAAGCACCCGCAGCGGACGAAAACGCCACCACAGAAGAGGAGCCAGAAGGTGATGCATCCACCGCAGAAGAAGCGCCTGCTGATGAAGCCACTGAAGAGTCAGATACAACAGATGCTGCCGCTGGTGGAGACGACCTCGACGCGCTTATTGCTGCCGCAACCGAAGAGGGCGAAGTGACTGTCTACTCCTTCACCAGCCGCATTGCACGTGTTGAAGAGGCATTTGAAGCACAATACCCTGACATCGATCTGGTCGGTCTCGATATCTCTTCAACAGAGCAGATTGCTCGTATCCAGGCTGAGCAGGAAGCGGGTATTGCAGCGGCAGATGTTGCCTATATCTCCGATGCCCCCGTCGTCTATGGTGAGCTGGTTCAGGAAGGCGTACTTGAGGCATATGTACCACCTCAGTTCGCTGACCGTATTCCTACCGAGTATCAACAACCACTGGTTGCGAATCGCCTTTCTACCAAAGTGTTGATGTACAATGAGGAAGCCTATCCTGATGGACCACCCATTACCAATCTGTGGGAGCTCACCCAACCTGAGTGGTCAGGCCATGTGGTTATGGTCGATCCACTCGTACGCGGAGATTATCTTGACTTGATGACGGAAATCGTGTTGCGCTCAGATGAGATGGCTACCGCGTACGAAGAACTCTTTGGGACACCGATTGAGCTAAGTGGTGATGTCACAACGGCTGGTGAGCAATGGATTGTCGACCTGTTTGCCAACGATGTCATTCTGGTTGACGATACCGATAGTGTCAATGCTGCGGTCGGTTCAATTGGTCAGGAAGAACCACCCGTCGGCTTCACTTCCTATTCAGATCGACGTGATAATGAGGATGAAGGTTGGGCCTTACAGGTCGCGAATGAGGTTGCACCATCACCAGGCATTGCTTTCCCAGCGCTCCTTGGGATCGTCCGTGATGCACCAAATCCGTCGGCGGCACAATTGTTCATCCATTTTATGATGGGCGACGATAGTCCCACCGGTGGCCCTGGTTACGAACCATTCTACGTACCAGGTGACTATGCCACTCGCACCGATATCGAGCCACATCCTGATGCCATTCCACTTGATGAATTCCGTGCGTGGCAGATCGACCCAGTTGCCACCCTCGAAATCCGTCAAGACGTTGCCGATCTTGTTCTCACACTTCAATAACAACATTTAGCCGGGAGGTATACGGCTCATCGCATACCGTATACCTCCCTTCACATAAACTATCTCTATGAGTGACACAATCACGACTCCCGAAACAACCGTCTCTCAAGACCGTAATACACAACCCTTTTCGCTCAAAAGACTGCGTAACGCGTTCAAACAACCGTCATTCATTCTCGGCCTCATGCTCTTCATTTTGCTGGTACTACTGGTGCTCATGCCCTTGCTGCGCCTGGTAACAACTACGCTCACTGGCGAAGGGCTGGAAGCCTGGAATGATGTGCTGAATAGCCGACTATCGGAGAATCTGTTCTGGCGGCCCTTAGCTAACACCCTCGCCATTGGTGCAACAGTGGCCATAGGGACCCTCATGATCGGTGGTTTGCTCGCCTGGCTGGTGATGATGACCGACATGCCCGGTCGTGGGCTCATCGGTGCGCTTGCAGCCATACCGTTTGCTCTACCCAGTTTTGCTATCGCACTAGCATGGGAAACCATTTTTCGCAACGACCGTGTTGGCGGGCAGATCGGTGTCTTGCAGGATCTTGGCCTCAGCATTCCCGATTGGCTTGCGTGGGGCTTCATTCCCGTTGTGCTGACACTGGTAGCCCACTACTACTCGCTGGCTTTCGTCCTGATCAGCGCATCGCTTGCCTCAGTCAACACCGAATTGCTTGAGGCCGCCGAGATGACCGGTGCCAAACGCAGGCGAGTACTGACTGATATCACTCTGCCGGTTGTCGCACCAGCGATCGTTTCATCGGCACTGCTGGCCTTTGCTGAAGGGGTAAGTAATTTTGCTGCACCAGCGCTCCTTGGCTTGCCCGTGCGCTTTCACACCATGTCGACCCGGCTGTATGGCTCGATCAGCACTGGTCAAGTTGAGCGCGGCTATGTGCTGGCCATCCTCCTTATTCTGGTCGCTGCTGTGTTGCTCTGGAGTAGCACACGTTTTGTGAGTGGACGTCGTTCATTTGCCACCATCACCGGAAAAGGCGGACGACGCAAGCGACAGCACCTTGGCAACCTCCGCTGGCCATTGTTTGCTGTGGCCCTCAGCGTTTGTGTTGCGACAACGATCCTGCCAACTCTTGCGCTGCTGGGCTCGAGCTTTGCACGGAGCACGGGTTCGTTCTCCAGTGGATTTACCAGCCACTTCTGGATCGGTGCATCAGACCCATCATTTGCACAGGGACAACCGGGCGTACTTCGCAACGAACAAGTCATTGAGGCATCCACCAACACCATGATGCTGGGACTCACGGTCTCACTCGCCGCCATTGTGCTGGGTCTGGCCATCGGCTATGTCGTAATACGTGGACGTAAGGGTCCGATAACCAGTTCGGTCGGGCTCCTGAGCTACCTTCCTTTTCTCATACCTGGTGTTGCTTTTGGAGCCGTCTACATCGCACAGTATGGCCGACCATTTGGGCCACTTCCGGCACTTTACGGTACCTTTGCGTTGCTAATCATTGCTGGTGCTGCTTACAACCTGCCATTCGCATCACAGTCGGGACGGGCAGCAATGAGCCAGGTTGCCGGAGAGCTTGAGGAAGCCGCAGTTATGTCCGGGGCCGGTTTTATGCAACGCTTGACCAGTATTTTCATCCCACTCACCTCACGAGGGCTGATTGCCGGTGCGGTGCTGGTATTTGTCAACATGGTGCGCGATCTGGCGCTGGTCGTCCTGCTCGTCACCCCGACGATGCCACTACTCAGCGTGATTACCTTCCGCTACGCATCTGAAGGGTTTGCTCAATTTGCGAATGCCATTACCGTCATTATCGCCGCAATTTCGATTGCCGCGACACTCCTGGCACGTCGGTTACAGGGTGCAGTACAACCATGGAACGAAAAATAATCATCATTTCAATACATGAGAGTTTCCTATGCAAGCACAATCAATTTTGACAGAAAAAGATACTTTACCAGCGATCAACATCAAACGCCTCGAAAAACGCTTCGGCAATAACTATGCCGTTGCGGGGGTCGACATGGATGTGCCTCCTGGCGCGTTTCTGGTGCTACTCGGGCCTTCTGGGTGCGGCAAAACTACCATTCTGCGGATGCTCGCAGGGCTAGAGGAACCCACGAGCGGTGAAATCCATTTTGGCGACCAGCAGATTGCCAGCGGCACCAGTGGCATCATTGTATCACCGGGCGACCGTGATGCAGGCATGGTTTTTCAAAGCTATGCGCTGTGGCCACACAAAACTGTGCAAGAAAATGTCGAGTGGCCACTCAAGATCAAGCAGTGGTCACCAGACGAGCGACGTGAACGAGTCAAGGAAGTGCTCGAACTCTTGAGCATCGGTGATCTGGCCGCACGCTATCCGGGCGAGATCTCGGGTGGACAGCAACAACGGGTTGCCATTGCACGCACCATCGCACCAAAACCCAAAGTGCTCCTGTTCGACGAACCGCTCTCGAATCTCGACGCCAAACTGCGCGCCGAAATGCGAACAGAACTCCTACGCATCCATCGTCTCACAGGGGCCACCAGTGTCTATGTTACCCACGACCAGGTCGAAGCGATGACCATGGCCAGCCACGTCGCAGTGATGAACCACGGCAAAGTCGAGCAGTTTGGGCCACCACGCACGCTGTACGAGTCGCCAGCAACGCGGTTCGTCGCCACGTTTGTGGGTACGCCGCCCGCCAATCTAGTGCATGCACAGATCGAGGATGATCGGTATCTGTACAAGCAGATCGATCTTGGGCCTGCCAGACCTTCAAGCACTGACACACCATGTTGGCTTATGTATCGCGCAGAAGCACTTAAACTATGCCAAACAGCCGACGAGCGGCGTATTGCAGTCACTTTTGCGGAGGGGACACCCGTGGCTGGCCGATTTATCATCACTGTATGGGATGAGCGTCAACGCATCAGTGTGGTGATGGATCACTTACCGGAAGCGCAACTTGGCGATCAGTTATATTTAGAATTTCCTGAACACCCAACTATGGTCTATGAAGATTAGGAAAGGAAAAGCAGCAGCACGTTGGTGCTGGCTAAGGCCAGATCTTCACTAACGTGCTGCTTTTAATAAATCGAGGAGTTTGGCAACTTCTTCTGAAGGAACCTGATCATCAATACATAAACACTCACGTGCGTATGTTTCGGCAACTAGCGTATTTAAACTCGCAATCGATGCTTTAATCGCCGCTAACTGTTGAACAACCTCACGACAATCGCGATCGCTCTCAACCATGCGCTGAATGCCACGCACCTGGCCCTCAATACGCTTGAGCCGCGTTAACACATCAGAACGCACATGTTCACTAATAGGACGTGATTCCGGTGTTGTGGACATATTCATAGCCTCAAAACAAAAGAACCAAGAACCAACCAGAAGAGTTCGGTTCTCGGCTCCGTAGACTTCAACCAGCAAACATTTAGCCGGTCATAGCGGCTTCAAACTCTTCTTGCAACACTCGCTTGGGGCGGGCACCCTGGATACGACGAACCTCTTTCCCGTCTTTGAAAACGATCATGGTGGGGATGGCCATAATACCAAACTTGCCCATCCAGAGTGAGTCTTCGTCTGTATTGACTTTTGCAATCGTCAATTTACCATCATACTCAGTGGCCAGCTCATCGAGAATTGGGGCAACTGCGCGGCAAGGACCACACCACGGTGCCCAGAAATCCACGACAACTGGCACATCAGACTGAAGTACTTTTTGCTCAAACTCGGCATCAGTTACGGCAATAGGCTTTGTCATTATTATTATCTCCCTAAAACTATATACAGCAAAAATATGATTGTGAAATAACATTTTATACCCATACCCCCTTGGGGTATACTTCTATTATAAGCATTTTTGCCGCTACGTCAAGAGCGTCTGCTTTTTGCAAAGAATATGCTATACTAAAAGTACCGTAGGTATCGGCAACTTAACTACTTCTGCATAGTTCTCTCACACAGATAACGTATATCGTGTGGACACAGCAACAGCACTTTTGGATACTCAAGAGGAGGCTTTTATGACCACGCTTGGACGCGACACAACGATCACATGGCTGGGCCACGGTACCTTTCATATTCTGACACCAGGGGGCAAGCGTATTTTGATCGACGCCTGGGTCGATGGCAACCCATCGTGCCCTGACGAGTGGAAGCAACGAGTACGCAGCGAAGGTCTCGACGTTATTTTTATTACACATGGCCATTTTGACCACATCGGTGATCTGCTGAGCCTGGTGACGTTGAATGACGCCAAGATCGTTTGTCAATTCGACCTTGTGGCCTGGTTCATGGCGAAGGGTCTCACTGAAGAACGTGTTGTGGGATTTAATAAGGGTGGCACTATCGAGGTTGCTGGTATCAAGGCCACCATGACCCATGCGACGCATAGCAGTACCTTCACCGAGGGCGATATGATTGTACCAATGGGTAGCGAGGCTGGGTATGTGCTGCGTATGGAGAATGGCTTCACGATCTACCATACTGGCGATACAGCGGTCACCTACGACATGATGATCGTTGGCGATCTCTACCAGCCCGATCTGACGATTTTGCCTATTGGTGATTATTTCACGATGGACCCACGACAGGCGGCCTATGCACTCAAACTCATCCGGTCGAAGTACGCCATTCCTGAACACTATGGCACTTTCCCGCTGCTAACAGGAACGCCCGATCAGTTGCGAGAGCATATCAAAGAGTTTGGTGTGGATGTTGAGGTCATTGCGCCTAAACCAGGTGAGAGTGTATCGTAGGATGCGTAGGGGTTAAGGGTTAGGGGTTAGAGGTAGGTGCGGGGCTTGTCCCCGCACTGAGTCATATATAATGCACCAGAAACCTATCGAACGATTGCGGGAAGATAGATACGGTTTGGGAGATCAATACCATCTGGTGCGCTACCACCACCAAACCAGGCAGGATTTTCGCCAGCAATGTCGAGGCTCCGCAGCGCGGCTCCATCTGATCTTACAGCATATAAACGCGCATCTTCTCCCTCTCCTGGATCGATATCACGTTGAAAAATAATCCAATTACCATCCGACGACCAGGACGGATCACTGGCTGGTTGGTCAACTGGGCTACGCGTGAGTTGGGTGTAACTGCTCAACGTTCCATCGCTTTGTATACTGGCTTTCCAGACTTCATTCTGGCCAGTCAGATCCGCGACAAAGACCAGTGTATTGCCACTGGCAGCAAAATCAGCATCGTTGTGATCCGCACCCTCTAGACAATTTTCCTCATTTGAAGCAACATCAACAATACAAAAATTCCCAGGGCTGTACACACCAGAGGCCGCTGTGTTACAAAAACCCTGCGTGTTGTAGACCATCCAGCGGTGATCGGCGGAGAGGGTCACACCTGAGGCAAATTCATACTGACTGGTGTACAGATCTTGCCCCTGGAGCCCAACGTGTGGTTCTAATACGGTGCAGATACCGCCTGGCGCACCCGGCGCACCAAACTGCCGCAGGATCAGACTGGCAAAATGGGTTTCATCCGCTGCAATATCATACTCGGCAAGACCATCAGTCTGGAAGAACGACTGCACATCACCACCACCAACATTTTGGGAGGAAATAGTCTCATTGGCCAGTGTATAGAGCCGTTGTCCATCTGGTGCAAAGCGTGGCTGACGACCCTGAGCAATAGTACGTTCTTGACCAAGATTAGGCAGATCGCGCAAACGAATATCGTCGCCTGCTTCGTAGGCAATTGTGCCGTACAGCGGCAAATCTGTGCCGATCTGGGCCGCAGCACTGGCCTGGTTGGAACGTGGGCTGGTGTTGCCAGTGCCATCAACGGCGGCAACCTGATAATAGTAGGTCGTGTTATCGAGCCCAACATCACGATAGCTGGTGCCAGTGACAAGGAATGGCGACAGTTCAGTGTACGGCCCATCGCCTGCTGGTGCACGGTACACCCGATACCCTTGAATACCAGTCGCATCGGTCGAGGAGGCCCACCGCAACACGATGGAGCTATCGGCGGGGATGGCCTGAAGGTTCCCCGGTGCGGTTGGCGCCACACCATCAAGGCTCAAGCGTGCTGACCAGATTTCGTCCTGGACATTCCGATCATCCTGCCATGCCAGAAAAGCCCGTGTGTTAGTCCCACTACCGCTCGTATCAAGAGTCACACGCCGCTGATCAGATACTGTGGGAAACCTTCCCTGAGCGTCTTCAATCTGAATGTTCGCAAAGTTTTGCCCCTGGTCAAGTGAAGTTGCCAGATAGAGATCACTACTACTGATCCCTTCATTGATCCAGGACAATAGCAGTTGTCCATTAGCATCCACTGCAAGATCCCAGTCAGCAACCTCAAAGGCGGTGGCAACATTCGTTATCTGTATTGGCTCAGACCATGTGGCACCTTTGTCGGCAGAACGACGCAGGATGATATTGCGGCGGGCATCATCCTCGCCAGTGTAGGTGCCATAGAGTGTTCCATCAGGGGCAAGAGCGATACGTGGAAATACAGCATCAGGACCACTGATGGCAGCGTTCGCTCCAAAGGTCTGCCCACCATCGGTTGAACAAGCACCATAGATGGCAAAACGGCTGCGTTGGTCTTCCCAGGCAGCACATACCGTCCCAGCACGCGCCATCAGGCTCATACGTGGCCCGCTGTCGAGTAGCTCATCGGTAATACGCCCTGTAAGCAGTTGGTCATTGACAACTGTTTCAATGCCATTTTCACCCTGAGCATTATACGCGCGCAGGGTAATTTTGTATCCTTCCTGACTGCCCTGAACCAGAAAATCGCGATAGAGAATATAGATCCGGCCATCGCTCTGGTCAACGGCGATCTGCGGCTGCCAAAAGTCTTGTCCCTCATCAAACCCATCAACCAGAGTTCCGCGCTCAAAGGTCTCACCACCATCTCTCGAGAAGGCCGCGCGTATATCATTCACTTCCTGAGATTCATCACGATAAAAGAGGTACCAAATAATCCAGATGGTGCCATCTGGTTGAACCGCAATAGATGGATTATCAGTCCAATCATCGTACGGGAGTGTGCTTACACGCTTGTTCGCACTCCACGTTGCCCCGCCATCAATCGATCTGGCAAAAAAGATCGAGGCATTGTTCCCATCACGATCATCCTTCCATACTGCATATACGTTGTCACCCATGGCAACAATATCTGGTTCATCTGCATCGCCGAATTCACCAAGACCAGCATCGGTAATTTGTACGTTACCACCAACAGGAATACCACCAGCTTGTACGGTTATACTGGCGACCACAAGCGACATAAGCAATAACAGGCTTAGTATTCCACGTACGATCGATTTCATACAGGCTCCTCGTTATGAGATTGTTTATGAATTAGAAAAGCGTATACTATTTACGAGCAAGAGCCCAGATAGTTGCAAATTGATGGTGATAAGGTAACGATGTCCTATGACACACTATCTCCCAACAAAAAAGGCCACAACGTGGCCTCTTTCGAGCCAAACACCAACATACTTTTTTGAATAATTTACTGGTCTGTCTCGACCAGTGCAGCGATATGCTCCTCGAGTTGTGCTTCGTCTATCTCACCGACATAGGTATTAACGATTTTGCCATCACGATCAACCAGATAGCTGGTTGGCAGCAACCGTCCGCTGTATGCCTGACTAACTCCACCATCAGTATCAAGCAAAACTGGGTAATTAATACCGCGTGACCGTACAAAGCTTTCCACATCGCTTCGTTCGTCCTGCCAGGCGGTATTGACGCCAAGTACCGCAAAGCCCTGCACACCAAACTGCTCATGGAGGCGCACTAGTCGCGGTATCTCTCGTACACAGGGGGGACACCATGTTGCCCAGATATTGATCAGCACCACATCACCCTGGTAATCTGCCAGACTTACTAGGCCCCCATCGATTGACTCCATCGCAAAACCAGGAGCTTGTTGTGCTTCTGCCAGTGCAAGATCAGCACCTTCAGCAGCAACTGTACGATCGGGAACGGCAATATCACGAGTCAATGGGACGAGAATACCAATACATACCAGGATGGCGAGCATCCACATAGTTTGTCGATCACGCCGCCGTTCGTCTGCTTCTTCAAGACGCGGTGGTGCTGCCAGTGCCGAACGAAGGCTAAGGTAAGCCGCTCTAAGTTCTGCACGACGTTGTGTTGCCAATTCAGCAAACTCAGCACCAAACTCAGTAACACGATCTGGATTGTAGGCCTCGCGTTTCTTCGCATAGGCTGCTTCAAGTTCCTCACGTGTCGCATCTGGTGTCAGATTGAACAATTCATAGGCATTATTCATGATGATGCCTCACTCTCAACCTGTGCTGTATGTACTGGTTTCTGGGGTTGCAACGTCGGCACTGATCCGGTCTCTCGTGGCTGGGGCGCTCCTACAAACACATCATCCGGGCTTCGTTCTCGCCAGCGTCGTACCAGCGACACCAGCCCTCCCAAAATACCGATGATAATACCAGCCCATACCAGATTAATCCCCGGTTCCTGTGTGACCTGGATAAATGCGGTAGCTTTGAACTCACTGGGCGGAATATTCTCCAGATCAACATTGCCAAACTGGAGTGCAACGAGTTGCGACTCCGGGCTCACACTAACAACAGACAGTGTGGCATCGTCCGAAAGTGCGGCAGGTGTTCCCACCTGTTCTTGATTTTGGTTTATCTCTATACTGGGCGAGATAGTGCTCTGATTACCCTCAGGGTCTGTTACGTTGATAACGGCCTCAACGAGCGGCAATGCCTCGCCACTCAACATAGCATCACGATCGGGGAGATTAAATTCTTGGAATGTCAGCACATACCCAAAGGCTGTTTTTGTTTCGCCCTGCCCCATGTAGATGAGTCCTGGCTCAACCTGATTGGGCATCTCGTATTGCGATGGGGAAAGGTAGAGATCGCTCCACAATCGTTTTCGAATATCTGGATGGATGATAAGCTGGCCACTTTTTGGGTAAATATAGTATGGTGCCTGAGCTACCCACGTTTCACGATTCTCTGGATCGAGCACTTCAACCTGAATGGCGGTGCGTTGCTGTGGATCATCACGAGGGATAATCATACCATTGAGTACAAATTGTTGACCAAAAGCGGTTTGTGGTTCGTCTTGAATAAGGCGTAACGATGCAGTTTGTTTATACACCGAAGTACCGATAATACCTACAAACAGCAACCCTACCCCCATATGCGACAAGTAGCCACCAAGTTTGAGTGGGCCGGCACGCCAGATCCGCCGCACAATCATCGCATTTGTCGCGATGGCAAAGACTGCAGCGGTGATAAAGAGCAAGCCAACCGGATAGATAATATTGAGCAACAGGCAAGCAAACAGGGTGATACCCGTAAGGATCAGCGGCCACTTAAGGGCTTTAATAAGACTGCCATACTTGCTCTGCTTCCAACTAAGGAGCGGTGTAACAGCCATTGCCAGTAGCATGACCAGACCGAAGGGTGCAACAGTCGGGCCATACCACCCCAGATCAATCGAAACCTGACTATCAAAAACGGGCAACAGTGAGATCACTGGCATCGACGTTCCAATACCCACAATCAGGGCAATCACGACGAACACCGACACACCCACCACTAGCCCAAACTCGCGGGATACTACGTGGCTGTACAACACACGCTGACCGATGTTGCGCCAGCGCCACACGAGCAGTCCTAAGCCAATCGCTGCAAAACCAACAATAAAGGCTACCAGATAGCCCATCAAACCAAGTTCTACGAAACTATGCACTGAAAAATCACCTAATACACCACTACGTGTCAGGAACGTCGAGTAGATGACAGTGAGATAGCCAACAATGGCGAGAACCAGGTTTGTGCGTTTAAAACCACCACGTGAACCTTGCACGACTAAACCATGGAGCAGCGCACTCGCGAACAACCATGGCACAAGTGAAGAATTCTCTACCGGATCCCAGCCCCAGTAGCCACCCCATCCAAGCGACTCGTAGGCCCAGAAGCCACCCAACGCGAGGCCCGTACCCATACATGCCCAGGCTAGCAATACCCACGGACGTGACATCTTGACCCAACCATCGTAGTCACGTCGCCACAGGGCTGCAACAGCAAACGCAAACGGACCAGCCATCGTCGTGAAGCCTGTAAAGAGAAGTGGTGGATGGATTGCCATCCAGTAATTTTGTAGCAATGGATTCAGACCATTGCCATCTGCAGGTGGATTCGGAATGGTGCGAAACGGCCCTGACGCCCACATAATACCGATGATGCATACCGTTACCAGCAGGTAGGGTGTCAACACAAACGGTTCCCACGCCGAACGACGGAGGCCCCAGATGAGGACGAGCGCAAAAATAACATTCCAGAAAGCCCAGAGGAGAAAGCTACCCGCCTGGCCACCCCAAAATGTACTCGCAAGGAGGAGTGGCGGCAGGGAGCGATCCGAAAAATTGCGTATGTACTCATACTGGAACTGGTGAGTCATAATGTTTATGAGCATATAACCGCTTGCCATAACTACACCGAGCACCATCATGACAGCAAGTTGACGTGCGATGGGTTTCAAACCCATCTGTCCACGTGCCCAGAGGAAATAGGTTGGAATAGCAAGCAGGCCGCTCACAAAAGCAACACCAATAGCGAAATTACCAAAATTCATGCACGTTCTAACTTTCTAGACTGAGCTAGCGCCCCAGTAAGAACTGTCTCATAGTCTCTTCGATATCAAACGCCCATTGCGTAAGCGGTGTGTCCAACCCCCAACGACTCAACGCAGCCAGTTGTCCAGTGGCCAGCAATATACCCATAACGATGAGTAGCATACCACTGATAATGTTGGTGGTATGCAGATGCAGTGTTCTGGAACCAAGTTGTAGCGCAAAACCACGCCCACGTAGTATGCGCCAAAACCGTGATTGTTTGTCGATGCGGTGGGTAAACAGGACGATCAACATAATAGGTGTACCAAGACCTAGCGCATAGATAAAGGTTAATGCAGCACCTTCAAGGACGACAACACCCTGGGTCACCAGCATAGTCATGAGCGATGCCAGAATAGGCCCAACACAGGCGCTCCAGCCAAGTGCAAAGGTCGCGCCATACAGATACGCGCCGAAGGTCCCTGTCTGTGATTGGTTCGTGATTTGTATACCACTAAAACCTTTGCCAAGCAGACTCATCACCCCGAAAACCATAATAATAACACCGCCAATCAGTGTAAGGCTATCGAGGTTTTGGAAAAGCAGGCGACTCAATGCAGTGGTGGTTGCACCCAACACTACCAATGTCGTGGCCAGTCCACCAAAGAAAGCCAGGCTGGTGGGCAATAAACGCTCGGGCTTGGTTTGCAGGGTAAATGCAAAATAGGCGGAGAGGACCGGCAGACAGCACGGCGAGAGAAAGCTGAGTACACCTGCGAGAAAGGCGGGGAATGCGAGGACAAAGAGGCGCGTCCCATCGGCCATGGCAAACACATCAGAGCCACCCATCAAACGGCCACCGATAATACTGATCACCATAAGTCCAATCAATAACATGATGATGAGGCCCAAACGCCTTATTTGCGGTGCGGTAGTATGTGAGGACATAGATGTTCCCCAAAAAGCATAGATCTCAGTGATCAGCACAAATGAAAAATACTGCAAATTTCTTGATATGTAGATTGTATCATATTTACGATATATGTATATCTACACAATACATTTTTCTTTGTGTATTTCTTCACTACACTGTAACAGGTCTTCAGTTTTCTCGCAACCCTATAACAACATCATCTTGGTATATCAACAGTGGGTTTTTGTAACCATCGGAAACACAAAAATGCTATTGCCCAGGAAACAAGGGGTGTAGCAAAAATCATAGCCGTGTGGCATGTGCCATATTAAGAGGGAAATATCAGTTTTCTATCAGTAATTTTTCATTGTTGACTTGACAAGATGATATTTTCCTTATATCTTACGCGCTCAACCAATTAGTTGATGAAATGAAATTGTTATGGGGGTTTCCTCTAAGACAGTGTCTGTCTAAATGTTACTAAGATGTTGCACATATACCAATGTATGTGCTGCTACAGGAGAAAAGCACGCGTGACGATTTTATCCCACCACTCGTCAGCCAACTACGATACTGATGCATTGCAGGAACGAGCAGCGCGTCAGCGAAGCAAGAATCAACAAACAGGCCAACGTATGCACAAGGCTGCCACGGCTGCTGCCCACTACTCACAACGTACACGAACATACTTACGAGCCATGCCTGCTCGCAATCTGCTCCATCTCGCAGTGGTTATGCTGGTTGTCGTTGCATATGTCATCAGTCAAATACCTATGGTGACAACACCATTTTCTCCTATAAACTCAAACAGTACCAACACATCTGCCGATTTTGTGGTACCACTGGCCCCACTCACCCAAGATCCTGTATTCACAGGTGAAGCACCAGTTCCTGAATCAGCCTTTGCAGAGATTGATGCGCTGGCAGTTCCGCAAACGTTGGGAAGCAACCGCACGGTTGCAGCACCAGTTGCAGCAACGGTCACTACTGAAGATGCGAATGCACGCAGCGGACCAGGAACCAACTATGATCAGGTTGGCACACTTGCTGCTGGTGCCTCATTGCAATTGCTCGAACGCGCCGGTGATTGGTACAAAGCACAACAGGAAGATGGCACCACGATATGGGTAATGGCGGATCTGTTGAACGCTGACCAAACAGCCGTTGCAGCACTTCCCACCACCACAGATATACCAGCACCACCGCCACCAAAGGTCGGCACTGTCATCGAAGCAAATCTCAATCTGCGTGATGGACCCACTACCGATTATATTGGAATGACCAGACTGGCCGCAGGCGCATCGCTCACATTGCTTGCACGCTATGACAATTGGTTCCAGGTGCAAACATTCGATGGCCAGGTCGGTTGGGTATCCAGCGAATATCTCGACATTGTTCCTGGCGTCATCGACCGCGTTGAAACTGTTTCGAGTATTCCCGATCCAAACCCAGCACTCGTTGGTCTGATCAATACACCTAACGTAAATCTGCGTGGCGGACCTGGTACCGGCTATGATAAAGTCAGTTCGCTTGGGTCCGGAACCCAACTTGACCTTATGGGTCGCTACGAGGATTGGTTTAAGGTCCAGACCTCTGGTGGCGAAACAGGATGGGTATCCCGTGAGCTTGTTGATGTGAATGCCTTTATCACCCGTCGCGTTCCGCTTACCAACGACATCCCAGCACTCCCAGCAAGCCCGTCTGTGCCACAGGCCCCTGCTCTTCCACAGCAGCAAGAGGCCGTTCAAGCAGCCACGGCACCCGCTCCATCTGCTGCATCAGGAGGTGCCGTGGATTTTGCGATGCAATTTGTTGGTTCAAGCTATGTATGGGGCGGTTCGAGTCCTGCCGGATTTGACTGCAGCGGCTTTACCAAATATGTGTATCAGCAGTATGGATTGAGCCTGCCACACAGCGCTGAAGCCCAGTACAGCACTCGATACGGCTCAGTGGTCTCGAGCATGAGTGAACTCCAGCCCGGAGATATTGTCTTCTTTGTCAATACCTACAAGCAGGGAATCAGCCACGTCGGTATCTATGTTGGCAATGGCAATGTGGTACAGGCGATGAGTCCCGGACTGGGTGTTGGCGTAGCAAGTATCAATGAAGGGTACTGGCTGCAACGCTACTACAGCGCTATTCGCCCCGCGATCTAGTATTTCTGTGGCATCAGTCACGTTCCGGTGCACTGATGCCATATTTTTCCATCCGATATAACAAGGTGTGTCGGGTGAGCCCCAATAACGCTGCCGCTTTACTTTTATTCCCGTGAGCACGTTTTAGCGCTTGTTTGATTAAGCCTTGTTCGACCGCCTCAAGACGAATCCCCTTATCCGGTAAAGCCATTGGATAGGTCGATAGCGCATGTGCAGAAGAGACCATCCACGATGGCAGGTGGGATACATTGATGGGCGCATCACCAGCAAGTTGGACGGCCCGCTGGATCACGCCCCGCAGTTCCGTCACATTTTCCGGCTAGTGATAGTGTTCCAGGAGTTGCCTGGCTTCGGGCGTAAACTGATGATCAGGTGCGAAGCACCCGACTGAGCAAGGCAATGTCGCCTGGTCGTTCATACAGCGGTGGGATGTTCAAGTAGGCTCTGCATTGTGCGGTTAATGCCCTAGCTATCGATTGATGCTGTGTAATAATGAAAAGGCGTGGTCGCTGTCCAGCGGATTCTGCCAGCCGCTCACCCAGCATAGGGAAGGCTTCAGGCACATCATCAAGGTGTCGAATCAGCAGCGTCCCGCTTCCCGTTGCTGCCCACAAACCTTCGTGGTGTTCATTCCCAAACAGGGTCACCAGCGGATCGTGATAGATGCGCGTATCACATTCAATGAGCGGAGCCTTGTGGCGTGTGCTTGCAGCGTGTATGGCACGTGCTACTGAGGCACGCCCACTCCCGCTTTCACCGACGAACAACACATCGGTCTCCGATGTGACCAATGTCCATGCCTGCCGGAGCATGTCTTGCCATACGACCGATGTTCCAATCAGGGTTTTGAAAACAACAGGATCAAATTGAGTTGCCGTAAGATGGGCAATCTGTTGTTGCATTGTTCGTCGTTCTAACGCCCGAGCCACCTTCACCATCACTTCTTCAATATCAAAGGGTTTTCGTAGAAAATCTGCTGCGCCCAGATGCATCGCTTCAACCGCATTCGGTACGGTTCCATACGCCGTCAGCATCATCACCACTACATCGGGCCAGCGCTCACGCACTTGTCGCAACACCGCGAGACCATCTTCACCTCGTAACTTCAGATCAAGCAGCACCAGATCAATGGAATTCCTGGCCAGCATATGCATACTTTCGTCGCCACCGGAGGCACCATGCGCGGTGTAACCAGCCTGTTCGAGTGCCTGACCGAGCACCCAGCGCATGTTGGCTTCGTCATCAATAATAAGGACATTGCGAGTCATAGCGCCTCCTTTCGCTGGTGAAGCGGAAGATCCATTATGACACATGCCCCCCCTTCCGCAGCATTGGAGACAGTGACCTTTCCACGATGATTCTGTACAATGTGTTGCACGATACTAAGACCCAATCCAGTTCCATCAGGACGAGTGGTGAAGAAGGGATCGAAAACACGCGATAGATCGGTTTCAGGAATACCTGGCCCGGTATCACATACCAGAAATCGGAGCCATGTTCGTTCTGAGTCACATAGAGATTGGGTGCTGATACGAACCATTCCACCATTTGGCGTTGCCTGAATACTATTGAGAATGAGGTTCACCAATGCCTGATGAAGCAGCTCTGGATCACCCTCAAGTGATGGTGTATCTGGTGATACATCTGATATCATACGAACCGCATGTTGCGCTGCGTAAGCCTGCGTTAAGGTCATGGTCCGTGTGACTAAGGCGTCCACATCAATTGCACAATGGGCAATGCGCTGCGGGCGCGCATACGTGAGCAATTGTTCAATTAGCTGATCCATGCGATCAATCTCGGTCTGCATGACGGCGGTGTATTCATGTAATTTGGGCGTATCAACAAGACGTTGTTGAAGCATCTGCGCGGCTGCACGGGTAATAGCGAGTGGATTGCGGATTTCATGTGCCAATCCGCCTGCTAAACGGCCTAACGCCGCATGCCGCTCCGTATGTTGCACTTGTTCCTCAAGCGATTTCAATGCGGTTAGATTGTCAAGCACCAGCACATGACCACGCTGTTCGCTGCGTGCCCCAACCAATGGCGTACGATGAAGCCCCAGCGTACGTCCGGCAATCGTGTGCTGTTGATAGTCAGACGCAGGATGTGTCATGTATACCTGGAGTTGCGTATGGAGTGGCGCATGCACACCATCGGCACTATTGAGGAGATGCTGCGCGGCACGGGTCGCTTGCATGACCTGACCATCAGTATCGATGGTGATGACACCGCTATCAATACTTTCCAGAATAGACTCGGTTTCGGCACGCATACGTTCGGCCACCTCGGCTTGCTGAGCAAGTTGCTGGGCAGCAACCTCAGCGCGTTGACGTTGCTGGCGTTCTGCATCTGCGAGCGTCCCTGCTAATATGCCCACGAAAAGGAACAGGGCATTTTCTAACAGATCGTTAAAACTCTCGTCAGGTACGACACCCCACGCGATAAACACATGCGGAATATAAAGCGCACTGGTAGTCAACGCGGCCAGAATCCCCCCGACCCGACCATAGCGCACGGCGGCTACCGCAATGGGGATGTAGTAGAGACTACGATAAATGGAGTGATAGGGTAACAATTGGACATCAGTCAGATAGTGCAAGAGGGTAATGACCATCAGGCTGATCAGGATAAACCAGAACACTCGATCCTCAGACCAAGAGATAAAACGTGATGGGAGAGACATTTGATGGGCCTGCTTACTTGCTCATATATCATATTATGTGTATATCGTAACATATGCACCGTCAAGGAGCATAATATATCCATCCAATCTTGTTCCTTCTTGCTGCTACATCTATAAGAGATGTAAGATATCATACAACAATAGCCGATATGCCACATGTTAGAGGGTTGGTCGGGGATCATATTGAGCTATTCTTGTGAGATCGGTTTACAGTGTGCTATGCTGTCATTGGTACTTCATTAGAGAAAAGTGCTCGTCTTAAAAGTCATACTACCTGAAGCACCAAACACCATTCGCATTTCAGCCTGAGAAAGTGAACAATAATGAAACGAAATATACATCGACGGGATTTCCTACGATTTAGTCGTACCGCCCTTTCGCTGGGAACCGTCACGTGGTTTGCTGGTTGTGCACGTACGACACAAAAACAACCAGTGCCATTATCAACAAAAGCTGTTGATGTGGAATTATCCCTGCGGGCCACTCGTGGAGAAGTAACAATCTTTGAAGGTGCACCAACACGCGTACAAACCTATCAGGGGGATATTATGTATGGAGACTCTGATGTACTCCAACCAATTCCCAATAGCTATATTGGGCCAATTATTCGCGTACAGCATGGACAAACTGTGCGTATCCATTTTATAAACGACATCGATGAAGAAACAATTGTCCATTGGCACGGGCTATATATACCTGCGACAATGGATGGACATCCGCGTGATGTCATTGCACCAGGCGAGACGTATGTGTACGAATTCACTGTGCAGAATCGTGCTGGAACATACTGGTTTCATCCCCATCCCCATGGACGTACAGGCCCTCAAGTGTATGCTGGACTGGCGGGATTATTGCTTGTGTCTGATGAAGAAGAGGAAACGTTGAACCTACCTGCCGGTGAAGCTGATATACCACTTGTAATACAGGATCGGCTTTTTGACAATGATAATCAGTTTGTGTATCTGCCGAACGGTAGTATGGACCAAACAATGGGTATGTTAGGCGAACATATCCTTATAAATGGGTACCCCAATTTTACCTTGTCCGTTGCAACACAAGTCTATCGGCTTCGCTTGCTTAACGGCTCAAACTCACGTATCTACAGGTTAGCGTGGAGTGATGGTAGTCCTATCACGGTAATTGCCAGTGATGGGGGCTTACTGGAGCGTCCAGTGCAACGTGACTTTATAATGCTCGCACCAGGTGAACGAATTGAACTATGGGCTGATTTTCGCAAACACATAGTAGGAACAGCAAGCCAACTCATCAGTCTGCCCTTTGAAGGCATTGAAATGGATAGTGGTATGATGGGTGGCAATAATGGTCATGGCAGTATGATGGGTGAAATGACACAGCATACTCCAACCATTCCGAATGGGTCCGAACTAACCATTCTCACTGTGCGTGTGGAGCAAACAGTAGAAGACCATAGCATACTACCTGCACAACTCACACCCCTGGGATTTGATCTATCCACCAACGCCATCAATCAGCAAGCACCACGAACATTTACGATAAGCATGGGGCATATGAAATGGTTAATCAACGGGCGTACCTTTGAAATGGATGACATCGCACAGGATGAAATCGTACAGTTAGGAACTACAGAAATCTGGGAATTTAGTAATCAAGAAGATGCACAAGGACGAATAGATATGATGGGTATGGCCCACCCAATCCACATTCATGGGGTACACTTTCAAATCATTGAGCGAATACCACCCACGAACGCGATTCTCAAGGCCAACTGGGAAGCTATCCAGACGGGCTACATCAACGAGGGTTGGAAAGATACTTTTCTATTGATGCCCGGAGAGCGCGTAAACATTCTACTACACTTCACTGACTACGATGGAGTATATCTCTATCACTGTCACACACTGGAGCATGGAGACGGTGGAATGATGCGTAATTATCGTGTACAAGCCTAAATCTGCATACTATACTAAACAAGAAAGAGCGACTCATGAAATTCACTACAAAGATAGGAACTGTCGGGATTCTAATCGGCTTAATACTCGTTGCCTGTGCCACCCCTATCAAACAGCAAACGACTACCAAATCGCAGGCCGCACAAGCCATGGTGGTCTACAAATCACCTACGTGTGGCTGCTGTGGTGACTGGGTGCGTTATGCAGAGGAGCACGGTTATACGGTTACCGTCAAAGAAATGCAGGATATGACTCCCGTCAAAGCTGAACATAGCATACCGCCAACAATGCAGTCGTGTCACACCACTTTAATTGATGGGTATGTTATCGAGGGGCATGTCCCCATTGAGGATGTTGAACGTCTCCTGACGGAGCGTCCCAACGTTGCGGGGATTGCGGTTCCAGGCATGCCGGTGGGATCACCCGGTATGGAGGTCGCTGGCACAGAACCACAACCCTTCGATGTAATGACCTTTGATACAGATGGCAATACTGACGTATTTTCTCGTCACTCACAATAAAAAAGTAACAGTTCTGGCTTAATGATCAGTCGCGTGATTGCCGTGATCGGAAACCTGCGCGGTAAACCAATCGTGAATAGCATCGATCAGTGCCGGATCTGCCGTGGTATAGCGAATCTGAGCACCATCGGGTAGTTCTGCATAGTCAACTATAATGCGCTCGGCACCTGCCTCCAGTTCTGCAAGACCGGGCATGGTGTGACCATGGATTGCTGCTGGCGAAGCAAAGTTGCCCTGTGCAAAGCGTCCAGCTTCTTCACGCAAATGCTCACGGATGCGTGCAATCTGCTCACTGTCGGTCGGGTCACGAACCACAACTGTCTGAAGACCACCATCGGTCTGTGGAACGAAGTGATGCATCGTCTGGTCCAGATCAAAGGGCATAACCTCAGACCCGCGAGCAGCAACATCTGCCTGTCGCGTCTGATGAGCAAGACTCTGCCACACAAAGATGCCAACCACCATAAGGATGATGGTAAAGGCAATCAACCCAACAATGCGTCGTGACGTGAGCGGATTACGAGTCGTTCGCGTGATGGTCATAGAGGGCCTCCGTTAAGATAGTCAGTGCCTGAAGTACGGTAGCGCGTTTCGTATCGGGAATCGCCTGAAGCAGATCATCAAATATCTGTTGTCGTGCGGTCGCAAGATCTGTTGCGATATCTGTACCTTCTGGGGTCAGCGTGATATCGAGTGCCCGTCCATCATGGCTATTGCGCTCGCGTGTGATCCAGCCACGTTGGTCTAGCTGTGCTACGAGACGGCTAACCGTGCTTTTTTCGAGTCGTAGCCGTCGCGCCAGATCGTTTTGTGTCAGTGGTGCGGTACGTGTCAATTCCATTAAAGTATGCGCTTCGGCAACTGACACCGACCGACCACATGGTGTCTGATCTGGGCGATGGAGTCCAAAAGCACGAATAAAGGCAATCATCTGTTCCTGGAATTGACGGGCAGTTGGCGAGATATCTGTTAATAGTTGCATAATCTGTGCTAAATCTCATATCTGAAAGACATAGTAAATACATTTAGTTGCATAATACAACTAAATAGCAGCTTGTCAATCCGCTTGACATGTGTGGTATATTTCCGACAAATCAACCCCCTCCCATATGGGGTAGGGTAGATACAAAGTAATAGATAGGCTGTCAGTATGTCTGCTAGCTCTATCTATCACATCATATTTGCATATTGGAAGAACGACCATGGAGTTGATATATGACCCATACACATCATCATACGACTGAACACCATCAGCCACAAGATACAGCCCACGATCACCATGGGGGACATGCTGATCACTCCGAAGCAATGTTTGCACGCCACTTCTGGGTATCACTGGCACTCACGATCCCGGTGCTGCTCTATGCACCACTCCTTCAACAACTCGTTGGCTATACGGCTCCTGCTTTCCCAGGCTCAGAGTATCTTGGGTTTGTGCTGGGAAGTATCATTTTCTGGTATGGTGGCTGGGTATTCCTCAGTGGAGCACGCGCCGAACTCAGCCAGCGAAAGCCAGGGATGATGACTCTGGTTTCTATGGCCATCACGACTGCCTATGCTTACAGTATCACCATTACTTTTGGTATCGTAGGAGGAATGGATTTCTACTGGGAACTGGCAACGCTGGTGACCATCATGCTCCTGGGGCACTGGATGGAAATGCGTGCGGTCGGCAGCGCCCAAAGTGCTTTGAGTGAACTGGCCAAACTGTTGCCTGATCAGGCCGAGCGCATCACCAACGGGAACTCGGAAATAGTGTCGGTGAGCGAGTTACAAAATGGTGATTTGGTGCTGGTGCGACCTGGCGCTAGCGTTCCGGCAGATGGTGCTATTGAAACGGGCGAGAGCACCGTTAACGAGTCAATGATTACTGGCGAATCGCGCCCGGTGAACAAGCAACCGAGTGACGAGGTCATCGCTGGCACAATCAACGGGAGCGGATCACTACGGATACGGATCACGCGTACAGGTGATGATACCGCTCTATCAGAAATTATGCGACTCGTACAGGAGGCACAAACCAGTCGCAGTCGGGCAGAGGCACTGGCTGATACAGCTGCGGCGTGGCTGACATATATTGCCATTGGTGTCGCACTCCTCACGCTGGTTGGATGGCTTATTGCACGGGGGTTTGATGCGTACACCTTAGAGCGTGTCGTCACCGTTCTCGTAGTTGCGTGCCCACATGCACTCGGGTTAGCGATTCCACTTGTGCTTGCCATCAGTACCACCCTGGCAGCGCGTAACGGCATTCTTGTGCGCGATCGGCTGGCTATGGAAACGGCCCGCAAATTAACTACCATTGTGTTTGACAAAACTGGCACACTCACTAAGGGTGAGCAGGGGCTGGTTGGTATTGTCACTCGTGATGGTATCAACGAGCAGGACGCATTGGCCCGTGCAGCAGCCATGGAACGTGATAGCGAACACATGATTGCCCGTGCGATTGTTGCCGCCGCTGAGAATCGTAATGTGTCTATTCCCACGGTGAGTAGCTTTGAAGCAATCCCTGGTCAGGGTGTACGTGCTATGTTGGAAGGGAAAACCCTACTGGTTGGTGGACCTCGATTGCTTGAGCAGCAACAGATTACACTGGATGACACTTTTGCACAGCAAACACAAACCTGGGGTGAACGAGGGCAAACCGTGGTCTATCTGATTGAAGATGGGATGGTCACCGCAGCTTTTGCACTCGCTGATGTCATTCGCCCTGAGTCATACGAAGCCGTGTACACATTACAACAACAAGGGGTACAGGTGGCGATGCTGACCGGCGATAGTGACGATGTTGCACACTGGGTAGCAGGCGAACTACAGATCGACACCTACTTTGCCCAGGTATTACCCGAACACAAAGCCGAGCGTGTGAAAATGCTCCAGCAGGACGGTGCACGAGTCGCCATGGTCGGCGATGGTGTGAATGACGCACCAGCCCTGGCTCAAGCAGATGTCGGCATTGCTATCGGAGCTGGAACCGATGTCGCACGTGCAGCAGCCGGTATCGTACTGGTGCGCAATGACCCACGCGATATAGCACGTATCATCTGCCTGAGTCGGGCCAGCTATGGCAAAATGATCCAAAATCTGGTGTGGGCAGCAGGCTACAACGTGTTGGCATTACCACTGGCAGCCGGCGTACTGGCTGGTATCGGCATCGTGCTGCCCGCCTGGGTTGGCGCAGTATTGATGTCACTCAGCACAATTATTGTGGCAATGAACGCACAGACCTTACGACGACTTGATTTGCGCGAAATGGATTCCACTGGAGAGCGTACGCAACCAGCACCAGCAGGAGCATAAGCCAATGCAAACCGTTACACACTTTCTACTCACGGCTTTTGTATCACAGCAGGCGCGGCAGCGAGGTTGGCTGCCGCGTCGGGTACATCTGCCTGCACTGCTCATTGGCTCCGTGCTGCCTGACCTGCCATTCACGCTGCTCACGCTTGGGTTTGGCCTGTACTACTGGTGGATTGGCACCACGCCCATTGGTGAAAGTCCGATGATCTATATGCACTTCGCACTTTTCTTTGAAGACCCCCTGTGGATCATCAGTCATAACATATTGCACTCATTGGTCATCACTACCCTGTTACTAGGGTTAGGCTGGTGGGGCATACGCCGAAACCGACGGTGGGGTCTGTCGGTATGCTGGCTGGCCGTTGGCACCCAACTACACACCATCATCGACATTGGAACACACCATAGCGACGGCCCACTACTCTTCTTTCCGATCAACTGGTCCTATCGGTTCCCCGCCCCCATCAGCTATTGGGAGACCGCCTATTATGGAGCAGTGGTCATAGTCATTGAGCATGTGGTCAATGTGTTGATTATGAGCTACTTCCTCACCCGCTGGTGGCAGCGACGACGAACAAGCCGGAGCAAGCACTCAAGCAATGTCAACTAATATGTCACAGATACCTCAAAACAGCTATTATGGTGTGTTAGTCTGGGCTTGCATGCGCTGCACATCTACTGGCCAGGTACTCTTGATATAGGCAATCACCGCCCATAGTTCCTGATCGCTCAGGATATCACGAAAGGCAGGCATATTATTCTGGTAGTCGGCTGGCGAGCGTGCTTGTCCCCCATATTTGGTAACGGAAAACAGATATTCATCGGGATGATGCCACGTATGCCCGGTCTCATCACGTGGTAATGCTGGCCGACCGCCGGATGTGAGTTGTTCCTGCCAGTTTGCCTGACCTTCGAGATTTGCACCATGGCAACTGGCACACTGTGCCTGATACACGTCTTCACCAAGCGCGACTAATCGGGCATCGTTGGGATTCGCTATGGTTGCACTCACAACAGTGGTCTCACGTGCTGTGGTCGGAAGGCGTGCTACCAGGAACACAAGAAACAGACCACCTATGATAACCACCATAAACGTACCGATACCGATGCTAAGGTTGGAAGACGTGCGTTTCCGTTTCACGTTTCGTCCAGACACGATGCGTGCTGCTCCAACGCATGATTATATTGATGACAATGTTGGCCATGAACGTAGCACACCCACGCGTTATCGTACAATTACCGTCACAAACGATTTCACAATGATGTTTGTAACAATCATATGCCACATAAACGTAGTATATACGTCATGGGAACATATCAGTGATAGATATACAACAAACGATTTTGCCGGTTGAGTGTTGACAGTACTTCCTGTCATACCTGTCAAACGCAGGCGGCTGATCGTGATTACGTTTGTACAATGCCAGATTTGATCAAAGCAGCACAGACAGGGGTAACACAAACAAGTGAATGTAATCGTTCAAGACGGCAGCCCTGCGATCCCTGATATTTCTTCGAGAGCGCATGGGAGTCGAACCCACCGACGCAGTTCGTCACCACGCCCACTCGTTTTGAAGACGAGGGCAACCACCAGGCTACATCCGCTCTCATACAGCATTCTACTGAGGAATATCTCTTCTGTCAAAAACAAAGCGCACTTTAAGGTACTCTGCACTACACATTCCTACCCTAAAGCGCTGCCTTAAAGACACATCAAAGTGATTTACGATCGGAAGAAATCGAAAACCGCACTGCGATCTTCTTCGCTCACCATAAATTCCAAAAAGGTGATACGGTGCCACGGAAACAAAACCGTCTGTACCCCAGGGGTCAGATAACTTACATCCTTACCATCACGCTTACGCAAGTTTGATACACGAATATAAGCATCGGTTGGTTGTGGCTCCTGATCGAGGTCAGCCAGCACGGGATCTTCCCCCATGATGTGCAATACAACAGTCTTCGCCACGACGCCATCCTTTCTATCAAAACATCTATGAATTCTTAATTTCGACACGCATTAACAACGTTGCACACCGCAACTCATCACCATTAGAAAGCATTATTGGCATCTGTGGTGCAAGTTGACGACCATTAATAAATGTTCCATTGGCACTATTGAGATCTTCCACATAATATCCATTATCTTTATAGGACAAAATCGCGTGCCGCCGGGACACACCAGCATCATATCCTCCATCTCGACCAAGATCGATATCGGGGAGGATACCTCGTGCTTCATCTTTGCGTCCGATGAGCAAATCTTCTTCAACGGTAAGCTGCAAACAGCGCCCACTATTCATCACAATGAGTGAAAAGGGTGGCTGTAACATTCCATTATCAATTGTCGGTACCGGGACTATGGTATGGACAATCGGCACATCGTTGGTATCAGGTTGACCGAACGAGGTTGTTGTCTCGTCACGGTTTTCCAGTAACATACTCGCACCACATTCGGAGCAAAAGATAGTACCATCGAATTGTCGCGATTTACAGTGTTGACAGATTTGCATAAATTTTAAACATGACAGATAGCACGTTACCTATACATACTACAGTCATTAAGCTAATGGTGAGTTAATGATCATCTGTTGGTGCACCCATCAGTCCACGTGTGCCAAAACGGATACGCTTACGCCCTTCTTCACTGGCGTTTCCACTGCGTAGGAGTCGTGTCGCTTCTTCCTGCACGGTGTGTGCCAGCTCTGTTTCACCAGCACCAAACAATCGTGTGCCTGCCATCTGCAACCGACGGGTAGCCTCTTCAATATGCCCAGACTCTAGATCCTGCCAGGCAGTAGCCTGGAGCCGATATGCAACAAGTCGTTCCAACCAATATTTAACAGTGGCATCTACTTCATAGACCACTTCGTCAGCTGCGCTTACAGTAATACGCATAATTTCTTCTGCTGTTTGACCACGCAAATTCGCGCCTGGCAGATCATACCGCAAAGTCAGTTTTAGCAAAGGATGGTTACCTGCTTTGAGTGGTGGGACTACAACTTCCAGCAGGAACGCTTGCGTATCATTGTCTGGCCAATCGCCCAGATTTCCACTCCAGTTCAGTTCGGCTTCCTCTGTAACCGACACGGGTGCAATAAATGGCCGCACTCGATCCAGTGAACGTATCATCCCTCCCGGTCTTACCGCAATTTGGATTTGAACCTGTTGAGCAAAAATAGAGTGCATGCGCTGGAGTTCTTCAGCAAAGACTTGTGTTATTTCCTGGGCAGAGGTAATGTACTGAGCACGACTATTCTCACGGGCAGTCATTGTCTCCAGTAAATCCTCATTCCATTCATTCCCAATACCTAATGCTGTCACACCAATATTACGACTCTGTGCCCGCCGTGCAATTTCTACACAACGTCCCTCATCACCATATGTACGACCATCGGTCAATAACATTAACTGGCTCACACCCTGAGATAACATTGGTCGCTGAATCTCTTGTAAAGCCAGCGCCATCCCATTGGCCATTTCTGTACCACCTGCAGCCTCGACACTCCCAACCAACCGTTTTATGTTTTGTTTATGAGTGACGCGTTGTGCCGGTACGACCGTATTTGCACGATCATTAAAGACAATCAGCGAAAAATAATCATTTTGCCCCAGTTGATCAATAATTCTGTTGGCAGCCTCTTTCACTTGCTGTAAGCGTTCTCCACGCATTGAAGAACTGCGATCCACCAGTAAGCATAAATTCAGCGGCAGTTTGGGTAGTTGTTGGGGTAAACCTTCTGGGGCTGCCTCTAATAACACATAGAGCAGTTGTTGTTCACTACCCTCAGGTAATATAGTGCGACTGAGTGTACGCTCAAGACGAATGCCAGGACTCATAGTTAAACTCGCTATGTCATTCCCTAACGGACTGATAGACCTCAGCCCATACTTACACAATACGCCACGGTCTATACAGATCTATACATTCCGTGCCGGAAAGGTGACAACCACCGCAGAGATATTGTCTTCACCACCTGCCAGATTTGCACGGGCAATCAATTCACAGCAGGCGTCCTGGGGCCATATAGAATGATCAAGTACATCAATAATAACGTCTTCATCTAACATCCCCCACAACCCATCACTACACACTAACAACTGTATTGCATCACCAATTGGTTGATACGTAAAATCAACTTGTACATCAGGGCTTTGACCAACAGTTCGATAAAGCTGTGATCGTAGTGGATGATCACGGGCCTCTTCGGGATCAAGCTGTCCGACTTCGATGAGGCGGCCAACCGTTGAATGATCAGCCGTAATACACTGCATGCCAGTTGGTGTACGCAGATAGGCCCGTGAGTCCCCAACATGGGCAACATACACACCATTCCCCAAAACAAGTGCAGCTGTGCATGTTGTCCCCATATCCGAGCCATTCGCACGCGCGTAGTCCCAAATGGTGCGGTTAGCCTCTTGGACTGCCAAAATCATAAGAGATTGTAGTGACTCAGTGACATTATCAGTTACCGCAGGAACAACCAGATCAGCTAAGACCTGTCTGACAACTGAACTCACAGCCAAACGACTGGCAATTTCTCCGCCATCGTGCCCACCCATTCCGTCAGCAATGATAAACAACCCCATCATGATATCTTGACTCTCGCGGGGAATAGACGAAGTAAGCGCATACACACTGTCTTGATTGATCGTTCGCACTCGTCCAACATCTCGTAGTACCGCTGCAGCAAAGCCTCGTTGCGAACGGAGTTGCACAACTGCTGGTGCAATTCCATCGGTCAATTGTTGGGTTTCATCATTATTACTGTCAGATCCAGTTTCTACATCAGAAACTGAAGCATCTTCTTGTCGATTGTGCGGAGATGCTTTGCTTTGATGATCAGAAACATCGCTGGACGACACTTCATTCTCTGTATAATCTACGAGTGGCACCGTACCTTTTGAACGCGTGGGGACTTCATCATCACCAGATTGGTTACGAGCAGATGCCGACTCCCGCGTTTTTTGGGTGAGTGGTGCTGTCTCCTTTGATGGAGCCTCCACACTCTGATCTTTGCCAGCCTCGCAAGAAGACTCTTCCCACCATGCTTCTTGAGAAGCTGTTGGTGTTTCAATAGACTCGCTCTCAGTAGACGGCTGGGTTGTTTCGGGTTCAGAATTGGAGGGGGGCTTTGGAGAGGGCAATATTGAGGTATCAGATGTATCTGATGAGGCTTTCTCGTGAAGAGGGTCGACCAATCCGGATGTTTCAGATTTATCTGGCGTAAGCTCTGACATAGTGTTCAATGAAGCTGATACTGGTGTATCAGTTTTGTCTCGTCGCGGTGTCTCATCACGAGCATCACCTCGAAAGAGTTTACGTAAAAAGGACATGCAGTGCTCCAATGTTTACAAAAGCATGTCAAATTGTAACGCAAAAGGAATAACAATCATCCCTTTAATGCATACAACTGCTGATCCATAGAACCAATATACACAACACCGTCTAACATTGTTGGTGATGAGACAACGGGTCCGTTTGTTTGATATTTCCAGACCAAGTCACCAGTTCCTGCATCAAGACAGTATACAAAACTGTCGGTACAACCAAAGTATACACGACCATTCTCAACATGCGGCGATGAGACAATTTGACTACCAGTGTCAAACTTCCAGGCAACACGACCGTTCTTTATTTCTAGTGCGTACATAATTCCATCTGTACAGCCAAAAAATACTCGGGTACCTACTACGGTAGGCGAAGAGTTGAGATAGTGATTCGCGCGAAACCGCCAAACAGGCCAGCCACCTTCATGATCAAGCGCGTAGAAGTTATTATCCATTGAGCCAATCAACACTAAACCATCAGCAAATGCTGGTGTGGCAAGGATTGGTTGTTGAGTCTTCTGTTTCCACTTCACCGACCCATTCCGAATATCAAAACAGTAGATATGACCATCATTACCGCCCACAAACACGGCTTCTTCAGTGATACACGCGGAAGAGCGAATAGGCATCCAGGAACGATGTCGCCAGATCACTGTGCCTCGTAGTCCGTCAATAGCGTAAAAATGTTGATCATCAGAACCAACAAACACGACTCGGTCAGTGACGCGGGGTGAAGAGCGTGCTGACTTAGCCGTACGAAACGTCCAGCGTTTGGTACCACGTCGCACATCTAAGGCATAAATGACACCATCTTCAGAGCTAATGTAGACAAAGTCCTCCCAAACAGAAGGTGACGCTGCAATACCTCCTTCTGTGGCGTACTTCCAGCGAAATTCGCCCCGTTTAGCATCTATAGCGTACAAATTGGTATCATAGCAACCAATAAATACCATTGAGCCACTGGCGCAGGGTGAAGAACGAAGTTCATCTTCACAACGAAAGCTCCAGATTAGTTCAGTGCTACTTTCTTTCCCACGTGGTCGCGCAGTGGGCGCTGCATATGGTGTACCCGCCGTGTGTTGCGGAGCAAATGCTGAAGCACCGAGAAAAGCCTCTTTCATCTCCTCGGCTGAATTCCAACGGTCATTGAGATCATATTCAAGTGATCGCATGATGACAGATTCAACTTCAGGAGAAACAGATTGACTTAGTTGCCGGATTGGTCGCTCCTGGAAGGTAAAAGGGGGTTCAAGACGTGGATCAGCTGCTGTGAGCAAGTGATGCAATGTTGCTCCAAGTGCATAGAGATCACTGCGTGGTTCAGCCAGACCACGATATTGTTCCGGTGGCGAATACCCTTCAGTCCCGATCATTGTTCCTTTGCGATCAGCGCGAATGAGATTACGCGCAATACCGAAGTCAATGAGCATAATCCGATCATCGGGAGTGACCATCACATTAGAAGGCTTAAGGTCTCGAAATATAACAGGATCTGGATCATGAGAATGAAGATAACTGAGTACATCACAAATTTGAATAGCCCACTGAACCACACGTTCTTCGACGATGGGGTTTTTGGCATCATCAAGCACTGCTTCCAAATCGTGACCAGGAACCAACTCCAGGATAAGGTAGATACGTCCATTTTCTTCAAAGAAGTCATAGACTTTCGGGATGGCTGGATGGTGGAGCATTGCTAACAAGCCCGCTTCACGCTCAAAGTTTTTGAGGTTGAGCAATCGGGTGTTCGAGTCAGGCGCACTTTGGTGCATTTCTTTAATAGCGCATAACCGAGTGACATCCTTAAATCGCAGATCCCGTCCGCGATACACAACACTCATACCACCAACACCAAGGTTTCCCTCGATCATATAACGATCTTGCAGTGTTACCCCTGGCTGCATTGCAGGAGTAGCAATGTTACGTTTCGTACCTGATTTATCCAGATTTATTGTAGCTTCTTCACCATTGTCATTTGTCATTTTGCTCGCCGCACCAATGCTCTTGGTTGTGCCTGCCTTTTTGATTAACGCCATGCTTGTCCTCCGACAGGATACCTTGATGTTTTGTGTTATTTCTCATGCTCACATTATTTTTCACATTATCGCTTATTATAGAGCTTTCATGTCATTGAGGCAACTACTTCTTAAGCGAGTCTTACAACAATGTTGTAATCTTATTGACAAATTTGGACCATATTGATAGCTAACTTACAATTATGAACCGTTGACATGTGCTCATTCAAGCACTTTCATGCCATCTGAGCAGCTACTGTTACAACATACTCATTTTCTTAGTCGTTATGATACGAGGACATATCCTATGACCAAACGCATTTTGATCACCGGCATTACCGGACCAGTAGGCAGTTTTCTAGCCGATTATCTGTTAACGTTACCTGATCTTGAGATTCATGCTTTCAAACGCTGGCGTAGTGATTCACGACCAATTGAACATCTCCTCGATCGCATTACGATACACGAGGGTGATATTGAAGACCCATTTGCAGTTGCAACAGCGGTGCGAACAGCTATGCCAGACCGGGTGTATCATCTTGCTGCACAAAGTTATCCCTCTGCTTCCTGGGATGCTCCCATCACAACACTACGTACGAATGTTGAGGGCACTATTAATGTCCTTGAAGCCATCCAATCATTTGCACCATCTGCACGGATTCATATCGCAGGCTCTGCTGCTGCCTACGGTTCTGTCGCGCCAGAACACGTTCCCATTCGTGAAACCCATCCACTACAGCCAACATCACCATATGGCGTCAGTAAAGTCACACAAGAGCTGCTTGGCCTACAATACCATTTGAGTTATGGGCTCCACATTATTCCAACGCGCTCCTTTATTCATGTTGGTCCCCGACAGGGAGATCGTTGTTCAGTACAGACATTCTGTCGGCAGATGGCCCAGATTGAGTCTGGTAACCAACCTCCACTCTTATACGTTGGTAATATTGAAGCACAACGTGACTATACACATGTTACCGATGTTGCACGTGCACTCTGGCTTGTACTTGAACAAGGGAACCCCGGTACCGTCTACAATATATGTTCTAGTATTGCAACCAGAATTGGTGATATAGTCGAGATGGTGCGTGAACGAGGTCAGGTGCCGACGCAGATCCAAGTTGATCGCGCACGACTCCGTCCTGTTGATGAACCGATCCTTGTTGGAGATAATACACGGTTGCGTCAGGATACGGATTGGAGACCGCAGATCGGTATGGATCACATTGTCGATGATGTGTTAGCATACTGGCGAAAGAGAGTATAGCTTACAGCTCATCTAAATAAGCAGGACACTAGTTAAGGATACAATGGGTGAATATCAAGTATGTATTTCGTTATATGGTTGCACTCTTTGTATTAGTGAGTGTCATCGCCATACCACAGTCAGTTGCTGCTGAGGATTTAGCAGTGGAACCGGCTGCAGGATCGCAGGGAAGCACATTCTCCTTTTCTGGAGGTGGTTATGAGGCAGAAGAACGTATAAGTTTCTGGTTGACCACACCAAATGGTGACACGATCGGTGATGAGCCCTACACAACCACTGCTGACGAGGAAGGGTTTGCCTTCTGGACCTGGCGGGCTCCTGATGATGCCGCTTTTGGCACATGGGTGATGGTAGGGTTTGGGAACTCCAGTCGTATGGCCCAAACAACCAGCTTTACGATTAATCGACCTGAAGGTCTGCCTGATACACCAACAGGTTCAGCAGTTGAACCATTGGAAGGACCACTGGCAACAACCTTTTCATTCAATGGAAGTGGTTTTGTGGCCGATGAGCGCATCAGTTTCTGGGCCACGTCTCCAAACGGTGCGGTAGTTGGGGACAATAGCTACACAGCAACTGCCGACTCAAGCGGAGTAGCTCAATGGAACTGGACAGCACCTGATCGAGATGATACCAATGCGACACCTGGTCGATGGCATATGATCGGCTTTGGAAATGAAAGCCAAGTTTCAGTTGTTATTCAATTTACGGTCACGGAAGATCCTGCACGGATAACTGATACAAGCGTTGAACCACCAGCGGGAACACCTGGCACTACGTTTACATTTACGGTCACTGGATTTGACGCAGAGGAACGTGTCAGTTACTGGATTACCCCACCAGACAGGAATGTTATTGGTGACGAATCATTCTATGTATCAACGGACGAAAATGGGAGTGCTACTTGGACATGGGCGGCACCAGGTGATACACAACCTGGTGTATGGACGATGGTAGCGGTGGGCAGCGATAGCCGTGAAGGACAACAAATACCATTCACTATATCAACAGAGTAACCACATAACAGAATTTTCGATTGAGGAATAGGCAGAAAACGGTTGGTATTACGATATGCCAACCGTTTTCTCATGATCACGCATCGTCTGAATCGATCGTTGCCTGTGTTGAAATATATAACTCTTCTAATGACTGATTTTTTGCTCGTTCAATCCGCTCTAAACGCTTTTGGAATTGACTCAATGCATAGGAAGTAAAGTCATCCATGACTAAACCAAAAGGAACTGTTTCATAACTGGAGAATGCATCATCAATAACGCCAATAGCATAGACAACTAGTTCATTCATCTGTTGCTCAATCAAATCCCAGAGCTCTCGATCCTCTGCAATAAGCCGGGAGAGGAGAAATACTCCGTAGGCAATATGACGCGACTCGTCCTGCTTCAATAAACGAACACCCTGCCGCTGGCCAGGCATAAGATCATTACGTTCTAGCATCGTGAAATAGGCATGGTAGCCTGTTTCAGCCAAGACACCCTCAACAATCATGTTGTACGTAAGGGACGCCTGGGCTTGAGCAGCCGGAGATGAATCGGTAACTAAACGGCCCATGGCCTGTGGGAGAGCTTCATAAAATAATGCACGATAATTTGCTGTGTGGTAATGACTCAAATCACCCGACACCTGAGCCACATCATCAAGAAAACGACGAAAAAAATCGAGATGTTTGGCTTCTTCCCAGAGAAATGTGGTGAGAAACATTTCTTCCTCAATACGACCTTCACGGGCAATCGTCATAATCAAAGGTAGCAGATCAAGCGTTACAGCTTCCTCACCAGCTTGAAATAACGAAGTCAAGCGAAGTACTAAATCACGCTCATCATCATTCAGATGCTGCCAATCCTGTATATCCTGACTAAAATCGATATCGCTGGGATTCCAGATACCAAAACGCTTGGCTTTTTCAAACAAACGCATCGGCGGCAGATCGCGACGTAGCCTTCGAGTTGTGCTGGTAAATTCAGTGTGAATCATATATTCCTCTCAAGTATCAAGAATTTCACGAATTTTCTGCGTTAACATATCAATACGATACGGCTTTGGAATAACAACTATAGTCTGGGAACTCCCAACTTCTCGTTTATAACCATCCTCATTGTGGTCGCTATCTACGATAAACAACGCACGCATATCTGGTTGCAGCGCTTGCATACGGTCAAGTGCATCACGACCACCGATCCGAGGCAGCGCCATGTCAAGGATGACAAGATCAACGCTATCCCGATGTTGTTCAAACATGTTCACAGCTGCTACCCCATCCTCGGCAAGTAGCACATAGTAGCCAAGTTGTTCGAGCGTTACTATAATGAGTTGACGAAGAGTTGGGTCATGCTCAGCAATCAAAACGGTTTCCGTTCCCCCACGAAGAACATTCTGTGTCTTAACGGTAGATGTTTGTGTTGGAAGTTCATAGGCAGGTAAAAAGACGGAGAAATCGGTCCCTTGATTTGGAGCACTAATGATTTGCATAAACCCACCATGCTGTTTGACGATACCATAAACTACTGCAAGGCCAAGCCCTGTTCCATGTTCCTTCGTTGTAAAAAAGGGGTCAAAAATACGCTGTTGTGTTTCGTCATCCATGCCAACACCTGTATCACGCACCACAATCTGTACGTAATGACCTGGTATTGCCCACGGATAGTTCTGGCATTCAGCGGCAGTAAGTGATACATTACGCGTTGCAATACACAATAACCCACCATTAGGCATTGCGTCTCGTGCATTGACCACCAGGTTCAAAAGAATTTGCTGAGTCTGAGCAGGATCAACAAAGACTGGATTGATATCAGAGCTGAGTTGCATGTCTATTTCGACATCCTCACCAATCAGTCGGCGAAACATATGTGATAAGTCATGGATAGTTGCATTGATTTCAACAACATTGCGCTCCATTGGTTGGCGGCGGCTAAACGTTAAGAGTTGACGTGTAAGCGTTGCTGCACGAGTTGCTGCTTTCTCAATCTCCACTAAGAGGAGGTAATCCGGATGATTTGATGATACCGTTTCCAGTATCAATTGAGCATTACCCATGATTGCAGTCAATACATTGTTAAAATCATGTGCGATACCACCTGCTAATGTACCGATGGCCTCCATCTTCTGTGATTGCCGCAATTGAGCCTCAAGATAGCGGTGTTCATCTTCAGCACGCCGCCGCTCACTAATATCGCGTGCCGTGCCATGTATGCCGACAGGACGATCATGTTCATACATTAAGCGTGTGCTGATCTCAACCGGAATACGACGCTGATCACTACACACAACTTCGACCTCATACACTGTTTTATGATCCAGAATTGCATGCTTCCGGCGCAGATCATCTTTGATCAAAAAGTGATATTCTGGTGCGATAATGTATTCGATGCTTTGGCCAAGTACCTCAGCACGGGTGTAGCCTATTAGATCCTCAGCCGTTTTGTTAAACGAAGTGAGCAAACCATTCAGATCGTAGGTATAAATGCTATCTGATGCATGCTCAAAAAGATCGCGATAGAGTGACTCAACTTTTTGTCGCTGCCGAAATTCATCACGCTCACGTAATGCACGTTCGATCACTAGTGGTAGTCGTGATAGATGATGCTTTAACACATAATCAGTCGCACCTGCTTTCAAGCTCTCAATCGCAACCTCTTCACCAATCGTATCAGAAATTAAAATGTAGGGGATATCGAGCTGTCTTTCTTGAACCATGCGTAATGCTGTGAGACCTGCTAAACCAGGTACATTATAGTTGGCCAGGATGAGATCGTAGAGACATTGACCATCTTGTAGATCGCTCAGACGGTCGGCAAATTGTTGGCCTGTTGACACCCGCTTCCACTCACAAAGAAAACCAACCTGTTCAAGTGATACCACCACCAGTTCTGCATCATGATGATTGTCTGCTAAGATGAGCAGATACAGTTTTCCTTCCATGGAACCGCCTTTCCTAACAACGCATTGTCCATACTAAACTCTGTTAGTACATCTCAGGTCGACCTGTTTATAGCACGACCGAAACTAGACGTATAAAAGTAGTTAGTCTGACAAGGCTATGTTCTCACCCAAAAAAGTCAAAACATAAGCTGTCTTACACTGCCGATTGCAAACCTATCACGTTAGCGGCGTATAGATAGTCTAACATCACCACGCCATCACATGCAATAATTAATTCAGATTGGACGTTTCGTTCAGCTGATGACCCCTAAACTAAACAACAAGATGTGTATCTGTATGATGCAGTATGAAAGCACAAGCATTAAACAGGTTCCTAGGAAAAGCACATAAATCAAACCCTCTCATACCTCGAAACACATTATCACGATGACAGCATTATCTCATCCAAATATTCTGAAACATGAGAAATTAATGTTGACAACTATGCTACTTGTCTGACAACAATTCGCATTGAAATTGATCGTAGTGATGCTGAGGCAACATGCGAAAATAACACAGGTAACTAGATGCAGTAGGATAATTATACTACTGAATATACAGCATAAGTAACCCAGTACACAATTGCGACTGACTCAAAACAAACAGCCTCTCATATCACAGGAGCAAGTACCCATGAATCGATCCGCGTATCGTACCGACCTCTCTTGGCCTCAAATATCTCCATCAAGGCCTTCCTTCGCACTTGTGGTGGGGCTTACCATAACGCTGATATCATCATTCTTTTTAATGTCCCCCGCCGCACAATCTTTGCAGCGTTCGTCTATTGCCCCACTACAATCTCTTGGTTCGAGCACAGCTCTCCATAACTTACCATTATCTTTTATTCCCAATAGAGGGCAAACAGATGAACGGGTTATGTATGAGAGTCAGGGGCTTGGCGGTCATATTTTTTTCACCCGTGATGACATTGTGTTATCACTACCGGACAATCCTGGAGATAACCTCACTAATCCATCGTATAGGACACTGCGATTAGTATTTGAAAACGCGCACACGACACCCCAGATAACAGGCGCAGAACGACTTCCTGGTACTGTGAGTTATATGCGGGGAAATAATCCGGCAGATTGGCAGACTAATCTCCCAACCTATGCAGGTCTTACCTACACAGACATCTATCCAGGCATTGATGTGTATTATGAGGGAACAGATGGCAACCTGAAGAGCACCTATATTGTTCAGCAGGGAGTAAATCCTCAACAGATCCAATGGCACTATCAGGGTGCATCAGATGTACAACTCAATCATCAAACGGGGGATTTACACATCACTATCGGCGATGGAGGCTCGACTCAAACGCTCATCGAGCATGCTCCTATCGCCTGGCAAGAGATCGGTAATCAACAAATCCCGGTGCCTGTGTACTACAATGTCACGGCTGACCAGAGCATACATTTTATCCTCGGCACCTACAATCCTGCTCATCCTCTCATTATTGACCCCACGTTAGAATACAGCACATTTCTAGGTGGTGATAATTTCGACGCCATTAACGATATCGCCATCGATGCTGCTGGTAATACCTACGTAACAGGAACAACAACGTCCTCTATATTCCCTGGCAACACACCCGGAACCACATTCGGAACAAGTCTTGCTCGTCCTGATGTCTTCGTCACTAAAATCAATCCAGATGGCACACAAATTCTCTTTAGCTCAATCATTGGCGGTGCTGGCACAGATGAAGGGAATGCTATTGCAGTGGATGGCAGTTCAGTGTATGTTGCAGGACAGACCTACTCCACTACATTTCCCACAAATGGTACACAAACTGCTTTCAACACAATGTACAACGGGAGTAGTGACGGCTTTGCGTTTGCACTTGATACAACAACAGGCGCCACTCTTGAGTACAGTACATACCTGGGGGGAACAGAGTCAGATGTGGCATATGGTGTTGCTGCCTCTGGAAACTCTATCTTTGTTACTGGTTCTGCAGAACCATCAACCTTTGCCCAACCACCCGCATCGGCTGGTGGTCGCGATGCCTTTGTAATCAAACTCGACCGTACCGCTGGAAGTACTGCTGCCTACAGTCGACGTATTGGTGGCTTGGCCAATGATGAGGGAAATGCTATAGCCATTGATGGTGCTGGTAACGCATATGTAGTTGGTGTGACAAATTCTACGGATACTACATTCCCCATTGTTGGCTCACCACTACAAGCCACTAAAGCAACCGGTAGCGATGTCTTTATTGCTCAACTTGACTCAACTGGAACACCTACATACATCTCTTATTTGGGAGGTGATGGCGACGACGTGGGATTGGATATTGCCGTCCCGAGTGCTGGAGGGCGCGCCTATCTGACTGGTTACACCTTGTCGTCAGATTTCCCTAGTGCTGCGGGGTATTCAGGCACGCAGGATGCTTTCATCGTAAACTACGATCTTACTACTCCTAGTATCGACTACAGCCGTTATCTTGGTGGAGCAAATACCGAACAAGGTAATGCGATTACTATCGACAGTGATGGAAATGCCTTTATAACTGGATGGACTAATTCCAGCAATTTTCCGACGATTAGTGCGTTCCAAAACTATGGTGGTGGACAGGATGCTTTTGTTACACGCCTCACACCCACTGGAGACACAGTCTACAGCACATTCCTTGGCGGGAGTGGTCCAGAATATGGCACTGGTATAGCAACAGGTATGATTGGTGGGCGCACCAAAGTGTATGTTGCCGGGTACACAACATCTGGCGATTATCCAACGGCTGGTACCTCACTCCAGGCCACGAAAAGTTCTGGCTTTGATGGATTTATTGCCCGTATTGACAACATCGTTCCTGTGATCGACCTCAATGGCACTCCTGCGGATATCAATTTCACGACAACCTTTACAGAAGATGGTGGAGCGATTCCCATTGTAAACTCAACTGGCATGACTATTACCGATACAGATAATCTAGAGCTTTCTTATGCTGAAATACGCATTAACAATATTCTTGACACAGGTCAAGAAACGATCACTGTCACACCAACAGGAGCAATAACTGCTGGTGATATCACGTCGCCTGTCACAGGAACTGTTCGCATCCAGGGGCCAGCACCGCTCAGCGACTTCCAGGCAGTACTGCGTAGTGCTACATACAACAACACATCAGATTCACCCAATCAGTCTTCACGCTTTATTGAATTCGAAGTGAGCGATGGCCTCGATAGTAATACACCATTAGCGGTAACAACTATTCTGATAGAGTCGGTCAATGACGCACCTGTCTTGAATGTCCCTGGAGCACAGACTGCGACAGAAGACACAGTCGCGACGATCAGTGGTATCAGCGTGAGTGATGTAGACTTGGGCAGCGGTAGTGTTCAGATAACCGTATCTGCTACGAAAGGCACATTGGATGCCACAGCGACGGGAAGTGCGAATGTAAGCGGAAACAACACTGCTGCCCTCACGATTACTGGAACCATTGCCGATGTGAACAGCACGCTTACAAGCCTGGAGTATACTGGCAACACCGATTTTAATGGAGCGGATACCATCACAGTTGAGGCTGATGATCAGGGCAATACACCAAATCCACCCCAAACCGATACTGATACAATTGCCGTCACTGTCAATGCGGCAAATGACCCACCCACGGCTACCAACGATACGGCCAATGTCAATGAAGATGCCTCAGTTACCATTAGTGTGCTGGATAACGACAACGACGATAAAGACACGGCATTTGGTGGAGCGGGTCTCCTCCCAGTGGCGACAAGCGCACTCACGGTTACCAGTGGTCCCACCAATGGCTCCACAACGGTGAATGCTAATGGCACAATCCTCTATACACCCGATCCTGATTACAGCGGTGCCGATAGTTTTACCTACGAGATTTGCGACAACGGTACACCCACCCCTGCTGAGTGTGCGGCAGCAGATGTCAATGTGACTATCGGAGCTATCAATGATGCACCAACGTTTACTCCTGGGGGCGATGTCAACGTTGCCGAAGACTCAGGCGCGTATGGCCCCACTGCCTGGGCAACGGCCATTTCGCCAGGGCCAGCCGACGAGTCAGGCCAGAATATTACGTTCAACATCGCCAATAATAGTAATACAGCATTGTTTAGCACCCAGCCAGCCATCGCAGCCAATGGCAACCTCACCTTTACTCCCGCTGCAGATGCTTATGGCGATGCGACCATTACGGTGCGTGCACAGGACGATGGCGGCACGGCTAATGGTGGACAGGACACCTCTGGAAATTATCTCTTCACTATTACGATCACTCCTGAGAACGATACACCTGTTGCAGTAAACGACAGTTTTACCGTTAATGAAGATAATCCGCTCAATCTTCTGGTGCTCGATAATGACCAGGATAATAAAGACACCAACTTTGGGAGTGGTGGCCTGGACCTAACCTCAATCACTATTGACACTCCAGCGACCAACGGGAGTGCCGTTCCACAATCAGATGGCACCGTTCGCTATACACCGGACTCGAATTTTAGTGGTGCTGATAGCTTTACCTACTATGTAAACGATACGGGCCATCCTACGCCGACCCTTCAGAGCAATACTGCTACTGTTTCCATCACTGTTCTCGCGAATAATGATCCACCGACCTTCACTGCTGGGGGTGATGTTAATGTTGCCGAAGACTCAGGGACATATGGCCCTACTGCCTGGGCTACTGCTATCACAGCAGGGACTGGTGACAGTGGACAAACGATTACCTTTATTGTCAGTAGTGATAATCCAGGCTTATTCGACACCCAACCAGCCATCGCAGCCAATGGCAACCTCACCTTTACTCCTGCTGCGGATGCCTATGGCAGTGCAACTGTTACGGTGCGTGCACAGGACGACGGCGGCACGGCTAATGGTGGACAGAACACCTCTGATCCAGAAACCTTTACGATCACTATCACACCGAGTAATGACGCACCAATTGCAGTCGATGATACCCTCTCTGTGAACGAAGACTCTCCAACGAACCTTGATGTGTTAGGGAATGATGACGATGACAAAGACGAAGACTTTGGCAGTGGCGGCCTGAACCTAACCTCAATTACCATTGTCACACCACCAATCAATGGCAGCGCCACTCCACAGCCAGACGGCACTGTTCGCTACACACCAAACGCAGATTACAATGGCCCCGACAGTTTTACGTACCAGGTAAGCGATACAGGCCATCCTACGCCGACCCTCCAGAGCAACATTGCCACCGGCAACATTAACGTACAGGCAGTGAACGATGCTCCAACATTCACTGCTGGTGAGAATGTTACAGTGGAGGAAGATTCGGGTGCATACGGACCAACACCATGGGCTACCAACATCGCAACTGGCCCAGCAGACGAAAGCAGTCAAACCATTGAATTCCTCGTCGAAAACGACAACAACGATGTGTTTACCGATCAACCAGTTATCGATGCGAGTGGCAATCTCAGCTTTACATCAGCATCAGACGCCTTTGGAACAGCCATCGTCACAGTCAAGGTGAAGGACAACGGGCAGACACTCAATGGAGGACAAAACACCTCTGCTGCACAAACCTTCACCATAGAAATAACATCAGTAAACGATCCGCCCACGGCAAATGACGACGAGGCAACGATAGGTAAAAACAGTGCTGCAACATCTATTGACGTACTCGTCAATGACACCATTGAACCAGACAGTGATGAGACACTACAGATCGACGCTGTTACACAGGGAGAGCACGGCACAGTAGCTATTGCAGATGACGCTGACATGCTGATGTATGAACCAGATACGGACTACCTCGGTGATGATAGTTTCACGTATACCATCTTGGATAGCAATGGCTTAACAGCGACTGCAACTGTTTCAGTGACGGTCAAAGAGTTTGATATCTACCTCCCACTGATAGTGCGTGTTGGAGAACCTGAACTACCTGATCTGACCGGCAGCTTTGAACTTAGTTCACAAACCACGACAGCAGATGAGCCAGTTACCATTACGGTTACTATTACAAACTCAGGCACGGCATCGGCTAGTAATTTCTGGGTTGATTTCTACATTAACCCTGATACACCACCAACCTCACCAAACATACCCTGGGATGAAACGTGTAGCATAGAACCCTGTTACGGCATCGCCTGGTTTGTTGAGAACACCATTGCACCGGGAGATTCTGTCATACTTACTTCTACCTCAGACAGCTACTTCCAACCAAATACCATCTGGCCAGGGTATTTTGCACCGGGAACCACCGATCTCTATCTCTATGTAGATAGCTGGAATCGGGACACATCAATCGGTAACGGAAGCCCATACGGTGCTATTCGCGAAAGCGATGAAGTCAACAACCGTGCCGAACAAACCGGACTGACTATCGAGGGTATCCAGATAGCGCCAGCCAACACACGCAGACCAGAAGATCTTCCAACACGACCGAATCGACCTCAACAATAGGACATTCGAGGCTTGCTGGTGAGTATGAATACACCGTTCTCGCCAGCAACCTAACCATCCACAAGGAGTCTTAATTATGTTATGGCGAATTATAGGTAGAGCATGTCTCGCCAGTGGGCTACTGATGCTGTTATGGGGATTGAATATTTTACCCGCCAGCAGTGCCACCCCACACATACCATTGGAACAACCATCACCACGCCCGACACTCCCCCCTACGGATGTGCCTGCCACTACACCAGAGCCTAACCAGCCTGAGAGCAAAAGTTCAAACTCAGACTCAGAGCGAGCACCCCAGACAGGGCATATTACTGGCACAGTTATTGACTCAACCACTGGCGCGCCTGTTCCAGGTATCCAGGTAAACATCGGCGATATGATAGTGACCAGTGATGAAAACGGGAACTATGACTACTGGGTCCCTGAAGGAGACTACAACGTCGAACTCAACATTTCACCCAACATAGGCACAGCCATACAAGGTGCACAAACAGTTAACATCAAACCAGGAAGCGCCACAGTTCTTCATTTGCAGTACCGCAGTTCATTGCGTATAACACCGGTACCTGCCGGACAAACAACACAATGGTCACCCCAAGTAGTGGCTCAGTCCCAATCGGCCCCCATCAATCAGCCCATAGCTGTCAAACCAACTCGCCTTCCTGAGACAAGTAATCTTCCTTATGGGAGTGCATGGTTATGGTTATCGTTCGGCGCGATGTTCGCTATCGCAGGCGGATGGTTAAGTCTGACACGTGCCAGCCGCGCGCGCGTGCTACGTGCGGTTCCTGGCGTGAGTGAAGCAGCAGCATATGCCTACGCAAACGCAGATATCACGCTTTTAACTGCCCTATTGACAGCAGATGTGTATCGAGTCAAACGAACACTGGCAACCAATAGTGACCCGGCAAACGATGAGCCTTTCCTTCATTCACTCCTCTTCCCACGCAAGAAACAATAAAGTAAACTCATAGTTCCTCTTTAATGACTGGGACCGTGATAAATCGTCCCAGTCATTATTTTATGTAAACTTTGCAGTGTTGCATATTGATTATAATTGGTTATATAACCAACGACATGAAATTCTTGAAATATTGAACATTTTCTGGTATCATATGCAAATCGACTTTTAGATTACACGCTGATGTGTCCGAGTCAGACCTTCTGCGTGCCGTGCGCATACGGTCTTTTTTATTGCTCAAAATACTCTTATCAAATCAAAGTGATTGATAAAATTATTTTGTGTTGAAATAATTTGAGATACAGCACGCTTCTGTGTTGAGGGATATTAGAATGTCTGATGATGTTGTCATTGTGAGCGCTACCCGTACTGCTATTGGTAAGTTTCAAGGTGCTTATCAGAACGTACCAGCAACAGAGCTGGGTGCTGCAGCCATAAAAAATGCCATTGCTCACGTACATATGGACGGAACACACATTGATGAATGCATCATGGGCAATGTGATTGGTGCTGGTCTGGGACAAGCACCAGCGCGTCAGGCGGCCTTGCATGGTGGTCTACCGAACAGTGTGAGTGCGCTGACAATCAACAAAGTATGTGGCAGCGGCCTCAAAGCTGTTATGCTGGCACACGCGCTTATTCGCAATGGCGATGCAAAGGCAATCGTTGCTGGTGGTATGGAAAACATGTCACGTGGCCCACACTTGCTTCCACAGGCCCGTAGCGGCTATCGGTTAGGCAATGGTGAATTGCTCGATGCTACGGTTCACGACGGTCTCTGGTGTGCTTTTGAGAATCACCACATGGGCAACTCAGCTGAATGGATCGCACGCACCTTCGATGTCACACGCGAGGTACAGGACCAATTTGCGCTGCGTTCTCACCAACGTGCCATCGCGGCCCAGGAAGCTGGTCGCTTCGATAACGAAATTGTTCCCCTTGAGGTATCGATTGGGCGGGGCAAAACGGCAATCATTTCGACTGATGAACCACCACGTCGTGATACCAATGCTGCAACCCTCGGCAGACTGTCGCCAGCTTTTGTCGCAGATGGTACCGTGACTGCTGGCAATGCGCCGGGTATCACTGATGGGGCAGCGGCCCTCGTGGTGATGAGCGCTGCGAAAGCAAAAGAACTTGGTCTGCAACCACTCGCACGTATTATTGGTGTGGCTCAGGCAGCCGTGAAACCATTGGAAATTTTTACTGCCCCTGTATTTGCCGTGCAACGGTTAATGGATAAAACAAAAACACAAATCGATGATTATGATCTATTTGAGATCAATGAAGCCTTTGCATCCCAGGTTATTGCAAATGCTCGCGAATTAGGTATAGACGAGGAGCGGCTTAATATCAATGGTGGCGCCATCGCACTCGGGCATCCCATTGGCGCCAGTGGCGCTCGGGTGCTGGTGACCCTTATTCATGCCCTTCGCCAACAAGATAAGCAACGTGGTATTGCCGCGCTCTGTCTTGGCGGTGGTGAAGCAGTTGCTCTGGCTGTTGAACGAGTTTCATAAAGTATCAAATTGTTGTTTTTATGTATGGTAACCTATCACATATCGCATCATACTTTTCATTTTTAGAGCGCCTATCTATGTGATATGTGATGTTATAAATGTTTATTTTTATCTTAGGAGGTCCTATCATGGGCGACCACGAAATGCTGTCAATTCTCGAAGAAGGTCTCAAAAATGGGCGCATCTCACCACATCTGGCGGCCTATATCGCAGGGGAAATCTTGGATATCGAAGCACACGAAACCGACTATGTTGATTGGTCATGGACACCAGATGAGGTGGAAATTGCAGTAGAAACGTAAAACTACCATAGAATTACCCCTTTTCTTACAATTTAGTTATCACAAAGGTGATACAGGGAGCAGCTAAATGCTCCCTTTTTTGTTTTCTACACCATTATCAGGTAGGGATTTCATCCAAACATACCACAGCATTTGCTTTCATCGGATATACTACATCTATTCTAAAACCGAACCTCTTGTATATTGATGGAAGTATGAACGTTTTATTGCGTATCCAATATTGCATAGCCATTTGTATGATGGGAACCATGTTGCTCTCCCCATCGTCAAGTCATGCCAGGATATCAATCGAGAATGCCCACTGGCATACCTTTACTTCGCTGAACGGTCTGGCAGGCAATATTGTTCAGACCATCTGGGAAGACCCACAGGGCCGCATCTGGTTTGGCACAGAAAATGGAGTTAGTTGTTATGATGGAACGACCTGGAAAACCTATCGTACCGAAGATGGATTGATCGATAACAACGTTTGGTCGATCTCCGGTGATGATGAATCAGTGTGGTTTGCTACCAGCAATGGCCTTAGTCGCTTCGATCTTGAGAACAATCAATGGGAGTATTTTACAACCGAGGATGGTCTGTCCAATAACGATGTGCGTGCTGTCCTTGTGAGCGATGATGGTAGCGTGTGGGCCGGTATGTTCGGAGGCGGCGTCGCAAGACAAACGTCTCCATCACAAATATGGGAACCACTCGACCTCTATCCCCTGGTTGCCAACAGCGCAGTGGTCGTTCAATCACTCTGGCAAGCCCCGTCCGGCGATATCTGGTTTGGCACAAGTGCTTTTGGTGCAGTGCGTATCAGAGATAATACTCCTGACCTTTTTGGCTTCAGAAAGACCAGCCAGAATACCGTTTGGGGCATCAGCACCAGTGTCGAAACAAACACCACCTGGGTTACCACATTTCGCGGCATCATTACCATCGATGATCGTGATAACGCAATTCAAGTTGAAACAACAATAGAGGGTGTGGACATCCCCGAAACGGAAGTACTCAGTGTAGCCGCAGGTGCCAACGACACCATCTGGTTTGGCACACGAGCACACGGGGTACTGCGTCACACACCTGACGGGTGGTCGCGCTTAACCACCGCTGATGGTTTGAGCCGTAATTATGTATTGGCACTGCATGAAGACAGCACTGGTCGGGTCTGGTTTGGCACCCGTGGCGGTGGCGTGACGCTCCTTGATCAGCGCCACCCTCAAGATATCCAAAACAAACTGCAAGTGGTCGTGACTGCTCGTGATGTACAAGCTAACGAGGAACTCAATCTAGATCATCCAGTGCTGCAACACGACCAAAATAACCTCCAGTTTCGTTTTGCTGCCTCGACAAGCTGGCTTCCATCACAAGACGTAAGTTTTCGTTACTGGTTGGAGAGTAATACCAGTGCTGGTTTTGCTCCTAAAATCGCCGATAGTGATCCTGCTGAAACGACCAATGCCTCCTCTGAAATCGATGACTTTATCAATCTACCACCCGGTGAGTACACCTTGCACGTCGTTCCACTGGTCAACATATCCACAGGCGATCTCATCGAAGGCACCGAGGAAATGTATCCGTTTACCATCCGCAATGAACCACCCCGGTTTAATACAGACAATCTCACAGTTCATGCTGATGGGCAAAATATTCCTAGCGGTTCTACCTTAACCGCAACCTTTATCGACACGCAAAGAAAAGTCGATCTCGATTTCGATGCCGCAAGCATTGATGCATTCACCCCCATCTATTATGAGTATCGCCTTACTAGCACCCAAACTGACTGGACTCGTGCTGACGGATCACAGGTGACGCTTACACTTCCACAGGGAACACATCACGTTGACACACGCGCAGTTGACTATCAAGGCAACACCTCACCCATTGTCACACGAACAATTATTGTGCCGGGGCCCTTCTGGATCACTGTCCTCACCTATCTTGGTATCGTGCTCACACCGGGTATCCTTGGCAGTGCCGCAGGAGTCTGGTGGTATCGTCGCTGGACCCACCGACAGGCTTTGCTGCGCGCTGTACGAGGACACATTATTCCTTATGATGTCGGCCCTCTGATTACCTCTCCAGAACGATATATCGGTCGACAACACGTCATCGATACGATTCTGGGCAGTATTGATAATAATAGCTTTTATGTGTATGGCGAAAAACGTATTGGCAAGACCAGTCTACTGGCTCAACTCAAACAGCGCCTGATGCAGCGTAATACCCTTCAAGAGCAATGCTGGTATTTGCCGGTGTTTCGCAACATTCAGGATGTGCCACAGGGGCAGTTCTGGCGCACATTGATACGCAGTGTAGCTGATACCGTTGCAATCACACCTGCATCGCTTACTGTGTATACTGAAACAGCATCAGAGTATAACGACTTTGATGCCCAGGATGATTTAGAAGTGATTGTGCAGTATCTCAAAACGCATGTAACACCACGTCGGCCCTTGATTGTGCTGCTGCTTGATGAAGTTGATACATTCCAGCGTTACGATCCGATTATTCGGCAGCGCTTCCGTGCATTCTGCCAACACCTGCAAGAGCAGATGCAGGTCGTCCTTGTTGGGGTTATGCCACCCCGCGCCGAGGTCAGCGACACCAGTCCGTGGGCCAATATCTTTGCTCCTATCACACTCGAACCGCTTGCCTCAATCGATACGCTGTACCTGATTCGTAATTATAATCAAAATCCCTACCAATACACTCCCGAGGCTGAACAAGCATTGCTTGAAGCTGGTGATCAAAAACCATTCGATACACAATGGCTGTGTGCTGAGTCCGTCAAGGCCATGCTCACATATCATCGTAGTCGGGTTGAACTGACCGACGTAGAGCAGGCTATCCAGGTCGTGGTAAGCGAACGGCGTCGCGAATATGCCACATTCTGGCAACAGGTCCCAGCCAATACACGTCCGGAAATACAAACGGAGTTGCAACGTGGTGGTGTTCTGTCGGCAAGTCATATTGCCCATGGTGCGTATGATCGTTTCCTGGAGGCAGGTCTCGTATTACGCACCACACAGGGCTATCGCCTTTCAACACTCTTTCAACACTGGTTACAGGACAGTTTATGAATAGATCTCCATACATCGTAAGTAATTGGGTAAAGGACAGTCATTTTTATGGTCGTACAGAGCTTTGTCACATGCTCATGACAGGGTATGAGCGCTGTGTGTATCTGGTTGGGACACGCCGGGTTGGCAAAACATCGGTACTTATGCGGCTCGCCGATCAGTTGAGTCCTCATGCGATTTATTGTGACCTGATGCGAACAGCGGGCAGTGAATATCTTGATGAAGCACGGCTGGTGGCCTTAATGCGTCGCCAACTCAACAAACAGGCACCAGAAAGTGCTGCACTTCAGGAATCAAGAGCTATCTGGGATCAACAATCAGACTCACTCTGTGCATGGCTGGATGAGGTGAGTTGGCGTTGGGAAGAACTCAGTCTTACAGTCACGTTGCTGTGGGATGAAGCCGAACTATTGCGGCGTCTTCCAGATAAAACCCTTATGCCATTACGTGCAATTCTCCAGCATAGCGACAGTCTGCGGATCATTATCAGTGGTTCCAAAGGGGTCGCTGACCTCAACGATCGCTGGCGTAGTGAATATGTTTCGCCTTTCCTGTTTGGATTTCGCACCTATGCCGTGGCAGGTCTCGAAGATGGTGAGGCTGAAGAACTCATCCGTCAGCGTGGGCAGGTGCAAGTCACCGATACGCTGGTGGAAACGATTGCTACCATCACCGGAAACCATCCCTTCTTAATCCAAACATTGTGTAGCAAGCTCTTCTCATGGGGACAACTCCATGAGCCCACTGATCAGGATTTGATTGTTGATTCATCGATGGCCGATCTGTTTCGTATCGATTGCAGTTACTTATCACCCAGCGAGCAGCACATTCTCAGTGTGATTGCACAACACGGTATTCTGTCGGCAAACGACCTTCAACAGCACATCCAACTACCCGATAAAACTATTCACAGTTTTATTGCTGGTATGCGACAATTGGGACTACTCTATCCAGCCGATGGCGATCGCTGGAGAATTGGCAACGATTTCCTGGCTCAGTGGTTACGTGGTCAAACGCTGGAAGACCTCTCCACCATCACTGATCGTGCCAGCTTAGAGGTTGTCGACAAAGAACTCCAGGATCTGGCCATATCACGCGTGGCACAACGGCGGCGGATACGGGACTTGCAAGAACAAAACGACCTTGATGCAGACAACCTGGCTGATAACTCAGAACTGGCCCATCTTCAATCGAATATTGCTACTATCGATCAGGAACTCGCACACCGTTCCAGTGTTGTAGCCGCCACCAACACACTATCACCACTCAGTGATCGCGAAATTGCGGTTGTGCGACTTGTTGCAGCGGGGCTTTCTAACCCCGAGATAGGCCGCGAACTCGCCATTTCGGTCGATACCGTCAAAGCTCATCTCAAAAACATTTCTGGCAAATTAGGCACCAACAACCGTGCCCAGACCGTCGCACGAGCGAAGGAACAACAGTTGATCTGATGTATGACATCAGCGGTGCCCGTGCGACAATCACCCTCTAATCCCCCATTCGGGTAATTGTGCAATCACCCATCCCTTTAGTATGCTACATTACAGTACCAGATAAACTCTTCGGCTGTCATACAAACCCCGTATGTTTTGTTTATTGACGCAGTAGCACTCACTTGTACCGTAAGTGCCTTACGCGAATGCACACATGTGCATCCAATCTCTTGATGTTACTGAACGACAGAAAGATAGCAGGGACATTATTTTGTTGAGCGGAACAATTGCTATGAGTAACCCGTCTTTATCACAAAGGTATACACACAATGATGACGCTGAGATGACCCATCTCTATCAACGCTATAGTGGTGCTATTCAGACATATCTCACACGAATGGTTGGTGCGCGAGAATTGGCGGAAGATTTATGTCACGATACCTTCCTCAAAGTGTGGTGTCACTGGTCAAAACGCCAACCCAATGCCAACATTGCGTCGTGGCTCTACCGCATCGCCACGAACACGGCTATAGATGCGCTACGCAAACGGCGTTTTCAAGCAATATCGCTAAACACAGAAATACGTGTCAACAATACTACAGTAGAAGAGACGGTGGAAGTGAAAGATACTCTTGAGCGTCTTCTGGCTGCATTACCAGAACAACAACGGACACCGATACTCCTTCAGATATACGGGGGCTTGACCATTCAAGAGATGGCTGACAGATATGGCTGTACCAGCATAGCTATTCGGATGCGTATGTTTCGTGCCCGTAAGCACATGCAAAACGTCTATATATATGAAGATAGTTTGACTAATAATTGAAGAGGTTGGTTGACAATGATTTTGAGACTCTCGGCTCGCACATTTCTCTGGGGGACATTGCTCATGTTAATGGCATGTGGACATAGTGCCAGTGCTCTCACACACGCTCCCGTCATCGAAAAAGTTCCCATTTCAACACAACAAACAACCCTGCCAGGTTGTATCGCATACATCCAGAATGGGGATGTGTGGGTTCAAAAGTCTATGGATGAACAACCGCTTCGTCTTACACAGGAGGGCAACCTGCATACCCCACGCTGGTCTTCTTCTGGAAACTGGCTTGCTTACCACCAGAACCAGGGCAGCCTCCGCATCACCAATGCTAGTGGTACCACCCACACCTTCACCGATGCGAGCCCTTACAACATCTTTGACTGGTCCCCAACCACCGATCAGCTTGCGTACATTAGCCAGAGTGGTGCACTCATTGTGGCAAATACGCGGGGAGCACGGCGTGAACTCGTTTCGCCGACCAATCAGAATCAGCGAGAAACAAGTGTACGCAGTTTGGCATGGAGCCCTGATGGCGCTCAACTGGCGTACTCCGTCATCGAGACTTTGCAGGAAGCCGATGTTGCCATGCCACAGCGCACGGGTGGCCTCTGGCGCATCAATGCAGACGGGAGTGGTACACCCGAATCGCTGAGCGCCGATGCACCTTCTTTTTATGGAATGATTTTAGCCGGGTGGCACCACAACCATATTCTGTTCTGGATCGATCCTTTCTCTGCTTCACTCCTCGCCGATGGAACGCCACTTTTGGCGATCCCTGCAGCAGGGGGCGAACCACTACAGTTAGCAGAATCTGCACTGGCCTACCCGGATTTTGTTGCCCCGGCAGCGAATGACGCCGCACAATTCGCGGTGGTCAGTGGTGGCTTCCGCGAGACCTCCACTGAGAAAACGCTGCATGTCGTGTCGCTCACGACCGGCGAAGATCGGGCAGTAACGTCCTCAAATGTCGCCGTGTCATCGCCAGTGTGGTCACCCAATGGAAAACGCATTGCCTATGCCAGTATGCCCGATTATCATACAGGTGTTATGCTGAACGGCGACCAGGCTCGCGAGAATCTGATGCAACGACGTATCTTTGTGATCGATAGCGAGCATACCTCACCAGCACAACAGTATACAAACAACAATAACTACCGTGATGAACGACCGCTCTGGTCAAACGATGGTTCAACACTGCTCTTTGCCCGTCTGGATGGAACAGATCAGGCGTCGCTGTGGAAAATCAGTAGCCCAGAAGATGATGCACAGCGTGTGATCGGTAGTCTTTCACTCGAACAGAATCAATTGCCGAAGTACCACGGATATATCGACTGGGGCATGCTCTTCGATTGGTGGCAGCCAGACAATGCCGAGTCGACTTGTGAGGCGTTTGCTGCATCTTCCTTGTAGCGCGTTGTCAGTCATAGGTTACTAAATGTCGACGTGGCTGTAAGCTTTCTATCATTCATGTGTTCGTAGGGAATGCTACAATGACAGCACAGTAACAGATGTGAGTAGTCTGTTATTGTATTCTTTTGTTGTCTTGATCGAGAGCTGGGAAGATGCGTGCTTCACTTACATACCACAAACAAGTCAGACGGTTGTGTCGTCTCCTAAAATGGTGCGGCATTAGTAGCGTAATAGCGCTGCTGGTACTGGTTGTAGTGGGAAGTTATTTCTGGTTCGACACCCCACTTCCAACTGATGAGCAATTGCGTGCAGCGGCAGCCACGGGCAACACCCGCATCCTCGACTCCCAGGGTCGACCACTCTATCAGGTCCCCGATCCGTTTAGCGGACAACACCACCCACTTGCACTAACCGATATACCCGTTTCACTGCAGCAGGCGACCATCGCTACCGAGGACAACCGCTTCTACGATAACGCTGGCATCGATTTGCGTGGCATTATTCGTGCGGCGTGGCTCAATCTACAAAGCGGTGAGATCGTCGCAGGCGGCTCCACCATCACACAACAACTTGCACGCAACTTCTTACTTGACCCACAACTCACACAACAGCGAACCTGGGAGCGCAAAGCCCGTGAAACCGTCCTGGCCCTGAAGCTCAATACGGTTTATCAAAAAGATGATATTCTCACCCTGTACCTCAACCAGACCTATTATGGTGGTCTGGCATACGGTGTTGAAGCGGCATCACAACACTTCTTTGACAGGCCAGCACATCAGCTGAGTCTCGCCGAGGCGGCATTGCTTGCCGGATTACCCCAGGCTCCTTCGTACTATGATCCACTCCAGGGCGACATGGATGCAGCCAAAGCTCGCCAGGCGGATGTCCTTGATGCAATGGTGCGAAGTGGCTATATCACGACCAGACAAGCCGAGACTACCAAAGCTGAACCGCTGCAATTTGCCACAGGCGAAACGATCAGGCGTGCACCACACTTTGTAGGATATGTTATTAATCAACTGGAAACCAGCCTTGGCCCCGATGTGGTAACACGCAGTGGATTAACCATTACTACAACGCTCGATCTCAACCTGCAAAACTCAGCCCAGGCAACGCTGCAACAACACATCAACACACTCGCAATATCCCGTAGCAACAAGCCCGATCACCGGGTACGCAACGGAGCCGTCGTGGTGCTTGACCCTCAGAGTGGTGCCATTCTCGCGATGGTGGGCAGCCCTGATTTCACCAACGCAGCTATTCAAGGGCAAGTCAACGCAGCGCTTGCGCCACGCCAACCTGGCTCAACGCTCAAACCACTAACCTACGCTGCAGCCCTCGAACGTGGCTGGACACCCGCCACAACTATCCTTGATGTGCCATCAACCTTTCAGACTCGCGAGGGGCGTCCATACACACCACAAAACTATGATCGTACCTTCCACGGTCCACTATCGCTGCGTGAAGCCTTAGCCACCTCGTCAAATGTCGCAGCAGTACGAACACTCGATGAGATTGGCGTCCCTGCGTTACTGGAGATAGCCACGCGGCTTGGCATTACCTCGCTGGGTCACGATGGTGGGCGCTACGGTCTTTCGCTAACTCTGGGTGGTGGCGAGGTTACTTTGCTCGAACTCACTAACGCCTATGCTGCCTTTGCAAACAACGGTCACCAGACAGCGCCATTTGCTATTACTGAGATTACAGATGCACAGGGACGCCCGGTAACCGGATGGGACGACCTTGCAAACACCACACAATCGCCACAGGTACTCTCACCACAGATTGCTTACCTGATCACCGACATACTGGCGGACCGCTATGCACGTATGCGAGCCTTTGGCGAAAACAGCCCGCTTGACGTTGACCGACCCGCCGCTGCAAAAACCGGCACCACCAGCGACTGGCGCGACAACTGGACGATTGGCTACACACCAGATCGCGCCGTGGGAGTGTGGGTTGGTAACGCAGATGGCCAGCCGATGGAGTCGATCAGTGGTATCACCGGCGCCGGGCCGATCTGGCACGAGATCATGCTGGTGGCCCATCGCGACATGGCACCACAGACCTTTGAGACGCCCCCCGGCATCGTTGAGTTAGACATCTGCACCGAAGGGGGACTGCTACCGAGTCCGCATTGCCCCACTACACGGCGGGAGCGCTTCATCGCAAACACACAGCCAACGCAAACTGACCACTCACATATACAGGTTACGATTGACCCAAACCTCAATTGCCGAGCACCTGATGGCTATCCCATCGAACGATCCATCACACGTGTGTTCCGAATCCTGCCACCCGAGGCCGAGGCGTGGTCTATCTCAACAGGTGTGCCACAAATGCCACGGCAGGTCTGCCCCACGATCGCAGGTGAAGAGTCCAAAGAAGCGCAACCATCACACACGTTTCCTGAATCAGCACACACATCGTCAGAGCCGCTGTTACTCTCTCCAGCCACTGGCGCTGTTTTCACCCTCAGTCCGGGCGTGCCAGTCGAACACCAGCAGATCACGTTGCAAGCTCAGGCAGGCAGACAGGCCCACAGCGTCACCTTTTATGTTGATAGCACACCTGTTGCCACACTAAGCCAGACACCCTATCGCGTTCTATGGCAGTTGGAGTTAGGAGAACATACCGCCCACGTTGAGATCGAAGACGAAGACGGGAAGATATGGAAAAGTGACCTTGTGACATTTAGCGTTACTGAACAGCGAGCCATACCATGATGCGTACCACTGAGCGTCTGATCCTGCGCGAGTTTACCGAAGATGATTGTCCAGCCGTGCTAGCCTATCAGAACGACTTCCACTATCTGCGTTTCTACCCGTGGGACGAACGCACCGAACAGGATGTACGTACATTTATACAGGTTTTTATCGACCAGCAATACCAAAAACCACGTTTCAGATATCAATTTGCAATGGTTCTTAAAGGGACGGATCAACTAATCGGCAACTGTGGTATTCGCAGGGGTGGGCCCGACTCATCGGAAGCAGACATCGGCTACGAAGTCGCAGCGACACACTGGGGACATGGGTACGCGAGCGAGGCAGCCCATGAAATGCTGACCTTTGGGTTTGAAGAACTACATTTAAATCGTATCTGGGCCACATGTATTGTAGAAAATACGGCTTCAGCACGCGTTTTAGAAAAAATCGGCATGCAATTGGAATTACAACTAAAAGAACATGAATGGATGAAGGGCCGCATGTGGGATGCCATGGTGTATGGCATGTTCAAAGATGAATGGTTTACCAAACAGTGACATATCCTACCGATCTTGCGTCTATATAACTAAACGGCACTTTTTGATCAATCACCACATCCGCCTAACATCGACGGAGACAGAGATATGAACCGCTTACAATTCCTGACAAAACCGCGCAACCTCAGTATTGCCATACTTGCTCTACTAGTTATCATTGTGGGCATACTCTTTGGTCCAATGGCCTTCACCGGGCCACAGATCATGCACACGACGCCAGAACCGGATGCCGCAGATGCCAACCCCCAAACCGACATCCAGATCACGTTCAATCAGTGGGTGCTGCCAGATGCGGTTGCGGCAGCGATCCGCTTTGAGCCACCAACAGAGTTTACCGTTGTTGCCGAAGGCATAACGACACCCTGGTACACCACAGTACTGATTCAACCAGAGGATAGCTTACAATATGGCACTGACTACAAGCTAACATTGGAGCCACCGATTAGCAATATATTTGGGCGAGCTTTTGACCAACAGCACACTATTGCTTTTACAACCGCTCCCTACGTTGCCATAGAACGATTTGGCCCAGAAGAAGATGCAACAGACGTTGCGCTGAATGCTCCTGTCGTGATCGAGTTTGATACCCCCATTGTACCTGCCGACTCGATTAGCGCCTCAGCGGACGACCCCACATTGGCTGGCACACTCCCAGGCAGTGGAGGTGCAGACACACCTTTGTTCGTGAAGCTTGTGCCAGAGGTTGAGGGAGTCGGTCGGTGGCTTTCTCCTCAACACTTTGGATTTTATCCGCAAACACCGCTTGATGCTGCGACAACGTACAAGGTGACGATTAAGCCGGATATTACGGGCGATGGGCGGGCCCAACTCGAAGAAGATGTTTCGTGGACCTTTACGACCGCAGCGCCACTTTTGCAGGGAACACGTCCCTATGATGGTGCGATTGATGTGGCCACCGACAGCACTATCGAAGTGCAACTGGCTGAGGCCGTCGATATTGACTCCGCCAGTGAGCATTTTCGCCTGATCAACCTGTCCGATGAGGAAGCTGTCGAAGGTCGTATCGAAACAACACCGGCAGGTTTTCGCTTTGTCCCGACATCAACACTCCAGCGCAGTGCACGTTATCAGGCGCACTTCACCCCCGGCGTGCATTCGACCAGCGGCGCAGAGCTGAACCAGGACCCGCTTACGTGGAGCTTCGATGTGATCGGCGATCTTGAAGTGGAGCAGGTCGAACCACCTGTTGATGCAGCCGAGGTATTGACCGATACCCGACGCATCCGTGTGCATTTCAACCATCCGGTCGTGGCAGTGACCACAATTGATGGTGAACAAGACCATGTAACGCCACTGGAGATTACACCAGCGCTCCCTGGCGAGGGTCGTTGGCTGAACACCAGCACGTATGTTTTCTCACCAACGACCACCCTTGACCCATCGACACAATATGAAGTGAGCATCGCAGAGGGTCTGAAGGATCAAACCGGGGGAAGCCTGCAGACAGCATTTAACTGGTCATTCCAGACGATCACACCACGTGTTGAGAATCTGGAACTGACACCAGACAGCGAATACACGAGTCCTGATGAGCCGATGCGGGTGGTATTCAACCAGGCAATGGACTCCGCCAGCATTGGTAATGCGCTGGCTGTACTACGCAATGACACGAACGACGTAGTTGCAGGCAGGATCCACGTTGAAAATCACATCGTGACATTTACGCCTGCTGCATTACTGGAACGAGGAGCACGCTACCGAGTCGTGGTTGCTGCTGGAGCCGCTGCTGCCGAAGGTGCTGGCTCACTCGAAAACGATTACACACAGGAGTTTCGTGTCGCACCACTCCCCCGGCTGACCAGTTCAAATCCCAATGATGGCGCCCAATCCGCCGATCCGCGTGAGGGCATCAATCTGACCTTTAGCACACCGATGGATTGGTCATCTCTTGAGCAAAATGTGACTATCACACCGGAGCCAACCGATGTCTACACCTCCGCATACAACACGAACTTCTCGTTCTACTTTGACCTTGCACCAGAAACTGACTACCAGGTAACTATTGATGGCGCAACACGTGATGCGTTTGGCACACCAATCGGCCAGGAAACGACCATCATCTTCCGTACAGCACCCCTAAAACCATCGATTTCGTTGATTAGTTCGAACCAGATCGGGGTGTATAATGCGTATACTCCCACTCGTGTGCCAATACGTTCTGTAAATGTTGAAAATGTTAGCTATCGTCTGTACGAACTAAGCACGATGGAGGTGCCACGTCTTGCCAATAACTTTGATGGATGGAACAACTTTCAGCCCGACCCAGAAACCCTGATCGACGAAGGCACCCTCGAGTTGGCGGGTGAACGTAACCAGCAAAATCTTGATTTTCTCGAACTCGGTGAACTTGAGCCTGGCACCTATTACTTTGAAATTGGAGGACCTGATGGCGGAGATCGCCAGATTATGGTCGTTAGTCCATATACACTCACCATCAAACGTAGCGCCAACGAACTGTTTATCTGGGCTGTCGACCTAGCGACAGGTGAACCAGTCGCAAATCTCCCGCTTGCAGTATCGCTCTTTACCTACAACGCTGGCCCATCCGGAGGCAGCACGGTCGTTACAGAACCACAGGAACTCGGTCGCACCGATCAGGACGGTGTGCTACGTGCCTCATTTGAAAGCGAGAACCCTTACGATCCGCTCTATATCTGGTCGCCGGAGACCGAGCGTTTTGCCTTCGGAACGAACAAATGGGAGCGTGGCATCAATCCATGGGACTTTGGCCTGCCTGCTGAATACGCACGCACACAGACTACCGGCCATCTCGCGACCGACCGACCGATATATCGTCCTGAGCAGACTGTGCATATTCGTGGTGTTGTTCGTATAGACAATGATGGAGCATACACCGTACCGGAGCAAAACGAGCGAGTCGATCTGTCTATTACCGATCCCGAGGGAAATACCGCCATTTCGATGACCTTGCCGTTGAACGAATTTGGCACCTTCCACACCGATCTGCCGCTGGGCAGTGATGCCACGCTCGGCATCTACTCGATGAATGCGACAATGCACGGTGACAAACCAGACGAGCAAGAGCCATTCTTCGGCACATCGCCTGATGCTATTTACGGAACCTTTACCGTTGCAGAATATCGCCCACCTGTGTTTGAAGTCACTGTCACACCGACCAAACCTGATCTGGTACAGGGCGAAACGTTGGAGATGCAGGTATCGGCCAACTATTTCTCCGGCGGCGCGGTAGGCAATGCACCGGTACGCTGGCGCTTACTGGCCAACCGTTTCTACTTCGAACCAGAGTCGGCACCCCGCTACCGCTTCGAGGATGTCGAGGATGCCTACGAGTGGTACCGCTGGTTTGATACTGACCAGGGGCGTAGTGGTGAGTTTATTAGCGATGGCACCACCACAACCGACGATCAGGGCAATGTCACTGTTGAACTACCTGCTGGACTTGGAGATGAGCAACATAGTCGTACGTTTATCCTTGATGCCGAAATCACTGATGTCGATGGGCAGATCGTCGCAGGGCAGGGGACAACCACTGTTCATCGGGGCGCATTTTACATCGGATTACGACCCGATAACTATGTTGCTCAGGCTGGTGAGCCACAGGATATAGCGCTCCTGAACCTCGATCCTGAAGCACAGCCAGTTGATGATCGTGAGTTGGAAGTTGGTATCTACAAGCGCGAGTGGTTTAGTGTGCGCGAACAGGGCTCTGATGGCCGTTTCTATTTCACGTCAACCTATACCGATACCCTTCTCGAAACACAGGATGCAACAACCGATGCACAGGGCCGAACCAGTATTACCTTCACCCCCGAGGAAGGTGGTTCGTACCGCATTGGCGCAGAAGGTCGTGACGACAACGGCAACACAATTAGGGCCAGCGCGTTTATCTGGGCTTTTGGTGGCGAGACCTTCTGGGGCATCGACGACTCAAGTCGAGTCGATTTGATCGCCGACAAAGATAGCTATGCACCGGGAGAAACGGCTTCTGTGCTGGTGACCGCACCCTACGCAGGCATGAACGCACTGATGACCATTGAGCGTGGCACAGTGATCGAGCACCAACTGCTCACGCTGGATGAAACGACAGAAGTCATCGAAGTGCCTATCACGGCAGATCACGCACCAAACATCTACGTATCACTCACCCTGATCAAACCAATGGAGAATGACTTCCCAGTTCCAGACATCCGTGTTGGCATGATCAACCTGCCAGTGTCGACCCAGCAGCAAGAACTCAACATCAGTATCTCAACTGACCAGGAGCAGGCGGGTCCACGCGACGAAATCACCTACACCATTGACACAACCGACCACACCGGGCAGGGTGTTCCTGCCGAAGTCTCCCTGGCCCTGGTCGACAAAGCTGTGCTCGCACTGGCCGATGATCCCAACCCCACGCTGAAGGAAGCCTTCTACGAACGACGGCCATTGGGAGTGTTTACGGCCAACTCGATCACCGCACTGGTTGATCGCGTCTCGCTCAAACTCCAACCAGGCGACAAAGGTGGTGGCGGTGGTACTGCGATCAGTGCCCATATCTTGGTACGACGCGACTTCCCCGATACCGCCTACTGGAGTCCTGGTATCGTAACCGATGCGAATGGCACCGCAAATGTCACCGTGGCATTGCCAGACAGCCTCACAACATGGCAGATGAGCGCTCGTGGGCTGACGCTTGATACGCGTGTTGGCCAGAGCACCCAGGAACTTGTTTCGACTAAACCGCTGCTGGTGCGGCCATCGCTGCCACGCTTCCTGACCATTGGCGACCGTCCGGTGCTGCAAGCTGTCGTGCACAACAACACCGACGAACAAGTCAGTGCTACTGTGAGTCTCACTATCGATGAAGAGGAGGAATCGTTATTGCGACTTGATGCACCAACCAGCCAGGATATCGACATCGCCGCCAACCAACAGGCGGTCGTTACATGGCCTGCGCTTGTGGCCGATGAGCCAACCGTGACCACTATCGAACCAGCAACGTTGCGCTTCACGGTTGAAGGAAACGGCCTGTCAGATGCGGTTGAGCAGCCCCTGCCACTCCAGCGCTTCACGACACCAGAAGTCGTTGCCACAGCAGGGCAGGTGTATGAGACCACCATTGAAACGTTAGAGATACCCGAAAACCTGCCCCAGGCAACCGAAGGCATCACCACCGCACGCGGCGAAGTCGATCTGGAACTGGTGCCTTCGATGGCCGCCGGGGTCGAGAGTGGCCTGACCTATCTCGACGACTACCCCTACGCATCAGTTGAGGGAACCGTAAGCAGTTTCCTGCCCAACGCTGTTGTTTATCGGTTGTTCCAACAACTCGATCTGGAAGACCAGGAACTCCAACAATCATTAGAGCAGAACCTGGCAACAGGGCTTCAACGACTCACCACCTTGCAGAATCTCGATGGTGGATGGGGCTGGTGGAGCAGGGACGAGAGTAATCCCTACCTGACAGCCTACGTCATTCAGGGCCTGCTGGAAGCACGCAAAGCTGGCTATGGCATTGAGGAAGCGTCACTCAACGATGCCATCGAGTATCTCCAACAGTCGTTGAATGAGTCGCCCAGCAACACCCGCCGTGTACGCAACTCACACAGTTATGTCCTCTTTGTGTTGAGTGAGGCAGGCCAGCCAGATCGTGGGCGCACCATCAACCTGTATGAAGAGCGATCCAAACTCGATGTTTATGAACGGGCATACCTCCTGATGACTCTCACATCGTTCCAGGATACCGATCTTACAAGCAATGACGATGCTGAATATATCCGCACCCTTATCAGTGAACTCATGAGCATGGCCATCCTCCACCCGACACACGCACACTGGGAAGAACAAACCCAGGACTACTGGACGATGAGCAGCGACACACGCACGACGGCGCTGGCACTTCAGGCGCTTGTACGCAGCGATCTCCATAACTTCCTGGTGCCCAATGCCGCACGCTACCTGATGACACAGCGCGAAAATGGACACTGGAGTTCGACCCAGGAAACGGCGGCTTCGCTTATTGCACTCGCTGAATACCTGGCTGAGAGCGGCGAACTCGAGGGCGACTACACCTATCGTACGGTGCTCAATCGCGCCACGATACACGAAGGGAGCATTAACCGTGACAACCTGACCGACACAATCAAAGTCGTCACAGCGCTCACCGACCTTAACCCCAACGCGCCAAACGAGTTAGTGTTGCAACGCGAAACTGTTAATAGGCAAAGTGGAAAAGGAAGACTGTACTATACCATTCGTATGCGCTACTATCAAAATGCTGCGTCTGTGCAACCACTTGATCGGGGGCTCAAGGTGCAGCGGGAATACATCGCAGTTGATACGGATACCCTCACACCTACTGGCGAACTCGTTTCAGAAGCCAATGTCGGCGATGTCGTGCAGATACGTCTCACGTTGGATGTCCCAGATAATGTCTATCACCTCGCGGTTGAAGACATGCTGCCAGCGGGGCTGGAGCCACTCGACACCAGCCTGAAAACCGTAAGTTCTGCTGCACAGGTCCCGACGCTGGAAGCACAAGGTAAGCCCGCCGAAGAGCCGTTCTTTAGAAAACCGTACTGGTCGTATTTTGCCCAGACCGAGATTCACGATAATCGCGTAGCTTTGTTTGCGACTGAACTGCCACGAGGAAGCTATGAGTACACCTTCCTGGCACGGGCAACGACGCCGGGGACTTTCCAGACCTTGCCAACGATGGCCTACCAAATGTACGCGCCGGAGGTCTTTGGCCGCAGCGCCGGAACAGAATTTGTGGTAAATGAACCGTAGATATGGAGCGGCTGAGCGGAGCGCAGTGGAGCGTCGGGGCAGTGGGGCGATTGAGCGTTGGGGCAGTGGGACATGTGAAACGCTCCAATGAGTAAAATCCGCCGCCTTCGATAAGCGCAGGCGACGTACAGGGGGATGGTTTAAGGGACATGGGTAGGCGGAAACACCCTGTCGGTCGGCGGCTTGCCCATGTGCTATATTTTAACGCAAGATCTAGCGGCGGCTGGTAACTGACGTCATGCTTTGTTCGACGCAAAGGGGCAACGTCAGATGGTCAGTGGGGCGATTGAGCGTTGGGGCAGTGGGACATGTGAAACGCCCCAATGAGTAAAATCCGCCGCCTTCGATAAGCGCAGGCGACGTACAGATAGAGAGTCGGCTGAGCGTTGGAGCGGAGAGCGACTGAATGTGAGTATAAAGGTTATATGAGAGGATAATCGCGTCTGTAGGTGGACGACTTGCCCATCCACCGATCTGCCATCCCCGCTCACCCCGAGCATCCCGTGTGCCTGCCACTGCTCCCTTCAGGGGCATTACTCCTAGCACGGGCTTGAGCCCCGCGCCGACTTCATTGATGAACTGCCCGGATTGATATTATTGTTGATTCTGGTGCGGCATCCGATCGGCGATTACCCGTCTATCGGAGAGTGCTAAGATCAACAATGAACATTGTGTAAAAGACAGAGGAAATATCTATAAATCCAATCCTGCAAGATGTGTATACCGCTTTTTGTCGCATGCCTCACAGCTTACCACCCTTTAGCTCTCTATGCCGAAATCAATAGCATGAGTACACAGGAAGGCTAGGAAGTCGTCGTAAGTCGATTCACACCAATCAATGTAGCTAGGTTCCTCCCAGCACAATAAGATCGCGACGAATCGTCCTTCATGGGGCGTCATGAGTAGTTAGAGATTAACTCATCAGATGTTCTAGAGCGGGGGTACGCCGAACAGACTCCCATTGTGCAGTACGAACAACGGTAACAAAAATAGTAAAAACCCAACTTTCATCGTGTGACTGAACTAATGCTGTACTATGATTGAGATTACACCATGTATCAACCTGTTCCAACCAATCCTGGAGTTGTAATCGTGCGGCTTCGCTGGCCTCTTCCGGTGTTATACCCCGACCTACAAAAGTAGACACATCATATGTGTATCGCATTGACGGCTGCATGTTGATACTCCACGTGCGTACGTAACCTCAATATAATGTGGTAACCCACACACTCCTAACATTAGCTCATTTTACATTGTAGCGTTTGGCTTGGTCTAAGAATTTAATATCTAAACAATATTTTAATTACTAAAACGGTACATATACTACAAATATACTACTATTATAAACTTAGATTAACTAACTTGTCAATGACAATAAACTAACATAACATCAATATAAGACAGGCCCTCCCTGAAGAGATGCCCTGTCTCGAGACAAGCTATCATTGACTTGCGAAACAAAAGCAGATATACCTACCAAAACAGACATTACTCTTCCTGCACTGAGCGACGTGCCTGTATTTGCACCAACATTTCGGCATGTTTTTGTTTGGTGATAGGATAGAAGATAGCTAACACGATACCACAGATAAGCACCACTGCCGGGATGGGGCCAAGCATCAGCCGGATCGCCAGGAGTGCCGACTCTGGCTGTTGACCAATGGGTGCATCCTCGCGAAATCCCTGAAAGGCCAACACTTGTCCAACGAGGAAGAGGCCCAGTGCCAGACCAAGCTTTTGGAGTAGCACCATAAAACCATAGAAGATCCCCTCGCGTCGTTGACCTGTTTGCAACTCATCCAATTCAATCACATCAGGCATCATACTCCAGGGGATCAGGTACGCTGTAGCGATGCCTATACCGGCCAACACCGCCAGAATAAGCGTAAGGCTCTCTTGTCCAGGCTGAACAAAGAAGAGGACGGACTGTACAACAATCCAGAACAACATTCCAGTGATATAGACAGCCTTTTTCCCGATACGACGACTGACAGCATTCCATATAAATAAAAAAACAAAGGCCGAACCCTGTACTGCAAAGAGGGTAATAGGGATAAGATCCGGATTTTCGAGCCAGAAGGTCACATAAAATATAATAATTGATGCAGTTATCTGCACTGCCAGCCAGGAACACAGATAAATACCGATTACAAACAGGAAGGGACGATTACTCAACGCCACGCGCACTTGATCGACCAATCCCATCTTATCATCGGAGGGAGCAGAGGTATAACGCTCTTTGGTTCCGAAAAAACACCAAAGAAACGGGAGTGCTACCATGATACCCCAGAGCGCACCCGCTGCAACATATCCCGGCTGTTGGACAACTCCCTGGCAATTGTCTGGATTTGCACAAAAACCATTGATGATCAATTGGTGTACTGTCGCTGCAAATAAACCACCACCAATACTAAATGCGAAGCGATACGCATTGAGGCTGGTACGCTCATCATAGTCACGCGTGAGTTCAGGTGTTAGGGCCGTGTAGGGGACATTTACGACTGTAAACAGGGTATTGAAGATCAGCATCAACACAAGATAGTAGGCAATTTTGCCACCATCTCCAAAGGGAGGCACTAACCAGAGCAGGAAGAATGATATCCCGAACGGTAGTGCCCCATACAACAACCAGGGGCGTCGACGACCATGCTTTGACACGGTGCGGTCGCTTAACCAACCGACGACCGGATCGCTCAAAGCATCCCAGATTTTCACGACGAGCAAAATACTCCCGGCGACATTGGCTGGAAGCCCAGCCACCGTTGTTAAAAAGAACAGTTGAAAGAAGGATAACACTCCTGTCGCAATCGCGGGGCCAAGATCACCAGCACCAAACGCAAGTTTTGTATTCACCGATAGACGTTCGTGAGTATCAGGGATAGCGGAGTCGGAAACAGAAACGGCAGGATCACGCATGATTATCTCCCATATCGACGAGTCAGCGTAGTATCACAAGTATATCTGGTGTATAGAACGTGTCAATATGGTTGTTTAACACACTGCACAGCAATAGGTCTTTGGTGGGCAATTATGTAGGACATAGCCAGACCCAGATACGTCTGGTTGTATCCTGAAGGGCGGCTAACCTACAGACAAATCCTGTAGCGTGTCCGGCGTTTCGAGCGTATCACATCCACCACGCCAGAAAGTGGTTACATGGTGTAGATATAGGACAATATGTTCAAGTGTTAGGCCATACCTGCTCTTATTCGCACCGCTTGCGACGGTTGCTTGTAACTGAGCTATGTCAATAAATTCACCATGTTGTATAGCGCGTGCAGCCAGTACCGCAGAATCGCTGACATCATAAAATGTCGTTATGATGCCATATCGCTCAAGTTTCGCGGACTCCAGGTTATACAGAATCTGAACCTGTTGCTGGATATCGACATATAATTGGTCTAACCGTGCCTGAAGATTATTAAACCATTGGTGAATCTCCACCATATCAGGTACAAGTGTATGACAGGCTGCTACCACACATAAGAAGAGCGCCTGAACCAATGCTTCCATCGCTTGCTCAGATGTGGTGTTACGGACTGCCCAAAGCCATCCCAACGTAGCTTGAACACGTGTGAGACTATCGCTGGTTAAAAGCTCACGGAGGGTGCATAGTTTGGCAAGTTGTGCAGTCGGCAAACCCACTTTGAGATCTCATATAACTCGTAAGGCTTTACTTCACAAAAAATACGGGCTGCCATATACAGGACAACCCATTTTCCAACTATAGCCAGATTGTATTGTACAGTTATGCAGGCGAACTACCTGTTTTGCCAGCGCGCGTACGTATAAAACGACGGCGTACCCACCATATCAGCGCTACGAACGGCAACCACACTGGCGACCACACTAAGACGACGATGGCAACATTCACCAACTCTTGACCAAACTCTACGAGATTAGCAAATGCTTCACTCGCAACCTCTAGTGGCTGCCAGCCCGGCTGTATCAGTGATATTGCGGACGGGACAGGAGCAAGATCGATTGTGAACGTAGAGAGCGCAGCGCTCTGCTCAAGATACTGCATACGACCACGGATCTGCTCAAGATCACCTTGCACCTGTGTCAAGGATTCGTTTACTTGCAGCGCTTCTTCAACCGTACTGGCATCTTCCAGAAAACCTGCCAGACGGTCACGTGTTGCTTCCAGGTTGCGGAGGCGTGAGTCGAGATCGACGTATTCCTCAGTTACATCAGTTCCTGTAATCGAGCGTGAGCGTACTTTCTCGGCCAAACCTTGCACACCTGATAAGGCATCATCAAAGCGTTCGGAGGGCACCCGAAATGTCATGCGGGCCGTCATGGACTCCTCCTCGCTACCATTTGTCTGCACTTCGACGATGTAGCCACCCAATTCATCAACCTTCGTGCGAATAGCAGACTCGGCCTCGCGAACGCCTGCGACTTCAATAGACATACTGGCATTGCGAATAACCAAACGTTGAAGCTGTGACTGATTCGCGTTGCCAAGCTGTTGATCCCGCCGCGCTGAACTATCATCAGTCGGTGCTTCAGACGCAGCCTCTTCCTCCAGAGCTAGACTTTCGTCCGTATTCAGCAAGTCCTCCATGCCGACGGAGGGTGCTGCGGGTGCCTCTATTGCCTGTGGTGCTTCTGCATAATCTGCACCAGCGCCTGTCTCCGCACCACCGCAAGCAGTTAACACAAGCAGCAAAGTGAGAATAATTGTGAAACCTTTGAGTGCTGTCATTGTCTGTTCCTTTTTGGTGAGGTATCTGTAGTATGTGTTCAAAAATATAGACGTTGCACTTTCACAGATAGTTCCCAACATTAATTACTAGTATATCTATAATAAACCCCTTAGGAGTAGAAAATAGAGGCACAATATACGAGAAAATCGGACCCAAAGCTGTTGCAATATCAGTTGCGACCCATGCCGCCGTAGGGTATAATTGAGCGACGCAAACCCAGCATACAGGAGCAGATATGGCTTCTCAAGCGCTCTATCGGCGCTATCGCTCACAAACATTTGACGAACTCGTGGGGCAGGAACACATTGTTCAGACGCTTCGTAATGCCGTAGTTGAAAACCGTATCGCACACGCCTATCTCTTTACTGGCCCGCGCGGTGTCGGGAAAACAAGTGGTGCGCGGTTGCTCGCTAAAGCCGTCAACTGTACAGAGGTAGAGCGTGAACGGCCCTGTGGTGTGTGTGACGCCTGTGTGAGCATTGCCGAGGGGCGTGCAGTCGATGTCATCGAGATGGATGCCGCCTCGCATACCAGCGTGGAAGATGCGCGGGAAATCATTGAGCGTGTCCAGTTTCGACCCTCTCTGAATCGCTACAAAGTCTATATTATCGACGAAGTACACATGCTCTCGACAGCCGCCTTTAATGCCCTGCTGAAGACCCTTGAAGAGCCACCGGGACATGCGCTCTTTATTATGGCAACCACGGAAGCCCATAAGGTGCCAGCCACCATTCTGTCACGCTGCCAACGTTTTACCTTCAACCGCCATAGTATCACCATGATCGCCAATCATCTGCATCAGATTGCCACACAGGAGCAACTGATACTGGGACCTGGTGTGGCGGAAGCCATTGCACGTGCAGCAACCGGCAGCATGCGTGACGCACTGAGTCTCCTCGATCAACTTATGGCCTATGGTGGCAAAACCATTGGTATTGAGCAGGTCCAACACGTAATTGGTGCGACACAGGCACAGGAAGTTTCAACGCTCATCGACGCGCTGATCGACGCTGATGTTACCCAAGCACTCCAGGCTGTGGCAAGTGTGGCTGATCAAGGGGCCGACCTGCGACAATTCACACGAGATCTGGTCGAGCGCCTGCGTGCGGTGATGCTGATCAAAGCCGGTGGCGATACTAATCTCGTTGAAGGCTCCGATGATGAGTTAGCAAGCTTAGTATCCCAGTCTCAGGCAAGCGATCTAGGCACATTACTCAACTGGGTGAAATTGTTTAGCAGCCTCGATTATCAGATTCGTACCAGTGCGATTCCACAGCTCCCCCTGGAAATGGCGGTCGTTGAAGCCTTGATTGCCCCAACACAACCGATAAACACTATAGCAAAAGCACCAACGCCAAAACGTGCGCTGTCGACACCTGTGAAACGCACAGCACCAGCCCCAACACCTGCACCAAAATCCACAGCACCGGAGCCATCCACCCGGATGCTACAACAGGCTGCACCACCCACACCAAAGGAAACGCCACCAGCACAACCAGCTACAGCATCACCAGACGCTGTTGAGCCAACTCGAACGACAAACGTTGAGCCGCCTCCACCCACACCTGAAACACCAGTTGTCGAAGAACCTGCGGTTGAAGCTCAGGTGGATGAGCCAGACATGAGCACTTCGATCAAGTCAGATAATGCGGCTGTGGTCCTGTTAGAAGAGATTGAACAGATATGGCCAGATGTTGTACGCGACGTACGTGTGCATAACAAAACACTCCAGGCATTACTTAATAGTGGTGTTCATCCTATTGATGTACAAGAAGATGTCATCGTGCTGGGTGTCGCCAGCGATTTTCTTTTTGGACGCCTTGATCAACCCCAGAATCGTGCAATCGTTGAGCAAGTTATCCATAAAATCACCAGTAAGCATTACTATATCCGCTGTGTTGTGGAGGCACAGCATCGCGAAAACCCTAACGAACTGCGTGAGCAGATTCGCAACGCCCGTAAAGATCCATTAGTCAAAGCTGCTATCAATATTTTTGATGCCGATATAGTCGCTGTCGAGGATGGCGAATAAAAGGAGTATTCTATGAACCCCAAGCAACTTCAGCAAATGGCCCAACAGATGCAACGCCAGATGGCTAAAATCCAGGAAGAACTGGCCGAGGAAAGCATTGAGGGTAGCGCTGGTAGTTATGTCACTGTTACCATGAACGGGCATCGCGAAGTGAAGTCCATTAAAATCGCACCAGAAGTGATTGATCCTGAGGATATCGAAACATTGGAGGATCTGGTTCTTACAGCCATCAACGATGCGAGTAAAAAAGCTCAGGAGCTGGCTGAACAACGCCTTGGTCCGCTCACCGGGGGCATGAATTTACCCGGTATGTTCTAATACCATGGCGACAGTACTCGACGGAACAGCATTCCTTTATTCACTCATCAGAGTATAGCGACTACCATGCAACAAGGATTTGATAGCCAACAACTGGCAGAACCCGTGGCACACTTAATTGAGGAGTTTGGGCGGCTGCCCGGTATTGGCCCCAAAACAGCCGCTCGGCTTACATTTTTTCTCCTGCGAAATAACGATGACCAGGCGCAACGTCTTTCTCAGGCTTTGCTGGGATTAAAAGACAATATTCGTTTTTGTGCGCGGTGCTACAACATCACAACCGAAGATGTATGTGTCTATTGCAAAAATTCTAACCGCGATCCACGAGTCATCTGTGTGGTGGAAGAACCGCTCGATCTGATTGCACTTGAGCGGACGGGCAAATACCATGGCCTTTATCATGTGTTGCATGGGCGCATTGCCCCGCTTGAGGGCATGAATCGCGAGGATATCTACTTCGATGCCTTGATCGACCGGGTACGCGTTGAAGGAACCGAAGAGGTCATCATTGCAACCAATCCCAATCTGGAGGGTGATGCAACGGCCTATCATCTTCAGCGTGCCTTAGTACCGCTTGGCGTACGGGTTTCACAATTGGGACGAGGGTTACCCACAGGTGGCGATCTTGAGTGGGCAGACCCCAGCACGTTGGGTTTGGCGATTGATGGGCGACGCGAATTATAAACGCAGCACATTATTTCATACACAAAACAAGCTAATGTGCGGTATACTTTGCATTATTCGACAATGATAGAGTCGCACACGCATATCATTGACGGGCAACATCAAGATGTCCGTCTTTGCTATGTGTACACGCAATAATATGTACATTAATTGACCTCATTGTAAGCGGAAGAAGTAAGTTTCATGAAGTTTCCACGATCAAGCGGTATGCTGCTCCACCCGACATCCTTACCGAATCGGTGGGGCATTGGCGATTTTGGCGCATCAGCCTATGCGTTTGTCGATTTTCTGGTGGCAACGGGGCAACAACTCTGGCAGGTTATGCCGCTTGGGCCAACTGGTTATGGTGACTCACCTTATCAGAGTTTTTCGGCATTCGCAGGCAATCCGCTGTTAATCAGTATCGATCAACTGCATGCTGATGGCTTATTGACTGATGCTGACCTTGCTAATACGCCTCGTTTCCCCGATACACACGTCGATTATGGGAACGTTATACCGTTCAAAATCAATCTCCTCCGACGCGCCTTTGAGCGCTTTAATGCCAATGCAAGCTCTGATCTGCGACAAGCAATCACCGCATTTCGCGCCCACAACTATCTCTGGCTCGACGATTATGCCTTGTTTGCCGCACTCAAAGATGCTCACAACGGTGCGGTCTGGCACGAGTGGGAACCAGCTATTGCACAACGTGATCCGGATGCCATCGTTGAGTGGATGTCCAAACTCAGCGATCAAATACAGTTTCGCGCTTTTGTGCAGATGCAATTCTTTAATCAATGGGAAAATCTCAAACGCTACGCCAATGAGCGTGGGATTCAGATTATTGGCGATATTCCTATTTTTGTCGCGTATGACAGCGCCGATGTATGGTCGAACCCACACATTTTCAGCCTGGATGAGGATGGCCTCCCAACCGTCGTCGCAGGCGTTCCGCCCGATTATTTTAGTACCACCGGCCAACTATGGGGCAATCCCCTGTATCGCTGGGATGTGCTTGAGGAACGCGAATTTTCTTGGTGGGTCGAGCGATTTCGGGCGATGTTAACGATGTTTGATATTGTACGTTTGGATCACTTCCGTGGTTTTGCGGCCTATTGGGAGGTTCCTGCCAGCGAAGAAACAGCCATCAATGGGCGCTGGGTGGTTGGCCCTGGCGCAGCTTTGTTTAAGCAAGTCCAACAGGAGCTTGGTGATCTGCCCATCATCGCCGAGGATCTTGGTTTGATCACCGCAGATGTTGAAGAACTCCGCGATAAATTGGGCTTTCCAGGGATGAAAGTGCTGCAGTTTGCCTTTGGCGAAGGAGCGGAGCAACCGTATCTTCCGCACAACTATGAGCGCAACTGTGTGGTGTACTCTGGAACACACGATAACGACACGACTCTTGGCTGGTGGCAACACGGTGCAAGCGATACGGAGCAGCATAACGTGCAGGTCTATGTCGGCAGAGATGGTAGCGATATCAGTTGGGATTTCATTCGATTGGCGCTAGCATCTGTCGCTGATATGGCGGTGATTCCGCTGCAGGATGTGTTTAATATGGGCAGCGAAGCCCGCATGAACATACCAGGTCAGGCTGGAGGCAACTGGGGCTGGCGCTACACTGCCGATCTGTTGGACAACCAGCATGCCGTAGACCGCTTAAAGACCATGACAGAGCTGTATGGGCGTGCCGCAGCATCGGAACGATAAGAAAAATACTATAGGATACCTGTTTTTATGCATCCTATAGTATTAAAACATTCAGACATAATATTGAGTTAACTTAAGCCAGGCATGTTGATAAAATCAACACGTACAACTTAGCAAAATATTATTTCCCATTGGAGGGATAAACTTCCAAAAGTTCTGATTTTTTCTTTACAATCCTAGCTTATTTAATTCCCAAAAAATATTTTTCTTCGTATTGGTGAAATGCATGCCTTAGCGTGAGTATTAATCTGTATTGTGATGATCTTCGGTTTACTTCCAGTACCCAAGTAAACTCAATGATAATACCTACCATTAAGATAATGGCTGCAATCATCCCGGAAGTAATATCAGAATAAAAAAATATGGTACGTAATATATGCAAAAAATAAACAACAAAGGCCATCCAAATACTTGTTCTTGTAGCACCTAGTGCAAAATCAAGGAACCGTTGCGGAAATGGCCAGATGATCTTCCTGCG
>WYDT01000033.1 GCA_013122435.1 Chloroflexi bacterium AL-N1
CCACCGCCCCACCGTCCCACCGCTCCGCCACTTCACGGCTCCTCCTCCAGCTCTGTCCAGAACGCCTTGGGCAACTCCAACAGCAACACGGGCTGATGGACGGGCAGCCATGTGTAGGAGAATAACAGGTCATCGCGGTTATCAAGCAGGTAGGGGGGCCATGCGGCATAGACGATGCCGCGCTGTCCAGCGACCCAGCCAACCGCTTGATAGCCTCCAAAGTTCTGGAACCGCGGGAGATCGGTGTCAAGAAGGCGCTCCCTGGTCGTGGCATCATAGATGCCATCTTCGCGGGTATAGAAGCGACCATCGGGGGAGTAACGGGTGTCGCGTAGTGCACCCGCTTGATACGGTGGGGTGAGTATTTCATAATCAATACCATCGGCGGTAAGTTGTTCGTTGACTTGAGCTTGTCTTGCAAGCCCGACCGTGTAGAGTACTATATTATTATCAATGGCTTGTTGGTATTGATTGGCTAAGGCCAGCGTCTCATATTCAAAAACCCAGACCTCAGCAGCCTGGCGGAGGATGCGTTGGACACGGGCATCTTGCTCATCAGCAAAGACCCAGTTGACTGGGGTGGTGGTGGCGGTCTGGAGGTCATAGACTTGATAGTCTGCCCGCCAGCCCAGGCGCACGAAGAAGCGATAATCATCAATGGCATAGACCTGATGAAGGGTATTAGTATCAAAGGGGAGGAGCGTCTGGTGCTGCTGGAGCAGGTCGATCCGTACGACCTGTTGGCGACGTTGATGGGTTTCGATCACCAGGGTGCGACCACTGGGGGACATCGTATGCACCTCGGGGGCGTGGCAGGCCGGGGCGAGGACGGTAAAGTGGCGATACCGGACCGCTTCACTCGCGGGTGGGCAGCGACACTGGAGCAGATACTGGAGGGGGAGCACATTGCGCCCGAAACCGCCCCAGCAGTAGCCAGTATACAGCCCACCCATGAGGAGTGCTCCAATGCTGAGTGAGAGCAGGGTCCGGCGCGTCGAGCGTCGCAGTCCGCGCCAGTATGTTACGAGATGGTGCATGGTGGTGCTCCTACAAAATAAGTTATCGTGCTATCCTGTAAAGGATCACGTACCCATAACTAATATGGATACGTGATGTGCTATTTAATGTTTGAATCGATTACAGGAATTGCAACGTTATCTAGCGTTGCAAAAAGACATTCACTTCTCCATAGTGCATATTGAGAACCACTAGATCATCATTCCCATCAGCATCAAGATCGGCCACATCCATTGAGCTTACCAATCCAGGGATAGCATAGGAATGTGCCGTATGGAACGTTCCATCACCATAGCCTAGCAATATAGCTACAGTACGATTGGTTCCAACAATAATATCTAGTGCCCCATCACTATTCAGGTCCCCGGTTGTGATTGAGTGTGGATGCTGTTTTAGCGGTACTGGGAGGGCTGACTGCAATTGACCAGTGCTATCATTGAAGAGGATACTGATGGTATCGTCTCGCCCATTGGCGGTGGCTAGGTCCGGTGACCCATCTCCGTTGAAATCTGCCGCAGTGACCATCATGGGGTAGTCTCCCACCGGGTAGGTGACTGCGGCGGTGAATTGGTCCCCCGTGTTTATCAACACACTGACACTGTTATCGCCTGCATTGGCGATCATGAGATCAGGTAGGCCGTCACCAGTGAGATCACTACTGACTAATGAAAAGGGTAGGGCGCCACCAGCATACCTGACCGACGCTTGAAAGGTACCATCACCATTGCCATACCAAATCTCTACATCGCGGGTCGCGATATTGCTGGTGGTCAGATCCGGTCGCCCATCACCGTTGAAATCTGCGGTGATGGGCGACCGGAATGATTCAGATGTATAACGGAGTGCATCAGGATCAAAGCGTGGCCATTGTCCGACACCACGTCCTGGTAGGATAAAGAGGGAAAGCTGATGTGCCAGGGCCATATCGGCCAATTGATCGCCATCAAAATCGGCGACTGCCACCCCGTACACCGAGTCAAGTTCTATAAACTCCGGTGGAGCAAAGGAGCCGTCACCGTTCCCCGACAGGGCACTCACCAGCTGACGTGAGCCTGCTATTCCATCGCTGCCAATGATATCTGGGATCGTATCATTGTTCCCATCGGCAAGGGTGAGCGCGCCGTAGGGTCCCACACGGGAGGAATAGGTGACTGGTTCGGTAAAGGAAAGTGGAGCCAGTGCTGGTCCGGTCACATCGACAAACAGGCTGTCCTCCACCACAAAATTGGTACTATCAGTAATGGTCAAGGTAGCCGTGTATTGACCGGTCGCAATATAGGTATGTTCGGGAGTCAGGCTACTAGCGCTCATGGTCCGATCACCAAAGTCCCAGGCGATGGTATGGCTATCATCCGGGTTGATGTCACTGAATGCTCCGGCAAAGGTCACGGCTTGTCCTACGGTTACATTCAGATTGGGACCAGCCTGGACCTGTGGTGGCGTCGGGACATCGCGGGTGTCATGTGGCACTTCGATGTCAATCTGTGAACTTGCTCCGGCTGCGGTGCTGCCTTCCTCGTAGACCAAGTCAATTGTGGCGGTGTCGTCCTCGTACCAGCCAATGACTTCATAGTCCCCGGTCGCTGTGCCCGTCACGGTAATATCATAATCGCCCAGATCAGCACCATAGATAAATAGTGTGACGGCTGGTTCATCGGGGTTCTGGTAGTACAATGCATCAGGGATTTCCTCCACGATGGTACCACTATCCGGGTCATATCCCAGTCGTCGCCCCTGAGCATCGGTCAGCAAGAGTTCTACTGGACCTGGTGCATAGATCAACAGTGACTGGATTGGGGTTGTTGCCGTAGTAGTTGCTGTCTGTGGGAATTGTTCAAACAAGAAGGGTGGCACCAGGTCTGTAAGACATTGAGTCGTTGCACTGATCGAAGCATGCTCACCAACAATCGTTCTATGGCTTATCTGGCGTTCTAGGGTACCTTCAAGTTCAAATCTGTTTTGATCAGGTACATTAACCGTCCATATACCACTTGGCACTGCTCCTCGTGGGTTAGCACTATCTGCTGTAATGAGATTATCACCAATGGCCTTGTAGGAGTCATTCCCCACCATGCCATTGAGCCAGTGGGGGGCCATAGTCAAGGGAGTGGCGACCGCATGCCCATAGGTAGTGTCCTCTGTGCCGTCGCCCCCATAGACAATACAAATGTTATCAGCACCAATACGTTGTTCCAGCAGGGCCATCTTGGCAGGAGTATTAAGCCCATGATACCTCGTTTGAAAGCCATCGGGAAGGGGCTGGCGTGGAAAGTCCGTCTCAACGACCCAGGGATTGTGGAGATAGGGATCATAGACCTTGCCCTCCATCGCGCTCAAATCCTCACGACGGGCAGTTAAACGTGCTTCTGCTAAGGTACCATTGACCACGGTAGAACTCTCGAGAAGGGTATTGGCCAGACGCCCATAAGGATGAGGTGACCCACTTCCTGCACCAAAAAGATAATCGCCATAGGTAGGCAGGAACTCGGGTAGAATGGTGAACCCGTTTTCTGGATCGTGGACAAATAAATACAGCCCTTCATCAGTAAGCCGAGAAAACCCCAGAGTGGTGGGCGTGTAATACCCAGCCTGCTCGGCTCGTTGGCGTATCCAGGCATTTAAGCCATCCACAACAAATGGCACCCCTTTTTCAATTTTGCCCAGATCAGGGCGCGACCCCTCGAAGCCTTTGTAGGATTTGGACACCCCCTGGAGTGGTCCAGCAATACTGACCCATTTGTTGACATTATCCAGGGCATCCCCAGGCCAGTGGTCCCCCTGCACATAAGCGCGCGTGACTAGATTTCCGGTGCTATGCCCCACCAGATCAAAGGTAACCCGATTACTGATCGGATCACGGCCCACCCCTGGGGTGTTTCCAGCAATCGTGGCCCAGCTTATCAGTTTCGGTTGTAGATAGGAGGCCGCTTCCATCGTACTCCGTAACCAGTCGTAAGGAAAGAGAAAATAGGTCTTGTCACGCTCATAGCCCATGCGTTCTAGATACTCATAAAAGGTGTTGTAATTGGCAAAAATATTACCAATCCATAGTACATCATCAGGGTTGCCGGTATTGGTTGGTGGAATAGTGGCTCCCAGCCCTGGGAGAAATACCAGTGGATGGATCGCAGCCTGGGGGATGTCTACCGTTCTCGTGCGGGTGGCAATCGGGGGATCAGACCCCTCACGCAAAGCTGCGGTCACACTGAGCGTCACCGTATCCGATGGTTGAATCCAGAGCCCCCAGGTGAATGTACGGGCGCGACCAGGATCGAGATGAGCACTACAACTGTCTTCAAAAAAAGTGGTGGAGAAGGACTCAACTCTGGGGAGACATTGTGGAGAGCCTGGTTGGTCGAACACATAGAATCGGGCAGGGCCATCACGTTCACCTATGATGAGCTGTGGATTATAAGTGACCGGCGCATCCGTCGTATTGGAGATCGTCATCGTCACCGTAATCGGGTTGGCCACGGCCCCGGTCGCAGCGTTGGTGGCGGGCCAGCCATCGCTGTTCAGCGCCAGGGCATCGACTGTCTGTCCCGCGCTGTCGGTCACGGTCAGGTCGAGGGGGCCGACCTCACGTCCGTAGATTTGGATTTCATGAGCATATCGCCACATGGTCATATCATTGGAGAGCAACACGCGCACATAGCGACCCCGTGCCTGCAAGACATCACTCGTTTCTTTTTCGGTAACCGCCGTGCGTGTCAAAACGGTTGTAAAAGTGCTGTTATCATCGCTTACCGCTACGCGATACCGATCAGGGTGGTAATAATAAGTTGGAGCCCAAATGGCATCTATACGAGTAAGCTCATATGTTGCTCCCAAGTCAACGGTCCATGGAACCTCATCAGTTGCTTCACCGGGTGGTGGAATGTAGGTTGACCACCACGTACTAACATCTCCATCATTGGCAAGTTCAGGGTACATGCATCCATTATATGAACAATAATAATCAGCTGCGGCAGGTTTGCCTTCTGAGAGCAACTCGGCATCAGTGGGTGGCGGGGGAATCTCGTTCAGCGGAGCAGCGGATGAGGGCGGGACAACGACCAACGTAGGTAAGGCCACACTCAACAACAACACGGTCAACAACGTCAACATAGACGCACGGATCAGTGGGCGGTGCATAAGATGTACTCCCTCTATATTCCATGGTGTGGCACCCATGGCCAACACCAGACACACCACAACAAAACACACCACGACAGATCTGTTGGTGGAACACACACTCTCCAAGGCTATTGGAACGTGGTAGTGAAGTACGCGAGAAATTGTACGACAAACCGTCGAGAACTACCAGCTGTGGGGCGACAACTATGGGTTAAGAGATAACAAGGGTTAGGGGTTAGAAAGGTTAAGGGTTAACTGATTCATTGGTCGTAGTGGCGGTTTGCCACCGCCATCCTTATGGGCTAATGCACTTGTCATATCATAGATGTAGCGGCGGTTTGCCACCGCCGTCCTTGTAGCGGAGCGAAGGGTTAGGGGTGAGTGAGTGAGGTGAATGGTTGCCCTCCCGCTCCAACGTCCTTTGTCCCACTGCTTCAACGTTCCATTGCTCTCTATTGGCTACTTGCAAGGGTGGACCGCCGCCCCCGCACCCTCCGTCCGCCTTCGACAGGCTCAGGCAGCGGAGCGACGCCCTGGGAACCCGCACGGAATAGCTGAGGCTGGTGGTATTGGTAAGCTGGTGCGCGGGCTACGGGGTACTGTGGAAATATCTAGCCCGTAACCCTTCTCTGGCATCTCTGTCGCTCTATCACTCAGCCGCTCTGTGCCCAAGCGCTTGAGGGGCCGCCACAAGGGGGATGGCCCCGCCGCTGAATCGTCCTAACCTATACCCCTTAACCCCTAACTCCTCCTTAAAGTTTACAATTTCGACAAGATTTCGCTCGTGCGTATCCACTAAAAACGCCGCAATTACGCCAGTGCAAGAGCAAAAATCTGCCTTAGACACGAACATTGTGGTGATATTCTTCCTTTATGAGAATTGGACGCGTGCCTAAATAGTATCTATAATACGCTTGCTGTACTGTAAACACAGCCTGTTTTTGGTAGGTTTATTTTGCAAGTAGCCAGCTAAATATCCGATGGAGACCGGCAACTTGGCACCACAATCGCATTTTTTACGATCCAAACGTTGGCAGACAATTATTCTACTTCTGCTTGCACTGATGCTAGGGGCATATTTCCGCACTATCTCGCTTTTTACATGGGATGAGCCCTCCTCCCGTCTGCACCCGGATGAGCGATTTATGACCATGGTGGCAAACGATATCAGGCTCCCATCTAGCCCTGGCGAGTATTTTGACTCATCAGAGAATCCGCTGAACCCGCGCAATGTGCGTAATGCAGATGGCACACCCAAGCATTCCATTTATGTGTATGGCTTGTTGCCACAAACGCTGGTGCGCTACACTGCCGTCATGCTGACGCCGAGCGAGTCGTTTTTACCGTATGTAACGCCCCCCGGTTCGAGTGTACAAGTTGCTAATCCCGAATATTACTTTCCCAAGTTAACCTTGCTACAGCCGTTGTTAAACCCCAACGGTAACAATCTTACCGATTATTTCCAGATTCACAAGGTTGGGCGAGGGTGGTCAGCACTGTTTGATATAGGCTCGATTCTGTTGGTCTTCCTGATTGGCAGCCGCTTATATGGGCGACGGGTGGCGCTGCTGGCCTCCTTCCTGTTTGCATGTGCGGTGCTCCCGATCCAACTGGCCCACTTTTTCACGGTTGATGCAGCTACGGCATTCTTTGCGCTACTGACCATGTATTGGGCGGTACGCATCTCGCAGGATGGTGGTGCGTGGAGCTTTGTGGCGCTTGGTCTGAGTATTGGTGCGGCGATGGCTTGTCGTGTCACCATGGCAACATTGGGTCTGGTTGCGATTGTGGCAGTGGCACAGCGGGTGTGGAATAGCTGGTCCGCAACGCGTGCACAGGATGATCCGCAGGGAGAGCGTTTCTCGTGGTGGACTGGATTTAGCTGGCTGGTGGTTGCCGGTGTCATTACGATTTTGACCTTTCGTGTGTTGCAGCCTGATGCTTTTGTTGGTTCTGCTCCCGGCACACCGTTTGAGCCAGATCCTACACATTCGGGGTCATCAGTTAGCGCTGTTATTGATCGGTCATTACACGGTCTTGGTTTTTTTGATCTTCGCCCTGAGCCACGATACATTGGCAACATTCGTGAAGTTGGCAGAATGGTCAGTGGTGAGATTGAAATGCCCCCCAGCCAGCAGTGGGTCAATCGCACACCCTATCTGTTTAGTTGGCAAAACATGGTTATCTGGGGTATGGGCATCCCGTTGGGATTGACCGCATGGCTGGGTTGGGGCGTGGCTGGCTGGCAGATGTTTCGCCGCCGTACGCTTGTGCACCTGCTCCCGTGGGTCTGGATTGCCTTCTACTTCCTCTGGCAGGGTGGCCAGTTTGTAATGACCATGCGCTACTACTTGCTGCTGTATGGCCTGCTTGTCCTGTTTGCCGCCTGGGGGCTGATGACTCTGTGGGATCGTGGTCAAGCTATGTTTACACGTATGCGAGAAACCCACAAGCCGTTGCCGTGGTGGCGCGTACGCGGAGCCTATGCCGCACTGTGGGGCAGTCGTGCCTTGCTGTCCTTGGTGTTTGTGTCATCGCTACTCTGGGCATATGGTTTTACACGGATCTACACGGAACCACACTCGCGTATCGAGGCATCGCGCTGGATCTACGATAATGTTCCTCCCGGTTCGACGATCTCATCCCAGTCGTGGGACGATCCGTTGCCACTCGGTTTAGAAGGGCGCAACTATACCCTCTTTATCGGCTGTGAGATGTTTCCTTATGCTGAAGACGACTTTACCAAGTATGTTGGTGTGGCCTCTGGCTGTGTAAGCGGCGCAGGTTTGCTCGACCAGCTCGATCAGGTCGATTATCTGATCTACAGCAGCAATCGTGTATACGATTCGGCGACGCGTATGCCGATGCGCTACCCGGCCTTAACGCGCTACTATCACCATCTGTTTGAGGGCAATCTCGGCTTTGAATTGGTTGCTGATGTCTATTCCTATCCAACGTTGTTTGGTATTGAAATCCCTGATCAGATTGCTGAAGAAGCCTTTAGTGTCTATGACCATCCGCGTGTTCTGATCTTCCAGAAGACAGACGACTACTCGCGTGCTAATGCCGAAGACTTGATTATCAACGATGTTGCCTGGGGGGAAGTCTACAAAATACCATCGGTACGGGCGCATACTGTTCCGACGGCACTGCATCTGACGGATACCGAATGGGCGTCGTATCGTGAAGCCGGTACATGGACCGAGTTATTTGGTGCCTCCTTTGTCTCCGAACGCATGCCATGGCTTTTCTGGCTGATGGTGGTGCAACTCATCGGTGTTGCGACCTTCCTGATGCTCTTTCCGCTGCTGCGTGGTCTCCCTGACTGCGGGTTTGCGCTGTCGAAGATTCTAGGCGTCCTGCTGGTTGCCTACCTTGCGTGGTTGCTGGGCAGCCTGCGGATGATGGCCTTTACCTCGGCGAGCGTATGGCTGTGTGTCGGCATTCTGGTATTGATCGGTGGTGTGGTGGGATGGCGCAATCGGGCGGCACTCTACGATTTTGTGCGTGCGCGTGCGGTGGCGTTGCTCACCGCTGAAGCATTGTTCCTCACTGCGTTCTTTGGCTTCCTGATTATTCGGGCGCTCAATCCAGATCTGTGGCATCCGGCACGTGGTGGCGAGAAGCCGATGGATCTGGCCTTCCTGACTGCCGTGCTCAAGAGTCCCTACTTTCCGCCCTATGACCCGTGGTTTGCTGGTGGCTATATCAACTATTACTATTTTGGCTTTGTGTTTGTGGGTGTCCTGGTGCACCTGACGGGCATCGAGCCAACCGTCGCCTATAATCTGGCCGTCCCCACGATCTTTGCGATGACCGCACTTGGTGCGTGGGGCGTGGCCTACAATCTGATCGCACGTGCTGGTATTCCTGTGCGTCTCGGCGTACGGATTACAAAGGCGATGACATTGTTCTGGGTGTATGAGCGCCGTGCAATTGCGACGGGAATTATCGCAGCCGTGTTTGTTGTGCTGTTGGGCAATCTGGCGCAGGCGGCCTGGTTCCTGCCTGGTTCCGCCAATCCGACGCTGCCATTCAGTGGTGATACGCCCCCGGCTACCTATGCGGCCCAGCAAGAGGACCGTGGCCGTTCCGAATGGGCATTCTGGGATGCAACCCGTGTGGTGGGGATGGCTCTGGAAGATAGTGTGATTAATGAATTTCCTTTCTTTACCTTCCTCTTTGGCGATCTCCATGCCCACATGATCGTGTTACCACTCACGCTCGCTGCACTTGGGCTCATGGTGGCGCTGGTACGGGTAACGCATGAGCGACGGCGCACTGGTGGTGAGCAAAAGCTCTTCTTGTACTTCCTGCTGCCGTTGCTGGGCCTGGTGATTGGCTCATTGCGGGTGACCAATACCTGGGACTATCCGGCGCATCTGGGACTGGCCATACTGACGTTTGGGATTGTCGCATGGGATCGCTGGCAACGTGGTGTAGCGCTCAGGCAGGTGTTATGGCGTTGGTCGCTGAGTGCCGTGGCGCTGATTGTGTTAAGTAGTCTCTGGTTCTGGCCCTTCCTGCAAAACTTCGCGACGGATTATGCTGGTTTTCGTCTGTGGGATGGTTTAGGCACGCCCATCAATGAGTTTTTATTGCTCCATGGTCTCTGGTTTTTCCTGATTATGAGCGCTGGTTTTGCACTGTACCATCACGTGAATGGCCTGTCGGCTGCGCTGATGCTGGCAGGTGCCGGTATGATTTTGTTGTGGTTGGTTGGCGTTGTGGTGCTGCAAATGAGCGTCTTCTATATTATTGGTCCATTGATGTTGCTTGCGTTCTGGTTGATTGTCGATTGTTTGATGTATCGATCAGATACCAAAACGATGCCGATGTCGCAGGTACCCCCATCTTTTGTGAATGAATATCAAACGGGGCGCTATGTTACTGAACCCCCAGAGTCGCGTGTCACCCAGCCGACCACCGTTTCGCGCCGCCGCACAAGCGCGTTGATGCTCTTACCAATGTTCTGGGCGCTGGCTGGTTTGGGGTTGTTGTTGCTCCCCGAACTGATCGTGGCACAGGGCGATATTGGCCGTATGAATACGGTCTTTAAGTTTGGTATGCAAAGTTGGGTGTTGTTTGCGCTTGTTTCGGCTATTGGTGTGGTATGGATGTGGCAACACGTCCGTGGATGGTCAATACTCGCGAGCACGGGCTGGCGCGCTGCAGCGGTAGCACTCATCCTGGCAGCACTGGTCTATCCCTTCACCGCGACACCGGCGCGCCTTGCCGACCGCTACGATACCGAGATTGCTCCGACACTCGATGGCATGGCGTATATGCAAGCAGGTAGCTGGGGTGAGAATGGCATCTCCTTTGATTTGAATGAGGATGCCGATGCGCTGGCCTGGATGCGTCAGAACATTACTGGAACGCCGATTGTGCTCGAAGCGCAGACAGAAGGCTACCGCTGGGGCAGTCGTGTATCAATTTATACTGGTTTGCCCACGTTACTGGGGTGGCCCTGGCACGAGACCCAACAGCGGAGTGTAGCCCAGGTCACGCCTGTCCTAGATAATCGGAAGGCAGTTATTGAGCAGCTCTACACCTCACTTGATCCGATTGAGACGGTGCAAACGCTCCAGTTGTATGGCGTCGAGTATGTCTATGTGGGGCAGCTAGAGCGTGCTTTGTATGATCTGGCTGGCCTCGCCAAATTCGAGGAGATGGCCACGCAGGGCCTCGTTGAGAATGCCTACACCACAGGTGAAACAACCATCTATCGAGTACTGCCATCCGGCGAACCGCCTGCTGTAGTGATGACTACACTACCCGTTGAAGCACCAACGCTGACATCTGAGCCCGTGCGCTCGCTTGAATTGCCGGTCAATCTATTGCCGTCGGTGAATGAATATGGCTGGAACCGTTTAGCAAACTCACAAGCAGTTGCAATATTCCTGTGGTTACTTACCAGCTACGGCCTGTTGTTGCTGGGCTTACCGCTGGCCGTAGTGGTCTTTCGTCGCTGGCGGGATGGTGGTGTGGTGTGGGCACGGCTGATTGGCTTGTTGTTGGTGGGCTATGCGGTATGGATGCCAGTAAGTATGCGTCTGTGGCAGTATGATCGATGGGGGCTGGCCTTTGGTGTTCTGATCGTACTGACCCTCAATGCGGCAATCATCGTTTGGCTTGGTCGCACCTCAGGTCGTGAATTGGCTGGCTCAGAGGTGGAGGAAGACCGCCCACGTGCATACTCTGGTTCATCGGGTGCTGCGTTTGCGCGAGGGTTGCGCTTCCTTGGTGCACATCTCCGCGAACGCAGCAAATCCATTCTGTTGGTCGAAGGTCTCTTTCTCATCGCCTTTACCTTCCTGACGACCGTTCGATTCCTCAATCCTGATCTATGGCATCCCATCTGGGGTGGTGAAAAACCGTTTGAATTTGGCTTCCTGAACGCGCTCTTACGTAGCCCGGTGATGCCACCCTACGATCCGTTTTTCAGTGGCGCCCACATCAACTATTACTATTACGGACTTTACCTCGTTTCATTGCCCGTCAAGGCTACCGGAATTGCACCTGCTGTTGCTTTTAATCTAATTGTGCCCACGATTTTTGCGATGACGCTGGCGGGCGCCTTTGCTCTGGTGTTGCACCTAACCCGGCGTGTGCGTTATGGTCTTGTCGGTGCTGCATTTGTGGCGCTGTTTGGCAACCTGGCGACGGCGCTTCGTGTGGAGGGTGGTTGGTCGCAGGGTCTTGATCCGGTATGGCAAGCGCTCTCTGGTGGCTTTGATGGTGCGTTTGGGCGTATGGGCGATTGGTTTATTGGCCCAAGTCGTGTTATTCCTTTTACGATCAATGAATTCCCTTTCTGGAGTTTTCTGTTTGCCGATCTGCATCCCCATACGATTGCCCTGCCCATCACACTTTTGATAATGGCGTTAATCTATCGCTTCTTTGAGCGCACACCGTCTGCCCGTGATGACGATCAGCCTTCTCTGGATGAGCAGCGTTTTGCAATAGGATTGCGGTGGACGCTCACAACATTGACCCTTGGCACGCTGGCCGTGACCAATTCGTGGGATTTCCCCACCTACGCTTTGCTGTTGACCGGCGCGATGATCGGTGTGGTGTGGCTCAATCCCACACGATTGGCTGTTGCTGCGCTGGTGTCGCGGCTCTTCCTGGTAGTGGTCGCTGCGGGAGGTGTAGCCGCAGCAGCGCTCGTGATCTACCTGCCATTTTTCCAGAATTTTGGTGCTCAGGTGAGCGGTATCGGGATGGTTACCGATGGAACGCATATCACTCGTTATGGCCTGTTGTATGGTATGTTTCTTGCTGTGCTCCTGGTGGCTTTGTTTGGTGTGCTCTGGCGGTTCATGGGGATATACAACCAACCACGTGAGACAACCATATCGGTTGCGCCAAACCCGTTGAGTACCGATGATCGCTATCCCGGTGTACTGGGTTTCCGTGCCGCGCCGTCCCCAGCACAATGGTTACGCCCGACTACAACCCAACTGCGTCTCATCCTGTTGATGGTTGTGGCGTTGATTGGTGGTTTGGCTGCGATAGAGCCGGTCTTTGGGTTAAAACTTGTGCTCACAGTACTTATTGTGGTAGGCGTGTTTGTGCTGATGTCGCGTGATCTCGCTCGTGCAACGTGGTTTGTGATCTGGATGGCCGTCGTTGGCTGGATGGTCTCACTGGGTATCGAGTTTCTCTTTATCCGCGATCATCTGGCTGGTGGCGACTGGTACCGTATGAACACCGTCTTTAAGTTTGGTCTCCAGATCTGGATGTTGTTGGCGGTTGCTGCTGCGGTGATGCTGCCACATGTGCTGCGGGGTCTTAGTCGCGCGGGGGTGTTTGTCGAGTGGATTGGTTGGACGGTGCTGATATTCCTGGTCCTTCTCTCACTGATCTTTCCCGTGATCGGAACGCCTAACCGCATTGCATATCGTTTTCCCGAGCCTTCTCCTCCAACACTTGATGGTCTGGCATTTATGGAGGATGGGACATACAATTGGGAAGGCAATGACATTAATCTGCGTGCCGATGGTGAGGCGATTCGCTGGCTCAACGAGAATATCGAGGGGACACCGATTGTGCTGCAATCGAGCTATGAATTCTACCGAGCCTATGGTGTGCGCATCGCTGCCAACACGGGTCTCCCCACAGTCATCAGCCCACTCCACGCCAGTGAGCATCACGATGGCAGTGTGGTGGCGGAACGTGACCGTGAGGTACGACAGATTTACGATACAACGGATGTGAACGAGGCGCTCCGTTTATTAGCCAAATATCGAGTCGATTATGTGTATATTGGGCCGTTTGAGCGTGCGGCCTATGCAGCAGAAGGTATCGCGAAATTTGAGACGCTTACCGATGCCTATCTTCGTTTGGCCTATCACAACGAGGAAGTGCGTATCTATGCGGTCAATGATAGCATCGCCAGCGCCGTGATAGCTGACCCATCAGTACAGGAGCCACAGCCAATCGTTGAACAACCGACAGACGAGCAAATGCTAGCCGAGATCGAAGCGCTATCAGCACAGGTAGCTGCAGATCCAACTGCGGCCTCCTCAGCTTTTGGATTGGCCCAACGCTACTATATGTTGGGTCGCTACGATGAAGCCGCCGATGTATTGGTAGAGGCTGCTCTTGCCAATCCACAGGATGTGGCACTCCACCATTTGTGGGGGGATATCCTCCGTGACAGTGGGCGTTTTGAGGAAGCTGAAGAGGCGTATCGTCTGGCGGTGGAGGCTGATCCAAGTGCTGGCAATTACAATAAACTTGGTGTCGAAGCACTCCAGATGGGGTTACTCGAAACTGCCGAGACAGCACTTGTACAGGTCGTGGTGATAGACCCCAATGCCTTTGAGTCGTACTATCATCTGGGCCGTGTGTACGATCAGCAGGATCAGTCTGAACTGGCTATAGAGAATTATGAACGGTATGTGCAACTTGCACCGTCCGACCATCAATTTCAGGTTATTGCTGCCGCAGCGCTTGAACGACTACGCTAGGTAAGATATACGGTATGTTTACAGACATTTTTATCTGGTGGTTCGCTATCCAGGCACTCGGATTGATTGCGTTACCACTCACACACGTGGTGTTCAATGCTCTGCCGGACTATGGGTATGCCTTTAGCAAAGCGCTGGGGCTGCTGCTGACCGGCTACCTCGCGTGGATGCTCGCCATGCTGGGGTTGGCACCGTTTGGTGCTGCGTTGCTGGTGGTGTGCGCGTTGTTGGTTGGTGTCGTTGGTCTGTTGGCCTTGCAGCGCCAGTGGCAGAGCGCGCGTACACCTTTGTTCCCCCGCCTCGCCGATCTGCTAACCTGCGAAGTGGTATTTGTGGCTGCATTGCTCTTTGTCGTGGCGATTCGCGCGAACAATCCGGATCCGTGGGGTACGGAACGGCCCATGGATTTTGCGCTGTTCAATGCGATTCGGCAAAGCACCATGTTTCCGCCACACGACCCCTGGCTTTCCGGCTATAGCATCAACTACTACTACTTTGGCTATCTGTTAATGGCGGCGATGTCGCTGCTGACGGGCCTGGAGCCATCGGTCGCATACAATCTCGCGTTGGCACTGATCTTCGGTCTGACTGCTTTGGGCATTGTTGGTCTTATTTTTAACCTCATCCGCGCCACTGATATGATAGGGAAAACCGATGGTGATGTGGTGGAGGAAACTCCCCGGCGGCGTGTATGGCCCCTGATATGGCGACCACTTGCCGGCATACTGACGGTGATTATGGTGCTGGTGGCGGCCAATCAGGGTGGTGCACTCCAGGTGATGAGTGGCTCGCCCGTGATTCTGGCACTTGAGGGTGGCGATATGGCCCGTGCTGTTGCCAACGGTCTGGGCACACGCGAACCACTTACGCTAGATCGACCATTCAACGGCTGGGATTTTGATGAAACAGCGGTGATAGAGCCACGTGATATGGTAGCTGAGTTTAACTGGTGGAATCCCTCGCGCGCTTTGTGGGACAGCTTCCCTGATCCGGCTAACCCGGCAGCCCAACCGGAGCGTCGCTATACCATCACCGAGTTTCCACTATTCTCGTTCTGGCTCGGCGACATGCATCCTCATGTGATGTCATTACCGTTTGTACTGCTGGTAATGGCGCTGGCCCTCAACACCATGGTGCGACCCACGTTGCCTGCGTATGCCAGTGGGTTGCGTGGGTGGCTTGAGTTGATTGTCACGGGCATTCTCATTGGTGGTTTGTATATCATCAACAGTTGGGATCTGCCAACGTACCTGTTGTTGTTTATGGTCGCGCTCTTTTTACTCCACATTCGTTTGCATGTGCAACAGGATGTGAGCACGGAACAGACGGCTGGATCGGTGTTACCATCGTTCACTGCGTTGCCATGGAAGTCGTATTGGGGCCAGACAGCGCTGATTGGCGTAATGGCTTTTCTCCTGTTCACCCCATTTTATCTTACGTTTCGTTCGCTGGTTGGTGGGAAAGAAGCACTTATTGATCTGCCGCTTTTGGCAACCGTTACACGCACGATTGGTTTTGTGAACTGGACCAAGACGCCGCTCCACTCCTTTCTGATTATCTTCGGGCTTTTTCTGGTTCCGCTGCTGGCGTATGTGGCTGTGCAATGGCAGATGGTTTTTGCTCAGGTATCCCGATCGCTGGCTGCTGCGCGTGCCGAAAATGGGCAGCAGAATGACATTGATGACGCACAAACAGGAGGTGTCGATAAACAGGAATGGAATGTCTTGCGTCTGATGCCCTGGATGACGCTCCTTGTGTTTGTGTTTGGCGTTCTAATTGGTTTTCCACTGCTGTTTTTGTTACCGCTGGCTGTTTATGCGATATTGCTTGCATTAGCGAAGGTGTGCCAGCCGGTCACATCCTTTGTGTTGTGGGGCTTTGCACTGGTGTGTCTCGTCTGTTTTGGCACCGATGTCGTGTATATTCGTGACACGTTCGAGGGTCAGAGTACGCGGATGAATACCATTTTTAAGTTTTATTATCAGGCCTGGGCGATCTGGGGTGTTTTGGCTGGTTATGCGCTGTGGTGGTTGTATGGACGCTACTTCTCGCTACGCCGCATGGGTGGCTATCTCTTTCCGCTGGTATTTGTGCCGCTGCTCATTGGCGCACTGGTTTATCCCTCGCTCACTGCCGGAAAAATGTTTCGTGAACCAAACTGGATTGGTTTGACCGGTGAGACACCCCGCCAGAATACGCTCGCTGGTGCTGCTTCTATTGAGTGGCTGCGTACTAACGTTGCTGGCGATGCAGTGATTCTTGAGGCCGTCGGTGGCTCCTACGATGGTGGTGGGCTGGGTGTTGGTGGTGTGTCTGCGAGCACCGGGCTGCAGACCGTGCTGGGCTGGCCAGGGCATGAGCGACAGTGGCGTGGTGGTGACCGGCTGGTGCTGGAGGAGATCGCTGTGCGTGAGGCGGATGTGGCGATGATCTACAACACCACTGATCTCGAAGAAGCCCGCCGTTTGCTCCAGCAGTATCAAGTTGATTATGTCTATGTCGGGTATGCCGAACAGAACACCTATGCCCCTGAAGGACTGAACAAGTTTGGACAACTCGGTACACCAGTATTCCAGCAGGGCGAAGTCACGATCTACGCAGTACTGGCGTCTGTGCGTGCTGAACGCTAGCAGGTGTTGATAAGCAGATACTGAGCAATGAGTAGGTGTTTTGGCAGCCATATCTGTCGTAGCGGAGCAAAAGTCCATTGAGATTACGAGGATATATCGCAAGAACGCAAGGTCCACTTAATCTGTTCTTCATATACCGCTAACTCATCCACAATAAAAGCGTGCTACACTTTGACTAAATATCGTTAAAAGAATACATATCAGCTAAATTACAAAGTGGTTGCCATGCTATGAAGCATATTCTAGCTATTTCCGAAACTAGAAATATTGGTAGATTGTTTTGTCGCATTACAATGACTTGTATCATATAGCACACTCTGTTAGTAGAGGAGTATACTGTGGCAAGTGGCCTGCGAGCTGTGATGCATCCAGTGATCGCGTGGTTCCCTCGGCGTATGTTTTTTAAGTGGCGCACTGCGAGTATTCGTACCAAGATTCTTGTGCCGCTCACCCTCCTAATGTTGCTTTCGGTGCTTGGCAGTACCATCGGTTTCATTATCAGTACCAATACGACTCGTAATAGCATCCTTGATGGGGAGATTGCTGGTGATGGTAGTCGTCTCATTGATGTATTATCGCGCCGCGAAGAAGAGCTTACCGAAAGTGCCAGTATTCTTGCAAACGATAGTGTGCTCATTGGTGCGCTAGAACTTGATCAGGTTGGGCCAGATGGAAGCCAGGTGCTCATTATCGATGATCGCGCCTTGCAGGTGCGCACCCGTTTTCGTCTCGATCAAGTACTGGTATTAAATGCCGATAATCAAGTACGTGTGAATATTGTCGCGCAATCGTATTTGAGTTACCTTACTGATGTGGAACGAGACCAACTGCTAGGGTCTACCACTGCCACAGAGACTATGTTAGTGCAATCTGATCAGGCAACATTGTTAGTAGGGCGTGCACCGGTGCGCTCAAGCCGAGAGTCGGATCGGCCTGATGAAGTCATCGGCATGGTATACACATTCCTGAATGTTTCTGAAGAACTGTCACGCTTACGTCGAGATCTGGGTTTGCAGTCTGAGGTGCAGATCGCCGACAGTCAGCCTATTGCGGCGACGTTGCCTTTGTTGGAACAACAAACGCTGGGTCGTGAAGAACGGGTTGAGCTGGCCACTGCCAGTTATCGCACACGGATGTACGATGTCACACTCGGTTCGCAGCCGGTACAGATAGCGTTGTTACGGAGCGAGGAAGAGAGTAACGCTATCGTAGGTGCTGGTTTTCAGGTGATGCTGTTGAGTAGCGGTATGACCTTTCTGTTGTTGTTAGGTTTGGGTATCTTTCTTGCACGCAGTTTCACACGGCCCATCTTACAACTTGCCGACGTGGCTGAGTCGGTTGCTGCCGGTGATCGGTCGCGGCGTGCCAATCTTACTGATGAGGACGAAATCGGCCAGCTCGGGCGGTCGTTTGATGAAGCGACTGAGACGATTATTCACCTGCTTGATGAGCAAGCACACATATCTGGTGAACTACAAGCCATTCTACAAAGTATTGCAGATGGCGTCATTGCCATTGATAATCAGGAACGTATCGTCTTGATCAATTCCATGGCTGTCGAATTACTTGGTCAGCGCTCAGGAACGCTGGTTAGCCAACCATTGGACACACTTCTGGATGTCGAAGATACGACCTTTTGTGCTGATATGCAGCGTATTGTGGAGCAACTTAAGCATACCCATAAAGAGCGGGAGATCACCGATGAGAAGCATGCGCTACTCGGAACGCGTATGGTTAGCTTGCGTAGTGCTCCTATCGTTACATTAAGTGGCACACGTATTGGTTCGGTTATGGTGTTACATGATATTACGCGTGTGGTTGAGGCTGATCGCGCCAAGAGTGATTTTATCGCTACTGCGTCACATGAGTTGCGAACGCCACTTGCGGCTGCAATTGGCTATCTTGATCTGTTTCATCTGGATGGAATTCAGCATCTGACCACAAATCAACGGTCTGCGTTTGACGCGATTAAGCGCCAGACCGATACGCTGGTTTTATTGACCAATGATCTGTTGGAAATGGCACGGATTGAGCGTGGTGCAGTTCGGGTTGAACAACGCTGGGTTGAGGCTGCCTCAACCATTGATGAGGCTTTGGTAAGCCTGCAATCATTGTTCCAGAGCCGTGAGATGCATCTCGTATGTAACATTGACGCAGATTTGCCACCACTCTGGATCGATGTGCTCCATCTGCGCCGTGTATTAACCAATCTCCTTTCAAATGCCCTTAAATATACGCCCTCTGATGGCCTCATCGTTGTTCGTGCATACGAGATTGAGGATTATGCGACTCTCCCGAGCGCCATCCCGCAAGATCCATGGCCGCATGCGAATCCACATTCTATCGTGATTGAGATCGAAGATAATGGTGTCGGCATTCACCCTGAAGATCAGGACAAAATCTTTACGCGATTCTACCGTGCGCGGAATTCTCTCAGCGTTGAGGCTGGTGGCACTGGTCTTGGTCTGACGATTACCCATGCATTAGTATTGCTCCATGGTGGTCAGATCGGCTTTCGAAGTGCAGAAGGTCAGGGCAGTTGCTTCTGGGTTCGTTTTCCAATACATGCGGTTGATTCACTTCAGAATAGGGAAGTCAATGCAGCTGAAGCTCTCTACTTTCCAAAAAGTAAAGGTACATAAATGTCACGTGATGATAGCCGGATGCTACTACAACGTATTATAGGGCTACTGGTTCTGTTGTTGTCGGTTGAAGTTGCAGCGTGTGCTTCTGGGACAACGACTGAAGATAGTGGTGTTCCCGTGGAACCGACCGAGTCGGTGGCTGGTCGTTTGACCTTTGCAGGTAGCACGACGATGCAACCACTGGTTGAGCAACTTGCGGTGGCGTATCGTCAGCAGTACCCTAACGTAGAACTAGAAGTGGCGGCTGGTGGTTCGGTCGTCGGTATCAATGCTGTGCAGGATGGAAGCGCGGATATTGGTATGGCCTCACGTGAGCTTCGAGAGGAGGAGTTACTTCCGGGAGTCGAACGCTATCATGTGGCGTCTGATGCGCTTGCGATCATTGTCCATCCGGATAACCCTGTACGCCAGTTGACTGTTGAACAGCTTCAGGGCATCTATACGGGCGAGATTACCAATTGGCGAGAGGTCGATGGTGTCGATAGTGTGATCATCCCAGTTGTACGTGAGGTAAGTTCAGGTACTCGTGGGGCCTTTGATGATATTGTCCTTGGTGATCGGGCACTCATGGAAACTATTGATGTACAGGTAACAGCAGGCGAGGTAGAGGCACGTGTAGCTAGCCGCCCTGATGCTATCGGGTATGTTGGTTTTGGCAATATCGGTAGTGATGTGGTCGTGATATCGATTAATAATGTCGAACCCACCCCACAAACCATCCAGAGTAGTGCGTATCCCCTGCAACGGCCACTGTTATTGCTTACTGGCTCACTAAGTCGTGAACTGTCACAATCATTTGTCGATTTTGCCCTCAGCACCGAGGGACAGGGGATTGTTAACGCTGAAGGTTGGGTACCAGTACAGTAATGCGTTATGGTTGTGTCACGGCGATTTCGTTTATTGGCACCAGCCAGGTGGCCTCGCCAAAGGGATCTTCGTGTAAGATAATCTGAAGTGTTACCGCATTCAAACTGGCCACACGATCGATGATGGCGGTGCCACGTTGACGTTCGCCTGGTTCCGTACGAATTTCCTTCGGCTCTGACTGATCATCAATGATAAAGTATTGGTTACCGTGATTATCGTAGATAGTGATATTCTCATTCGTTAGTGGTAAGACCGCATCATCTGCAGCCATGTTGTTTTGCAAACTCCATGAAAGTGTCATCTGGTCGCTACAGAAGGAAACCTCTTCAAGAGTTACTACCACATCTGGCCGTAGATCTGGTGCTGCACCGATTGCCCCGACATTCTCCCAGATCTCAGGATCGGCGCTCTGGCGCCGCCCAACTAATTGAAAGCCTGACCATATACAACTTGGCTCGGCAGATACCGCACCGGCCCCTTGCATCCCCGCTGCTGATCCCGTGGGACTAATCAGCGATTGGCTAGGCTGGTTGATATTCGGTATGGTTGGTTGGCGAAAGATCAGTACAATGGTTAACACAAGGGCAAGCGCACCAAATGCGACGGCTGCTCGTCCAGGCCATGTTGCTACAGTCGTTCGTACTCGTGTGCCGAACGATGGCTTTGCAGGCGTCGTATCGACGTCAACTACTGCGGGTTTGGTTGTAGGAACGGGCTCAGGGGCTTTCTGTTGGGCTTGCTCTTCACGAGGCGTTTCATCCCAGTTAGGGAGTATCCCTTCAATAAGTGAGTTAATTTCGTGCCAACGTGTGCAACTCAGCATTTCAGGAATAGCCAGCATTTCTTCTTCGCTCAGATCAATTTCTGATGAGCGTTCTGTGACCAGGAATGCTGGTAGTTCGTCAAGACCCTTCAACTCAACTTTCCAGTCGATATCAATATGCGAGCCTTCTTCAATCGTGGGTGCAATAACGACCACACGTTTACAGGTACGGAAATTGATCGAAGAGCGCTTATTCGTAGAGAGAAAATCGTTACGCCGCTCATTTAAGAAGTTCATGAGCGCATAGTAGTACGCGATTACCTGGTTGTAGGGGTTTTTACGCCCCGGATTGAGGCGCTTGCGTATGCCATTGGCACTCTCAACATACCAGGGACCGTTGACATCGCCAGAAACCTTACCATCGCAATGTTTTAGCTCAATGATGAAGATAGCTGTTGGTTTGATGATGACCAGATCAATGGCACGTCCACCAACACTAAAATTGGCGAGTATCAGATATAAGCCATCGAGTCGCTCTAAACCATTCGCCAGAGCTACGATTGCGCGTCGTTCATTAGGATGTTCTGGTTTCTCACCGATCCAGACTTGTACGGCCACTGCGGACCTCCTTCCGCAGCTCAACTTCCTTGGGTGAGCTTTATACTATGGGTTGGAATCTATGATATTGCTCGACCCAGTGCCTCCCGGCTCATTTACTGCAGCCACCCGGCTGATTTCGCATAGGGGTCGTTATATTCTTCTATTATCGTCTATCTTACATATTTATTGGCTGAAAGGTAGCTGATAAATAGAATACAAAATAGTTTCCAAACAGCGTGCTCCTGTTATCATGCCGCAGTTTCAGATGCCATCGCCAGCGTTCGTCGCAACTCAACAACCTGATCCCGGAGTGCGGCGGCTTTTTCAAATTCAAGGTCGCGTGCTGCAGTTTTCATTTGCTTCTCAAGCTCTTTAATGAGTTTCATAATCTCATCTTTAGGGATGGGAAGCTCTTCTTGCGGCGCACCTACCGTGTATTCGGTACGTTCTTCCGCTACCTTCCTCACTCTGTCTGTAAGGTCACGAATCTCTTTGGTAATACCAATAGGAGTAATATTGTGTTTCCGATTGTGGGCTGCTTGCAGTGTACGCCGTCGTTCTGTCTCCTGAATCGCCTTTTGCATAGAGTCTGTGACTTTGTCAGCATACATCACCACTGTTCCCTCAACATGCCGTGCGGCGCGCCCAGTAATCTGAATCAACGATGAGCCGGAACGCAGGTAGCCCTCTTTATCCGCATCGAGAATGGCGACGAGCGAGACTTCCGGAAGGTCGAGCCCTTCGCGCAGAAGGTTGATCCCAACCACCACATCGTAGATACCCAAACGCAGATCACGCAGAATCTCGACCCGTTCAATCGTGTCAATATCCGAGTGGAGATAGTGTGTACGCACACCCATTTCACGGAAGTAATCCGCCAGATCTTCGGCCATACGTTTAGTTAGTGTGGTCACAAGCACCCGTTGTTTGTTGTCTACACGTCGCTTGATTTCGCCAAGCAGGTCATCGATTTGTCCCTTAGTTGGTCGTATGTGGATCACCGGATCGAGTAGTCCTGTTGGGCGGATAATCTGTTCAACCACCTGATTGGAGTGTTGCAACTCATAGGGACCAGGTGTCGCTGAGACATAGATAGCCTGATGAATATGTTGTTCAAATTCCTCAAAACGCAGTGGGCGATTGTCAAGCGCAGAGGGCAGCCGAAATCCGTAGTCAACCAGCGTTTCCTTGCGTGCTCGGTCGCCGTTGTACATGCCACGTACCTGGGGGAGTGTGATGTGTGACTCATCAACAAAGATGGTAAAATCATCGGGAAAATAGTCTAGCAAGGTCCATGGTGTCTGACCAGGCAGCCGCCGATCCATGTGGCGAGAGTAGTTTTCAATGCCAGAGCAGTACCCCATTTCAGACATCATCTCCAGATCTTGCGATGTACGTTGTTTGAGCCGGGCAGCTTCAAGGATACGCCCGTTTTCCTCAAGCCATTGGAGATGTTCAGTCAACTCTTGTTGAATGTCTGCAATGGCCATCGCCAGTTTTTCTGTTGTGGTCACAAAGTGTTTGGCGGGGTAGATCTCAATCGAGTTGTGCTGGGTCAGAATCTCGCCCGTTAATGGGTCGAACTCGGTGATACGTTCGATATCATCACCCCAGAACTCGATGCGCTCGGCTACTTCTGAGTTGGCCGGAAAGATATCGAGGGTGTCCCCCCGCACGCGAAAGGTGCCGCGATGAAAGTCGATGTCATTACGGTTAAATTGCAGATCGATCAATTGTCGCAGTAATTTATCACGGTTGCGTACCTCTCCCACGCGCAGTGGAATAACGACCTGACCGTAGAGTTGGGGTGAGCCGAGGCCATAGATTGCCGAAACCGATGCTACAATCAGGACATCGCGACGGTTAAAAAGTGCCTGGGTGGCGGCGTGTCGGAGGCGGTCGATCTCCTCGTTGATATCAGATTGTTTTTCGATATAGAGATCTTTACTGGGAACATACGCTTCGGGCGTATACATGTCGTAATACGAAATAAACATCTCTACCGCAGCATCCGGCAACAGTTCGCGGAACTCTGCGTAGAGTTGGCTTACCAGCGTTTTGTTGTGGGCCAACACCAGTGTGGGCCGTTCAAGCGCTTCAAATACCCAACTCATGACAGCGGTCTTGCCAGTACCGGTTGCACCCAGTAGTGTCTGATCTTTGTAACCCTTTTTAACGCCCTCGACAAGTTGGGCGATAGCACGTGGTTGATCACCCGTTGGTTGGTAGGGCGCAGCAGAACGAAATGACATGCTTCACCTTCGAACTTATTTGGGGAACTTATGAGCTTACTATTATACCCGATTTCGTCAAAGAATGGTGTAGGACTTTGGACGGATGTCCGCAATCTGGGGCGGCCGTCGTATGTAGATACCTCAAGAAAACCTGTTAATAGCCATTGAGATTGCCGCTAAAACCATGACGCCACCAATAAGCAGATACAGCGCAGCAGGGCCAATATTACTCAGTTTTGGCAATGATGATTTTGAACGCTCAGGTTTGAGTTCAATCCGTTGTCCACGCCAATATGTCACACGTGTGCTGCTGGTTGACCCACCTGCACGTGTCCAGGCTTGCCAGCCCATATAGAGCACATAGGCTCCACCACCACCAAGAAAGAGTATCGCAAGCAGAGGATTCTGCCCAACATTCAAGAGCAGAATGACTATACCGATAACTGCTATCCAACGCCAATCAAAGGACATATTACGCATGGAATACCTCATTTTAATTACATAATAATTTATTTACTCTACTACAATTGTTCATATTGCTGTCGTTTATAGTTCTGGCCCTTCACACATATAACGATCATTCGGCCACATGGGTTGCCACATGGCACATTTCATGGTAGGAGATAAGGTAACTACCCTTCTTATCGTTAAATTATACCACGCTAATTTGCGTGATTCTGAGGGCTCAACGATAATAGTTTGGTATGAACAATCGCCAGGCACTATCTAAAACTCTTCGACCATTGTGGCACAGTCTCATCTGGGTTGCTGTGAGTTTTATGACGTTTTTATTGCTGATCGCTATGTTGATTGTGATTCAGGGTCAGCGCAACGAGGTGCGTTCAGCTGGGGCTGTGATTGTCGTACTTCCTTCACGAGAGCAGAGTAGTTCGCAAGATGATGTCCAGTCTCGCCTGGATCATTCCATCGATCTGTATCAACGCGGTTATGTGAATCGCATTATTGTGGTCGAACAGGAAGACCAGACGAGATCTGAAATAGCGCAGTATGTGGTAGACCGTCGCCTTCCATCTGAAGTACTCTTGTTTGTGAGACAGGGCCATGCACCAGTTGAGCAGTTAGCTGCTGCTGTTGATGTGATGCGCCTCAACGGTATTGAGTCGGTCTTACTGTCGAGTGAACCCTACGAAATGTTGCGTATGCTCAAGATAGCGCGAGATGTCGGTATGGATGTGTATGGTGTCCCGATCCGTCGAACGGAAACACCTTTGGTCGAAGATGCAGTGCAGATTCTACGTGAGGCATGGGCCTACATCCGCTATGTGTTGCTCGGATAGGTGTTGGTGTTACGGATAGTTACGATGGGCGTGTTTGCTTGCGAAAGACCGCCAATCGTTCCATCTGTGTCACCTTTTCTTTCCCCAACGTCTCTAGCACGCCCGTCAGTGCGATACGCCAATCATCGACGAGTTCACGTCGATCAATCCGTAGGAACTGTGGGCCGACGCGTATGGCACGATCACGAGCAAAGCGCCGTCGTAAATTCTCGCGGTCCAGAGGGGTGTTCTCTGGCAAGCGTACCACAAACTCCTCCGCCGTGGTCATAATGGAGCCTACGCTTGCCTGGAGTGCCAGTGCTTTGATCATTAACCAGGTGAGCAGACTCTCAGCAGGTTCGGGAAGATTGCCAAAACGATCACGCAATTCCTGATGAAGATTACGTACGGTAGCAGTTGTCTCGGCGGTGGCCAGACGCTGATACACCGACAAGCGCACGCGATCATCCTCAATGTATTCGTGTGGCAGATAGGCGTCGAGTGGGAGATCGAGCGTGACGAGTGGTGAGACCAGTACTTTCTCATCCACTTTGATTTTGGGCGCACGACGACCATTGGTCGGAGCAGTTGTGGTTTGCTCTTCAATTGGTTGCTCAGCCTGTGTACTTTGCGCGGTCTTTTCAGTCCTCTCTGCGGATTGATCTTGTTGTGTAGCAGCAAATTGTTCTTTTAACGTTCGTACGGCCTGTTCAAGCAGACGAGTATACAAATCGAAGCCCACCGCAGAAATATGACCGCTCTGTTCGGAGCCAAGCAGGTTGCCAGCTCCCCGAATCTCCAGATCGCGCATCGCAATACGTAGTCCGGCGCCAAGTTCGGTGGCCTCCTGAATAGCGAGTAAGCGCTCCTGGGCCTCTGTGCTCATTTGGCGTTCAGGGGGGTAAAACAAGTAGGCATACGCGCGTTGGGAACTGCGGCCAACCCTCCCACGCAACTGATAGAGTTGTGCCAAACCATAATTAAGCGCATTATCGATGATGAGCGTGTTGGCATTGGGGACATCGAGCCCACTCTCGATGATTGTTGTACAAACCATGACATCGGCCTTACCACTAAAGAAATCGAGCATTACCCTCTCAAGCTGACGATCCTCCAGTTGTCCATGCCCTACGGTAATCTTAGCCTCTGGCACCAATTGCTGGAGTTTATTGGCAACATAATAGATGCTATGGACGCGGTTGTGTACATAAAACACCTGCCCACCGCGGTCGATCTCGCGCAGAATAGCCTCGCGGGTCAAGCGGTCGTCTGAGGGCAACACATAGGTCTTGATCGGCATACGATCTTCGGGTGGCGTATCGATCACGCTCATGTCGCGGATGCCGGCCATCGCCATGTGCAGGGTGCGTGGAATAGGCGTTGCGGTAAGGGTCAGCACATCGACATTTGCGCGTAACTGTTTGATACGTTCTTTATGCCGTACCCCAAAGCGCTGTTCTTCATCAATAATAAGCAGCCCTAGATCTTTGAAGTGCACATCCTTCGATAGCAGGCGGTGTGTGCCGATAATAATGTCGATCTGCCCTTTTGCCAGACGCTGGGAGATTTGGCTTTGCACTGATGCTGAACGCAGACGCGAGATCATCTCAACATTGACCGGAAACGACGTCATACGTTTGGTAAAGGTATCAAAATGTTGTTGGGCCAGCACAGTGGTTGGTACCAGAATAGCGACTTGTTTTCCATCTTGCACAGCTTTGAAGGCCGCACGCAGAGCCACTTCTGTCTTACCAAACCCGACATCGCCACAGACAAGCCGATCCATGGGCTGGATGTTTTCCATATCGCTTTTGGTATCACTGATGGCACGCAGTTGATCATTGGTTTCGATGTACGGGAAGGCATCTTCAAGCTCGTGTTGCCATTCATTGTCAGCGCTGAAAGCGTGCCCCTCGCTCATCTGTCGTTGGGCATACAACTTGATCAGTTCATCGGCCAGATCTTGTACTGCTGCCCGTGCTCGTCGTTTGGCTCGTTCCCACTCCTGTGTACCTAAACGTGTCAGGTTTGGAGTCGTGTCGCCTGAGCCAATGTATCGTGATATGCGGTCGATCTGGTCCACAGGCACATACAGCTTATCGCCATCTGCATAGCGCAAGTTCAGATAATCGCGTCCTACTCCGCCCACATCACGACGAACCAAGCCATCATAAATGGCAATACCGTGCTCAATATGGACGACATGGTCACCGATCCTGAGACCACGCAGGAAGGCTGCGCGCTCCTCAGCGCTACGGTCGCGGATGCGGCTACGCTCGGCAACCGGGCGGCGTTGGCGCCATCCAAATATTTCGGTATCTGTGTACAGGGTGAGGTTGAAATCGGGGTTATACCAGCCCTGATCCAAAGCCCCATGGATTGCGACAAAGGTCTCTGGCAGGGCGGCTTTGGGTTCCGTGGATGTGGAGCTATTCTGAGCTGTGGTCTCGCTCTGTGCCAACGCTTCCGTCACTAGTTCCTGGATACGGGCCGCTTGTGGTGTGATAATCGTAATGTGTTCGCTCGCACCCAACCGCGCCACGATATCGGCAACCAGTTGTCGCATCTGTCCGCCAAAGTGATCGGTGTTCGCAAACACAGGTGCGGGTAGGGACGCGAAATGCTCTGGTAAAAAGACCATTCCCTGTTCAGATATGTCTGTGTCGTCAGCATTGCTGTCTGGTTCGTTATTACTCAGGTTAATAAGTGGCTGGGCAGTGCGGCGGTTCACAACTTCATCCCAGATCAGGTAGGGTCGAGGGAAGGTTGGGGGCAATTCACCGGTTTCGATCTGGAGCATACGACGGTCTTCTGCCTGAGTGTGGAGTTCATTGGCTTGCTGCTCGATGAGTTGTATTTCATTGAACAGCATTGGGCTGTTCGTAGGTAGGTAATCCAGCAGTGTGGTCCAGTGCTGTGGTTTGTGAAACAAGGGCGCAAAAAAAGCCTGGCTTTCAAATAACTGTTGCTGTTCCAACCGCGCGATAGCCGCTTCCCATTCTTCGCGTGCTTCCTGGCGTAATGTTTCGACAGGAAGGGCACGAATGCGGGTAAGTGCCTGTTCGTACTGCCAAAGGGGTGCTTCAAATGGTGGCCCTACCATTGCCTCACGTACACGTGACTGGCTACGCTGCGTGACAGGGTCAAAGCGACGCAGGCTGTCTATTTCATCACCAAAGAACTCAATGCGTAGTGGTGCGTCATCGCCGGGAGGAAAAATGTCGATGATGCCGCCACGTCGACTCAACTCACCGGGCTCTTCGACTGTTGGTGCGGTGCGGTAGCCTCGATCAACCCAGGTCTGTAGCAACTGATCGGGATTGTGTTGCGCTTCTTGCTGGAGATGGATCGTTGCTTCGGCCCATGCCTCCTGTGTGAGGGTGGGCTGCATCAGGGCACGAATAGAAGTGACAATGACAAGAGGAAGGGATGTGGTGTTGGTCGTGTGCCTGTTTTGCAGTTGTTGAAGCACTTTGAGCCTTCCAGCGACAGCTCCAATGCCGGGGGTCATATGCTCATATGCGATGGCATCACTCGCGGGGAAGAGCAAGACAGATGCGACATCAAGCCATTGGCAGATATCTGCATAGGCGCGGAGAGCGGCCTCACCATCTCGCACAACATAGAGTGTGGGGGTGTCTCGTTGTGATGCAACTGCTGCAACAACGGCTGATCGAGCAGCGCTTAGTGTCGGTGCAAGATGGATGCGTTGAGGTGTTGCCTGTGATAATGCATCAATAACATTGCGAATCTGTCTATGTTTCGCAATTTTTTGTAAAATTGGTATCAGATCAGACATCTATTTTCTTTTCCAGAACAGACCAAAATAGGGCTGATACTAAAAATCAGCCCTGTCCTAGCGCATATGTACGTTGCTATTATAGCATAGGAGTTATTGGTCCAGATACTTGCCGACCAGCAGTTCGACTTGTTTGCGTTTAGCTTCGGGAATAACACTCGGGTTGGTGATAATGGCTGTTGCTAGTGCGGTATGGGCCGGGCTGTCAAACCCAGCGCCAATCAATGGGATTGTGTGGCGGATAATCTCCTGAGCGAGGCGTGCATTGGCCTGAAGCACCTGCACAACCATATCGACAGTCACAGATGCGTGGTGGGGATGCCAACTATCGTAGTCGGTAACGAGGGCAAGTGTCGCATAGGCAATCTCAGCCTCACGGGCAAGTTTGGCTTCAGGCAGAGCAGTCATACCAATGAGATCGTGGCCACAGCGCCGATTTTCCTCGCTTTCCGCGCACGTAGAAAACTGGGGACCTTCCATACACACATACGTACCGCCACGATGTGTTGTGGCTCCTGCTGCGTGAGCGGCCTGCTCCAATATATCGGATAAGGTTGCATCAAAGGGGTTATCAAAAGCAACATGTACCACTAATCCCTCACCGAAAAAGGAGGCTGGCCGAATACCTTTGGTGCGATCAAAGAGCTGTTCAGGAATGACGACGTCACCAGGTACATACTCTTCACGCAGGCTTCCTACCGCACTGATAGAGAGGAGATATCTGACGCCAAGCTGTTTGAATCCGTGAATGTTTGCGCGACTGGGTACCTCGCTGGGCGTTAAACGATGCCCGACGCCGTGACGGGGGAGAAACACCACTCGATGTTCACCGACTGAGCCGACGATGTAGGCATCGCTGGGTGCACCAAAGGGGGTTGTCAGAGACATCTGTTCGATATTGTCGAGGCCTTCCATGGCATACAGACCGCTACCACCGATTACACCAATCGTTGCTACTGACATAGGCTACTCCTTGAGCAAGATATTGCTTGTCATCCATAATTAGGGTTGTATAAATATATTATAGCTGAACTATTCTTGTGTAGAATTTGTAAAGCTTTATAAGGCTGTGGAAGTGAATGAACAATAACTGCAGCGCCTCTGGAAGGTCATGAAAATGGCATGAAAGAATTGTTGTCCAGCAGAGTACTATAGTATTTTAGCCCTAAATATTTGACAACATACACCACATGATGCAACAATAATCGAGGCAAAATTGCATTGTCAAGTATCCGCAGGTTCGTGATTGGGTTTGTACGTGGATCAGGAAGTTCTCGCGCCTTCGCTCAACCAAATACCAAATCTATCTTTCTTACGACAGAACGCTGAGCAAACCGCAATTATTTTTGCACAAACAACGGGTGCAAAAGCGTGTTATTTAGCGTTGGCTGGCAATGCGGGACATCACCCGCGCTTACTCGTCGTCGGTGGTTTTTTTAATGATTCGCCCCATGATACAGCCGAGATTGCGTCGTTGCTCCAGTGTGCCGATGGCTATGATGGGGTATTGCGTGTATCGGTCAACCATTTGCCTGGTGTCGCACTCGCACTGGTATCTGAAGGTCGTCATATCGGTTCTACGGTATTAGTCTATGATGAGGAGGCCTACATCGATGTGGATCGTGTGGCAGCGTCAGCGCCTCTGGCAGCACAGACACTTGATTATGCACGTCAGGTAGCGGTTTTACATCTGCAAACGGAAGAGATCGAAGAACGGGCACGGTTACGCGAGATTCAGGTCAGTCGTAATCTTATCCGCGGTGTTATTGACAGCATCCCGCTGGGGCTGATTCTCCTCAGCAATGAAGGCACTGTTTTGGCAATCAACCGTGCGCTGTCTGATCGATTTCAGCTGGCTCCTGCAACCATTGTAGGTATGAACTACTCCTCCATCAGTTCGTGGGAAGAGTCGCCGGCTGCCCAGGCTTTGGCCAGTGGCACAGGAACCCGTGTACGTCGTACGATGACGCAGCCAGATGGCACACACAGTCTGCTTGAGATAGCTAGCTTTCCCCTTCTTGACAACGAGAAGCAGCCCTTTCAAGCAGTAGAGGTGTGGGAGGATATCACCGAGCGTGTTTCACTACAGACCCAATTAGTGCGCGCTGAAAAACTCGCTGCCATCGGCCAACTTGCTGCAAGTATTGCCCACGAGGTTGGTAATCCACTCCAGGCCATTCAAGGCTTTTTGTCGCTTTTTCTCGAACAGTGTGATCGTAATACCCCAAATCTACAGTTTCTTGAATTGGCAGATGAGGAGATTGATCGCATCGTTCAGGTTATTTCCCGTCTGCGTGATCTCTATCGCTCGCGTGCCGATGTGATCGTGCCAGTGTGTATGAACGATGTGATTGACGGTATTTTATTGTTGACCAGTAAACAACTTGAACGGTCACAGATTACGATATCCTGTGAACTTGATACGGACTTGCCATTGGTTAGAGGCCTTGCTGATCAGCTCAAGCAGGTGTTGTTGAATCTGGTGCTCAACGCAAGCGATGCTATGCCGGATGGTGGTGAACTGCGTATTCAAACGACTTCAACGACGACAAGTGACAATGTCCCTTCTGTCACTATTACACTATCTGATACAGGTGTGGGTATCGCACCTGATCAACTCCCACATATTTTTGATGGTCTGCATACTACCAAAGAACGCGGTATGGGGCTGGGGCTCTACACGAGCAAAGCCATTATTGAGCGTCATATGGGACGTATCAGTGTGCAGAGCAAAGTCGGTAGTGGTACAACATTCACGATTGTACTGCCGATCAACCTAGAGGAGGATTCACCATGAATCAGATCGCACGTATCTTAGTTGTCGATGATGAGCCCTCAGTTCGTGTGATGCTTGAAGCAGCCCTACGTGGACAGGGGTACCGTGTACAATCAGTTGCCAGTGGCCGAGATGCCCAGGCATTGATTACGATCGAGGAGTATGATCTGGTACTGCTTGATCTGCGTCTGGGTGATATCGATGGCATTGATCTTTTACAAGAAACCAAAGAACACTGGCCCAGCACGGAAGTTATTTTGTTGACCGCCCATGGATCATTGAACAGTGCCATCGCAGCACTTCGTCATGGGGCATTCGACTATCTCTTAAAACCGGCGCAAGTTCATGATATTCGTGACCGTGTGGAACGTGCCTTGTCACAACGGCGCGGCACACAACAGCGACATTCGTTGCTGCAACGAATTGGTGAAAGTGTTCAGGCATTGGGGATTGGTGGGGATGGGGATTCTCCCAACTACAATTCAGCACACTCTGATCGTATCGAAGTTGGGCCACTCTTGCTCGATCTCCGTCGTCACGCTGCTAGTTTAGCACACCACTCACTTGCGTTGACACGCACAGAGTTTGCGCTGCTGACAACATTAGCCCAACAACCCGATACCGCGCTAACATATGGTACACTATCGGAAGCAGTTTATGGTCGTGTGCAACCAGAAGATGAAGCACGTGCCTTGCTACGCCCCCATATCGCACGACTGCGCCATAAACTAGAGGCAACCGATATTGGAGGGCTTTCATTAGTCAGTATTCGGAGCATGGGATATATGCTGCAAACCGAATGACTACATTGGTGATGCTCCATCATGTGGTCATCGCGTCGAGCAATGAGGCTATGACATGGATCAACTTATTCCTTTGACTTATCTGCCAACCTCGGTCAGTATACGTGAAGTAGGACCACGTGATGGTTTACAGAACGAAGATGTTATGCTTACCACAGAGCAAAAAGTTCGATTTATTGATACCCTCTCAAACACGGGGTTACGGCTGATCGAAGTTGGTGCATTTGTACGACCACAAAATGTTCCTCAAATGGCCGATACGGCTGATGTCTTTGAGCGTATCAGTAAAAATCCTGCAGTGGTGTATAGTGCCATTGTCCCCAATGCGGTTGGTGCAAAACGGGCTATTGCGGCCCAGGTTGAAGCAATTCAAATCTTTTTGAGCGCTTCAGAAAGCCATAATCAGAGTAATGTTAATATGAGTGTAGAGCAGTCGTTGTCTCAGGCTGCCGATATTGCCGCCATTGCTACCGAGGCTGATTGTTGGTTTGATGGGGTGATTTCCGTGGTATTTGGCTGCCCCTTCGAGGGCGATGTGTCCATCTCACGTGTTTTAGAAGTGGCCGGGCGTCTGCTCGATATGGGTGCCGCGCAGATTACTTTAGGTGATACCACAGGTATGGCGCATCCACGGCTGGTTCAACAGGTCATTCTCGCATTTCAGGAGCGTTTTCCACGTGCTACACTACGGCTCCACCCCCACAGTGCGCGTGGGGCCGGTCTTGCCAATGTGTTGGCGGCGCTTCAGGTCGGGGTTGATCGCTTCGATGCCAGTGCTGGTGGCATTGGTGGCTGTCCATTTGCGCCAGGAGCACCTGGTAATATTTGTAGCGAAGACATGGTACATATGCTCCACGAGATGGGTATTGATACAGGGATTGATCTGCCAGCGTTGATGGATGCCGCACATTTGCTCGAAGAACTGCTGGGACGCCCTGTGCCAGGTCAAACTATCAAAGCTGGTATTTGCCAACACCTTCCATCCGATGGTTGCCCACGTCCATTTCACAGTACTGAACTGGTGTAATAATACATTGGTATTATTGGTACATATGCATTCTGCGATCCACTAGAACATCCATCCAATTTCTTTGTACAACCCGTATCATATGAGGCGATCACGCACGTCTGCTCATGATGCTATGATGCCGCACTATCTCTGGTCGTACGGGTTCGTAAGGAAATCGATCTTTCTACCTTATGTACGCTGCCCATGCCTCAGTCCTGCTCATTCGTTATGAGTTCAGTGAGGATAACACAATTGTGGACTGGTTTTACGATGTCGTAGAGGATTGTGATTCTTCGTTTCAATCCTGTACGATCAGTGATGTGACTGCCCCTCCGTAGCAAAGCGCCTCAAGGGGCGCTTTGAACGAGCACACGAGTACTATGACGAAATCGTGGCGTCATACGTCTATATCTAGAAACGCATCCATTGGTTCATGAACTTACCGAGGCCGTAGATGAGTTAACTGCATTGGTGGGAGTCAAACCGGGACAATCAAGGAGTAACATAACATGGTTAAAACAACAGTACATGTCCCCTATCCGATTCAGCGCTCATGGTTCCCTGTCATACTGGGTCGCTGGTCAGTGATTGTGGCGTTGGTATGCATTGCCATTAGTTGGGGCTGGAAAGAGCTTTTTGTTGCTGGTTCTTTGCCCGGTGTTTATTGGTTGTTTGTTATTAGTGATACACTGGCTCTTTTTCTTACCGCAATTGTTGTATCGCTTATGTTGTTTTTTCTGCTGGCGTGGATGATGGGTATCATGATGAATCAGAAAAAACGAATGCAATGGTGGCGGCCCATTGGTCTTTTGGGCATAGCCAGCTTTATTCTGGGCAGTAGTGCCTTTGTGACCGGGTATACACAATTGACTCATGTAGAAAGCACACATTTGGACAATAATGTGTACTATCTCAAATCGTTAGAGCGTCGGGAAGATTATGCGATTATGTATCTGATGTATGAATGTGATAATTGGGGTATTATATGTGGGTTACGTGATTCGATTGTTATCTCACATGCGTCTCGTCCCAGGCTGGTAGTTGATCATAGCACACAGACTGTTTCAATTGATGTGCGTAAGTCTACTTCGCTAAGGGGACTGTAACACGTGTGTTCAGTTGTACAGGATCAGCTATGTCAATCATTGAATCGTTTGTCAACCAACGCACCGATGAATTTCAACACAACGCGTCTACGTATACCAAACTGGTAGAAGAAGTCCGTACCGCTATGGCAACGGTGAAGGAGGGGGGCAAAGCTGCTGCACGCGAGAAACATGAAGCCCGTGGCAAGCTGTTTGTGCGTGAGCGTATCGAGCGATTACTCGATCTGGATACGCCATTTCTAGAGTTCTCTGCGCTGGCAGCCCATGAAGTCTACGATGATGAGGTTCCTGCGGCTGGCATGGTCACCGGGATTGGTCGGGTCGAGGGGCAAGAGGTGATGATTATCGCCAATGATGCCACGGTCAAAGGTGGTTCGTATTATCCGCTGACGGTCAAAAAGCATCTGCGTGCCCAGGAGATCGCTGAACAAAATCGGTTGCCCTGTATCTACCTTGTCGATAGTGGTGGTGCATTTCTCCCGCTACAGGATGAGGTCTTTCCGGATCGTGAGCACTTTGGGCGTATTTTCTACAATCAGGCACAGATGTCTGCACAGGATATTCCGCAAATTGCTGTGGTGATGGGTTCGTGCACCGCAGGGGGTGCGTACGTCCCGGCCATGAGCGATGAAGTGGTTATTGTGAAGGGGAATGGGACGATTTTTCTTGGTGGCCCCCCTCTGGTGAAGGCTGCCACTGGTGAAGAGGTGACGGCGGAAGATCTGGGTGGTGCTGATGTGCACACGCGACTCTCAGGTGTTGCCGATCATTTTGCGGAAGACGATCTGCATGCGCTGGCCATCACCCGTTCGATTGTGGCGAACCTGAATCAGCGTAAGCAGTGGTCGTTTGCCCTTCGTGACCAAGTAGATCCATTGTACGATCCTCGTGATATTTATGGCATTATTCCGCAAGACTCTCGCAAAAGCTATGATGTTCGCGAAGTGATTGCGCGTATTGTTGATGGTAGTCGTCTGCACGAGTTTAAGGCGCGTTACGGCGATACGCTGGTGTGCGGTTTTGCCCATATCATGGGGATGCCCGTCGGTGTGGTGGCAAACAACGGCATCCTGTTTTCCGAAAGTGCATTAAAAGGGGCACATTTTGTTGAATTGTGCTGCGCGCGTCGTATTCCGCTGATCTTTTTACAAAACATTACCGGCTTTATGGTTGGAAAAGACTATGAGAATCGGGGGATTGCGAAAGATGGGGCGAAGATGGTTACGGCGGTGGCGAACGCACAGGTACCCAAGTTTACCGTCATTATTGGTGGTTCGTTTGGTGCTGGAAACTACGCGATGTGTGGGCGCGCATACAGCCCGCGACAACTCTGGATGTGGCCCAATGCCCGTATCTCGGTGATGGGTGGTTCACAGGCAGCCAACGTGTTGTTGACGGTGCGTCTGGAGGCACTGCAGGCACGCGGGCAGGATATGACGGAGGAGGAACGGCAGGCTTTTCTGCAGCCTACTCTCGATACCTACGAACACGAGGGTCACCCATTCTACTCGACGGCGCGCCTATGGGACGATGGCGTGATCGATCCGGTTGATACGCGTATGGTACTGGCACTCGGTCTCTCCGCATCTGCCAATGCCCCTATCCCTGAAACCAAATACGGCGTTTTCCGCATGTAACAATCATCATTTATGAGCATAGTGATGGATGGCGAAGTGTGTCTGTGATGCACTTCGCTTTTTGTAGTTACATGCCAGGTGGTCCAATGAGTGTAGGGGATCGTAAGGAGAAAGTATGATAAAATTGACGTAGGTTTTGAGCACAACTATCGTGGGACATCGAGAGCTTTGTATGCTCCTGATGCACATGAGATGAGCCCTGACTGTCAGATAAGGGCCGTCTCCTGGGGAGAATACACTATGATTGTTACGAGTATGCGTCAAGCTAACTTTGAGAAGATAGATCAAGATTTAAAGTTCGTGATGCAGTGTTTCCAAGAAGTTCTGGAGGAGCAAGACGAGCACGCTGTGGCGAACAGTCTGCCGTGGCAAACCGAAGAGGCGTTCCCAAGTCAAGTACAACATCCGCACCGTACGGCTCAAGCTTATTCCATCGCCTTTCAACTGCTCAATATGGTGGAGGAGAATGCTGCGGTGCAACTGCGACGTAGCGTTGAAACTCAGAACAAACTGGTGGAAATGTCAGGCTTGTGGCAGCAGAATTTGCAGCACCTTCAAGCACTTGGTTTAACCGATTGGCAGATTGCGAAACATCTTTCGAGTATGCGGGTCGAACCAGTTCTGACGGCGCATCCGACTGAGGCCAAGCGCGCAACAGTACTGGAACACCATCGCCGTTTATATCTGTCTTTGGTTGAGCGGGAAAATCAGATGTGGACTCCGGCAGAGCAAGACAAAATTCGCGAGGATATCAAAGCTAATTTAGAACTACTGTGGCGAACTGGTGAGATCTATTTGGAAAAACCGGATGTATCGTCGGAATTACGCAACGTCATTCATTATCTCTACCATGTATTTCCCACCGTGCTGCCAGTTCTGGATCAGCGGTTGCGGCAGGCGTGGCAGGCGATGGGCTTCGATCTGGCGTTGGTGGATGAACCACAGCATCTGCCACGACTCTCATTTGGTAATTGGGTTGGGGGAGACCGGGATGGTCATGCATTGGTGAGTGCTGAGATAACCAGGGAAACGTTGCAGGAACTACGCCAACATGCATTGCAACTGCTGAAACAACAGCTCACTCAGTTAGGTTCGCAAATCAGTCTATCTGTGTATTTACAGACACCACCGCCTCGTCTGATCGAGCATGTGGCCCACATGTCGTCGTCGTTAGGCGAGCAAGGTCAGCAAGCGCGTAATCGCAACACGGAGGAACCATGGCGACAAATGGTGAACCTCATTATTGCCAAGTTGCCGTTCGAAGTTCAGGTTCAGGAGGGTCAGTATCGTTCAGGTAGCAAACTAATACAGGACTTACAGTTGCTGCGGGAGACGTTGCTTGAGGTCAAAGCCGAGCGTATTGCGAGAAGTGATCTTGATCCGATTATCCGTGTGGCACAGACATTTGGCTTCCATCTGGCGGCGCTGGATATTCGACAGAATAGTCGTTTTCACGACCTGGCCGTATCACAACTGATGACTGCAGCCGGGCTGGATGGCGCTGATTTCCCCAACTGGAGTGAGGATGAACGGATTGAGTTCTTACAGCGCGAACTGACATCCCCGCGTCCCTTCACCCGACCTGATATGAAACTTGGGCCAGAAGCAACCGCAGTTTTGAGTTGCTATCGGGTCGTTGTTGATCATATCGAGCAGTATGGCCAGGAAGGGCTTGGTGCGCTGATTGTGAGTATGACGCGTAGTTTGTCGGATTTGCTGGTAGTCTATCTTCTGGCGCGTGAAGTTGGTCTGGTGTATGAGACTGAGGAGGGGCTCACCTGTCGTCTGCCAGTAGTACCTCTGTTTGAGACTATTGATGATCTGCAACAGGCTCCGACTATTCTCGATGACTTTTTGGTGTACCCACTCACGCAGCGCAGTCTCGTCTTCCAGCAAAAAATTGCTGGATATGCGCGACCTATCCAACAGATCATGATTGGTTACAGCGACAGTAACAAAGATGGTGGTATATTTGCCAGCCTGTGGGGGCTCTACCGTGCTCAGGCTGCACTTGCTGACGTAAGCCAACCGCATGATGTGCAACTGCGCTTCTTCCATGGACGTGGTGGTACCATCAGCCGTGGTTCTGGTCCGACACATCGTTTTCTCAAAGCATTACCCCACTCGACGCTCAACGGAAATCTGAGATTGACCGAACAGGGTGAAACAATTGCTCAAAAGTATGCTAACCGCCTGAATGCCGCCTATAATCTGGAGTTGCTGGTTGCGGGTGTTGCTGGGGCAACCTTACGCGATTGGCACAGCGAGAACCAGGTGCATCCGCTGGAGTCGGTGATGGATCATTTGGCAGCGGCAAGTCGGCGTGCCTATGAAACACTGATCCATACTGAGGGTTTTGTGCCTTTCTTCCGTCAGGCCACACCAATTGATGCAATTGAGTCTAGTCGCATCGGTTCACGTCCGGCCCGGCGCACAGGCCAACAAACGCTGGCCGACTTGCGGGCTATTCCCTGGGTATTTAGCTGGAGTCAGGCTCGTTTCTATCTCTCTGGCTGGTATGGGGTCGGAACTGCATTAGACCAACTGCGGCATAATGATCCAGACACTTTTGAACGTATTCGGGAGCAAAACTTTGTCTGGCCACCACTGCACTATATCATTAGCAATGCAGCCACAAGTATTGCCACGGCAGACCTGGACATTATGCAGTCGTATGCGCTGTTGGTGGAAGATACTGTGTTGCGTGAGCGGTTGATGGATCAAATCCAGGCCGAGTTTGCCCTGACACAACACATGTTAGAACTTATCTATGGTGGATCGTTAGCCGAGCAACGACCAAATATCCATCAAATGCTCACCGTTCGTCAAGCGGGGCTGCATGTCCTGCATCAGCAGCAGATTGCATTACTGCGGCAATGGCGGACCTGCCCAGAACAGGAAAAAGAAGTGATCCTGCCAAAACTTTTGCTCACCGTCAATGCTATCGCCAGTGGTCTACGAACGACAGGCTAAAAGCAGGATATAATAGAGAAAGCTCAGGGGGAACGTGCTGGGCAAACAGTTTGCTCTTTGTTGACATGACAATCCTGTCCTAGCAGGTTCTGCTCCAAAGCAACATCGACATAGGCGAAACGTATTGACACCTTGTTGCTGTGAAGAGAGTGGAGTATGCAGTGTGGTCAATGTACCAATCCATGAAACAAAACATGACATTTCTCGTATGTACATGAGAGTTGTGGTGCTGCGATACGCTGTGTATTCTTTGTATAAGTGATGGTAGAAAGAAGTAGCTGCCGATGCACATATTCCAACCAACCATCAGACAACCTCGACAACAGGTGTTGCCTAACGTACAGGTCGTGCAGGACCCTGAGGGATTGATGTTAAAAGAGCCATTTGGTGGATACGGGATGTTGCTGTTTTTGGGCTCTTTTGCCGTAATCTGGAATCTTATTACCTGGATCGTTTTGGGTGCTTTCTGGGCAACACAGGGTTTAGGCAGCATCTGGTGGGTATTTATTTTTGTCCTTATTGGACTGGTTCTCCTCTTCTTTTTCTTGCGCCAACTGGCCATCGCGTTGCGTTTCGGACCGGGCAAACTGCTTATCTCGACATGGCCCTTGTGCCTGGGTTCCGATGCCGAAGTGCGTTTTGTACGGAACATTCGTGGGGGCGCTACAATTGAGCGTTTAGAGGCTCGCTTGGTCTGTACCGAGGTGGCCACCTATCAGGTTGGTACTGATACGCGCACTGTGCGGGAAATCGTATGGGAAGAGACATTGCCTGCTGCGATGCTGATGCCTGGTTTGTCGATGCTGGATGCGACATGGCATGTGCATATCCCACCTGATGAACCACCATCACTGTCGGTACGGCGTAACCAGATTGTCTGGAGCGTTGAAGTCAAGGTGCATGTGGCCAATTTCCCCGATACGACCTCCTCATTTACATTGGTTGTACGACCGGAGGTGGTATGATTAGTGTCACATTGGACCGTAGGGATTATGTTGTCGGGGATCGTGTAACAGGACAGGTGTTGTGGAATCCGTCGTCGCAGAGCAATCCACGGGGCATTGTGGTGATGGCTCAGTGGCGCACGGAGGGGCGTGGTGACTCAACCAGTGATATTGTTGCGGAGGGGCGTGCCGACGCTGGTCCAACCGGCTTTACTCCTCCGGTGCAGTTACCGTTTGAACTCACATTGCCTGCTGATGGCCCGGTGTCGTACAATGGGAAACTAATCCGTGTCATCTGGGAAATTATTGTGCGAATAGATCTCCCGATGGCTCTGGATACCCGGCAGACGGAGATGTTCTATGTATTGCCACGTCGGTTAGCCCCGGACCCATTCGGATGATCGATCCCTACGCGACAATTGGCCTGCGTGGTAATCCTTTTGTGGTTGAAGCGACCCCTGGAGTTCCCGGTGCACTCTGGATTGACCGGGGCTTCTCAGTTGCTCCTGAATCGGGAAAAAAACAGTTTATCCAGGTGATTGGCCCCAAAGGTGCGGGTAAAACCTCATTGTTGCTGCACTGGCGGGAACAGGTTGCGGGACCCTACCTGCATTTTCCGTTGGGCTGGGGGCGTTGGCGTCTACCACCTATTGCAGCAATGGCCTATTGGGACGAAGCCGACCGTATTCCGTCTCCCTTCCTCTGGTATGCGCTCTACCAGGCTGCCCGACAAAACGCCACGATTATTGCTGGCACCCACGTCGATCTCACTTGTGCTGCACAACGCCATGGTTTTGCTGTCCAGACTATCGAGCGTCCACCACTCGACGTAGCGACCCTGCGTGCCTGGGTGACACGGCGCATCGCGGCTGTGCGATTGTCTTCTGCCCCTGATTATGTGGCACCCGATGATGAGTTACTCACGCGTATCGCCCAAGAGGCAGGGGAGTCATGGCGGGTTGCCGCAGACCATCTACACATCTGGGTAGCCGAAACGGCGGTACAGGCTGCCAGGCAGGTATCAGAAAACGACTCCGGGTAAGTGGTATAATACTCATACCTAAATGTTATGTATGTAGAACATCGATAACGTACCGGATGCTGAAGCATAATGCACTTTAATCTCCCCATCCTTGACCAAATCGCTGTGTGTCGGAATGTCCTCATCGCCGGAATGGGTGGTGGTTTTGATGTCTTTTGTGGTCTGCCGATCTATTTTGAACTGCAACGCCACGGTATCAATGTGCAGCTTGCCAACTACAGTTTTTCGTACATTACCGATTTTGCAGGCGGCGTGCGTTTGTCAGACACGTTGGTTGGTGTAAACGCCAATCATCAGGATCTGGTCCTCTACTTTCCCGAATTGCATCTGTCACGCTGGTTTCGTGAGCAGCAGAGGGAAGAAGTAACCGTGTGGTGCTTTGAGAAGGTTGGTGTCAAACCTTTGCTCTCCGACTATCACATATTGATTGAGTATCTCGATATCGATGGCATTGTCCTGATAGATGGTGGTGTCGACAGTTTGATGTGTGGTGATGAAGACGGTACTGGTACCCTGATCGAAGATGTTGTTTCGCTCGCGGCGGTTCACGCGCTCAACACCGTGCCGGTTCGGTTGTTGGTGTGTACCGCTCTGGGTGCAGAACAGGATGTGACCTATGCTCAGGTGTTTGAGAACATCGCTGCACTAAGCATGGACGATGCGTATCTCGGTTCGTGTAGTCTTGTCAGGCAAATGGATGTGTATCAAAAGTACGAAGCTGCTGTTCAGTATACCCACGACCAGAAGCTGCAAGACCCCAGTGTGATCAATGCGTCGCTGGTGTCGGCTGTGCGCGGCCACTTTGGCAACTACCACCTCACCGAGAAAACTCATGGGAGCCGCTTGTGGATCTCACCGCTGATGTCTCTCTACTGGTTTTTCACGGTGCAGGGTGTGGCTGAGCGCAACATGTTCCTATCACAGATTGGCGAGACAACCACGTTTCACGAGGCCATGCGTGAGGTGTTACTGATGCGACGTCGGATGTGTATCCGTCCTCATTCGCAGATCCCTCTGTAATCAGACCACCGTAAGTGATTTCAACTCCATGCTACAATATCAGGAGAAATACGAACACATGGAGGTTAAGGTCTATGTCCGAGTCAGTCACTATTCGAGTGGCAACACCAGCTGATGCTTTGACGGTAAGCACGCTGTATCTGGTTTCTCGGCGATACTTTTTGCCTTATGCCCCCGTCGCCCATACAGATGATGCCGTTCACCAATGGGTTGCACAGGACCTTATTCCTTCTGGCAAAGTCAGTGTTGCCGTTGTCGATAACAAAATTGTCGGGATGATGGCCCTCTCTGATGATGGCACAGTACGTTGGATTCAGCACCTCTATTTACTGCCAGATGTCGTTAATCATGGTATCGGGACTTTGCTGCTACGGAAGGCGTTGCAGGAGCTTAAACCACCTGTTCATCTGTACACATTTCAGAAGAACACAGCTGCTCGACGGTTCTACGAGCAATATGGATTTCAACCTATTGCATTTGGTGATGGGTCAGATAATGAAGAACAATGCCCCGATGTGCTGTATGAATGGCAGGGAAATGGGGGAACGTAATTCCTGGCATTTCATCAAAGATTAGCCCTCTACAATGTGGTCCTCTCAGAAAAATTGGTTTTGTTGTTATACTGTCTCTTCTTTGTGTGCGCGGCAACTCACAATCAATGTGATATCGCGTCGTTGTACCAACATCCAACCAGGCGCTACATATGTATATGAAGATAGAAAACAATAACCGCAGGTATTAAAGAATGAAGGACATAATTTTGGAAGAACAAACTACCACCTTTCCCACGCTACAAGGCCATCAGTATATGAATTTAATCACCTTCCGCAGAAACGGTCAGCCTGTTACAACGCCGGTATGGTTTGTACAGGAAGGGGCTCACCTCTATTTTATGACCGTGCGTACGTCGGGCAAGGTCAAGCGTATCCGGAATAGCAATCGTGTACAGGTCGGTCCCGCAAACCAGCGCGGGAAGTCGCTTGGCCCGACGGTAGAAGCCACGGCGCGCATTTTATCAGCGCAGGAAGAGCAACACGCTAACACTTTGCTTAACCAGAAATATGGTCTTGCCAAGTATGCGTTTGATGCTGCAGCAAAGGTGATGCAGTTCTTTCGCGGCCCCTCAGAACGTGTCTATCTTGAGATCGCCCCTTTAGTTGATTGATCAGTATTGCATTAAATATAAAACAGTGTGATACAATCATGCCATTCGCAATGTCTACATGGAACAACATACTACTTTTATCACAAAATTTATGAAATTTACCACTATTACGTTGAATTCTGAAGGCCCTGTCGCAAGCGTAACATTGTCTCGCCCAGAAGTTCACAATGCGTTTAACGCAGCCATGGTCGCTGAACTGCGCGAATGTTTTGCTGCTCTCGCCGATGAGGATTCTATCCGCACTGTGGTGTTGACGGGATCAGGCAATTCATTTTGTGCAGGGGCTGATCTCAATTGGATGCAGGCGAGTCTCTCCTGGACCCGCGAACAAAACATCGCTGATGCCAAAGAACTGGCTGCAATGTTCGAGACGATCTGGACCCTCCCCAAGCCGTTGATTGGCCGCATCAATGGTCGAGCACTTGGGGGCGGTGTCGGGTTGATTGCATGCTGCGACATCGCTATCGCCATTGATACGGCACGTCTTGGTTTTAGTGAAGTCAAATTGGGGTTGATTCCAGCTGTCATTTCACAGTACGTTGTGCCTAAGATTGGGCTGAGTCAGGCGCGGGCTTTGTTCATTAGCGGCGAACGGTTTACTGCCGAACGAGCTTTTGAGATTAACCTAGTGCACGCTGTAACGACTGAGGAAGAACTTGACACAACGGTCAACAGTATTGTCAAGCGTTTGTTGTCGAGTGCTCCCAAAGCGAGTGGTGCGACCAAACGCCTTATCGATGCCGTTTGGTCTTTGGAGCGAGAGGCAGGACAGCGTTATGTCATCGAAGCTATTGCTGATGCGCGCACGAGTGCTGAAGGTCAGGAAGGGCTGCGGGCCTTCCTCGAAAAGCGTGAACCCAAATGGATTGAGGAGAGTCGGGGGAGGGGTTGAGCGGAGAACGGCTGAGCGGTTGAACAAGCTTAGCGCAGAGGCACAGAGGTGAAAGAGAAGGGTCAGGGGTTAGGACGATTCATCGTCGGGGCGGTCCCCCTGTGGCGGCCCCGCCAAGTGCTTGGGGGAAGAGCAGTTGAGCAAGCTTGGCGCAGAGGCACAGAGATGTAGAGGGCGGCAAATGAACTACCCCCTGACCACAATTCACTACCTCCTGGCTTCTTTTCTCCCTGGGAAACGTGTAATGCTTTGGATGCGTTTAACTATTTTGGTCACCCTATAAGTCGGCACAGATTGCACAAGAAAATGGTCATGATCTTTATCTTTATCAGTCCCTATTTCTAAGAACACAATTTCATAGCGCTGAGTTATTTCCAAGCATACATTTTCCGTTCTTGATCTCCTTCAGCGCTAAATACAACACGACGATATGTTGCTGAACATACGATACGATATAACAAAATAGATATGTTATGACTTTTTCGGATTAGCTTGCTCATCATTATAATTTATCTAATAGATTGCCTTTGGCAAATCCATTAGCGACGTAGCAAGCTACGAGGAACGAGACCCTCCTTAGGATTAAACCGCTTTCAGGTAGGCTTAATAATCACAGATGTCTATGTCTATATGTATTATGACATACTTGATCCATAGGTATGTGAGATGCTGATCTGTCCAACAAGAGGGCTACTCTCACTAGAGCAGATTCATATTACTTGACAAGTGTTTGTGATCAGCCCATCATGCGTCCACCATCAACCACCAGATCGTGGCTGTTAACAAATGAGGAATCAGTAGAACACAGCCATAGTCCAACGTCGGCAATCTCGGTTGGTGCAGCATACCGCCGTAACAGAATGCGTTGGATTCCCATCTGACGCATCTGTGCTTCATCCATGCCATGGGTAATAGATTGCACTTCGATCAGTTTCTCAAGGGCAGGTGTCTCAATCTGTCTTGGAACTATTGCATTCACACGCAAATCTGTTGGAGCGTATTCAGCTTGCCCCGTGATGATGAGCATCTACGGGTACGCGGTAAGGGGGGCAGCGCCGTGTGCTGCTGCTGGACGATCCACGCCCGGTGGCGCAACGGCGCGCCTACCTGGTATCATACGGCCTGCTCTTTCGTACGTAGAAGAATGGCGATGAGCACCGCTCCGCTATCAATCCGGCCAGGAACGCTGGGCGTGCGGGCACTGCCGGCCTGCTGGCAGTGCCCGCACGCTCCATCAATTGCGTCACACCCACGCGCTGGAACTGGTCAATGAGGAAGTCAGCCTGAATACGATCCGCAAGCGGTTGAGTCACAAGAACGTGCAAACGGCTCTGTGGTATACAGACCAGAGTGACGCCACCGCTGACACAGAACTGCGGACATGGTGGCGACGAAAAAACAAGCATTGATGAGCGGCGCGGTTACACGATTTTGTTCAGTGAGGTTTTCGTTCCATTACTACTCTCTAACCACGTAAGACGAACACCATAGTTTTACGGTGGCGACATATGCTGACAAGTTCTTACACATCTATCAGCGATAAGTCTTCATCTCGTCATCATCTACATCTAAGGAAGAATGTATCTAACATCATACATTTGCTTCTTTATTTGGCGCATACTGGATTTGATATAGGCGAAAATAAACGCTATCTAAATCTCTTAGTAATTCATGATGTGTACCCTGCTCCACAAGCCGACCATTGTTTAGAACCAGAATTTTGTCAGCATTGGTAATAGTGCTCAAGCGATGAGCAATCACAAAAGAGGTACGTCCTTGCATTAAATGCTCAAGTGCTTCCTGGATTAACCGTTCACTCTCACTATCAAGCGAGGAGGTAGCTTCATCCAAGATGAGGATACGAGGATCTTTCAAGATAGCACGGGCAAGTGCAATACGCTGGCGTTGTCCACCACTTAACTTTAACCCACGTTCGCCAACCATAGTTTGATACCCATCAGGAAGCTCATTCATGATGAAATGATGAGCATTGGCTGCTCTCGCTGCTGCTTCAATCTCTTCCTGAGTAGCATCTAATTTACCATAACGAATATTATCAGCTATGCTTTGGGCAAATAACAACGTTTCTTGTGGGACTATGCCAATTTGCTCATTGAGGCTTTCAAGTGTAATATCCCGTATGTCATGGCCATCAATCGTAATCTTCCCACCATTGACGTCATAAAATCGGGGAACCAGATTAACTATGGTTGATTTTCCGGCACCGCTGGGTCCTACAATAGCAACCATTGTCCCTGACTCAGCTGTAAAAGAAACGTCTTCTAAAATAGAGACATCTTTTTCATACTGAAAACTCACATTCTCAAATACCACTTCCCCTTTTGTCTGGGGTAACGCGATTGCATCAGGTTTATTGGTTATATCTGGTTGGGTATCTAACAAACCAAATACACGACGACTAGCACCAAGAGCCGTTTGAAATTGTGTATATAAACCACCTATGTTACCCATAGCTTCAGCCACAAGATATGTATAAAAAAGATAGGCAGTTAACTCACCAACCGTCAAACGCTCCAACAGAACCTCACGTCCACCAAACCACACAGCTATAACCAGAGCACTCAATACAATCACATTGACCATCGCAGCGACAAACGCACCCATACCCGTACGATACATGGCAGCATCAAATACCTGTTTAATACCTGACTTAAAGCGGTCTATCTCGTAATCCTGCCGTGCAAAAGACTTAACGATACGCACACCTGAGACGGTTTCTTCCACAATGTTAGCCGCATCTGCAAGCCTATTTTGGGCCACGCTTGAGGCCTTATCGATCCGTGAACCAATAAAAAACATCAATCCAAGGACAAGTGGCAGTGTGACTAAAATAAAAAGGGTTAAGCGCCAATTGAGAGAAAAAAGAAATCCCGTCCCAATAAGTACCGTCAGTATTTGGGTTACCATATCTACCAGATTATAGGTAATGGCGTGTTGAACTAGGCTAATATCACTGGTCATTCGTGATACAACATCGCCTGTTCTTTGTTTATTATAAAATGTAAGAGACAGGCGTTGTAAATGTGTATACAGATCTACACGTAGGATTGAGACGACTTTTTCGCCAACAAACGCAAGCACATACTGACTTATAAAAACCAATATCGACATAACAACAAATATTAGCACCATAGAGAGTGCTATCATATTCAACAAACCAAAATCTTGTTGAATAAGTACATTATCGACTAATATCTCAATACCTATTGGTAGCGTCATAAAAAGAAGTGATATACACAAAAGCAGTATAAATCCCAGTAAGAGCAGCCAAAAAAAGGGTTTGACATATGAGAGTAAACGTCGTGCTAGGGCACTACCCTCTTTATCAAACAAATCAACCGTTGTAGTATTATCGAGTGCAGTTGAGTCAGCAATTGACTGATCCATCTAATAGATTCCTTTGTAGGTAGCATCAGGGCTTTCCTAACAGTACCCTCTAAACAGTACAAAATAAACAGATGACGTAAAAACACGTATATTAGCAAAGACAATCAACTCCTATTGATAAAACACCGTACGTTAACTTTGTACATGATTGTGGTCACATATCAGACAGTTGTCTTTATTCTTTCTATTGAGCATGTTCACGCCTAAACCGGGCGAAAAATCCGCGTTTTTGTTTGAGCTGCGAGTCTTTTGTATCTTTGAGTGCTTTCTTGAGTCTCTTAGCAAGTTCTTTAACATGTGGATCAGAAAGAATGTCCTGGTGTATACCCTCTAAATCATGTACTTCTATGTTGTTGCATAATTGTGACCATCGCTTTACAGGATCAATATCGGGTCGATCCTTATCAGGTGCGATAGCACGGAAGAAGAGAATACGACCATCATATTTTTGAGGTCGATATTGTTCTCCTGCAAAAGAAGTAGCACGCATGGTATTAAAGACCCGACGAATCTGCTCAATTTCTACTTCAGTCGTCGTTGGATCAATAATGTGATTGATGTAGTAGGTTAACTGGTTGTCATAAGAGAGCGTTCGCATATAATCGAAGTCAATCTCTATATCTAAGAGTCTGGTGTAAAGCTGGAAAACATCAATAGAGTCATATGGTTTAAGATCAACCGTAAAAAAGGTGTCAATTACAGTAACTAATTCAACCGTTTGATCCTGTTGCTGAAGTTGTTGTGCCATTTCTAATGCAACCTCACCACCAAATGACCAACCTCCAATGTAGTAAGGCCCCTCTGGTTGGATGGTTTGAAGTGCTTCGAGATAGGTTTTAGCAATTTCCTCAACAGAAGGATATGGTTCTTGTTCCCAAGCAAGGTTTGGTGGCTGTAACACATACATGGGCTGATCTTCACCAAGGTAGTCACTCAGTTGGTAATATTGTGTGGCGTACCATGCCCCCGGACTAACTAGAAAAAGGGGTGCCAAAGAACCTGCTTCGTTTAACGGCACTGCAATTGGCCAGCTTTGCGTTTCTTCACCCGAACTGAGAATATGTGCCATGTGCTCAATAGTTGGAGATTGTATAAGTTCCATGATCGGAACAGATCGACCAAACTCACTAGAAACACGTCCCTGAAGTTGTAGTACCAATAGAGAGTTTCCGCCTAAAGTGAAAAAATTGTCGTAAATACCTATCCGATCAACTTCTAAGATATCGGCCCAAATAAGAGCGAGGGTTTGTTCAGTAGGAGTACGTGGCATCACATACTCATTGGAGGCATCCTTCAGACTTCGATTAGGGGCGGGCAAGGCTTGCCGATCCAACTTTCCGTTGGGTGTCAGTGGTAATGCTGACAACTCAACAAAGGCATCTGGCACCATGTAGTCAGGTAGTAGTGCTCGCAATGCAATACGTAGTTCATTGACCACGTAAGGTATCTCAGAAAGATAATCAGGTACCACATAAGCCACAAGCTGATCTCCTCTATCTGCACGATTGTATACAATCACCGCAACCGCTGCTATGTAAGGAAGTGTGAGGATCGTTGACTCTATTTCCGCTAACTCTATACGATACCCTCGTAACTTGACTTGTGTATCGGCACGGCCTAAAAATGCTAGTTGACTATCTGGCTGCCATCTGGCGCGATCACCTGTCTTGTAGAGACGTGCCCCTGGAAAATGACTCCACGGATCAGGAATGAATGCTCGTGCTGTTGCTTGTGCTTGTTGGCGGTATCCACGGGCGACTCCTGCCCCACCAATATAGAGATCGCCAGCTGCACCTATTGGTTGTGGCTGTAGATTACTATCAAGAACGTAGACCTGCATGTTTGCGAGGGGTTGTCCCACCGGAACAACTTGACTATCACTCATATATGATGGGAGATTGTTATACGCTGTGCTATCAATAGTAGCTTCTGTGACACCAAAAGAATTGATCAAGCGATTCTCTGGTAGGCATTGTTTCTTGAATTGTCTATACTCACTCACATACCAACTATCTGAGCCACAGATAATGGTATCTACAAACAATATCTCATTCTTCTGGGCTGCATAACGCATGACCTCCCGTAGTATAGTCGGCACAAACTCGGCACAACCTATTTTTTCTTTATGTAAAAGTGTAATGACTTGTGCAGGTTCAAGTAGCAGTTCGCGTGGGCAAAGCACCAATGTTCCCCCACTCCCCAATGCGCGTATAGTATCACCAATAAAGACATCAAAGGAGAAACTGGCCATTTGTAGATGGCGTTGCACCTTTGGCTCATCAAGTTGATAAGCACGACTCCAAGCATAATAGGCATTACACAGTGCTCCGTGAGAGACTTGAACTCCTTTGGGTCGTCCCGTTGATCCCGAGGTAAAAATGACATAGGCCAATTGATCTCCTGTTAATGGATTACATAACGGTATATCCACCTTGGGTTCATAGAAGGGAAGGTGTGTATCAAACCATACAATGGAGGCATCTGTTGAAGGAAGCAACTTCTGGATACTTGTATTAGCGACAAGTAACTGTATTTGTGCATCCTCTACCATCGTCGTCAAGCGTTGTGGAGGGTAACTTGGATCAAGTGGCACATACGCGCCACCCACAAACCATACCCCAAGCACAGCAATAAACAAATCCAATGATCGGGGTAAACAGACTCCAATGAGACTTTCTGGACCTACTTCCTTTTGTTGAAGGATCTGTGCCAGACACATTGCCTGATGACGTAAAGCTGCGTACGTAAGATGCTGAGAGTCATAAACCAGCGCTACGCTATCAGACCTATGAATAGCATGTTCAGTAATGAGTTGAGCTACGGAGGTCGCTTCCAGTCGTGATTGTATGGTGTCATTCCAGTCATATATAAGTTGATGACGGTCTTGTTCTGTAAGAACGGTCAAATCACGAATGCATTGTGACGGATTTGTTATTAATTGCTGGGCAATGTGATACAAACTTCGAATTAGTTGTTCAGCAATATCGGGGGCAATTTGCTGATTATCATACTGGATTTGAAGAACTAACTCAGTGCCTGGTATTCCTGTCAGTACAAGAGGATAGTTAGTCTTATCAATAGTCTGGATGTCAGGCGACTCGGCTTTTCCTTCTAGCGTTTCTGCAGTTGACGCAACCGGATAGTTCTCAAACACCAGAAGACACTCAAATAATGGAACATCAGGAGCTATTTCACTCCATTTATGAGCTGACGTGAGAGGAGTGTACTCGTAGTGTTGGAGGGCTAACTGATTTGCTTGGATAGTTTGAAACCATTCATGCAAGGGCATTGATGGAGAGAGCTGTACACGAAATGGCAATGTGTTGATAAATAATCCAAGCATGCGATCAATGTCTCGTATTTCCGTAGGACGACCAGCAACTGTTACACCAAAGAGCACATCTGAGGTTCCACTATATCGACTAAGTATCAAAGCCCACATACTCTGCACAAGCGTATTCAGGGTGACTTGATAGCGTTGAGCGATATTCTGGAGATCAGTTGTTATTGAGGTTGATAGGGTCACATGTGCTTCAGCAGCATTATCAGCAACATCAGGCTGATATGGTTGAAAAATATCACTTACCAAGACAGGTGTTGTAAAGCCTGCAAGATTGTGTCGCCAAAACGCTTCGGCTGCCTTAGTATCCTGACGTTGCAACCAAGCAATATAATCTCGATAGGGCCGAATGGTTGTTTCAGGGAAAGCTTCTTCTTGACCGAGTTGTTCATAATACGTAAACACTTCTTGTAAGAGAATAGGAACAGACCATCCATCCAGCAAAGCATGATGATAGGTCCAAACAAACTGATACGTATCCTCAGTTAAGCGGATCATTGTTATACGCAACAATGGTGCTTTATTCAAATCGATCCCCTGTGCATGATCAGCATCATGCCACTCGATCAACTGACTTGCACGTTCCGCCTCTGATATATCTCGCCAGTCTAAAATGGTCACAGGAAGTTCAACATGACGGAATACAACTTGCAGTGGTTCAGACATTGCTTGCCATACAAACGCTGTGCGTAGGATTGTATGGCGATCAAGGACTCTCTGCCAGGCTTGCACCAACCGATGCATATCTAACTGGGTTGTGAGCACGACTGAGAGTTGTTCAATATATGCCCCTGTCTCAGGTGTGGCCAGACTATGGAAGAGCATTCCTTGTTGCAATGGAGAAAGCGGATAAATATCTTCAATAACAGTCTTCGCTAACGGCCCTGCATCCCCACAGACTTGCACACACAGATTATCAAGTTCAGCAGGCTTCATACGGGCAAGCGAGAAATCTGAAGGCGTATATTTGCCTACATCAGGCGCAGTACAATGCTCTACAATATTCTGTAGATTTTGGATAAACATATCTGCCAACCAAGCAATCGTACTTGTCTCATGATGATCGGGACTAAACAACCAGTTGACGACTAGTTGTCCTTCACTGATAAACCCACTAATATTCAATAGATGTGTGAGCGGTGTTGTTTCTGCTTCAGTAGGTCCAGTTGCTTCAGGAGCACTCCCAAACAATTGGGTGTCATCAAAGGTTTGATCAAATTGACCAAGATAATTGAAGATAACCTCGGTTGGAACAGATGGCTCTAACACATCTGTATCTTCTGAACCGTACCATCGCAAAGCACCATATCCAACACCTTGGTGAGGTATCTGGCGTAACTGTTCTTTCACGGCACATAACTGTTCACCTACATCTTCCAGACCATGTAGATTGAGTAAAACCGGGTACTTAGCAGTAAACCATCCAACAGTGCGAGAAAGATCAATATCATCAAAGGCATCTACACGACCATGGCCTTCCATATCAATACATATACGATCGTTTTCATACCACACAGTAAGTGTTTGAGCTAAAGCCGTTAGCAAAACATCATTGATCTGCGTATTGTAGACCGGAGGAATGGTTTGTAAGAGCGATAATGTTTCATCTTCAGACAACTCTACCGCAATACTATCGGTAGTTGCTGCGATAGCCTCATGACGTGGTGTATCATAATCCAGTGGTAATGGTGGCACTGGAGCGCTTACAATAGCTTCCCAATACGATTTTTCGCTCGCAAGCTGATCAGAGTTCCCCCATTCCTGTAATCGTTCACCCCACATTTTGAAAGATGTCGTTTTGGGGGGAAGTTGTACCGGCTGGTTTTGACTTATTTGTTGAAAGATGAGTTGGAGATCTTCCAAGAGAATGCGCCATGAAACACCATCGACAACTAAATGATGAATGACAATGAAGAGACGCCCTAACTCAGTAGGTCTATTGTTAAAATAAACAAGACGTAGTAGTGGTCCATCTGATAGGTTCAATGTTTCTTGTGCAATCGTACATTCATTAAGGATAGCATCGGTCTGCTCAGATGCAGTGAGATGTTGGATATCAATCACAGTCAGTGGCAGATGAGTATCAGATGGGGCGTCAATAAGTTGCGTCCAATCATCTGTAACAGTACCGATGAAACGGGTACGCAGCACATCGTGATGTTGCATCAGCGCCTGCACCAGCTGAGTCAAGGTATTGTAGGAGATGGTGGGTGGAACAGTCAGCAACACTGACTGATTAAAATGGTGTCGTTCAGGCAGTGACTGCTTAAAGAACCATTGCTGGATAGGCAGTAAAGGAACAGTTCCTGTAACAGGCCCCTGTTCAGCAAGCACTTTCTTACCCTGTCCAACAACTGTAGCAAGGTCTGCAATCGTAGGATGCTCAAACACATCGCGGGGGGTAAGTGCTAAGTTGTGTTGGCTTGCTCGCGCTATGATTTGAATGCTCAGAATCGAATCTCCACCAAGAGCGAAGAAGTTATCGTGAATACCGACTTGATCTATGCCGAGTACACTACCCCAAATAGCACTGAGGGTTTGTTCTATCTCCGTACGCGGAGTAACATATAGCATCTGTTGTGTCGTTGATTGCTGTGCTTGGTTTTGCAATTTCTGACGATCAATCTTGCCATTGGCAGTGAGGGGAATGGCTTCCTGTGCTATCAACAACTGAGGAACCATATAGTCGGGAAGTTGCTCTCCTATATATATACGCACAGCTTCAGCATCGACAGTCGCTGGTGTGACATATCCAGCAAGTTGGTTCCCTCCAGCGCTGGAATACGTCACAACTGCGGCCTCGTGGACATCGGGATGTTGCTGCATCGCAGCTTCAATCTCGCCAAGTTCAATACGATAACCACGCACTTTTACCTGTACATCCATTCGTCCGAGGAACATAAGTTGTGCATCATCTCTCCAGTACACATGATCACCAGAACGATAGAGCAACGCTCCAGGACTGCCACTCACATTATCAGGCACAAATGCCGCGGCTGTCAGATCGGGGCGTTTCCAGTAACCTCGGGCTAAACTAGCTCCTCCAATGTGCAATTCACCTGGGACCCCTGCACCGACTGGCTGCCTCCGAGAATCAAGGACATATAACTCGACCCTATCGACAGGGCGACCAATTGGCGGCATTCCTACTTCATCTGGGACAACTGGTGTCCAGGTTGCTACGACTGTATTTTCGGTTGGGCCGTAGTTGTTGATGAGTGTAAAGGTACTCTCGTTCGTCGGGGATGTATGTAGCCGATCCCCACCTGTCAGAACTAACCGGAGTTGTTCGTGACCCTTCCACTCAAGAGTCAGAGCGGCCTCCAGCAATGGTGTTGAGAGAAATGTCATTGTAATGTTTTCCCTCGCCAGCCACTCAAGAAGACGCGGTAAATCTTCATGCACCAATGCAGTAGGCAGCAACAGTGTTGAGCCTGATACAAGATATGGCCATACCTCCCAAGCTGCAGCGTCAAACCCTAGTCCTGCAAGTTGTGTAGCTCGATCAGCAGATGTCACCTCATACACACGTTGGTGCCAAGTAACCAAGTTGAGGAGTGAACTGTGGGAAACAGCAACACCTTTAGGCTGCCCTGTTGAACCTGATGTATAGATGATATATGCAAGATGCTCAGGTTGCGTTACGCAAGAGGGCGGGTGGATCGGGTATGATGTTCTTTCGCAATCAAGAGCATCAAATAATACTATTTTCGTTTGGGTATGGGATACACTTGCTTGCAAAGCATGCGTTGTAATAAGTAAGGGTGCCTGTGTGTCATCAAGAATAAAGGCAATACGGTTGGCAGGGAGTTGGGGACTCAGTGGTACATAGGCACCGCCTGCAACCATAATGGACAATTGAGCAACCACCATCTCAATACCACGAGGCAATAACACGGCTATAGGCGTATCCGGGGATACACCATGCTCTTGTAGGAGATGGGCTAACTGGCCCACCTGATGGGCCAGCGCTGCATAAGAAAGTGTTCCATCATCGTGCACCAGAGCGCTCGCATCGGGTGTACGCTCGCATTGTGTAGCAAAAGCAGTGGCAAGGGTCATCAACGGAGCCTGCGTGTTTACCGTTTGGTTCCAGGTATACAATACCTGGTCACGTTCGAGCGAGGTGAGTAATGATAGATGCGCCAGCGATTGATTCGGAATGCTTGTAAACTGTTGCAACACATACAACAGTTGATTCATGATGCGTTGCGCGATGGTTCGATCACAAATTCCATTGGCATATTGTAGCCGCAGCACAATGGTGCTTCCGGGTATTGCTACCAGTGTTAAGGGATAGTTGGTACGTTCACGAATTTCTATCTGCTGCGTTTCAGTTTCTGAAGACTCCTGAGAAACATTTTCGACCGGATAATTTTCAAAGACAACTAAGCTTTCGAATAGCGCAACACCACTGGAGACACCACTCCAGTTTTGAATTGATGTAAGGGGAACATAATCATAGCGTCGTGCTTCGACCTGTTGTTTTAATAGCTGTTGGAGCCATAGAGCAATGGACTCAGATGGAGCCAGATAGGTTCGTAGAGGGAGTGTGTTAATGAAAAGACCAATCATCTGCTCCACACCTAACAGATCAGGAGGGCGTCCTGCAACAGTCGTTCCAAAGACAACCTCGTTATTACTACTGTAGGCACTTAGGATAACAGCCCACGCCCCCTGAATTAACGTGTTCACGGTAACACGTAGATGACGTGCCAACTCATATATATCGGTGCTTAACTTGAGGTCTGTATCACAGATAATCTCATCCTCTACGGGGTCAGATGCTCTACGAGCAGGAAATAACATAGCTGTCGGATTGGTAATACCACTCAGATATGTGCGCCAGAATGCTTCTGCTTCACGCATATCTTGTTTTTGTAGCCAACCAATGTACTCGCTATATGGTGGCGGGGCCACAGCATCTAACGGCATACCTTGCGCTAAAGTAGCATAGTCCATTAACACTTCTTTGAAGAGAATCGATAATGACCAACCATCCAGCAAAATATGGTGAAACGACAATACCACTCGTATCGTAGAGTCATCAAATTGAATAAAGGCCAAACTCATCAATGGTGCACGATGTAGCTGAAATCCCTGCTGCCGATTAGCAAGCAACCACTCCTCGAAACGGGTCTCCTCCGGCTCATCGCGCCAATCAAGCATAGTAACTGGAATAGAACATTCTCGATAGACAAACTGAAGGGGTAGATCAAGCCCTTCCCACACAAATCCAGTTCGCAGAATTGCATGACGTTTGATTGCCGCTTGCCAGGCAGCCGTAAAATCATCTGGAACAAAATCTGGTCCGAAAGTCGCATGTAATTGCTCAAAATAAACGTCGTCTTCTGGTTCATATAGGGCGTGAAACAACATGCCTTGTTGCATAGGGGCCAGAGGGTAGATATCCTCGATAATAGTCTTCGCTGCGTAACTATGCTGACCACACACGGTCTCAAGCACATGGTCAAGTTGTGGTTGACTCAATGAGGTTAAAGCAAAATCAGATGGGGTATATCGCCCAATCTCGACAGTAATACAATGCTCAATAATGTCTCGTAGAGACGTCATAAAAAGTTCGGCCACATGCTCAATAGTGGACTGTGTATGGAGCGCTGAGCTGAATGACCAGTTCATCATCAGTTGCTGATTAATAACTTGCCCGGTAATCGTCAATAAATGCAACAAGGGCATTTGCAAACTAACATTTGTACCGCTTGACTCTGTTGCAATATCGAAAGCTGACTCTTCCTCTAACGTTTGATCAAACTGTCCCAGATAGTTAAAAACAACCTCTATAGGTGCTCTTGATGATGCAACAGGATCCTGTTCAGGAGCAGCATCGTATAACAAACCATATCCAATACCTTGATGAGGAATACGACGCAACTGTTCCTTGACAGCACAAACATGTGCTCCAATATCATTATGACGGTTCTGAAGTAACACGGGATATTTGGTGGTAAACCAACCTACCGTACGTGAAATATCAACATCATCAAATAAATCAACCCGACCATGACCTTCTAACTCAATATGAACTGCTTCCCCGCCACACCATTCTGTCAATGCCCGTGCAAGTGCCGTCAACAAAATATCATTAATCTGTGTATTGTAAACGGGAGGAACCTCTTGTAGCAGGAGTTGAGTAGACTCCGCATCCAAAGTTGTAACTACATCCTGCATTGTTGCAAAAGTAGCATCTTGGCGCACACCATCAAATGGGATTGGACTAACCTCAGCTTCAATGATGTCTGTCCAATATGAGCGTTCCTCTAACAGGCTTGGCGAAGTCGCATAATCAGTTAAACGCTCGACCCATGTCTTAAATGAGGTTGTTTTCGGTGGTAATTGTAGTGGTTGTTTCTGACTTAATTGACTCCACAGAATTTGGAAATCTTCTAGCAAAATGCGCCACGACACCCCATCAATGACTAAGTGATGAATTGCCAATAGCAAACGCCCTGATTCTGGGCCACAATTAAAATACACGGCTGCAACCAGGGGGCCCCCGACTAAATTAAATCCTGCTTGAGCCGTTTCGCTGTGCGCTGTAATCATATCCGGTACTTGCTCTGGGTCTATATCTGCCAGATTAACGACTGTTACAGATGGTAATGCATCCACCGATGCATGTGTTTGTTGCCAACCAGTCGCTGTCTCCGTAAATACAAGTCGCAGTGCATCATGGTGGTGTAATAACGCTTGGAAGACCGTTTGTGCGTGTGTCTCGGTAAATGTCGGTGGCACCGTAAGCAATACACTTTGATTGAAATGATGTCGGGTTGCTGATGGTTGCCTTAACAACCACCATTGAATGGGGGTAATAGGCACCATACCAGTTACCACCCCTTGCTCTGCCACGATGGCATTATGTTTCCCAACAACTTGTGCTAATGTGGCAACAGTCGGGTATTGAAAGATTTGGCGGGGCATAATATGCAAGCCCTGTTGCGTTGCACGAGACACCACTTGCATACTGATAATTGAGTCGCCTCCAAGCACAAAGAAGTTCTCATGGATACCGATAGACTCTACCCCAAGAACATCCTGCCAGATAGCTATTAACTGTTGTTCTACAGGCGTCCGTGGAAGCGCATCTGCTGCTACCTCTCTTTGGTATGTCTCTGGGGAAGGTAAGGCCCGACGATCTACCTTTCCATTTGGCGTGAGAGGAAATGATGCCAATTCCACAAAAACGGAAGGTATCATATACGCTGGCAACTGAGTACTAAGATCACGTTGTAGTACCTGCGAAAGAGGGGTAGTCTCCTGGGATTGTGCAGACATCGGTACGATGTATGCGACTAATTGCTGGCTACCACTGGATCGTGAATGGACAATCACGACACATTCTTGGACACATTCATGTTGCGTCAGACAGGTTTCGATCTCTCCTAACTCAATGCGATACCCACGTAGTTTGATCTGTGTATCCCGTCGCCCAAGATAGTCGAGTTCGCTATTTGAACGCCAACACACCTGATCACCGGTATGATATAAGCGACTTCCAGGATGTAGTCCAAAGGCATCAGGAACAAAGGTAGCAGCAGTCAATTGTGGGCGTTGCCAGTACCCTCGCGCAAGCCCCATCCCACCTAGACATAATTCCCCTATCACACCTGTAAGTGTCAATTGACCCTGTGGATCAAGGACATATGCCTGTGTATTCGCAATCGGTTGGCCAATAGATGGTTTTACGGCATCAGGCGGAATGCAAGCCCCTGTTGAATAAGTAGTATCTTCGGAGGGTCCATACAGGTTGTAAACCGCTTCAACATGCCCCATCACATAAATCTGCGTCACCAGCGCACCTGGCAATGCCTCACCAGCAAGATTCACCGTTTTCACACTAGGTGGCAAAGCATTTTGACGTACCAATTCTTGCATTGCCGAGGGAACCGTATTGATTAACGTAACCGCATGGGCATCCAGCATCTCCGGTAACGCCAGAGCATTTCTTGCCAAGATAATGGTTCCACCATACGCAAGTGGCAGAAATAGTTCAAATACGGACAAGTCAAAGTTGAGAGAAGTTGATGCAAGTATCCCTTGTCGTGCAGAACTATCAAATACTTCCTGAGCCCAGTAAAGAAATGCCACAACACTCCGGTGTGTAATGGCAACGCCTTTCGGTATGCCTGTTGAGCCTGACGTATAAATAATATGTGACAGATTGGCAGCAACTGTTCTATAGGTACGATCCAAGACAGCTGTTGGTGGATCAGGTAATTCGTCAAGACAATGAATTATCGCATCCTGTATAGAAGATAACAGTCCTCGGATGGCCGTGTGCGTCAATACTACCGTTGGCTTACTATCATCAAGAATCCAGGTTATGCGTTCAGCCGGATAGTTAGGATCAACAGGAATATAAGCTCCTCCTGCTTTAAGAACTGCTAAGACAGCTAACACAAGATCAGGGGTGCGTTCCAGACACACAGCTACCAGGGAGTCTGGACCTACTCCATGGTAGCGGAGTATATCGGCAATCTGATCAGTCTTACAATCTATTGCTGCATAGGAAAAAAACTGATTGTCAAAAACAAGTGCAACAGCATCAGGTGTGCGGCACATTTGGTCAATGCATAATGTTGCCAGTGTTGCTGTCTGATCAAGAGGTATACTCCGTTGACCCAGCACTAACAACTGTTCACGTTCTGCGTCAGTCAAAAGCGAGAGGTTTCCTAGCACCACATCAGGATCGCGGGCTATTTGCTCAACTAGAAGAGCAATATGTTGTGCCATACGATCAATGGTGCTGGCATCAAAAAGATCCGTATTGAAGTTGAAAGAACCATGTAGGCCCTCTGATGTTTGAGCCAAATCGAGCGAAAGATCAAACTGAGCTGTATTATTATCAAAGGCAATAGATTCGATATCAGTGTTAGTGGTAGTAAGGGCAGCTTCCTGTCCTCCCTGTGCAACATCCAATGTCAGCATTACCTGAAACAAGGGATTGTAACTGAGGCTACGTTCCAACTGTAAAACATCAATGACTCTGTCAAGTGGGATATGTTGGTGGGCATAGGCACCAACCGTTGTCTCACGTACCTGAATGAGCAAATCTCGAAAACTCATCGGTTGGTCAAAACGCGTACGTATCGCAATTGTGTTTACCAGAAAACCAATGAGCGCCTCTAACTCAGGGCGATAACGATTCGTGATTGGCGTGCCGACAATAATATCTCTCTGATAGCTATAGCGAAACAACAAATATTGATAGGCTGCCACAACAGCCATAAACATGGAGGCTTCCGTGTCACGGGCCAGCTTTTCGAGTAGCTGAGTATGAGCAGTCGGAACACTTACGGATCGGCGGTCGCCATTAAAAGTCTGAATAGCCGGACGAGGGTGATCCGTTGGTAAAGCCAGTAATGTTGTGGCATCACGAAGCTGCTCTTTCCAGTAGTTCAATTGCTTCTCAAGTGTGTCACCTTGAAGCCATTGGCGTTGCCAGATAGCAAAGTCAGCATATTGAATCGTAAGATCAGGTAGTGGTGATGGTTGATTAGAGGTAAATGCATCATACAGAACCATGAACTCCTGCAAAAACACCTGCATAGACCAACCATCAGAGACAATATGATGCATGTTTAACAAGAGCATCCAGTCATTTGCATCTAACTGAAGCAATGTCACCCTGAATAAGGGGCCTGTTACTAGATTGAATGATCGTCGTGCCTCTGCCAAAGTAATATCCCATACGTGCTGTTCGCGAACAGTTGTAGGCACATCACGAAGATCGATTACAGGTGCAGTAACGCTCCCCGGTTCAGCAATAAGCTGTACAGGATACCCATCATTCTCTCCAAATGTAGTGCGTAATATCTCATGTCGTCGCACTATTTCATGCAACGCACGTTCAAGAATATTTACACACAATTCACTCTGAATGCGTATGGGGTTAAAAATATTGTAGGCAATGGCACCGTCTTCTAGATGATCTATGAACCATAAACGCTGCTGATCAAATGACAAGGGAATCGCGCCATCACGTGGCATTTGTTGTAGTGGTGGGATATTCGTGTCACGTGCCTCGACAGCTTTATGTAAAAACGCAATAATCTCATCACGATGTTCCGTAATCGTCTCACGCAGTTCGGGGCTCAAACTACCCTTCGGCGCTTTGAGGCGAAGACGATCATCTTCCAACCAAATCGAGATATTTAGCTGTCGTAGTTGAGTAAACAACTCATTCAATTTCATAGATCAACCTCGTCAAACTCTGTAGAAGAATCTTCGGTCTCAGGTGCTGCGCCTTGTATCGCCCATTGCAATGTATCAATATGTTCAGCCATTTCTGCAACTGTAAGATGTTCGAGTAAAGCTTCTAAGGTAAAGTTGAGTGGGAATGCGTCATCAACACGAGCAATAATCTGTATTGCGAGTAACGAATGGCCGCCCAGATCAAAGAAGTTGTCATGGATGCCTACACGCTCAACTGACAAAACTGAAGACCAAATATCAGCCAGCGTTTGTTCTGTTTCATTACGTGGTGCTACATATTCAGTTGTTACCATCGTGACTTGCTTTGCCTGCTCTTGGAGGGACCGCCGATCAATTTTGCCATTGGCAGTGAGCGGGAGTTTCTCCAAGGCCACAAGTCTTTGTGGAATCATATACTCTGGTATCCGTTCTGCCAGATAGTCTCGCACCATTTCGACATCAAGCGTTTCGGGAGTTACATATCCAGTCAGTTGCATCCCTGTTAATGTAGCAGAAGCAACAACTACAGCTTCCTGAACATGCGCGTGCTGTTGTAACACAATCTCGATTTCTCCTATTTCTACACGATAGCCACGTACCTTGACCTGTTGATCAATGCGTCCAAGGAAGAGCAGTTGTCCATCTGACTGCCAGCAGGTGAGGTCACCAGTACGATATAATCGTGCGCCCGGTGTGTTGCTTATATGATCTGGAACAAAGGACTGAGCCGTTAAATCTGGACGTTGCCAATAGCCACGGGCGAGGTTTGCCCCACCCACACAAAGTTCTCCCGGAACACCTACACCGACGGGATTTCTGCGCGGATCAAGGACATACGCATAAACACGATCAACAGGAATACCAATTGGAGGAATACCTTCTTGTGCAGGCTCGACCTCCTTCCAAACAGAGACAACCGTGTTCTCGGTTGGCCCGTAATTATCAATCAGGACAAAAGAGCTATCCTCAGACGGAGATTGATGTAGTTTATCACCTCCAGTAAGCACACAGCGCAATCCTGGATGACCCTCCCAACCCAGAGATAAGGCAGCTTCAAGAAGAGGTGTTGGCAAATATGTCGTTGTTACCGCTTGCATTACTTCCCACTCAAGCAGACGTGGTAAATCTGCATGCACTTCCGATGTAGGGAACATAATGCGAGCACCCTTTAGCAGATAAGGCCAGAGATCGACCATGGCTGCATCAAAGGCCAAACCTGCTAGATGTGTTGTACGATCTGACTCCTGAACCTCGTAGATCCGCTGATGCCACACAACAAGATTCATAAGCGCAGCATGAGAAATACCAACACCTTTAGGAGTACCTGTGGAGCCCGATGTATAGATGACATATGCAAGATGCTGCGGCTGGATCTCACAGAGCGGTGCCTCCAGCGGATACTCTAGCAATTCCTGATCAAGTTCTGCATAATTGAGTACCTTTGCTTGTGTCGGCGGTAATATGTCTTGGAACGTTTTTATCGTTAACAATAATGGTGTCTGCGTGCTCTCAAGAATCAGCTTGATACGGTTTATTGGCATATTCGGATCAAGCGGTACATACGCACCTCCGGCAGTCAAGATTGCCGAGTATGCCACGAGAAGTTCTGAACTACGTGGCAGTAACACTGCGACAGGAACATCAGGACCCACTCCGTGTGCTTGAAGGAAGTGTGCAAGCTGATTGACCCGACCACTCATTGCATTATATGAAAGCGCAGAATCATCTTCAGAAAGGGCAATAGCGTCTGGAGAAATGACACATTGAGCTGCAAATCCTGGTAAGAGTGTTGTCTGTAGGGCAGGTGTATCAACCGTTACGTTCCATGTATCGAGTACCTGTTGGCGCTCTTCAAGGCGCAAGAGTGACAAATGATGCAATAATTGAGTTGGTGCATTAATAAACTGTTTCAGTACATGAGCCAGTTGATGAAGGATCTGCTGTGCGACTTGGTCATCACATTGCCCCTCATTGTACTGCACCCGCAATGTCAACCGTTGGCCTGGAATCCCAACGATGGTTATCGGATAATTCGTACGTTCTTCAATAATATCATTCCCTGTTTCGACGTAATCAGATTGCTCATCAAAAGCACTATTAACCGGATAGTTTTCAAAAACGACTAAACTTTCGAAGAGCGATGTTCCTGCGGGCACTGAACTCCATGTCTGGATAAGTTGCAATGGTGCATAATCGTAATTGCGCGATTGACTTTGCTGATCTTGCAACTGTTGTAGCCAAGCTATGCACGATTGAGATGGAGTAATGTGAGCGCGTAGAGGGAGCGTGTTGATAAACAGACCGATCATGTCCTCTACACCAAGCAAGCCTGCAGGTCGACCAGCAACTGTTGTCCCGAAAACGACCTCATCACTATTTCCATATCCACTAAGCACAACTGCCCAAGCACCCTGAACCAATGTATTAATCGTTAAGGAATGATCACGTGCAAATGCGTTGATAGACTCCGTTACCTCCGACGGAAGTTCCAATTGCACCATACCCTCAACAGATCCTGTTGCGTCTTTCGTAGGGAATGTGAGCGTCGTTGGTTCAGTAAACCCTGATAAGTATTGTCGCCAGAATGCCTCAGCCTCTGCCATGTCTTGCTGGGTTAGCCATTCAATATAATCACGATACGGTCGTATCGGCTCAAACTGCGGTAGGGTATCTTGTAATAGAGCACCATACGCAGCAAAGATCTCTCGGATCAGAATTGGCAACGACCAGCCGTCTAACAACAGGTGATGATGACTCCAGACAAAGAAATACGAGTTGATATCAGTACGAATAAAGGCCAATCTCATGAGCGGAGCCTGTTGTAAATTGAACCCTTGCCGCCGATCCTCATCAAGCCATCCATCTAGTTGCGCTAAGACATCTTCCTCACTCTTGTCACACCAATCGAGTTCAACTACGGGAATGGGCACATCACGACATACAATTTGAACTGGAGTACTCACCCCTCTCCACACAAATGCACTCCGCAAAATAGCATGTCGATCCATAACGATTTGCCATGCCTGGACAAACTTCTTGACATCTATATCCGAAATATGGACATGGATCTGTTCCAGATAGATATCATTATCGGGTTGATACAAGCTGTGGAACAACATGCCCTGCTGCATCGGGGATAAGGGATACACATCGGTAATGAACTCCTTGGCCGCACGCCCGGTCAGCCCACTCACCGTTGTCACCACCTGCGTCACCTCCGCCTGAGTCAAACGCACCAGCGGGAAGTCACTCGGCGTGTACTGCCCTACCGTCGGATCGCTACAATGGGCAATCAATTCCTCTAACGCCGCCGTAAATGCTGCTGTCACCTGCGCGATGCTCTCCGCGCTATGCACCGCCGGACTATATGTCCACTGGAACACTAACTGCCCCCCACTCACCTGCCCATTCACCTCTAGCAGATGTCCGACTGGCATCTCCGCATCCATTACATCGCCCGACCGCTCCGGTGCCAAGTCCCAGCTGCTCACCGCATGTGCCTCCGCCGCTTCCTCAGCTTGCTCCTCCACCAGCACCTGGTCAAACTGTCCTAGATAGTTGAACAGAATCTCCGGTGCTGGTGCCCCTGCTAGCTCCGCATCCCCAGCCAGCCAGCGCAAGATACCATACCCAATCCCCTGCTGTGGAATAGCCCGCACCTGCTCCTTCACTGCACTGATCTGCATCCCCAGTTCTGTGTCGTCCCCCAGATCCAGCAGCACCGGATAGAGCGTCGTGAACCATCCCACCGTCCGTGTCACGTCTACTCCCCCTAGCGTCTCGACCCGTCCGTGCCCCTCCAGCGCTATCCGCACTCGTCGGTCTCCCGTCCAGCCTGTCATCGCCTGGGCTAACGCCGTCAGCAACACCTCGGTAATCTGCGTCCCATACGCCGCCGCTGTCTCCCGCAATAACTGATGCGTCTGGGAGACACTTAGCACCGTCTGGACCTGCGCCGTCGTCCCCATCGTCGCACGGGACAGATCGTCGCTGCCCTCGCGCGGCAAAGCCTTGACAGGGGTCGTCACCACCTCATGCCAGTAACATCGTTCCGCCGCCAGTGTGTCACTCTCCGCATAGGCCGTCACCGTCTGGGCCCACTGCTGGAAGGAAGTCGTCTTGGCCGGTAAGGCCATCGCCTGACCCTGCCGAACCTGCTCTACTGCCGTCTGGAGATCTTCCAGCAGAATGCGCCACGAGACCCCGTCCACCACCAGGTGATGTGCCACCACCAGCAAGCGGCCTGGTGCGCCTGCCCCCAGTTCCCAGTACACCACCCGCACCAGCGGTCCCGCTGTCAAATCCAGACTGGTCTGGGCCCAGGCACAGCCCTGCTCGATCAGCGCAGTTTGCTCCGTGGGTGGCACCAGCGACAGGTCCACATACCGCAGTGGAAATGCCGTCGACTCAGGGGCATCATAGCTGCCTTGCCAACCCTGATCGGTGGCAGTTAACCGCAGACGGAATCCATCGTGATGGGTCAGCAAGCCACGCCACACGGTGGCCAGGGTGGCATAGTCAAGCCCGGTGGGCGTCTGGAGTAGCACTGCCTGGTTGAAATGGTGTGGTGCGGGACCCGGCTGGGCCAGGAAGTCGTGCTGGATAGGCAAAAATGGCGTCGGACCAGTGACCGGGCCCTGCGGAATAACCAAGACCGGAGCAGTGCTCACTTGCGGCGCCAGCGCCGCGATGGTGGGATAGGTGAACAAGTCACGTGGTGTGAGGCGCAGGCCGGCTTGGCTTGCCCGTGCGACCGCCTGTATACTCACAATCGAGTCCCCACCTAAGGCGAAGAAGTTGTCATGACGCCCAACACGTTCCAATCCTAACATTTCCTGCCAGATAGTCGCTAATGCTTGTTCTATATCATTCTGAGGTGCAACATAATCTGTTTGAGAGACAAGTGCTTGATTACCTGATTTCGGTAAGGCACGCCGATCGACTTTGCCACTTGGTGTGAGTGGCATCACATCAAGTTGGACAAATGAACTTGGAAGCATATATTCCGGAACATGTTTCTGAAGATAGGCACGCAATACTTCTATCGTTAGTGGCTCTTGTAGATCTTTGCCTGTCACGATATATGCCACTAGTTGTTGTATCTGACCACTAGAGGATTGCGTATCCACTACTGCCTCTACAATCTGTGGATGAGTTTCAAGAATGGTTTCAATTTCACGTAATTCAACGCGGAACCCACGAATCTTGACCTGTCGATCAATGCGTCCTAAATAGTCAATCCGACCATCTTCTAAATAGCGAACACTATCTCCTGTGCGATACAATCGCGCACCCGGCTCTGCACTAAACGGAGCAGGGCCAAAACTAGCAGCCGTAAGATCCGGTCGATTGAGATAACCACGAGCAACACCCGCACCACCTAACCACAACTCTCCAGGAACTCCGACTGGAACAGGTTGTAACCACCCATCCAATACGTAGGCCTGTACATTCGTAATTGGTCGACCAATTGGGAGAATAACGGCATGTTCCTGAGCAGAAGGCTCATCAAGTGTAGCGATAACCGTTGCCTCAGTCGGACCATATGTATTGACCCACCGGATACTTGTTCCTACATCCTGTCGCCAGGCGTTATAACGTTCTACATGGGCAGCTTCACCACCGACAATCAATAGGCGTAGGCTGCGACAAGCATCAACGGGCTTTCCATTGGTAGTTGCCACCCACGTGTGCCAATATGCTGTTGGTAAATCGAGGATGGTAACATCCATGGTGGTGACTAGCTCAGTTAGCTCCGACGGGCTGGGAGGGACATCACCTTCACGTAACACCAGTGTCGCGCCACTCAGCCAGGTCGGGAAGATTTCTTCGACAGAGGTGTCAAAGTTGATCGTTGCAAATTGGAGCATGCGATCCATTGGTGTCAATGCAAAGGCCGAACAAACAGCCTGATTATGATTAAGCATTGACTGATGCGACACCATCACACCTTTGGGAGTTCCGGTAGAACCAGAGGTAAAGATGATATAGGCTATGTTTTCACGTGTTATAGTGCGATTTGGTGGACAGGCATCAGAACCTGCCAGATCCTCAGTAACTCGATCAAGCAACACCTGCGAACCGTTCATAGCAGGTAAGCGCTCAGTGAGGGAAGTATTTGTCACCAGATACTGGAGATTTGCTTCCTGACACATTGTTGTCAAGCGTTCTTGTGGGTAGTTTGGATCGAGTGGCACATACGCGCCACCTGCTTTCAGGATGGCTAATAAGGCTATCGCGAGCTCAAACGATCGTGGTAAACATATCCCCACTGGCATATCAAGATCTACACCTTTTTCACACAACATATGAGCAAGTTGATTTGAGTATCGTTCTAAAGCACCATAGGTGAGTGCCGTCGCCCCATACACCAGCGCAATGGCGTCTGGTGTGGAGTGAGCCTGTTGAGTAAAGCGTTCTGGGTAACTATTTGCTGCTGGGTGAACGACCACGGTATCATTCCAATCATAGAGGATTTGATGATACTCCGTTGGCGATAGCAGAGTAATCGCACCCACCTGCTGCATAGACGTAGCAACAAACTGCTCAAGAATATGTTGCAGATGTGTCAGCATTCTGGTGATGGTTGTTTCAGTGAAACGTTGCCTGTCGTATTCAACGTCAACCACAATCTTCTTATGTGGTATGACCGAAAGAGAAAGGGGATAGTTGATACTTCCAAATGCTTGTACGTCATTCACAGTAAGATCTGCAGACTGTTCTTCAACGGTCTCCGCATCAGGAATATTTTCAAAGACGACAATACTCTCAAACAACGGTGTTCCTGAAGGGATATCGCTCCAGGATTGAATCTGTGCCAATGGCGTGTAATCGTAATTTCGATACTCTGCTTGTTGGTCTTGGATTTGTCGTAGCCAATCGATAAGTGGTGTGCTCCATGGTACTTGGACACGAACCGGAAGCGTATTGATAAACAAGCCGACAATTTTGTCGATATCACGAATATTTGCTGATCGACCAGCAGTAGTGGCCCCAAACACAATATCACTTGTATTGCTGTATCGTGATAACAGGAATGCCCACGCCCCCTGCATCAGGGTATTCATGGTAATCTGCGATTGACGTGTCAATGTGTTGAGCGCATCACTTAGCTCACTGGACAGTATGGTGTACTGGTTCACATTGACATCGAAAGCATCTGTATCATCCGAACTTTCATGGTCTATACCAAACGGTGTTGGGGTGGTGAAACCTGCGAGCATACGACGCCAGAATGCCTCAGTCTGCTGCATATCCTGTCGCTGGAGCCATGCAATGTACTCACGATATGGTGGTGCTACTGGTAACGATGGTTGGCTACCCTGGCTAAGTTGGTCATAGGCGGTGAACACATCACGAAGGATCAATGGTTGTGACCAGCCATCAAACAAGATATGGTGATAGGACCAGATAAAGTATGTTTGTTGATTGAGCTGAATAAATGTCAAGCGCATAAGTGGTGCTTGCGTAAGATCGAAGCCACGTCGACGATCTTCAGTAAGCCATTGCTCCAGCCTGTCGTTACCTTCCTGATCAGATAGATCGCCCCAAGTTAAGCGCGCATAAGGGACTGATATCGCTCGGAAGACTATTTGTACGGGAGTTTTTAACTGCTGCCAGGCAAACGCCGTACGGAGAACTTCATAATGTTGTACTGTCGCTTGCCACGCCATCACTAATGTATCAATATCAATATCACTTGTGATTGCAATAAGAAATTGATTGCAATAGGCGTCAGTTTCTGGTGCATAGAGATCGTGGAACAACATCCCCTGCTGCATTGGTGAAAGCGGATAGACATCTTCAACCACCGATTTTGCAGTCTCAATGGTCATATTCGACGACATTAAATAGTCTAGTTCCGTTTGAGACATGTAGACCAATGGGAAATCGGAAGGTGTGTATTTTCCAGTATGAGGCTGAACACAATGTTGAATTGCATGGCGTAGTTCTGTGAAGAACTGCTCAACCAAAGAACGAATAGTGTCAATTCGATAGAAGCGTGGATCGAACTTCCAGGTGACAGATAGGTGTCCATTTTGGACTTGGGCATCTATCGTCAACAGATACTGATCAGGATCGATTGGGTCGCTCAATACCGTATGGTTATGCACACTATCATGTTCGGTGAGAGCATCATCAGACCATTCAAGATAGGAGAACAGCAGGTTTGGTGCAGAAGCAGCAAGGACTTGACGTATATCTTCTGCGCCCATCCAACGCAACAGCATATAGCCAAGACCACGATTAGGAACACAGCGTATCTGTTCTTTCACTGAACAGATATGAGCCCCTACATCATCACTATCATCAAGCTCGAACAGTATAGGATAATGAGTTGACATCCATCCTACTGTACGTGAAATATCAATGTTAGAGAATGGGGTCGTGCGCTCAACGTCTTTGATTCCAATATTCACCTGTGTGTTACCAGACCACATACCTATGGTGCGTGTGAGTGCAGTTAACAAGATATCACGTACGTCGGTATTGTAGGCTGACAAAGCATCGTGGATGAGGGTATGAGTTTCTTCCGCTGTTAAGCAATCTATCACATGGTCGACGGTGTCAAATGTCATCTCAGTCGAGAGCACATCGTCATCAACAGGGAGTTGCCTGCGAGCCAATCTTGCCATGTCGGTCCAGTAATCGACTTCACCTGCGAATTGTTCAGAATGTGCAAAGGCATGCAATCGCTCAGACCACATCTTAAATGAGGTTGTTTTCGCTGGGAGTTGCAATGGTTGCTCGTTGCGTATGTGTTCACATAGCTTCAGCAGATCTGCAAACAAGATCTGCTGTGAAACCATATCGGTCACAAGACGATGAACGCCCAGAAGGAAATAACCCGACTCTGCTCCACAATCAAAGTACGTGGCAACCACGAGTGGTTGCTGATCGACCATATCGTGACTCTGGTAAGATTGTTGATAACCCGCAATGATGGCCAATCTGTCTGTAGCGCTTAGATTGCTTATATCGACGATAGGCAACTGTAACGTTTCATGGATGGATGTGTGTGTTTGTTTCCATCCTTTCTCTGTCTTGGTAAAGGCAAGCCGTAAAGCATCATGATGCTGTAACAATTCAGCGAATACAATCTGCAATTGTCCGTATGAAAGCTCTTGAGGGACAGCAGCCAAGAAATAATACAGATGATGTCGTAAATCTGCTTGTTGATTAACGAACCATTGCTGATTTGGAGTTAAGAGCACATCACCAGTAATAAGACCTTGTTCAAAAACGTGCTCCTGCGCTTCAAGTTTTTGTGCAAGTTCGGCGATGGTCGGATTCTCAAAAATATCTCGCGGTGAGAGTACCAGTGCTTGTCGCGATGCCTGTGCAACAATCTGCATACTAATGATTGAGTCACCACCAAGATGGAAGAAATTGTCATGGATACTAACGTCACTGATCCTCAACACCTCTTGCCAGATAGTGGCCAGTTGCTGCTCAACAGGTGTGCGCGGCATAACAATGACCGTATCATCCTGTACAGAAGGTGTAGGCAGGGCACGCCGATCAATCTTGCCATTCGGAGTCAGTGGTAACGAATCCAATTCCACAAACCGTGTTGGCACCATATAGGCCGGAAGTTGTTGCTGCAAATCGGTCTGGAGAACCTCCTGCAAAGCTGGAAGTGGTTCTGCCTCTGTTACAGGAGGGGCAGGAACAACATAAGCGACTACCTGCCGACTACCACTCTGATGATCGTGTACCAGTGCGACCGCTGCTGCAACACGAGGATGTGCCCGTAAGGCTGACTCAATCTCCCCTAATTCAATGCGATATCCACGTATCTTCACCTGACGATCACGACGTCCCAGGAATACCAAATTCCCATCTTCCAACCAGCGTACAAGATCTCCCGTTCGATACAAACGTCGGCCTGGGAGTGAGCCAAATGAGTCAGGGATAAAGGTTGCTGCTGTCAAACCAGGACGATTCAAGTAGTCACGAGCAACCCCTGCACCACCAGTATATAGTTCTCCTGGTGCACCTTCTGGCACCAGTTGTCCACGGCTATCCAACACATATGTTGTTGTATTGGCAATTGGTGAACCAATTGGCACTGTTGTACCTATCTGATCGATGTGTTTCATCACATAACATGTCGTAAATGTAGTGTTTTCTGTGGGGCCATACCCATTGATTACGACTCCTGTTGTCCGATCTGCAAGCACTTGCCGCACCGCATCTGGTTGTAACACATCACCACCAGCCAAGAGTTGACGTATCTGACGCAATACAGGTAAATGATGAGCGGTACACTGATGGAATAATCCTGCTGTAAGCCACAACGTTGTTACCTCAACCCTGGTGAACCAAGCCATCAATTCATCTAGTGCTAGCTGTTCTGCAGGAGCAACAGCTAAACGTCCACCGTTCAATAGAGCACCCCAGATTTCGAGGGTAGAAGCATCAAAAGCCACAGGAGCAAGTTGTACCATTACATCGTCAGGAGTAAACATCGCGTAGTTTGTATTACGAACTAGGCGAACAACAGCCTGATGAGATACTTGCACTCCTTTTGGTATACCTGTCGACCCTGAGGTATAACTGACATAGGCTAAAGAGGCAGGTTGTAATGCAACAGGTGGCACTATGACAGGAGCCATGCGTATCTGTTCCTCTACCTCTGGGGTATCCAGTGTGAGAATATGCGTGGTCTGTCCTAAACCATCTATTGACAGATCCGTATGATTAACTAGCACTGGTGCACGAGTATCTTCTAACATAAGCGCCAGCCGGGCCGCAGGATAGCTGGCATCCAGTGCAACGTAGGCACCACCGGCTTTCTCAATAGCGAGTATAGTAATAATCAAGTCCAGTGAACGATTTAAACTCACTGCAACACGTACTTCAGGACCGACCCCGTGCCGTTGCAGCACATGGGCCAACTGACTACTCCGCTTATCAAGCATTCGATAGGACAACGCCGCATCACCAAAGACAAGTGCAATGGAATCCGGTCTGGCTTGCACTTGTTCAGCAAATAAATCAAGGATAGTTGCCTGATGTGGATACACAGTTGGATGTTGTCCGACACTCAATATCTGGGAATGCTCGTTTGATGTCAGGGATGCAATAGACCATATTGGAGCATTGGGATGTTGTACAAACTGGTTGAGAATGAATGTCAATTGTTCCAGTAATCGTTCAGCTTGAAGTGTGTCACAATAATTCTTAACATGTTGAAGTTGTAGAGTAAGTGTTGTGCCAGGGATAACCAACAGCGTAAGTGGGTAGTTCGTACGCTCAAAAGTCGTCACCGACTGTGACTCAACTGTAGTGCTGCTCTCCGTTAATGCTTGATCAAGTGGATAGTTTTCAAACACCATCAAACTCGTCAACAAAGGATTCCCACGAGGAATAGCACTCCATCCTTGAATCTGTGCCAATGGGGTAAACTCAAACTGTTGGGCCTCTATCTGTTGCATTTGTATCTGTGATAACCAGGTTCCTACAAGTTGTTCGGGAACAATGGAGACACGTACTGGCAATGTGTTGATAAACAAACCAACCATTTGTTCTATCCCTGACAGAATGGGTGGTCGACCAGAAACGGTCATACCGAAAACAACATCACGGGTATCACTATAGATACTGAGCAATAATGACCAAGCCCCCTGAATAATAGTACTGAGTGTTATATTATGCGTATTGGCCAATGCCTGTAGCATATCCCGAGCTGATGTATCAAGTACAACTTGTGTACTACCATGCACTTGCTCGACTTCTGATGATGGGGGAAGCAGAAGAGATGTTGGTTCAGTTATATCAGCGACATAGTTACGCCAGAAGGTCTTGGCAGCCGTGTAATCCTGTTCTTGGAGCCATTCAATGTAATCTCGATAAGGTCGAACCAACTCTACCTGCGGTGTTTCTCCTGTTACCAAAGCATCATAGATAGAAAAAACTTCTTTTAATATCACTCCTAAAGACCAACCATCGATAATAAGATGATGGTGAGTCCAGACAAAGGAATAGGTGTGTTCATCAGTACGAATAAACGTAAATCGCATGAGTGGTACTTCATCCAAAGCCATCCCGCGCCTTTGGTCATCAGCAAGCCAATCAACCATACGTTGTTTCAGGAGGTTGCTTGGTGTATCCCGCCAATCAAGATATGCAACAGGAGGTTTGGCAGTGCGACAGACTACTTGGACAGGAGTCGCGATATCACGCCATACGAAAACCGTCCGTAACATTTCATGACGATCAATCAACGATTGCCAAGCGATTAGCAAATTGTCGATCTGGATACTTGCATCCAGCATGACATGCATTTGTTCCAGATAGATATCATCATCAGGTTGATACAAACTGTGGAACAACAGGCCCTGCTGCATCGGGGATAAGGGGTAGATATCCACAATGGCGTCCTTAGCCGCCCGTCCCGTCAGCCCACTCACTGCTGTTACAACCTGTGTCACCTCCGCCTGGTGCAACCTCACCAGTGGGAAGTCACTCGGGGTGTAGTGCCCCACCGTCGGTTCGCTACAATGCTCGATCAGGGTCTCTAACGCCGCCGTGAATGCCCCTGTCACCTGGGCAATGCTCTCGGCATTATGCACTGCCGGGCTATACGTCCACTGGAACACTAACTGCCCCCCACTCACTTGTCCATTCACCTCCAGCAAATGCCCCATCGGCATTCCCGCATCTATCGCTTGTCCCGGTGACTCTAGGGCAATGTCCCACTGAGGCACCTCTCCATTAGCACCCGTTAGTACCGCATCTGTATTTGCTGGTGCATCACCCAACACTTGGTCAAACTGCCCTAGATAGTTGAACAGAATCTCCGGTGCTGTTGCCCCCATGAGTGCTGCATCCTTGGCCAACCACCGTAACACCCCATACCCAATCCCTTGCTGTGGAATAGCCCGCAACTGCTCCTTCACCGCACTGATCTGCGTCCCCAGATCTGTACCGTCTCCCAAATCCAGCAGCACCGGATAAAGTGTCGTGAACCACCCCACCGTCCGCGTCAGATCTACCGACCCAATGGCCTCCGCACGTCCATGCCCTTCCAGCGCCACTCGCACCCGGCTATCTCCCGTCCATCCCATCACCGCCTGGGCTAACGCCGTCAGCAACAGATCCTGAATCTGCGTCCCATACGCCGCTGCCGTCTCCCGTAACAACTTGGTCGTCTGTCCCACACTCAGCCCCGTCTGAACCTGCGCCGTCGTCCCCACTGTGGGTGGGGCCAGATCACCAATCCTATCTCTGGGCAAAGCTGCCACTGGGGTCATTACCACCCGCTCCCAGAAGGCCCGTTCCACCGCCAGTGCCGCACTCTCCCCATACGCTGCCACCGTCTGCGCCCACTGCTGGAACGAGGTGGTCTTGGCTGGCAAGGCCATCGCCTGCCCCTGCCGGACCTGGTCCACCGCCATCTGGAGGTCCTCCAACAGAATGCGCCACGAGACTCCATCCACCACCAGGTGATGCGCCACCACCAGCAAACGTCCCGGCTGCGTGGGTCCCAACTCCCAGTGGAGCAACCGCACCAACGGACCTGCCGTCAGGTCCAGACTGGTCTGCGCCCAGGCACAGCTCTGCTCAATCAGGGCAGCATGCTGGGCCGATGGCACGGCGGAAAGGTCCAGATGAACTAACGGCACCCCCATGGTGGCCGGATCAACATAGGTGCCAATCCAACCTTGGTCGGTGGCCGTCAGGCGCAGGCGTAAACCGTCGTGATGGGCCAGCAGAGCGGACCAGACGGTCATGAGGGTCGCCCGGGTCAGTGTGGCAGGGGTTTGGAGCAGCACTGCTTGATTGAAGTGGTGGGGAGCTGGTCCTGGCTGCGCGAGGAAGTCGTGCTGGATGGGCAGCAACAGGGTTGGTCCGGTGATCGGTCCCTGTGGAATGACGAGGGCCGGAGCGGCACTCACCCGAGGAGCGAGCGCCGCCAAGGTGGGATGAGTAAACAGGTCACGTGGTGTGAGGCGCAGCCCGGCTTGGCTCGCCCGTGCCACTACCTGGATACTCACTATCGAATCCCCTCCCAGCGCAAAGAAGTTATCATCTATACTGATAGACTCTATACCCAATGCCTCTTGCCAGATGGCAGCAAGCTGACGCTCCACATCAGTACACGGCATTCGTCCCTTGGTAGATAGTACCGTTGTGTGAGGTGCCGGAAGTGCTCGTCGATCTAGCTTCCCGTTGGGTGTTAAAGGTAGAGTTTCTAACAGAACATATACAGCTGGTACCATGTATTCTGGCAAGCGTTGCTGTAATGTAGCTTGTAATGTCGCACCCAAATCTTGTTGATGTTTCGCAGTGGTGGTTGGTACCACATATGCAACTAACTGCTTTCCTGTCTCGCTAGGGGTATGAACCATAACAGCCGCAGCTTCTACGGCATCTTGTTGCATCAGGGCAATCTCAATTTCACCTAACTCAATACGGAATCCACGTACTTTCACCTGATTATCAAGACGCCCCAAATACTCCAACTGTCCATCAGATCGCCAGCGTGTCTGGTCCGCAGTGCGGTACATACGCACACCAGGTACAGTGCTGAACGGATCAGGAATGAAAACTGCTGCTGTTTGTGCAGGTTTACTCCAATATCCCCGTGCCAATCCAGTTCCACTCAGGAATAATTCTCCAGGTATTCCTACAGGAACAGGTTGACCCCAGCAATCCAGTACATATGCCTGAGTATTAGCAATTGGTCTCCCGATGGGAGGAGACATTTCGCCACGTAAGATATGCATGTATGTAGAATATGTAGTATCCTCCGACGGACCATAAAGATTGTAAACCTTTTGCACCTGAGTATTTGTGTAAATCTGATGTACCAACGAGCCAGGTAAGGCTTCTCCGGCTAGATTTACTGTGGTTACCATAGGCAGAATTGCCTGCTGCCGCAGTAATTCGCGCATGGCAGATGGCACAGTATTCACCAAAGTGACCACTGATGCGGCGGGATGAGCAACTAAATCCAGTGCATTTTCCACCAGAATGATCGTCCCACCTGTAGTCAGGGGATAAAACAGTTCAAATACTGACAGGTCAAAGTTGAGCGAGGTCGCTGCCAGTACCCATTGATGCCCAGTGAAGGCAAACTCAGCATGAGCCCAGGCTAAAAAGGCTGAAACATTTCGATGAGAAATAGCCACTCCCTTTGGAGTGCCTGTTGATCCTGATGTATAAATTACATATGCTACATTGGACTGCCCTGGCATCATCGGTAATTGAGTAGAATGAGTCTCCATGGAAGGTAGTGCATCAAGACAGTAAACAGGCATTGTACTCGGCACTGGTAATTGAGAGATGACTGCAGTGTGTGTTAATACTGCTGCAGGAGCACTATCATTGAGCATCCATAGCAAACGATCAGCCGGGTAATGAGGATCAAGTGGTACATAAGCACCACCAGCTAATAACACCGCGAGTATGCCTATCACCATATCTGTAGAACGTGGAAGGCAAATACCAACTCTCATGTCAGCACTCACACCAGCATGCTGCAGAAGCACAGCCAGATGTGTTGCCCGTGTCAACAGCTCCTGATAAGTCAGATTCGTTTCAGGGCCTATGACAGCTACCATATCAGGTGTTAATTGGGCTTGCTCTACAACCATCTGGTATAAAACGACATCTTTGAGATCCACAATTTGAGTTGTGTTCCAGTCAATCAGAATCTGTCGACGTTCTTCCGCAGAAAGAAGATCAACCGTATCTAAGAATGCAGATGGTTCATCCACCAATTGAACAAGAATACGGCGTAGCTGTTCAAGCATCTGTACAACACTGACCGCATTAAAACGTTTGCAATGATACTCTAACTTGATTCGTATCGTTGATCCAGGTACTACAATCATTGCTAGCGGATAGTTCGTGCGTTCCTGCATATGCAGATCACTGATCGGCACATCCTGCTGTTCGGCAATCTCATTCATTTGGCTGGGGCTCACGGGATAATTCTCAAAGATAAATAATGTCTCGAAGAGCGGCGTACCGCGAGCCACCCCACTCCACGACTGAATGCGTGCAAGTGGCATATAACTATACTGTAAAAGATTTTGCTGTTGTTGTTGAAGCTGATGGAGCCATGTGGCACGGGTTACCTGTGATGGAAGTTGTACACGCACTGGCACCGTGTTGATAAACAACCCCACCATCTCCTCCACCCCGGCCAGGTCCGATGGACGCCCTGATACCGTGGTCCCAAACACTACATCAGAACTTCCACTATACCGACTGAGCACATAACTCCAGGCTGCCTGAAACAACACATTCATGGTGACCTGTATCGCCCGACTACCCCGCTCCAGCACAGTAGTCATGTCTGACGGTATCGAAATCAACTGAACATGGACATCAGCAGAAGTCTGATCCTGCAATCCTGGAGCATGATCAATCCCTATAACTGTCGGCTCGGTGACTGTTCCTAGATAGGTACGCCAAAACTGTTCCGCCGCTCCCTGATCCTGGTCCTGTAACCAGCCCAGGTAGTCCCGATACGGGCGTAGCGGTGGAAACGCTACCGACTGTCCGGTGCGAAGCGCTGCGTAGGCCGCTAACAAGTCTTGTTCCACCAATGTCATCGACCAGCCATCGAGCAGCAAGTGATGGAAACTCCAGACCAGTGTGGAACGGCCTGCCCCGTGCTGGATAACCGTCCAGCGCATCAAGGGCGCCTGGGTCAGGTCAAACCCCTGTGCCCGGTCTGCGGCTAGCCACGCCGTCAATTGCTCGGTCTGCTGGTCAGCCGGGACCGTTGTCCAGTCCAGGTCGGTCCACGGCAGCTCCACCGCTCGGTGCACCACCTGGAGCGGCTGGGGCACCCCCGTCCACACAAAGGCGGTCCGCAGAATGGCGTGCCGTGCTACCACCGTGGCCCACGCCCGCCGCAACGCCGCCACATCAATCGCAGTCAACAGCTCCATCACCAATTGTTCGATATACAAGCCCGAGGTGGGAGCGTACATAGCGTGGAAGAGCATGCCCTCCTGTAACGGTGCTACCGGGTAGAGGTCCACAATGGCGTCCTTGGCCGCCCGTCCC
>WYDT01000034.1 GCA_013122435.1 Chloroflexi bacterium AL-N1
CGCACGGCTGCTCACCGCCCTGATCGGTCGTTCAGCCATGCGGATATGTACTGGCGTCGCCGGAGTAGTCTTGATCGTCGGACCATGGGTGTTGTTGGCGACGCGCTAGGGTAGGGATAAACGAAAGTGCTCGATGGTCGTGAGTGAAAGCAAGATGCTGAACCAACCTCACTGGAAGAGATGGCAGTACGTCTCATCCCTAAAGAAGAGCAGTTGATCGTGGATGTATTGGATGTGTAACACTGGCTCCCTGGTTGACCCTAAAACTCCCTATATCGAAAGCTCACAGGTGAGGGCCCTGTCAGGGAGCACGACATTAACCAGCACAAACCTGCATCTGCTCAGGGTATGGTTAAACAACGAGCTTCCCTTGCGGGTGGTCTGGCGGGCGCAGCACTGCCAGCCGGGTTCCAAGGAACGGGTCCCTTGGGCGGGGTGTGGGACGCAGCGCCCATACCTCCTTCATATCTTTACACCCAAATAACGAACACTGCTGAAAGAGAGGCTGCCCTGTCAGGGGCCAGCCGTAGCCCCGACTAAGGCGCGGTGCTCTGAGGACCCGCAAGCAAGGTGGGAGGTACAAGAAATGGGGCGGTGGATGCCTCGCGGCAAGGTGTCTGTGGTTCTGAGAGGAGTCATGTGGGCATCGCTTACAGACAGTACACCTGTCACGACTAAAAGCATTCTTACATAAGTAATATCATTGATGAATCAAAACAGGGACACACAAATGTCCCTGCTCGTTTCCTGACTATTGATCTATTAGATTAGATATACTTCAACTTCTTCGCTGTTGCCGTCAGCTCATCGCGGAACTTTGGATGGGCAATATCGATAAGGGCTTTGGCGCGCTGGCTGAACGTCTTGCCAAAGAGTTCGGCAACACCATACTCGGTCACCACATAGTGCACATCGTAGCGGCTGGTGACAACACCCGCACCGTGTTCCAGCAAAGGCGAGATACGCGAAATTGTATCGTTGCGTGCTGTTGAAGGTAGCCCAATGATAGGTAAACCACCCTCAGAACGGGAGGCCCCACGAATAAAGTCGACCTGTCCACCGGCACCGCTATAGATACGTGGGCCAATACTGTCCGCACAGACTTGCCCTGTCAGATCAACCTGCAAGGCCGAATTGACCGCAACCATATGTTTTTGCTGAGCGATCACAAAAGGATCATTCACATAGTCGGTGGGGTGTAGTTCCACCATCGCATTGTTATGCACCCACTCAAACAGGCGTTTCGTACCAAGCAAAAATCCGGCCACCAGTTTACCACGATGAAGCGTTTTGGCTTCGCCAGTAATAACTCCTGCTTCAACAAGATTAACCACACCATCTGAAAAGAGTTCCGTATGTATGCCCAGATGCCGTTTATGATACAGCGACTTGGCGACTGCATCTGGAATAGCTCCAATACCCAGTTGCAGGGTTGCATTGTCAGGAATAAGCCCAGCGATATGGTGGCCAATCTGATCAGTGACTTCATTTGACGCGCCTTGCGGTGCTTCATGTAAGGGGCGATCTGTCTCAACAAAGGCATTAATGCGGGACATATGAATAAAACTGTCACCCAATGTACGTGGCATTTGTGCGTTCATCTCAACAATGACCGTACGTGCTAACTGCGCGGCTGGTAGGGTACATCCGACTTCGACACCCAGCGAACAAAAACCATGCCGATCAGGCGATGAGACCTGGATCAGCGCAACATCTATTGGTAAGACACCTGATCGAAACAGGCGTGGAATATCCGAGAGAAAGACAGGTGTAAAATCAGCACGGCCATCATGGACAGCTTGACGCGTATTTGCACCAATAAACAGAGCGTTATGCCGGAACGAATCGTGATACTCTGGCGCAGTGGTCGGATCATCCCCAGCCGTCAGCATGTGAATAATCTCAACATCGCGTAGGTAATCAGCACGTTGTACGAGAGCATCGAGTAGTGGGTTAGGAACACCACACCCACCACCAATATAGACACGTTGATTCGAATGAACCAAGGCAAGCGCATCGTCTGCTGTCATTACTCGCGGCAATGAACTCGAGGACGCAATCATAGAAAGTTCTCCATTGATGCTACAGCAACTCCTAGCGCTTCAGCGACCTTTGGGAAGATGGGTTGTCCGTACATAAACCCGACACCATGTGCCAGTGCTGGTTCTTCCGTAATAGCACGTTCAAGGCCTGCGTCGGCGATTTTTTGTAAATAAGGTGTGAGAGCATTGTTAAGTGCGTGAGTCGCTGTGCGTGCAACTCCGCTTGTGATATTTGGCACCGCATAGTGTAGCACATTCTCAACCATGAAGGTTGGAGCGTGATGACTGGTAGGACGGCTCGTTTCTATACATCCCCCCTGATTGATCGAGACATCAATAATGACGCTGTGGGGTTTCATGGTTTTGACCATGTCGCGGCTCACCAGTTTGGGTGTTCGGTCGCCAGGTATATGAACTGCACCTATCAGTACATCAGCAAAAGGCAACACACTTTCGAGCACACTATCGGTACACAGACGTGTGGTTACCCGCCCACGGCAAATACGCTCACATCGCCGCAACCGCTCGATCTGATTATCCAGAACCGTTGTCTGTACACCCCAGGCCGTGAAGCCATAGGCAGCATTGACACCAACCACCCCGGCGCCCAGAATAACCACCTCCGCTGATGGAATTCCGGGAACTGGTACAAGCAGAATACCACGTCCACCACTTGGTGTCTCAAGCAAATGCGCCGCCAGTTGTGGTAACAACCGCCCCGTAATTTCACTGATTGGTTGTCGAATGGGAAGCACACCACCTTTCCCACGAACAAGTTCAAGGCTCAGTGTGCTCAGTTTCGCATCTGCAAGTGCTTCAAGCGTACGTCGATGTTTAGCTGCCAGGTGCAGAAACCCTCCAACAATTTGCCCAGGACGCATAAGTGCCATTGCCTCATCGGGAATGCCACGAATAGTGGCGATAAAGTCGCCCCGCCCATAAATTTCGTTGGGACTGTAGACAACATGAGCGCCTACATTGCTATAATCATCGTCTATAAAAGCTGATCCAAGACCAGCGTTATGTTCAACGTAGACCATATGGCCAGCGTTGATCAGGGTCTGAACACCAGCAGGTGTCAGCGCAACCCGTTGCTCATCAGGTTGCCATGCACGCGGAATTGCAATATCCATGAGACTTCTCCACAGGATGCCATATGTATTGTGCTTCTTTGCTTATTAACGACAACAGTGTACGTTGATCTCCTGAAACTGAGAATCAGAATACAAAATGAACCTGTCTACCGGTCTGTACACTGCGCCCTAGGATACCACGGTCTCTTGATGCTACTGGGAAAAGATGATAACGTGGTGTGGTACTTTGGCAACAGAAAGACCAATAAACGTTATCAAACTATCGATAATGTACTCACCTTTTAACGAACGGGAGGTATATGCGTATCTCTGTCTCTGTACCACCTCGATCATAGACAAAAATATCTTCGATGGCATTGTTGTCATCCGGTGTGAGAGTTACCAGCGACTGAAACGCAATAAAGCGACCATTTGCTGATACTGAGGGTTGTGATGAGGCTAATGCCGGTGGGTCGTTGATAGAGAGGTTAGCAATAATATCAGTTGAGGTTTCTATACGGTCACGAAGAAACACATTCTCAGCACCATTAGTGTCTTCGGTGACAAGATTCGTGGCCGCTGAGGTAAAGACCACAAAACGTCCGTCTGAAGAGAGATCGAAGAAGATTGAGGGACTATCACCCTGCACACTGGTACTCGAAACTGACACTAATTCTGTCTGTCCCGTTTCCTGATCATAAACAAAAATATCCTGGTGTCCGTTACTATCGTTTGGCACAAGATTCGTTGCTACTGAGCGAAACGCAATATATCGACCATCGTCGGAAATATCAGTCTCAATTGAGTCATTATCTCCTACAGCGCCACTTATTCCCCTTGAGACCAATTCGGTGGTACCTGATTCTCGATCACGCACAAAGAGCTGGATGACATCATTCGTTTCTTGTGGAGCCAGATTTGTCGCAAATGAAGCAAATGCAACATATCGTCCATCGGCTGAGCTGCTGGGATACGCCGAATTATTGTTGCTTTGCTGGCCATCAGGTGCAATGGTGACACGCTCTGTCGTACGTGTTCCACGATGATGGACAAAAATATCCCAGAAGCCGTTGGTATCATCGGCAACCAGGTTGTCTGCGGCAGAAACAAAGGCAACCTGTTGACCATCGGCTGAGATCGTCGCCGTACCAGAAAAAGCATTACCCTGTACACCATTGCTGGCAACCGAAACACGGGTGGTCTGACTAGTTTGCTGATCGTAGACAAATACATCTAGTTGGTCATTCGTATCATTGGCTACCAGGTCGTTTGCGTCGGAGATAAAAGCAATAAAGCGACCATTGGCTGAGATCGCCGGATTGGTTGAGTCATCATTCCCCGATAGACCTGTAGTTGCCACTGATACAAGAGTGGTTTGGGTTGTACGCCGATCATAGACGAACACATCAAAGGCATTATTGGTATCAGTGGCAACCAGATCACTTGCCAGAGATGTGAACGCAATAAAACGCCCATCGGCTGAGATCGCCGGGCTGAAAGACCCGCCATTGCCATTGGTAATTCGTGTCATTGTAGGGGGAAATACTATGGGCGCACCAAAGCTAGTCGTAACATCACCATGAAGGATCAGACAGAGAGACAACCCAATTACAACATATAGCCAATAACGACATCGTATAACAGACATGCCTACACTCAAGTTGTCTTCTCCTGACCAGTATGATCGCTCTCACTGAGATTGTACTACTATCCGACCTCGATGATCTGACAATATGTTTATAGGGAACACCCATCCAAAGCAACACTATACATAGGGTTGCGTGTTCCAGGTCATCAATATGACACGAATGGCTGTTTCGTTAACATCTTGAAATAAAAATAACAACATAACGAACCAGTCAGGTTAATCTTATTGGAATACACCATGTATGGATATCTCTATGGTATTAAAGAATTGTAAACACGACCCTATAATTTCAGGAAACGAGGGTATTGACAACAACTCATGGCGAATAGAAACCATCTAAGACGCAAAGTTTGACATGCCCCTCATCCCTCGGATACAATGGCAGGCAGGGAGGTCGGTAACCTTTTGTAATGCGTTCAATCTTGCAATTACTACGTGGAGGTCTTTGTGGCTACTTTTATTAATACTCCAATGTCCTCATCTACAGATGTAGGGGAAATTCCCGGTCCTCAGGCTCAGGCACTCGTCGCACGCGATCAGAAAGTGTTTGCGCCATGTGCTGGTCGGGTATACCCCTTTGTCATAGAACGAGGCGAAGGCTGCTATGTCTGGGATGTAGATGGCCATCGCTACCTGGATTGGAATGCTGGTATTGCTGTGGTTGCTGCTGGTCACTCGCACCCGCGTATGGTCCAGGCAATCCAGGAACAAGCCGCCAAGTTTATTCATATGGCAGGGACAGATTTCTATAATGAACCCATGATTCAGGTTGCGGAAAAGCTGGTAGCCTCTATGCCAACCAGCCATGCGTGGCAAGTGTTCCTTTGTAACTCCGGCACTGAAGCGGTTGAAGCTGGGGTGAAACTGGCCCGTTATGTCACACGACGACAGGGAGTGATTGCTTTCCTGGGTGCTTTTCATGGCCGCTCATACGGATCACTATCACTCACTGCCTCTAAACCTGTACAACGCCATGGCTACTACCCACTTGTGCCAGGAACATTTCACGCTTTCTATGCCAACCCCTATCGGCCCCTTTTTGATGTCGATCCTACACGTGTTACGGAAACCTGCCTCAACTATATCGAACACACGCTGTTCCACACGATTGCCCCACCCAGCGAGGTAGCAGCGATAGTGGTAGAACCCATTCAGGGTGAGGGTGGGTACATTGTGCCTGCGCCTGGTTTCATGAAAGGGCTACGCCAGATATGTGATCGGTATGGTATCTTATTAATTGCTGATGAAGTTCAAAGTGGTGTCGGGCGAACAGGTCACATGTGGGCCTTTGAACATGAGGGGGTCACTCCCGATATTGTGACTTCTGCAAAAGGTCTGGGCGGCGGCGTTCCTATTGGCGCCATTATTGCCCGTAAAGAGTTGACCGAACAGTGGAAACCAGGCTCACATGGCAATACCTATGGCGGTAATGGCCTCGCATGTGTAGCTGCCCACGAAGTGTTATCACTGGTAGAAGAACAACTGGCAGCCAACGCCGCTGAGGTGGGAGACTACCTCATGCAGCGTATGCATGATCTCCGGCAGCGCTACGATTGTATTGGAGATGTGCGTGGGCGCGGGCTCATGATTGGTGTCGAGTTTGTTAAAAATCAACAGACAAAAGATCCTGCTCCGGCGCTTGCTCAACATATCATGGAACATGCGTTTACCCGTGGATTGCTCCTTTTGACCTGCGGAGCTTCAACCATTCGTCTCTGCCCACCACTCGTGCTTACCAAAGCAGAGGTGGATGAGGGAATGGAGCTTTTTGAAGCAGCATTGCAAGACGCACTGGCATAAAACAATATTCGTTATGGCACATGTAGAGCCACAGTTCATAGCTGATGTGCTCTACTGTGTTCTTATGATTAGGTTGGCAGACCATGACAGAGGGCAAACTCGTTTTTACTTGGAATTTCCCAGATGGAAAAGAGCGTGAATGTCTCGAGTTTCTGATCGGTCAGTTTTGTCCAGAACTGCTTCGTCTCGGTGTGCAAACAGACGATGCCTGGTACACGCAGCTTGGCAATGGGCCACAAATGACGTTAGTCACCAGGATGGATAATACCGACGCCGCTCAGGCATTTGTGTCTAGTTCCGATTTTCAGGAATTGTATGGTCAACTCTTTGATTATGCAGAAGACCTGAACTATCGTATTGCGGAAGCCGGGCCAAGTTCCAGCGGACTCCTCATGTAACAAACGTATTTAATCGGCGATGGCTGCCCACTCATCATAGCGTGTGCTCAGGGTTTCCTGTCGTTCTGTATGTTGAATCCCCAGCTTGGTGACACGTTCAATATCCCCAGCCAGACTCGCAGCATGCATCTGTTCCTCGATCTGTTGTAGTTCAGCCTCTAACGTTGCAATCTCTTCCTCCAATGCTGACAATCGTCGTTGTTTTTTGCGCTCTTCTCTGTTCTGCTGCACCCGTTCCTGGTGTTGTGCTTTCTGTGATGTCTGGGACGTTTCCTTCACCTGGATATGTGGCGATGTCGAGCGTTGACTGCCCTGCGAATGACGCGATGTGCCTGTCGCTTGAGTCGTCTGTTCGAGCGAGCCCGTATAATCTGTAAAGGTGCCATCAAACGTTACGATACGACCATCTTGCACAGCCCAGATTGTATCCGCAACAGCATCAATAAAATAGCGATCATGCGAAACAAACAGGATCGTACCATTATACTCATTGAGCACCGTCTCCAGCGCCTCACGTGAGTCGATGTCGAGGTGATTGGTGGGCTCATCAAGTACGAGAAGGTTCCCCTGCATCAGCATAAGTTGAGCCAGCGCGACACGGCTCCTTTCGCCACCCGACAGATCACCAACACGTTTGAACACATCATCACCACTAAAAAGAAAGTGCCCAAGCAATGTGCGTGCACGGGTTTCCTCGATGGATGGGCTGGTGCGTCGTACCTCATCCAGGATGGTCGCTGTATGCTGTAGCCCTTCGTGTGCCTGTGCATAATAGTTGATAACCACATTGTATCCATGATGTATCTGTCCATGCAACGGCATCTGTTCACCAACGATGGTACGTAGCAAGGTTGTCTTGCCACTCCCATTCGGTCCAATTAACGCGATCCGTTGACCAGACTGAATCGTCAGTTTGGTGCATTCGAACAGTTTTGTAGGCGTATCAGCACCATTGGGCGATTGTGGATAGCCGATACCAACCTGATCAAATTTGAGCACCTGTTCCCCACTACGAACCTGTGTTTGCAGTTTAAAGGCAATCTGCTTCTGATCGTCAGGGCGGTCAAGCAAGGACTGCGTTTGTCCACTGCCACCCTGCCATCCTTCCTTGAGACGCTGCAAACGTCGTTCCCGACCACGTGCTTCCTTACTGCGCTGCCCCGCTTTGAAGCGACGGATAAACTCCTCTGTTTTGGCGATATGCGCCTGTTGTGCCTGATACTGCTTGAGGAGTAATTCTAACCGTTCAGCCTTTAGTAACAAGTATTTATTGTATGCTGCCGGATAGTCTTCGAGTTTGCCAAATGCCAGATCGAGGGTGCGATTGGTCACACGGTTGAGAAAGTAACGGTCGTGGGAAATGACAATCAGTGCATTATGCCACATCAGCAAAAAGCGTTCCAGCCAATCCAGTGTTGCCAGATCAAGATGGTTGGTCGGCTCATCAAGCAACAGGAGATCTGGATCGGAAAGGAGTGTGGTGGCAAGGGCAGCACGGGTTTTCTGACCACCACTGAACTGTTCGAGCGGTTGATGATACTGCGCTTCACGAAACCCCAGACCATCCAGAACACGTTTGATGCGCTGCTCAATCTCATACCCACCACCATGCTCGAAGCGATGTTGCAACTCACCATACTGCTCCATATGCTCATCCCAATTCGGCGTATTCGTATCGGCAATAATCGCTTCGAGATCAGTGATTTGCTGCTGCAAGTCCCGAAGATGACTCATAGCAGACTCCATCTCTTCCCACAGCGTACGGTTCGTTTCAAAACGTGTTTCCTGGGCCAGATACGCAATACGTGTCCCACGGGCAACGTGGATCTGGCCCTCGTCAGCCATTTCACTATTGGCAATGATTTTCAGCAAGGTACTTTTACCTGCACCATTGACACCTACGAGGGCTACTTTGTCATTCTGCGTGACCTGAAATGAAAGATTGCCAAAGATAAAATCGGCACCATAGTATTTGGTGAGGCCATTGACACTGAGCGTCGACATGAAAAGCTCCAGGTATAAGAAAACCGTAGGCGTATGTGGCGCCCACGGTTGTGTATTACTATCGTTTACGTTGCATACTTAATGATATCGATGAGCGCGTGTATCGTGTATTACATCAACCATAAACAGCCCGTAACATAAGATGAACATGCATCAAAATCATATCCCTATCACAAGTATGCTCGATCAATATCACTGGCAGCATACCATTTCACATAGACCCTGTCAATCGATCATAGCACGACATCAACACATGTGCAAAGACTGCGAGGCGCAAAATACCCACTTTATTGAAGTGCACATGTCTATTTTGCTATAGGTATTCGCAGAATGCATCATAATCATACGACTCTTTTGTAGCTGTATATTACTGATAACTATACATCTTGCCAGTGATATGGTAATCTTGACAACGTCATACTATAACTATTTGTGTACCCATGTATTGCGATACTATACAACCGATGCTATACTGCTTGCGCCGTTGCCAGTACATACATAGGAGTCGTCTCTCATGCAACAACCACCATTAACTTCTGTCAAACTCAGCGACGACAACGAACCGCTCATTAGTCAGACACCGTTGCCGCCGCGGCCAAAGAGTATTAACGAAACGGGTCTTACGCTCGCATACATCTCAGATCTGGTCCTGCGTGGACTGTACATTGTCGGCGAGATGACCGGGCAGGACCTGGTCAATCTGATACATCTTCCATATGAACATGTGATTGACGAGGCCATTTCATACTTGCGCCGTGAGCAAATGTGTGAAATCAAAGGTACCGGCGGCCTTGGCGAAAAGTCATACCGCTATCAGGCAACGAAAAAAGGTCTTGAGCGGGCCAAAGAAATTGGGGAGCGCTCACAGTACCTGGGACCGGCACCAGTTCCTCTCACCGCGTACGAAAAAGCGATGAAAGACCAGACAACACAAGGCCTGATCGTCAACGAGACCGTGATTCGTCAGGGGTTTGCTCATCTGATTATTGACGACAATCTGCTCCAACAGTTAGGCCCGGCCATCAACTCAGGTCGTTCCATCTTCCTGTTTGGACACCCTGGCAATGGCAAAACCAGTATCGCCGAAGCTGTAGCACGGATGATATCTGACACCATTATCATTCCCCATGCGGTCATCATCGATGGACAGGTGATTCGTGTCTTTGATCCGATTCATCATGAACGGGTTGAACCACCAGCCAATCTCAGCTACACCCCAGATCAGCGCTGGGTTATCTCCAAACGCCCAGTCGTTATTGCTGGTGGTGAGCTCAACATGGACTCCCTCGATCTGGTATACGAAGAGAATAGTAAGTTTTATGAAGCGCCACTCCAGATGAAAGCCAATGGTGGCCTCTTCCTCATCGACGACTTTGGGCGTCAGCAGATGCGCCCCCGCGATCTGCTCAACCGCTGGATCGTGCCGCTTGAGAAAAAGGTTGATTATCTGACATTGCATACCGGGAAAAAGATTGAGGTGCCATTCGATCAGTTGATTATCTTCTCAACGAACATCGAGCCGAAACAGTTGGTAGATGAAGCGTTCCTGCGACGTATTCGCTACAAGATCGAAGTACAAAATCCAAACCCGCAACAATATCGCGAGATTCTTCGACGTGTCTGTCAGGCCAAAGAAGTTCCCTACAGCGACGAAGGACTACGCTATTTGTTTGAACAAGAGTATGCCAAAAGAAAACTAGAGCTACGGGCCTGTCATCCGCGGGACTTGATGGACCAGTTGATCGACATCGCACGCTTTACACGGACACAGCCCAGTATGTCGCGTGAGTTGTTATCTGCTGCCTGTCGCTCTTACTTCGTTGAACTGTAAATAGATCGTCAGCGCCTTTGCGATAGTGTATAATCGAGTGACGTAATGTTACCAACGAAACGCGAGCAATCTACCATATGACGAAACAACAGTTTCGTGCCGTTCTATGGGATATGGATGGCACACTGCTTGACTCGGCTGAGTATCACTGGATAGCGTGGCGCGATGCGCTGGCCGCCGAGGGACATCCCATCACATACGATCAATTCCAGGCATCATTTGGACAGCGTAACGACACTATTCTCCGCGGCCACTATGGACCAGATCTAGCGGATGACGAGATAAGGCGTATCGGTGATCTCAAAGAAGAGCAGTACCGCGAAATGGTTCGAACACGTGGCGTCGCATTATTGCCGGGCGTCGAAAAGTGGTTGATCCAACTGCACAAGGCTGGTTGGCGGCAAGCCATCGCTACCGCTGCGCCCAAGAAGAACGCTACAACTATTGTTAAAGCTCTCAATATTGAACCATACATTGACGCGCTCACATCAGCCGAAGATGTACAGCATGGAAAACCCGATCCACAGGTGTTTCTGATGGCTGCTGAACGTGTAGGCGTGCCTCCATCACGCTGCATCGTCGTCGAGGATGCACCAGCCGGACTGGAGGGCGCACGGCGTGCCGGTATGCGCACCATCGGTGTGCGTTCATCACATACAGATTTACAGGCTGACATTGTTGTCGACACACTTGAGGAACTGGATGAAGAAGCATTTGATCAGTTGCATCCTCGCTAGTCAACACTATCAACAACATGTCTCTCCACCTGTCAGGGAACAAGAGCACGCCCAGTGAGATTAACACCACAATTGTTGCTTTCTGCCTATTGTCAGGGAGTCTTCCCCATGGCACACGATGATGGGAATATCTATTGGTATGATCCAGACCCACGTGCCATCATTCCCCTCGACGGCTTTCACGTTCCTCGTCGCCTGGCCCGCACCGTACGAACTGGCGGCTTTGATGTGCGTCTCAACTACAACTTTCGCGCGGTGATGGAAGCATGTGCTGAACCAGCCGCTGATCGTGATGGTACGTGGATCTCCCCTGAAATGATTGATATATACACATTGCTGCATCAGTTAGGCTTTGCTCATAGTGTCGAAACCTGGTACGAGGATAAGCTGGTGGGTGGACTCTACGGTGTCGCTATTCGTGGACTGTTCGCCGGTGAGAGTATGTTTAGCCATATGACTGATGCCAGTAAAGTTGCGCTGGTCCATCTCATCGAGCAATTACGTCAAGGTGGCTTTGTCTTGCTCGACACACAATTCCTGACCGAGCATCTCGTCCGCTTTGGTGCCATTGAAATCCCACAAACCGAATACAAAGAACGTTTGGCGCAGGCACTTAAAGTTGAAACCTCTTTCAGATAAGACCAGATGTCGCTACAACTGTGTCTATCTTGCGGCTTTGGCACCCCAATATCTGAGAACCTGATCTGGTTGCCATCTTACTTGAACACATCCACAGTATGAAAACTCAAAGATAGCGGCACTCTGGACACGGTAATCAAAATGGCACCGCTTTTGGCACATCGTAACAGTACATGATATAGCCATGCCTTGCTACACTTGAATATTTCCTGACATCTATACTCTTGATTTTTATAAAAAAAGATTAAAATTAATATTAATTAATTTTTATGTTAAAGGAGAACTGTTCAATGCGATCACGACTCTTGCATTTCTGGTTTGTGTTTTGTGTTCTGGCTATTGTCAGTAGCCTGAGTTTGACGCAGGCACAACATACTAAAGCACTTGTGTACGAAGATTTTGAAGCTGGTGTTGATCAGTGGGATGTATATCCCGGTGGTAGTGGAACAGGAGAAGCAAGCACCAGTGCCGGAAAGATCGGTAACACAGCACTTCAAATCAATTACACATTTCCGGATAGCACCGCTTACCTTGATGCTACCCATTGGAACTGGGAGGGTGAAGATTGGAGCAATGAGAGGCAATTACAATTCTGGATGTATGGTACAGACTCAGGTCATACCCATTCCGTCCAAATTCACGACAATGGAAATGAGTTGTTTGACGTGACCTTTGTTGATGACTTTGAAGGATGGCAGCAACAGAGTTTTTTTTGGAAGAACTTCACCCGTAGTTCGTGGCAACCAGATAACGCACCAAATGATGGACTGTCTCTTACTGAAGTTATAGGGCTTACTTTTCGCATACGCGCTCATGGTGAATCGACTGGCTCTTATAAGCTGGATCACATTGAACTTAGCGGGACAAATACTCCTATACCAACACCGACGCCCAAACCAAATGACCCACCAACTGATGATGAATGGACATTAGTGTGGAGTGATGAATTTGATGGCACATCAATAGATACAAGTAAGTGGAATGTGCTTGATACCCCTGGAATGATTAACAACGAACTTCACTATATTGCCCCAGACGATGTATATATAGAAGACGGAAATCTAGTTATTCGTAGCCAAGAGCGCGACTACGGTGGACGTTCATATACTTCCGGTAAAGTTACCACTGGTAGCGGCAAATATGATTTCACCTATGGTCGGGTTGAAATTCGTTCAAAACAACCAGCTGGCAAAGGGCTGCACGCTGCCCACTGGTTACTACAACATGAATGTGCTGGATTTGACCCATGTATAACCTGGCCACCTGAGTTTGACATTCTGGAAGTATTGGGTGATCAAACCACAACGGTTCATCAGAACGTTCACTACGGCACTTGTTATCGCTGTCGCTGGCCTGACAATGCTAGCTCACCGAAATCAACCACTGTCTCTGATACATCGCAAAATTACCACACGTATGCTATCGAATGGGAGCCAGATGAAGTACGTTGGTATATTGATGATGTGCAAACCCATACGTGGAATGGTCCGAACATTTCTGACGAACCAATGCAGATCATCTTGGATACCGCCATTGGTGGCGATTGGCCAGGTGCCCCAGACGATAGTAACGTATTTCCGGCCTATCACTACATTGATTATGTGCGGGTGTGGCAGCGTAACGGCGACACACCTGACCCCCAACCGACTCCAGAACCTACTCCAACACCTGCACCCGATCCGGGTAATCCTCAACCAATAGGCCCTGACGGCGAGTGGACCCTCACCTTTGAGGATGAGTTTGACACCCTTGACACAGATGTCTGGCATACCATGTGGGGCTTGCCAGGTGCCTACTGGGATCATGTGCAGTGGTCAGACGAAATCATGAAGCACGATAATGTCTGGGCGGAAGACGGCAATCTGGTGGTACGCCACCAGGTCCGTGATGGCGAGATCACCTCAGGGGTTGTCACGACCCGTGAGCGCTTCAGTCAGCGTCATGGCTACTTCGAGGCGCGTATGCAGATGTGTCAAGCGCAAGGTGTCCTGAATGCCTTCTGGATGCAACGTTCACCCGACTTCTGGCCCCCAGAGATTGATGTAGTGGAAATGCTTGGTAAGGAGATCACCCATCCACATACAACTATTCACTACGGCTATCCTGAACATCAAGCTGCCGGATTTAACAAAGATACCGGAATTAATTATGCCGATGGCTTTCATACATTCGGTGTTGAGTGGAATGCTAACGAACTAATCTGGTACATTGATGGTGAAGAATACTGGCGTGTTCATAATCCCGGTGGGAATTTCGATGCCCACGAGATGTATATGCAGTTCAACATGCACTCGGGCAACGGTTGGTCCGGGCAACCCGACATGAACGATACCACGCCCTGCTATATGAAGGTTGACCATGTGCGAGTTTGGCAGCGCCCATAGGTCGCAATCCTGGCAAACGGCTAGCGTAGCTACACTTGCTGTTTAAACACGAAATAGTATAGAAAAAATCACCACACTATGACAGAACCATTATGGTGTGGTGATTTCTTCTAAAGCTACGTATTGTCAGCCATATCACAACCTTCCGCCAATGCTTCAGACTTATCAACCACACTCACACCATCATTTCAAGAAACCATCACCCAGCATGCAGATGTGCCATTGTATCAGATCGAAACCCAACTTAATCCTGAAACGCTTACTATTACCGGAAATCAAACAATTATCTTGACCAATACGGAAGAAGTATCGCTTGACAAAATCTATGTGCACCTGTATGCCAATGCGGCACACTTCAATGAAGGGTCTATCGCCATCGATGATGTGCAAGTTGATGGGCAGGTGGTGGACAGCCAGCTTGAACGTGACGAAATAGACCTCAATATTCCACATCGTGATGTGGTTCTTAGTTGTTGTAAGAACTAAATGAACTGACTTTACGTGTTGCTTGGATATCCATGAACAAGAGAGATAGTGAAGGAAAAACAAGTAAAACAGATACAGCAACAAGTCCAAGAACGAGACTTCCAACCTCAAGGATAGATTCACTTATATTGAAATAGATAACAAATGAAATCGCTATAAATGCAAACAAAGAGGAGAGTATGCTAAAGAATCTCTGTTGAAGTGGTGCAAGCCCAAGACAGAGGCCCACAGCAAGGTGAACGAGAAGCGCAATATCAGGTAACCTATGTCGTATACTGTGTGAACCTCCTATAAGGCTTAAATCACCATATAATCCATTACTGAACAAGATGCCGCCGTAAAACAAAACAAGAATGAAACCATAACCGGATACTAATAGAGATTTTTTTGAACATTAAGATGTTGCATGTGAACCTCGACTTAATCTATATTCGCTTGTACTCAAGAATGCTAACCTGCTATTCTAAAGCAGGTTAGCACTTTTACATAAGATAACAATTCAAATAGTATAGACATGTAATACTATGTTAAAGAATCATCTGGCCAAGAATCTTCTGCGCTATTGCCATCACAAGGATTTACCCATTTAGGACAGTGTCCTAAAGCACTACAAGCAAATGCGTTATAACATATCTCCGCGTTGTCAGCATCAGAAAAAGTGGCTATCGCACTATTTGGAATCTTGTATGCATTACAGTTTCCCCAAGAAGTTCTATAAATAGCATCGATATTTTGTTGTGGAGGAGATGCCCACACAAGAGCACCGCCATTCTCTGGTAATACAGAGTATTTTGCTCCTGCTTGACCGGGATCGGTAAAATTCCAATTTACTTTACCGGGACCAGTTATAGGTCGTATACATAAACGAAACCATTGAGGAATTACTGTACTCGTTGATAATTGGACGCTAATACCTAATACTTTTGCTTTCTCACTTTCTTCTTCGGCAATTAGATCAACTAATTCGTCTTCTGACAATGATTGTTCGTAGAATACTTCCTCGTACTTCGTTACCAATTCAGCCAGTTCTGGATCCTTTTGCATTTCGTTTTGTAGCTCTTCACAAACAAAATCGACAGTGTCATCAGCAACATCGGGCTCCGCTGCGACAGTTGGCAAATGCATTACTGCCATTACAGGAACAACTAGTACTGCTACCATTAAACAAACCGTCTTAGACCTTAGCGTGAGTAGTACCCTGCTAAATTTATTGATACTTTACCTGACAGTATCCAAAACTTATATAACTTATACTTCTTTAAAGCACCAATTATTTCGTTCAGATTATATGAGACAAACATCTCAAACATATAACATATATGTAAACAATGATGAAACCAACAATTAAATAATAAGTTAACGTCAGTTCGGGTTAAGCCATTTTAGTAGGTAGCTCTGTAACCTATTGTAATAATGGTTTCTTGGGTCGATGGCAATAGGTAATGCCCCCCACCAGATTGACCAGAAAATGAATGGGACTGCGATAAGGGTATGGAAGCGATTACACCGCTTGGTCCCATTTGAAAAGCAATACGTGTTTAGCACCCAAAACTGACGTTAAGTTTAGATAAAAACATAGGAAACTTTCTATACCAAATGGATCGAAGGTGATGCTATCACACCTGATGACCTACCAAACAGCACATTTGGGACAGGCCTCTTCGATGGACTCGATGCACTTGAACAATTACTCCCAGCACCCGCAGTTGATGAACCACGCTAACAAAGTGTATCTCTCAAACAACAATCTGTTCAGAATCGTCTGCGTTGTTTGATGGCGAAATATTCATCAATAAACCAAACAGAATTTACGTAACACTCATTCGTGCCTGATATTCTGTATTGTGCACCAGATTGCTACATACATTCACACTGTCACACTGCATAATCACGTGCTACAACAAAATAAACTGACGGTTTCAGGAGGAACGCATGACTGAGGAACACACGCCCCAGCAAAATGAACAACGTACTGCCTCAAGCAATAAAGGCAGCGGTATCAAACTTGTCGCGCCAGCACGCGCCAGTGAGCGAGCTGGTGAAATAAAATTTGTTGATATGCCACGCGAACGCAGCGACCGCCTTGATGTTTTGGTGCTCAATCCACCATCTCCCGACGGCGATCTCTTCCTGCGCGATATTGCTCGTGTCGGACGACGCACCCGTGATGGTATCATCTGGCCTCAGACAGCACTCGCCCAGATTGGTGCTGTTGTCCAGGAGGCTGGCTACACCGTCGATGTCATCGACGCCATTGGCCTTGGCATGACATGGGAGCAGTTTGAAAGCTACATGCTCAAACACAAACCACGCTACATGATTATCCACGCTACTGCTCCAACGCTGACCAACGACATGCGAACAACGTTTGTCGGGAAATCAGTAGGTACTATCAGCATGGCGATTGGCACCCACGTCACCCCGATGAGCCGTGAGACGCTGGAGAGCTATCCCTCACTCGATGTGGTGATCCGTGGTGAGCCTGAGCTATCCATTCTCGATGTCATTAAAACGATTGATCGTAAAGTGGAAGCAGATCAGGCGCTCGATACCGTCTCTGTTGGCAACCCCGATTTGACAGCACCGTGGCGAAAGCTGCCCTTCCCCGATGCCTCATACCTCACCACGCGTGGGCGTTTCCTGGGCATCAACCCGGCCCTGGTTTCCACCGCGCTTCGCGAAACCAAAGGTATTGCCTTCCGCGATATGCATGGTCAGGTACAGATCAATCCTGACAGACCGTTTATCGAGAATCTCGACGATCTGCCGATTCCGCTGCACGACAAACTCCCCTGGCAGAAGTATAAAGTACCTATTATTGGTGGACCATATACCTTTGTGCTGACCAGTCGCGGCTGCCCTGCCGGATGTCGCTACTGCATCAAACACGTGACGTACCAATCCAGTGTGCGCCACCGTAGCCCTGATCATGTCCTCAAAGAGATGTATATGCTCAAAAAGATGGGCATGAACCACATCCACTTCGAGGCCGATCTCTTCACCGTCAAGCAAGACTTTGTTTACGATCTTTGCAACACCATCATCAAGGATGGCCTGCAACTACGCTGGAGTTGCAACAGCCGCGTTGACTTTGTCGACGAAGAGCAACTGCGTCTCATGAAAAAGGCTGGCTGCTTTATGATCGCCTGGGGTCTGGAGAGTGGCAGTGAACAGGTTTTGAAGCGCGCTCGCAAAGGGACGACCACCAAGCGTATTCATGAAACCATCTCAGCCAGTAATCGCGCCGGTATTATGAACTGGGGCTACTTCATCATCGGGTTGCCTGGCGAAACCGTTGAGACCATCCGACAGACCATTGATATCTCAAAGAAGCTGCCACTTGACATTGCGTTGTTCCATATCGCAACACCATATCCTGGCACACCGTTCTATTACGAAGCTGTCCAAAACGGCTGGATTCAGATGGACCGCTGGGAAGATTACGATATGTACAATCACACCGTACTCAACTACCCCGACTTGAGCTCTGCTGACCTCGAATACTGGGCCAGACGCGCCGCACGTGAATGGAGCCTACGGCCAGGGCCAATCAAAACGTTCTTGAAAGGCGCCGCCAATCTCGACACACTTGGTCAACTCTGGCAAATTGGCACCAACCACATTCGCTGGATGGGCGGTAGTCTGACCAAAGTGCAGACCTAGTTCCACCTGATCAAATAATACTCCTTTCGTCTCTCCTAATATCCCCCTTCTCACGTTGTTGTGAGAGGGGGTGTGCCAAAAGTTGAAAGGTTTTGGAATTCCGGCAGGTCACAAAACGACGTTAATACCTGTCAAATCTGTCATTCAGCTTCAATTGAGAACTCATATCTTTGTCAAGCACATACGACATACTAAAACGGAATAGGCATGCCTCCCCACCCGAGATTGGGTTTGTGAAGATAAACCCTCCCCATCAGGGTATTGGATTGACTATCAGGAGCAGCACTTATGTACGTCCTCTATGCAAAAGATAACACCATGTTAGCCAGGCATTCAGTCCTTTTTGAACAACGAATGGAACCATTACTACAGGCACTTGAAATGGCCCATCAGGATGGTGCGATTCCGGCCAGTCTACCTGAAATTCCCCTCTATCTTGATGTCTGCCGCTGGCCGTTTCGCAAACTCGAATACTCCTTTGTCCTTGATGTTCTGCTCAACCATCTCCAAACCGGTGACTGCTACCTGGACGCCGGATGTGGCGTGACGCCACTCGCCCACACCGTCGCCATGCGTGGTGTCCACGTCGAAGCCTGTGACGGTGACAAACGGCAGATTAGCGAAATGCAACGCTTCCGACCTGAGCGTATTTATGGCACTGAAGTACGCTACAAGACCCAGGATCTGACAAAACTCACCTACCGCGACGCGACATTTGATGCCGTGTCATGCGTCTCTGTGCTTGAACACATCCCGGCTCCTCAGGACCAACAGGCAATCAAGGAACTGATGCGGGTTCTTAAACCGGGAGGGGTGCTCGTGGTGAGTGTTGATTTTACACCAACGACACAACACGTACTGGGAGGCAACAAACTCGCTTATTACCTGCAACGAGCAACACAACTGGCGCGCCAGGGCGATATGCACGAACTCAAAGCAGGTCTTACACGGAAGATCCACGCCCAGCAAGTGGTTGCCCACGGCGACGCACGAGTAGCCCGCAGCGCCAATCAATGCTTCGAAGTCAGCCATCTTGAGCAGGATATTCTGCCACTCATCAAAGGGCAGGAAATCCCCAGTGGTCTACCCTTTTCAAGCAATCTCCGCTCAGTGACACCGACAGATGCGCGGCATTTCTGGGAACTTGAGCGCGACTTATATAATAATCAAGGACAACGTGCGGTCCTTCCAGTGGCGTTTATTGTACAAAAAAGTACTGTCTCAGTGCCAGTTCTCGCGTAACATGAAGGAAGACAGGATGCGTATTGGAATTGATGTACGATATCTTTCACACGGGTTGGTCGGCGGTGTGCACACCTACATCGCCCATTTCGTTCCCGCATTGATCGATCTCGCAGAGCAACACCATATCTTCCTCTATGCTGACACCAAACGTCCGTTTGAACTCCAGAATCTTCCCAACCACGTAGCCATACGCTATCTCCCCTGGCACAACCCACTTTCAAGCGTCCAGCACGACCTGTTTATGCAACGACAACTCACACAGGATCGCCTTGACGTGATGCACTACCCAGCTAACTATGGGTTCGCCCCCTCCCAAACAAAAACCGTCATTACGCTGCACGATGCCATTAACGTAATGCCACTCCATGAAATCATCCGGGGCCACCCCAAAAATCCTCGTACTATCGCGCTGATGTCATATCTGCACTATTGCACCGTTGCGGCAATACGCCATGCCGATCTGTTGTTAACGGTTTCGGCCCACGCCAGACGAGAGATTATCCACTACAGCACATTTGCATCAGACCGCATTGTACCAGTGCCACATGCACCAACACCAGATCTGCAACGCATCATCGATAGCAAAATCCTTTCTCAAGTGCGCCAGCGTCATCACATTAGCACCTCTTTTGTGCTGGCTGATGCACTCAAAAATCCGGCAGTGTTAGTGCGTGCGTGGCGACAATTGTCAGAAACCATACGAGCAAACCAACGCATAGTATTCTTTGCACGCCGCCCAGATGTCCTGCCCATCATCCATGAAGCAGTGAACGCCGGACATGCACAGCTGCTCATTCGACCTTCACGTGCTGATCTGATCGCGCTGTACAGCATGGCCGAAGCATTTGTCTTCCCATCGTGGATCGAGGGCTTTGGCATTCCCATTCTGGAAGCGATGACCTGTGGCGCACCCGTGATTGCATCTGACCGAGGCGCACTGCCTGAGGTCGTCGGCGATGCGGGGCTGCTCATCGATGCTGAAGACGACATACAACTGGCCCGACACCTTACCAGAGTACTCGACACCCCGGCTATAAGTCAACAATTACGCGAACAAGGCTTTGTACGTGCTGCCCAATTTTCGTGGCGTAACACAGCACAAAGTATTTTGGATAGTTATAAACGAGTCGTGTCCCAGAGATCGGAACTTCCGAAAGCTGGTTATGGCAATCGACAAGGCATGTGATATATGAGGCAGTTCTCACGCATTGTGGCCCGTAACTCAGCCTTCGGGATGGGAGCACAGATAGCCATCAAGTTGTTATCGTTCTGCTTTACCGTCCTGATCATCCGTAACCTTGGCGATGACGTCTATGGGCAATACACCACCATCGTCGCCTATGGTGCGATTTTTATTTTTTTTGCTGACTTAGGGCTCAGCCCCTTTGCGGTGCGAGAAATTGCGCGCTGGCGTGATGATCCTGATGGAACAGAACGGGTCAATGCACTCTTTGGGAACCTCCTCGCCCTGCGTTTTTGCCTTTCGATTGTCGCCGGACTGATGATCGTCTCGTCAGCATGGTTGACCGGACAACCATTGATCATCATTGGTGCCATTCTACTCAATGTACTGGGCCTCGTCATCTACAGCGTCCACGGTGCAAGTGAAGCGGTATTGGCCGGTTTTGAGCGACTCGACATCAACGCTGGCGCACGCGTCGTCTACCAACTACTCTTCGTTGTTGGCGGGGCCATCGCGCTCTGGTACGGCGCCGGATACTACGGTCTGATCGCCGCGACCCTGATCGCCATCACCTGGATGACCTATATCTGCTGGCGGGGAGTTCAACGATTGGGGCTCCGCCCGTCGCGCCCGACCATCAACACCTGGCCTGCGCTCATTCGCATCAGCATACCCTTTGGTGTTATTGGTTTCACACTGGGCCTCTCCTACAAATTTGATACGTTGCTGCTTCAACACTTTTTTGACTACGAAACCGCAGGCCATTACAACGCCGCATACACGCTGGTCTTCTCGTCGTTTATGCTCTCAAACATTATTAACACCGCCATGTATCCGTCGCTCGCCCGTCAATCGGCAACTGCCTCCGAAACCTTGCCAATGATCTATGAGCGTGCGATTCGCTACCTGCTGATGATTGGGCTACCTATTGCGGTTGGTGGATGGGCGCTCTCTGGGCAGATCATTCCTTTTCTCTATGAAGCCGCATACCAACCAGCCGTGCCGGTACTCCAGATCATTATCTGGACAGTCCCGCTCATGTTTATGACCGAATTTCTGGGGTATGCAGTGGTGATTGCAGGCCAGGAACGACGAGTAGCACGAGCCGTTATTATCAGCACGACGTGTAATATTCTGATCAACATCTTAGTCATCCCACGCTTTGGGATTATGGGTGCTGCCGTAACAACAGTGTTCACCGAACTGGTGCTGGTGACTCAATACGTCTGGATATTGCGTGAGATGTTGCGTAAACTCAACTGGAAATATGCCCTCATTCGTCCGTTGCTTGCCACACTCCTGATGGGAATGGCGGTGATTGCACTGAGTCAACTACCCCTGTTGCTCAATATTGCACTGGGTGTTGTCGTGTATGCGATTCTTCTGATCGTGCTGGGCGTTGTTGGCAAGGAAGAACTCCATTTTGTACGAAGTTTGCGGCAAAGCCAGGAAGCCACTTCCTAGAACTGAGCAGGTGTTGCTATGAAAATCGTTCTACCAGTTCACCATTTCCCACCACGCTACACTGCCGGAGCCGAACTCTATACCTTCCGACTGGCCCGCTGGCTGCATACACATGGCCACGATGTTGAGATTGTGTGTGTTGAGACCATCGATTGGCGCAGTGAGAAGAACGATCTGTCTGTTAAGCAGGACACGTACGAGGATCTGCCAGTATGGCGTGTCGATCTGCACATCACCGACGACCGCTGGTGGCCCAGGAACTACGACAATCCATTGCTTGGTGAGTGGTTCGCCAACTATCTTGCACAGAGCCAGCCAGATCTCGTCCATTTCCAGGCCGGGTATCTTATTGGCAATGCGCCACTTCGCGCCACCCACGCTGCAGGCATCCCAACTGCACTCACTTTACACGACTACTGGTTTCTCTGCCCACGTACTACTCTGCAACGCGGCGATGGTTCTCTCTGCACCAAAATCCCTGATGATCCAGCCGGATGCGCCTGGTGTATGAAGTTGGAAGGGCGTCGCTATCGTCTCGCCGATACACTCACACAAGGGCGCGCAAGTCATACTGTCGGAAATATTGTGCTCCAAAAAGAGCGCGATCAGATTGCCCGTCGACGAATCAACCTCCTTGCTGCATTGGCGCTTCCTGATGCCGTGATTGTCCCATCACGTTTTCTAGGGTCACAATTTGCACCGTATGTTGATGCGGAACGTCTGTATGTCTCAAAGCTCGGGATAGACCTCACACCATTTCAAGGCATTCACCACGGGACATCCAATGACGTGTTACGGATTGGCTTCACAGGACAGATTGCCCAGCATAAAGGCATCCATTTGCTCATCGAAGCATTTCGCAAAATCCAGTCAGGTAAACAGGCTATCGAACTGCACATTCATGGAGGTCTTGACCGTTACCCCCGGTATGTCCATCGGTTACGTCGCATGGCAGCCAACGACGAACGCATCTTCTTCCACGGACGTTTTGAGAATAGTGATGTGGCTACCATTTTGCACAGGCTTGATGTGAACGTGGTACCATCGACATGGTATGAGAACAGCCCTTTGTCCATCCTTGAGGCCCATGCCGCTGGAACACCCGTCGTCACCAGTGCCATGGGTGGTATGGCGGAACTGGTGCGTGATGGTATTGATGGATTACACTTCCAACCTAACGACGTCGACGATCTGACTCGACAACTTCAACGCCTGATCAACGAGCCAATGCTCTTGGCGCAAATCCGGGTGGGAGTGCCGCTACCACGCAGCATCGATGAGGAAATGCAACAGTTGCTCAACATCTATCGCAACCTCATTATTCAACCCGACCAACACTTACAGGGAGTTGCCTGATATGTCACCGCACGTACTCATCATTGTGCTCTGTTACAACGGCATCGACCTGACGCTGGCATGCCTGGCATCGTTGCGCGATATTGAGTATGAGAACTATGACATTCTGATTGTTGATAACGCCTCACAGGATGGTACACCCACAAAAGTCCGTGAACAGTATCCACACGTGCATATGATCGAGACCGGGGCGAATCTTGGCTTTGCAGCAGGCAACAACATCGGACTGCGCTATGCCCTTCATCATAGGTATGACTACGCGCTGCTGCTGAACAACGATACCGAGGTAGCACCAGATTTCCTGCGCGTCTTGATTGATAGCGCAGAGTCGGATGCTTCGATTGGGGTGGTTGGTCCTACCATTTGCTACCACGAACAACCAGATATCGTGTGGTCTGCTGGTGGTGTGATTGACTGGCAACGCGGGAATAGCCACATGATCGGCCTTGGCGAGCGCCTGGCAGCCCTGCCCAACCAACCACGTGATGTAAATTTTGTCACCGGGTGTGCGTTACTGTGCAAACGTCGGGTACTTGAGCAAAGTGGTCTCCTAGACGAACGTTTCTTTATGTACTACGAAGAAAGCGAGTGGTGTGTGCGTGCGGCTCGAGCGGGGTTTCGGATTGTGCATATCCCCCAAGCACACATACTCCACAAGATTCCGCTTGATGCACGGGCAGATCAGCCGTATGTCGCGTATTACATGACCCGTAATCGATTGCTGTTCCTGCGAGCGACCAGTGCACGGCTGTCGGCGTGGCTCCACGCGCTGATCTTGCAGGACGGGCGGACGCTGTTGAGTTTGAGTCTTCGCCCAAAATGGCGTGCTAAAAAACACCACCGTAACGCCATGCTGCATGCCTGGAATGATTTCTGGCATGGTCGTTTTGGCGCACTCAGACATGGATAGTCAATGAATAGCTAGAAGGTTCTCTTATGCGTATCCTGTGGCTCTCGGCCTGGTGTCCGTTGCCAGCCGACAATGGCATTAAATTACGTACTTCTCACCTGCTACGGGCGCTAGCGCAACACCATTCGGTCGATCTAATCACCTTTGCACCCGATTCGTCAGAGGCAGGTAGTCACCAACAATTCCACGACTTCTGTGAAACGGTTGAACTGATCCCTGACACACCCTTCGCTGGACATACGACGGGGCGCATCCTCGGATGGGTAACACCACGTCCACGCTCAATGGTGGCCAATCATAGCGCTGCAATGGTGGCGGCAGTACAACGGCGTGCTGAACAACCGTATGATCTGGTCATTGTCTCTGATCTGCATATGGCACCCTACGCGCTGCTGCTGCCGCATGTGCCAAAAATGATCGAGGAAATTAAGTTAGCACTTCTGCGTGACCAGTATGTACGCCAGAAACAACTGACCATGCGCCTGCGTGCTGGATTGACATGGCTCAAGACCAGTCGATACATCGCCGCACTCCTGCCCTATTTTGCCGGTGTCACGGTTCCCTCGCAACGTGAGTTGGCCCTCGTAAAAGCACTGGCTCCCCATTATACACACCTTGCCATTATTCCGAATGGCGTTGATGTGCACGGCTATAGTGGTGATTTTGGTGCTCCTGACAACGACAAACTCGTCTACCCCGGTGCGATTTCATACCATGCCAACTTCGATGCGGTAGCCTACTTTGCCAACGCAATACTCCCGCATATCCGTCAGCAGCATCCCCATGCGGAGCTGGTTGTCACTGGCAAAACGACACCAGAACAGATCGCAGCCCTGCCAACAACTGAAGGCGTGACATTTACTGGATATGTGGAAGATATTCGGCCTGTGGTTGCCAATGCGTGGGCCGAGGTGGTGCCAATCCGTGAGGGGGATGGTACCCGGCTCAAAGTATTGGAGGCGCTCGCGCTAGGCACACCTGTCATCTCCACAACTAAGGGCATCGAAGGATTAGAGTTACAGCCAGAACACGAAGTGCTCGTAGCTGATACCGCAGAGGATTTTGTAACACAAACGATGCGAGTGATCACATCGCCAATGCTACGCCAACAGCTTTCTGATCAAGGGCGTATCGCTGCACGGCGCTACGATTGGCACATCAGTACACGGCACTTTGTCCAGATGGTCGAGGAGATTGTGGACGACGCATATAGTATCGAATTACGTGCGCGCCTAACACCACGATTGCCACGTCAACTGTTGTAATGTGCACCACCACAAAAAGGCCCACCTGCACGAGGTGAACCCGAGACAACTGTATATAGTGGGCAGTACGAGCTTTACACGACTTCATACGTCAGATCAACCAGGGCAAGCGCCTCACTGGCACGTTCTTCGGCCTGCATCGTCTTAATGCGGTGATGGAGATAATCGTGATCAAGTTGCTGTCGTCGCACAATACCCGCAGCATCAACAACATCGTGTTTGTCCTGTTCTTCACCACGGCGAAGCAGCAGTTTGTGGATCAACACATCCTCAGGAGCAACAACCAACACATGGGCTCCGAGCAGTGGCAAGCGACGGGATTTCGCGACCATGGCCTCATCGAGATCGAACGGGTGGAGATAACTGCCCTGACGAATACTCAGGTTGTCAAAGAATTTGATACTCCGCCATAAAATACGTTGACCATCACACTGCACGGTCTTCTGGCGTTTTTGCAAAAGATCGATAATAGTTTTCAATTGGCCCGGGGCAACGAGAATATCAATATCTTGAATCGGGCGTCGGTTACCATACAAATGTGCTGCAGCGCCAGCGCATACGGCCCATGTAACTCTCTGCTCATCAAAAAGTCGTTGAATAAAGCCTATATTCCCTGCTATTAATGACATATCTGCTCCCAATATGGATGATGATGCGAGATATCCGTGTATCTATTGACACGTAGCATACTACACTATCACTGTACGACAAGGTTACAGATAGTCCTGTTCTATAATCACCCAGGTAGAAATCAATACTATCATAGTACTAATTATCTCGTAGTACGTCTAAGTTACAAACAGGTGTAGCAAATTGCTTCAAGAAGCGCTACACCTGTCTATGTTTTTGGTTACTGTTCATAGTTGTGTGTCATACGTTACGACACTTGTTACGACACCATGGTAACCCAGATGACAAAGTACGCGTATTTGCCGAAAAGATAATGTAAGAACGCCAGCATGTGAGGCCGAGTCACACGCTGGCAATGTCCGCATATGTAAGGGATATGCAGACGCTGCCATCATAGCACGTCTGCATAATCAGAAAGGACGTGTCCATGCAGAGTACGAACATTCGTCGTATAGCGCACCGGGCCACCACTACTCGCAGTATCTTGGACTGGTGTGCCATGTTCGGGGTGTTGGTCGGGTGTTATTTCTGGGCTAGTCTGTTTATCGATTTGTATCAGCCGAGCAACGTGGTGCGCTGGGGGATGATTCTGGCTATCTCGTTTTTGTTCTCGCTCGTGTTACCGACGTTACTCTCACTCCTTGTCCCGACGACGCCAGCCAGTCAACTGCTCCAGAAAACGCGCTGGGGGACCGTCGGCTTCTGGTTCACTGTCGCTGTCGCGTTATTCATCTTGTACGTCGCCTGGCAGCTTACCTGGTCTTGGCAGGCCGCACAGCCCCACGTCGCGGATACCGGCATTGTCTATCATATGACCTTGGTGTGGATGGCGCTGTTGGTGTTTGTGCCGGGCCTGGCGTTTGTCCAAATGCCCACCGAGAAGATGGTCAAGGAATTCCAGCAGGCGCAGGCAGTGCGGCGTCTGGAGCTTTCCTACCAACATGACCTCTTGCTAGCCAAAGAAGCCTATGGTCGCGCCTTGGCTATTCTGCGTACGGGGCTCGTGCGACGCTCGAACAGCGCCAATATCTGGCCGGGGTGTTTCAGGCCATCCACATAGCGGAGGCTCATAACCTCCAGACCATCGCTGGCATCATCCATGATTATGGTGACGGCGAGTCCGTGATCAATCCGGCGAACGATGATCTCGCCCAGCAATTTACGTTGATAGCGGACGCCATCATGGAAACCGCCGATCAGACCAGTTACGACATGGCACAATCGATCAAACAAGCACGACATGACCTTCACAATATGTCAAGTTCGGTGCTGCAACCGTCTCATGGACCGTCCCATAGGACGCGGGACGACGCCACGCTGATCGTCCATCCGTCGCATGCGTTGCATCCGTCCCAAACCGCGTCAGAACGCACGATGGAACGACCAAGGGACGATGAGACGATGAGACGATGAGACGAGACGATGAGACCTACCGACAGGCACGCCAGTTCTTAACGGGAGCCTGGATATCCAAAGATTTATAAACGACGCTTCGTATTAGCAAGTCCCAAGCTGCACGCTATATTCAACGCTGGCACGATGCCGGGTTACTTGACATATTGAATGATCCGAAACATCACTATACTTGGACTGCATCGAAGGGAGATCCACGATGACCCATCATGATACAGACACCCTGACCACGACCAACCAGGCGACGAAAGCCGCGACCAAGCCTATTGCTGGCGCCACATTAGCAGAGCTGCTCCCGCAAGTGCCGGAGATACCAATAGAGCCACAGCACAACCCGGCACCGACCACAAGGCCCACTCAGGGGGGGTAGCCAGTCAACGCAAGATGGGGTGCTTGTCCATGTTCAAGCATGGCTTCAACCAGATTCCGGCGTGCTTTGGCACTGGCAGATGAGAGCTGGCGGCGGATGATGAGTTCATTCCAGATGCGCGGGACATCGCAGTAGGTTCTGTCACACGCCTGAGATAACAACGCATCGATCGCCCGGGTGGTTGCAACCGGCTGGCGTTCCCCTGCCACCACCAAATACCATGTCCTGGGGCATAGGCCCAGTCAATCACCTGCTGGAGGGCGTGCTATGCTTCTGCCAAACGACTGGCGAGTTCACGCCGTGCGACCCGATCATATTCGAGTTCGGGTTGGGTGGCCAGCACTTGTTGCAGGGCCGTCACCTCCAACAAGAGATCTTGGAGCCGCTGCACTTGGTGGGGTACGACCACAATGCGGCAGGTCTCTGTGGCGTGTGCGCGATCTGGATGGCAGACCCACTGCTCTGTTTGTGTGAGGGCTACCGTATCTACCGGGACCAGATAGAGGATCTGGCCATCTGCATCGTCCGTGAGGAGCGGTGGTACCAAAGCGGTCGTGGTATCAACGGTCACAAAGTGCACCGTAAAATGGCGCACAGCCCCTGTGCGATAGCTATGGCGGCGGGCCACCAGGGGGATGGGTTGGATACTCCGCTGCAAGAGGGGGGCTAGGTCCATACGGTCGCCCACTTGTCGAAGGGCCTCCCGTACGAGCGTATCCAGGTCTAAATCACTACCCTCCCAGAGCACATAGCTATCACGGTGATGCCGATAGGTAATCAGTTGGTCCGTCGTGAGGTGTTGCAGGGCAGGTGCAACGGCTTCCGTCATGTCCATATCATGGAGGGCAAAGGCAATCACCGCTGGACTGGCCCGGAGTTCCTGTTGTTGCCCAAAGGCATTGAGGAGGCCAATCATGGTCAGGACTGCACGCGTCTGAGGGTCAGGATCGCGGAGTCGGGCAAGGGACTTGGCCAGTTCCGCCCAGCGACGTCCCCGTGAACGCGTATAGCCCCCATCCGGCGCGTGCATATCCAATCGATGATCAACGATTTACACGTGAAGGGCCTTGCCCCAGGAACGATCCGGTATATCCATGCGACATTACGGAGAGCCTTCCATGTGGCCGAAATGGATGGGTATATCACCCGCAATGTCGCACGACAGGTTGATTTACCAAAAGGAACGAAAAAAGAGGTTACCACGTTGTCACCGGCACAAGCACGCCTCTTTCTTGAAGCCGTCGCAGGAGACCGCCTGCGGGCATTCTATTGGACAGCATTACTGCTGGGCTTACGCAAAGGGGAAGTGTGCGGATTACGATTAGTCGATCTGAGTTTTCGGGATGAGACGATCACGCCAACGTATACGGTTCAATGGCAAGCTGGCAAACTGGTGCTGTCTGATCTGAAAACAGCCGGCAGTCATGCGCCGATGATGTTACCAGCCTCCCTCATTCCAGTGTTACATCAGCATCTGGCACATTTAGCAGAAGAACAATCCGGTGCAGACTGGCAAGAATGTGGCTTGTTGTTCCCGAATAGGCGCGGCACGTTGCTCGAACCCAGTAACGTATCCATCGGTTTCAAGCGGATTCTGGCCAAAGCGGGATTACCAGAGATGTGCTTTCATCAGCTTCGCCATACGTGTGGGACGCTGTTAGCAGAACTGCGTGAACCAGTGCATGTCATTCAAGCGGTGTTATGGCACGCCAGTCCACGCACGACGGCCCAATACTACTTACATAGCCGCGACGAGGTCCAACGAGTTGCGGTTGATGGGCTCGGCATGTTATTGACGGAGCCAGAGCGGACACGGGAACTGCCGACCAAGGTGCGTCTTGACAGATAGGTATGACAGTGGTAGTTTTACTGTTATGAAAGACACGCGGACCATCAAGATATGGACAAGTACGTACCGGAAATTGAAACGACTTGCGGCACACAAGCCAGAAAAGATGGTAGAACTGGTTAATCGTTTGGTCGATCAAGAGTTGGAGCGACACCAGCCAGCAGCCCCAAAGGATGGCTGATGACTACACCTGAGACGACACTAAGCGCAGATAACCCCGTACATCACCATAGTATCAGTGATTGCAGTCACGTTGAAACCGCAATCCACTGCATAACCACTATACTAGTACTAATAACGTAGAGTACTCCATGTATCTTCATGTAACTCCATCTCAAAAAATTGAACTTCAAGCCCTCTTCCCTGTGGGGCAGGCCGAAAATAGCGACGAAGATGCACATATTGAGGCCGTTCCAGCACATGACTATTGAAACCAGACCCGGTCCTACGCCAATCATCAGTGACGTGGCGAAACCCCAGACGCTCATAGCAACGAACCGCACGCTGGTTAGGGGCAGCAACATCCAGCACCATAATGCGGAAGCTCAGATTAAAAAAGTAATAATCCAGAAATGTAGCAAGGGCTTCTGTTCCCAGACCACGCCCTACAAAAGGAGACCCAAGCGTAATACCCAGGCGCGCACTACTCTGCTCTTTGTTAATCTCGCGGATCGAGATACGTCCTGCCAACCTCCCGTTGAGATCTTCCACGGCCCACACGCGATTGGAGGTAGACATATCAAACTCATAGTACCAATCATCGCTGTCAAAATCATATTGCCGGGGGAGATTCCATAATGGATCCAGTGGATCATTGTAGGGCGGCCACTGATTAGCTAACACATCATCTCGATATCGCCAGGGGCGGATCGCCACTCTCGTGCTATGTAGTTCCATGGGGCCTCCATCCATATAGACTACCATCAAATGGATAACGGCGTAGAGCTATCATTGTGCGGACAGCTTCACTTGTCTGTTGTGCTTGTGTAATAAGATCATCAGGGTATCCAAAACGTTCCTGGTGAGCGATGAATTCGTCTTCATCGTCAAGCATAATATCATCAGTCGTGGCTGACCAGATGACATCAAGATCTAAATCAACAAACTGCAGGATCTGGTCTTGCCATGTTGCTGGTGTTGCAATATTGACGTAGTGTGAACGAGGTTGCCAATCAGCATACCATAGTACTTCAAGATTGTACCAACGATCTGACCAGTAGCAATTCAGCATGTGGCATGTGGTTGTGTATGAACCACGGTAGCTATCGAAGGTAATTCCCACTGGCCCGTACAGCATGATCAAGCCCGGCTCCTCACATATGAGTGTCGTTGTGTAACGATAGTGAAGACTCCCATCGTATTTCGTTGAGTGAACGATATACGACTGTGGGACGATAGATTGATTCATATAACGATAATGATGCTAATGGATCAGTTTTCTGCAACAGATATCTATTGTACCTGTCTTTCGGTAGTATCGCCAACAATCAAACGAGTGAGATCAGGCAGTACCTCACCTGGTGTCGCTAGTACCACAGAATCCGCCATAAGCGAGTAGATTGAGTCAGCAATATCAATGGTAACGGTCAATGCCTTCACACGCTTGGCAACAAAAGGAAAAGAGGAAATCGGCTCAATGGCGCCAACTGAACCAATACAAAGAAACAGATCGCAGTGCTCAACAGCCTTCTGGGCACGCCGTAATTCGGCCTGAGGGAGGCCCTCACCAAACAGCACCACATCTGGCCGTAGGATACCACCGGAGAAAGGACTCCGTGGCGGCACTTCTCCAACTTCCTCCCATTCAGAGAGAATACGCCCAGTATCATAACAACGACTACGTAATAAACAGCCATTCAGTTCTACCACATCCCGTGAACCGGCGCGCCAATGCAGACCATCAATGGTCTGGGTAACGAGTGTAAAGGTAGGATAATATTGCTCAAGATCAACCAGTGCATGGTGCGCCGGACTCGGTTCCGTAGCAGCCGTTAACTGCCGTCGATAATCGTACCATTCCCATACAAGACGCGGGTTGCGGACAAGCCCCTGATGGGTTGCTAAATCGTGGACATCATACTTAGCCCACTCCCCGGCGTGTGCCTCACGAAAAGACGGTACATGGCTCTCAGCAGCCATCCCCCCACCAGTCAATACAACAACGGACTGAGCGTCTCTAAGGCGTTGCACCACATCATCGGGTAACGCGAGTGACATTGCCGGCCCTCCTTAGCATACAAACACAAGAGCAACTACAACGCCCTCACAATATATGAGGTCCATAGTTTTCCCAAGATACTTCCATTTTTCGATCACAGTCCCTCTATTTTACCACGTCTGACACCCTGACACATCATAACGCAACCTTATGCTGCTATCGTTCGTATTATAAGAGTGTAACCACCAGTAATCTCGAGTTGCCTGATCGATTACAGTGTGCTACGCTAACCTTGTAACAGCAAATATATGGCATAAAAACGTTATCGGTTTTATGTAGATCTATGCCTGAAATTCGTCACATTCTTTGTCCATCCTGTCATCGCCCGAACATCCTGCGGGCACGTTATTGCCAATACTGCGGCCACGATATGATCCTCAACAACGATGGCTCACGGTACTACATCACGCGTGTCCTCAAGATCGGAGGGCAGGGTGCTGTTTTTGAAACAGTTGACGATCAAGGGTATGTGTATGCGGTAAAAGAACTTATTGATCGGTCGGTTGACCCACGTGAACGCGACGAAGCTATCACCCGTTTTGAGTACGAGGCTGAAATCCTTGAGCGCCTGAATCACCCACAGATACCACGTGTCTACACCTCGTTTAAGGATGAAGGCCGTTACTACTTGGTGATGGATTTTGTCAGTGGTGAAGACCTCGAGCAAATTCTCGACCGGGAAAAAATCCTTCCAGAAAAAGAAGTCTTTGCACTCGCCGAGCAGATTTGTGATGTTTTGGAATATCTACATAGCAGTGGTCTCATTTACCGTGATATGAAACCATCCAACGTGATGGTAGATCGACAACGTAACAGCGTCAAGCTGGTTGATTTTGGCATCACCAAAGTTTTACAGCGATCTCATCACCATGGGGATTATGGCACACCTGGATACGCACCACCCGAACAATATCAGGGCCTCACCACGGTTGAGTCGGACATCTATGCCCTCGGTGCGACCATCCACCATGCGCTTACAGGACGAGACCCACGTGAAGAAAAGCCGTTTACCTTCCCACCTGTACGACAACTTAAACCGAATGTTTCACCACGCACCGCCGGTGCCATTGATCAGGCATTGCAATGGCAGCCAGGCGACCGCTATCGTTCTGTTGCCGCATTTCGCCGTGCACTGTTGCCCACACCAAAACCGCAACCACAGCCACAACGCAAACCAGCAACACCAGCTATTTACGCCCGACCACAGGGTGGTGATTCCACCGCAACCGTGGTATATCAAGAGGCCCTTCCACAAAATGCAGCGGCTCAACCTATTCCAATACCAGACGAAACAGCATCTGTACCAGCAAAACAGCGACGCTCGTTCTGGCAGCGGATCATGGCATTCATTCGTGGGCTGCTTTCACTGATAGTACTTCTGATTGTGCTAGGGATTGTCCTATCGTTTGCCTTTCCTACTGAGTTCCAGACCTATGCCCCACAGATTATCTCTTTCTTCGAATCATTCCTCCTCGCATATGTGTTCCCTGGCATACTGGCCTTACTGTGAGTCATGCACCAGACCAGCAACGCCCCATGTTTTCAGCAATTTTGTTAGATATGTAATAGAGTAATTATAATTACATTGACATCACTATAATCATATTCTATACTTAAAGCCGTTAACTATCTCACATATAGACCTTCGCCAGTGTACTATGGCGATACATATAGAAAGAGTTTGCATATGAACACCGCAACTCACGAACACGAAGCGTTAGACGCGTATTCGCGTGCTATCACGACCGCCGCAGATCGCGCCGGACCAGCGGTGGTCAAAGTCGAAACAAACCAGGGTCGGACACAACAATCGGGCATGGCATGCCACAGCAGGGGCTCGGCTCTGGTGTAATCTACAGTAGCGACGGTGTTATTCTGACCAATGCTCACGTCGTGGCAGGCTCCTCACGTGTTAAGGTAACGCTTCCCGACGGGCGCAGCCTTCCTGCAGGCGTTATTGGTGCCGAGCCAGCTCAGGATTTAGCGATCCTGCGGGTAGGAGTGAAAGGATTGCCCGTCGCACAACTAAGTACTGCACCCCTACGTGTCGGTCAGCTTGTCGTTGCTATCGGCAATCCATATGGCTTGGATTTCACCGTGACTTCAGGTGTAGTAAGTGCGTTGGAGCGCTCGTTGCCACTCACACGCGACCAAAAACTTGAACACCTGATACAAACCGACACACCGATCAATCCCGGCAATTCGGGCGGCCCCCTCGTCGACGTGCAAGGTCGTGTGGTTGGCATCACCACTGCGATTCTGCCGTACGCTCAAGGGCTCGGGTTTGCCATTCCCAGCACCACCGCCTACGATGTCATTGCACGCATCAGTGAACAACATCAACAGGGTCTCAGCCGTGGTGCACTGGGTATCAGTGGATTAGACATTGGTATCGATGAAGGGACGCGGCGTCAGCAGCAGCTTGCCCAACGCAGCGGTGTGCTGTTGCTCGAAGTGGCACCAGGAGGTGCGGCAGCCCAGGCCAACCTTCGCACAGGTGACATTTTGCTGTCGATGAGTGCACACCCTGTCGAGAATGTGAATGCGTTACGCAAGGTGGTGCAAGCACTACGTGAGAAAGGGGCATGGCGGGTGAGCTTCCTACGCGACGGTCGCAGCCGCAGTGTCACCGTCACACCAACAATCTAAGCTTCCGGAAGCTAAAGATCACGAATCGTGCAGCAAGGACATTCAATTGAACGCCCTTGCCCGGCAGGTTTCTACCCGATAGGTTTCCGGACGCTCTGCGCGTCGCACGTTTGATCAGCCATTCGATGCCGAGGGATTAGGTAGTCTCACGTTTTCATACTACCTATACGTGGCCCCAGGTAAAGCACCTAACCGCTCATCTCTCACCTCCAGCCTCTTCACTTGGTACGTGCTGCGAGGCGAACGACAGGTAGGATGGGCACAGAATATCCCTTTCAAAAACATGCGAAATTTCAGTACTCTATGGCAAGTCGCTGTATTACGAGCATCCGGAAGCCTAGAGTAGCCCATCCGAGTTGAACTAGGGGCATGGGGCTGCCGGATGCTTGCCTACAACGGATGCTGTGGCGAGTCGAAAGTTATGTAGCACATTAGACGCCCGATAAAGGGGTCGTTCGCAGTCCTAGTTTCAGTACTCTGTGGCGAGTCGAAAGTTATGTAGCTACTTCCTGCAGACTCGCCCTTGACGCGAAATTGGTTTCAGTACTCTGTGGCGAGTCGAAAGTTATGTAGCTACTGCCGATCTGTCGGCCACGTACGGTGATAAACAGTTTCAGTACTCTGTGGCGAGTCGAAAGTTATGTAGCCAAAGCATCACTAATTGCTCACCAGAGAGAGCACGGGGTTTCAGTACTCTGTGGCGAGTCGAAAGTTATGTAGCCAAAGCATCACTAATTGCTCACCAGAGAGAGCACGGGGTTTCAGTACTCTGTGGCGAGTCGAAAGTTATGTAGCCATCACCTCGTGACGGAAAGCTCGATAATACCGAGGTTTCAGTACTCTGTGGCGAGTCGAAAGTTATGTAGCAGAGATGATTGCTGACATCGAGGACCATATAGAGCGTTTCAGTACTCTGTGGCGAGTCGAAAGTTATGTAGCAGTATATTTCTCACGCTTATCCCTATCTTTTTTTTCGTTTCAGTACTCTGTGGCGAGTCGAAAGTTATGTAGCCCAATTTCTGTGTACAACTTCTTGCAAAAACAGAAGTTTCAGTACTCTGTGGCGAGTCGAAAGTTATGTAGCGCGTGTCGGTGCAAAGTTTATAATAATGTTCTGAAGTTTCAGTACTCTGTGGCGAGTCGAAAGTTATGTAGCAGAGATAGCAAGCATCGCTCAGGAAGCATATCACGGGTTTCAGTACTCTGTGGCGAGTCGAAAGTTATGTAGCATATACGCAACGTTGGCCAGCAACGTTACACAAAAAGTTTCAGTACTCTGTGGCGAGTCGAAAGTTATGTAGCTCAAGCTGACTGATGCGAGAGGTATTACAAGTTTGTTTCAGTACTCTGTGGCGAGTCGAAAGTTATGTAGCCACACTCTCGCACAAGCGCGATTGCGACCTGAGCGGTTTCAGTACTCTGTGGCGAGTCGAAAGTTATGTAGCTCGGCGTGGGCGTTACGGAAGGGGTAATCGTGTTTGTGTTTCAGTACTCTGTGGCGAGTCGAAAGTTATGTAGCTTCATTGCCAGCGCGCCCGTCGTCCCGCATAGGTTGTTTCAGTACTCTGTGGCGAGTCGAAAGTTATGTAGCTTATGATTTCTCACAAAACTTTCAATGTTAAAGAGTTTCAGTACTCTGTGGCGAGTCGAAAGTTATGTAGCACCAATATAAAGATAGTTGTCAATCCTGTAAGAACGTTTCAGTACTCTGTGGCGAGTCGAAAGTTATGTAGCCGAAGTCACGGACCATGCAGTAGATAATCCAATCTACGTTTCAGTACTCTGTGGCGAGTCGAAAGTTATGTAGCACAAAGACCCTTTATTGACATTGCTTACTCTCTGGTTTCAGTACTCTGTGGCGAGTCGAAAGTTATGTAGCTTATTCTAATAGCGACAATCAAAGGAGTTAGGTATGAGTTTCAGTACTCTGTGGCGAGTCGAAAGTTATGTAGCTGATTTTATTCGATCCGTGTTTGATGCAAATAAGGTTTCAGTACTCTGTGGCGAGTCGAAAGTTATGTAGCATTTTTGGAACTGATAACAGTGATACCGCAGAGTGTTTCAGTACTCTGTGGCGAGTCGAAAGTTATGTAGCATTTTTTAATCCTTGCCCCTAAAGCCCCCTCAGCAGAGTTTCAGTACTCTGTGGCGAGTCGAAAGTTATGTAGCCTTTGTATCTCAAAATATGTCAGTTTAATCACTAGGTTTCAGTACTCTGTGGCGAGTCGAAAGTTATGTAGCAATCCAGAGTTGAAGCCCGGAACGTGGATCGGAAGTTTCAGTACTCTGTGGCGAGTCGAAAGTTATGTAGCCTCAGTCATTTCGGCTTGCTTGCGTGCTTCATCATGTTTCAGTACTCTGTGGCGAGTCGAAAGTTATGTAGCCATATCCCAAAGTGCCTCATTCGTCTCAGCAATGTAGGTTTCAGTACTCTGTGGCGAGTCGAAAGTTATGTAGCCTAAAAGAATACGAGCTTCTTTGTGATCAGTGTGGTTTCAGTACTCTGTGGCGAGTCGAAAGTTATGTAGCTTGTCATTAGTGATGCCAAACAACGCATTACTATTAGTTTCAGTACTCTGTGGCGAGTCGAAAGTTATGTAGCACGAGCACGCAGGGCTACGGTTTCTGCTGTCTCGAGTTTCAGTACTCTGTGGCGAGTCGAAAGTTATGTAGCGTCTGGTTCCTCGTAAACAGCTACGCGGTTTCAAGAGTTTCAGTACTCTGTGGCGAGTCGAAAGTTATGTAGCAAGAGCCCCTCACCCGATACCGTTTCTCGGTATCGTTTCAGTACTCTGTGGCGAGTCGAAAGTTATGTAGCGTGGTTTTGGCGCCGTCATACTGTACTTTCTCAAAGTTTCAGTACTCTGTGGCGAGTCGAAAGTTATGTAGCGTATAGATTGTGAATACGGCTACAGTCCACAATAAGTTTCAGTACTCTGTGGCGAGTCGAAAGTTATGTAGCCTATTCGTAATTGCTTGTAGTACCTCTCCCTTTGTGTTTCAGTACTCTGTGGCGAGTCGAAAGTTATGTAGCACTGCCCCCATACTTTTCTTCAACCGTTTTACTGAGTTTCAGTACTCTGTGGCGAGTCGAAAGTTATGTAGCCGTTCTTGTGGCCAGGGAGTGACTGTGGCACCAAGGTTTCAGTACTCTGTGGCGAGTCGAAAGTTATGTAGCCCTCGATTTTTAACGTACTCAAGGGTAGTTCTGGGTCGAAATGAGTCCGTTTCGTCGCGTACAAGCCATCCTGTGCGGTCATATCTATGCTCCAAGTATACCATACATCGTCAATCCTCGAAAAACACTTTTTGCTTCAAAAACCCTGTTAAGTTGCGAGCGGATCTCTTTCCTTTTGTTATCACGGACATCCTGGTTAAAAGTCTGACACTTGCCCATAGTCATGCTCGATTTCGGGACTTTTAACCATCGATTTGCGAACGACCTGCGTAAAAACGCTGTTTTGCATTGTGTGTGACTTATACTGTTGATAATGGAGCGTCAGCCAGTAATGGTGTCTCCGTCTATCATGATCTTACCTGCTATTGCTTGCACACACAATAGCTTGCGGTAAAGCGGGATGCTCGTTGTTCGTGTTACTCTATGTTGCTGTGACTCTGCGTCGCTATGGTCAAACAGGCGGTTGCAAACCGCCGCTACGTGATGGTGCGAGCTGCCCCATGATCACCTGTTCTATAGACCCATCGCTCCACCGCTCCACCGCTCCACCGCCCCATCGCTCCACCACCCCATCGCTCTGCCGCTCAGAATGGCTCCACACCTACCTCAGACAGCTCATCAGCGAAACGCTCAATATCGCGGGTGTTACGCAATTTCTCGACCCGCGTCAACAACTTATGACGCTGGGCATCACCGGGTAGCACAGCACGCTCAATATATTGCCGTAGATATTGTTTTATGATATTCAGATGTTCCTCTTGCAACCGCTCACCATTAAAATAGGCATCAACCGACTCTTCCAAACGGCCACTTTGTTCTGTCATCCAGAAATGTGGTGGGGGCTCCACCGGAAATGGATATGGGTATTCGGGATTAGGAACATACACCAGATCACCAATTTGTTCAGCTTCGTCACTCACCACCAACACTCCTTGTAAAAATTATGATTTCAATCGCTGTAAGCGCTCACCGCCTGCCGCCAATGTTTCAAGACGTTTGGCAAAACAAAAACGTGCCAGCGGTGGAACATCGTTTTGATCGATATAGAAGGCCGAGGTCGGGATCGCTGCAACACCAATCTCCGTCGTCAGAAAACGACAAAACGCACGATCATCGGTAAACCCAAGCGCACTGATATCGGCGTTGAGAAAGTAGGAACCTTGCATTGCCAGCGTCGATAAGCCAACCTCTGTAAGCATACGTTCAAGGAGCACCCGCCGCTCATCATACTCCTGCCGAAACGTATCATAATAACTATTGACCGCCGCCTGTTCAAGCGCTGTCGCTGCGGCATCCTGCAACGGCGTGGCAGTAGCAAACGTCACCCATTGGTGCGATTGACGCACGGCATGGTTCAACTCTTTTGGACCAACGGCATACCCAATCTTCCAGCCAGTCACACTGAATGTTTTACCAATGCTGTTGATGGTGAGTGTGCGCTCCCACATGCCCGGCAGCGACGCCAGTGGCACATGCACTGCATCGTTGAACAACAGTTGGTCATACACCTCATCGCTAAGCGCCACAACATCGTACTGCTGGCAGAGTTCGGCAAGCAACATCAGCTCATCACGACGAAACACCTTGCCCGTCGGATTATGAGGTGTGTTGAGCCAAATGGCCCTTGGACGCTGCTCGAATGCCGCACGCAGGACAACCGGGTCAAAATGCCAATCGGGCGGGTGCAGACGCACAGGCAGCGGTGTGGCCCCTGCCAGCGTCACATCCGGCAGATACGAGTCATAGGCGGGTTCAAACATAATGACCTTATCGCCAGGATTACAGAGGGCAAGCGCTGCATTTGCGAGAGCCTCAGTTGCACCACTGGTAACGGTAATTTCTGTCTGCCAGTCAACTGCACGTTCGTAGAGACGTTCCCACTGAGCAGCAATCGCCTTGCGTAGCCGTGGTAACCCTGGGGACGGCGCATATTGATTGAGATCGGCATGAATCGCTTCAGCCGCAGCCTGCTTTACAAAATCAGGGCCAGCAAAGTCGGGAAAGCCCTGCCCCAGATTGACGGCCTTGTATTCGATGGCCAGGTTGGTAATCTCACTAAAGATCGACGTCCCAAATCCGGCAACCCGGTCGGCAAGCAGATCGTGCATAAGCGTCTCCTGAAGTATGCATACGTACGAGAGGTATCATACCATATGCAGGGAGCGTTGGAGCGGAAGAGTGACCAACAACCGATTGGTGCATGGCTCGCCCACGTACCGACCAACCCTTAACCCCTTCTCTCCACACACATTGTCATTGCGTACCTGCTCGACGTAAGCTGTCTGTCATTTGATTGCCATATAATTAATGGTATACTGCACTTCAGGTTATCAAGAAACGGGCGGACGCGAAAGCGGGGTGTTGACTTTAGAAAATGCAACATCACAAGCGCATGGGCTGTGTGACACACCACGTCATTTAATGGTGTCCGCACAGTTGACGAGGTGGAGGTTCCTCGCCGCAGGGCGGGGCTAACGTCAGCAGACTCCAAGACTGACTGGCGGAACATCGAACAGATCAGCGGATGCCTCCCAGGTATAGCGCCCCTGCAAGCGCCTCAGCAAAACCGTTCGGCAACGAGCGGAACAAGCATGGCGTAGCGCATAATAAACAAACCGTACACAATCGGCCAACGTGCGTCCCCTGGCCTTAGCATTTGTACTGCGACACCCTATCAGACAATGACGGAAATGGTGTGTTATCACACAGCATGTCGTTATGTCGTTGCTTTATTTTCTTTTCTACATACGTTAAGGAGTAATCAAGCCATGTGTGGCATTGTTGGATATGTTGGCCCCCGTGAGGCCACTGATGTGGTCGTTGGTGGGTTGGGACGCCTGGAGTATCGTGGGTACGACTCAGCCGGGATTGCGATTCTTGATGGGGCGGAGTTGCAGTTACGGCGTAGTGTGGGCAAGCTGGTCAACCTGAGCACCCATTTGCGTAGTCACCCCACCAAAGGCACCTGTGGCATCGGCCATACCCGTTGGGCGACGCACGGTGGTGTGACAGAGGAAAACGCGCATCCGCACCGCGATGCTCGTGGTGATCTGGTGGTTATTCAAAATGGCATTGTCGAAAACTATCTTGAACTCAAAGGGCGTTTGATCGAGCGTGGTCATACCTTTCAATCACAAACTGATACCGAAGTCATTGCGCTGCTGATGGGCGATTACTATGCCGAAACTGGTTCGCTGGAACAGGCCCTGCATCACACACTCCGCGAATTACGAGGTGGCAATGCCATTGTTGCGGTGAGCCGACACGAGCCGGGCAAACTGGTGGCCGCACGTCTTGGCAATGCAGGTGGTATCGTGATTGGCCTCGGTGAGGGCGAACTGTTCATAGCCTCAGATATTCCGGCTATTCTCGACTACACGCAACGGATTATGTTTCTCGAAGATTGTGAGATAGCCACCCTGACCAGTAGTGATGTCCAGATCAGGCAACTTGACGGAACATTGGTAGACAAACCAATTACCACGATTCAATGGGACCCAGTTTCGGCGGCCAAGGGTGACTACAAGCACTTTATGCAGAAAGAAATTTTTGAACAACCCCGCGCCCTCACCGATATCTTGCGTGGTCGGGTCGATCTGGAGCATGGCGCCATTCTGCTTGATGAACTCCATCTTGATGATGACGAGATGTGGCGTCTGGGGCGAATCTACACGGTCGCATGTGGGACAGCCTGGCATGCCGCGCTGATCGGCAAATACATGATTGAAAGCTTGGCACAGGTCCGTGTTGATGTAGATTATGGCTCTGAGTTTCGCTATCGTAAACCGCTGCTGGGTAAAGACACCCTGCTGTTGTCGATCACCCAGAGCGGCGAAACCGTCGACACGCTGGCAGCAATGGAAGAAGCCCGTAATCAAGATGTGCGTAGCATCTCGATTGTCAATGCCATTGGCAGTCAGGCCGCACGACTGGCCGATGGGGGCACACTCTATCTCCACGCCGGGCCAGAGATCGGTGTGGCCTCGACCAAGGCGTTTACTTCGATGCTGGTGGCCGAATATCTGCTGGCGTTGCGACTCGCAGCGGCACGGGGGACACTCAAACCAGATCAGGTCCGTGAGCATATTCAGGCCCTGGTTGAAATACCGGGGAAAGTTGGGCGTATTCTGGAGCAAACCGACATCTACGAGGAATTAGCGACGCGCTTCCAACATGCGACCAACGCCCTCTTTCTGGGGCGCCAGATGAACTACCCAGTGGCGCTTGAGGGGGCACTCAAACTCAAAGAGATTAGCTATGTTCACGCAGAGGGATACCCGGCGGGCGAGATGAAGCACGGCCCTATTGCGCTGATCGACAAGGAACTACCGGTGATCTGCATTGCCATGCGCGACGCCATCTACGAGAAGATGCTCTCGAATGTCGAGCAGGTCAAAGCACGCGGTGGTCAGGTGATCGCCATTGTGACCGAGGGTGATGAACGGATTCGCGCCCTGGCCGATTACACCATCGAGGTGCCAGCGACCTTGCCCCTGCTCACCCCTGTACTGGCAACAATCCCGCTGCAACTGCTGGCATACTATGTGGCCGTACGCCGTGGCGCCGATGTCGATCAGCCCCGCAATCTGGCCAAGAGTGTAACCGTGGAATAATCGGGAAAGATAATATGTAGTGACTCAAACCTGGCAGTCTTGATGAGCCTGTCAGGTTTCTTGATGTCCTCGCCCCAACCCATCTGGCGGCTGACTCGTACTCGATAGCGCATTGGGAACACGCTCAGAGCGAACATCTGTGGTTTCAGGCGTTGGGTCTACCACAGCAGCTTCGTTACCCTCGGCTGCTGATCCCGGTGGGGTACGGAACTCACGCACCAGCACCGTCAGCACCACCACCATTGGGACTGTCAGCAAAGCGGTGAGGATACCACCAATCTGACCGCCGATAAACAGCGCCAGGAGAATCGCCGCCGGATGCACATTGATCGCCTTTGAAAAGAAAAAAGGGACAACAACATTCACCCCAAAAATACCCACTGGAATGCCCCATACAATCGACCACACCGCCAGCCACGGATCGACGGTTAACGCACTGAGCACCATCAGCACACTACCGATGATACCACCAAGATAGGGGATAAACTCCAGGACACCGCTAATGACCCCAATGGTGAGCGCATACGGAATACCTAACAGCGACAACATCAATGTATACGCCACCACCCAGTATGCAGAGATACACAATTGTGCAACAAACCAGCGGCTCAATCCAACACTCGCCCGCTGGGTCAGGTGCATCACACGCTTATGATACCGTTCAGGCACCCAGGTTCGCAGGATAGAACGACTTAGCTTTTGATCAGAAACCAGAAAGAAAACCAGCACTACAATAATAAAGAGTGCGAAGAGCCAGCTACCAATACTACCAACAAAACCAAGCGCATTTACTGCGGCTCCCGTTAGCACACCTGCGAGACTTTCGGGGTTGAATTCATCAGCATTCAGCACCCGTGGGAGGAGCGCCTGCACCCCTGGAATTGTCTGCAGATTAGCCAGTAAGTTATTGATAATAGACTGACTGTTCGTTGCCACCGATTCCAGATTACCTGCAAGCACCGGCACAATTAAGATGAGCAGCGACACCCCTACAATCATGGCACCTACATAGACCAGTAGCACCGTCCACACACGTGGCACACGGCGCTGTTCCAGCATGTCAGCCAGTGGATTGATGAGCAGGCTGAGCAGTGCGGTCAGAAAAAGAATGCTCAGTGTACTGATAAACACACCAACATAGGGCAACGTGATGTACACGGCAATTACCAGCGCAAAAAGCGCCAACCAGGTTTTCAAAGGCAGATGCAACGAGGTACGGTGATTACTCATGAGCAGCATTCCATGGGTATACGAGATGAGTGTATGGGTTCACCACACAATAATGGTACGACATAACTATCATTGTATCATTCAGTGTACACCACTATATCAAATGTATGCTGAGAAACCCATCAGAGGATACCTGGTAACGAGACAAAAAAGGCTGCGGCTTCAAGCGAAAGCCACATCGTAACTCCGATCATCCCCCCTGCACCGCTCTTACTGCACAATGTCCTGTGCCAATCGTTGGAATTCGTGTAAATACTTCTAGAGCGCTTGGTGGCCCTCATCAGTCAGTGTATACAGGGTCATTGGAACCTTACCCCGAAACTTTTTTTCCACTTCTACATACCCAGCCATTTCCAATTTGGTCATATGCGAAGAGATATTGCCTTTGGTTTGACCTGTTGCACGTAACAGGTAGAGGAAGTCTGCACTCTCAACACTGAAGAGAATGACCATAACCACTAACCTGACAGGTTCGTGGACAATACGCTCAATATTTAACACCTGCTGAAGATTATCCTCATCGATCGCCATGCTTTATTCCTTATCAAGCTACGCATATGCGTGGAGATAGCACCAGAAAGTCACCCTTCAACTCCGTAAGTCCATCTTCGAAATGATAGCGTTGTGTTCGCATACATAAGTCATCAATATCAGAAGGTATCATGGAACACCATCTTTCTTGACACATCACTCATACGTTATTCCTGATCCAGATAATGAGTGTGGCGCAGATACCGTCCAAAAGTCACCATACCACTGACAAGAAAGTCTAACCCCCAGCAATGGAGGAAAGATCAAAAGTGTAAGGCCATCTGACAAGGCGAACAGTTTTGGTAGCATTACACCTGCCAGAGCACCTACAAGCGTAAGACCTGCCAATCCCCAGAATCGCGGCAACCGATAGCGATACGCGGTAAAGGCACATCCCAGCGAAATCGGAAGACCCATAGAAATAATTGCCCATATACTGTACAAGAAAAGCCCATTTATCGCATCTGATATGACTACTAACGATGCTACTCCTGCAGTCGCTACCACAAGTACAACACCGCCAATAAGGATTACAGCCAATAAGGATTACAGCCCTGGTGTTATTGGGAAGGGGACGCGGCGCAACAAAACCTGTCCGTGGATAGGTGAAACGCGTTTTGAGAAACTTGAGGAATGGGCCAAACAACAGCGTTGGAGTCATCAGCACCAGTAAGCTCATGGGCATAGAGGCTGTTGTACCAAAGGCTATGGGGCCCAGAATAATAAAGCCTATCAACAATAGATAGAAACCACCGATGATTTCAATCAAACCATCTTCAAGGTCATACCGTTGCATTCGCATTTGTAAGTCACGAATATCAGGAGTGTTTATGGATTAGCATCTTTCTATTACTCACAAACTGGTTTGTTTAGCAAACTTATTGGTTTCATTATACTGGTTTGCACATTTTTACCAAGAGCATGACATGTGTACTCCCGAAAAACACCATTCAAAAGTATCATAGCGGTACGATCAGGAAGATAGCGCTATGAGCGAACAGCTTACAATACAACCAACTAAAACCATCCCATCCCCTCAACGTATGACCTACGAGGAATGGCAGCAGTATGACCATGAGTGTGGCTTAACTGAATGGCTCAATGGTGAGGTTACGATGACACCACCACCAGGCATATTGCATCAAGGACTAGCTACAACTTCTTAATCTCACTCACTCGTCAGATCCGCACCCAGACGACCCAATAACACTCGGTGCGGTTCGGGGTTGTCTGGATAAAACTCAAACCGTGCCCGTTCAAAATACTGAACAATATTGCCCGTCTCGGGATCAACGAACTCATCGCTAATGGGCAAACCAAACAGTGCCAGCGACTCATCATACGAAACGTTATTGTCACCCAGTTCAAGTCCATGGCGCTCCCAGTATGTGCGAAATGCCTGGCACACCTGATGCCCTGTCTCAGCAAAAAATCGGCAGCCAACACTGCGTCGACTAATGGGTTGAAATGGCTCAGTATCGAGCAAGTCGCGTTTTTCTGCATCCAATGAGCCTAAACGCCCCAATTGCACAGCATATGGGGTACCCGCATTCTCGGGATGATATTCAAAACGCTGTCGCTCAAAATATTGCACCGTATATTCGCGTCCATCATCCGGATTTATTTCTATACGTGCATCGGTCAATGGATAACCAAATACTGGCAAACCACCACTCTTTTCCCAAAACGTCAGAAAAGTGCCGTCTAATGAGCGACCTGTTTCAGGAAAATAACGTTGATCTGTCTTTGGCAGGAATGTCGTGGCTGGTGTCGCACGCAATTCAACTACTGACCCGCTATTATGCTGCCAGACAACCGCCCCATCTGCAAGATCAGAGAAGGTATTCGCCCCATCGTCTACAGCAATCTCAAAGGTTTGGTTTGTGAGCAGATCATACCCTAACAAATCACGTGTCTCATTACCCTGATTTGAGCGCAAACGTTCCCAGATTACAAAGCGCCCATCAGTAGCAAGTGGAAGCGCTGGCTCAGATGTGATTAAGAAGCGACGCTGACCCGTTTGAAGATCGACAGACACCATTTCTCCTCCCAACCCTGGAGTATACACAACTATATTGTCTTCCACTGCATAACTGGGTAATACACTGCTGCCCTGAGTATTTTCAATGATCACTGAGCCGATATCTGAGTGCATGTTGAACGCCCGTAGTCGCCATTTGGGCAATGTGCCGGGAGGCGGTGTCGTGCTCTCGAACCACACTACATGCGAGTTGCTCAGCCCCACAATATGCACGACATCGTACTCTACCGAGACAAGGGATACAGAGTCTGCTTGCGTTTGTCGGTTGTATCCTATAATCGATTGTGTGATACCATTACCACCAACCCAGACAATCCACTCATCTGAGATCGCGGGAGCGCCTTGTGTCGCACGATTTTTACCCACCATACCAGTGTCTCCCGTTGCGAGATCTAACACCTGAACACGATTACCAGTCAAATCCTGCTCAATCCACACCACAACACGATCATGCAGAGCTGCCTTTTCTCGCACTGCGTTGCTTGAAGAAATTGTCAGTGCTTCGTTTGTGATAAGATTGTAACCTTTGAGGCTGCCTGGTGTATTCTGTTGTTGTCGCTCAATCCACACCACGACACCATCAGCAAGCATAGGTTCAGCATCAACAGTTACTTCTGGAGACAAGAGTTTCGGGGTGCTTCCATCCAATCGCGCCGTATAAAGTGCATGGCGAGAAGCAGCAATATCTTGTGGTGTATTCCAAACGAGATAGGTGCCATCGGTACGAATTGCCGTGGTCGATCCAGAAACACGCAGAGCAAACACAGTGTCATCAGCATACGTGGGCGTGACTGTCAACAGGAAAGTACTCATTATCATAACGCTTAAAATGCGTGCAGTATAAATACAGATGTACATAGTGCTTTCTCCTTGACTCTTTCCTGATATGAAATGTCATTGATAGATCATGCTCTACATATTCAGACGTTTACACCTACCTTTTGTACTCACTTCATCTGACACGACATTATTATCGCAAGATGTTTGCCGCAAATATGTCAACACTGGCTTAGTACAACCGTGTGAGAAAAGAGGAAGCGGGTGCCTTTACAGAAAATCAAGCATTGTATTCAGCTTGAACTGAACAATCGTCAAGATTGCAAGTGTAGGAACATCATCCAAATGTGATACAGATTTCAGATGGCCAAGCCGTATATTCAGGGTACTATCACTTCGGAGAGTTTTTTTGTTTCTAATCCCATTGCAGAAAACTGATCGAGAATACGTGGAAGAGCATCAGCCGTTATATCGTTGCCACAATGCGCTAATATGATAGCACCTCGGAGTTCGGCAGGTGTCAAGGTAGCTGTCACACGTTGTACCAGAACATCAGCCGTCTTTGGCTCACCAAAAGCATCAAGACTGTCGAGCGTCCAATAGATGGAGAGATAGCCTTCTTCCTGGATAATCTGGAGCGTGCGATCGTCGTATGCCCCATATGAAGGGCGAAAAAAGGGGTGTGAACTTACTCCGGTTGTTTCACGCAGTATAGCCTCGGTGTCAGCGAGTTCTTGTCGGATTGCAGCATCACTTAACTGCATACAATCAGGATGCGTGGAGGAGTGATTCGCAATTTCGTGTCCATCATCAACAATACGCCGGGTAAGTTCAGGATATTCTTCAATCCATGTACCGATGAGAAAAAAGGTTATGTAGCTACCATGCTCGTCTAGCACATCAAGTATACGAGGCACTGGTGCAGCACCGACACTTCCATCCAGCGTCAACGCAACCCACGGGCGTTCGGGCGCTCCACGACGGATTAAAACCAGTTCTTGCTCAAGGGTGCTTGTTTACCCAGCAAGCTATGGAACAATAACAGCTTATTAGGGCTGTGGTGGTGATGTAAGTTGGTTGTACGCCACAATCAACTCAGGTGTACTACCACTTCTGCGGGCCACAGTGTCCAATGTCTCATCTGCACCAACCGTATGACCTGTGTAGCTTTCAATGTCTGGTGTTGGGGTCTCGATCACGGTCGTAGTATCAGGAGCTCGTATTTGTGTAGCAGGAAGTACTGGCTCTGTCGTTGATTGGAGCAATGCCTCACTATCGGGTGTCACGGAAGGCTCTGATGTGAGTGTCGGCAAAGGCGTACTCGGCACAGCGGGGGGGGTACTGGCGCCTGGGCCGTTGGTGGATTTATAAAAGAATGCAAGAACCATCCTACGGCTATACCCACAATAAAGGTAAGGATAATGAGTGGAATATTGGTACGTTGGGCAGAGCGTGGTTGATAGTTATCCATATGGCTACGGTATAATCAGCTCTTGTCCTATTTGTAGTGAGTCAGCTTCATCAGGTGTTAGGCCATTGGCATCTATAATGTCAACCACACTCACATCAAACTGTTCAGCGATACCACTGAGCGTATCACCCGACTCAACGACGTATAATTGGTCTCCATCTGGCGTTTCTGGTTCATCAGGTACCGCAGTGGGGGTCGCTGTCGGCTCTTCCTCCGGTTCTGGTGTTGGTTCTTCGGTAGGTGGAACAGCCGTAGCTGCATCCGGTATTACTGTTGAAACTGTCGTTGGGTCAGCAACTTCGGTTGACTCTGGTGCAATCTCTGGAGCTAGTTCAGGTACCAAGGTTTCCTGCACATCAACCCCTACTATCACTGTCGATTGCTCCAGATCAACATCTGGCTCAGCCACCGATGGAACGGCCGTCATGAATGGCTGATCGATGTCGGCAATGGCTGGCCCAGCGACTGGCAATAAGATCGAAACATTACCAACTTGCAGGCTAGAAACCTCACTGCGAGCAAGTAACAGAACACCGACGATCGCAACACCAAATAATACACTGGCAGAGAGATATAGTTGTGTTGATGTTAGACGTGCTGCAAAGAAACGCAGTGCCCACGCACCAGCAACAGGTAAAATAAGAGCCAACACCAAGAGTATAAAAGCGAACGTTGGAGACATCATACTTTCATCTACTGTTCATTAAGATAAGCGACTGTTACGCCTTCACCACCATCTGGTCCACCACCTTCAAACGAACGGATTAACGGATGGCGTGTGAACATGTCGCGTACAATCTGGCGCAATGCACCAGTACCTTTGCCGTGAATGACCCGTATAAGTGGCAAGCCAGCCAGATAGGCATCATTCAAATAACGATCCAGACGATTCGGCACCTCAGAAGCCCGCCAACCACGGATATCAAAACTCATACTTACATCCGGCGGTGGTGGTATTGCAGCACGTGATGACACGGATCGATGTGCCTCAGACTTCGTATTCTCACGCTTTTCACGACGTAATTCACGTAGTTCAGCAGTCACACGAAAACCACCAACCTGCACTTCAGCACTTTGCTCTTCTTCATCGATAGCAATGATTTCGCCGCTCAGTCCGACGGAACGGACACGTACCGTATCGCCGACACGAAGCGGACGCGGTTGCTCCACTTCCGGAGTGGTCGAGGGTGGTGGTGCTATCTGTCTGGAAGCGACAGGTGCTGCTTCCGGTACACTGGTTCGAATATGTTGCGCCCGCTGTTCAGCTTCTTCCAGCCATTGTCGTGTTAATGACACAGAGCGAAAATCATCACGTAAACGTCGCAACTGATGGCGGGCTTCACGAAAATCATCGTCAATTTGTTGACGTGCTGCCTGCCATTCTTGTTCCCGTTGTTGCTCAAACTCTTGCCACTCACTCGACAAACGATCACGATATTTTTCAGCGTCAACACGCAGCGCTTCGACACGGGCAAGTTCAGCAGCAGCGGCTTCACGTTCACGATGAATACCTGCGAGCAGATCTTCGACCTGTGCGTCCTCACGTGCCATAGTTGATCGTGCACGCTCAACCAACTCTGCGTCAAGCCCCAAACGTGATGCGATGGCGAGCGCATTTGAACGACCGGGAAGGCCAATAGTGAGGCGGTACGTCGGCGCAAGTGTTTCCACATCAAATTCAACCGAACCGTTCTCAACACCCTCCGTATTATACGCAAAAGCTTTGAGTTCTGCGTAATGCGAAGTAGCAATACCCAACACATTCAACTCAAGCATTTTGTGAACGATTACACGGGCAAGGGCTGCACCCTCAACAGGATCGGTTCCAGCGCCCAATTCATCGAGTAGCACCAATGCAGGCGGTGGCACAGTCGATTGCGGGCCGATTTCCCAATCAGTCTGCCACTGTACCTGTGCTTCATCAAGCGCACCAAGGATGCGAATAATGTTGCTCATGTGCGAGGAGAATGTCGACAGGCTCTGCTCAATACTTTGTTCATCACCAATATCAGCAAAAATGTGTGCAAATACTGGTAAACCTGAGGGTGCTCTGGCCGGAATATGCAAACCGGTTTGCGCCATTAACGCGAGCAATCCGGCAGTTTTGAGGGCAACTGTTTTACCACCAGTGTTTGGTCCCGTTATGAGCAACCAGCGAAATTCTGTGCCGAGCCATATGTCTGTCGGTACAACCGTTTCCTGCTCCAACAATGGATGCCGTGCTTGCGTCAACTGGAGCGGTGCCTGCAATGGAGGCTTAACATCAACACCTTCTTCTGAGATAATGGGTTCTACACAGCGCAGCGCAATCGCATATTTCGCCATCGCGAATGCCAGATCGAGCGAGGCCATTGTGTCCACACCGGCCATAATCTGTGGTGCTTCATCACCCACTTGCACCGACAACGCACCAAGAATGCGCGCAACTTCTTCCTCTTCTGCGCTCTGCAACTCACGCCAGCGGTTGTTCAACTCAACGACAGCCATCGGTTCCACATAGAGTGTTGCCCCACTCGATGACTGATCGTGTACCAGGCCACGAACATTTCGGCGATGCGAGGCTTTGATCGGCACCACATAGCGCCCCTGTCGCACCGTGATGATTGACTCCTGAAGGGCATCACTGTACTGCGATGATGTGATTAAGTTTTGCAATCGGTCCTGAAGTCGATTAAACGCTGTACGTATCTCACTACGAAGCCGTGCAAGTTGTGAGCTGGCACTATCCAACACCGTTCCATCATCACCAATGGTGCTGGTGATAGCCTGTTCAAGTGCTGGTAAACTCGGCAGCATATAGGACTCCTCTTGAAGGAGCGCAAACTGGGTTGGATCAAGTTTGCGTAAAAACGTAGCCATACGGCGGCAATTTGCCAGGGTACTCTCGATTTCAAGAAACACTGCTGCGTCAAGTACGCCACCACGCTGGGCACGCTGCATCGCATCACGTACATCACGGGTACCACCAATACTCGTCTCAGGGTATTCGTCCAGCAATAACCGGGCTTCCCCTGTACGCCGCAAACGGTGACGCACCTCAGCAACATCGGTACTCGGTGAGAGGGCTAGCGCCAATTCACGAGATGCTGAGAATGCTGTGTACTGTGCTAAACGAGCAAGAATTTTAGGAAACTCGAGGGTTATCAGCGTTTGTTGGCTAATGGACATCTATTATACCCGGAAGATGATATCTGCTTCTTGTGGCAGAATTGGTTGAAGCGTTCCGTAAATAAGCGGTAGCAGTTCGGTACCAAAAAACGCGACGAGAAAAGAGCTACGGATATTGTTTTGCAAAAAGATCATAAACGGAAAGTCTAATGATGCTGCAACATTACGAAAGACAAACAGATCACGCAGTATGATTGAAAGCATTCCCATAAACAGCGCCGCCAGACCAAGACCAAGCAATGTACCGATAACACGATCCACAAAATCTAAGCTAGGTGGTAAATGTGCATAGCGAAAGGTATATAAGCCCGCAATAGTCAAGAGCAGAAATGCTATCAGTAAGATGGTAGCAAACGCGGTAATCTGGCCCACTTCCTGACTTGAGCCGAACTGTGTCCGGAAGAAATTCCCTACTGTCTGAAAATATAAACTTGCTAGAATAATACCAACATAAAACGCAATAATGGATACAGCCAGCTTGATGGTTCCATTAAAAAAGCCCAGGGACAGCCCGGCAAGCAGCAAAAGGATATATACAATATCCATAAAATTCATAACACGCCTCCGGCTCAAAACGAAGTCAGTTGCCGTGCATTATAGCACGAATACGTCGTTTGGCCGACTTGACATGCTACTATCCGGCTGCTATAGTCAAACTATAACAACTATATATGTTTACGTAGACGAGGACGAGTACCTGGATCACCGTCTCCAGAGAGGGCATGTCACAGACTGAAAACAGCCCGGCCAGGAATCTAGCGAAAACCACCTCTGAGTCGCTTCTTCAAAATGAAGATCTGACCTTCACGAGTATGGAAGCGCGGGTAACTCCCGATATCAGTACACAAGCTTAACAGGCCCAGCATATAGCTGGCAAATGTTGAGAAATTTGGGTGGAACCACGAAGCAACAGCCTTCGTCCCATTGAGGACGAGGGTTTTTTGTTATAACGCGAAAGGATTTCATACAATGAGTTATCGCCAGGAACGTCGTCGCTCACGACGGATTGGATGTCTTGCCTCATTGGTTGCTATCGTTTGGGTCGTATTGCTGGTAATAATCGTATATCAATTCTTCCTTCGGGATGCCGTGAGCCAACTAGTTGGGGAACAGATCACTGAACGCATACAAAACGAAGTACCTGAACCAGTAGATGTTCCTTCTGAAGAGCAAATTCAAGAAGGGGCACAGGAAGTGTTACCAACTGCTATTGCAGCGCTCCCTACTGGTGAAATACGGATCACTGAAGATCAAGCCAATGCTTATATCACTGACCAGGTCAACATTCCGCAACCAATTGAGGCTGTCACTATCCGCTTTCTACCTGGTCAGATACAGGCCGAGGTACAGGCAATTGGTACCACCAGCACCGCTACTATGGGCATGGCGGTACAGAATGGACAACTTATCGCGCTCGATCCACAGATCGATGGTATTCTGAGTCAATTTATCTCTGCCAGTGACTTGATTCAGCCAATCGAACAGCAGATCAATGCCGAATTAGCTTCACAGAATCGTGTGGTTACGAATATACAGATCGAACAGGGCGAACTTGTAGTAGGTGTAGATGGATAGATTATTTGCAGTTCTGATTATAAACATAGAGGGAGGCACATATGCCAGTATCACCAGAAAATGATCCATACTACCGTTTGCGGCACTCTGCTGCACACGTGATGGCCCAGGCAGTACTAGAGATATTCCCAGATGGCAAAGTTGCCATTGGGCCACCCATTGAGGACGGATTTTACTACGACTTTGATTTGTCACGCTCGCTTACGCCAGAAGATCTGGAAGAGATCGAACAGCGTATGCGTAAGATTATCAAAGGCAAACATCCATTTGTCTATCGTGTGGTAAGTGCTGATGAAGCACGTGAGCTTTTTCAAGACCAACCATACAAACGAGAGCTGATCGATGGGCTTGCCACAGGTCAGGATGAGTACGGCGGGGCTGGTTCTGACAATACGGTGATATCGACGTACAAGCATGACACGTTTGAAGACCTGTGTCGCGGTCCACACCTTGAGCATACAGGCGAAATACCAGCAAAGGGCTTCAAACTAATGAGCATCGCCGGTGCATACTGGCGTGGCGACGAGAAACGCCCACAACTCCAGCGCATTTACGGCACGGCCTGGAACAGCAAAGATGAACTCCAGCAGTATCTTTGGCGACTCGAAGAGGCCAAGAAACGCGATCATCGTCGGCTTGGCAAGGAACTTGACCTTTTTAGTATCTCAGAGAACGTTGGCGGTGGGCTCATTCTGTGGCATCCTAAGGGAGCAATGATTCGTGGTATTGTTGAAGAATTTGCCCGCACGGAGCATCTCAAGAATGGGTATGAATGGGTCTACTCACCACACGTAGGTCGTGCACATCTTTGGGAAACCTCTGGACATCTCGATTTCTATAAAGAGAATATGTTTGCTGCAATGGAAATTGAGGGAGATACGTATTATGCTAAACCGATGAATTGTCCGTTTCATATTGAAATTTACAAGACCCACTTGCATTCTTATCGTGATTTGCCCCTACGGTTTGCCGAAAATGGCACCGTCTATCGTTTTGAGCGCAGCGGCGTATTGCATGGGCTTACGCGGGTTCGCGGTTTTACACAGGATGATGCACATATCTTCTGTCGACCAGACCAGATTGATGATGAGATTAGTCGTGCACTAGACTTCTCACTCTATATCTTGCGTTCTTTCGGATTGTCGGACTTTACGGCCTATCTTTCGACAATTCCTGAAAAACGTGTCGGTGAGCCATCTGATTGGGAAAAGGCCACGGTCGCGTTGCAGCGTGCCATTGAAGAACACGACTTACCTTATCAGATAGATGAAGGTGGAGGGGCATTTTACGGACCAAAGATTGATTTGAAAGTGAAAGATGCTTTAGGGCGTGAGTGGCAATTGAGCACTATTCAATTTGATTTTAATTTGCCAGAGCGTTTTGACATGGAATATATTGCCGAGGATGGACAACCATACCGTCCGTATATGGTTCATCGTGCGTTGCTTGGCAGTATGGAACGCTTCTTTGGTATCTTGATTGAGCACTATGGTGGGGCCTTTCCAGTCTGGTTGGCACCAGTACAGGCTGTCATTATTCCTATTTCCGATGAGAAACAGGGACAATATGGCCGCGAAGTCGCTGAACGATTAAAAGCGCTTGGCATGCGTGTGGAACTGAATGCCAGTAAGGATCGTATGCAAGCCAAAATCCGTGAAGCGCAGTTGCAAAAAGTGCCTTATATGCTTATAATCGGCAATCGAGAGCAGGAGGCTGGCGTGGTTGCTGTGCGGCTCCGATCAGGCGAAGATCTAGGGACACTTACCATTGATAATTTTGTTGCACGGGCCCAAGCGGATATTGCAGCACGCATCTGATACAATACATAATTGAGAATGGCGACTCTGGATGTTGTGTATGCAACGTGAGTCGCCATTGCATACTCGTCGTCATTTTTATTGTTAAAGGTTAATATAGATATTGTTCAGTTATTGGGAGGTGTGATGAAACCGTTCTTAATTGGTTTTGCAATTGGTGCCACCATCGGTGTCGCAACAGTTGTATTAACCACACAACGTTCCAGTGGTACACTCAATGAACGTGTGAACGCAACCATTCGTGATGCTCTGGAAGCAGGGCGTCGCGCCAGTGCTGCACAGGAAAGCCAAATGTGGTCCGACTTTCGCAATCGTCTCGCACACAAAGACACACCACCAACCATCGCTGACACGTCACCCGAATATCAACTACCAAAACCGGATACTCCATGAATGCTGAGATTATTGCTATCGGCTCCGAGTTATTGCTCGGCGAAACGATTGACACCAATAGCGCCTACCTGGCACAGCAACTGACCGCCTATGGAATTAATGTTTTTCGTAAATCAGTGGTCGGTGACAACGAAGAGCGGATTGCGACAGCTATTGCCGAAGTGCTTGATCGTGCAGATCTCGTAATTTGCACTGGTGGCCTTGGCCCCACAGTCGATGATGTGACCCGCGAAGCGGTGGCCCGTGCGTTTGGACGGTCTCTCGAATTTCATCAATATCTTCTTGATCAAATTGAGGCACGCTTTCGCGCATTTGGTCGTACTATGAGCGACACCAATCGTCGGCAGGCCTATGCCCCACAGGGAGCACGTATCGTTGAGAATCCCAAAGGGACGGCTCCCTCGTTTATCGTTGAAGATACACGTGGCACGGTGGTCGTTCTGCCTGGCGTACCACGTGAGATGCGTTATCTGTGGGAACACGCGATTGCACCCTATCTGCGTAATGAGCGTGGCGAGACCAGTGTTATTCTGGTTCGCACGTTACACGCAGCCGGGCGTGGCGAAAGCGTTATTGGCGAGATAATCGCCGACCTGATGGCACAACACAACCCAACTGTTGGTATTTCTGCAAAACAGGCACGCTATGAGCTACGTATTGGTGCGAAAGCCACTAGCCGGGAAGCTGCCGAGGCCATGATTGACCAGGTCGAGGCCACGATCCGCGAACGACTTGGCGACAGCCTCGTGGGTGAAGAACAAATTAATCAGACCGTATTACACCTGTTACAAGAACACAATCTAACGCTTGCACTTCACGAAGGCACAAACCGTGCTCCTGTTTATCGCACGCTGGCCACAGTAGATAACTCAACACCGCTGCATTGTATTGAGATACATACTCCTACCATTTCACTTGACGACAATACAGTACAAGAAGCTGCACAAGTTTGTGCCACTAACGTACGGGAGCGTTACAACGCCGCTATCGGTTTAGGTGTGCAAATAGCCACATCTTCAGGAGCAGATGGCTTTACTACGGTTGCGGTAGCAGTTGTTCATGGCGACAACGTTCGTGTATGGACCCAACGGTTTGATCTTTCACTTGCCGAAGGCTGGGAATTTATTGGTACACTGGCACTCGACAGTCTACGAAAATATATTCTAGAGGTTCATCCTAAAGGTTGATCGACTCGCAATCTACTACATTCCATGACATTACGCGAAGCGCTCTTGAATATCCATCGTGATCCGCACTGGTGGCAGAAGGTAGGCATTGGTGGTGCACCTGCACTCACTGGCGTTGGTATACCCTGGTCAGTTGGGACTGTCACGGTTAGTCTCGATAACGCACTGAAAGGGTTTTCGTATCCCTTACCACCCTGGAACGATTGGGGCACACGCTACATTATTGGGGTTTTTACCCAGTTGCTCGATCTGGTATTCTTTGGTTTTCCCCTTCTTATCATGGCCCTTTTCGCGTGTTGTGCACTAGCCATCAGCACAATGAGCAGCAACCCAGCAGTAACAGATTGGGTTGTGCTGATTACGACTGGCATCATTGTCGCCCTGGAGCTAATGCTCTTCACCCTAAGCATCAGACCAATTGGTCGGCTTATTTTTCTAACAGAAGGTCGCGTAGAAGATGCAATGAGCATGCGCCCACTGCATGAGGCATTAGGCCCAGGAACACGCAACATGTATTTCAGAGCACGCCTTCAATCGCTTCCTATCTATCTCCCAATTCTACTGTGGTTTATCCTACAATCTTCTTTTCCCGGCTTATGGATAGTCGGGTTGCTCATCTTGTGGCTCAGTTTAAGCACGCTCTTTTATGCCCATCTAGTCGTAGTACAACTCTATGCGACGGCCAACAAATCATAGTGTTGATTGTGCACAGCAGGTTATCACATAACGTGTAACACAAATCAAACCTCTTACGTATATACAGATAGTCTTTCTTGCCAAACAGCTACAACATACTTCCAGAAAGGACCATCTCGATGAACATCGGCAAAGCGATCAGCTATGTATTCGACGACGAACGCTGGGTTACCAAAGTGCTTTTGGGCGGGCTTATCCTTCCTATACCAATCCTCAATTTTGCGGCAATCGGGTACACGTTGAAAATCGCCCGGAATGTGGCCTACAATAATCCCCAACCACTGCCCGAATGGGGAGAGGATTTTGGCGATACCTTTATACGTGGTCTCTATGCTCTCATTATAGGTCTTGTATACGCACTCCCTCTGATTATTATTATTACTCTTCTAACTTGTGTTTTTGGTGCTATTGCTGGCGCAGGTGGGAGCGAAGAAGCAGCAGGTTTTGCTATTCTAATATTGAATTGTCTACTTTATCCCATAGCTATCATTGGAGGCATCGGAACCTGGCTATTGGTCTATGCTGCTTACGCTCGCTACATTACATCCAATTATTCCCTGGGTGAGGCATTAAAGTTTGGCGAAGTTATTGCCACGATTCGTAGCAAGCCCCAACCATGGCTCATGCTGTTACTCGTTTATTTTCTTTCGTCGATCATTGCTAGCCTTGGTATGATTGCCTGTTTTATCGGTGTTATTTTCACAGCTTTTATTGGACAATGCATGATAGGGCATGTACTCGGTCAGATTATCGCTCAACAAGGCATGACTAGCACCTACGCACCTGATACACCAAACTACGACCCACCACCAGCTTATTAATAAAGATAACGCTCATATATTCAATTATTTTCAAGCGGGGCCGGGATGCTCCGCTTTTCATCTACCGAACCTGTGAGCCGATATATTCGCTGGGACATGACCAAAAAGTAATCAATAAAACAAACAGGCAAGAGTTTGAGCGGTGTTCGCTTAAAGAACAAGCGGACACAGACTATCTTCGGCTCACACCTGGATAGTCTTTCTTGCCAAACAGCTACAACATACTTCCAGAAAGGGCCATCTCGATGAACATTGGCAAAGCGTTTAGCTACGTATTCGAGGACGAACGCTGGGTTACGAAAGTGCTCCTGGGTGGCCTCATCACGTTAGTGCCAATTCTCAACATTGCAACATTCGGGTATATGTTAAAAACAGCACACAATGTTGCCTATGGCAATCCACACCCACTGCCCGAATGGGGCGAAGATTTTGGTGACACGTTTATGCGTGGTCTCTATGCATTGGTTATCAACTTCGTTTACTTTATACCCTACATTCTTCTTATAGTAGTGTTTAGCTGCATCGTAGGCATTCCGTTGGCAGGGGGAGAGACCTGGGAAGAAACGGGATTATTGGCACTCTGTTTGGTACCAATTTTTCTGATGGTCGCCTTTGCCTCGGCACTCGTGTCATATGCTGCTCTAGCACGATATGTCATAACTGATAGTTTAAACGAAGCACTGAAAATAGGTGAAGTTATCTCAGCCGTACGAAGTAACTCAAAACCATGGGTTATGCTTTTTCTCGTTGTCCTCCTTGCTAGTATCGTCGCGAGTTTAGGCCTGATTGCATGTTTTATGGGGGTGATATTTACAGCATTTTATGCTTACTGTGTTATGGGACACGCCCTTGGCCAGACCGTCGCCCAACAAAGTGGTAGCAGCACTTATGTACCCGACATGCCCGGGTATGATCCATCCTCCGGCTATCAATAAGCGCATCAACCCTTGCTTACAGGAGTGAATAGCTAACTATCCTGTGAGCACCTATATTCAATGTAAACCCTACCAAAAAGCAATTGATAAAACAGACAAGAAGATGTATAAGCATTGTCTACTATTTTAGCCCATTTAGTCGTGGTACATTTCTATACTATAGCCAGGAAATTACGGCCCTGATTAGACGGTATATGTCGCTATATCTCTACATCTTTCACACATATACCGTCTTGCTTACCAAACAACTACAACGTACTTCCAGAAGGGACCGTCGTGATGAATATTGGCAAAGCGATCAGCTACGTATTCGAAGATGAACGCTGGATTTCAAAAGTGCTTTTAGGTGGACTCATTGCTGCTATTCCTATTCTCAATTTTGCGGCAATCGGGTACATGATCAAAACGGCACGCAATGTGGCCTATGGCAATCCACGCCCACTGCCTGAATGGGGCGAAGATTTTGGCGATACCTTTATGCTTGGGTTTCATGGCTTTGTGATTAGTCGGTGTATGCACTCCCCCTCATCATTATTGCGATTCTCTTCAGTTGCGTGCTGGGAGCATTTGCTGGTGCGGATGGAGGCGAAGAGGCAGCGGAAGCCTTTGCTCTCATATGGAACTGTGTACTTTTTCCTCTGCTTACCATTGGTGTGTATATCACATGGTTGTTTGTCTATGCTGCCTATGCTTGTTACATTATGTTTAATTACACCTTGAGGGAAGCATTAAAGGTAGGTGAAGTTATCTCAACTGTTCATAGCAAGCCAGGGCCCTGGCTGATCTTATTACTCGTTTATTTTGTGTCGTCTTTGATTATTCCTTTCGGCTTAATAGCCTGTATTATCGGGATATGCTTCGTGGCCTTTGTGACTCAATATTGCATTATGGGACCCATCCTTGGTCAAATTATCACACAACAAGGCATGACTAGCACCTACACACCCGACCTGCCCGGGTATGATCCCTCCTCCTCATAAGTTTACCAACAGCATCACATATGTAAGCAGAGTCCAAGTACTCCGCTTTTCATTTATAATAGAGGAGATCTACCGGACCTGTGAGCACATACATTCAATGTGAAAGGTATAAGATAGAATATACAGGAAGGAGTGCCAGCATTGTCTGCACCATCTCACCATGGCTTTCATCCGCGTGAATTTGTGTATCCTTCTAATTTACTGACGATGGCCCGTGTCCTGATGCTTCCTTATGCTATGCAAGCCATGCATCAAGGTAACGGGCAGCGAGCGTTGATAACCCTTGGCATCGCCATGCTCACCGATGCACTCGACGGCCCCGTAGCACGACACCGCCATGAGGTTTCACCATTAGGCAAAATACTCGACCCCATTGCCGATAAACTCTTGATCGATACCACCGCAATAACGCTTTCACAAACACGTCGTTTTCCTTGGTGGGCCACTGCGTCGCTCGTCGGACGCGATCTGGCCATTTTACTCGGTGGAATGCTGGTCTACCAACGCCATTCTGAAATCACGACCGCCCACGTCTCGGGCAAAGCTACCACTGTTGCGCTCACCATTGCGATGCTGCTCTACATTGCCGATGGAGAACGGAGCGGTCGCCCGGCGCTCTATGTTGCAATGGTGCCGTTTTCTGGCTCACTTGTATTTTATTTTCGTGACTTCTGGCAAAAAATGTTTCCCTCTGATTAGTAGCATATTGTATCCATCACCATCACATCTTTCTCCACTACATACAATGATCCGCATAAAATCATAAAGTGAACGGCTGCTAACAACCGTCCACTCTATCACCACACAACTATCTATATCGATAAAGCTAATCTGTTAACAATACTACGCGTACACTCATGCCGGGACGCAACCCTGCTTGTTCATCAAGCGCTATACGTACCAAATACGTGCGAATATTACCCTGAACTGACGCCGTCGGTGCGATATAACTCACTTCACCAGGGAAAACCTCATCGACTGCTTCAGCACGTACTTCGGCGATCTGCCCTTCAATCACGTTAGCAATATCAACATCACTGATCTGTACATCGACATGCAGTTTTTCCACATCGACAACGGCAATAGCTGCACCGGTTGCAACCGAACTCGGATCACCGGGATCAATGTTGACTTCGGACACAATGCCATCGAAAGGCGCCCGCAACTCAGCCTCCTCAAGATTAATCTCTGCTAAACGCAACGATGCCTCAGCCTGAACAATCCCTGCATCAGCCAGCTCAATCTGCGATTGGTCTGGATTCGGATTCAGTCGGTCTCGTCCAGCCACAGCCTGCGCCAAAGCTGACTGTGCTCCTGCTATCTCATCAGGTTCAGCTCCACCCAGCAGCTTATCGAGTTGGGCCTGAGACTGCACCACCTGTTGTTCGGCGCCTTCGATACCCACAAGCTCAGCTTTACGCGCTTCTTCTGCCGCAATTATTGCCTGATCGACAGCTTCCTCCGCCTGACGTAAGGACGCCTCGGCCTGGACAAATTGAGCATAAATCGACTCACGTTGGGCATTCACCACGTCGTTCTCGATCTCGTTGCCCTGAGGATCAACACCAAGCACTGGTTGTTGTGGGTTTTGACCAGTATCCTGGACAAATTCCCAATTGCTCTTAGCCACAGCATAGGCTGCCTGGGCCTGTACTAACGACTCGGAGGCCTGTACTACCTGTGCCTCGGCGTTCGTTTTCGCAAGTGATAATTGATCACGTGTTGATTGTAACTGTACCTCAGCAGCAGTAACAGCCGATTGGGCCGACCGCAGATCTTCTTCTTCAGCTCCGGCCTGGACACGTGCAAGAGATGCTTGAGCCTGTGCAATTTGTGCTTGAGCAGCTACAACTTCTGCAGAACGCGGTGACTCAAACAGTGCATTTCTTTGTGCCTGGGCACTTTTTATTGATGCCTGTGCCTGTTGTATTTGTTGCTCAAAAATACGTAAATCAAGCACTGCCAATACTTGATCTTGCTCAACACGATCACCTTCTTCGACCAAAACCTCGTTCACTGTCCCAACCACACTGAAGACCAGCGATGCATCACGTGCGGCTTTTACTTCACCAATACCGCTTACACCCAACGAGAAATCAGCCGAAGGTTCGATGTCCGGTTCAGCAATTGGGGCTTCACGTGTCGGACGTGGTTGCGGTGGTGTCTGAGCCTGTGGTTCCGCTGCTGCATTACATGCGACTAAACTGATTATGATGAGACCAATAAGAACACTGCTAAAGAGTCGTGATGGGTTCATTTCATCCTCTAGCTGAAAAATATCGCTAAATCTATTACGATGATTGATTATCCGCTGGCGTGATCGATGAATCAGACGGTACTACTTCACCATTACTTCCGTTGGTTGATATATCCTGTCTGGTCGCATTGCCATTACTATTGGGTGCGTCTGATACCAGCACAGATTGACTAGCCTCCGTATTGGCACCTGCCATAGCGAGTGTTGGCTGAGGTGCACGCCGGAAGAGACGTGAAACACGTTGAATGATCGATTCCAGTAAACTGTATGCTACCGGCACTACTAAAAGAGTCATGAGCATCGATGTCATTAATCCACCAATCAACACGACCGAGAGCCCTTGCCGAAATTCGCTTCCTTCACCAAGACCAATAGCGATGGGTATGGCACCTGCCACCAGAGAAAGCGTAGTCATTAAAATAGGACGTAGCCGAATCGCTCCAGCTAATTCAATCGCGGCATGTTTTTCAAGCCCCGATTCTCGCAACCGATTGGTAAACTCAACGAGGAGGATCGAATTTTTCACCACCAGACCAAGCAACATAATCAGACCGATCATGCCAGTGATATCCAGCGCAATGCCAGTGATGACCAGGGCCAGGAAAGCGCCGATAAAGCTAAATGGCATGGCCAGCATGATCAGAAATGGTTGGAGGAATGAACCAAATTGCGAAGCCAATACCATATACACAAAGAGCACTGACAAACCCATAGCGATGAACAAGGTGCCAAAACCTTCGTTGAGTTGTTCAGTGTCGCCTGCAAAACTCACCGTCACATCGCTTGGCAGATCGAGTGCATCGATACCGGCGGCAATCTCAGCCTGAACTTCGGCTACATTGCGCCCTTCTACATTCGCACCAATAAGCACCTCTTCAAGCAAATCAGCTCGGCGAACAGTGGTTGGGCTGGAAGCAAGCTCAATCGTACCAAGGGTGCTCAATGGTACGTTACCTGATGCAGTTGGCACGCTAATACTCTGTACATCGCTAACACCAGCACGATCCCCCGGCTGCAAACGCACCACAATATCGATATCTTCGCCATCTTGACGTAAAACAGTTGCTTGATCACCTTCAATGAGTGCACGCACTGAAGAAGCAAGATCATCGTTGGTAAGGCCAAGATCACCAATGCGGGTGGGATCAGCCTGAAACTGCAATTCGGGTCGTCCAGGTTTATAGGTGGTATCAATATCTACCAATCCAGGAATAGCCTCAGCACTACCCTGCAGTTCCTGAAGCACGGGGATTAGCTCTTCTATGGGGCGGGTTGTCTGCACACTCAATACTAACTGACGACTTTCTACACCGGTACCACTGCCTGCAAAATTGGATTGACCAAGTACAAGGAGTGGTAAAAATGAGAGTTGCTCACGCAAACGTTCCTGCACCGGAGGCGTAAGCTCTCCTTCACGCAAACTCACAAATAACTGCCCACGTTCTGACTGCCCCCCACCACCTACACTGGTTTGCACAAGTTCAACTGCCGGATCTTGCAAAATGATTTCTTCTGCCTGTCGGGCCAAATCGTCAGTAAGTTCAAGGGGTGTGCCTGGCGCTGCTTCAAATCCAATATTAAATTCCCCCGCATCCTCTGCTGGGAAGAAAGAGAACTGCAAACCAACACTTGCGATAACACCACTGAGAATAAGCACTACCACAGCCCCAGAGACGATGAGCAGCCGATTCAGTCTACGTCGCAAACTCCAATGGAGCAAATTACCGTAAAAACGTGCGAGAGCCCCCAGTTTCTCACGTGCTTCATCGGGTAAATCATCGTCGCTGTCAACAGGCTCCGGCTGCGTTGAGCCATTGTCTTGAGCCTGGGCATGGCGTTGATCACGTTTGGTCAGGTACGCCGACAACATGGGAGCCAGCGTAAATGCTTCAAATAATGAAATAACCATCGCACACGCCACGGTCACACCAAACGAGAAAAAGATCACACCAGTTACACCTGATGTAAACGCAACCGGCACAAATACCGCAATGATCGTCAGGGTCATCGCCAGTACGGGGAGTGCCACCTCCGCCGTACCACGACTCGCTGCAAGCATGGGCGGTTCACCACGCTCAAGGCGGCGAAAAATATTTTCACGTACCACAATCGCATCATCAATAACCAACCCGACACACAATGAGAGCGCGAGCAAGGTAATCAGATTGATGGTCAATCCAAACAGACTGATTGCGGCAAAAGTTCCAATGAGGATAATAGGCAAACCAGCCAAGGTGACAATCGTATTGCGGAGATTGCGGAAAAACAGCCACACAATAATAAGCGCGGCAGCCGAAGCCACCAGAAGCTCTTCAATCGCGCTACGGGTTGATTCTTCGACAGCTTCTGATTGATCAAGCGGAATAACATAGCTCAGATCAGGCTGTTCCGCAAAAATGCGCTCAAGTTCGCTTTTGACTTCTTCCGCTACTGCAACAGTATTGCTACCAGATTGTTTACGAATATCAATCGTAATGGCGTCCTGGCCATTAAGTCGCGAGTAGCTATCGACTTCAGCCACGCCATCTTCAATGGTGGCCAGATCACCGACACGATAGGGGGTGTTGGTAATTTGCACAAAAGCGATATCTTCAGGTGTCTGAAGCAAACTGGGAGCACGTAAACTAATATCTCGATCTTGCTCAGTAATACTCCCCAGCCCTAGATTTGTGTTCGCAGTTCGAATAGCCTGCGTGATTTGCGCGGGGAGCACTTGCCACGCCTGGAGTTTCGCCAAATCCATCTGCACATTGATCTGGCGAACATCCCCACCATTAACATCTACGGCACCAACTCCCTGAATACGTTGAAGCTGTGGAACGACATCATCATCGAGAATCCGTCGTAGCTCAAGCGGTGAATTCCCACCATTATCGGTGACCGCAAGGCTGACAATAGCGGCATCATTCGGGTCAAACGTAAAAAAGAGTGGATCAAGAACATCGCTTGGCAACTGTGGCAAGACCGCATTGACCTGTTCGCGAACGTCCTGTTCGGCTTGATCCACATCAATATCGGTCTCAAACTCAAGGATAATCTGAGTAATACCCTCATTCGAGTTTGATGTAATACCACTTATGCCGTTAAGCGTATTGAGATTTTCCTCAATCGGTCGTGCGACCTGTTCAGCCACACTTTCCGGTCCTGCACCAGGATACGGTACCGAAACCACAACGACAGGAACCGAAATATCAGGGAGGAGGTTCACCGGCAAACGACTGTATGCCAGTATACCGAAAACAACGATGGTAAGCATTATCATCGTGATAAAAACAGGTTGTTTAATGGATACATCAGAGATAGAAATGCCATTGAGTTTAGGTCGTTGTTTGGGTTGTGTCATTCACAAACCTGTCTTTCCGTTGTGCCTGTGTCAACCAGATGCGTTTGGTTACAAGACAATCGTTGCTCATTATGATATTGTAACGCTACTATACAGTAAGGTTACTTTACTCGCAAGTAGTCCTTTTGACTGATTTTGTTTTTTCACGGGGTGGTGTATATTTCGTTGTATAATCTGTATGTATTTTGGAAATTGACATGGTAGTAATTGATGTGTAGATTATTCTCACAATATCTCTCTCATCTGCATGCTAACCATCACCACGAACCATGTAGCAAAGTAAGGTTGGTTCAAAGATGAACTCACTTCGCCAGAGACGACAACAAATCCTCCGTGACGAAATCTTAAGCGCCGCCCATGAATTACTGTCCCAAAAAGGGTACGCATCCATGTCAATGGACGATCTCGCTATGCACGTTGGTATTTCAAAACCAACCCTTTATAGTTATTTTGCGACCAAGGACGAACTTATCGCCACAACGTTTACACGTGAAATTCAGGCTTTGACAACCATGATCGAATCTGAACATATCACTCAGACACCCCTGCAACGTTTGTCATTGTTACTACGGACTATTGTCCAAAAACAGATCCATCAACAGACACTTACACTTCGCCCAATTATGCCAGAACTATTTCATTTGATACGTAACCATTCCCAAGCAATGGAAGCACTCATACGGCTTGATGCTGCCGTCACAGCGCTCATTCAAGAAGGTATGGATATGGGTGAAATCGATCCTTCCCTTGATATCACAACACTCGCCCACGCATTTTATTCATTGACGAGTGCCTGCAAATTTATGCTTTTAGACGACACAAACCCACCAGATATCAATCGAGTTGTCGATACACTCGTGACTTTCTTTCTCAACGGAGTACAAACACCTGTAAAGGTCAATATCGAGTAAGCACCTTATGGCGTAACCGTTATCGCTCGCTTCCAATAATAGTCAATCTGTCCATCTGGATCAGCAAAAGAGATAAACTCATTGCCGGTCGGATTATAGAGTCCTACTTCAAACGTATAGATACCAGCAGGTATGTCAACAGGAATAGCAAACATGCAAGGCACTGGTTCAGCACCCGTCGCAGGCCAGTGTTCAGGCGCTGCAAAGCCCTCATCAAAAAACCGATCTTCTTTGGCCTGAACTAGGCCATTGGCATCCACCAGGTTGAGGGAGAGCACCAACCCTGCACTATCGATAGGGCCTTTACCATAGAGTCGACACGGCAACATTTCACCGACAGCAATCGACGAGGGGAGTGATCGACCAAGCATTTGTGGTCCCTCTACGGTTTGTGTTGGAGTAGGTGGTGCATCCAATGGCACACGTCGCACCCCGTGAGACGTAGGTAATTGCACTGCTACGACATCCTTGTGTAGATCCGGCCAATCAACAACCAGCACGCCACCAGTTAAGTATGTGGGCAGATAAACCTCAGTCTGTTCAGTACGACCATCACGATATGCGAGTAATACTGACTGTGTGTGCCAGCGTGCATAAAAACGATCACGATCAATGATAAACGGGGATAATGCCTCAAACAGTACTTTTTGTTCCCCATCCGTTGTTGTCCAACGTTCGAGTGTCAGTGCAGGCTCATCGTCGCGCGGCTCAATGGCCAGCAACACATCACCCATATCATCGCTTTGGGCAACTACCTGCACACCCGGCGTAACCTGAACGAGCGACCACCACGCTTCCCATCCACTCATCTGGTAGCGGTGTACCACCACATACCGCACATCGAGTTCCTGCAGGAGCCTCACCGCACGTTGCTCTGGGAAGGTGTTCAGAATGTCGCGCAACTCAATGTAAGCCTGTGGCAAAATACCACTGCCGCTGTTGACCAGTGGCCGCCAGTGAAATGTCGAGAAATACTCATAGCGGTGGGGCAACATCTCATTCGCGTTCATCACCGGATATTCGAGGATGGCACCCGGTGGCTGTGCCGCTAACTCGGTGTAAATCTCTGGTAGCGGTTCGCCAACTAACCCCTGAGTCCCACGTATCCCTGGTCCCCAGAAGTCGAGCGCCAGTAGTAAGAGAATCACACTACCCAGCATGGGAGACCATTTTGACCAGCGTCCTGACAGTTTGGCACACAGATAAGCAATCCCATAGCCAGCCAGTACCGCCAACGCAAGCTGTACCAACATCGCAAAACGTGAAGGCACCCGTGTTCCACTAAATCCAGGCAGATGCTCGTAGATCCAGACATACAAGGGTGATGGAATACCTTCAGGGCCTTCACCAACCCGAATCGTAGGGCCAAGCGAAAGCCAGAATGCAATGAGCGCCATCACTACATAGAGCAAGGCATCAGTGTTGCGCCAGCGCCGTACTGAAACAACCCCCAACACCGCCAACGGTACCGCTAATGCTCCTGGAAACAATGAGTGCTCAGCAGATCCTGATGTCGCCGACCGGTGATTAAAGCGCCACAGACCATACTCAACGCGCTTTTTTCGATCCGTGACCAGATAATTTTCGAGACGAGCACCATGACGATCATGTTCCGCGATAGAACGTTCGAGATCAAGCATCTCCCACGCCTGCACCGTCGGCAACAGGATCGGCAGCGTGAGTGCAACCCCGAATGCACCACTGGCGATCAATGTGACAGTACCCTGCCACGAAAGCCCCCAGCGATGAACGATCAGATGCCACAGCAAAAACAGCGCAATCGCCAACGCAAGATAGATCGCATGATAAAACTCGGAGAGCACCTGTGCGGCGTACGCCACACTAATCAACAGGCCAAGCAAAAGAGCGAAAAAAAAAGAGTGCTGTGCCAGTTGCAACTCCCGTCGTCCATAAACCTGCCAGAGTCGGTGTAGCCCCCATAGAACCAGCGGAGTCCAATAGCCACTCAATAGGTTGAGGTGGAAAATATGCGCCTGGCGTACTGGTGCAAACGCATAGAGGATACCGGCTGCCAGTGCCGCCCAACGATTACCAGTCAATTGCTGCACAAGTAAAGCCGTGAAGGTACCTGCAAGCACAAAACTCAGCAACACTCCAGCATTGTGCGTTAACGCCTGATTGTTGAAAAACCACTGAATAGGCGCGGTAAGGACTGCATTGGTATACATCGGTTGATTAAGCGTGAGTGCAGCATCAAACGGATAGTTGGCGTTTGCTGCAAACAGATTCGCCGGATCGTTGAACAAGGCATGCTGCGTCCACCGCAGCGTCCATAGCTGATGGACAGGATCGCCACGATGCAGCATCACTTCACCGGCAATAAGCGGAAAAGGCCAGAGCAACCAGACAGTCAGCAGACTGTAAAATAACACCACCAAACTCGGCCAGAGCAGACGCATCAAGAAAGGTGGTAGTGGGTCAAGTCTATTCATTGGCGACGTAAGAGCGAGAGTTTTGGATCAAGCGATCCCAGGCGATACACAAAACCAGGACCACCAAGATACATACCACCATCGGCATTGACACAACGTCCGCCCTGATATACAAATGCTTCAGTGATTTGTTCAGGCGCCATGCCGTTCATATAATTGATAGGGGTATGTCCATGAATAATCTGTCTGCCACCAAAAGTCCGGAGCAAGCGCGTTGCCAGTGCGGCGCCATCGGCATGGCGCCTATCAAACACCTTTCGACCAGCAAATAGGTCTAGCAGATAATTCCACTGAGAGGCATCACTGTTGTGTAAGATGAACTGCATATTGGCGTTCACGGTATCAATTGACTGACCAAACTGCATATAAAAATCTGAGTCAGCATGGATCAACAGACGCTCCTGCACCAGCGCCATAGCAGGTAGGTGGCTCAACCAATGTATATGCTCTGTTGACAAACGATCCAGATCGCTCTGGATACCACCATTACGCTGCCAATCTTTGATAAAAACACCACCAGGCTCGTTCCCACGGCGTGAGCTAAACCGATGTACAGCCAGTATCAAAACATCATGGTTGCCAAGCAACGCATGAACCGCCCCGCCAACAGCACTCGCTTCGTGCTGCAATCGCATCACCAGATCAATAACTCCAATACCATCGGGACCGCGATCACAGAAATCACCCAGGAACCACACGCTTGCCGATTTACCAACCCACCTGTCAGTACTATCAATAAGTTGTGCGTCGCGTAGCAGGGTTTGTATTTTGGGTAGTTGACCATGAGCATCACCGATGATACACACATGCTTACTTATGTTATTACCTTCACACATTTCACTCATATGCTACTTTTTCTAATGTACGATTACGATGCGACATAGCAAGAGACAGACATTGTTGCAGGCACACTCGTACAAATCCATTGAGCGCAACTACAGGACTATTGATTGACTGGTGACAGATGATATCATAACACAAATTATGATGATTTCGATGGCAGGCCGATAGGTGTCAGGCTCAGGCATTTCACTCATGGGCTAGTTTTTCTAATGTGCGATTGATCGGTTGCAATGCGACAACGAGCGGGAGATAGACATCATTGTAGATGCAAGCATACAAGGCCGCTGCTTGTGGATGGGGAATTATCGACTGAGTTGCAACTGGTGGCGTAATAGCAATCTCGACTGCTTGCCCAGCCAATTGCGCTGCTCCAAGCGCAGTAGCTTCAACAACGTGCGGCAACAACACTGCTCGGTTGGTAACATCGGCCAGAATCTGTGGAAAGACCCGACTCCTGGCTACGCCACCGATGAGAGTCAATTGCTGTATCGAGCGTTCTGTAGACTGCTCAATCGCCTCAATGGTGTGCTGCGCCCAATAAGCCAGACTTTCGAGCTTGGCCCGCCAGATATCACCTGTCGTATGGGCCTCACGCAAGCCAATCAGGGCGGCACGGGCCGTTGCGTCGCGGTGGGGCGTCCCACTACCACGTAGATAAGGCAGCCAGACCAGGCCACGCGCACCTGGTGGCGAACTGCTGGCAGCTATCTCAAGATCATCATACTCGGCTGAACTACCCAATAATTCAGCAAGCCAGGCAAGCGCCCCACCAGCAGCCCCCAGACCACCCTGAGCAATATAACGATCCTTCGCTACGTGACAATAGTTTGAAAGACTGTATTGGAATGTTGAGCCACCGCCATGAAACGTAATATCTGGAGCAATAAATGCAGCCGTTGTCCCCAGCGACACCAAAGCCTGTCCCGGCTCTGTCACACGCACTGCTAGCGCACCACACAAATGATCGTGTCCACCTGTTATGACGGGAAGTCCCACGGGCAGGCCGGTCTGCGCTGCTGCGGTTTGTGAGACAACCCCAACCTGGGTACCGCTCGGGTGTACCTCAGGAAAAAGATGTTGTGACATCTCTGCAATATCAAGCAATTCCTGAGACCACTGACGAGTCCGCTGATCGAGCAACATTGTGCGTGAAGCCAACGAGTAGTCGGTCGCATACACACCAGCTAAACGATACAAAATGTAATCACCGACCGAAAGCCAACAATGCATGCGTTGAAACAACGCAGGATGCTGATCTCGTAACCAGAGCAGTTTCATCACCCCAAAGGGCGGTCGTACGATCTGTCCGCTGATTGCATGGATATGCGCTGAGGATATGTGCGATTGCCATAGCTGAACATAATCATCGGCACGCATATCATAATAGGCGATGATCGGAAATATCGGCTGACCATTTCTATCAAGCGGCACCCCTGCCTCACCCATACTTGCCACCGCTACCCCCGCGATAGCGTGTGGCTGTGGCAGGTGTTGCAAAGCATCCTGGATACTCTCAACAACACCTAACCAAAGCGCCTCTGGATCGTGTTCAGCCCATCTCGGACGCGGATTAGTAACTGGTGTCGGGCGGTTGGCGCTAGCAATGAGCTTACCGTTATCATCATAGAAACACGCCTTGACCGACGTTGTACCGATATCGAGACCAAGTATGGATGTCATTGTTGGCTACGTTTGGTAATGTGCTTACTCTCGTCCAATCGAATGCAGATAATCAAGACTCATTTGTACACTCTCCAGTGGTGGTCGCGTGCATTGATCCTGTTCCACGATGTATCCAACCACACCAACTTCATCACCCGCAGCGAGCAGGGCAGGAAAATCAAGAGTCCCATGACCGACCTCAGCAAATGTGCGTGTTGGATCACTTGCCATATCTTTGAGATGCACCAGCGGAAGACGGCCCTCAAGCCGATGAATAAGAGCAATTGGATCATAACCAGCAAGGGTTACCCAATAAACATCAAGCTCGAATTGAACCAGCGTATCATCCGTATGCTCAATCAAAATCTCAAAGCCTGTTTTTCCATCAAAACGCTGAAATTCAAAATCATGGTTATGGTAGCAGAACTGTAAGCCACTTTCACGACATTTCTCACCAATACGATTGAGCGAATCAGCAACATAGCGGTAGTCATCGGCACTGCTACGCCGTTCTGTTACAAGATATGGACACACGACATATGACACACCCAACGTTTTGAAATCGGCGATAACCGTATCAAGTTCCGTTTCCAAACGCTCTAACAAAACATGCATTCCGATTGGTTTCAACCCCAGCGTATCAAGCTCAGTGCGTAGTTCGGCAGCACTGTACGATCCAAGCATAACCAACTCAACTGCACCATAGCCTATCTCGGCCACAGCACGCAATGTTCCAGCATAATCAGATTCGACCAGATCACGTAGTGTGTACAGTTGTACAGCAACCGGGAATTGTGCAGACACTATAAAATTTCCCTCACTATTGTAAGTATATTGTGTGCGTCATGTTTCACGAGATCGGGTTGCTTGTCAAACGCGTAAATAGTAATGAACGCTGTTTACCAGTCTTCGTCTGATAGGGAGCATTACGCTTCAAAACAGCTCGTTTTTTTTAATATTCTTCTGTACATATATGTGAGATACGCTATGAGTGCATCTGTTGTTATTATCGGCGCTGGTCTGGCAGGACTTACGTGTGCACGTGAACTTAACCGTCGTGGTTTTGATGTATCGGTAATAGAGGCATCTGATGGGGTTGGAGGACGTGTGCGCTCCGATTATGTAGACGGTTATATTTTAGATCACGGCTTTCAAGTGTTGTTTGATGCTTATCCTGCTGCCCAACGCCAACTTGATCTGCCATTGCTTGACCTCCATCCATTCGATCCTGGTGCCATTATTGCAACCACGGGAAAACAGACCATATTAACAGATCCTTTGCGAGACCGTAATCTCAATGCACTTGTGAACGCAGGTCTCTCGAACGCCGCCTTGCCGACCGACAAAATTCGCACCTTACAACTCGTACTTGAACTACGAAGTCACACGATTGACCAGATCCTTGAAGGAGAAGACACCTCAACCCTTACATATCTGCGGCAACGTGGTTTTAGCGAGCATGTTATTAACACCTTCTTTCGCCCATTCTATGGTGGTATCTTCCTTGACCGCAGTTTGCAGACCAGTGCAAAATGCTTTAAGTTCGATTTCAAAATGCTGAGTGAGGGAGCGACAACACTGCCAGCACGAGGGATGGGACAAATCAGTCAACAACTTGCCCAACCATTGCTTGCACACAATCGCATACGGTTTAACGCTGCAGCAGAGGCGTTGATCGTTGAAGATGAGCAAGTTGTGGGAGTACGGCTGACACAGGGAGAAGCTATTCGCACAGATATCGTTGTCGTGGCTACCCCGGCCCCAGAAACAGCACGTCTCACCGATCTTCCTATGCCACAGAACGAATTACAAACAGTGACCCTGTATTTCTCTGGTGATGCACCTGTTTATCAGGGAAAGAAAATTGTACTGAATCCAAGAACTGATGCGTTTGTCAACAACGCACAACTACTTACAAATGTTGCCCCGACATACGCACCAGACGGTAAACATCTGCTCAGCACAACCGTGCTTGGTAATCCGGCACTGGATGATACTGCTCTGTTCCGACGAACCCTTACAGATCTGCACCGCATGTTTGAGAGCGATCGCAAGGCACAGGCAGCATTAGCTCAGTATCAGCCATTACGCCTGTATCGAATTCCATTTGCCCAGTTCCAACAACCACCGGGGCTACATCCTACCCTTCCGGACAATCGCACCATACGGCCAGGTTTGTATATAGCTGGAGAGTTAACAGAGGCAAGTAGCTTGAACGCTGCAATGATTAGTGGGGAGAAGTGTGCTGAGTGTATTGCTGAGGATATTCAGACAAAGGCTATCAGTGCATAATAAACTGACAGCCCTGAGTAGCTCTATTTAGTGACTGGAGTCTTGTGACTCTGTGTAAGCCTTCCGCAGCTCAACGGGTTTTGCTCTACGGCGTAGTTGCAGATTTAACATCTCAACCAGCACTGAAAAACCCATCGCAAAATAGATATATCCTTTAGGAATATGGACATGTATTCCTTCAACGACCAGTGAGAAGCCAATGAGCAGGAGAAAGCTCAGAGCAAGCATTTTGACTGTTGGATGACGGTTTACAAAATCACTAATACTCCCCGCTGCCCATAACATAATGATTATGGCAATAACAACGGCAGTGATCATAACCCAAAGTTCGTTGGCCATCCCAACCGCAGTGATGACTGAGTCGAGCGAAAACACCACGTCTAACACAAGAATCTGAGCAATGACGGAGGCGAAGGAGGGCACAATTCGGGTATTACCATGGCCCTCTTCACCTTCAAGTTTTTCGTGGATTTCAAAGGTAGCCTTCCCCAAAAGAAATAGTCCACCACTTAACAGAATAAGATCTCTACCAGAAATTTCGCGACCCAAAATAGGGAAGAGCGGTGTTGTAAGACTCGCAATCCAACTAATCGAAAGCAATAAGAGAATACGTGTAATAAGTGCCAGACCGAGTCCAACCTGCCGCGCACGGGCTTGTTGTTCTTGTGGAAGCTTACCTGCTAAAATGGAAATGAAAATAACATTATCTACCCCAAGCACGATCTCCAGCATAGTCAATGTCAACAGTGCGATGAGGTTTTCGGCTGTGAATAGTCCTTCCATGAGTAACTAGCCCTCCTTTTACGAAGTAAACAAAAGATATCTGGCAGTTCTGGTTTCTTCCCCCTACTCTCTGACACCGCATAACTATAGAATTGGATGAGCACTATTACAATACGCCAAACATGAACAAATGAGAACAATATGGTCAGCAAAGCAATACAATATCAAGTTCAGTTAACTCTTAAGTCTGATGAATTATCCAGACCACCATATGCTTATGTAAGGTAGGAAAAGAAGGGGACAAGGTTATATTCACAACATTGTAGTAATTTGAGAGATATACGTTCGGAATAAACTTTTTTAAAGGGAACAAAAAAGCACCAAGTCTGATAATTGACTTGGTGCTTTTCGTGGTAGCGGCGGGTGGATTCGAACCACCGACCTTCGGGTTATGAGCCCGACGAGCTGCCACTGCTCCACGCCGCGCTAGCATGGTGGGCGCACCGACCTACTCTCCCAGTGCTATCTACACCAGTACCTTCGGCGCTCCTGCGTTTCACGACCCGGTTCGGGATGGGACGGGGTGGGTCCACAGGGCTCGAGGCACGCCACTGGCTCAAGGGCGTACAGATGTGTGTCAGAGGTTAGCTACTTATGCCTTCTTAAGGTCGTTCCTGGTCCACTTCTGGTCTGCTTCCGCTCGTCACCGACAGCCACTGCACGTGTTCCGCCAGGGAAGCCCTCGTCCATGCGCTGCTGTCACCTGCACCCCTC
>WYDT01000035.1 GCA_013122435.1 Chloroflexi bacterium AL-N1
GTCCGCAGGAAGATCATCTGGCCATTTCCGCAACGGTTCCTTGATTTTGCACTAGTACATATGTTAGGAGGATTCTATGGAGTGAGTTCAGCGTCGATTGCTGCTGCCATGGTTTCAATTGCTTGAAGACCGATGAAGCGCTGTTCGCCGATTTCGAAGATAGGCTGTTGGGTAATACCTCGGCTGCGTTGTTCGGCATCACTCGCCTGCAATGCTGCGAGGGTCTCCCGATTCGCGAGACAGGTTGCAAACACCTCCTGATCCAGTCCCTCGAGTTGCTGGCCAAATCCCAACATCAAATCAAGCAGTCCTTCATTACTCGTGCTCCAGATCGTATTTTGTTCCTCAAACAGCAGTGTATGCATTTGACGAAACTGATCTTGTTGGGCAGCACATGCGGCGGCTTCTGATGCACGTACACTGCGTTCCTGGTGATTGAGCACGGCACGAAAGACAAGTTTGACCCGGCCAGCGCGGACATAGCGTTCAATAATCTCTGGTTCGACCGCTAACACGTAGCGTTGGCAGGTCGGTCACAAGAAGTCGGAGTAATCGGTTACTGTGACAGGGGCGTCGGGGTTTCCGAGGAAGGCAAAACCCTCATTGGTGCGGCCCTGTGGCATGCCGTCAAAGAGGGCGAATAGTATCTCTGTTGGAGTAGGGGCAGCTGTGGGATCAGGTACCTCAGTTGGTACGACCGTTGCGACAGGGATATCTGTTGCAACAATCGTTGGATCTGGCATGTCGGTTGGTTCAAGTGTAAATGCAGGTTCGGTTGAAATGGACGTTGGTTCGGTGGTTTGTTCGGCAACTGGAGCCGAGGTATTGGGCCCTGCACATGCGGCTACAAGCATAGCCAGCAGCACAAGATTCGAGAAAGTACGCGTCATTTTGTGACAATCTCCGTACAAGACAATGTGAATATCTTCGCTAATTCAAGTATAATGTATTATACACAATGTACTATCAGATATTGTCTAGATACACAGGTGGTTTTAGCTTGTCTACCAACGACAAGACGGTTTATCTCGCACTGGGATCGAATATTGGAGACCGATGGACTCATCTGACGTCGGCGATTATGTTGCTTCATCCACATATACACGTCGATGGAGTATCCTCGGTCTATGAAACAGAGCCAGCTTATGTCAGCGATCAACCGCGTTTTCTCAATATGGTTTTATGTGGTGTTACAAGACTTGATCCTGTTGTGCTACTAGCCGTACTCAAAGACATAGAGTGTAAGGTTGGACGTGCTGAAGGACCACGAAATGGTCCACGTATCGTTGATTTGGATATCTTACTCTACGATGATCAGACGATATACATGGTTGATTTAATCATTCCACATCCACGGATGGCAGAAAGACCATTCGTACTGGTTCCGCTGGCCGAAATTGCGCCTGATGCGGTACCACCAGGTTGGCAGATGAACGTACAGCAAGCAGCGTCCACTGTATCAGGACATGGTGATATTATTGCGTGTGTGGGGCGTTTCAAGGTCAACGCGAAGGACGTTGTCTATAAGGAGGCATCAGAATGAGACAGGATCGCGAAGAGGCGTTATGGGCTGTCTCGGCTCCGCTCTCGCGGGCGGCTGTTCCTATCATGAATGGGTTTGCACGACGTAAAATTCTGCGCCATGGTGCTGTTCAACGTGATATTCGTTTGAATGGCATGAATATACATTACTATTATGCGGGGCAGCATGATCCAGAATCAGATATGTTGTCTCCACGGCAACCACTCTTCTTAGTCCATGGTTTGGCAGACAGTGCGCTGACATGGTCATTTATCTTTCCTCAATTAGCCAGGTGGTATGATGTGTATGCTATTGATCTGCCTGGTTATGGATTGTCAGGGCTACCAGATGGCAAGACATATACGCACCTCGATGAAACAAAAGAGCTATTGACAAGCTTTATACAGGAAGTCATCGGGCGACCAACACTGGTGGTGGGGAACTCGATGGGCGCCTGGTTAGCGGTCAAAGCAGCATGGGATATACCAGAATTAATGCGTGGCCTGATTCTACTCAATCCCGGTGGAGCACCACTCAAGGGTCGCGTGTCCTGGCAGCCTTTTCTTGATAGCATCAGCTGCCGGGATCTACGCAGTGTGCGGCGTGTGATGCGACACATGCTCGATCATTCCCCACGTCCATTGGTCTACCTGAGCCAATTTAGTTTCCGTGATATATTTCTACGTCAGGTGGTACGTGAGTTTGTGGCTGCGGTACAGGAGGATGAGTTTCTGCGACCTGAAGATTTGCGTCAGATACCAGTTCCAACAGCGCTTATCTGGGGCATCACTGATCAGTTTTTGCCCGAAGGATCTTACAATTTCTTCCGTGACAATCTGACTGGCTCACCCGTGCATGTATTAAAACATTGTGGCCATCTCCCGCAGCGTGAGCAACCACGCTTTGTGGAACGGTTTATCCACAGCTACGATGAAGCATTGAGCCAATCAAAAAGTACTGTTGTGTCCTGAGTTGCTCTGTTTTACCATATTATTTCTTACTCAGGACTTTCTGGGAGAGAGATGGCAATATCAAGCGACTTGGTTGGATTTTCTGACCACTGGCTACCTGTTTTACTGATTGTAGCCATCCCAGGAATATGACAACGAGTCGTGGGTCCCAATAGATACCTGCTCCAGCACATATGCGATTTGAGGCTTCTTCAATCGAAAGTACTCGGTTATAGGGCCGTTGTGTCGTCATGGCATCAAACGCATCTACCACCGCAACAATGCGGGCACCAAGCGGTATATTTTCGCCAGCCAGTTGGTCCGGGTAGCCTTGCCCATTCCAGCGTTCGTGGTGATGACGCACGATAGGCGAAACCAATGACGAGAGGCGGAGTGGTCGGACAATCTGTTCACCGATGATGGTATGTTGTTTCATCTGGGTATACTCTTCATCGGTAAGGGGCCCACGTTTGCGAATAATCGCCTCATCAATGCCCACTTTACCAACATCATGGAGGATGGCACCATAGCGTAGTGCAACAAGCTGCTGTCCGCGTATGCCCAAACGCATACCAATAGCCACCGCCACCTCCTCCATGCGACGGAGATGACCTTCAGTGTACGGGTCTTTTGCTTCAACGGCACGTGCAAGCGCAAAAATAACATCCTCTGCATGTTCAAGATGATCATTGCGTCTTTTGGCACGCAGCAATACGCGCACACGTGCTTCAAATTCACGGGGTTCGACAGGTTTCAAAAGGTATTCATCAACTTCAACTTCGATACCACGTAATCGGGCATTAGGTTCTTGCCGAACCGTTACCATAATGACTGGAATAGGCCAGGTGAGAGGATTTTGCTTAATCTTTGTGCAGATGGTGTACCCATCAATATCCGGTAGTTGAATATCAAGCACAACAAGATCTGGTGGATGAGCAAATACACTCTCTAGCGCTGCGTAACCATTCGTTACAAGCTCGACAGAATAACCGAATTCTTCAAGCAGTGCTGCCAGAGATTGCCCCATTTCAGGATTATCTTCGACAACCAAAATACGACTGGGTTCATCACCAGACATATAATCCGTAGCATGTTGAGCAGCCTTCAGGTTTGGTCGAGTAGCTATAGGTACTGCCTGTGTCATCGCAATGGCCTTCCCTCATATATAATGCAACATTGCATAAAAAATATTGAGACCACCTTATCTTTGGTAGCAACACAACTATACGGACACTTGGCCGAGTCTGTTACCTTAAGTTGGTACGCCGAACGAAAAACATTAGGTATTATTCGTGTTCTGACCAACGGCGGTCTTACGTTACCCGTTACTACGCACCTTGGTAGTAAAACAAAAGGCATGACTTCGCTATGCGCGTAGATGTGGTTATTCGATATATACTATAGAGAACCGTAGTTGTCAACCACCTGTGTTAGCTATCTGTTCAGGATGGCGTGACAAGAATGTCATAGTGAGGAAGCATCACCAAATTGTTAGAAACAGACAGCTCTAGCTATCCGATCTCGTGTTACAATACACAAGGGAAGACTGGTAACGGTTCAAGGAGTTGGTATGCACGAACAAGAACAGAAATCACATGTCTATCCGATAAAAAAGGAATGGTCTGCCGAACAGATCCGCGCGTTACGCCTGTATATGCAACGCACACAACGTCAGATGGCAGATGAACTAGAGGTACGGCAACAAACGATCAGCGAATGGGAAAATGGTCTCCATAGACCGCATCGTTCTATGCAACGCGTATTGACGATGGTTGCTGAACAAGCTGGGTTTAAGTACCAAACCAGGTCTGAGACCGACAATCCATCAACTTCGACTGATAAGGATTGACATTTACACGAAATAGTGTTAACATCTCTATATTCTTATAGAAACGGCGCACTTGTGGTGCGCTTCTCTTTTAACTACATTATCCGATAAAGGATATTTTTAGATTTGGTGTGAGGCGCCCGGTACACCGATCACCGCTGGATAATCCAGCCGTGGCACGCATTTGCGCCTTCTCGATGCAGAATATACACCTCTGCTACCGAGTTAGATGATCATGCCTTCTATAGACAGAAGTGCTAACTCCTCACCTTGCAACAACCTACGTACAACCTTATCAGCAAAGCGAGATTCCCATGCCACGACGCCTCAATCTTTCATGTGATACGCTACGAATCGCCTACGAGTCTGGTCAAACAACGACAGATTTAGCCCATACCTATGACTGCTGTCCCACAACCATTGCCAACCATCTGCGACAGTGCGGGGTGATCCTCCGTACAGCACGCTTCCAACCCCTCGTCTTACCTCAGCCCACCTTACGCCGACTGTACCTGGAAGAACAGCTTCCCCTCAAAGATATTGCGGCTCATTTTGGGGTCTCAATCAGTACCATCGGCAACAAACGACGCTTATACGGTATCCCCTCGCGGACACGTCGTTGATCAACAGCTATGTATACAGCAACTTGATCCACACGCGGAAGTCATCTTGTAGTTGCTATCGGCTTATAGCTGTCTCCTAAACACCAGAACGCGGTCGGAAAACCATATGTGACCGCTTGATTTAAGTGTACAGCACGCTGCTCCTTCCTTCCGGCAAATGTACATGGCATACATCGGAAAAGGATCTGACACATGACGCCGGGCGTTCTACGATGATTGATAGTGACTACCATTGATTATCAGCTAGTCTCACGATGAGCATACATAGAGCATTCTTGGGTAGTTTACTGTGCTGTTGCTATGCTACTGTTACTAGTAGCGGGAGCAACTATTTTTGTGACAAAGGAAGCTTGTCTGTGGAAACACGCAACCCGATTGTACAACCTTTTCTTGTACTGCTGACTGTGAGCATTTTGGCTGGTGCACTACCAATGGCTACCCACTCTATAAAGGCACACCAACAAAGCAACTCTGCATCCAGAGCTGTCGACACCGAGCATGGCTTAAGCAGCGAAACCATCGACACCGCTCCAAACGAACTGGTGGGGGGGCAAGAGATCGCTGGTGTTGTGAGCATTCAAGCACTGGTGGAGGAAGACCATATCATGCAGGTTGACTTTATGCTGGCCGGACCACGAGGCATCTTCCGCTCTGAATACAATGCTCCATACTTTTTCTTTGGCAGCCACGCAAATAAACCTGTTGGTTGGGATACAACACAATATCCAGATGGCGACTATACCTTAAACATCACAGCATGGTCGGCACACGGGAAGACCCATACAAGCGAAGTAACTTTTCACATTGCCAACCAACAGACACCATCGACAATACCAAATCAAGACCCTATGACAACCATGTACATCCCTCTCACACAAGAACCAACACCTTCGCAACACCAAACCAACATATCTGCTGATGCTATTATGCTGCCGGGACGTATTGAAGCAGAGGACTATCGAGAAGGCGGAAATGGCGTAGGCTACTATGATACGACACCTGGAAATATGGGCAACAGTTACCGTAATGGCCATGTTGATATTCAATCGTGTGGCGAAAAACAGGGTTGCTACAATATTGGATGGATGGATGCAGGAGAGTGGCTGGCCTATGATGTCACTTTTGCAACAAGCGGCGAGTACACGTTTGTTGCACGTGCGGCGGCCCTTGGTGATGGAAGAAAATTCCACATTTTGCTGGATGAACGCGACATTGCGGGCTCGATGGACATTATGAATACTGACGGACGAACCTTCTGGATCGATGTGTATAGCGATCCCGTGCTGATTGAGGCAGGAACCTACACCCTTCAGATTGTCGCAGATACAGATAGCTTTGATCTGGATTATGTGGATGTTGTTGCAACGGCTGCACCCACCAACCAGGCCACACAGGCCACGACGATGGATACCCCGACAGAAGCCAATACTGTCATGATTATGGTAGACTATTCCACTCCCATTGGCACGAGCCAGATGAAGCTCGGCGCAACACATACGCGTCATACGCTCAATGTTGCTGATGGGCAACCGGAAGCTGTGATGCAAGCCAGATCTATTCTGGCATCCGTAGCACAATATCAGAATCAGCACATCATGGGATGGGGAGCGCTTAACCCTAATCCGGCACCAGGCGAGTATGACTGGAGTTCACTTGATGCTCGTATTAACATCATCCGCGAGATGGGCGCAGAACCAGTTATTACGCTGTGCTGTGCACCAGACTGGATGAAGGGTGGCAAAGCAGGCACAACCGATTGGGATAAACTCACATGGGCACCCTTCCCGACACACTATGATGATTTTGCTCAACTATCTGCTGAAGTGGCCCAGCGTTACCCTGATGTCAAGTACTTCCAGGTCTGGAATGAGATGAAGGGCTTCTGGAGCAAGGAAAACCAAAATTGGGATTACTTTGCCTATACGAAACTATACAACAAAGTATACGACGCCGTGAAAGAAGTGCGCCCAGATGCCCAGATCGGTGGCCTGTACATGGTCATCGAAGGGACCGGCTCACACAAGGGAGGATGGCCGACCGAAACCCCGATTCGTGCACGTCAATGGGAAGTCATCAACCACTGGGTGGAACATCAACACGGGGCTGATTTTATTATTCTTGATCGCGGGTTAATCGATAATCACGATGATCATCCGTATACTGTCGATGAACAGATGCAACTTACCCCGATGTTTGGCAAGGTTATTCAACAGATTCGCACACGAACCGATCTGCCGATCTGGTGGGGGGAATGGTACACCGGCGGTGAAGGCCAGGTTGCCGCAACCATCGCCACCTCCGTACTATATCATATGCTGGTGAATGGTTCCTCCATGGCGCTTTTGTGGAACCCCATGGAAGTCGGCGAGTCGGGACATGCCTTGTTTGCTGACGTACGCGATACGAATGGGGGCCAGCCCACCGATTTCTACAAATCGTTTCGCTTTATGGCCAGACACTTTGGACCTGGCACAGAGTTGTACGCGACCACATCATCATCACCTGATGTCGAGGTGCTCGCTTCGCCCGATAAAACCGTGATTATCAATAAACGCAATAATCCTGTGGTGGTAAATGTTAATGGACTACGGCTTGATATATCGGCCTATGATATGCGAATGATCGATACGCCGTAGTAGCAAGCCGTATCAACACGAAACAGCATCCATGCAGATATGGATGCTGTTTGTTCTATGGGCCACTACGCATATGTACAAATGTATTTAGCGTAGTTCACGTTTGAGGATTTTGCCAGTTGCTGTTTTCGGAAGCTCTTCCATAAATGCTACCTGGCGTGGATACTTGTAGGCAGCAAGTTGTTCTTTACAATAGGCAATAATCTCTTCTTCCGTAGCGGTCTGGTCGGGCTTCAGCGCCACAACTGCTTTGACTTCTTCACCAAGTGCAGGATCTTCTATACCAATCACGGCTGCTTCGGCAATGGACGGGTGGGCATACAAGACCTCTTCGATTTCACGCGGATAGACATTGAAGCCACCTCGTAGAATCATATCTTTTACCCGATCTTTAATGAAGAAGTAGCCATCTTCGTCCTTATACGCCACATCACCAGTGTAGAACCAACCATCCCTGATTGATTCAGCCGTCGCTTCGGGGCGCTGGTAATACCCTTTCATCACGTTGTGACCACGAATCACAATTTCTCCCAGCTCACCATTTGGTACATCTTTCCCATCAGCATCTACACAACGCATTTCAATACCCCAGATGGGGGTACCGATAGAGCCAGGCTTCGGATCACGATCCAAATGATTGAATGAAGCAACCGGCGAAGTCTCGGACAAGCCATAGCCTTCAAGAATAGTCACGTTGTGCTTTTTATTAAAGGTATGCATAACCTCAACCGGCATTGCCGAACCACCCGAACAACAGGATCGCAATGCTGAAAGGTCGTACTTATCGACACCAGGGAAGTTCAAAAGGTAGAAATACATAGTGGGAACGCCGGCAAAATAGGTCACCTTGTCACGTTCCAATACCTCAAGCACTTTCGTCGGCTCAAAGCGTGGTACAAGCGTCATGGTGCCTCCTGCATACAGCAGCGCATTCATCACACAGGTCTGGCCAAAAGAGTGGAAGAGGGGGAGTACCGCCAGGCCAATCTCGTCGGGTTTGGTTTGTAGTACCTTGTCAGCTCCTACCATCGCGTTGAAAAACATATTGAGATGTGAAAGTTCAGCTCCTTTAGGCCGTCCGGTGGTACCGCTGGTGTAAAGGATAACGGCAGTATCATCCGGCATGGTTTGCACGGTGTCAAAGATCGGTGGATTATCCGCCATGAAGGCGTTTAACGCGATAGCTCCATCAGGCAATTCGTTGGTGCTGGCCTGTGCGACAATGAGTTTGCTACAACTCTCCACGGCTTGAAAGCCCGGTGCAGCCTCTTCCAGAAACCCCTCCCAGGTGATCAGGGCCACTGAGTCACTATCCTTGAGATGGTATTCAATTTCATGATGTTTGAATAACACATTGAGTGGTACGACCGTGGCACCCACTTTGAGGATCGCGTAGTAACACATAACAAAATGAGGAGTATTGGGCAAGAGCATTGAGACTTTGTCACCGGGGTGTACCCCAAGTTGCATGAGGCCATGAGCAATTTTATTTACAGCACCATTGAGTTCAGCATAACGAAGCTTCATATCATCAAAGATAACGGCCACTTTACCAGGATCACGACGACTACTCAGTTCCAGCAACATTGCAAGGTTCAACATCGAACAATTCCTTTCATACATTTTGTTATGACAATCACATCACAATTTTAATTGTAACAACTCAACGTTCCAAAGATGGGTAAGATGTAGGGGTACTTTGATTATACGAAATCGCGTATGCGCTGTCAACGTTTGTATGAGTCCATCTGAAATATCCGCAACCATGTGCCGCTGTGAATCATTAGCCAAGCAGAAATTTCTTTCTCAGGAACACTCATCTTATGCTCATTTTTCATGCTTCTGAAGAAGCTAAATAAACGATTGTCACCATTATCCTGATAACGTATATTTAGCTTTACAAAGGGTTATTTCACTGTTTTCTGATCAAGGCATCACCTGAGTATCAGGTTTATATCACTCTCATACGGGCGTATGTGGTACATAATAGAAGCAAGGTAAAAAGGGTATGAGGAACGCCGGATTAGAGGACGAGTTTGTTAACAAACGATTTGATCGGACGTTGTAGACAATGCTGACATGCCGTTACGTCAGCGGAGGAATTTTAGCAGTGGAGAACAGATCACAAACTCTATTTTGTCTGAGAACTGCATCTCTTACGAGCAATGATCGTGCCACGACGCACGATGTTTCTCCAAGATTGAGGACTACACAGAAAACCATGAACACAAACAATCAACTTATCCAATCAGAGCAGGTGGAAGTGGCTGAAAGCGAAGACCCCAGTTGTAGCAACGAATCGCCCATATCTCGTATGCAATTCTCCAACGTACATTGGTGCTTAGTCGACATGTTTGAGTGATAAAACTAACGCATACCGAATTGTAATCGTCCATGCGACCAGTACGAATTGTATCGGAACATCACTGGATAGATGACAACAATGGCGTGTTAGTTATATTTCCCAGTATAAGATTAAGAACCTGTAATGAAGGAGGAATCCTCAATGACATCTATAAAACGAACTTTCCGTTGGTTTGCCATTATTTTATCAATTCTACTTTTTGGAGCGCTGATCATTCCATTCGCGACACGTATGTCCCAGGCGAACGAACAAACGATGACTCTTACACCTGGTGATACATTAACCATCAATTGTGATACAGAGCTTGATACTGATATCCAGGGAAATCAAGTAAGCCTGAAGTGTGCACCATTGCCAGCCGAACCCATCGCAACTGGCTTTGATGGTTTGACCAACGGCCAGTCAGTGAGTGGTATGGTCAACGTTGAGGCGCTTACAGAAGGCGAAAATATTCATCAGGTCAAGTTTACATTGCAAGGCCCTAAGGAAATCGAGCATGTTGAATACCACGCTCCTTTCTTCCTCTTTGGTGATAGCAATGGTAATCCAAAGGGATGGGACACGACTGAGTACCCAGACGGCGAATATAGACTGATTGCCCGAGCTACCAACGAACAGGGGCAAGGCAAGTCTACCACTATTGTTGTTCGTATTGATAATGGTACACAGACGGCACCAGCAGACTCTGAAACTGATGCTCCAATCACAGTATCCGCACAAGAGAGTCCTGTTAACAATAATGGTAAGATTATGGTTATTCCTGGTCGTATTGAGGCAGAACACTATCGCAAGGGTGGTCAGAATACTGGCTATCTTGATAAATCACGTGGTAATCAAGGTGACTCCAACTACCGCAACGATGATGTTGACATCCGCAACTGTGATAGTAACGGAGACGGTCAGAAAAAGGAACGTTGTGTGGGCTGGTGGGAAGGTGATGAGTGGCTGGCCTATCAAGTCGACATTCAAGCCAGCGGCAAGTATGTCTTCCGTGTTCGTGGGGCCGCTGACCACAATAATGCCAAGCTCGAACTCCGCATCGGCGATAACAAAGTTGGTGAGGTACGGCTGCGTGATACAGGAAGTGCTGCAAAGTTTGATATATCCACCAGTGATCAGATCCAACTTCCCGAGGGTCGTCACCTCTTGCGTATAAAGCAGGCTTCTGGTCACAGCTTTGACATTGATGCGATCAACGTCGAACGTGCTGGCGGTAGTGAACCACAACCAACCCAGGCCCCCCCACGCGATGATAGCCGCTTGGTCCAGATCCCGGGGACCTTTGAGGTCGAAAACTACCGTGATGGTGGCCGCGACCAGGGCTACTACGACAAGTCTCGCGGCAACAAGGGCGACTCCAACTATCGGAATGATGATGTTGACATCCGTAACTGTGGTGGTGATGAAGATGGTCGGTGTGTGGGCTGGTGGGAAGGTGATGAGTGGCTGGCCTACAACGTTGACATTCAAGCCAGCGGCAAGTACACCTTCCGCGTACGTGGCGCCACCAGTCGTGATGATGCCAAAATCCAGTTCCGCATTGACGATACTGCTATCGGTAGTGTCACCCTGAAGAACACTGGTGGTGCCAACTCCTTCGCGACTTCGACCAGTGAAGCTATTCAGTTGCCCGAGGGCCGTCACACCCTCAAAATTAAGCAGGTCGGCGGCCATAGTTTTGACCTCAACGCGATCAACGTCGAACGTGCTGGCGGTAGTGAACCACAACCAACTCAGGCCCCCCCACGCGATGATAGTCGCTTGGTCCAGATCCCGGGGACCTTTGAGGTCGAAAACTACCGTGATGGTGGCCGCGACCAGGGCTACTACGACAAGTCTCGCGGCAACAAGGGCGACTCCAACTATCGGAATGATGATGTTGACATCCGTAACTGTGGTGGTGATGAAGATGGTCGGTGTGTGGGCTGGTGGGAAGGTGATGAGTGGCTGGCCTACAACGTTGACATTCAAGCCAGCGGCAAGTACACCTTCCGCGTACGTGGCGCCACCAGTCGTGATGATGCCAAAATCCAGTTCCGCATTGACGATACTGCTATCGGTAGTGTCACCCTGAAGAACACTGGTGGTGCCAACTCCTTCGCGACTTCGACCAGTGAAGCTATTCAGTTGCCCGAGGGCCGTCACACCCTCAAAATTAAGCAGGTCGGCGGCCATAGTTTTGACCTCAACGCGATCAACGTCGAACGTGCTGGCGATGGCGGTGGGAATCCACCCGCACCAACGAATGAACCACAACCGACTAATGAGCCCGTACCAACGAATGAACCACAGCCGACCAATGAGCCCGTACCAACGAATGAACCACAACCGACCAATGAGCCTGAGCCGACAGTCGCACCACCGCCAACAGACACTGGACGCAGTGGGCGAGGTGAGGGAGCGAATATATATCTCAACAAACAAGAAATCGATTCTATCAGAGAGAAAGTTCGTTCAGGGCAAGGGCCATGGCAAAACTACTACGACCGTTTGATGGACGATGCACGTGATGCGTTGAGCGCTGGCCCTTACAGTGTTACACGCAACGGTGTCCCTGATGGTGAACACAGCTACTTTACCGAAGCGCCATACTGTGGGTGGAAACGCGTTGATGGAAAAGACCCGGATTGTCGAGACGGACAGATCAACCCGCAGGCCAACCGTGCCGACTATGACGCATCCATCGCTGTCGGACGTGATGTACGCACACTCGGTCTGGCATATGTTCTATCAGGTGAGGAACGCTACGCAGAACGTGCAGCATATCTTATCAATGTTTGGGCAGTGAACTCGGACTCACGGATGAATCCACGATTCACTAACGGTCAGTCACGCATTGAGCTATCGATTACCATGCCAGGGTTGTTCTACGGTGCTGATCTCATCAGCGAGTCATCATCGTGGTCGAACAATGACCAACGCGCATTCCGGTCCTGGGCCAATGACTTTGTCGATAGCGGTAAAGCATGGACAGGCGAAAACAACTTCGAGGCGTGGCGGTTGGTGTTTGTAGCCTCGGGTGCAGCCTATACGAATGATCGTAGTGACCTAAATTATGTGTACGACCGCTTCAAGGCCATCATGCCTGAGCACATTGGTTCGGAAGGGCAGATGGTGAAAGAACTGGGGCGCACCAAGTCGCTTATGTATTCACTTTATTCGTTGAACGCTTTCACCCAAATTGCGGAGATTGCCCGTCACAACGGTGAAAATCTGTACGATTACAGTCGGAACGGCCGAAATTTGAAGCTGGCATTAGATTATCATGTACTATACTCAATCAATCCTGATCGGTGGCAACGCCAACAAATTGCACCGATTGAGTCTAAGGATGTGGCCCACTATGAATTTGCTTATCGCCACTATGGGGACTCGGATTACCTCCGTGTGGTGAACGAGTGGGGTCGACCACTGAACGAAGCACGTACGATGGGTCCCGTGACCCTCACCCATGGTCGCTAGGACGCAAAGGAACCACATAACATAAAGGCAGCGCCCCCACTACCGTTTGGTAGTGGGGGCGCTTTTGTGTGCCATTGGTCTGATCCTGACTATCTACACATACATCTGTACGTCATCAGTAGGACACTACCCCACCCGTCAAAGCGCATGTTAGCGACGTATGGTTGGTAGATAGATTTGATAGGTCATTGGTTTAACCCGCACGGTTCCAAAGGTTGCATCGGCGTGATGCGACACAAGCAGCAATGATCCGTTTGCAAGGCTATCCGGCGATTTGACAGGACCAACAGACCATGACTCTGGTTCTGGGTTGCCCGCACGCCATACCTTCATTGAGTATACATGACCCTGTTCTGGATCAGTCGTTACCCGTACCTTAAAATTATACGCAACATCAAATTCAAGGTTGATAGTGGAATTCTCTTTAATCACCTTTTCATTATTCCCATAGAAATGCAGACTGTACTCACCAGTTGAGGCACGCCAACGATACCAGCCAAGTACACCAAACGGCATAAAACCGACGCGCGGCTGGCATTCCGGCCACTGATCGCCATACGGCCCTTCACCCTGACCATAGTGGCCCTGCCAACGCATAATCACACCAACTCCAGGGCCATTGCTGGGACTCTTAAAACCATCGGGATCGAACCCACGAATGGTAATCGGCACCGTCACCTCATAATCGGTCCAATTGATATCACCAATTGCAACGGAACGGTCATATCCCCAGAATGCCTGATCAGTTCCAATAGTGCTGCCATTTTTCGACCATTTTCCATCAACAACATGCGCTGCATTCTGAATACTGGATTGATTCGTCCAGTTCACAACATACGGAAGACCAGCCGTCTGTTTCTTGTAGGTAAAAGACATCTCTTTTGTCGACGATTGATCTTTTTTGTCCAGTGCAGTCAGCGTGATCGTGTTCGTGCCAGCGTTGAGATCGCTTGTCGCAATTTCAATATTAAAATCACCCTTATCATAAATACGACGGTCACGACACAGGTTGGAACTTGCAAATGGGCCAAGCGACAATTTTTGTGCTTCTCCCTCATTTAATTGATACCGTAATGATTTCACACCGTCTGGATCATTGACACGACCGAGAATATTTACCCAGCGTTGCGACTGCCCACTGCGCCCACCAAAGTTTTGTGAGTCTCCATACCAAACATTAATAGTCGGACCACTTGAATCGGTCGGTCCTACATCAAATGCAGGTGTTGGCGCAAGCGGTCTCGTGGGTGGAACCTGGTTACCAGCGGTATCGAGCGTGGTAAACAGACGATTATTGGTTGTCGCTACATGGTCATCATCAACCGCCGCAATAATGCGATAGACATAGCTGGTTGCCGGGGTAAGATTGGTTAACACAATGCGGTGCTTCGTCGTGAGCATATGGGAACCAATCGGTGTTGCTGTGGCAAGGGTTTCTTTCGCATACATGACTGCGCTTGTGGCCGGGCGATCAGTCGTCCACGTAATAGTAACAGAGCTGGCTTGAGCGGTTACCTGAACACCACTGATAATTGGCTGCGGGTCTTTTGTAGGTGTGGGAGAAGTTGAAGAGATGCGATTAAGGGGCGCGGGTGCGGCTTCGATACCACTGATACTTACAACCATAACCAAGATACAAGCAGTAACGATATGTTTGATTGTCATACTATACCTGTAGAGTGCCGTAAAAACTAATTACGTTTACAGAGAGAATGTACTACAAAACAAAGTAGACACACATCCTATACTAACACGCTATAGGATACATCATAAATATCGTATTTTCATCTTTCATAGCTAAAAAAAGCATCACAATATGCTATCTTGGTTAAAATATCGATGAGGTGGCAACACTGAGACAGATTACCTCATCGATATACAACCTTATATAGTACGTAATTCAGCCGATACTCCCATGCGATCCAGATCACGCTGAATCTCCTGGCGGTAGACAGGGTTCATTGCAATAACGATGTCAGGCTGATACCCACGGAGAAATTCGGGACCCACAATTTCATGGCCAGTACCGGCCAGATAGGTTCCATGCTTGTGCGGATTGATATCAACACCATACGCAATCTCATCGGTGATGCCAAGGATGGTGAGAAAGGCAACGGCCTTTGAACCAGAACCCCACAAGACAACACGTTTGTTACTCTGTTTGGCATCCTGAAGATAGTTCTTCCAACCCTCCAGAACTTTAGGATATTCAGTAGTAAAATATTGAACATCCTGTGTAAGCTGGTCCAGATCATCTTCAAGTGCCGGGAAGTGTTTCCCGCCTTCCTGATCCAGTTTGGCCTCGATCATTAAATATTGGTCATCGTAGTCGGTCGATAGGTCGAGAATGCTAAAACCATGCTGGCGGAAGAGGCGCGCGAGTGAACCAGGGCTAAAATATGAGCAGTGTTCGTAGTAAATATCCCAAAATGCAATATCGCGTAGCACCCGCCGAACGTCGGGAATCTGGAAGAACACAATCGTATCAGGACGGCCCTCAGTGGTGCGTCGTACAGTTCCAATAAACTCATCCGTTTGATCAATATGCTCCAGGGTCATCTTGCAGCAGACAAAGTCAGCCGCATAATCAGCATATTTTTCGGAGTAGAAGTCCTGAATAAACGTGACGCCATCCCGTGGTGCAACACGACTACGTTCGCTGACATAGGCCGGGTCAAAACCAACGCCGTGATTATTGCCAAGCTCACAGATAAGGGTCAGGAATTCGCCCTTCCCACAGCCAATCTCAATAATATCTTTACCGTTCAGATCGTAGCGATCAATCAGATGAGTCGCCAGCTTCTTGGAGAAGGTGTTGAATGTCTCTGAAAATCCTTGCGTTTCTTCGTAACGATCAGAATACTCATGGAGGTTATGGTCAAATACAACATTGGAGATAAAACCACACTGTGGGCAAAAAGCCAAACGAATATCTCCACGTGGATAGTTCACAGCCGTCTCACGGTCGGGCATCAACAGAACGCTGTGAGCTGGCACACGTTCTGCTTCATAGAAAACACGCATTCCATCTGTGTTACAACTGGGACAGGTGAATGAATCTGACATAGTACGTAATCTCTCATTCAGTAATCATCATTCCAATACAAAATGAGGCCAGCGCTTCGTCATGCAACCTGACCTCACAACAACCATGCACATACTAAAAGAGCATAGTAGCTATGTACGCCTTTGTACACAGCAGAAACAACGTTGTATCACTCGTCGGTGGAAGCATTGATAATAATTGGCAGATAGGTGGTCTCGTTCAATGGTGAAGGTGTCGTTGGTGTTGGGGTTACGCTCGGATCAGTTGTCGGCGTGGGCGTCACGCTCGGATCAGTTGTCGGCGTGGGCGTCACGCTCGGATCACTTGTCGGCGTTGCTGTTGGTTCTGGCGTCGGTGTTGGTGTTACCGGACTACCATCGACCAGTTGCACAACCTGCACGTCCCCAAAATCGGCATCAGCATGGTGTGCCACAAGTAAGAGCGAGCCATTTGGCAGACTCTCTGGAGACAAGACATTTTGCAGATTCCACGAGGATGGCTCAGTGGTCCCTTCTTCCCATACTTTCATCGAGTAGCGCCCCTGACCATCCACAGTTTCGACACGGAGCTTAAAGATATAAGTCGTATTAAAATCAAGTATGAAGTCCTCATCACTTGCTATAACCTGGTCACTATTGCCATAGAAATGCAGTTTGTAGTCTGTTCCACCAACAGCACGATACCAACCTAACACTCCAAATGGTGCATAGCCCATGCGAGGTTGACAGTTCCACCATCGGCTGCCAAGTGTCCCTTCACCAGGACCATAATGGCCCTGCCAACGCATGATTACGCCAATACCAGGGCCACCACTGGGGAAATTAACACCATTTTCGTTATCAAAACCACGCACAGTCACGGGAACGGTCACCTCGTAGTCCTGCCATGATTGATCACCAATAGCCAATAGTCGATCATAACCTATATCAACCGCTGTGACATCACCATCCTCTGTCAATTCCCAATCTCCATCAACTGACTTGGCCACATCCTGAATATTGGATACATCACTCCAGTCGATATTAAAAATCCCTGGCGCAAATCCCTGAGTATAGGTAAAGGTAACCTCTTCCAGAGTTACCTGACCGTCGTTGTCTTCCGCCCTGATAACAACCGTGTTCTCACCTACATTGAGCGAGCTATCGTTAATACCGATCTCAATGGCAAAATCACCCTTGTTATAGAGACGACGGTTGGTGCACTGACCAGCCGGTCCAGAAGCATTACCAATCCGTAACGTTCGTTGATTTCCTCCATTGAGTGTATAGGTAAGAGAAGCAATGCCATCAGGATCCGTCACTTTGCCCAGAATGTTGATCCAGCGTTGCTGAACACCCGACTGGCCAAATTCCTGATCGTCACCATACCAGACATCAATAGTGGGGCCACTTGTGTCCGCCAGACTCGGCACGGTGGTTGGCGATGGTTCTGCTATCACAGTAGGCGGAACTACTTCGCCATCGGGTCCAAGCGTGACAAAGATATCAGGATCGGTTGCAGACACGCTCTCATTACCTGTAGCAGAGATGACCATATAAGAATAGGTCGTGCCTGGCTCCAGATCGTTCAAGACGATTTTGTGCTCAGTAACCTTGTCGGTTGTGCCATACGGCACTACGGTGGAAAGCGAAGTGTCTGAGAAGAGCACTGCGCTCGTGGCGGGGCTGTCCGTCGTCCAGGTCACCGTCGCTGAGGTCGCCTCAACTTTAACTTGCACATTACTAATGATCGGCGGTGGTACATTAGTGGGAACAACAGGTTGTTCATCGTTAGTTGCCAGCGAAGATGTCGCAGCACTTAATCCGAACAACAATGTGACGATACAACACGAAAGGAGTAAACGTAGTTTCATATAGTTTTATATAGTAAAGTGCAGGGATATGGGAATGTCCGCCATCCCTGCACCTTACCTCCGACTAAATTGCGAATAAGCTAGCGAATAATTAACGGAAGGAAGACACCTTCAATTGGATCAACTGGTCCAGGAGTTGGGGTTGGCTCGCCCGGCTCGAGGGTTGGGGTTGGCTCACCCGGCTCGAGGGTTGGCGTTGGGGTTGGCTCACCCGGCTCGAGGGTTGGCGTTGCGGTCGGGTCTACTGGCTCTTCGGTTGGGGTTGGTGTCGGCTCTACTACCGGATCATCGACAAAGTCCTCATCAGCGGTATTCTGGAAATAATCGATAGAGCCAGTATAAGCTGGTGCTGTCCCTCCACTCGGCTCTGGATTAGAAACATAAGCACCAACACGGGTCAATGGCAGGGCACGACTTCTGCTACCGAGTCCATTTCCTTCATAATCTTCGCCATCAGTAGAGTAATCCAATGAAAATACAGGACCAGTGCGAGTCAGTCGTAAATACAAAGGTGCAGTATCGACACCTGTAATAGGTGTTTGGACAAGTCCCCCAACTTGCGTATATGGTTGGCCTACACCATCATTAGGTTGCAGTTCAGCAATGAAACCAAATAAATCACCATTTGGGGCTCTGTAGAATTCAAAGCGTAGAAAACGATCTATTTCACTGGTATCATCATTTAGCTCGACCATAATCCCCTGAGATGTAGATGGTTCAGGAAAGGTATCAAACTTCACTTCAACCTGGAAATCTTCATCGTTGGCATCCTGCATAATACGCGTAGCATTATGACCGCCTACCCACGACTCAAACTCAGTCCCTTCGGGAAGCTCGATAAGCGCATTGGTCCCATCGAGTGTGAGCGTTCCGCTAATACCACCAACTGTTGGCTGGATAATTTCCCAAATGTCAGTATCTAACGCTTCCTCATTAAAATCATCTGACGCAATACCTGATGGATCATCAACCTGAGCAGGTACAACAGCGAGATTCGATGCTTCAATTGTAGTGAGCGAGTTGCTGGCGTAGAAGCCTCCAAATACCAGTACTACGCAGCAAGCAAAAACAATGTGTAACTTCATAATGTCACCTGATACTAAATAATAACTTTCAACCTTCAAACGGCGTTTTGTGTTGATGCAAGTGCAACGGGAGTGATAATGTCACAACGACATGAACGCCCTAGGTTGGTGAGCGCCGATAGTTCGGCGGATTCCTCCTGAACAGGCTGCCAGGTATGTAACACACCGTACCTGTTGACTGCATCGTCGTACCTGAGAACGATTAGCCTAAGATATGGTCTTAGGTGATTGTGGGATAGGGGATAGGTATGATAAACTTACCTCCTCTCTGGCGATACTCGTCCTGCTGCTGTAAAATCTCTTTCGCAAAATTCCAGGCCAACAGCAAGACATAATCTGGCTGATCCTCCAATAGTTTGGTTGGCGCGAAGATTGGAAGATGATTTCCACCCATGTAGCGTCCTTGCTTAAAGGTGTTCAGATCAACAACATAATCTACTAATTCACGAGTAATCCCGCAATAATTTAAGAGCGTTGTTGCCTTTGCTGCTGCGCCATAAGCGGCAATTCGCTTTCCCTCTTGCTTGAGTCCCCACAACATCTCCATGAGGGTTTGGCGAATATCTTTTACTCGTTCAGCAAAGTCGTGATAATAGGCAATCGTATCAACACCACGCTGATGTTCTTCTGCTAATAAAGCCTGTACGGTCTCCCTAACATTCTCACGTGGTTCGATGAAGAGCCGCAACGAACCGCCATGAATAGTGGTCCGCTGAATATCATTAAGATACAAATCGTGTTTACGAAAGAGACGATCCAGTGCTGTAACAGAGAAATAGCAAAGATGTTGATGGTAGATTGTATCAAATTCACAGTGATCAACAAGGTCGACCACATAGGGTGCTTCTATAACGGCCACACCCGTGTCTTTGAGGAGGATACGCATTCCCTCTACAAAGCCATTCAGGTCCGGCACATGTGCAAGGACATTGTTTGCGAGAAAAACATCAGCAGCACGATCTTTATCACGTAATGTCTGTGCAAGATCCTTGCCAAAAAACGCACACATGGTGGGGATACCCGACTCCTGGGCTTTTTCGGCAGGCCCTTTCGCTGGGTCAATACCAAGGACTGGAATACCCTGTTCAGCAAAGTTGCGTAACATGTACCCATCATTGCTGGCAGCTTCAATGACCAGACTCTGTGCATCCAAACCACGTGTTTCCATGATATATTGAGCACTGGTCCCAAAATGTTCCAGCAGTGCTTTAGAAACCGACGAAAAATAGGGATAGTCCTCATAAAAAAGGATTTCAGGTGGCACAATCTCTAAAATTTGCACCAGGGCTGACTCGGGACAGAAGCCGAGGGTCAGCGGTGCGGTTATTTCTGGTTGATCCAGTTGATCTACCGTGAGAAGACGGTCGGCAAGTGGGGTGTGTCCAAATTCAAGAATCACTTCAATATGTGTGCTGCCACATGCGCGACAGGTTGGTTGTGTCTCACTCATAACGTCTCTTTGTCTTTCCTCTTCATACACCTACAGAAATAGCCTGTTCACGCCACCGCAATGAGGTATCTAACCGACCACTACTGATGAGGTGTTTAATATGATCAATACGCTTGTAACGTGGCCCCTCAAAATCCTCGACACGCAAATCAACCTGCTGATACGCAGCATATAATTCCTGAGCACCGCGCCGAGCATCCCACTGTGGCTGGAAGTTCGGCAAGACCTCCGTAATCAGCGAACAGTCCACACGATAACACCGTTTGTCAGGTCCAGCATCGTCCGCATACTCAATACGGCTGTTTGGTACAACCTCATGGACAATTTCAGCGAGTTCGCTAATGCGATAATTTTCAGTCGTTCGACCAACATTGAAGGCTTGATTGTGGACCAATTCTCGTGGTGCTTCTAACGCAGCCAGGAATGCACGTGAAATATCTTCGATGTGCACAATTGGACGCCACGGTGTACCGTCGCTCTTCATGTAGATCTGCCCGGTTGTCAGGGCCCAGGCGACCAGGTTGTTCAGCACCAGGTCAAAGCGTAACCGCGGTGACACCCCATAGGCAGTCGCATTACGTAAAGAGGTGGGGCTAAAATTGTCGTCAGCCAGCGGTGCTACATCCTGTTCAACCATGACTTTTGATTTGCCATAGGGGGTGACAGGGTTAAAGCTGGCGTTTTCATCAAGCATATCGTCACCTGAGGCACCATAAGTGCTACAGGATGAGGAAAAGATAAATCGTGATATGCCAGCAGCTTTTGCCAGCGTTGCCAGGCGTACGGATGCGGCATGGTTGATGTCGTAGGTCAACTCAGGATTCAAATCACCGAGTGGATCGTTGGACAAACCAGCCAGATGCATAACGGCATCAACACCCTCAAAATCTTCAAGCTGCACATCACGTATATCTTTACGAATACTTGGAATAGCTGGCACCTCGGTGTTAAAGGTGGACTGCTCAAATAGATCACTATCCAGGCCAACGACTTCATGCCCGGCAGCTTGCAGCAGTGGGGTCAAGACTGTTCCAATATAACCATTGTGACCGGTAACAAGAACACGCATAATCTAACTACTCCCAAATCTTCCAGGGGGCATTACCACTGTCCCAAAGCCCCTCTAATAATCGTTTATCACGGATAGTATCCATACACTGCCAATATCCATGGTGACGATACGCCATGAGTTGCCCGTCGTTGGCCAGGCGCACGAGCGCATCGGATTCAAAAGATGTATCATCTGAATCAATGTAATCGGTAATGCCAGGCTCAAGCACAAAGAAGGCGCCGTTCACAAAGCCCTCAGCAGTTTTCGGCTTTTCGGCAAACTCGCGTATCATATCGCCTTCAAACTTGAGGTGGCCAAAGCGCGTGGCCGGCAAAACTGCCGACAGGGTGGCTAATTTGCCATGAGAGCGATGGAATTCTAATAATGCATGGAGATCGATAGTCGAGACACCATCACCCCAGGTAAGCATAAATGTTTCGCCGCCCATATGGGGAATAAGGCGTTTGATACGCCCACCTGTCTGAGTATCCAATCCAGTATCAACCAGATGAACCATCCAGTCAGGCGTATCACTGCCATGCATTGACACATCACCAGTTTGCATGTTGATCGACAGGTTGCTATTGTGCATGCAATAGTCGACCATATATTTTTTGATGACATGCCCTTTATAGCCAAGCGCAACAACAAATTCATTGAACCCATAGTGGTCATAGTGTTTCATAATATGCCAGAGAATTGGGCGTTCACCAATTTCCACCATGGGTTTTGGTTTTAAGTCTGTTTCCTCTGATAGGCGCGATCCGGCGCCACCTGCTAAAATCCCCACCTTCATACAGACTTCCTCCTCAACTCGTTCTGCATGGCCCGACGCATGTTTACGCTCTCATACATTGGCCATACCATGGCCGTCAGGACTTCGAGTCCGATCCGAACAACATTGCCTGGATAAATGAGCCACTGACCCAGGCGGGCATAGCATAACGTCTTATCCATACGACTCAGCGGAACACGTTTCACAGAAGCAACATATTCACAGAACAGTCGCCAATTGGGGAATTGCACACGCCCACGGTTGGCCGGATCAAACCAGACAGCACGCTCACTGGCAGGTCGATTAGCTTTTACTGACATCTGAGCATGTTCGCGACGGAAGAAGAGGTATTCAGGAACCTCGTGGAATGAGCCACGCAATGCAAGTTCAGCAATTAAGTTCCGATCAGATGATTGGTAACTACCTATGAGCAAGGTTTCACGCAATACACATAAACGCATCAACCCAAAGGCCACGTTCATCATCCGTGTGGACACCTTATGAAAGTCGTTATAGCGTACATGGGCTTTGTCTGATTGCAAGTTGAGGCAATCTTCGTATTCACGAATGACTGTACCGTTCTCATCAATCAACATCGTCTTTGGATAACAAAGCACAACTTCCGGTTGTGCTTCAAGAATAGCAACACAGCGCTCAAGATGGATTGGAGCAACAACATCATCGTATGCAGCCCAACGAAAAAACTCGCCCTGAGCTAATTCGACCAGGCGGTTATAATTCCAGGCGGCACCATTGTTTGTGTTGCTACGATAGTAACGAATACGTGATTCCCGTGCGGCATACTCTTCACAAATCGAACGGGTCTTGTCTGTCGAACCATTGTCACTGATGATAAGCTCAAAATCTGCGTAGGTTTGTGCTAACAGCGAATCCAGTGCCTCGCGAAGGTACTGTTCCCCGTTAAAAACCGGCATGCCGATACTTATACGTGGTTTTAGTTGTGCCATGCTGGTACTCCTCAGTCATCAACAATCTGCTTTACTAAAAAAAACACGGCTCGGGATTTCCCTCTTGGATGGTGGTTGGATATGCTCCCGATTAATGACATATAGAGTATGACGTTTAATCTTCGCATTTGGGTGATAACCACCAATGTAAAAGCTCCATCACCGGAACAATTGGCCATGTTTAGGGGTATCCTTGCTTCTTACTATACAAGAGGATGTAGTGATTGCAATTACAGTTTCGTCATTGCATATCCCAGTGTGGTGGCACGTAGGCGATTCTATTGGTGAGAAACACAATATTCAAATATTACAGCTATGTAAGGGGAGTGTTTTTGGACATTAATAAGGCAATTTATGTGCCACCGCCAACGAAATTTGACGGTGTAAAACTGACAGTATCGTGATATGTGTCTGAAAAAGGTCTCAAAACACTTACACACATTTGTCGGTCTTGTGCAGCGTATAAAGTGATTCATGTGCGCTCTGCTCTTAGTGGATTGCATCACTGGAGACCGTATACTGAAAGACGTATTGGGCAGACTAGTAACACATTAGTTGTATCCACAAACACATGACTTACAGATGATCCAGAAAGGGCGTCACAACCGCTTGCGTCTCCTTACTACTCAGCACTGGAACAATCTCAAATGTGGCACCAGAACCACGCCACCCAAGAATCCATTCTTGCAATAAACGCAAATCCTCGCATTCCATCAATTGAAAACAACGACTGAAATTCGGCTCAACCCAGCTATTTATATACGTCAAGCCTTCAGGAAACATGCGTCCTTCATCTCGTATCCGCTTATAGATGGGTAACATGTCCATTATCTCTGAATCGCTCAATAATCATGAACAACATAATCTCTTCCTTCAATACACTCGATGTGAAAAACAAATCGATATTGATAGCATAGTCAATATGTTCAAGGGCATGAATAAAGTCTAACACTCTATTTCTCCACATAAGCCCTTAGAGGTTTGGACAGCCAGTAGCTAGATATCCAAAAGGTGCAGACATGTCAAAGTGTATCTGTATACGGCAAGAAATAAAAGCCACAGCCAAGTTATGACGCATAGAATACGAAGACATTGTTGAGGACACGGGTTTATAGAGGAGGAGGTATCTCTTCTGCCCAAAAAGTAAGATAATTCCGTCAAATTATCTTAAGCATTCTATAGATATGTATTAATGTGTAGCTGCTTCAGGAGCTGCACAGGACGGGCCAAACGCTGGCACCCACCCATTTGGATTGAGTGCTGCAGGCGCTAATATCCCCGTGCGACCATATTTGCGTTTTCCCGAAGATAAACAACACGGATGAAACACACCAACGCTTATACGTCGAATCATTACAGGCTTATCAGGATATAGTATAGTGTCTATTGGTGTGGTTGAAACTAAAACAGGGCAAGTAAAGACTTCATCATCAGGCCGAAAAACATAGGGAGCAATAGAGTCTATTACCAATAGCACGTCAGATGGATTCAAATGACTTGTTGATCGTAGCTTATCATTGGTTACACAATCTATATGTATCTGGGTTGTACCACCATCTTGAGCTATTTTTTCATCAAGCCACACCACACTCCCAGGTAAACCATGAGCAACAATTAATTGTTCTCCTTGACTTATCATATATCTGTTAAGATGAAGATCTTCATCGACAGCAATAACGCTGTCAATATCTGCGGGCCATAAAGGCAATGAAGCACTCTCTAGGCTTTCTAAAACCCCTCGACCAACAGCCCAAACTGTTATACCGACATTGGAACGTTGACTTATTAACTCAGAGTAAATTGGCAGTGCATCAGGGTCTGTTGAACTAAAAGTCCACACAGCTTTATTACATGGAAGCCCTCTGTGTACTTGATCAATTAACCATTCACAAGCTTCAATAAGACCTGGCAAAGAAATTTCAGGAATCAGTGAATAAGCAACTTTGACAGGTAGTACAGCAATTCCTCTCATTGCTATAATACCTGCCGTTGCTGTGCCATGCCCATTGATATCAAATATATTTGTAGTAGGAGTATCACTCATATCATAATCTGGATGCAAGCCAGCGAAGTCGCGAACTGGCACTAATAACTGACTTGCAGTTGGGCAATAGTCATACGGAAATGCATGCTCATACTGAACAATATCAGTTGTTGTCAGTTGACCTTGGATAGCAGCACGGCGAATTTGGTACAATTGTTCGACACTACCCCCACCAATATCTTCATAAGACATCATGTCTGTTAATCTAAAAACATGATGTTTGTAATCTACACCTGAGTCAAACACAGCAATCAAATTATCACTCACTTACACTACTCCTTGCTATTGACGACGGTCCTATCGCTATAGGCCAGATGCCCAACACAGCAACTAGACATGCTATACCACTGGCGATTAACAAGGCTGGTGCAACACCAAACAGCGTGGCCACTGTCCCACCAAGCAGGCTGGTCACAGGCATTGCTCGATAACAAACATCAATGTTGCACGTGTCCTTGCAATCAGAGGTTTGGGGGTACGCCGTGTCATCTCTGTCTGAGCGAGTGGCACCCATAATGCCTCCGACACCGCAGAAAACACCATTGCCGCCAAAACGAAACTAACACTCGGTTCAACTGCGAGAAAGAGTGGAGCTATGACGCCTCCAGCTGCTGCGATTCCCATCACTCATAAACGTTCCAGACGTCGTGCCAATGTTGCTGCAACAAGCGCAACACCTATCGCAGCAATGCCAGCAGACGATCGCATAAAGCCAATAAAACTCTCCCATCTGTTGATAAAACCGCCATCACGGACCTACGGGACCACAACTGTAGCGACAACTTCCTCAGCAACAACAATACCAGCCAATGTAATCATCATGGCCCGAAGAAAGCGGTCTTTGCGAATGTGATTCCATCCGTCAGTCACATCATTCCAGAGGCTGGTTGTATCTGAAGTGTCTGACTGAACGGGTTGAACCTCAGAGCGCCGGAGTAGTGGGTGCTGAATAATAAATGATATACCTAATAATATTGCAGCAACCACAAAAACAAGCCAGGTATTGACCATAATCAGGAAAGCTCCCAGGGCCGATCCAAGGATAGTGTTGGTAACGCTCTGGGTAGAATATAACAAGGCATACGACTCATCATAGGTCTGCTCTCCAAGCAAGAGCGCCGGGAGTGCCATTACCGCAGAGTCAGCCAGCACCTCAAGAAATCCCCACATTGCAGCGATTACAAGCAAGAAGAACAGTTGTTGCTCAGGGGGGAATGCTACTATCACCATTGCAACTACTGCCACTACGATACGAATTGGTCGTACAATCAACAATAGTGGTCCAGGTCCTAGTCGATCAATGAGCGTACTGAGAGGGATTGAGAAGAGCCACCACACAGTTTGTGCAGCACTTAACAGGCCGATCCATAATGGACTAGCACCAGTTTGTGCAGCAACTATTGGCAACCCAAGTAAAAATAATCCATCAGCAAGATTGCTAGTTGCAGAGGTCGCCAAGATTCTTCGTAAAAGAAGATTTTGCAGGGCTGCTCTCATGGATATCATTACCTAGTTATACATCTTGAAAAAAAGAGGTTCTTTTAATCGACTCTAAAGAAGCATGCTTAGTAACATCGTGCACAAACTCTTGAGCAGGTATTCCTATTCCTAAGAAGTATAGTACGGTTTCACTAATACCATCTATCTCAAGGAGATACTCTACTTCACGATCGCGTACTGCAGCTGTCTGACACGCACCAAAACCATATGAGGTTGCGACCAGCGCAAAAGTCTTTCCCAAATGTCCAACATCATAATACATCGCACGGAGTGAACGAGGATGACGATACTTGTGCCCCATTCTATCAACTACAGCGGTGACAAATACACCTACTTGAGCATCTGAATACATAGTTTGTTGATAGGTGAGATGTAATATTTGTTCACGACATAGCGGTTTACGGAGATATTCAAGGCTATGCTCAATAACATTGTAATGATACAGTCCCTCATCTAAATCTTGTACACCGAGGACATTCAAATATATCTCCATCTCAGAACGAGCCCCTGCATTAGCATAGTTCCGGTGCGGCAAAACACCAAATGCGCCTGCATCAATAAAAGTTTGAGGTGCAAAGGCATACTGTAGAACCGATGCAAAGTCGCTAAGCGGCAAATCTGCTAGCTCAAACTCACGTATTGTTCGACGAGATTGTAAAACATCAATAAACAACTTTTGTGGTATTTTTGTAGTTCTTGGCTGCGGGATACGTAAAGCATTTTTATAACGCTTAAATAAAGCAGGTTGCTGCTTTTCTAATATATCTGCAACATATTCACTTTCTTCTTCTGAGAATTCAAGATAGGGTGCATCTTTAGTGATAAAATGAAAGTACTGAGCTTCTACTCCCCAGTTAGACCAAGATACACTGTTCTGTAATTTCTTTGAATTTTCATGTAACTCTGATGTTTGTAACAGACCTTGTTCACTCATTTCTATAAGATGTGAATGTAGCTCCTCGTGACTAATAGCATAATTTGCCTTATGCAATTCTTCAACAAGTTCGCCAGTAGATTTTGCTGAGGTGCACATACTAAAGTATCAGAAGTATATCAGGTGTTATCTCAAAAGAAGTGTTTGAAATATAATTTTCTGCTATTATCTGTTTTTCTCGCCAACTAATAACAACATTAGAAGAAACTTCCCACATCTTTATCTCCTTAGTATAAAGCCATATGCTTTTCTACGTGGCTTTCCAGTGCTTGAGCATCACCGGCTTGCAAACAACTTTTGCTTGGGCTTTAAGCTGAAGTTTTTTCATAACATCACCTTTCTCTTATCAATAGATTTTATTTGGTTATTAATACAATTAGATATTTCTACGTGGCTTTCCAGTGCTTGAGCATCACCGGCTTGCAAACAACTTTTGCTTGGGCTTTAAGCTGAAGCTTTTTCATAACATCACCTCCTTTCTTTCTTAACAATAAAAAACGTTTGTAAATTTTTCTAAGGGGATTTCTCATCTCTGGTTGGAAGTAGTAGTTGGAAATTAACTCAATTGTATAATAGCATTTGTTTTATTCAAGGGAAATATTTCCCTATATTTGCAGGTATTTTTTCCCTTGATGCTAGGGTAATTCATCCTTTACTACATGTGAACGGATAGGCTATGTAATATAACGTCAGTTCGGGTTAAGCCATTCTCGTAGGTAGCCCTGTAGCTATGGTAGTGATGGTTTCTTAGGTCGATGGCAATAGGCAATCAGCCTACACACCAGATTGATCAGAAAATGAACGGGACTGCGATGGCGGGTGTGTTCGATCTGGGAGATGTTTTTAATTGGTCGATGATGCTTTCCACAATGACTCGTTTGCACAACAAGAGCTTGTCGATGCGTGGACGTTCCAGCTTTGTCAGATGCTTGCGACGCGGGGTCATCAACGCATCATCGAACGTACTCGCACGTTGCTTGGCCAGCGGTGGTGAGCAATAGCCTGTATCACCAACCAGGTTGCCGAACAGATGTTTGGCAACCTGCAGCACGGGTGTGTGGGCATTAATGGTACCGGGCGTGCGTATGAAGGTCACCAACGCACCACCGTCAGTGCATACCAGAGACAGCTTGCAGCCAAATAACCAACCAACCGCGATGTTGTCGCGCTGGACCAACCCAACACAAACGTGGTACTGCTGAATGCGCCGATGGTGGCAAACCGCGAGCTTGGTGGAATCCACCAACGAGATGCCGGTACTGGCACCCAGGCACGCATGTAGCTGGAAAGAACGCCACGAAGCGGCTAGAACGGACCAGACCGGGAAACTCTCTGTGCAGATGTTGGCACACATACGCGATATACAAGGCTGTGAATGTCCGATAGTGTGCGTACTGCAACCGGATCAGTATGGTCATCACCTCACTCAATTCTAGGCTGTGTGCACGCAAACGGTGCTTGGGACCATTCATCAAGCACCGTTTGTGCCATGTGGGAACAAAGACAGCAATCATAGACAACACAAAAGCGTTCAAGTACCCTCATTGCGGGACTCCGTTTCGACAACACGTTTGGTTTCAGCACCCATAGTGGAGTTAAAAATCAGAGTTCCGTCCTTTATAAAGAAAAGACGTTGCAACTTCTGCAACGTTTCACAGGAGTAACCAGATACTCAAGCAAAGATATACTGAGATGATTAGCCACCCCACCAGAATGGACCACCCAAAAGCGCGATCACATTGAGCACACCATGGGCAATGACGACACCCCAGATCGATCCGGTGCGTTTGGCACACCATGCAAAGTACAGCCCGACCAGACCAATAAAGCCAATTTGCATTAACCCATTGGGATTGGTTGGTGATAGTGTACTTAGTGCAATGGCAGTATACAGGATACTACTGACAACAAACCCCGCCCCACCGAAAAGCTCTGTTGCCACCTGTTGTAACACACCACGGTAGATGAGTTCTTCAAGGAATGCAGAGAACACAATCAAACTGATCAGGCCACCCACCACATGCAATGCGTTCAGTTCACCAACCAGTGCCTGTGGCTGGGTAATAAAGTATGCCACGATACCAAGCGGTATGCCGGTTAAACCAATGAGCATCTGGAAGCCAGGTGCGGTAAATGGCATCCCTACCCGCACCCAGGATATGCTTAACAGCCGCATAGTAAATACAACCGCTACAAACATCGGTATGCCAACCAGCACGTACCAGTAGAGTGGCGGCATGGCATCGGCCCGAATAATCATCGATATACTGAGCACACGTACCAGCGGGAGCAATGTCAACACTGGCAGGATACGACGATACGATGCCTGTGGCATCAGAACGTATTGGCTCAGTAGCAGAGGAATAAGCACAGCATGAATGGTAACACCCGCAATGACATTCACAAAAGCGGCTACCAGCTCTGCCATCGCGATCAGGAACGTATAAAACACGACCATCATACGTCCAGTACCGCTGATGAGCCCAACACTATTGTCTGTTGATATTTCACTCGTTATAGAACTATTCACCTGGGCCTCCTGGTTGAGTGTAGTAACTATGCCCACTTTAATGTTTCCATTCAAGTAACACCATGATGATCTTGAGACATATTAGCCGTAATTATTGAGATCGAGAAAACGCATAATAATGATGACAGCAAAAGCAAACAACAGCGGAATGATGGCAATGTTTAGTGTTCGCACCCACACTTTGGCTTGTGTACCACCTATGCTACGGGTAACTTCTTTTTGAATGAGCAGGATGATGGTAAGTATTACCACAATAGCCCCAAAACTAGCAGCAAGGAAACTATGTGTGTGTGTGCCAATACTCATCCAGGCTTCAAGTGTTGTATTGGTAATGGTTGTTGTCATATCAATACTCCTCGTATGTATGTCACTGATTATGATGAGGCATCCGGTGCGCTACGCAACCGCGTTGTGAGTGGTTGGAGCAAAATACCCACTAGACTAATCCCGATTAAAACACCAAGCACGAGTGGCGGTGACCAATTGCCAATGTATAACGTCACCATTGCGACAATGGTCGTCAACGAAATGCTGAGCGCAATTCCTAGCATCAACTCAACTACCCATTCACGTAAACCGAGGAGACGGACTAACGCCATGCCAGGGCACACCAGCACAAACCAGAAAGCTAAGATGGGACGAATGGGTGTGCTCATGTCTTGAAAGACCACAACACCCGCTCCTATCGCAGAGAGCAAAATAATGATTGGCCATATAAAACGAGACATCGGCTTACTCCTCATTACTATGTACTGCGCCCTGTTCTAGGAGAGCAGGTAGCGAAGAACAGGACGCACATAATCATGCTATCGTCGAGATGGGTCAGGGTCTCCCGGTATACGGAGCACCTCACCGACTACCAGGCTGTCGGGATTAATATTTGGGTTAAGAGCAACAACTTCTGCGACCGTTACATTGTATCGTTGTGCAATCAGATAGAGAATTTCACCCCGTTGTACGATGTGCGTAAAATAACCTAGTTGAAGCTCAGGTTGATTAGCTGAACCGACAGGGATACGAATAACCTCTCCCACAACCAGGTTGACTGGTTGGATACCCCGGTTTAGAGCAATAATATCGACAACTGTGGTCTCATATTGTTGTGCCAATCGCGCTAAGATATCTCCAGGTTGGATGGTATGTTCCACAATCTCAACATCTTCTGGCAGAGTTGGTGTTGCTGGTGCAGGCTCCGGCTGCGGTGTTGCTGGAACTGCAGTTGGCTCAGGAGTTGCTTCTGGCACAGGTGTCGCCGTTGCATCTTCTTCAGCAACTTCTGGGACGTTCGTTGGTGTGGGTTTATTGGTTGCCGTTGCACTTGGTTGTACCATAGGAGTATTGGTTGGCTGTTCCGTTGCTATCGGTGTATCTGTTCCGGATGGTTCTTCATCGCCATCATCGGGTACCTGTGCTACTCCATCATCTGGCTGATTGGCGGTACGTTCCGGTGGATTAGTTAATACCAAGACCTCTGCGTCAGCATTACTAAAGACGGTTGTGACTTCACCAGTCGCTTTCAATTCTTCAACCCGCTGATCCCACAATCCTGGTTGCAACCCCAGGAACAACTCGGAGTATGCCCGCTGGCTTCGTGTTAACAAGAGATACGAATCGGTGACACGCGGATTCTGCATTAGTTCAAGCACAAAGTCTGTATCACCTGCGAGGAAAGCATCACGTATCGAACGATAGCGATATTGTTCGTAATCTTGAAAACGCCACGCACTACCCTGCGTTGAGACGACAATTTGTGAGCCCGGAGGGGCATTGTCATAAATATACTGGGCACCAGCTACCTCATCTGTTGTTTTGTAGTCCATCCGCTCATTCCCATACCGAGTAATATGGAATCCTGTCAGCAACAGCAGACTCATTACACCAATAACCGTAGTGGTACGCCATGAAATCCCCTTTTGCGGTGTCGTAAAAAAGAGCGCCGCCGCGAAAAAGGCCATAAATGGGAGTGCAAAGAAATAGATACGCAAAATCGCTTCACCACCATAACTTTGCAGTAACAATATGGAAAATGGCACCAGCGCCAACACAGCATACGTAATATCCCACTGTCCGGTGCGTAAACGACGAAGGCCACCTAAGAACGCAAGGCCCCAAATAGCTATCGTCATAACCAGCCGCATCTGAATAACAAAAATGTGTTCAGGGCTCCCAGACAATCTATCGGTCACATTCGCACTCACTGTCTGGCCAACCTGTCCAACACCACCAGTAACCACATCGAAGTGTCCGACCAGGTAGTCCAGAGTCATAAAACTGAGCCATCCCGCAACCATACCAGCCATCAGAATAGGGAGACTCCGCAAGGTACAGCGACTCAGGACGACAAGTGCCATCACAGCAATGATTTCATACTGCGGAGTAAGTTGATGACTGGGAACGATAGTTGCGAAAGTCATCAACAATATAATAACCAAACCTGCACGTTGGAATGGAGTGCTAGGTGCTGAAGACAATGTCTCGCGGTCTAACACGTTCTGAAAGCGTGCTACCAATCCACGAGTTGGTCCCCATGAATGAAGTGCACTGGGAAGATTTGTCTGATTATATGGTGTGTTGAACCAATACAGGATAACACTGAAAATGACTAGACTTTGGAAATAACTCAAAGCTTGTGGAGCAAAATAATCCTGTCCTACCCAGTTGGCAATAAAAAACAACCAGATGCCCAGCCAGATCAGGCGTTTGTCGCTGGTGACCGCACGAAACATGACATACAACGGCGCAAAATACAAAAGATTGAGTATGACAGCCGACCAACTTGCAAATGCCAAAGGTGTCTCAAAGCCAGCTAACTGCGTAAGCGCAGCATTGAAGACAAAAAATCCCGGCCAGTTAAAACGTGCTTCCAGGTTGGGTGCAACCGTGCCGGTTCGCATAATGTGTTCGGTGAAACCTGCATGGAGCCAGGTCACACCAAAGCGCGGTTCTTCTTCTACGAACACGGTGATACCATAGAGCATGATGATGAGCACCACGACTTGTAAGATTAAGACTGGTTCCATACCATCAGCACGCCGTAGTGTCAGACAAAAGCTGGTTGTGAGTAGAAAAATGGCGGCAAAAATAGCAGGTGGCATGACCGAAATAAGGCCCAGGTCATTCATCTGGCTAAAATCTACCGAACCAAGTGACAGAAACCACAACAGGGATGCGCCAAGAATGAGCAAAACCTGCAGTGAGATCACTGAAAGTGGTGGGCCTGACACACTTTCAGATCGTACTTGATTCATTGTAAGGGTCCGGTTTCTCATAGCACTTCCTCATCTTTAGGCGTCGTTGATACATCCCTATTATTCAGTAACCCGCACACGATCTCGAGCATTTGGCCGCAAAATAGGACGTAGCTCTGTAGCTATCAAAACAGCAGCGATCAGTACCTGGCTTGCAAACCAGGCCATTCCAACCCCCACGATTCCAAATGCTGGTAACAGCAGATAACTGGCACTCACAGAAAGTAGAAACAGTGAGCCGGATACAAAGACAATTCGGCTGGTACGTTTACGTACACGGCAATAGCTCACATACAGCGAAATAACCGCATATGGTAGCGCGGCTAATGCCAGGAAGCGTAAGGTGTTCACACCCTGAGCAGCATAATTCTCACCGAAGATTTGTAAAATGAACGGTGCACCAACCACAATGACCAGGACAAGTGGGGCTAAAATACGCGCCAGATGAGCCAGTGAGCGGCGTCCATACTCACCAAACTGTTGCTCATCGACAGCACTTTCCACCGTGAGCGAGGTTGTCATGCTGATGGAGACGAGCTGGAGTGTAAAAGCAATCTGCCACGCAATACCAAAATAGCCGTTGGATTCTTCTCCCAATGTACTGATAATCATAAGTGGAAACGCAGCAATAGCGGCACGTCCAAGTAATGAGCCAAGGTAATCCCCGGTAATGAAAGAAAAGAGTTGGCGTACCTGGATTGGCTGGGCCTGGTCTCGAGTCGTTTCCATATGATGAGGAATGAGTCGCCAGAAGAGTAAAATGTTGACAGGGATAATGGCCAGAACAATCGGAATAGCCCACGACGCAAAAATACCGTTGTCGATACCTAACATCGCTTCGGCAAACGCAAAAAGAAAAATAATCTTTGCCACGGCAAAGAGGGCATTTTCAATTGGCACCCATATAGTACGACGAAGGCCAGTGAGCACGCCATCCTGAATGGCAAAGATTGAGTAGCCTATATTGGCGAGTACAAACCAGACTAAAAACCATGAGCTTGCAAACACAAAGTTTTCATCACCCCAAATACTGAGCCCCAGCACAAAGATTGTTGCGGTGACCGCTGTTGTGACAATGCTGCTCAGATATGCAATGCCAACCAGACGGAGTGTTGCCTGACCAGCTGTGGGAATAAAACGTGTGAGCACACCGATCATATTTAGTTGCGACATACCAGAGAGAAAGGTCATCGAGGCGATAATAGCGAATCCTATGCCGACCTGTGCTTCCGTGTAAAGACGTGCAGCAACAACCCAGTAAACAAAACCCAATACTGATGTAAGCCCATTGCTCAGCATCAAGGCATAGGCATTGCGATAGAGTGGTGTCTGTAGATGTGTGACAACTTGTGCAACTGAGAGTTGTCGAATATTAAAGGCTTCTTTGAACATTATGGTCTTATTCTAACGTGGAATAACCTTTTGGTATGTCTATCATACATAGTACTATTATCCCACATCTAATCGGCGAACCACGTCCACATTGGTGCTTCACGATACGTCACAGTAATCGATTGCCCCGCCGAAATGCGAAAACTTCCGCTTGTCATCCCGGTTTCATGCCCTCCGATTGCAACCCCTATGACATCTCCGCCTGTAAGATAGACCGTTACGCCTGTGTGATATGGGTTGATCAAAGATTCACCACTTTGTGGGAGTGTGGGTGGGCCGAGTACTCCTCCTCCAATACTGTCAATATCAATATCAACACAGTTGCTGCCAACTTGATAGGCAGCCTTTGTGGTATTACTGATATGATTGCCACTACATCTGGCCTGTACTACGTTATTAGCAAGATGAATACCATAACGATAGTTTTTTGAGTCACTACGTGTAAAGATTTTATTTCCCGTGATTGTCAGTTGATTAATACCTGCTGGCACAGATGTTTCGACATAGATGCCATCAAATTGATCATCTGCTTCGAGAAAGTCACCAAGAATAGAATTACCAGTGATGAGCATTTGGCTCCACGGTCCTGAGCCTTCTACCGTGGTGCGCGTAACATAGATTGCGTGTTGGTTATTCGCATTCAAGTCGTTCGATGCAATGATAATATTGTAAGCGGTCTGTCGGACCTGCACCGCAGCTTTCAGGTGCCCAAAAAGCCCGTTATTGACGATGCGTACCCCGCCATTGTTGATAACCACACCGAAATCACAATTTCGAATGTAATTTTCGGAAACCGTATGGTCAACCCCATTGATATCAAAATAGATACCAGCACCACCACATACTGCGATACGACATCCAATAACTCGATTTTGGCTTGATACGTTGGTCATGCCGTCAAAGCCCATCCGAATACCGTGTGTCTGACACTGTGAAATCTCTAGATGCTCGAAAACAGAATAGTAGGCTGTTGTGAATATACCTTCACGTCCCTCAGGATTTTGTTCCCGATTACCGTGAATGCCAAAGTGTGAGAGATGGACACGCCCAAAGGCATGGCTACCAGCAGTTCCAGCAGCATCGTCGGTAATCACAGGCGCATTCACACCGTTTCCTAGCTGCACAATGGTGTTGTGTTTCCCTGCCCCAGTCAGTCCGATATTATCTTTTAGTACTAAAGAACCACTGTTGAGCATATAGGTGCCAGCAGGGAGATAGACATAGCCACCACCGGCATTGTGACAATCATCGATGGCAGCTTGAATGGCTGGTCGATCATCAGCCACACCGTCGCCTTGTGCATCATATGGCGCACGTGTCACAATGAGTGCGAGCGCATTGAGCCGTTGGGCAAGTTCATAATCATTGTTATTCCAGATAGCGCGCCCGTCGTTGGGGGTATCGGCTGCCGAGACTTCACGAATTGTCATTGCTTTGCTATTTTACTATTTCTCACTATATATCGTCTGACATTTTCGTCACAGTGAACAAGTCTCTTTCACGTAAAATAGTAGCAGGGTAGCCTGGTATTGCTTATGAGGATGCGGTATCGTGGTCTTACCTGGTTATTTGCTCATATGTGACAATAAGTTCTGAAAATGTGATATCAGTCTGTCCCCAGGATTGAAATGCACGCGTTGATTCCTTTCTCACATGGGTGGGCGCAGACTCTTCAGTTGGCGTCGGAAGGGGCAAGCTTGGTGTTGGCTGGAGCACTCCTTCAGGTTGCCCTTGCATCTGAACATAGAGAACAGAGAGTGCTGCTGTACCTGCCCCGACTATCACCACTGTGAGAAATCTGCGCCGAGAACGCGAGTGCAATTATGTTCCTCTTGCTAACGTCGAAGCTGTGCGTACATCCAGTTTTCCATAACGACGTTGTAATTCCTGTACACGGAGCCGCCCACGCACAAAGGCAATTGGCCCATATACCATGCCCCAAAGCTCCAGATAGGTAAGCTCTTTGGGAAAATCGACATGTTTCTTCTTGTGTTTTGATGATTTAGGATACAGCAAAACAAACAAGCCATAGGGTATTTTCGTTGCAAAATCCAGAATGAGTCGTGGATCATCAACCAGACATTTAGTAAGCGAGGCGCTAAAGCCAACTCCATAGTTATACATCTGCTTACGCAATTTCTCATAGGTTTTACGATGATAGTGGTGAATCAATCCACCAGGTGTATAGACAAGCCGCAACCCTTTGGTGACTACTTGCAGATATGCTGCAATGTCTCCCCCACCACGTGAAGGGCTCCCTGTCCCTAAAGCTGGATCAGTACCTCCCAAGGCCCGAATCACTTCTGTGCGGAAGGCCATGTTGACACCGGACCCAAATTTCCCAGCTACATACGGGTAGAGAAATTCAGGAGTACGATGTTGCCGCATGTCGTACACTTTAAGTTCAAAGCCTTTGTTGAAACCTCCATACTGTTCAAACCAGAGTTGTGATGGTGCTTCAAGTTCGGCAGGAATCGTGACGCCGGTGACACATCCGACACTATCAATCGTATCAAAAGCCATAATCATCTCGGTCAACCAGTGTTTATCGACAAGCACATCATCATCAGTGAAAGCAACAAAATTACCTTTGACTTCGAGCAGACCCCGATTACGCGCCCACTCCACACCTGGACGATCTTCACGTAGATACCGAATCTTGCCAGTTGGCTCAAAACGCGACTTCACCAAATCCTCAGTATCTGAGGTGCTGGGAGCATTATCAACAACTAATACTTCATAGTTAGGGTAGTCAAGTTTTGCCAGGGTTTCCAGCGTTGGTCCTAGCGTATCCGGACGCTCACGTGTGGGGACAATCACCGTAACTGCCGGGGCATTAGCCAGGAAACGCTCACGTGCGATCAGTGTGGGGGGGACTGCAGTTGCAGGTAGCCCATTGGCATCAAGGGTCATAACTTCAGCGAAACCATTTTTGCGTAGATGCGTGTTGATCTCATTATGAAGATGGAGCCATATGTGCTGTGCATATTCAGGTGCGCTTAAGCCATCTGGCCCAAAATCCAATTCGACCAGACCAATGGGTTGCGTATACAGACGCACCAGTACTACCGCTTTTTCATAGCGTTTTCCATTCTCCGGATTAACGGCAGAAATAGCTGGTAATGCTTGTCCAATTTCAACTTCCATCATACGAATAGGCTTGAACCCTGGCGGGTTATCGTACTTATGCGTACCTGATGGTGTTGATACAGTTTGTTGTTGAGTCATAAATGTTGTGACCTCGTTGGTTTCACTCAATGTGTTCTAGTAGATTACTGCCAACTAGACTGCACGACTTTGTGTTATGTCTTCTCGGTAGCAGACGTTATCGTATATGGTTGCTGGTTATCGCGCTGTTGCATCTGTTTGCGGACGTTTTGGCGACTCCGCAGGTAGGCAAGTGGCCCATACAACATGCCCTGCAACTCTAGTTTAGTTAGTTCCTGCGGATAACTCCCCTGTTTTTTGGCATTCTTGGCTGAACGCGGATTGAGGGCATACAGTAGGCCGATGGGGAGTTTTTTCGCAATATCGATAAAGCGGTGTGGTTGCTCAAGCACCGATTTCGTCAGGAATGCTGTCAATCCTACACCATAGTTGTAGATTTGTCGATGTAATTTGGCATAATCACGGCGATGGAAGTGATGAATAATTGCATTGGGCTCATACACTAACTGATACCCACGGGTAACAATACGAAAATAGAGATCAATATCGCCACCAGCACGAGCCGAACTTCCGGCACCAAGCGACGGATCAAAACCACTGAGCTTACGTAACACCGAGGTTCGTATCGCCATATTGACGCCTGAGCCAAACTTGCCCGCCGTGTAGGGGAACAACCGATCGTCTGGTTTATGCTGCTCTAAATCGTAAATACGACGCGAGAACCCTTTGTTAAAACCACCAAATTGTTCAAACCAAAGTTGTGAGGGAGCCTCCAACTCTGCGGGAAGCGTCAATCCTGTTACACATGCTACATTGTGATCACACTCAAATGCCTGAGCAATAGCGATCAACCAGTGGCGATCGACCCGCACATCATCATCGGTAAAAGCCACAATATCACTCTTCGCTTCCGCCACCCCCCGGTTGCGCGCCCACTCGATACCAGGACACTCTTCACGGACATATCGCACACGACCACTATGAATAAACTGTCGGACAACTTCTGCAGTTGCCTCACTCGTCGGCGCATTGTCCACGACAATGACTTCATAGTGCGGATAGTTGAGATCCATCAGATCCTTGAGCGTTATGATCAAACTTTCTGGACGCTCACGTGTAGGAATAATGATGCTGATAAACGGCGCATGGTGTAGAAACGCATCCTGTTCTTTCAAATAAGAAGGGATACCTGTTCGTGGCACACCATTGGTATCAAGAGATGTTATTGCGAGCAACCCATTGTATTTGAGGCATGCATTGATCTCACTGTGCAATGTCTGCCAGATCAGATCTGTCAAAGCCTGTGCACTCAAATACCCTGCCTCCAAATCAACATGAATCAAGCCTATCGGTTGTGTAAATAGTCGTACAAGTATGTATGCCTCAATATAGAGACTGTCAGTGTCTGTGTGTTTGGTAGAAATGTCATGAAGCGGCTCACTAATCTCAACTTCCATCATACGAATAGGCTTGAACCCGAGCGGGTTATCGTACTTATGCGTACCTGATGGTGTTGGTATAGTTTGTTGTTGAGTCATAACTGCTGTGACCTCGTTGGTTTCACTCAATATGTTCTAGCAGATTGCTACCAACCAGCCCCACAACTCTGTGTTACCCCTTCTCAGTAGCAGACGTTATCGTATATGGTTGCCGACTATCGTGCTGTTGCATCTGTTTGCGGACGTTTTGGCGACTCCGCAGGTAGGCAAGTGGCCCATACAACATGCCCCATAGTTCCAGTTTCGTTAACTCTTGAGGGTAATTCCCACGCTTTTTCGCGTTCTTCGGTGAACGTGGATTGAGGGCATACAATAGGCCGGACGGTAGCTTCTTGGCAAGTTCAACAAAACGGTGTGGCTCTTCGAGTATTGTTTTGGTAAAAAACGCTGTTAATCCTACCCCATAATTATAAATTTGTCGACGTAATGTAGCATATTCACGACGATGGAAGTGATGAATAATTGCATTGGGCTCATACACTAACTGATACCCACGGGTGATAACCCGAAAATAGAGTGCGATATCACCGCCTGCTAATGCCAGGCTTCCCGCACCAAGTGCCGGATCAAACCCACTGAGTTGACGTAACACCGATGTCTTCATCGCCATATTTGCACTTGAGCCAAACTTGCCCGCCGTGTAAGGGAACAACTGATCGTTTGGTTTATGTTGCTCTAAATCGTAAATACGACGCGCAAATCCTTTGTTAAAACCTCCATACTGCTCAAACCAGAGTTGTGAGGGAGCCTCCAACTCTGCAGGAAGCGTCAATCCCGTCACACATGCTACATTGTAACCACACTCAAACGCACGCACAATTTCGGTTAACCAATGGCGATCGACCCGTACATCATCATCAGTAAATGCTACGATTTCACTACGAATCTCTTCAAGCCCCCGATTACGGGCCCAATCACATCCTGGAAGATCCTCACGGACATATCGTACTCGACCACTATCAACAAACCGCTGCACGACCTCCGCAGTCGCTTGAGTCTTAGGGGCATTGTCGACGATCATCACCTCATAGTGCGGATAATCGAGTGCCACGAGATCCTCAAGCGTGACAATGAGACTCTCTGGACGTTCGTGCGTGGGAATAATAATACTAACAAACGGCGCATGGTGCAGAAACAATTCCCGCTCTTGCAGATTGGATGGGGCCATTTCTTTCACAATCCCATCTGTATCAAGCGAGGCTATTTCTGGAAGCCCATTGTGTCGTAAACACACATTTATTTCAAAGTGCAATACTTGCCAGATTTGATGTGCTAATGACTCTGCTCTCAAGCAATCTTCGCTCAAAACAATCTTAATCAGACCTAATGGCTGAGTGAACAAACGTACAAGTATATATGCCTGCGTATACACAACTCCAGATGCTGAATATTTGGAAATATCAGGTAATGGCTCACTTAGCTCCACTTCAAGCATACGAATAGGCTCAAATGTGGTGGTCTCAATAGGAATGTCAGGACTGTTTTGTATTTGTGACATTATCTTTTTCTCCGGAAGACACCAGTACTACCACACCAGAAACCTCATCTTCCGAAAACTTGCTTGTTCTGGAGAAATGATTGGTAATGAGTTACAGGCGATTGTTTAGCATCGATGCTCTAATGTGGGATGAAAAGTATGCCTATCTCTTCAGCATACATTATGAAGACTTTGACATCTTACGACGCCGACTCACTACGTACAGTGTTTTGTTCAGTGGCAGGCATATGACTTACGCTGGATCGTTCAACATACTTGCCCTTTAAATAGCCAAATGCTGTTAATGCCAATCCCAGCGTTATCGCTCCTGACTGTTGGATTCCGGCAGGGTGTCCCTTAACCGTATTGACAACACCACGGAAAACACCTTGTGGGAGTGTTCGTAATGTATAGGTACGTTCTGATGACAATCCATCCTGAGCACCCACCAGGTTCGTTACAAGTGCCTTGGAAAGACCTTCTGAATAACAACGTGAACGAAAGTAGTCCCAGTTGGCACGACTTGTCGGTACTCGATGAGCCACTCGTGCACGTGGTTCATACAACATGATGCTGTGGGGCCAACGTTGATTGACACGAATACACAATTCGGTTTCCTCACAACCAACAGGGCGTTTCCCTACACGCCCGATACCGTTGCGGAAACCTCCCACATTATCAAAAATCTCACGTCGAAACGCCATGTTACATCCAATCAGGTTACGCACCTGTGATGTGGTTTGGGGCATACCACGATAGGTACATCCAACAACCCAATCAAATTCCGCAGGAAACCATGTCGGTCGACCAGTCTGCCACATTGGCTCGATTGAGCCACCAACTCCCATGACCTGCGGATTGGCAAAGCCTGCATGGATGTGTGCTAACCACTGTGGATCAGCAACAGCGTCTTCATCGATAAAAGCGATGATTGAACCACTCGCGACTGCAATACCGCTGTTTCGAGCACCAGACAGACCGCGAGTCTCCTCATTCTCAATCACGGTTATGTCTGGCATGTGTGCACGTGTCCGTTGGAAAAGTACTGGGTTATGGTCAATAACAACAACAATTTCATGTGCAGGGAATGTTTGGCGCCGAAGCGCATCAACCCCTGCACACATATCGTCCCAACGATCCTCGGTGTAAGCACACATTACAACCGAGATATCACTGATAGTCGATGTCATTGCGAACCACCTACCGCACGCTCAAGTTCCATATCACTGATAGTTTTATTTTCTAAGGTCTTGAGTGATGTAGCTGGTACGGCACTCGCAATACGCTTACTTGCATTCATTTGTGCTGCACGCTCCTGCCAGCGATTGGGGCGTAATCGTTCTTTGACAATCGTCTTAAGGACACGCCAGCCGTCTGGAATGGTGCGAAGTCGCCCGATACCATGGACACGATCAGCTTCAAAGCTAGGCACTTCAGCAATTTGAAGACCGGCACGTAATGCACGAATGTTCATCATCGTTTCGATCTCAAACCCATCGCCATCGAGGTCAAGCATTGGAACGACACTGCGCCAGAAAGCGTTGTAACCGTAGCACAGGTCTGTGTATTGACCGCCGAAGAATGTCCGCACCATCACGACAAAACCAAAGTTACCCATACGGCGATACATTGGCATATCAGACGTACCACCACCCTGCATAAAACGTGACCCCTTAGCGAAGTCAGCACCGGCACACAATACACCGACATACGCAGGGATTTCTGCTGGATCGGTTGATCCATCAGCATCAAGCATAACAATGATGTCACCAGTGGCGGCGGCGAACCCGGTTCGTAACGCTGCACCTTTGCCGCGTCCCTCTTGATTGACAACACGAATAGTTGGTATTAATTCGCGTGCAACATCAGCAGTACCATCAGTAGAATGGCCATCAACAAGAATAACCTCGTGTACATCCGCTGGAATGCGTGGTAGAACGTGTGGTAAATTCTCTGCTTCATTGAGAGCCGGAACAATAACGCTTACGGTTGGGGTTTTCATGGTATCTCCTCTTGGATTTGCTCCTACATTTGATGTCATCATAATACTACTCACTTTTTGCTGTTGGATCAAAACTGTTCCTGGTTTACTCTTTACATACGCCTAAAATACGTCACCTGAACCGGTGGGTAAGATGTGCAACGATGCGAGCGGCGATGTTAGAGTTGACGGTCAGGTTGTGACAACAGGGCGCTTTTTCTTGTTTCCTTCTGTAAGATGTACGCAATGAGTATAGATATTAGTTTCATTGATTATCAAACTTGTATCTTGACTACTCACCCTATATCTACATTCCCCTGCACCTCGTTATGCTACGTAGCATAGAGCCCTATGATAAAACTCAAATGAATCCCGATGAAGCTTAGATGAACAATCTCTTATATTGAGCCTATTCGTCTATAGAGTATTACAGCGCTATCCCTTTGCAATGCTTTTTTACGATATAATTTCTTAACCTTTTCATTGAAATATCAAGGATAAATTGGGTAAGTGAGCCCTTCCCTCAATCAGGTGCTACAGTAGCTCTTTAGCCATTGTAAAAGCAAATATGTACTTTTGGTACTGATTGGTAAGATAGTCGGGTTTTGGAATAGGAAAAGGCTTTTTCGATAAATTTTCATGCAGTTTGTCTCTCCTGAAAACAATGGGGGATAAGCGGAATAGCCGTAAAGTACTACCGTAAAAAGGGAAAATAACACCTATCTTGTCATCTCTGCGTCACTTGTTAGCATACGCTAAGTATTTACACTTACAAACAAATCATAGCAATAGCACAAAACCATCTAAGCACGTATTGAGCAGAACTATGGTGAAGACTCGATACGCTCAGGTCATCGGTCAAATTGGTGTTGTCAGACCGCCTATGCTACAATGGTACATAGTGCAGGTAGCAAGGATGCGTCTCGGCCTTTTATTGGTCGAGGCGTTTTGTGTGTTACCATTAGCAGATATTGTTTATAAAAACCTACTATTACTATATTGCGACGATGAGGCATCTGAATGCAACGAGAACACATCCGAAATATTGCCATTATTGCACATGTTGATCATGGCAAAACAACCCTTGTAGATGCGATGCTCCGTCAGAGCCGCATCTTTCGTGAAAACCAACATGTCGCAGAACGGGTCATGGACTCTATCGATCTGGAACGTGAACGTGGCATCACCATTATGGCCAAGAATACCGCTGTCAACTATCATGATACTAAAATCAACATCGTTGACACCCCTGGCCACGCCGATTTTGGTGGCGAAGTAGAACGAGTTATGAACATGGTTGATGGCGTGCTCCTGCTGATCGATGCCGTCGATGGCCCTATGCCTCAGACTCGCTTTGTGCTTCGTAAAGCTCTACAAGCAGGTCATCGTGCCATTGTGGTGGTCAACAAAATTGATCGTCCGAATGCACGCCCCAATCATGTCGTCAATGAAACATTCGATCTGTTTGTTGACCTAGGGGCTAGTGATGAACAAGCGGAATTTTCAGTCATTTATACCAACGCTCTGGAAGGGGTCGCAGGCCGTTCGCCACTCAAGATTCACAACTCTCTCGAACCCTTGTTTGACGCCATTCTCGATCTGATTCCGCCACCAGATATCGGTATCGGTACACCACAATTGCTGGTGACAACCACAAACTATGATTCATACAAGGGGCGGATGCTGATTGGAAGGCTCCAACGTGGTCAGTTGCAGCGTGGTCAAGCAGTATCACGTATTGATCGTACTGGCGCAGTCACCCTAACAAAAATAAACCAATTGTTTGTCTTCAATGGACTTGATCGCCAGGAAGTCGAGCAGGTCGAGGCGGGAGACATTATTGCCATTGCTGGAATCGAAGACGCCTCAATTGGTGACACCATTGCCGATGCTCAGGAACCAGAAGCCCTGCCGTCAATCAGTGTTGAAGAACCAACGGTACGTATGACATTTGCGGTGAATAACGGTCCATTTGCTGGTCGTGAAGGCACATACGTGACATCGCGTAAATTGCGTGAGCGCCTCTATACAGAACTTGAACGCGACGTTGCTTTGCGTATTGCCGATACCGACATGGCAGATGCCTTCTCTGTCAGTGGTCGCGGTGAACTTCACTTAACGATTTTGATCGAGACGATGCGGCGCGAGGGATACGAATTTCAGGTATCTCGTCCTGAAGTTATCTTTCAAGAGATCGATGGGCAGAAAATGGAACCAATCGAACAGGTCGAGGTTGAAGTATCGGACCAACATCAGGGAACCGTCATTGAATTGATGGGCCAGCGTCGTGGGAACATGCGCGATATGACCATTGTTGGCGATGGAACCGTACGAATCATCTTTCACGTTCCCACCCGCGGCTTACTGGGCTTCCGACAGGTGTTCCTCACTGCCACTCGTGGTGAGGGTATCATGAACGCGCTCTTTATAGGGTATGAACCACTGACTGGTGAAATAAACACCCGCTCGAATGGCTCACTAATTGCTTCAGAAGCAGGAGTGACAACAACTTTTGGTTTGCATGGTGCCCAGGAGCGTGGTCAATTGTTTATTACGCCTGGAACCGCTGTCTACGAAGGCATGGTTATTGGGCAACACAGCCGTGATCGTGACTTGGAAGTGAATGTGTGTAAACGCAAGCATCTGACCAACATACGCTCTTCGTCGGCAGATGACTCACTCCGCTTAGAACCGCCGCGTGTGCTCAGTCTTGATGATGCAATTGAGTATATCAGCGATGATGAATTGGTCGAAGTGACACCAAAGGGCTTTCGCCTACGCAAGCGACTGCTACAATCCGACGAGCGCCGCCGCGAACAAAAACGTCGTGATATGGCGATGGCAGATCGGTAAGCTGCTCTATCCTCCTATGAGCTTCTGGAAGTTGTACACGGATAGGTGGATACGTTGTTGTGGAAGCAGGCTATATGCTCGTGCGCGAGCCAGATACAGGATGTGGTCCTGATGTTTCGTATGTGCGATCAGAATGCATCCTAGCGGAGGGGTGCCCGAAGGCTTCGGGCACCTTGCACCTAATCTTGCCTCAAAGGGGTATCGCCAGGCAAGACAGCCGAAGATGTGCGCGAGAAAATACGAGATTTCCTTATGTCCGGAACACCACTGGTATGGGCCGTTTACCCACGCACATGTGAGGTGATTGTCCATACAGCAGATGGGTTAGCACGTACATATGGCGATTCTGATACACTGGAGTTTCCAGACGTGTTACCACATTTCTCTTGCTCGGTTGCTGAACTTTTCGCATAGTGCCACAGGTTAAAAGTCTTTACAGAACATCCCATCATCCATCGATAAGTGTTTCAACATGTTGACGCATGGTCGTGAGTGTTTGTGGTTCATCTGCACGCAATGTAACATGGCCTAATTTTCGGCCATGGCGCGGTGCTTTGCCATACAGATGCACATGCGTGCCAGGTATTGCCAGCATGCTCGACAGATCGGGAAGCGTGCCGATCAGATTAAGCATCGCCGCACAGCCACGTACGGCAACATCACCGAGTGGGAGACCTGCAATAGCTCGCACGTGGTTCTCAAATTGGCTGGTTTCGGCCCCTTCGATAGTCCAATGGCCAGAATTGTGCACCCGCGGCGCCATCTCATTCGCCAGCAACATAAACTGCTGCTGTGCATCCACAACTTGAAAGAACTCGATTGCCAGCACCCCCACATACTTGAGCTTGTCTAGAACCCGTGTGGCATAGTCCACGGCCTGTGCTTGCAGCTCAGGACTCAGATGTGGAGCAGGAGCAAGTGAGCGCCACAGGATGCCCTGACGATGCTCATTTTCGACCAGTGGGTAACAGATAATAGTACCATCACGGCCACGTACGGCCAGGATCGAGACTTCGCGCGTAAACGAAACAAACCCTTCGAGAATCAATGGTGTAATCCCTAGCGCAACCCACGCCCTCTCTACATCAGCCATCTGGCGAATCAGGTATTGCCCTTTACCATCATAGCCAAGACGACGCGTTTTAAGCACCGCCGGTAAACCTATCTGTACGATGGCAGCCTCCAGATCTGTGCGGGTGTTGACTGCTACAAATGGTGGTGTCGGAATCGCCAGATCTTGCAAAAACCGCTTCTCAACAAGACGATCCTGGGCTGCTTCAAGTGCCTGTGGCGGGGGATACACAGGGACGTTTTGTGAGAGTATCCGCACGGTCTCAACGGGGACATTCTCAAACTCATACGTAACCACATCAACACCATCGGCAAACCGGTGCAGCATGTCTATATCATCGTAAGCACCCACCAGATGTTCTGCAAGTTGATTAACGGGTGCATCCAATGTTGGATCAAGAAAACGAAACTGAAAGCCGAGGGGGTATCCGTCCAACGCCAGCATACGACCGAGTTGGCCGCCACCAAGAATGCCGATACGCATAGCTACTCCTGTACATCACAATGCAAGGCTCTATAGTAGCACAAAGTTTGTGGGCCTGTTGCTCAGACAGATACAGGGCTATCATAGTGCTCCACAGCATTCAATGCGCGCAACAATATAGCACTAAACAACACATTACACTGGGCATCAATGCGTGTTTGTGCAAAATGAAACATATCAGGGCGTTGTCTCATTTGAATCGCAAGTTGTCGTAGCGTACGTAGTACGCCCACATCAGGATAGATCGCCACACCAAGACGCGCAAGCATTTCCATCTCTGTTTTATTCAGAAGTGGTGCCGCTGAATAAAGCAGTACCCTCAGATCATCTGCAAAACACCAGACGAGTGGGCGGCTAGCGACATGCACCGTCTCAAAATCAAACCACCATGACTGATCGGCATGGCTATCATAGGTAACGTTGCGAATGGTCGCATCACTATGACTGAAGGAGTTTGCAGCATGGTTTGTCCGTTGTCCAGAGTGTTCGTGCAGATGTTGCAGCGCACGAATAGCAGCTGCCAGAGCCCTGAACTTGGTTGGCTGGGGTTGGTGAGGGTTACCCAAAATATGGTCAAGCGATAAGCCGGGAAGCGCCTCCAGTTTGAGCCACCCCGCCTCAACGGTCGCTTTTTTGCCATACATCTGTGTGTAGATATGCTGTTCCCGTGCAAACCACTCACGTTGCGACAGAACCTGAAAGTGTGTGTGGATTTGATTCGTGATCAACCGTGGTAACCACCCATAGCTATGTCGTTTTTTGAGATAAAATGTGGTGTTGTGTTCTGTCGTACGAGCCATCCGATTGAAGGGCATACTCGCCAACACCACACCCATCCAACGTGTTACTGTGTGTTGTATTAGTTGCATCATAGTTTTATACCAACTCATTTCGATTGTGAGTAGTTATATTGATCATCAAGACACCTTTTCAGCAGATCTGTTATACAGCGTGATCAACACGCCCAGAAAAATAACTATCATACCCACAAAGCGGAGTCTATGTAATTGCTCATCAAATAACCAACTGCTCATGAGTGGCACAATGATATAGGTGAGACTCCCCAGCAGATAGGCAAATGATAGCTCGGACTGGCTCAAGATGACCAACCAGAGCAGTGTTGCAATACCCCACGCCAGTAAACCACCCAGAATATAACCATTGCAGAACAACGCGACCCAACTCTGCACATTGTTCGTGAGTGCCTGTGCATCCATAGCGCCCCGACGGAGCAGCAATTGGCCTATACCAGATGGTGCCACTGACATACTAATCAAGAGCAGGATATTCATGTGGGTTCCTTACCATGATGTGATGTATGCCGCAACCGATCAGTGTACTCGATACGCCCACTTACGTGCAGAATCGCCCACACATACTTGAGGAGTGTGCGCGCATAGCCCCAGGGTTGGAGTTCCATTCGACGACTTGATGTTTGTGCTGGTATTGTGCGGTCATAAATAAATAAATGTGGATGCGCATGATAGACACGCGCCAGAATGGGCCACTCCTCACCAATACGCACGTTCTCATCAAATGGACCAAACTGTTCAAATGCATCTCGCGTACAAAACATTAATGCCGGCATGGCTTTTGCCCGAGGCACTGGTAGTCGCCGCACATGTTCCCAAAAAGTCCACCAGGCCCAGGCACGCAGCCCACCTTCGAGCGACACCAGCCGCGTGATACCCGCTTGATGACCCTGTACATCACAATGCTGCTTGATCGCGCGTAACGTATGTGGGGCCATGAGGGTATCGGCATCGACAAACACCAACACACGCCCAGAGGTGACCCGAACACCAATGTTCCGTGCAGATGCGGCTTTTGAGTGCTTGCACACCAGCAATCTCACACCGTGGTGTTCGGTGTAACGATAGACGATCTCACGTGTTTGATCACTACTGGCATCATCGATTACAAAGACCTCTACATTCGTGTGTGGATCGAACGTGTGTAGATCAGCAATAGACGCTAACACTGCGTCCAGAGTTCGTCCAATCAGGGCTGCTTCATTTCGAGCAGGAATAATGACTGATAGATCAAAACGGGTCGAGTTGCTCATGTGCAGATCTTTTCTAGTCGGAATATATGATAATTGATCGGCATAAGGAAGAGTGATTTTGTAGCAAGTATCTGTACCTGAAATCCTGCCTGTTGAAAAAGATTGGTTAGTTCTGAAATAGTGTAAAACATTGTTCCATCAAGGGCGTGTTCAGGTTGACTCACAAGACCACACATACGTGCAACATGGAATGCAACCGGCCCCCAGAGAAAATCGTAAGCTCGTAGCCACCCATACCCCAGACGACCGCTGTATGTTGATTGAATCAGCAGGACAGGGCCATCTGCTACACGATGAATATTGCGTAACAATGCCTGTGGTTGGTTGCAGTACTGCAAAACAAAAATCATGATGGCAGCCGAGAACTGTCCATCGCTAAACGGCAAGCGGTGTCCATCAAACAATACAGCATTGCCATGAACAACACGTATATTGACCACATCGACCTCAACGGTATCAAGATCAGGATGCAGTTGGCGTAGTGCCTGTACTGTGTGTCCCGTCCCCGCGCCAATGTCAACTACGACACCACGTTGCGGTAAATAAGAGCTGATCCACTGTACGAGTTGACCAGCGCGATGTACTAAAATCCAATTGAGAAGGTAACGTAACACGTTATGTTGTACCCCTTATTTTCTCGATATCCCGTACCAGAATGGGTTGATATCCTGCTAGTAATAAACGCTCAATGAGCTGCAATCCGCGAGCAAAATAACCACGTACAACATCATTTGGATGAAAAACAATACAGGGTAGCCTACGCTGACTAAGACGATAGTGTACATGTCCCACAAGATCGCCCACAAGCCCCAATACCGCGATTCGACCTGCATCCCACGACCAGGTGGCCAGCGGATAACGCGTTCGTTCACGAAACTCCAAACAAGTATACCCCATCCAGTAATGGAAGCCGTACGCCCGTAGGATTGGTGGTGTGAGAGAGCCAAACTGCCACGCCGGAGGTACAAAACCCCTCGCAGGTTTTCCAAACCATTCATACATCCATTGTTGTCCCTGTCCTAAACGATCAGCCGCCGTCACGTGATCCAGTCCAGAAAATTCATTAGCGCATTCAGTCAGCCACGTCAGCGGATGATATGTCTGTACTGACAGATGCGTAAATCCATGAAGTAATACATCACCACAATATGCATTAACAAGATGGACCAACATCGCGGTCACATGGTGTGTCGAGTTTCCGTGCCAACAGGGCACTACCGCAGCGTTTATCGTATTCCCTACAAACGGCTGCAATGTGTGGAGCATATACTGAATCGAGTGTAGCAAAGGAGCTGCAACATCGTGAACAACAACAGTAAAATAGGGCATAATCGATACATCTACCAAACTGTTTGGATCAATGTGTAAAATAATACCGCATATTATGCCGCACATCGATGCTCAAGAGCAATGATGACCCTTCACACAGGTGCTTGACAACATTGTGTACCGTCTTTCACGATTTTCGTATACCATGGTCATGGTAGCGAGTCTTATTTCGCTATGTGAAAACACTCACACTGTTGGGTTCGTGTGAATATCAGTGTACACTTAAACATAACATTCATTTGAGACAGGAGGTTTCTTGTATGTCGACCGTGACAGAAATGTCCCCCGGACAGATTGCAACACCAGAAGGTTCAGAAAAACTAAAGGGGGAATTGCTGAGTGCACATACGGTGCGGTGTGGCGATGACTGGATGGCTATTGCGGCGGTCTATTCGGATGGGGCTGCCGAGATAACGGTTTCTGCCAAATACAATCCAGATATTGGCAAATGGAGTACTCATGAATATTACTATAGCTTTGAAAAAACGACGCAAGCATTGATCATACTTGAGCAAAGTGGTAAGCTCCCTGTGGAAGAAGAACTCTAGTTTGTAATCAGTATGCTATAGCAATAACAGGCACTTGACAAAGTAGCGAGGAAGATGTATCTTCTTTGTAGAAACACCTATAAATCAAGGAGCTATACCATGCACACAAAAATTCAAAAATGGGGCAACAGTTTGGCTCTACGGATACCAAAATCATTTGCTGACGAAATCGGACTTCATAATGATGTCGCCGTTGATCTAGCTCCGGTAGATGGTAAACTAGTTGTCACACCGATACCATCTCCTGCCTTCGTCTTGGAAGACTTGGTCGCAGGCATCACAGATGATAATGTTCATACCGAAATAGATACGGGCCATTCTGTAGGACGAGAAGTCTGGTAAATATGTCATATGTTCCTGAACGTGGGGAGGCTGTATGGCTTCAGTTCAATCCCCAAGCAGGTCATGAACAATCAGGGCACCGACCTGCCATTGTACTCTCGCCATTAGCATATAACCAACGAGTTGGATTGGCGCTTTTCTGTCCGATAACAACTCAAGTAAAACGCTATCCGTTCGAAGTTACGATTCCAGTGGGTTTGGCGGTATCCGGTGTCATACTGGCTGACCAAGTTAAGATTCTTGACTGGCAAGCCCGGAGTGCATCGTTGAGTTGTCGCTTGCCTGATGAAATCGTGGAAGAGGTGCTACAGAAATTATTAACATTAATCAGGTAATATGAATAAGAAGTGGTTGATTCTGGTGCTGTTTTACCATAGTCAGCTACTTCTTTTTGTTACAAGTAAAGGTGTTTGGTTATAGGGCAAAACAATTATCACCAGTGGACTTAGATATAGTTTGTGACAACGATACACTATAACGTACAGAACTTATGTACGGGGATCAGGATTATCGAGCACCGACTGTGTTTGTTTTGTGCGATAGTCGTGCAGTGCTGTACGAAACTGTGGATATTTGTTGCCTAAAATAGATGTTGCCATTAACGCGGCATTGATCGCCCCGGCACGACCAATCGCAAGTGTTGCAACCGGTATACCCGCAGGCATTTGGACAATCGAAAGTAATGAATCAAGCCCATTCAATGCCTTGGACTGAACAGGAACTCCTAAAACAGGGAGGGCTGTCTTTGCAGCCACCATACCAGGCAAATGAGCAGCACCACCTGCACCAGCAATAATGGCCTCGAGCCCGTGCGACTCAGCGGCACTAGCATACTCAAACAACAGATCTGGGGTACGGTGTGCTGAGACAACACGTGTTTCAAAAGGGACCCCAAGTGTTTCGAGGGTATCGACAGCGTGTGACATAGTTTCCCAGTCGGAACGAGACCCCATAATGATACCTACAAGCGGTTGCATATAGCCCTCTTTATGGTGTTATACCTTGAACAATATGTAGCGCATTGTAGCATAGCTCTCCACAGCATATTGACGAGTGTATCTCAAGTTAGATGCTCTGTCGTCGTTGCCAGTTTATATGTACCAGGATACGCCGTTCTGCTGAACCATTCCAATCTGTGGTTAAACCGTGTTGGTGGAGATGATTAATAATTTCCTCACCAATGTGCGTTATTGCATCTTCACTATCCTCATCAGCGCCATAACTCAGATAGAGTCCGTCTCCATCAACGGCTCGTTCGGTGTCCTGACTATGGTAGAAAGCATACCCACAAACAGCAACTCCAGCGAGTTTGGCCTGCGCCATTTCGTCAACAATTTCTGCCGAACCGCATGTAGTACAACATGTGAAGTCTTGGCGGCAAATAATACCCATCTGTTCGAGTACAGCAAAGACATGATCGAGTCGATCACAGTCGGTCACATGTTCCCAGTTGGCCTGTTCATTAAGCTGCTGGGTCAGAATGTCGTGAGTCATACGGTTTGCATAGAGGCGTAGTGTTACTGGATCAAGATTATCAGCAAATACATCCATAGCATTTTCAATAATGGTGTCAGGTTCTTCAAATCCAGCAGCAATAGCCATGCGAATGTAGCTGTGTATCTCATCAAGGAGAAGGGGTAAATCTGATGTGGACATGTTAATACTCCTCGTAATACATTATGACATGTTTTATAGTCACTGTAGCATGGAGAAGTGACAACTACTGTCACAAAAAAGACCTTTAGATTTAATTTTGATTATTCTGTTGCGGTATATCCGGCTATGGAGCGTATTTTTCCTGTCAACCCTAGGGGTATCCCTATATTTTGCCTTTTTGGGCCAAAAACCACCTTCTTACCCACGACCTTTGCGGTATCCCCTTATCGTCAGTCGGGTTTGACCCCAGACCTTTAGGGTCTCACCCCGCACGCCATGTGTCGGTAAGCACTGCCACCTGCTCATACCGTTGTCGTATGTCGTCTAGCCCTGCATCAGTGACCTGGGGCAGGTTACGATAGACTTGTTTGTCCAGCATGTTTTCTTTGCGTCCCCCCGGCCAGATGCGCCATGAGTCATTGTCGATCACATCGGCGACGAGGAGACCGTTGGGGTCGGCGATGGTGCGCCCAAATTCAATCTTGAGGTCAACCAGCGTGACATCATGTGCAGCCCATGCGTCCTCGAGGATACGAAAAACACGACAGCCTGCTGCTGCGATCCACGTTATTTCATCGATCGTGGCAATGCCTTGTGCTGCAATTCCGGCCTCGTCGATCTGGGGATCGTGACGGGCGTCGTCCTTCAAAAAATATTCGACGAGCAAGGGATCGAAACGTGTGCCTTCCACAGCCTCGGGATGGCGACGGAGATACGATCCGGTGGCGAGGCGACGCATCACAACTTCGATGGGCAGCATGGTGCATTGGCGAACAACCATAGCAGTTGGCTCAGGTACCTCGATAAAGTGTGTCGTGATACCCTCGCGATTGAGCAGCGTAAAGACGTTGGCCGTAGTACGCCCACTCAACACACCCTTGCCAGCGATCTCATTTCGTCGTGCGCCATCGCCAGCACTGATGTTGTCTTTGTGCACCATGATGGCTAGTGCTGGATCGTCGGGATGGGCATAAATGATTTTGGTTTTGCCCTCCGCGATTTTTGTGCCAAGATTCATTGTGTTTCCTCTTCGGGTTGTGTAACAGACAAGTATCAAACGATGACACAACTCACGACCAGACGCGTGTAAAAAGGTCTGGATACTCCGTAATCAATCCATCGTGATCAACATAGATTTCTGCAGTAAAACCACTGGCAAGTCCTTCATAGCGATAGCGACACAGAGTGGTGGTCTGGTCAAGAAACGTGTAGCGTTGGCTTTCTGCACGCACAGCTAATGTGGGAAGCGCAATATAAGCGACCTGAATGTCAGCAGATTGTCCAGGCTGTAGAGCTAAACGGCGAATTGGAAGCGTGTTGGTAAAGGGCGAAACCTGAATATCAATCTCGCTACAACCCTGGAGATCGGTCAACACCTGCCCGTCTGCGTTGGTCCACTTCCCGGTGTGTGTACGTGTGAGCGATAGGCTCTGTTTACTGGAAGTGTGCACATCCAGTTGGGCAGTATGTAGTTGAAAATCCGGATCACATTGAACCGTGTAATGCAAGCGAAAGGGGTTTCCATCTGCTATACCAATGACAAAACCATCAGCATACATGCCGTCAGTATCAGTAAACAGTTCGAGATGTTCGAGGCCATACTCTCCAGGTATCTGCCATTGCCACATAACTTGCTGTCGTGTTTGCAATAATTGTTGTCGGTCCACATCCATCCTCACGGTAACACAGCATACTGTCACACAAAAGAGCACGTACATTTGCACGAAAGTATCACAGCCCACCAACAACTAGATGAGCTGCACCATCGCATCGTTGGTAATCTCGCCAACCAACCGGGCGTCTGAAACGGCATTTAAGGCGATATGAACGTCTTCGGACGGTACAACCATCAACATGCCTAAGCCCATATTTAAAACATGAAATGCTTCACGTTCTGCTAGTTCACCAGCATGGACTAACCAGCTACAGATGGGCGGAATATCCCAGCTACCGCGCCGCACCACCGCACCAAGGCCGTCGGGCAGCACTCGTGGCAGGTTGTCGTACAATCCACCACCGGTGATGTGCGCCAGTGCGTGCAAAGTTACGCCCGCATTCCAGAGCGCCTCAACCTCGTGGAGATACGGTCGATGAATGGCCAGAAGCGCTTCGCCCAGCGTGTCGTGGTTCAGTTCGGGTAAGCGCAATACATAGGGTGTGTGCTCCAGCGCATGGGTGGCAGCGGTTTTGGCGACGATACGACGGGCAAGTGAATACCCATTTGTGTGTAATCCCGTCGATGGCAGCGCAATAATGGCGTCTCCTACTACGACATCACGCGGCAGCATCCGTTCCCGCTCGACTATACCAACAATCGTTCCGGCAATATCAAAGGCCTGATCACGATACACATCAGGGAGTTCCGCCGTTTCGCCACCAACCAGAGCACATGTTGCATTACGACAGGCTGCTGCAACACCCCCAACCAGATCCGCAATCTGTAGAGGTTCGAGCTTCGCAACAGCAATGTAATCAAGGAAGAAGAGCGGACGGGCACCCTGAACAAGAATATCATTGATACAATGGTTTACCAGATCCTGTCCAACCGTGTCATAGCGCCCCACCGCCGCCGCAACCAACGTTTTGGTACCGACGCTATCGGTTGAGGAAACCAGCACCGAACCCTTGTTCGTGCTGGCCGCCAGGTCAAAACACCCACCAAATGAACCCATTCCAGCAAGCACGGCAGGAGTATGGGTTGAATGCACGGCCTCCGCCATCAGTTGGTTGGCACGTGTTGCTGCAGCAATATCAACACCGGAATCTTGATATGCAGATGATTGAGGCATTGCTCCTCCTAACACCATGGTGATGCGTATGTCTAAACTATGTGGTTATGCTGTAAGTATACCACGACTGGTTCTCGTATTTGTGTTTCCATCCCTCGAACACTGGTCTAGCGTACCAATATGTATGTATAGATAAAGTGTAGCACCCTACAGTAGCATACAACAGAATTCGTTATAATCGTTGTTGTGACAAAGCAATGAAAGCGGTTTTGCGTGACCGCTCTCTAAGGAGTATCGAATGGAAATTGGACTTATTGGCCTTGGGCGTATGGGCGCTGGTATGGCACGGCGCTGGATTCGTGGCGGGCATACCGTCGTTGTACATAACCGCAGTACTGATCCGATTAAAGAACTTGAACAGGACGGCGCAATTGGAGCATACGGTGTTGAAGAGCTTGTCAGCAAGCTATCGACACCACGCGCCATCTGGATTATGTTGCCTGCTGGTGATATCACTGAGAACATGATTGACACACTTATCCCACTGCTCGCGCCAGGTGATACGATTGTCGATGGGGGCAATACCAACTACCGTGATGATCAGGGGCGTGCAAAACGTCTCAAGGAGCACCAGTTGCACTATGTCGATCAGGGTACTTCTGGTGGTGTGTGGGGCTTGGAAGTTGGTTTTTGTCTCATGGTCGGTGGTGACACAGATGTGGTGAAGCGACTTGAACCGGCATTTGTCACTCTCGCCCCTGAGGATGGCTACGCGCATGTTGGACCCGTTGGCGCTGGTCATTTTGTGAAGATGGTGCACAACGGTGTTGAATATGGCATGATGCAAGCATATGCTGAGGGTTTCGATATTATGAACGCGGCCACAGACTACGATCTCGATATGCATCAAATCGCGGCGGTCTGGAACCACGGCAGTGTGGTGCGATCCTGGTTGTTAGAACTTGCCGAAGCATCGTTCAAGGAAGACCCCGATCTCGAGAAGCTTAAGGGCTATGTGGAAGATAGCGGTGAAGGGCGTTGGACCATTCAGTCGGCGATTGATTTTGATGTCCCGGCGCCAGTGATTACCCTATCGTTGTTTGAGCGCTTCCACTCACGTCGAGAAGATACGTATGCCGCAAAGGTGCTGGCGGCGTTGCGTAATCAGTTTGGTGGACATGCCGTTAAGAAAGCTGAGTAATTGTGCATAGACAAGAGGCGTATGGTTTAGTCATACGCCTCCACGATTGCTATATTTCTTCTCGATATGCCTAGGGATCAGCGTTTTCAGCCCCAAAGGTGACATCATCCACATACACCGTACTGCTCTTAAAACCATCCTCTGAATTGGCAAATATCCTGATACTAATCGTTTCACCTTGTACGTTTTCTGGAAGTTGTAGCCAGTGTAGCTTCCACAGATTTTCGGAAGTTCTCTGACATACCGCAATGGTCTTGTTATTGACTGGAGTTCTTTCCCGCGACAGGAATACCACCAGTCGATCCGGGTCTTCCTGGCACTCAGCTTTACTAGACACAATCCAGGTTTGGAAACCAAAGTGAGTTGCATTGCGTGGCACCTGAATTTCGCGAGTCAACTCTTTGGGCGACATGGATTTACTGTCAAATACAGCCATCCACTCACCACTCGGTGGTTCAACATTGTGTGCAAATTCATCACGAATGATCGCTTTATTATGATCTGGATCACCCCATTCAAAGGGCCCCTGCTCAAAGTCGCCATTAATAACACCACCAATAGGGCTAATCTCTGGAAAAGGCGTTGGGGTCGCGGTCGCGTTGCCCGGTGGTGGTGTGGGAGTCGCTGTGGCGTTACCCGGTGATGTGGGGGTTGCGGTCCTGTCATTTGGTGGTGTGGAGGTCGCGGTCGCATTACCCGGTGGTGATGTGGGGGTCGCCGTCCTATCATTTGGTGGCGGCGTCGCACTCGGTGTCACTGATGAGTCCATAGTGGGGGTCGGAGTAGTTGTTCCGTCAGGTGGTTCAGGGTTCGCAGAATCCCCCCGGATGATCAGTGGCAAATAAGATCTGGGGATTTGTGCACTCTGGGCCGCCACGAAAGATATTGCACCAATAAGGAATCCACATATACATGCAATGCATACTAACCATTTCATGGGTTATCTCTCCTCGTATACGATATGTTGCTGATTCACATTGTCACAGACTTTCTACTATAGAGTAGCATATCTAATGGGTTTAACAACCTGGCTTTTATGAATAATTCGTATCAATCCGTGAAAAGCGATAGATGAGATTTCAGAAGAATGATAGGATGTTTGCTGTGAAGACAGTCTGCAACTCCCATTTCCATCTCACCATAGTACACGCATCATACATCACATTCTCTTACACACCATAACCCTATTGTTGCGTACTTGTCCCTACAACTCTCGCAGGTAACAACTTTTTTAACATCGTGTTCCTATCTACTCTGCTCTTTTAACATATACGCATCACGATAGGTCAACCTGCAACCTGTCTTGAACATTGAACATGTACTCATTATTGTGGTAAACGTCTGTATGTATCATCATTTTCCTCAAATATTCTTTGTCACAAATAGTTAATTTGGCTAGAATTTCCTCTTGAAATACTTCATATATGCGTTATACTATCGCACATAACAAAGATAGGTTTGCTCATATAAGGTATGTAGCACATTGTCGTCATGTCTCTATTACTACAGTAAGGGAAGATTATAATGTATCAGTTTGTACATCGCGCACCCTTAGAATTGATCGCCTATCCCGAACCGACACCAGATGATCGCACAGGTATACCCTTAAGCCAGGGTGTTATTTTAACGTTGATCAATACGGTTGCTGCTGAATACTGTTCTCCCGAAACACGTAATACTTTGAGCAAGGTAGAACCACACACGTGGTATCATGGGCAAGAGCTTGAGAGTGTTCTGAATGAATTTGAAGATCAAGACCCAGATCTTCCTGAAGAAATCGGCAAAAATATCTATTATATGTTGCGAAAAGAATTTGAGATGTATGGCATTAAGACGCCAAACGACATCATTATGACCTTGCCAATTGTCTGGAAGCACGTAACTCGTGGAGATAGTGGTGAATGGCGTCCGACGCTCCTTGGTCCTGGCCAAGCCCGCGTGGAGATGGAAGTGCCATACAATTGCCAGTTTGAACAAGGTGCGGTGCAGGGGGCATTAGAATGCTTTGATGCTGTACATGTTCAGATCGATCATGTTCAGTGTATGCGAAAAGGGGCACCGTTTTGTATTTTAGATATCACCTGGGAAGAAGAAAAAGAACTAGGCGTGTAGCTATGAATGTATCTTAGATGTGATTGTGTAAATGGGGCTCATCGTTGTAGCGTATATGGACCTCGGCGATACCCCATCTTTTTATCAACCAGATATGCAGAGCGAAACCTGGCTATCACACCTTGATAGAAAACCTTAAGCAGTGGCAAATTCCCACATAATGTTGATGATACTGCGACAGTAGCTCGCTTGTATTCCTCTTTTATTACTCAGTTTATGTATTGTGTCATAACGAACATTGTTTCAAACCCTACTCAAACGATATTTCATACACACGCGCATTATGTTCGCCTGTTTCAAAACCTGCTTCCCGAAGTGCAATGATCATATGTGACTCCGGTGGCAGTTGTGCACGGACATAGATATCTGCATGCGATTCAGGATTGTAGCGTAGTGCGGTGAACAACTGCGTGAGTTCGACTACAGTACCCTCAGCGTGGGCAATCCACCAACCACCGCGCTCCGATGGCTCGATAATCGCCCAGGCATCGCTCCGTGGGAGACTCATCACATGTGCCTGTGTCAGGTGTTGGCGTACCCGTCTTTCACTCATCGTAAACGTGGTCCACCCATAGGTATACACACCATCGGTCAATGTGAGCAATGGTGAATGTTGTAGATCTACCATCATTTGGGGAAGATGATCAACTGAGAGAGCAACCGCACTGGAAGTACCAACAAGTGCAGAGGCTGCATACCATACAGGGGCATAACGCAACTTGAATCCAAGATCAGCGCCGATACGATGCATCGGCAAATTCTGATCACTGGTGATAAAGCGTAGAAACCTTACACCACGGTTGCGTGAATACTCCACACAGTGTCGGAGCATAACCCGGGACAACCCACGTCCGCGATAATCAGGATCGACACGCAGCCCTTCAAACCAATCCTCATCATCATCTACGGCAGTAATTTTTGCGAGGGCAACGGGTTTTCCCTCAAGCTCACCAACAAACATGGCCCCACCACTATCGGCAAGCCAGTCGTCCCAGACTCGTGGAATATAATCATTCCCTTCCCACACATGTGCCACCATCGCAAAAACATGTTCACGATCTGATGGTTGTGCAGGGCGAATAGCCAATGTTTCAACTACGTTCATATGAGAACCTGTATACTCCCTTATTGCTCATATATGATCCAAACACTTGTAAGTACGGACTTTCGGGTGATATCGATTGCACGATTGTCTATAATATAATGTTTACGAATAATACAAGGAAAGTTTATGGCAATCTACTCATTGAAAACTATCGATACCTAAATAGCACAGAGTATATGCCATACTATAATTTAAGGAAGAAACACTATCTTGAGAGGAGCCTCCACATAGTGATTGTTGATTCATAGTACAGCAGCACATTGTACCCGATTCGCGCCATCCTTTTTGTATTTCTGCATCGTTTTACTCTCTCAGAAAGGAGGAGCGCTGCGTTCCGCCTGTGATCTCGCCTCGCGGTTCAGCAGCCGCTGGTATGAAAGTGAATATCAGTCCGATCCATGCTTGTTTGATGACATTGATTATCGTCCTGATCAGATTGTTCAACGTGGAGATACCCCATCCCGTTCACTCGGTTGCTCTCGCACAATACCCACCACCAACTGTAGCTGGCCCAGAGCCATACCCTGAACCACCTCCCAATACACCCATTCCGCCCACCAATACGCCGATCCCACCGACCGACACCCCTCTCCCACCCACCAACACCGCTACAATGCTTCCGACCAATACGGCAACTGCGTTACCAACCGACACCCCTCTCCCACCCACCAACACCGCTACAATGCTCCCGACTGCAACGCCGACCAATACGCCGACCAATACGCCGACAGCGACAAGCACACCACCGATTTGTGATCCAGAGCGTGATCTCTCAGGGCAGATCACCAGTAAAGGTGTTTTTGAAGTAATCAATCAGAGTCGCTTTTGCGACTACATGGTTGGTGTCGCAACCTATCGCCTACCAGACAGTAATCAGGTTATACAGGAAAAAAATAGTGTTAGCTACTATGATGCCACCACCACCACGATTAAACGTGCTGCCCAGACGAACCGCCCAGCGACACTACAACTTGAGGTTGGTTATCCGTCATGTGAAACATTTGCCCAGCATGGTTTCTGGGGAGCCTTACTCGCATCTCTTGGTAATCAATCATACGGGGCGCGAGAACTTGACCAACAACAGTTTGTGACTACCTCGTGCGGCTCAACTGATGAGCGAACACCTGAGACTGAACGACCACCAGACCGTGAGCGAAATACAAGCCCTCTCCTACCAGAGCGAAGTATTGATGGGCTATCTCCATTGAGCTTAGAGGCACTGCCTGACGAGCAAATACCCAGGGAAAACAAACCATTAGATGAAACTGTGCCAAAGATCGCCCAACCACAGAGCATAGTTGGCACCACACCCAACACCCTCCCACTGACAGCCGAGACAGATGAACGACACGGGAAAGGTTGGCTCATCTTTCTGGGGATTACACTCATTATGGGAGGTATTGCGTTCCGTCAGTGGAAAATCGGGTACAATGCAGGACATCACGCTTAATATAGATGTCTTGCATATCTGTCAACCATACAGCTAGCAAGGTTTGGAGAGCTATGAGTCCCACGAACTACGACGCCATTGTTGTTGGTGGTGGACATAACGGGCTGACGTGTGCCGGTTATCTCGCACGGGCCGGTCAACGAGTGTTGGTGTTAGAGCGACGCCCCATTGTTGGTGGCGCCGTCTGTACCGAGGAAGTCATCCCTGGTTACAAGATCGACGTTGGTTCATCAGCCCACATTATGATCCATCTCACGCCAGTCATTCGTGACCTGGAATTAGAGAAACATGGACTTGAATATATCGACATGGACCCGTTTGCCTTCTATCCACTCCCTGATGGCTCAGGGTCGATTAGCTTTTACCGTGACTTTGCCAAAACATACGAGTCTATTGCTCGAATCTCGGCCCATGATGCTGAGGCGTATCGACGCTTTGTAGATTTCTGGCGACCTATCAATGAGGGCGTGTTCGAAGCTTTTTTGAATCCTCCCAGCATGACCGGATTGTTTGGTGGGGTAGCCAAAGGCCAGATCCTCAGCGGGCAACTCAAAGATACGGTTGAAACAGTACGTCGCCTGTTCAGCTCGTATGGACAACTGATTGCCGAGACCTTTGAAAGTGAGGCCATGCGCGCAGCCATGACCTGGCTTGCAGCACAGTCGGGTCCACCACCAGATGAGCTTGGCGCGGGCGACTTCTTCGGGTGGCACTCGATGATGCATACCAGTGGCGCGATGCATCCCAAGGGCGGCAGCGGCATGCTTACCCAGGCAATGGCTCGTTCGCTCGAAGCCGCTGGCGGTACTGTGCGGCTCAATGCACCAGTCAAACGCATCCTGATCCGTGGGAATCGAGCAGTCGGCGTTGAGCTGGAGGACGGTGAGAAAATTCAGGCACGGACGGTTATTTCAAATGCCCACGTGGTTACGACCCTGCTCAAGATGGTGGGTGAGGAAAATCTCCCCAGTGAGATGGTGCGGCGCATTCAGCAGATTCGCATCGGCAATGGCTTTGGCATGACGGTTCGTTGTGCTGCTTCTGCACTCCCCGATTATATTGCTGCGCCTTCAGGAGGTCACCCACACGAGAGTCACCACGGCTTGCAGTTGCTCTGCCCCACGATGAATTATGTGCGTGACGCATTTACCGACTACACCTGCGGCATGCCCTCCACCAATCCGGCGGTTATTGCGATGACCTTCTCTGCCATCGATCCCGTGGTAGCGCCCCCTGGCAAGCACACGGTGTTTCTCTGGGCACAATATTTCCCTTACACCCTGGCCAACGGTACACAGTGGAGCAATATACGTGAAGAGGTTGCTGACAACATTCTTGAAGTACTCTACCGCTATGCCCCCAACATGCGTGGTGCCATCATCGACCGTTTCATTCAAACTCCGTTGGATCTCGAACAACGGCTGGCGCTGATAAACGGCAATGTGATGCATGTAGAAATGTCACTGGACCAGATGTTTTTCTTTCGCCCATTACCAGAGCTTGCCTCATACCGCACGCCCGTACGGGGCCTCTATCTGACTGGCGCAAGTACCCATCCTGGTGGTGGGGTCTTCGCGGCGAGTGGCTACAATACCGCCCGTGTCGTACTGGGCGATCAGCGGCGGAAAAAGATGTTGTGGACCGGGGCAGGGCTAGCGACAGCCGCAGCCGGAGCATGGGTGGCCAAACGGCGGCTGGAAGAGGTCTAGGGCTGTAGAAGTTCGAGGAAGCGGCGTTCGAGCACATCGGCGTTCGCTTCTTCACCAACAAAATGTGCACGTGAGCCACAGAAGAGCTGCTGTCCCTCGTTTAAAACAATAAAGAAATTACACAATCGAGCTGCCTCTGCACTGTTGTGAGTTGCAAATATAATGGTATTTTGAGAATTACTTAACTGATATTTACTCAACCACTCATAGAAAGTGTTTCGACTCATGATATCAAGTCCATTAGTCACTTCATCAAATAATAAGAGTGGTGGCTCATGCAAAATAGACCGTGCAATAGCTACGCGACGTCGGAGGCCGGTTGAAAGCGTACCGCACCAATCTTTACGGCGCTCCCAAACGTCAAATTCGCGGAGGACTGTTTCAGTTCTTGCATATTGCCAATGACGATCTTGTGGCCATTGAAGTCGAGCAGCATGTAACAACATATCAATAACACGCATATCGTCATAAAGACCATCTTGTTCTGGAACAGTTCCTATACGTTGGCGCACACTGTTTGCTTGTGACGGAAGAGCGTACCCCAACACCTGTACATCTCCCTTGAATGAACCGATTAATCCGGTAAGTATCCGAAATGTAGTAGTCTTACCAGCTCCGTTGGGGCCAATTAATCCTACAGTTACACCTGTTGGTATTTGTAATGAAAGATTGTTTAGAATTTGACGCCCATTGTGTACTAATGTAACTTTTTGGAGATCAATAGCATGAGCAGCAGTATCATCAGACAAGACATCCATCCTTAAAGATAAAATTATCGAACTAGCACTAATTATAGATTTTGACTATGTAATACTGTTTCACCGCATTAAAGAAGTAACAATCGTTCACGACGAAATCGCACTAATACAACCACTAATGAGCCCAAAGCAGCTATTAGGGTAATAGTGAACACTATGGAGTTGCTAGAATATCGATTAAGAGCTAAGAAAAAGTCCATCAAAGGCTCTCGCAAAGATACAGGTAGCCATGAAACGACAAGCGGCACACCCAATCCAAGACCGACAAAAGGGTATAAAAGTATCTGTTGAGCTATTTGCAATGATGGTGCTGACCAAGTCACCATCATACCTACATTAATGATAAAAATATAGCTCAATAGCGTAACAAAAAATATAAAGCTATACCACATCATATCTGGATAGTCACCTATGATGATAGTTTGTCCGATTATTAAAGTAAACAACACTCCACCAACCAACATACCTGTGTATATTGATAAAGCAATAATTTTTCCTCCAATAATTGTCCAATCAGGCACTGGTGTAAGCAATAAGGTTTCTAAGGTATGTCGTTCACGTTCACCAGCAAAACTATCACAAAGCCAGATAAAAATCCCCCCACAAGGCAATATTGCAAAAAAAAGCACAAACAAAGGGCTTTTAACAAACTCAGCGGGTAATATAAAAGGTTGTATAGCTGCCGCTACCACGAGAAACACAAAAGCTAACCAAGTACGTTGTACTCGGTTTCGACAATAAAATATACGCTGAAGTTCCCATAGCGTCATTGTGAGAATTTGCTGCATAGATGTTTGTTATTTATTATATCTATAATTAAAAAACCGTGCACAAGAGAGGATTTTCCCTTGTGCACAATCTATCATATCTAAGAAAAACAATCAAATGGACCACAGGCCCCTGCTCTTGTACATTCTATAATTCCTGCAGTACAAGCGGCTGGGCCAACTGGGCAACAAGGTATGCATCCAGCGAGGCAGGCGGCAAAAAGAGCGGCACAAACTGCATCAGCAGCAAAACAGGCAAGATAATCTGGACAACATCTTCCTTCGGGTTGCGGAGACGACGATACATTTACCAAACGTTGATCGAGCACCTTTACAGGAAGATTGGAAGGAAGCATATCTTCTCTAATCTGTTGAATTTTCCCATCTTGTACAAAGAAGTACTGCTTCCCTTTCAAACGGGCTACAACCTTTTGATACCCAGCTATGTAAACAACCTGCGGTGATAGAAGTGGTGAAGATGCCCCATCAGAAAACATCACATTACGTAATAATGAGTTTTCCACATTCAAAGTATAGGCGTGAGTAGATTTGGGCTTCCAGCCATGTGCAGTAGAAAGCCAATCTAACAGTATTTGTACATCTTTACTGTTAGTCGCCTCCTGAATTAATGTCGTTTCCTCATCGCCAAAAAGCCAGACAATCTGGGGACTCTTCGATGTCTGTGCTGAAACAGCTTTTATCATCATTTGAGGTCCAAGGATGGCTATTCCTGCGCCTATTGCAAATCGTTGAAGTACACGTCTACGTTCTTGTCCAAAACTAGTAGGTCCTTCATCAATTTGAGATACTAGTCGTGTTACACGCCATGCTGTCTTTGGACCTAAACCGAATGCAAGACGAAAACGCATTTGAAGACCTGTAAATACACGAACAATGCCATGATTGACCTCTAACAAACTTGGTTCCCAACGCCAATTCGATTGGGCCTGATTTAGCAGCAATTGCATTTCAGGATCGCGTAGACTCCGCGCAGTTAACCAACCTTTACTTTCACGCTCAATGGAACGTGCCAGGCCTGTGCAAAAGGAACAACCTGAGTCAAACAAGAGATAGCGCTTCATGTTTTGCCGTACCTTTCTTAAGGTCTAGTAACTTCAAACTCTATACAGCAATAACAATATACAGGTTTCAAGCGCTTTTGCCATCAAGGTATGTTGCTATTTTTAAATAGCAGTTTTCTTCTACATTTTCGCACACAAGTATTTATTAAATCATTATATAAACTATCATTATGTCAAATGATGCATTTCATACAAAAACAACATCCTAAAAGAAAAGATAAACTATTTAGCTTTTTTGAGACATATTATACCGGAAATAACCTTAGATTATATTTAATTATTCTACGGATATAAATTCATCAACATAAAACTGCATAATCATCGCCATCAAAGATCTACAACAAGGAACATTTATCTTACCCAGAAGAGAATTTATATGTTTTTCTACTGTACTTTGACTTAAACTAAGGGAAGCGGCAATCTCACGATTACGCTTCCCTCTAACAATCAAATAGAGTATATCATTTTCGCGAGATGTAAGAGCGCTAAAACGTTTTTCAATATCGTTTTGCCATCTTGCAATCCTCTGCATATGTGATAGTGTAAAACAATATTTATTAAGGGAGGCCTCTCGAACTTTTATTAAAAAATCTTCTTCAGTTTCTTGTATAGAAATAACACCTTTAGCACCACCTATCCACGCTTTCCACAAATAAATATCTTTATCATTATCTGTAAAAACAACTATTTTCAAAATTGGTCTTTTTTGCATTATTTGAGAACATAGAGATAAATCATTTCTAATCAAAATCCTCATATCTAATATGATCAAGTCAGGAAACAGTATGTCATATTGGGTTTGCATTTCTGTTACTGTGTTTGTCATCGCTATTACAGCAAAATCTTCTGTTTTTTCTAAAATAGAGGATAATCCATAGCGTATAATTGGCTGATTGCTGGCAATCATTATAGTAAACATCAATCTTCTCCTCTTTAATGTCTCACCATCTAGTATTATTAAGTTATTTAAATTCTGTCAAAGAACTTCTAACTACTTATAATCTATAATTGCTCAGAACAAAAACTCAAACAAGCCCATCCCTGTTGGGTAGCTGGGTGTTGGGTAGCTGGGTGTTGGGTAGCTGGGTGTTGGGTAGCTGGGTGTTGGGTAGCTGGGTGTTGGGTAGCTGGGTGTTGGGTAGCTGGGTGTTGGGTAGCTGGGTAGGCGAAGATATATTCACTACTCTATATTACATGGCATCCCTTCAACCTCACTTACTTGTTGAAATCAGTTTTTTTACTTCAAAATAATATTAATTGATACGTAATTATAGCATGAGCCTAACTACTATGTCAATTCATGATTAACTTTGGTTTCTTGCCAAATCTCACTCCTTACCTTCTAGAACATAATACCTGTGGCTCTCATCATACGAGAGTCAGTAGAACTGAAACTGCCTTCCGTTACTAGAGCCTCAAACTCATTTCGCCTCTTACCCGACACTTCGTCAATAGAAGCTCCTCTTACTTCTCATGAAAACAATATTATTCTGACGTTTCGTCGGATTTTATTATTTTCTATTGACTTTTCGTTGGCATATCATTATCATTTCTCCGAAACGTAATCACAGCTAACAATCATATGGATGATATAGATCGCAAAATCGTGCGCCTGCTGGCACAGAATGGACGCCTTTCACACAAGCAACTGGCCCAGGCTGTCAATCTGGCACGACCCACCGTCCACGAACGAGTCAAACGCCTGGAGCAACAGGGCATTATTCGAGGATACCACGCACAGGTCAATTGGGCTGCAATGGGATATCCAATGACTGCGCTCATCTGGGTTTGTAGCCGTGCCAAATCCGACGATACCGCCGCCGCTCTGCTACAACTTGGCACACAGAATACCATCGTTGATATGTGTCACGGTGTGACGGGAGAATGGTGCCTCTTACTCCAGGTTCGCGTGACATCTCCAGCAGCGCTCAAAGCGTTCATCGACAGTATCTATACGGTCGAGGGCGTTCAGAATACCATGACGACCCTTTCGCTCACAGCCTACCACGAGGAACAATCCTCACCCGACGACTCATCAGAGACATAAGCACAATTAACAAATATCCATTAATGTTTGAAGTGTATCAGGAGCAATAGTATGCAGTCGATCTACACCAACACCACCATCTCGGACGAACTGGCTAGCCGTCTTCATGCCATGCCCAAAATCGAACTGCATGTACATCTCGAAGGCGCTACTGATGCTACGACCATCTGGGAACTGGCTGCACGCAACAAGGTGGCACTTCCCGCAACAACCCTTGAGGAATGGCAATCGATGTATGCCTTCCGTGACTTCAATCATTTTGTCGAGATCTATATGCTGGCCGCCGACTGTATGCGAACACCAGAAGACTTTACTTTTATGACTGTGCAGTTTTTGCAACAACAGGCCACACAAAATATCCAATACTGCGAGGTATTTCTGAGCGCCACCTTCATGCTGGATAAGCTACCAGCAGATGAACTTATTGATGCCCTGATTGAGGGAGCCCAACGCGGTGAAAAACAGTATGGTACCTGCGTCCGTTTCATTCCTGACTTTACCCGTGAGCTACCCGATTCGCGGTATCGTGTGCTCGACTTTGTACTGCAAGGACAGGCAAAAGGTATTTTTATTGGTCTGGGCGTTGGTGGCAAAGAAGTTGGTTTTCCTCCTGAATTGTTTGAGGATGTCTTTGCTGAGGCACGTCGTCAGGGATTACGCGTCGTAGCCCACGCGGGAGAAACCGAAGGAGCCCAGAGTATCTGGGGCGCCCTCCACAGCCTACGTGCTGAACGCATCGGCCATGGCGTTCGTGCCCTCGAAGACCTACAACTGATCGATTACCTGCGTCAGACTCAGATACCACTGGAAGTCTCCCCATCGAGCAACTACTGTCTGAAAGTGGTCCCGACCGATCAGCCACATCCCATACGAGCGTTGATGGATCAGGGAGTGTACGTGACGGTAAATACTGACGATCCACCGATGTTCTCAACCGATCTTACCAACGAATATCAGTTGCTCGCGCGGCAGGGATTTTCGTGGGAAGAGTTATGGCAACTCAACCTGAATGCACTCCATGCCAGCTTTTTGCCAGACGAAACCAAGAGAGTGTATCTGGCACAGTGGCAGGACTTTGCCGCGCAGGCAGAGTAGGTGTTATTACCTAAATAAAACAAAGATTTTTAGAACGGAAGATCATCAAAGATAAGCGTATCAGCAAATGCAAGAGCATCATCAAGATATAAAAGTACAGATCCAGACACAGCATCGGGCAATACAATGTCTAACGAGTCATCAAGTTTTGATTCTACACCTTGCCACTCAAGAACATCGCTTGTCCCATTCTCTTGATATTCAAATCGTATCTGAAAGGGTCCAGGATTTGTTGTGTTTGGATTAAAACGAAATGTTATGGTATCATCAACTTCAACAACTTCTTCCACAAAAGTCCAGCGTCGTTCAAAAAGATTTAATACAATAATTACTTTAGACTCCCAAAATTCACGGGACTCCGCTGGAAGAAGATGTAAAAATGTCTGACGTTCTGCAGCAGTACGACACGCAATAAAGCCTAAGCAAGGGATCAGCGGTAGAGAATTTGGTACCAGTACTTCAGCATGACGATGGAAGACTATCCGCTCACGATCTGCTTGAGAAAATCCACTATTATGAAAGACTAAATCGAAAGGTATCTGCTCAAAGAGATCCTGATCTCCACCATACCGAACTCCTGTTTTAGCCATGTTCCCATCAGAAAATTCACTGTCATCCATACTCAAGATTTCCAACGCATTAAAGCAAAAGAAAATTAGGTATAGGGCAATGTGCATCAAGTTCACGTTTGGAAAAAGGACGTATACCCTCATTACGATATTGAGTCGGAGTTCTAGGTCGAAAATAAAGCCTTACATAATTTAAGTAATCTAATCTCGTTTGGTTTATAATTTCAGGGCTAGCATTATCGACAACCATTATACCCTGTTTCTCACACTCAGCATGACTATATAAATATCCTGTAGTAATGATTTGTACAGCATTATTTACGTCTGTAAAATGATAAATATATTTTGGCCACCATTTTCTGTTCCCGAGACGTACAGACCACTCTTCGATATGCCGTTCTATACGCTTATGCCAGGTTTTCATAAGGTAATTTCATTGTCTATAGACACCTTAGCTTTAGGATCTGGAACATATTGTAATCCTTGTTCTCGCACAAGTTCTCCATTTTTTCTTGTTCCTAATGTAATGTTTTTGATATATCTCAAGCGGCTTAGAAGATTGAAGAGAAGTACAGTTGTAGACGTACCCGCAATGTGCTGATCAGTAATCTGTTGAGAGACTTCGTTCTCACGTATTGTCCCTCGAATACGAAGAATATTCCATAAATCCTCAACATCTTCTTGATAAATAATTGCTTTCTGATCTGTGGCTGTAAAACACATGTACTCATCGGTTATTTCCACCGTAGTAAATATGTCCATAAGATAGGGGCTATTTGTCTTGGATGATGTAAAGTTTATCAAATCTTGCCATAGTTGATGAGTAGATATACGCTCACGTTCTACATGTAACTTCCTAATAAAGGAGTGATCTAGTCTTTCAGGAACAAAGTTGGGTGATTTTGAATAAAGATGGATATACACAGGAATAGGAAGAGTGTGTAGATAACTCTCCATCAAAGGTTGTACTTGAGTCTCCCAATCTAATTCGCCATTTCCACAACCTAATTGAGGAAACGAAACACTGGTGATACCATAGTTTTGATATGTTGCAACAAAATTTTGGAGACCAGCCTCAATATAGTCTACCTGTGAAGGTCTTCGCCAATGTTTCTTGGTTGGAAAATTCACAACTATCTTGTTTCGAGTTCGATAGACATACAATTTTCCTACCTCTAATTGCTTCTCTTGACATATCTGACGATATCTTTGAAACATTTCTGGATAGAGTTGTTTGAATGTGAGAGCAATACCCTTACCCATAACACCTACGGTGTTGACTGTATTTACCAATGTTTGAGCAGGACTCTCGAAAAGATTTATATCCAAATATGTAATCACTTTTTGCCCCAAAGGATAGTTATAATTCTCAATTTCTCGTGTTTCAGAATTACTGTTCATTATAGCACCTTACCCGAAAGACCCCAAATAAAAGCACAATTGTTCTAATTATTTTAACATGGACAACTATGATATTCAAGGGTGATTTATCTTCAATAGGCGGGTAGAAATGCAATCCTAATACTATATTTAAACCCTTTGGTTTAAACTACAAAACCATGTTATACTATCCTTAACATCAAAACGCGTGTCCTTCACCATACCTTCTGATTACAATACAGGATTCACGCCGCCAGCAGTAACATCTCAGTGTAATAAGGCATTCGCACATAATTCTATGGTCTTGCAGCCATTTGCAGGTCTCCTCACAGAGTGATGACTCTATACTTGCCATTGAGCCACTCCACCAGTATTCGCTCTATGGTTTCCACTCCATGGCCCAACAATGGGCCTCTGCAACTTTGATCCCCTCACAGCGTCTAAGTGGTTGAGAGAACATCACATAAACAGAAGGAAACTTACATGAGTATATCAAAGCGGCGCCAGAGAAGGCATTGTTAACTTAGTATTGTATTTTGTTAGTGTCTGTTGTATAGTTAAGACCT
>WYDT01000036.1 GCA_013122435.1 Chloroflexi bacterium AL-N1
CATGTGAATAGTTTACGACTTGTGTGAACTGTTCCTGGGAAAGTGTCATGACATAGCTATTCCATACATTGCGGTTTTCCGTGAAGTGGTAGTCGTAGAAATGACGAAAAGCGTGTGCATTCATATCGTGACTTCCTCCTGTGTTGTAGGTAACTGGAGGTATTATAGATCAAGTGTTCTAATGAAGCTACAGGATATACTATCTACCCTCCTAAATAAGCTGTACCCACGTATATTCAATCATGAAAACAGGCTTCGATTGAGTCTTTCAAATACTTCACAAGTGCATCGATCTCTTCCTCTCGACCTTCCCACTCATCTTGGCGTTCGCCAAGATAGGCCCGCCGTGCCAGATCGAGCGGTGCCTGATGTTCCTGCGGTAATCTGCTAAGAACCCAGGCTGCCGCAACGTCTTTGGGCACAATGTCACCTGTTGACAGTGTCATCCACATGCGGGCAAGCGTCAAGAGCACATTACGCTCATCACCCCTCAGATCACCAATAAGTGCAGGGAGCGAATCAGCCATTGCGCGACGTAGATCCTCCACTGGCACAGGATCGAACAGTTCTTGAGCAGGAGGACCAGCCAGGGCGATGCTGTTATCTCTTACTTTCGTGAGTACAATCGCAAGATCAGAATTAGCTTCGGGCTGGGAGATGTTGTTTTGCTCGAATTCTTCTCTGAGCCACTCACCGTAGACAAGTTCGTTGCTAGGTGGATAACGCCAGGGAACCACATCAGCGAGGTACAACACAGTAAGCTCAAGGGGCCGAGCAGGTCCATCCTCTGCTTGCTTTCCAGATATTTTCATCAACTGTGCGACCAGATCTCTGCGCGTTGTTTCAGTCAACTGCTCTTTCACAACGACCAGAAGGTCTAGATCGCTTTTGGGACGGAGCCCACCAACCACTGCCGAACCAAACAGATAGACGCTTACAACCATATCGCCGAGCAACTGTTGAACGATGTTGAAAGCCTGTATTACTTCTCGTGGAAATTGCTGCTCATTTGAGTTATCTATAGGTGTCAATGCAAACCTCCATTATTGCTCTAACTGTATTGAGTTGAGCTGGTTCTTTCTACAGCAAATGCTGTTGATGACTAACTTTCACTCAGGTTCTTTTCGTGCTCTGCCCAACGAATAGTACCATACCCACGATAATAGCTGTTACTGCGTCCTCGTCTTTGATCGCATTGGGTCGCTTGCCAATACAAAGTCCAAATTCCACAAAGGCATATCCCTGAGCAGTAATGACGTTCTTATCCTCGACCAGTGCTTGTTGCCGAAAGCCAGTTTCCTCTCTAACAGGTATGTAACAAGTGCTGTTTTTGACATGATGGTGTAGGGAGCGCACAAATCTTAATCGTAAGCGACAACTTTCCCTGAAAAGAGTTTTTTAATTTTTGTTTGGTGCCAGATACAGGGCGTTGTGTAAGATTATGCCACACCACAGTCAGAGGGTTAGGTGAAACCCACCTAACCCTCCAATCCTGTATATCATTCCTGCGCCATCACAATCAGCAGGTGCAACGGCGTTGCTTTACTGGAATGAGTGTGCGCCTGTTATTATGTATTATGTCCACATGCGTTGGCTGATGGACCAGGGTAGCCAATGCGCGAATGCGACACAATAAATTCGTCAAACCAGGCGTGCTCATCTTTCTTGGCCTGCCAGATGGGGCTGCTGCTGCCGCCAAAGAAGGTGCTGGAAAACACCCAGGCAATCTTGGTTGATCGGGTGGGCGCATCCCGGAAGTAGAAGTTCGGGTAACTGGCCGCCTTGACCCCATCGAACCAACCTTCCATCAACCCATTATATTGGCCGGGTGTGTTCAAGCGCATGCGAATCTCGATGTGATGCCAGCGTCCGGGGACGAAGGTTGCCTGGAAACCCTCAGTGTTCCACCAGAAACGATCACCTGGATCAAAGTTGTTTTCTTTGGGGACATGGACGTAGAATTCCACTTTGCCGTCCTCACGCCACATAAGACGCCCCGACCACTCGTGAGTCCGATCTTCATAGGAGACTGCACCGCCAAACCCAGGCAGCTTACCACCGAGCACAAAATCGAAATCTTCGTCAAAGCGCACCCAGTAGCTCATGTACAGATCTTCATACTCGCCCTTCAGATCGATGAACCACTGTGCACCACTGTTTTTGGATTGCTGACCACCTTTGGGATACAGAATTCGTGTTGATTTGCCGCTTCCACCGTAGGCAGTCTGGCTGTCCACTACAACCCGCCCTTCGTCTGGCCCGTTGGCCCACTTGGTCCCCGGCCACAACGCTTTCCATTCATCATCGTCCTTCGGGCCAGTGGGAAAGGAGTTCATTGTCTCGCGGAAGACGTAGGCAGATGCTGCTTCACCTTCGGAATTGGTGGGACATTCATCAAATGCTATGTGAGCCCGAGCGTTGTGTGCTGGTTGGTTGATATCATCGGTTGTTGAAGCGTACACATTCCCATGATGCGGGTTAACACTAGCCACACTAACGAGCAATAAACCAACCACCGTAAAGATAATCATCCGTTGCAGTCTGGAAATGGCTTTATTGCGAGCATTCTTTGTTGTTAACATTGTTCCACCTCAAGCTAAAAAGGCTGAGATACCACAGGAAAAATGTTCATATGTGCACCCTTCCCTCCATAAGGAGAGTGCCCCATGAACCAAACGGTTTGCGTTAGCAGCCAGCGGGATTTAGCAGGATTACCTTCAAATGAAGCAAAGACTGCAGAAATCGAGTTCTTCGTCTTGGAATATGCTTACCCACGTGCTGCACCATTGTTTGGGTAGCTTTACGGAATGCCGGACTTCGAGCCGAAACCCCGCCCCTGCTATAGTACGGACCATTGCTTTTTAGGAATGGCCAGAAACAACCACGCTGATTTTAGAAAGCCAACGTACCGCAAAGCGACTTTGACAGCCAAAGCTGACTCATATGATGGAAATGAACTGATTTGAACTGCTATGGACCATAACTCAGATAATCTGTACAGAAACTTGAAAACTACATCCATCATTATAATAAAAAGTTAACCACTTTAACAATAAAAAATTGTGGCAATTTTGGCCTTCACGAATCGGGGCAAAGAAGAAGCGATCTTTCCACATACCATCACATCAAGACCCTATCCAGGCGATATAGCTGAAGACGGCACCTTACCATAGACCGCCTTCAGCACTTTTAACATTCTATCGGTTGCCGCAATTGTCCTGAACGAGATATGTGCTATATAGTTGTCTGGAATTACGTATCACATATTGGTCTGTAGACAAAAGTATATCGGTATGTCTCATAAGAAACTCAGGTACTGTATACGTACTTTGCTATGCAAAGCTGTTGCTGGCGGAAGCACCTTGCCCATATGGTTGCCAATCTCCCCTTTACCCAATCCATTCTTTCCACTGATTCGTAAATTGTTTTTCCAGCGCTTTCAGGTAAATACTGGCTTTCGCATAGAAGATCAAGAGTGCTTCGTGATAGATCTGGAACTGTACGTAAGGGGAAGCCATAAACCCCTGCCCTCGGTCAATCTGCTTATTATGGACATCGTCTTCTGATAATTCGCTTAACACCTTGTACAGTTCTGCATCCAGCTTTTTGTACCAACCGTTAAGACTCGCCACGCTGTTCGTCGTTTCTGGCTGCGAGGCACGATATTCCCAATCCTGCCTGAAAGTCTTGAAGGAATGGATGTACACCTGTTGAATGTAGCCCATTTCCTCACATAATTCGCCTAAAGTTGCGTTATGGCCGGGGAGCTTGTAGGCCAGATCCTGGTCAGAGATCAGGTCCATGAGTTGGTCGCGCAGGTCTTGCGTTCCCGGAAGCTCATGTTCGATAATGCTGTTCATCTTTTTCCTCCAAAGGTATATGAGATAGTGCGATAATAGTACAAATGTTCTTTATGTGCAAGGTATAGTAATGATTGTGAAGTAAGTGATAGATGGGTAGCGATGTTCTTTTGGGAGGCAACATTAGCGGGCCATCAGCTCATCGGCATAATTGGTTTTACTATCGTTCAAGTTTGAGGCAACAAGGCCCTGAAGATGGTTGAGAGGAAGCTGTGTAATGCAATAGTGATGGGAACGTCTATCGGTGCTGGGGAAATATAAATGGATGGTTGATCGGAAGCCAGAACTCTCTTCATCATAGTAGTGCTTGTAAGATTATCGTTGGATTTTGCACGAAACGATTTAACATTTCTTCCAGCGTTTCGTTATGGCTCGTTGGTTGTTCTGACCAGCTTAAGGTATGTTCCGAAACGTATCTAAAGCAACCATCATTGCTTCAGGAAAGCCGATACCTCCATGTCCTGCATCATCCAGAATATGCAACGCGCTCGCTGGCCAGGCACGATGTAAAGCCCATGCTGTGTTCAGAGGACCAGAAATATCCCACCGACCATGGATGAGCACAGCGGGAATATTCTTTAATCTGTCCATTCCAGCCATTATTTCGTTATCAGCCAGAAAGCACCCATGACTCCAGTAGTGTGTTACCAGACGAGCAAAGATAAGGCGAAACTGTGGGTCTCGGTAACGCGGATCTGGCTCCCAACCGGGCATTAAGGAAACATGTGTATCCTCCCATTGACACCATTCAAACGCTGCACGTTCATATATCTCGGGATCAGGATTGGCTAACAGGCGAGCATATGCCGCAGATACGTCACCATTTTGCTCAACCTCTGGTACGAGATGAATAAAACGCTCCCACTCGCGGGGGAAAATACGCCCCATGTCTCGGGTGATCCAGGCGATTTCACGTCGTGTTCCGGCAGTGATGGCGCCAAGCACCATAGCCCTTACTCGCTCAGGATAACGCTGGGCATACACCAGACCAAGTGTTACTCCCCAGGACACTCCTACAACCACCCAGCGTTCAATACCTAGATGCTGACGCAAAGCTTCAATATCAGCTATAAGATGATTGGTAGTGTTCGTATTGAGATTAACATCAGGCTCAGAGGCAAGGGGACGGCTGCGCCCACAACCTCTTTGGTCAAAAAGGACGGCGCGGTAAGCTTTAGGGTCAAAATTGTGACGTGCGCCAATACTGCAACCACTTCCAGGTCCACCGTGGAGATAGATGGCAGGTGTGCCTTCAGGGGAACCAACCTGTTCCCAATAAAGTTCATACCCATCCCCAACCTCAAGAGTGCCTGAGTCAAAGGGTTCAATGGCTGGATAACGTTTCGTCATGCTTGTCTCCGTATGGCGTATATTCAGGTAGAGACCCGTTTCTATTGTAATAGAAACGGTTTAGAACGATCTATGTCTACAATAGTATCACGAGATGATGAGTCACTGTTCTAGGTGATGACCGAAACACCTGTCTTCTGTATATGATTCTTGATGTGGATACGCATATTGGTTTGTAATGCTGCCACATCGATGCGTTCAGCTTCCAAGAATGTCGTAAACCGCAACAAACCTTGTGCCAAAGCCTGATGAAATGAAATTCCACCAGCAAACCAGGGCTCTTGCCACAATCCGTTGAGCAAGAGCGTTTTTGTATCGCGCTCTAGTTTCATATCAATTCTTGCTACTAACCTGTCTCCAAATAAAACTGGCATCGTGTATGGCCCATAAGAGCGTTTAGCAGCAGGCTTGTAGATCTCCCAAAGGTAATCAAAATCAAAAAGCTCTTTTGCTCTTCCACGCGCACTGACATATTCGAGTGGCGACAGGAAAATGACCTCTTCTGTTGCCGAATGTAGTGGTTGCCAACTCTCTGGCAGGATTTGTTGTGACAATGCCTCAAGACATGGCCAATCAGCTGCACGGAGATACAGCGATGGCTTGCTTCCCTCCAATTGAACCGATGTAAGCTGATTGGCCTCCAGCATGTCGCGCAGTTTTGTTTTAGCCTCTTGTGCGCTAACCGGGCGGTCGCTCACAGACTTGAGGATACGGCGAAAATCACGTTCGGTGACAAGCCCAAGCTGAGCTATTGATTTATGCACAAAATAGTCGATTGTGTCGCTTTCGGATGCTGACCACTGCACATTCGCTGGTGCAACGTGTTCCAGGAAATCATAGATACGCTCCGTTCCTTTGCGGCTATACGTCATCAACTCGCCGGTAAACCACAGATAGTACAGCGCGACCCCCGTGTCTTTGCTCCCTCGATAATGCTCGGTTGCTTTCCCCTCTATGTCCCTACTTCTCAATGGACCCTGTGCACGAATTTCCTGTCTGACTCTGTCCAGAAGTGTTGGGTTAGCCTGTGCAAATTCATACCAACGCTTTTCAGATTTGCGTCGTTCCATCATGACACGCCAGTATGGAAGTTCCTCGATGGGGTAAATCATTAGCCCACCGCCATAATCGAAGAAACGTCGGTCGGTGTACAAAAGCTTTGTCAAATATGAGGGGGTATAATCCTGAACTCGGCCCCACAGGACAATGTCGGGGCTGGAGGCGACGATTGAAACCGGATCGATCTGGACCGCTTCAACTGTGCGTAATGCCTCGGCGGTGCCTTCTTTACCAGCCCAGCGTCTGCCTGGCCATAGACCTTGTTTCCCGAGTATAAAACGGCGTTGAATAGTTGTATTGATAGAATGTGTCATGTTGGTTGTTCTGCTAGATCAAAATGCAGGTCATATGTATTCTTCAAAGAGGATTATCGCTCTAACTTGTGCCTGAAGCACGCTTGTTTTGAGCAGCGAGTTCGGCCACTTCTTTGATCCGTTTGGCGCGTGTCTCGGGCTTCTTCGCCAGCTTGAGCCAGCGCAGCATATCACGCTTGGCTGAATCAGGAAATGTTTCGTAGTTCTGCAAAGCAGGTGGGTGCTGTTCTAACGCTTCGATCAGATCAGCGGGTTTGATCAGCGCATCTACATCATTCATAAAGTCCCACAGCCCAGTCGCTTTGGCCAATTCCACCGCCTTCAATCCGGCCTCATGCATCCGTCCTTCGGCAGTCAATCTAGCTACGTGGTCTTTGTAAGTCTGTGACCAGTGCTGAGTCTTGCGAGGTGATAAGAGTTGCATGGTCCGTTCGTCATCGAGCTTCATGCGCCGTCCATCTATCCAACCAAAGCATAGCACTTCGTCCAAAACTTCTTGAATGGACACATATTTATCAGGAACATTTTTCTTATAGGTGACCAGCCAGATGGATTCCTGTTGTGTGTGATGTTCTTCAAACCATGCGCGTAACTCTGCGACGGATTGTACTTCGACTCGGGGGAGTTCGTGCATCTTTGTCATGGGTCAATCTCGTTGAGCGAAACGTAATGTTGGGGGCGATACTTGATTGTAGTAAGTGCTTTGGAAAGCTCATTTGATGAGATGGTTATAGTCAGCGTGAGAACCAATCCAAAACCAGGCGATGGTGTCATCTTCAAGAAGTCCCAGAGCACGCCATCCAAGACCGACACGAACCGAATATATTAGCTCTGTTTGGTGGACACGCTTAAATTGAAGACTTGGATGTCTAGGATTTTCACGCCACAGACGATAATTCTTACGTGCTACCTCCTTGACTGCGTCAGGTAAGTTGCGGAAATGGACGAGAAAATCCTCGGTGAGTACTGATTTCACAATTCGTCAAATCCCGTATTCGTAATTCTGCCGACCCGCATATCGGCCCGTGCTTTGGCTGCGAGTTCAGCAAGTGTATCTTGGGATTGAGCAAAGGTTGTATCCCACTTTAGATCATCTGCTAATTCTTCAAGGATAAGTGATGCGATAGCGTCCTGTTTTTCCGGTGGAAGCTCTTGCACTGCCGCAATTGCCTTATCTAGGAGTTCAGTCATCTTATGTCCTTCCGTGTTGATTTTTGCCCGTATCTTGCTCTACAGCTTTGCCAATAATCTCGATTGCTGACACTCATAAGATAGTTTGTCTCATCTAAAATGTGCTGCAAGTACTCACGCGCTGACCGTGACATACGTTACCTCACGCAGGATGTTAGGGCCAATATGCGGACTGAGTGATTCGGGTGTGACAATATCAACTTTGCGCCCCAGCACATCTTCCAGAAAGAAGGCCAGTTGCATAAAGTGCTGAAAATTCTTCTGGTGTGGTTCGAACTCAATGAGCATATCTACGTCACTTTCCGTGTTCTGCTCATCTCGCACAAACGAACCAAAGAGTCCATAGCGACGCACACCTAGTTGATGCAGTTGTGCATGATGTCTTTGTAAAACAGTAAAGATCTGTTCTTTGGCCATGACCTGCATACGGCACCTCACTGGTTCAGGATGATACTCTATTAAGTATACCACGCACGGATGGTGCCGACCAAAACCATTTCCTCTGATATATTTGGAGAATAGTGTTTATAGCTTTAGGTCAATGTGTGCCGTGTGCGTACTTACCACAATGTTTTCGTTGACTCATTCACAAAGACGGCGCAACACTAAATCCATGTGGGTGAACTTACCTAAAAAACAATGTTAATGCTTTGTACCATTGATGTATTCGCTAATTTGCTTCTGCCAACTTTGCGCTGACTCAAGGTTAAATTTTTCAACCTGACCATTTGTCATTCTTACTCGCAAAGTCCTATCTGAATTATGCTCTGAGTTATCATCCATAAAATCGTTGATCTCGTTTAGTGGTAAGGTCAAGTCTCGTTTGCGACTACTGACACCATGTGACTTGAAGCGCAGATATTGATTTGTTAAAAAGAGCCATCCTCCAGCATCCTTAAATGTATCACCATGAACAGCAAGGCTTTCACGCAGTATGGTTTCATCAACCTGCAAATCAGGTTGTCTACGTGTTATAACAGGAATAGCTTGAATAAGTCCACCCAAAGTTGCAGTGGTTGCAAAACCCACGATGACTGCAACAATGAATTGGCCGAGGTGCTCGGCACCAAATATGACAGCGTATGCTACGCCAAAAAGCACACCAATAAGTCCAAGTTGTATTGAAACACGAATGACTGTCTGCATTATATGATGCCTTCTGACTAACGTTTGAATTAAATCGCGCTGTGTTTTGCAGTTTGGCGTTGAATGGTGCCAGACATTATCTCTTAGAATGAATTGCCTGCCAAATCATTAAATAGTGATTCGCGATGAGATCAAATGCCTTTTCAAGATCGAGAACTGGGAAGTTGCAATCTTTTTTGAAGCTCTCATCAAACAAAGGCTTCAGGCTTTTGCCATGTGTATCAAAACTAGTGACTCGGTAGATAAAATATAGTTCCTTAAGTCTATCACCATCGTCATTCTTGAGCGATGCGAGCATACTATTTATGTCTTTGGGCCTGAGTAATGATGCCCAAGATACATCGGGTGGTTCTAACTGATCTTTGTATGGAAGTAATAATGGTTCTTTATAGAGTTTGTTGTACTCAATCTTGAAACCATTCAAAAGTTCATCGAACCTTTGGTTCATGGTGGTTGGATCGTCAAAAATATAGAGAAGCCAGAAATAGTTTTCAAACAATGAACGTGCAAGAATATGCGTGATTATTCTGCTGTCGATATTTTGCTTTGGGTTTGGAAAACTCTTGATAATTGTCCCTGCTATAGAGTGGAATCGTAAAACTTCGCTCACGAAATAGCTTTCTACGCTACTTGTAGGAACATATTGTTTTATAACAGAAAGCTCTGCTTTAAGGATTTCAAAATGGTTCAGCATCATGCCTCCTGAATTGAAATCTGACTACATGTAGTATAGCATTGTGTGGAACAGACCACAAAACAACCTGTTGAAGTCTTAGTTCTTGCAATAAGTGTAGAAGCTATGAAGTAGATGAAGTGCAGCGACTTTACTGATCCTTGATTAATATCTGAGGCTGCTTCAAGAGGTATTATGTACGGGCTAAAAAGTCCTTTTTTTCTGGCCCACTCAAATCGCGGATTGCATACGAAGTAATGGTTTTAGATACGTTTTGTCTTCTTAAATGAAGAACATAGTCTAAAATTCGCTCTTTATCTGAACGCATTAAATCTTTTAGTGCCCAGCCAACGCCTTTTTGAACCAGTGCTTCTGGTGCGTAGATGAGGTTGTTGCACATCTCCAAAGCAAAATCGTTGAATAACCCCGAACTGGCAATTTTGCGCGTGAAAAGGACGACACTGGTACGTCTAAGCCATTGATCTGCATCCTGATTCCACGTTCGTACTACTGTGGGAAAGGTATCAGGATTTCTAAACAAGACATCGCGCAACAAAGAACCTGTAAACTCATCAACTTTACTCCAGCCATACAAACAACGAACGAGTTCATCTAGCTGATGGAAATTGTATGATGAGTAGTGGGACGCAAGTGGCTCAAGAATACGTAACCCCAGGCTTTGCTGTTCACCAAACTTTGACTGGATAAGCTGTTCAGCCAGACCAATTTGTTGCTCGTGTTCAAGTTTGCGGATCAGTGCACGATACTTCTGAAAAATCTGCTGCTTGCCACTGGCCCGCACACCATACGCTTTATAGCGCGGGTCTGGCTCATTCGCGTCCGCAGCATAGGCACTGATCTTCCCGGCTTCTTCCAGATCCTGCACAATGTGAGTATATAAGTCGTCTACTGTATTCATTCCGTAGAACCAGGTTGACTTCATGGAACATATGAACGAGAGTATACAACATATTGTACCGCACAAAGCAAGCACTCCTCTCCCCCATCCCATCAATCAAAGCCATACTCCAGCGTGATCGGGTACTGCTCCTGATGGCCGGTGATATCGATCACCCCTGAGCCATACAACCCCTGCAACTCATCAGTGCCTGAGTTCGGCACCACCGACACGTTGGTCTTGACCGATGGCCCCTCAAATGTCCCGTGGTGTTGCAGCACAAAGCTCCCCTTGCGGCCACCCACACTCCCGACGATGTGCTCGATGCCAACAAAACTGCCCGAGCCATCTTCCCGAGAGTACATCAGATATTCCAGCGTACTCTCACCCGTGATATCGCCCTGGAAAGCATAACTGACGCTGGCACGCGTACACTTGCCCCCGTGCTCCATTTCCAAATAGGCCGCTTCCTCCCAGCGTTGTATCGCGAATGTTGCCTGTGCCTGAGTGCTCATGATCGTTCCTTTCATCAGTCATTGTTTGGTGTAAGCTACCGTCAACTATAGCATCGGCAAGCGCAGGAATATTGTAAAAACGCGACATGGAAGAAAGTTTGTGCTAAGATGTTGTGTAGAAAATGGAACAAGCAATCGGTCGGTACCTGCCATGCAATCGAAAACCACAACAACCAGCGGCATCCTGCATCCCCATGCGGGATTCGCAAAGTTTCAGCTCGCACGCCATCAGCCAGCGCCTGATCTGCGCTATTTTGTCGAGCGCTACTGGCACATCACCTGGGACCTGCGTGGGCAGCCATCGCATGTGCAAGAGACCCTGCCACATCCCTCGGTCAACCTGGTCTTTGAGCACCACACTGCCAATGTGTATGGTGTGGTCACTGGCAAGTTCTCACGACGCCTGGCTGGTCAGGATCGGGTGCTGGGTGTCAAGTTCAGGCCAGGTGGCTTTTATCCCTTTGTCCAGTCCTCCATGGCACGCTTGACCGATCTGTCCGTGGGGCTTGGTGAGGCGTTGGGCTTCGACAGCCACACGCTCGAGCAAGCCGTCCATGCCTCGGCACATGCCGCAGCAATGATTGCTCAGATCGAGGCGTTTCTCCGCACACGGCTGCCAGCACAGGATGCTCAGGTCGCGGTCATCAACCAGATGGTGAGCCGTATCATCGCAGATCGCAGCATCACCAAAGTCGATGATGTGGCAGCGCTGTTTCACCTCAACAAACGCTGGCTCCAACGCGTCTTCAACTGCTACGTTGGCGTGAGCCCCAAGTGGGTGATCAAGCGCTACCGTCTTCAGGAAGCCGCCGAGCAATTGGCTAACGACACAACTGTAGATTGGGCCCGGCTCGCGCTGGACCTGGGCTACTTCGATCAGTCCCACTTCATCAGAGATTTCAAAACCATCGTAGGCAGCACACCTGTCGAGTATGCACGCATGGTGGGGCAAAGTCTTAAGAAACCGCTAAGTGTTTACCGAGCTACTGACGAAATCACACCCCCCCATGTTTCGCATTCCCAAGAGCCTCCCTGATAAATCATATCAATCTGTGGTACAACTTGACGCCTTTTTTGCGCTCATCTATAATAGCACTGCTCATGAACCCGTACTCAAATGCACTTGTGCGGCATCTCTGTGAGCAATTACGTGACACCAGTCTAGGAAGAGTCTGGTCCTCGATTACATATGTCGGTCTTGCGTAGTACACAAATTATGATGGCTGTCTGTGGGGCGAGACACTGTGACGCTGAGTTGGCAGCATTGGCGGAGATGGTGGGGCAAAAGATTGCGGAAGCCAATGCAATGCTGATCTGTGGCGGTCTTGGGGGAGTTATGGCAGCGGCGTGCCGTGGTGCACGATCTGCCAATGGTGTGACAGTTGGTGTGCTGCCGGGTGCCGATCGTTATGCAGCAAACCCCGACATACTCATCCCACTTGCGACGAATATGGGGCAAGCTCGGAACGTCATAATTGTCCAGACGGCTGATGTAGTGATTGCTATCGGGGGTGAATATGGGACATTATCGGAGATTGCGCTGGCGCGGAAACTCGGTCGTGCGGTGATCGGGCTACGTAGCTGGGCGCTGGGAGACGAGCATACAATTGTCGCAGATAATCCAGATGAGGCGGTTGCTCTGGCACTACAGCATGCGCTTCATCATTGATCATAGTGTATTCATTCCACCACTTTCCATCCCACCTACTCCTACACTATGTGTTCGAATCAGCTATCTATCAGGAATGTCTCAGATGCACATCAGTAAGCGACTGGTAACTGGAGATATGCCGATTCGTTCAATTAGCAGAGAACCATTTGAGCTTCGTTACATAACCAAACAACTAGGAGTTTTTGATGTTCAGACGTGCTTTTGCTGCTCTACTTGCACTTACAATTTTGGGAAGTCTTGTGTTGCTTCCTCAATCCGGCCAGGCGGCACCATCATCGCCTGATCAAGTGCCGGAAACCCGCCCACCATTTACCGCCCGCTTCTACGAAGAAACTGGTCATACTGCCCGCAATTCGTTCCATGTTTTCTGGCAGAACACGCCAAATGCCCTGTTTGTGCTGGGGTTTCCTATCTCTGAGCCATTCATCGAAGAGAGCTTTACCAACCCAGGTGAGTACTATCGTGTTCAATATTTTGAACGTGGCGTCCTTGAAGAGCATCCCGATAACTACGGCACACCCTTCTACGTTCAGGGTCGCTTGATGGGGAATAAAATCAGTGAGGGGCGTGGCAATGAAGAACCATTCCAGGAAGTCTCCGACCCTGGTGATGGCACCTATGACGCGGCTACTGGCCATACGCTCCGCAACAGCCCGGCACCTTTCCGCACCTTCTGGCAGAACAACGGTGGTTTGGCCGTCTTTGGTCGCCCACTGTCTGAGCAGTTCCAGGAAGTCAACGAGGCCGATGGTGAGACCTATTGGGTCCAGTATTTTGAGCGACAACGGATGGAATGGCATCCCGAGGAGCCAGATCCACAATATCGTGTCCTGCTTGGTTTGTTAGGTAATGAGTACCGCGATGCGAACCACCAGGCCAATACCGCGTTTGATCGCACCACAGGACCTGCAGTAGAACAACCCTCTGGCAACTTTGCTTATGGGTTTAATGCGGTGCTGTATGGTCAGGGAAGCCCCTGGCAGGATCGTCAACGGGTTCTGAAACTCTCCAAGAATGCTGGTGTCTACTGGATTCGTCAGCAGATCCGCTGGATGGATCTCCACGACCGTTCAGGTCAGATCTTCTGGGGGGAACTTGATCAGATTGTTGCAGACTCCGATAGAGAGGGGGTAAACCTGCTGCTGAGTATTGTTGCTGCACCAAGCTGGGCCACAGCCAACGGGCGCAACGGCATGCCAGCACCAGAGCACTTCGACGACTTCAACTATTTTATGGGTGAAATGGCTGCACGATACGAAGGCAGAGTACAGGCATATCAGATCTGGAACGAACAGAATCTGGCCTGGGAGAACGGCGGTCGTGTTGCCAGCGCAGACCTCTACATGGACATGCTGGTAGGTGCTTCACAAGCCATCAAGTCCGCTGATCCAGCTGCACTGGTCGTATCTGGCGGACCTGCATCGACCGAAACAAACCGAGCGGATATTGCTCTGAGCGATATTACCTTTGCTCGCCAGATGTTCTCCGACCCACGTTTCCGTCAGCATGTCGACATCGTGAGTGTGCACCCTGGTGGCGCCTCCAACCCACCACGCACCATGTGGCCCGACAACCCCGGTCCTGGACCAACCTTCGTGACCAGCCGTGAGTTCTATTTCCGACGTGTCGAAGACATTCGTGCCGTCATGGTTCAGCAGGGCCTGAGTGACATGAAAATCTGGATTACCGAGTTTGGTTGGGCCACCCGCAACAACACGCCTGGCTACGAATTTGGCAACAATATCTCGTTTGATGAGCAAGCAGCCTGGATTGTTGACGCCTTCCAGATGGGCAGCCGCGAGTACGATTACATCAGTGGCATGTTCCTCTGGCAGCTGAACTTCGCTGTACCATGGCGCTATGAGGGTAACGAATTGCACGAACAAGCCTCATATGGCGTCATAAATGGCGACTGGAGTCCCCGGCCTTCCTACTATGCTATTCAGGGAATGCCGAAAGACTAAGCAGCAGATCACGATCGTGAACCAGGGGCCAATGCTTTGTTAGAGCAAAGCGGCTCTTGGTTTTCGTATCTTATGCACATAACTGGATCTGCGTTGCTCAAAGTCTTTATCATAAAATAAGCAATCCTTCAGTATCGCCTCAGACTGGTATCTTTATCGTTGTGTGTACTTTCGTGTACAATAACAACGTTGGATCAAAAAATCTACGATAGCTTATGAATAAGGAGAATGTGATCGTGAACATACGTTTTGCACACCTACAAACAGCCGCACTGCTTGGTGTGCTCATATTGTTACTGCCAATTATTGCAGCTTGTAGCGGTGATTCTACTGCCGAAAATCCAGATACATTGCCCACTGCGGATGTTGTTACAGCAGTGACTGAAGAGGAAGTCACACCAGAAGAGGAGAATACCGCAGAACCAGATGCCTCAACTGATAATGAACCACCCGTCACTGCGGATTTGACCTTCCCCTTGCGTACACCTTATCTCGAAGTTGGTGTCGTGAGCCACCTGTACTACACTGATCGTGAGCGGATACTCACCCTGGCAGATGCCGCAAGCTTTGACTGGGTGCGCCAGCAAATTTCGTGGGCTGATATCGAAGGGCCAAACCCTGGTGAGTATGCCTGGGATGTGGTAGACAACATTATTAACGATGTAGCAGCCCATGGTGAGCTCAAGTTGCTTGTCAGTGTGGTTCGTTCGCCGGACTTTGAAGCACCATTGTACAATCCAACCGGTGGATTGCCTGATGACCCGACCGCCTTTGGCGACTTTATCGAGGCTATGGCAGAACGGTACGGCAACAAAATCGATGCGTATGAGATCTGGAATGAGCCAAATCTGGCGTGGGAAAACGGCGGCAGTGTAGTTCCCGAGGATGCTGGCACCTATGTTGAACTGCTCATCGAGTCCTACAATCGCATCAAGGCCGTTAGCCCTGAGGCATTCGTCATTGCTGCGCCACCGTCTTCCACAGGAGTAACTGATTCTGCAACAGCAGTAGCGGACGAGACCTACTTCCGCGAAATGTATACATATCGCGATGGTATCATCAAGGACTATTTTGATGCACAGGGCGTCCATCCTGGTGGTTCAGCCAATCCACCCGACACACTCTTCCCAGACAACCCCAGCACCGCCGATGGCTGGACCACCGATCCAACATTCTATTTCCGTCACATCGAAAATATTCGGCGTTTTATGGTTGAAGAGGGTGTTGGTGATCACCAGATGTGGGTAACAGAGTTCGGCTGGGCCACTGAAAACAACACACCTGGCTATGAGTTTGGGAATCAAACATCGCTTGAAGAACAGAACGAATATATCCTTGGCGCTATCGAACGCACTTTCACAGAGTATGTCGATGAAAATGGTGAGCCATGGGTCGGCGTTATGTTCTTGTGGAATATGAATTTTGCGGTGTTAAAAGGTGCTGAGGGCGAGCCACTTCACGAGCAAGCCTCTTTCGGCATCCTCAACCCGGACTGGAGTCCACGCCCATCCTTCCTTGGTTTGCAGGGCTATCTCCCGCAACTCCACGAGCGGCAAGGCCGTTAGTACGTACAATAACTACTCATAAAGCACAAGGGACGTTCCATCAAACGTCCCTTGTTGTTATTTTGTATGGTTGGTATTATGACACATATGGACACACAAACGTTACTGGAAATTATCACAACAAGCCTGCAACAACAGGATCTGGAACAGGTCCGTGACAAACTGTGCAGTGACGTATTTGCACAGGCCGACAGTGCTACCCGGCTACGCGTACTTGATGAGGCTGGTGTGCTAACACAAATTATTCCTGAATTGGAACCAGCACGCACAACGGACCAACCGCGCATTCATTTCTTGCCAGTTCTGGCACACTCGCTGGAAGCCGTGGCAGCCATCGATTGGCTCTTTGGACAACTACAGATGGATGGACATGATCAGTCTACCCAATTGCCGATTGCGCTACAGCATTTTGCTGAACTACGTTACGAAAGTGCGTATGCAGGTCCTTTGTGCAAGCATTTTGGTGAGACATTTGACACAGGTCGTATACGGGCTGTTGTATTCAAGTTTGCCACGTTACTGCACGATATCGCCAAACCTGAAACAAAGCAAGCGAAACCTGATGGTGGTGTAAGTTTTCATGGTCATCAAACGATTGGGAGTCATACTGCACGTGATATCGCACGACGTCTCGGCTTTGATGAGGCTGAAATTGCCTATATCGGGATGATTGTGCATGAGCATATGCGCCCGGGGCAACTTGCACATATGGATGAAATTTCGGCACGTGCCGTACGACGTTTCTTTCAATCCACCAACGATGCTGGGCCAGATGTGTTACTCCATATGCTCGCTGATCATATGGCAACACGTGGGCCGCTGCTCGATGTGCACAACTGGCTTACACAGGCGGTTTGGGTTGATGCAATGCTGCACTCCATCTGGGGAGATACCATGGAGCTATCTGGGCCACCACTCGTTGATGGCAATGATCTTATGCAGGCCTTGAGTCTTCCACAGGGGCCATTGGTGGGCCAATTGCTCAAAATCGTTGATGCGGCACACACACGCGGCGATATTACCTCACGTGAGGAAGCACTGGCCCTGGCGCGTCACACGCTTCGAGCACCCCCACACCCTGATGACTAAACATGTGCGCTAGCTGAGTTACACATCCCGTTTCACGTGGATTTCTTCCGTGGGGCGACTGGGTTCTTCTCTAAGAATACTGTTATCACGGTCTAGATGTGGCAACAATATAATCGTTATCACTATCATTAAAAAGAGAAAGACACCGGACAAACTACCCAAAAGCATGACACGCTCCTACTCATGATCAAACGACAACCAGATATCGGTACACTTCTGTGAAGAAGTGTATCTAGTTTACCGTTCGGGTACAATGACGAAAGAATGATAATAATCTGAGATATGTACATGAGGAAAGGCCATAGAAAATAAAGCACCGTACTGATGCAAAACCAACGGTGCTTCTCTCTACGCATGTGTGATCCATCAATTGAGGACGTCGCGTACAATTTGTTCTAGACGGTCAAGCGGAAATGGTTTGGGAAGATAATAATCCACCCGCTGTTCACGTGCGCGCTTTTCTAGTTCTGGTGTGGCATATGCAGTGATCAGAACTACGCGTGTGTCTGGCGACGTTTCTTTGATGGCTGCAGTAAGTTGTAGCCCATTCATACCAGGCATATTATAATCAGTAATGATGAGAGGCACAGGCCGCAACGCAATTTGTGCCAGTGCTTCAGCACCGCCATTGACCGTCACAATATCATAACCGCCGGTCAGATCACGCATAAGGCGATGGAGAATGATCAAAATGTCTGGCTCATCTTCGACAAGGATGATTGCCGGGTTATGGGTAAATTCTTCGGACATAGTAGGCGCTCCTATGTGATGACGATGTAGTTCTGACGACACCATCGGCACAATTCTATCACACAGCGCCCTAGTGGGCAACTTGACCTGAGATTATAGGATACAATTGATATGAGAAGCGTTACGGGGAATAGTACGGTAGTTAGGGTCTTTGAAACTTTTTGAAATAAACAAATTGAAAGCAATAACGATACGTATGACACGATCACAGACCATACAGCACGACCTGGAAGAAATAACACCGAACCGATTTCTCATCCATAATTCGCGTATCCGGGGATTATTGAAAGGAGAAGGCGAATTTGAAGGACAGATTTTTGTACTCACAACCTGGCGCCGCGATGGGTTAATTGCGCGGCTGCGAATGCGTAAGTTTGGTGTGTATACGCTCACTGATAAGATCGAACAGTTACCTAAACTGCCCAAGGCACCAGTTATCGGTGAAATCGGGTGGCGACCGTTTGCCACAGCCATAGAACGCTATAGTCGTTTTGACCTGAATACGATGAGTTGGCAACCACTCGATGCCGAGGACCGTGATGGAACTACAGGGGTGAGTGTTCGCACAGGTTGGGTACTGCGACGGCGCAAAGGGCGCGGTGCGGCCTCTTTCCACGTGGCCATAGCAGAACGTAATGGGGTGATAGGCCTACGCAATCTTGATGAAACCACTGCTGTTTTGACCGGCTATGCACAGGCAAGCATGCGTACCAAACGACGCCTGACTGCCAAACGCGTTGATGAGGGGTATAGCCTGACCCGTATCGAATTGCCACAGCCTTACCGAGCCCTGCTGGATCACATTGGCACTCCACACGACGACGGTTGGCAACTGAGCGAGTTGGCATGGCCCCTAGTGCAAGCACTCTTTGAACGCTTGGGTGTGCAGTTGGGGAAACGTTAGTGTCATATTCGTTGTACCAGGAAAAGATATAGTATAAACGAGAGAGAACAGATGAAACTGCGTCTACTGCAAATCATACTGTGTATCAGCGGTGTAAGTGTTCTAGTAGGATGCACACAACCGAGTATACCAACAACATCAGTTTTAGGTACCGATCTATTTCTTACCCAGACCTCATCGAATATTAGCTATGAACTGCATGTGTCTGAGCCAGCCAAAGTGAGCCTGACTTTGGATAGAGAGGCTCGTTCCACTGAGATGACGTTGTTTGAGTGTTCAACCATTTCTCCTGCAACATCTGAGAAAGTGTGCGTGATCAGTGGCATGTTTGACAAACTTGGCATATCAGAGCAGGGAACTCTCAGCTCACAGATCAATCTATCTGATGATCCTGGCACCAATCAAATCAGAGCTATCCGTTTGCAGGCCAATAACTCTGGTCGCATTGATTTTAATTCTTGATAGTATTACGTGGAAAGCAGCCACGCGCTACTGACAACTTTAGGACTTACGCAGTTGCGAAAAAACAGACCCTAAAGGTTTTTATCGCCTCTTAAACCTTTAGGGTTGAAGCGTAGCTACAGGACCGGATTAACTTCAATAATCTGTTCGCGTTCCGGACCAACCGAAACCATGCCAATCCGTACGCCGATCAACTCGCACAACCGCGCCACGTATGCTTGCGCCTCTTTGGGCAGATGCTCAAAATAACGAATGTCGCTAGTTGGCTGCATCCAGCCTGGAAACTCCTCATAAATTGGTTCGACCTGGCTCAATGTAGTTGGATTCCCTGGTGGATAGTCAAGTTCGGTGTCGTGCATACGGTAGCCGGTACACACCTGAATGGATGGCATGGTATCGAGCACATCCAGTTTGGTAATGGCGACAGTATCTACACCGTTAATCTGTGCCGTATAACGGGCAAGCACCGCATCAAACCAACCGACACGACGTAGGCGCCCGGTAGTAGTACCAACCTCCGCCCATGGCTTGCCGATCTGCCGTAGCACATCGGCGGCATCGCCCTCAAGCTCAGTGGGGAATGGCCCTTCCCCAACACGAGTGCTATATGCCTTGTACACGCCGATCACCGAATGCATCTGGGTAGGACCAATTCCGGCACCCTGACATGCCCCTGCGGCTCCCGGTGCCGAAGAAGTCACATAGGGATAAGTGCCATGATCAATGTCCAGCAATGCTCCCTGAGCACCTTCTAACAAAATGGGGACATCTTTTTCGAGTGCTCGATGAATAATAGGATGCGTATCAGCAACATAGTTGGCGAGTTGTCGACCATAGTTCAAATATTGCAGATATATCTCATGAAGCGACAATTCTTGCGTTTTATAAAGGGACGTGAGTAGTCGATTTTTGTTTTCAAGGATAAACTGCAACCGTTTGAGGAGTACATCCTCTTGGAGAAGATCGCCAACACGAATACCTATACGTGACATCTTGTCGGCATATGCAGGACCAATACCACGCCCGGTCGTCCCAATCTTTTGATCACCTCGTAACATCTCATCCAGCTGATCCTGCAAGACATGGTAGGGCATAATGACCTGTGCGCGATCACTGATAAATAACTTATCTGTGTTAATCCCACTTTCATGCAAATCAGCGATCTCTTTAAGCAAGACACCGGGATCAATAACGACCCCACTACCAATAATATTTACAGTACTCGTGTCAAAAATACCAGATGGTACAAGATGAATTTTGAAAGTCCCGTACTGATTGATGACGGTATGTCCGGCATTATTGCCACCACCATAGCGAATCACGAGTCGAGCTCGATCTGCTAATACATCAACAATACGGCCTTTTCCTTCGTCGCCCCATTGAGCGCCGATCACCGCTACGACCGGCATAGTGTACCCCTTCCTGCTTGATTGATTGTCTGTCGCGTTCACCGCCACCAGTTGCTTTCGTGGAGTTTGTATTATAGCGTATTTATCTTCTTTTCGTGTATCGATATGACATATAGTGATGAACGTATTGCGACTCCCTACAACAAAAGATGCAATAGTACACGAGCCTTTCAGAGTTGACATCGCTTTGTAAAGCACTACAATTAAGCATGTTGGGAGATACATACAAATCTATGTCATTGTAGTAGAAACGCCACCAATCGCATCATGTTGGTATCACACACAACACATCAGCTTTCACCGACACTGTTGACAGCGCTAGCACATGTGCTTTCGGGGGAATATGCATTTGTGGCACGTGTGCATAAGATGTTTGAATTGCTTCAGCAGGCAGTACCATTCTATGATGGCCGTCTGTTGTACCAGTCCCAATCACATGGATCTGAGCCATTGTATGAACAGATCAACACAGCTAGTCGTTGGCCAATGCCGTGGAATGAAGAGCAGACGCGACAGGTCATGCATAGTCGCATGGCAGTTCAGTCTGCTGATGCCCTCGACGATGCAACTGATATATCAAACGTGACCACCTTGAGTGTACCTGTGGTGTGGGCAGAACAACTGTGTGGTGTGCTGGAGTTGCGTGCCGAAGGGTCAGATGTGTTTGCAGCTCCTCATCAGACCTTTATTGCAGCAATGCTCCCCCTGCTTGCGGCTGCTGTTGTTGCAGAAGCAGATAAAACATATGCTCTGGCAGCCCATCCACAGGCGCATACACTCATGCAACGCCAGGAAGATGCCCTCAACGATCTGTATGAGGAATTTGGCGCACCCTATGCCCTCAATGAGTTCCTGACGATGCTCCTACGCTGGTCGCTTGATGCAACTGGTGCCGAGGCAGGCATGATCAGCCTGGTAGATCACGATAAGAAACAGTTAGTTGCACAAGTCTATCAAGGCTATCCACAAGAACCCTTAAGCCGCGATATCTATGGAGAACCACGCCGACGTTGGAGTTGGGACATGGGCGTGTCGGGCGAGGTTGCACGGAGTGGTCGACCGTTGCATATACGCGATGTTGCCAGAAACAGCCATGCCTCGTTGTCGACCCCAGATATACGGTCCGAATTAGCAGTGCCGATCTTTGTCGATGACCAGGTCGTGTGTGTGATGGTGCTCGATAGCCCTCGTTCTCTCGCTTTTGGGGATAGCGAGTTGTCGCTGATTCAGGTCGTGTGCGATGCTGCGACACCACCGCTGCGACGAGCACTGTGGTATCAACAAACCTTAGAAACCAGCACACAATTGGGCCAGGTGTTTTCGAGCATCCCCGATGGTCTGGCATTACTTGATAATGAGGGTCGTGTGTTGCGACACAACCCCGCATGGTTAGGTGTCTGGGGGCTCAATGGGGACATTCTGAATGGGGCTTTTCATGTCCCGTGGGATCTGGTACCACACTTATTGCCTCGTCTCCACGATCCGCTGGGGTTGAGCGATTTTTGTGCGGTGGGGCAGAGCAGCCCGACCGAGGTACAAACAACAATGGTTATCCTGCGCGATCCACACCAGGAGTTGCACGTCCTTTCGACACCCACCCGCGATAGCCTCGAGCAACTCACCGGGCGTTTATGGGTTGTTTCAGATGTGACCCGTGAGCGAGAGGCAGATCGCTTGAAGAATGAGTTTATTTCTATTGTCTCACATGAGTTACGTACGCCGCTTACATCCATTCTTGGCTACACAGAGCTATTACTGGCACGTGATTTTGGCCGCGATGAACAACGCGAGTTTGTGCAAACCGTCTATGATCAGGCTAATCATCTCTCGAAGATTGTTGAGGATTTGCTGGGTGTTTCACGACTGGAAGCAGGCAAAGTCAAACTCAATCTGTGGGTGGTTTCACTGCGTCAACTCATGGCTGAAATGACCGCACAATTAAGTCCGCATCTTTCGAGTCGGCACCGCGTTGTGATTGATATTCCCCAACAGATCCCCCCAGCCTATGTTGATCGCGATAAGATCAAGCAAATATTGATCAATTTGTTGACCAACGCAGTCAAATACTCGCCGCGTGGTGGTGAAGTCATATTGAAAGTGCGGGAAGCTTTTACACTGCCCCTCGATCATCCTGAGGGGGATTTTCTCATCCTTAGTGTGCACGATCAGGGTCTGGGCATTCCCGAAGACGATCTGCCACATATCTGGGAGCGCTTTTACCGCGTTGATAATTCTAACACCCGTCGAATCGGTGGCACCGGGCTTGGTTTGTCGATTACCAAAGCACTCGTTGAGCTACACGGTGGCCGGATCTGGGTCGAGAGCATAGTCAACGAAGGAAGCACATTCTTTTTTACCATTCCAATGGCCGTCGAACCCTGAGCATTTTGTCATCCTCTCTGGAACCTACCAGAAAAATCTCACCCACTCCGTTGAGCTACATGCAATAGTCTGGAGAGACTATGCAACAGTTACCAATACAATGCTTAACGGAGTACACAATGAATACATATCGAAGTATACACTGGGGCATGTTCCTGACTTTGTTGGGTGCTCTGGTGTTTGGTAACATATGGCATCCCACAACAACGCACGCTGCGACAACGATCAATGTCACCACAACCAATGATGAACTTAATAACGACGGCGATTGCTCGCTGCGTGAGGCAATGCACGCCGCGAATCTCGACAAAGCCGTGGATGGCTGCCTCGCCGGTGATGGCTCAGATATCATTGATGTGCCAGCCGGAACCTACAACCTCTCTGACGACGCACTGCGTGCGACGGAAAGTGTACAAATACGTGGTGCCGCTGCAGAAGAAACGATTATCAAAGGCAACAACAACACACCAGTCTTTATTATTCAATATGATGAGTTACTGGTTTGTGATGCCACCAATAATGCTGTGCACCGTTTTAATCCGTATCAGGGCGATTTTATCAAAACCTTTGTGTCAGCAGGCAGCGGGGGCCTCAAAAATGCCGGGGGTGCGATACGTGGTTCTGATGGCGACCTCTATGTTAGTGGGTTCACCAGTGGTGTTCATCGCTATAATGGTAAAACCGGGGCATTCAAAGAGCTGTTTGTGGCCCCAGGAAGCGGTGGGTTGCTTGGTCCGACCGATCTTGTGTTTGGCCCTGGTGGGAGTGGTGCTGATGCTCCTGACACCAATCTTTATGTCACCAAGTATCAGATCGATGGTGGTGTCTTGCGTTACCAACGCACGAATGGCGATTTCATCGATGAGTTCGTGGGAGGTGGCTCCCTGACACCCAACAGTATTGTCTTTGGCAGAGATAAAAAACTTTATCTTACCGATGCTGCGTCTGACTCGGTCAAGCGCTACAATGGTGAAACCGGCGTCTTGATTGATACTTTCGTATCAGCATTTAGTGGTGGTTTGGAGACACCGCGTGGGCTGACGTTTGGCTCAGATCAACACCTCTATGTTTCCAGCGAGAGCAATGACCGTGTCTTGCGTTATAACAAAGATACGGGCGCTTTTATGAATGCGTTTGTTAGCACTGGCAGCGGTGGTCTCGATAAACCAACCGATCTTGCCTTTGGGCCAGACGGCAACCTGTATGTCATCAGTAAGGGAAGCAAATCAATCTTGCGCTATGATGGCGAGACGGGAGCATTTATCGACGAAGTGATAGCTTCCGGAAGCGGTGGGATGGGGCTACCTTCGTGTCTGCTGTTTGTGCCGGGGCTTGGCAATGGTCCGAACGTTCATCTCATCGACATGACGATCACCGAGGGAGGTTCTGGCGGTGTGTATGTGTCGCCTAAAAGCTCACTTTCGTTGCGGCGCAGTGTTGTGACCAACAATACATCGCTGACGGGTGGCGGCATTATCAATAATGGATCGACATATATCTACGATAGTACCATTAGTGACAACGAGGGTGGTGCGCGGGGTGGTGGGATTGCCAACGCTGAAGACTCATTCATGAAAATGATCCGTAGCACAGTGAGTGGCAACGAGTCAACCGGCGGTGGTGGGATTACCAATAGCGGTCGTCTCGAAATGATCAACAGTACCGTGAGTGGTAACGTAGCACGGCGCGGCGGTGGTGGCTTTACGAATACGGGGTTGCTCTACATCGCAAGCAGCACGATCACCGATAATGAGGCGAATGGGTACAAAGCGGGAAACACTGATGCTGTTGGCGGTGGCATTAAGAACACTGCAAGTGGAACAGTGTACATCTGGAATAGCATTCTGGCAGACAATCGCAATAACTACTCAAAAATCAGTGATTATTATACACCTGATTGTTCCGGTGATATACGGACCGAGCGTTACAACATCATTGGGGATGGCAGCAACTGCAACATTGATGATGGATTTGCGACTGGCACTCCCTTTGACCAGATCGGTAATGCCGACAATCCCATTGATCCGCACATCTTCCCACTCTCTGACAGTGGTGGACCAACTCAGACCCATGCCTTGCGCTCCGACAGTCCGGCTATCGACGCGGCACGCAACGCGGCTCCCGGCAACCTGTTTGCCTGCGAAGAGGCGGATCAGCGTGGTGCGCCTCGACCAACCGATGGCAATAACGATGACGAGGCACGGTGCGATATTGGCGCATACGAATTGAACTCAAGTGTACCAATTGTTGCTCCACCAGGTACTCCAACACCGACGCCAGCACCTAATCCTGGTGAGCCTGATGCTTTTAAGATTTTCCTGCCAATGCTGATGCGGTAAGATGGGAATGAAATGACTGAAAGGGCGTTCATGTGAACGCCCTTTTGTTGTGGTATGTTTTAGGTCTGGGCTGCGGTTGGCACTGACGAAGTAACAACATGTGGGTTATCGTGTGGCTCGGATACAAGCAACTCATCGGGGTTGGCATCAGGAATTTCATCCTCCAGCCGCCACAATCGTGGATAGACGTAGCCAACAAGCGTGACCAGTACGGTCAGGAAACCAACCACGATAAACAGCAACCCAATGCCACGACCTGCGCCCACACCGATGAATCGCCCAACATTATCAGCCAGCAAACCACCGGGCATGAGCAGCGGCCCAAAGATCTGATCTGACAGCGGGCCTGCCAGCGCAAAGCCGAGTGGCATCGTGGAAAACGCGATCATCTGATTAAGCGCAAACACGCGCCCATGCAGCAGATGCGGCACCTTGGTCTGGATCAGCGCGGTGTAGCAGCCGTTGCTCAGTGCGAGCGTAAGCGTGAAACCAAAGAACCCCAGCGCAATAAACGGCAGCGAAGGTTGTACCCCGATCAGCATAATACACAGACCACTGAGCACGGAAAAGCCCAACAACCCGGACATCAGCCGCTTGGGGCCACCCCACACACTCATCGCCAACCCGCCAACCAGCATACCCGCTCCGCCGACAGCCATCACCGAACCGAGGGTAGTGGTCGAATCAAGCGATTGCAGCACCAGCGGTGTGATCAACACCGTCATAATCGCGAGAAGGACGTTGGTTGCGGCAGCGTGTAAGAGCAACCCAACCATGCCACGATGCGAGGTGATATAACGCCAACCATTCACGATTTCCTGCATCAACGGCTCTTTGCGCTGCCATGGCAACGAGTTGGGGAAGCGCACCAGGAGGAGCGTCGTAATGGCAAAGAGGAAAGTCACAAAATCGATCAGAATAACGCCATACAATCCAATCGTTACTACGAGTGCCGCAGCAACAATAGGCGCAAGAACCTGGCTACCCGCCTCGGTCATCTGCACAATACCGTTGGCTTGCCAGAGATAGCGTTTGGGTACAAGCTGCGGAATCGCTGATGCATACGCTGGTCGCTGGAAGGTATTACAGATCGAAGTCCAGGTCAGAATGACATAAATCAGCCAGATCTCTAGCTGACCAGTCCATAGCAAAAGGGTAAGCGCCAACGTGCCAAGACCCGCCCCCAGATCGCTGCAGATCATCACCTTTCGTCGGTCGGAACGATCAATCACGGCACCAGCAAGCGGCGAGAAGATAATTCCTGGAAGCATCGCAAAGACTGAAATGAGGGCAAATTGAGTGACTGAGCCGGTTTGCAGATAGACCCATACCCCCAATGCAAAGCCCGTTAACCCCGATCCGACAAGCGAGACAAACTGGCCTGCCGCGACGATCAGAAAGACACGCAACGTTGGTAGGAGCCCTGCCTGCAACGGAGGCGTGCAGGTCTGCGTTCGCTGTTTGAACGGAGATACATGATCCTGCTTTATCGCTTCTGTTGTAGTAGTTTTCTCTACGGTCGGGAGTGGTGCTGTGAGCAGATCTGCTACTTCAGCCGCGCGATGTTTGATAAAGTAATGACCAGCACGTGGCAAGACCTTCAAATGCACATGGGGGCTAAAGAATTCCCACTCTGTGTAGCGTTCCTGATAGTACTCGGTGAGTGGGTCCTTATCGCCCACAATACACACAATGGGGGCAGAAAGCGGTGTGTACTCTTTATCGGCGAATGAATAGGTAAAATAATCTTCGGCATCGCGCGAGTCCTGCCGTAGATTTTTGATGATCTGTCTGACTTCCCGATCATCGACAACATCGGCAAAACCTCCCAGTGATTTGAAGAATGTCTCATAGGTGCGGTCGCCTGACAGGCGGTCGATCTGCAGGTTATTCGCCAGAAACTCAAACAATCTACCGGGTATACGCACATTGGGGAAAGTTCCACCAAGATACACACGCTCGACGTTCACTCCATCCGCCTCCAGCAAGCGAGTGACTTCAATCGCCATCGCACCCCCAGCGCAGTGGCCGTAGATCACCAGCCGCCCCATAATGGTTTGCCTGATCTCTTCCGCACATGCCCTGGCAACCTCATGAAATAGCGCGGACTCTTCGTCTTCGCGGGTAAAATCGTGGCCTGGGAGTGCAACGGCGTAAAGCGAGTGTCCACGTGGTAGTGCGCGGGCCAGCGGCTGGTAGCTGATGGCGCTGCCACCACCATAGGGAAAACACACATACGACACAATGCGTTCCTGTGGCGATAGCGCGGGAGTGAGTTCCTGCAATAGCGCATGTTCGTCGGTACGTTCTTCGCTGAGGGCGGCCGCAAGCGCACGGATCGTGGGATGCTTAAAAATAGCGAAGACCCGCATTGCAGCGCCAAACTTGCGTACCACCCGAATGCTCTTGAAGGAGTCACCACCGAGATCGAAGAAATCATCGTCGATGCCAACGCGCTCAATGCCCAAAACCTCCATCCAGATCTGGGCTAAACATTCTTCCAGCTCGGTTTGGGGTGCGGCGTAGGTTGTGCCAAGATCAAGGCTGATCTGTTCTGGTGCTGGCAACGCAGGACGGTCAACTTTGCCGTTGGTGGTCAGTGGTAGTGCATCTAATACCACAAACGCAGTCGGAATCATCGCGTCGGGCAGAAAATCTCTGAGGAAGCCCCGCAGATTGCTGATCGAGGGCGCGGCGGTCTCGGCGACCAGATACGCCGCCAGTCGTCCTTCGCCGCTACCATGCTGGTGATAGGTGACGGCAGCACGCTGCACGTCAGGATGCTGATTGAGCACCGCTTCTATCTCGCCCAATTCGACCCGCACGCCCCGAATCTTGATCTGATGGTCGATCCGTCCACGCAATTCGATAGCCCCATCAAGACGGTAGCGCGCCACATCACCGGTGCGATACAGCCGCATACCAGGGTGCATGCTGAACGGATTGGGTAGAAATTGTGCGGCGGTGGCAGCGGGGCGGTTGAGATAGCCATCGGCCAGACCAGGACTGCTGATATAGACTTCGCCATACACACCGATGGGCGTGGGATGCAACTGTTCGTCGAGCATATGGATCTGGGCGTTGTCAATTGGTCGACCAACAGGCACATGGCTCTGTTCAGGCAATAGCGCATTTACCGGATAGTAGCTCGACGTCATCGTGCATTCGGTAGGACCATACTGGTTGACCAGTTGCACCTGTGTGCCAAAGAGTGTTTGAGCACTACGACAATCGTCCGACCGTAAGTTCTCACCACTCAGCAACATGAGTCGTATGGAGGGAATTATCATCGGTGGCTCAGCGGCTTCCACCAGCCCTCGCAGCAGGGTTGGCACGATACTCAACAGACACGTGACACCCTGCCACCGCATGGTCTGGAGCAGTGCCGACGGATCTTTAGCATCCTCTTGCTCGACCAGCACGACTTTGGCACCAACCGACAATGGCCCAAGCAGATCGCGTACAGACGCATCAAACGAGAGTGTGGCAATCTGCAATACCGTATCTGACACGCTGAGTGCATACTGTTCTGCGAGAAAGGCCAGGTAATTGGTCGCACCACGGTGCGTGCTCAACACACCCTTGGGCTGGCCCGTCGACCCAGACGTGTGGACAATGTACGCCAGATTTTCCGCTGTGGCAGTCGTAGGCAGATTACTTTTATCCTCTGCACCCCACAGTTCTTCATCGCGATCAAGGCATATTTTTTCACCTACAAAAGGGGGCAGTCGTGTCTCAAGCGTCTGTTGCGTCAGGATCAGGTGTGACTGAGCGTTTGCGAGGATGTAGGCGAGACGGGCCGATGGATAATCCAGATCGAGCGGGAGGTAGGCACCACCGGCCTTGAGTACAGCCAACACACTCACGACCATCTCGAAGGAACGCTCCACACAAATGCCCACACGCACTTCTGGCCCGACACCACGCTGCTGCAACACCCACGCTAGTTGGTTTGCACGTTGGTTCAGGGCAGCGTAGCTCAACTGTTGGTTGTTCAGGACTAGTGCGGTGGCGTCAGGAGTGCGCTCGGCCTGCTCCTCGAAGAGTTGATGAATACACCAAACCTGTGGGGCGTTTGTCGCAGTGTCATTCCATGTGCGGAGCAGATCTTGTTCATCAGACGTGAGCAACGAGACGTCGTATACATGTTGTGTGGGATTTGCACTGAACTGCGCTGCCTGAACGCAAAAGTGTTCTGCCATGCGCTCAATCGTCGCTGCATCGAAGAGATCGGTGTTGTACGTAAACAGGCCAATAATGCCGTCGGCAGTTTCTTCCATCGAAAGCGAGAGATCGATTTTGGTGATATGAAAATCAAATCCGATGCTGTGCGACGTAATACCTGAGAGTTGCAATGGTGCGGTTGGAGCATTGTGCAGCGTGAACATCACCTGAAAGAGTGGGGTATACCCAAGGTTGCGTTCTGGCTTTAATTCCTCGACCAGACGCTCAAAGGGCAATTCCTGGTGTGCAAATGCGCCTAACGCCATTTCGCGTGTTTGTCGCAAAACCTCCTGAAAAGTCGGATTGTCTGTAAAACGTGTTCGCAGCACCAGTGTGTTCAGGAAAAAACCGATCAAGTCCTCAAGTTCCGCGTGGTCACGCCCTGTAATGGGTGAACCAACGAGGATATCACGTTGGCCACTGTAGCGTGCTAACAGCGTGGTATATATCGCCAGTAAAGCCATAAAAAGCGTACACCCTTCGCGCCGTGCGATGTCCTGAAGTTGTTTGGTCATTGCGGCAGAGAGAGTGAATACGTGATGTGCGCCGCAAAAGGTTTGCACGGGTGGACGCAGACGATCCGTTGGAAGATGCAGAATCGTTTCGACATCGGCAAGTTGCTCTTTCCAGTACACCATATGCTGGTTGAGTCGTTCGCCTTGCAACTCACGCCGTTGCCATGCCGCATAATCTCCGTATTGAATGGGCAACTCAAGCAGTGATGGGGATTTGTTTGCAGCAAAAGCATTGTAGAGGGTTGAAAGCTCTTTGAAAAACACACCACCTGACCAGCCATCCGAGATAACGTGGTGCATCGTCACCAAAAGCACATGGTCTTGTTGATCAAGCCGTACCAGACAGATACGCAGCAGCGGGCCGCGCGTCAGGTCAAAAGGGCAGGCAGCCTCCTCAGCAGCCAATTGTGCGGTGGCCGTTTCACACGCATCACTGGGAAGGCCGCTGAGATCGTAGAGCACCAGCGTGGTTGTCGGCTTTGATGCGACGACCTGAACCGGCTGTTCGTCGACCTCGACAAAGGTGGTCCGCAGAATCTCATGCCTGTGCAGGATCGTGTTGATGGCCCGCTCGAACACAGAGATAGTGAGATCGCCAGAGAGACGGAGCGCGTCGGGCATGTTGTAGGCGGCATTCGCGGGTTCGAGCTGATCGAGAAACCACAATCGTTGTTGTGAAAATGACAGCGGCGCCGGATCGTCTGTGCCTCGTCGTGGAATAGTCACCGTTTCCGCAGTCAACGTTGCATTTTTCGTTTTCGCACTTCGCAGTCGTTGCTCGAGCAAGGCCCGTTTGGCTGCAGAAAGCTGAGTAGCTGTTTTTTTATCCTGGGGCGATTGGGTCACTAGTTCCTCCTTAGTAACGTTCGCTCAAAAGTTGTTCGGCTTCTTCCTCAGACAACTCCTCCAATTCCGCAAGGAGTACCTCTTCGACCACCTCAGCTAACTCGAACACAGTGGTGGCTTCAAACAGGCTGCGTAGGGGCAGTTCAATCTCAAAGGCATCCCGAATACGCGACACAACGCGCATAGCCAGCAACGAGTGACCACCCAGATCGAAGAAGTCATCGTAGACACCGACCTGATCGACACCAAGCAGGGTAGACCAGATCTCAGCAACGACTTCCTCAGCGGTCGAACGAGGCGCGACGTAGTCAGCCGCCAGCTCGGGGCGAGTGCTGTCAGGGATGGGGAGTGCCTGTCGATCCAGTTTGCCATTGACGTTGAATGGCAGTGCGGCCAACGGTACAAATGCAGACGGAAGCATATAATCAGGGAGTTGTTGGCGCACAAAATCGCGCAACTCACTCGATGAAGGTGGACCGTTATACGTGACGATGTAGGCAATGAGACGTTTGTCACCTGGCACATCCTCGCGGTCCACCACTGCGACATCAGCCACATCAGGGTGTTTGCGGAGCACTGCTTCGATTTCGCTTAGCTCAATGCGGAAACCACGAATCTTGACCTGGCCATCGCTGCGCGCGATAAACTCAATGGTGCCATCGGGCAGGTAGCGCGCACGGTCACCTGTCTGATAGAGCCGAGCACCTGCATCAGTGCTGAAGGGGTGCGGCACACATCGTGCAGCAGTCAGCGCAGACTGGCCCAGGTAGCCACGGGCCAGACCAACGCCGCCCAGATAGAGTTCACCAATCACCCCTGGTGGTACGGGCTGCAGTTGTTTATCGAACACATAACTCTGTGTGCCTGCGAACGGGCGGCCAATCGGCACCAGTCGATCATCAGAAACCATCACATCAGTGGGCTCAAAATAGGTACTATCAATCGTCGCCTCGGTCAATCCATAGGAACTCACCAACCGTGTTTCCGACCCACATAATTGGCGTAGTGCACGGTATTCACGCATAAACCACGTGTCGGAACCGACTGCAAGCACCCGAAAGGTGTCGAGTCGCTGGCTAGTTTCGTCGAGATATTGCATCAGGTTGAGTATCACAATCGGCACAAACTCGGCACAATCGACCTGATGCTGTATGATGAGTTGGTAGAGTTGTTTTGGATCAAGCAGGAATGTCGGTGGACAGAGCACTAGCGTGGCCCCCGAACAGAGCGCACGCACGATATCGCCCGTACACACATCAAAGGCGATGCTGGCCATTTGCAGATGACAACTGGTTGCGCTGCGTAGTTGGTACGCTGCCTCCCATGCCTGATAGGCGTTGGCGAGGCTCTCGTGCGTAACCATCACGCCTTTGGGTTGGCCGATCGACCCCGAGGTGTAAATGATATACGCCAGGTTGTGACCTGTCACACTGTTTGGCAGGGCCTCATCGCTATGTTGTGCAATCGTCGGCCAGTCCTGGTCAAGTGCAACCATATTGGTGCTCTCGGGGAGGCTGACACGATGACCGTGCAACGTGAGCACGAGATCAACCTTGGCATCATGCAGCATAAACGCCAGCCGCTCACGGGCATTGTTGGGGCTGAGTGGCACATACGCACCTCCGGCTTTGAGCACCCCCAGCAACGCGACGACCATCTCTACCGAGCGGTCGAAGCAGAGGCCCACCCGCACCTCAGGACCAACCCCACGCAGACGCAGGTAGTGTGCCAACTGATTTGAGCGCCGCTGCAGCATGACATAAGGCATCTCACAGTCCTCGTAGACCAGTGCAATCTCATTCGACGGATGCATGACCTGTTGTTCAAATAGCTGATGCACCAAGCCTGTCAACGGTAACGGGATGGACGAGGCATTCCATTGCTCAAGAATCTGCGTTCTTTCGGTTTGTGTGAGCAAGGGAAGATCGCTAATATGCTGGTCGGGATGCGCGACGATGCCTTCAAGCAAGTTCTGGAAGCAGGTGGCCATGCGCGCTATCGTGATCGTATCGTACAGATCGGTGTTGTACTCCAACCAGCCATACAGTTCCTCATCAGTGTCGGTGACACCAAGCGTCAGGTCGAACTGGGTCGTGCCATTGCTCAGCCACATTGGGCTCACCTGGAGTCCCGGAAGCCCCAAAGCTGCCACCGGGTCGCGCTGGAGCATAAAGAAGACCTGGAAGAGCACATTGCGGCTCATATCGCGCGTTGGTTGGAGTTCCTCCACAATCTTCTCGAAAGGCAGGTTTTGGTGGGCATAAGCATCTAAAGCGGTCTCGCGCACCTGCCACAGGAGCTTCCGGAAGCTCCCCCCGGAACATCGCGAACGAAGCACGAGTGTATTCACAAAAAAGCCGATCAGCGCTTCAACTTCGGAGCGGTCGCGGTTGGCAATCGGTGAGCCGACCACAATATCGTTTTGACCGCTGTAACGAGCCAGCAAGACCTGGAAAGCAGCCAGCAGGATGATGAAGAGGGTGGCATCTTCCTCCTGTGCCAATGCCTTCACCTGGTGTGTCAGTGTAGTCGGCATAGTGAAGTTGAAAGTTGCGCCGTTAAACGTCTGTAGCGGCGGGCGCGGGCGGTCGGTTGGTAGCTCCAGCGCCGTTGGCGCATCAGCAAGCTGGTTGCGCCAGTAGGCTATGTGGTGGTCGAGTTGTGCGCTATCGAGCCATGCGCGCTGCCATACTGCGAAGTCGGGGTATTGAAGGGGCAGCGGTAGCAATGGTGACGGCTTACCAGCACAAAACGCACCATATAACTCGGTCAACTCTTTGCTTAATAGCTCAATGGACCAGCCATCCGAGATAATGTGATGCATCGTGAGCACCAACACGTGATTGGTCTGGTTCAAGCGTAGCAAGGTTATGTAAAGCAATGGGCCGCGCGTCAGGTCAAAGGGTCGGCTGACACACTCCTGTAGAAGAGCTTCCGGAAGCTCACTCAGATCAAGTATGGATAGTGGAATATTTATTTGATCATGAATAATCTGCTGTGGTTGACCATCGGTGGCGTCAAAGGTTGTTCGTAGCGCTTCGTGCCGCGCAACGATGGTATCAAGACTCTGTTGGAGCACCGCAACGTTGAGTGGCCCCTCCAGGCGTAATATCAGGGCGATGTTGTAGAAGGGGCTCTGAGGCATAAAGCGGTCGAGGAACCACAGCCGTTCCTGAGCAAACGAGAGCGGCAGTGCCGCCGTACGATCTGCTGGTTGAAGCAGCGGGACCCTCTCAGCAGGCGATTGAAGTGTCTCAAGTTGTGGAGCAAGTGCGGCGATGGTGCGCGCCTCAAAGAGCATGCGTAGGGGCAGATCGACGCTGAGTTCGTCGCGGATGCGCGAGAGCACCTGCATTGCCAGCAGCGAATGACCGCCAACGTGGAAAAAATCATCATAGATACCGACCTGCTCTCGCTCCAGAATCGCTGACCAGATCTGTGTAATGGTCTGCTCCATCTGCGAACGGGGTGCAACATAACGCTGTGTCATGTCATGTTCGACTCTGTCTGGCGCGGGCAATACACGGCGGTCGATCTTGCCGTTGGGTGTCAATGGCAGCGTTTGTAGTGGAATAAAAGCTGATGGCACCATATACTCAGGAAGTTTTTGTTGCAAAAAGGCACGTAGCTCTGATGTCAATGGCAGATCACCTGCGCCACTCTGCACATACGCAACAAGCTGTTGATCGCGGCGTTGCGTGGTGTGTGCAACGACCACCGCTTGCTGGATAGCAGGATGCTGACTCAAAACGGTCTCGATCTCACCTAGCTCGATGCGGTAGCCACGCACCTTGACCTGATGATCGAGCCGCCCCAGGTACTCGATGCGGCCATCGGCCCGGTGGCGTGCCAGATCGCCAGTGCGGTACATGCGTGCGTCAGCTTGTGTGCTAAATGGGTTCGGCAGAAAGCGCGCAGCCGTGAGATCAGCCCGATTACGATACCCCCACGCGAGGCCATCGCCACCAATATACAATTCACCCGGTATGCCGATGGGAACTGGTTGGAGGTGCTCGTCAAGAATGTAGGTCTGTGTGTTCGCAATCGGGCGTCCAATCGAGATGGCATCATCGGTAACTTGGTCCATGGTTGACCAGATCGTGGTTTCGGTAGGGCCATACATGTTCCACACGGTTCTGGTGCGTGAGATCAGTGCACTGGACACATCGGAAGGCAGAGCTTCGCCGCCACAGAGGATGGTGAGAGCAGGATCGCCCTGCCATCCGGCACTAAGCAGCAAACGCCACGTTGCGGGCGTCGCCTGCATCATAGAGGTGCGGGTGCGCTCCATTGTCGCAGCTAGCTGGATACCATCGGTCGCCGTCACACGGTCGATCAGCACCATGCGTGCTCCGGTCAGTAATGGCAGATACAACTCCAGACCAGCAATGTCAAAGGAGACAGTGGTCACAGAGAGCAGCGTGTCTTGTGCATCCATCCCTGGTTTCGCACACATTGCCGTGAGGAAGTTGACCAGTGCGCGATGCGGAATCTGCACGCCCTTGGGTTGGCCGGTCGACCCCGAGGTGTAGATGATATAGGCGAGGTAATCCGCTGTGATAGGTACGATGGGTGGTGTCGGTGCTTCAGTGTGATAGGTTACCGCATCCAGACACACGACCTGAGTTTGCATATCTGACCAGGGTGTTTTGAGATGTGTCTGGGTTAGGACAAGTTTTACCTGAGCATCATTCAACATCCCTGCCAAGCGTTCGGTGGGATAGGTGGAGTCGAGTGGGACATACGCACCACCAGCCTTGAGCACGCCCAGCAGCGCAATGACCAGATCGGGAGAACGCTCGACGCACACGCCAACCAGATCAGCGGGTTGGACTCCCAACTTCTGGAGATACCGCGCCAGTTGGTTGGCACGTTGGTGTAGTGTTTTGTAGGTGAGTTGTATTGATCCATATTCGAGCGCAATAGCATCGGGAGTACGATCAGCCTGTTCCTGCAGTAATGCGTGTACAGGTTGCTCCCGTGGGTAGGATTTGTTCGTCCTGTTCCACTCGATGAGCACCTGTTGGCGTTCGGTGACTGGTAGCAGTGGCAGGTCATCAAGCCGCAGATCAGGGTTGTCGGCGATGCTTTCCAGCATAGTCAAGAAATGATCGTGGAAGCGACTGATGGTTGACTCGTCAAATAGATCGCTGTCATATTCAAGGGACACTTCTCTGCCATAAAAACCAAGCGTCAGATCAAACTTGGACGTGCCGGGATTCAATTCCTGGACAAACTGGATAGCTCCATCAGATATCTCTGCAGTACCAGTTTGTACGGTTGGCAGGCTAAACACCACTTGAAAAAGCGGGTTGTGACTGAGATTCCGTTCGAGGTTCAGCGTTTCGATCAGTTTTTCCAGCGGCAGATCCTGATGTGCATAGGCTTCCAGCGCCATATGTCGTACACTACCGATGAAAGCGCTACATGATAACTCGCCATCCAGCCGGATGCGTAGTGGCAATGTGTTGATAAAGCAGCCGATCAGCTTTTCGACTTCCTGACGATGTCGTCCCGCAACTGGTGTGCCAATGACCAGATCGGTTTGCCCTGAGTAGCGATATAGTAGCGTGTAGAATGCGGCGAGCACGGTCATAAACATCGTGGCATGCGCCTGTCGGCTTAATTGATCCAGCCTGGCATGGAGTGCTGTAGGAAAAGGGCGTAACTGTACCGCACCGTGATACGCTTTCACCGCCGGGCGTGGGCGATCGGTGGGCAGGTCGAGTAGGGGCACAGGATCTTTGAACTGAGCTTGCCAGTAGGCGAGATGATGTGCCAGTATGTTCCCGTCGAGGTGTTGGTGTTGCCACGTGGCGAAATCAGCATACTGAATGGGCAGCGCAGGTAGCGCAAGCGTTTGATCGGTAAGCAGTGCATTATAGATCACGCCTAACTCTTCGACAATCACGCTGATCGACCAGCCATCGCACACGATATGATGCATCGTAATCAGCATCTGGTATGACTCATCGGCGACGCGCAGCAGCAGCACACGCAGCAGTGGCCCCTGGTCTAATGCAAAGATTTGACGGGCGTGTTCTAGTAGCAACGTGGTCTGTTGTGCCTCCGATTGGTCACGTGTATCGACCATCTCAACAGGGATGTACACGTTTGGTTGGATGACCTGTTGTGGTTGGCCATCCCTCAGCACAAAGACTGTTCGCAAAACTTCATGGCGCAGCACAAGCATGTGGACACTTTGCTCCAGAAGTGCTCCATCGATTGCTCCAGAGAGGCGAAAGAGCGCTGGCAGGTTGTAAAATGGGTTGGCAGAGTCAAGCTGGTTGAGAAACCAGAGACGTTCCTGCGAAAACGACAGCGGAAAAGCCAGCGTGGCACTACCGCGCGCCACAGCAGAGATGGGTTGCTGCCCAGTGAAACCATTGCCACGCTGGCGGAGTTGCAGCATCAGCAGTGCCCGTCGTTGTGGTGAAAGTTCTGCAACAACCTCCAGGATAGCCTGCTTCTGCAGCACCTGATCGGAGGACTCATCGTTGGTAGGCTGATCGCCGATGTGTGGTGCAGGCGCGAGATCCTGAAGATAGTTTTCAAAGGTGTCGATGCTCAGACCACCGACAAACGCAAGCGCAGTATTCCGTGACTCGTCCGAGAGTCGCTCATACAACACGCGGTTGGACAACACGTTCTGTAGCGTTTTTTGCCAAGGCTCAATGTTTTGTGGTGGAATGATTGGCACAGGCAGACTGCGTACATCGAATTGTTCTTCATACTGCTGGATCGGCTGGACTGGCAGGGTGTAATCAACACCAAGTTTAGCTTCAGGGAGGCCACCCACGTGACTGGCCAGCACAGGAACACCACGCAGCATGGCGTCGATCACGACCTGGCCAAAAGACTCACCCCACAGTGAGGGAACCACCAGAACACGTACCTGTGCAAACAATGCATTCAAGTCGTCCATGGGTGGAATAATCTGCATGTTGGGGAGTGCTCTGAGCGCGGCCAGATCTGCGTCGGTCGTGGCCCAGGTTGGCACAGCGGCGAACGGTGTGGCAGGAAACAGACGGGCCAGCGCAAGAAAGATCGAGATACCTTTGATCGCCGAAGGGTTGATCATAGTGACAGCACCTGCATCAAAGCGCGCCAGATGAGGGAATGGACCATTACCATAAGAGGGAAACGGTATCACCGTCGAGTCGAAGCCGCCCCAGCGTTTGATGTAATCCTGGAGGTAACGGCTCACCGCAAGAATGCCCGCTACCCGATGCAGAAGTTGGGTCTTGTCAGGATCGACATAGAAGCTTGCGGGTCCAAACGGCAGTGTCGCCTGGGAATGCGCTATGAGCACCACACGTGAGGGGGTGGCTTCCAGCGCAAACTCAACCAGCAGAAAGGTACGATCCTCCGAAACCAGCGTCCAAGCGGGTCCAAACTCATGGATAAGATGAAAGAGCATGCGGGTGTACACCTGAAAGTCGCTGAGGATGGCATACACCTTGACGCCCCTGTGTATGTAGACGACGACATCTGGATTTGCTTCTAACACCTCGATCCCACGGGCGTCGAGTTCGGCCAGCAATTCGGGGTGGTTCGTAATAGTGCCGCTTGTGCCTGGAGCAACCACCCAGCAGGTATGCCCCCGTTCAACCAACCCCTCTGCGAGCAGTCGATTGGCTTTATGTGCGCCCCCTGATGACAACAGATAGGTTAATGTTTGAATAAGTAGGATCTTCATGTATTTCCCATCATCATTTATGCCAATTGACCAACATCCGCCAAGGCAGTCTGGACTTCCGCATCCGTCATTGTGTTTATTTTTTGCAGAAATGGCCTAATCTCTTCAACCGCCGTTTGCTCGATAGAAAACAGTTCAATCGCTTTCGCCGTTTCGGCAACCGTGGGTACAACGCTCATCAACACGGAGAGTGGCACCTCAACGTGCAGGCTGGTGCGAATCCGTGAGACGACCTGTGTGGCCAGCAGTGAATGCCCACCGAGTTCGAAGAAGTTATCGTGGATACCCACCGCCGGGAGTTTCAGCACCTGTGCCCATACATCACCCACCAGTGTTTCGACAGGTGTGCGTGGTGGCAGGAAGGTACCTCGGTCGGGCCGGGTGCGATCCGGTTTTGGCAAAGCACGCAGGTCGATCTTGCCATTTGGTGTGCGTGGTAACGTGGGAAGCACCACAAAGAACGCAGGTACCATGTAGCTCGGAAGCTGTTCCTGAAGCATAGTCCGCAACTCACGGATTAGCTCTGTCTGTGTGCTTGATTGTCTGTCAGATGCACTCGGCACAACATACGCCGTGAGACGAGTATCATCAGTAGCGTCTGTATGGGCCACCACCACCGCCTGCTGCACGGCTTCGTAGCGCTGTAGAGCGCTCTCGATTTCGCCCGGTTCAATGCGGTACCCACGGACTTTGACCTGTGTGTCAAGGCGTCCCAGAAACCCAATAGTGTCATTCGACAGTCGGTATGTGCGATCACCGGTGCGATACAACCGTTGCCCTGGCCGTTCACTAAACGGATGGGGGACAAAGCGTTCGGCGGTCAACGCCGGGCGCTGGAGGTAGCCGCGGGCCAGTCCAACGCTGCCGATAAACAGCTCTCCTGGTATGTTGGTTGGCACAGGCTGCATATGTGAGTTGAGTAGATAGACCTGGGTATTGTCAATCGGGTGGCCAATAGAGATAGTTTCTTCTAAGACGGCGTCTGGTGTCAGCGTGGCACATACGGTGGTCTCTGTCGGACCATATGCATTCACAAAGCGCCGATTGGTCGACCAGCGCGCCACAATATCTGCGGTGCATGCCTCACCTGCTGAAACAATGGTGTGGAGCGCAGGATAACCAGCGTCGGGAAGGATGGCCAGGACGGGGGGCGGCAAGGTCACAGCGGTAATGGCATAGGTCTGAAGCAGGTTCACCAGATCTGGTCCGGGCATGAGCGCGGCCTGTCGTGCCAGAACGAGAGTTGCCCCGACACCAAAGGTTGTGCAGACTTCCGAGACCGTTGCATCAAAACTAAATGAAGCAAATTGCAACACGCGACTATCAGAACTGAGTTGGAACGCACCGATTTGTGCCTGCGCCAGGTTGCCTAATCCCCGGTGTGCAACCGCTACACCCTTGGGTTGCCCGGTCGATCCTGAGGTGTAGATAACATACGCCAGATGATCGACAGCGCAGTGTTGCACTGGATTGTAGAGCGCCTCCTGTACAAGCGCCTCCTGCTGCTCATCGAGCACGATGATGTGGTTACCCTGCAAAGGTAGCCGGTCACGCAGATGTGCTTGAGTCAATAGCACCGTCGTCTGGGCATCATCGATCATATAGGCGATGCGGTCAGTAGGATACGCCGGATCAAGCGGAAGATAGGCACCACCAGCTTTGGCTATCGCCACCATACCGACAATCATTGCTGGCGAACGCTCGACACACAGCCCGACAATCGTCTCAGGTGTTACCCCTCGCTTGGTGAGGTAATGCGCCAATTGATTGGTCTGTGTGTTGAGTGTCTGATAGGACAGCACTGTATCCTCAAAGACCAACGCGATGGCATCGGGCGTTCGTGCGGCCTGTGCTTCAAATAGAGCAGCAAGAGTTTGTGGTCGGTAGTCACGCTGTGTGTCATTCGTGGCATACACAAGGTGGTATTGTTCTGCGTCGGTAAGAATTGACTGTTGTACCAACGGACGATCTGGATTAGCCATCAGACTACGGAGAAAAACGAGATAGTGGTCACGTAGCTGGTCCATGGATGTTGGGTCTAATGTGGCAGTGTTATAGTGCCAGACTGCCTGTGTCGCCTGTTCATCAATGACGAGCACGAGTTCGGCATCAGCAGGCGGTTGCGCTGTACCGTCGGTCCATGCGACGTGCACAGGTATAGCGGTGGATGTGTCGCGTAGTACGGGGTAGCGCAGGACCATATCGCGGAGAAATGTTCGATGCTGATTTGTGCTGCTGATTGCCTGCTTAACCGCTTCGAGGGACTCAGGCCACATGTGCTGGCTGTCTAACTGCACATGCAACGGCACAATAGGTGTAAAGACGTTTGAGAGGATCGCTTCTGGAAATCGTTGAACTGGTCCATGGAGACCAAGGTCAAACGTGCAGGTATCACTCAATCGTGCGAGGAAGGTGGCAAAACTCGCAGTCAGTGCACAAAAGCGTGCCTCGGGCTGATGGTATGGTGCCAAGAATGCCAGTAGCGTTGCATCTTCACTATAATCGATATGTTGATAGCTGCCTGTCTCTTTCGTTTTACGATATGTGGCAGATGGTATCGTGATGGGCTCCAATGCCGACAGTCGTTGTACCCAGAACGCCTCAGATCGACATACGGCTTCGTGGGTGGCTGTCAGCCGCTCCATAATCGCTGGGTCTGGTTGCGGTAGCTGGTTACCTTCGTGCAACATGTATTGTTCTGCCATCTCGTGCAACGAGAGAGGGTGCCCTGCGATGGTGGCGACCTGGTGGATCACAGCCTGGCCGTCGGTGGTGGCAATAACAAGTTCATCAGCGGTCAGGCGTATGATCGTGCCAGGCGGTACGTCGACAGGCTGCGCTTGTACAGAAAGCTCGCGTACAATCAGTGCATCATCACCCACCATCAGCTTTGGTAACCCAATGAGATTGGGGTAATCTCCAAAGTCGAGTGCGCGTACGAGCGCAGCAATCTCGCTGGTGGGCCGATCCCACTGTAACGCACAGATCGCCTGAGGCCGTTGTCTATTGCGAAAAAAAGAACGCTTGGTGAGATCTTGTGCGAGGGGAGTAATCTGATCTGTTGCTAGATCACCTATCAGCGCAGAAAACGACTGGATGGCCGCGTCGTAGCATTTCACGTTTAGGGTTTGTGATGTTTCAGTGGGATCGACGGGAATGATCGTTTGTTTCAGCATGTTCCCCGCATCAACTTTTTCTGCCATCTCATGCCAGCTAATACCGTGTTGCGTTTCCTGGTGAAACAAAGCCCAGAAGGTCGCATGGCTACCCGCATAACTCGGCAATAGCGCATCGTGGTAGTTGATCGCGCCCTTGAGTGGTAATGTCAGGATACCTTTGGGCACAACGAAAGGATAGGCAATGCTGAAGAGGTATTCGAACGGTTGTTGCTGAAGAAAGGCCACCACATCGTCGTCTGGCGGCATGGAAGGTATATCGTGTTCTTCGGCCCACCTATGCAGCGCCCGGTCATGCGAAACGATGCCACATAACTGATGTCCGTACTGTAACAACATCTGTGCACAATGCATTGACAGTGTGCCTGAGCCAAAGATAACACAGCGAAATGACGGCAATATTGAGTTCATGCTTTGTGCCACTCACTTTCCCAATAGCTTCAATCCATAACATCCCGATACACCAAAGACACAAAGAATTACCTGGTACACAAACATGAGCACCACATACTGAATGGAGAAATCACCAAAGCGTATACCAATGGATTTTACGAATCGTTTTGCTCAATACCTGAAGAGGAGTACTGTTTTTGTGGATAGGCCACTGTCCAGCTAGCTGAAACATCTTGCCACAATCTTTCTAATTCACTCAACTTCAATCAGTATCACAATTACTGAAAAATTGCACGACCATGCTCGACATCTCGCAATAGCAGCTTTCAGCCTGGAGAGCACATGATCCTTTACAGCATACCTTATGGTGAAGCTGGATGCTCTGGTACTCCGTCGTGGACGCTATGGCTTGGTAGTGCATTCTCTGAACCACAAGCATTGATTAACTTTATTTCAATAAAAACGCTTGAATGTGTGACACACATGCAGAGAAATAACTCCGCATGTGTGTCGTGTGTACCATAGCTATTGCTATGGGTTTATCTGGCAGCAAAAACTGCTGTTGTGCGTGCAGGGACCGTAAATGTTCCGGATGTACGATCAAATGTTGCGGTACGTACCGTCTGGTCTGCAGAGCGACGTTGCAATGGATGTAACCCAAAGCGCTGTCCCTGCAATGAGTCGTCTGTGAACTGCTGCTCTGTATTACTTGCATTGAATACAACAATAATACGAGAGTACCAGCGATCCAGATTTGCGCCTACCGTATCATCAAGACTCATCACGATTACGCCAGGTGTCTGATCAGGACCACTGCTGAGGAAACTGACGCGCTGCTGGACATCCTCTGCTGTGCGTAGACGGAACAGTGGTGAACTCTTACGCAGCAACAACATTTCGCGGAAATGCGTTGCGTTGGTCAGGATATCCGCACGATCCGGCTGCAACGCAGGGTTCGCCAGGATCGGCTGCATGACCGGCCAGTTGGGAGAGTTTTCGCCCGGCGGTAAGCCGACGCCCCAGTTGTTCGACTCGTAGGTGAAGTCCAGTCGGTTGAACCAATCGCCCGAGTCGTAGCTGTTGCGGTCAAGCGACTTCGAACGAAGCATGTCCTGACCAGCATGGAAGAATGGCACACCCTGTCCCAGCATAACGATGCTAATACCCATGTTTTGCATTCTGACACGGTCTGCCATCGGGAGATCCATCGGTGCCTTGAGTTGTAGCGCATCGAAGAAGGTTTCGTTGTCGTGCGCTGCAATATACGTAATGTCCTCCTGCGGATCACTCGTGTATCCGGTGGGTGAGCCGTTGTAATCAATGTCGGCACCTGTCACCAGATTACCATGGCGATCCACCAATTGGTATGCGCTCAGGTTTCCGGTCAAGCCAACCTTGATGCGATCCATATGTTGGAGCAACAGATTCCGCTGTGCATCGGGAGTGCCCTGGTCAGTGTCATTGGGATCGTAGTAGAGCCCGGTAGCGAAACCTTGTTCCTGCAAACCACTGAAGGGACCACCCCCACGTACGGCGTCGCGCAATCGGTCGTTGAAGACACCAATGCCAGTGCCGCCCATGTTCAACTGAGTGGCGTTGACACCACGCTGGTTGTTCTCGACCTCGCCAAAGTTCCACCCCTCACCGTAGACATAGATCTGTTTACCGTCGACACCATGCTCCTCAATGGTCAGCGCATCAAGCGCCTCACGAACTTTGATCATGTCGTCCTTCATGTGATGACCCATCAGATCGAAGCGGAACCCGTCAACCTTGTAAGCAGTCGCCCAGGTGACCAGCGAGTCGATCATCAGTTTTTCCATCATCGCGTGTTCAGTGGCAGTATTCTCGCAGCAGGTACTCTTGGCAACATTGCCTTCCTGATCGAGTCGGTGATAATACCCTGGCACCACTTTGTCGAACACCGAGTTGTCACCCTGACCACTGGCGTTGGTGTGGTTGTACACGACATCCATCACCACCCGCAGTCCGGTACGGTTGAGCGAACTCACCATCTCGCGGAACTCAACGATACGCGTTGGGCCATCAGGATTTGTCGAGTAACTACCCTCTGGGGTTGTGAAGTGGAATGGATCGTAGCCCCAGTTGAAGCCATCACGATTGCGTACTTCTTCAGTAGCCCGCTGTTGTTCGTCTGAGTCTGGTGGATAGGTTGCGAGGAGATCGTAGTCGGGTGTTTCCCACGTCGATTTGTCCTCGTTGACAGTAGCAATGTCAAAGGCCGGGAGTAGGTGAATATGCGTCAATCCAGCTCTGGCAAGCGATTGCAAATGCCGCATACCATCGCTGCGTTGAGTAAAGGCTTTGAAGGTGCCACGATATTCCTCGGGGACCGTCTCGTCATTGATGCTAAAATCGCGCACGTGCAACTCGTACAGCACAATGTCTTCGGGAGCCTCAAGCACAGGTTTGCGAACCCGATCCCAGCCACTTGGTTTGAGATTGACATCGTTCAGATCGACAATCTGGCTGCGGGTGCTGTTCATCGACAGGCTGACTGCGTAGGGGTCGGTGACCAGGTTTTGTTCAACCTGGCCTGTCGATGGGACATAGACTTCGACCTCGTAAAGGTAGTACTTCCCATCCCACGCCGCATCACCGAGGATGCTCCATACACCATTTTCGGCGTCCCCATCCATCTCATAAACGGTGCTAGTGGTATCCGGGTTTGAGTCATCAAAGATGTGAAGTTTGACTGAGCGGGCAGTAGGTGCCCAGACTTTTATCGTGGGGATACCACCATCGTAAATGACACCAAGCTCGCCATCGTATGTATAGAGCGCGTCCAGCACTCCAGGGATTTGCAAACTCGTCGCATCGACCATCACATCATTACTGTTGGTGGCTGAGACGGCGATCTGTCCCTTCAAAATGTCCGGTATCTTGTCCAGATCAGCAGCGGCGATCTTAAGCGCAGTCAATTCCGCCAGGTGGGGGAACCGCTCACGCAATTCGTCGCTGAGACCAGCCGCATCATAGGTGAGTTCAATCGATGCACCACCAGCGATGACGCCATCCTCAATTGCCAGGGCCCCATCGGGGTCGTAGTGGAGGGCGTAACTATTGGCCGCACCATCCTCGATGGGCCATGCAATGGTGTCTTCAGAGACCCAGTGAGCACGTTGCTTGGAGAGATCGCCCTGACCGCCTGTATCACAATCTGACGAAATCGGCAGGAGATAGCTCGGGGTTGCCTGAATAACCCAGATCTCGTTGCCATAGGTTTCCAGATTGAGTTCCTGATCTTCCGGCAGGTCTTTTTCATCACCACGATGGAGAATATAGCTCAGTGTTGTTGCATTATCTGCCAGTGGCACCTCGAAGTAGACGCCGAAACGGTCGGTACCGGCTGATTTGATCGGTTGGTTCCACTCGGTTGGCTCAGCAGCACCTGACCAGACGTGCAAGCCCCAATAGTCGGCAAAATTATCGCTCTCAAAATCGCCATAATCCCCGTCAGGTCGGTGATAATGAATAATGGCCAGACCTTCCGCAGCGCCACGGGTGGTATAAACTGCTTCATCGCCTTGTTGCAACCAAATACCAGCGGTGTCGCCTGGCACAAAGCTACGGTCACCACCAGGCTCACGTGTATCCGGTACTGTATCTCCACTTGGTGTATGTACAATGAAATTCACAGGTTGACTTGCGTCCTTTATCGGTACATTGAAGTACGCTCCATAGTCATCGAATCCATCGGGTTGGCGTGGCTCACTCCATTCCGTTGCGACACCATTGGCAATCGCATCACCCCAGAGATGTAAACCCCAGTAGTCGTTATCTTCGACTGAGCCATAGTCACCATCAGGTCGGTTGTAACGAATAGTCACAAAGCCCTGTGCTTCAGCAGCGGAAGTATAGTTGGTGGCATCATCCTGCTTGAGCCAGATCTGTGGTCCTTCTGCCGGAACAAAACTGCGATCATTGGGGGTGTCTTTTTCATCACCCTTATGGATAATAAAGTTGACTGGTTGGGTAGCATCCTGCAGCTTGATGAAGGCAAAGACACCATACTCATCCTCACCATCAAATGGTTTGGCATCAGTCCACTCGGTCGCCTCAGCGGGATCGATAGCATCGCCCCACAGGTGTAAGCCCCAGCCATCATAATCGCCATCTGGTCGATTGTAGTGCATAATAGCATATGTTGCCGCGGGACACACCCCACCACCATGGTCATTTTCACCAACAACCGCGCCAACCATGGTCGAGTTGAGGTTGCCAGACAGGTCATTGACAATCGCCTTAAAGGCTAGTGGTGTACCTGTATCGAGATCGCTGGCATCATAGAAAACACGATACGGCGCATTGTTGTCCGTGCCAATAACTGTGTATTCCTCAGCATCGCCAACCCGGACAGCAAAGGTAACTTCGGCGAAGACATCGGCATCAAGGTTGGCCCCGACCTCAAAGCGTCCAGTGACCTCTGCATCCTGCTCTGGTGCACGCATCGTAATGGCTGGTGCGGCATCACTGGCAGGTAAAGCACTATCGGCTTTGTATACGGCAAAACTCAGTGCCGGTACAGTCACTGTAAGTTCAGCATTGGCATCAGCAGTGAGCGTTGCGTTATCGGTTGGATAGACAGCGGTAAAGTCGGTATTGGGCAGGTATGTTGCAAATGTGGCACTCTGCTCGGTTTCAGCATTGTTGAACGCCACTACATACTCAACCTTTTCATCACGCTCGATACGGGAGAACGCATAGATACCTGACTGATCGGTGCTGTAGCGGTGGATCTGTGCACCACGGCGAAGGGCCGTATGTTCGCCAAATACTGCGCTGAGTTCGCCAATCGTCTGGTAGATTGGATGCGTTGCATCGAAGTTGTCATCGGCGGTGGTGGCGTCGGTGCCAATCAGATCGTTATCGTTGTATGAGTCGACCACGCTGGGGAACATATTTTCACGGGCATCTTTGTCGCCACCATCCCCAGTGAAGCCTTGCTCATCGCCATAGTAGACCACGGGCATGCCCCGCGCAAAGAACATCAACCCGTGAGCAAGTTGTGAGCGGGCCAACAGTTCTGCATCGCTGGCATCGGGGTTGTCCTGATTGAGGAACAGCCCAAAGCGCCCCATGTCGTGGTTACCAATAAATGTCGGTAGGCTATACGCATTACTATCGGCGTCGGTATAGTAGTCATCTGCGGCAAAGAAATCGCGCAGATTATCGGTTGGTGCACTCTGTGATGCAAAGCCACGTGTGTTACCCTGGAAGGCAAAATCCAACACCGCAGGGAGTCGGCCCTCAGTCGAGAATTGGCTCAGTTCCGTGACATCGCCGCTGAAGACCTCGCCATACATAAAGAAGTCGTTTTTGCCCTCAGCCTCAGCATGCGCCATAATCTCTGGACCAAAACGCTGCCAGAATTCAATATTGACATGCTTAACGGTATCGATACGGAAGCCGTCGATGCCAAATTCGCTGATCCAGTATTTATAAATATCAATCATGCCGTCAACAACATCAGGATGTCCGGTAAACAGATCATCCAGGCCAAAGAAATCACCATAGAGTGAGCTTTCCCCGGCAAAGGTTGAGTCGCCACGATTGTGGTAGTAAGTACGATCATTAAGCCATGCCGGCTGTTTCACTGTGGCATCTTCTGGTGTACGGAAAACTGGTATCTGGGCAAAACTTGTTTCCGCATCGAGTTCCGGGAAGGTGTCTGTTCCGGCGAAATCTCTATCGTCGAAAATATTACCGTCAACATCACGGAACGGGTAGTCGGTCTTGTTGCGATAGGTGTATTCATCGCCTTCATAGGCAATCACGTCAGCAGTGTGGTTGGTAATAATATCGAAGAAGACCTTCATCCCACGGCTCTGGGCTGCGTCGATCAGTTCAACCAGTTCATCATTCGTACCCAGATGTGGGTCGACCTGGGTGAAATCGGTGATCCAATAGCCATGGTACCCGGCTGACGAATTGGCAATCGTACCGTCGCCCTGTACCGGGCGATTCTTGAAGATAGGCGTCATCCAAATCGCCGTAACGCCCAAGTCTTCGAGATAATCGAGCTGTGAGCGCAGCCCAGCAAAATCGCCACCGTGATAGTAGCCATTGTTTTCGGGAAAGAAGCCATGGCGGAGAATATCTGCATTGGTGCTCCCACCTGCATCATCACCAACATCGTTGCTGGTGTCGGCATTTGCAAAGCGGTCGGGTAGCACAAAGTAGAATACTTCGTCTTGAACCGGATGTTGTAAGCTCTCACGAACGAGCTGTTCATCCTCAGCTAGATTTTGTGTTGTAACAGTAGAGCGAGAGAGGTCAGGGGGGAGTTCGGCCTGTACAGCCGATACGTTTGGCAGGACCAACATCGTGAGTAGCACTGCGAGTACAGTTGTCACAGATACCCAACGATAGCGGCGATGGTCGATCATCGTTTGCTCCTTCGCATACTAGCCATTCACAACCTGGTAACGGGCAGCTTGATTACTTATTGGGTGTGCCGGTTACCGATAGTACGGCATTCCTATAATGATTTTGTGTATGATAAAAACATGCTTTCCTGATTGCAGTGAAGTATAACATCGCCAACTAAACCGGTCAAGCAAAATACTGCTTGAATGAATAAATTGTGATGTAGTGAGCGCAAATGGCAAGACAAACATGTTTTTTTCGTCCAGGAGCCTTGCAGGTCATTTCTTTGGCTTTTTTACCTTCGTTGCAAAAAAATGGCTAAAATACAATAAAAAACCTCATAAAGCTTTCGTAAAGTTTACTTCTAAAATTAACAACTCATTACATTCTTGTTTGTTAAAAATATAAATAAACCCACAAAAGATGAAAGCGGTTGCAGAAACAGCCATTTTTATCGCCGTATTTAATCATGTGCAGCAGGATCGACAACTTCGTAGCCTTGTACATCGATCATTGGTGTCCCATCTTTCTCGACCCACACACCGCAGCGCGCCCCATCAGCACTTTGCTCAAGCACCAGTGGCGTGCCATCCATCTGCAAGACCGGACGATACCAATGCGCCACTTTTTCGGCGGCACCTTCGATATAGTGTCCGATCAGCGCGCGTCGAAAGCGATCTGTTGTGGTGTTGGGGTAGCTACCGTGGACCAATGAGCCGTTGAAGAACAACACATCTCCTGCTTCCATCACAACGGGCAGCACGTCCATCTGCTCAGGAAGCGGCACGGTGACATCGGTAAAGCTTTCGGCGGTATTAGCTTTGGTCGTACAGAGAATTGGCCATGTGTGACTCCCCGGAAGCACTTTGATGCACCCATTATGCTCATCGCAGGGATCAAGTGCAAGCCATGCGGCCATACAGGTGCCGGGTTGCACCCGCAGATAGTAGTTGTCCTGATGGAGGGCCTGTCCGCGTGCGCCAGGTGGCTTAAAGTAGAGCATGGTTTGCACCGCATATGGCTCACGACCAAGCAGCCCGATCAGAATTTCGTTGATCCGTGGGTCGAGCATCCAGTGCAGGCTGAGTTCATCCCAACGGTGCATGTGGATCATACGGGGGTAGCGTTTGAGCGGGTCGGTCGCCGCACTGTCGATTCCTGCATCGTCACCGGGGTAGCTACCCGCAGCCCGCAGACGCATAAAGTGATCGGTATATCGGGCTACCTCGTCTGCTGTAAAAAGCTGTTTGACCACGACATAGCCGTTCTCGGTGTACCGGCTTTGCTCTTCAGCGCTAATCATGGCATACCTCTCTGTGATTCTGGTTATGTGACGTGGTCTATGATAGATGGTTGATCAGGCTTTGTCCAGTAAAGAGAGGATAAAGTTGTTCTTCCGTTCTCAGTTATTGATGGTCACTATGTTAGCAGGTGAATATCAAACTGTTTTCGCAATTTTTCAAACAGACTATCGTCATATATTTATCAACAATACATCTTCAATTTGCCCCGGCCATCATACTTTAAGGAAGGAGTTTATGATGTCAAAACGCCTTTTACGTGACACACAAAACGAAAAGATTGCCGATGTTTGTAGTGGCATCACCCATCGATTACAACTCGATCCTGTGCTTATTCGCCTCATGTTTTTGGGGTGGATGTTTCTGGGTTTGCTTGGATTCATAGGAGTAGTCGCAGGTGGTCTCTCCATCATCAGCTACATTATGCTCTGGATTGTGATGCCAGACGATAGGCGACATTCTATAATAGAGTAAAAAGTCCCATATAATGCATAGTGGGCAATCCAACCAAGAACTTTCACTACAGCAAAGGAACAACACCATGGCGCTAGAGATGCTCGTTGGCTTACAGATCGTTGATGATGCAGCGTATCAGGCATATCGCGAAGCAATGCTGCCGCTTTTGCAGCGGTATGGTGGTGGATTTGGCTACGACTTTAAGATTGCTGAGGTGCTGATATCGAGCACAACCGATCCCATCAATCGCGTTTTCACAATCTATTTCGCAGACAAAGCTGCGATGGAGGCATTCTTCACAAACAAGGAATATCTCACGATCAGGCAAAGATATTTTGAGTCATCAGTGGCTCACACAACGATCATTGCGACATATGAGCGTGGATAGTGTAGCTTCTCTACACCAGCATTTTTTCGAGTAAAAAATTCTGTAGTAACTGACTACCAACCACAACGTGCTGCTCTTTCACTCGGTAGAACCCGCGCTGCTCGTACAACCCTACTGCAATGAGGCTGGCCTCGACATACAGCCGGGGTTTGCCAAGTGCGCGGCAAACTCGCTCAACGTGATCGAGCAATAGCCCACCGACACCACGCCGATTCCACGTGGAATGCACATAGTGACAATCGATATGGCCATCCGGATCGAGTTCGATAAAACCGACGGCGGTGTCGGCGTCACAAACAATAAAGGGGCGCTTTAGCTCACAACGATAATACCATCTATCATAGCCGATAGGGTAGGGTGCCCAGGCATGTACTTGCTCTGAGGTATATTGCTGTGTCGCAACAGTATGGATGGCGTCGTAAAAGATGTCGGCAATGCGACGGTAGTCGCCGTTGTAGTGTTGTACATGCATACCGTGCTTCCCGCTATGGTTATGGTACCCTGTGAAATGGCTCGGGGAACTCCCGCAAGTTGCGGCTGCCATCAAGACAGACGATTTCGACATCCGCCTCGACAATGAGATCTGTCACGCGCTCGATACGCTGCCGAAACAACCCTCGATATGCCGATGGGAGTTCAAACGCTGACACCACATCAACGGTATCGCCTAATTCGGCTGGCTTGCGAAAGCGGATCGTCATAGCATAAACTACAAAATTATACCCGTCCTTATTCCAATCACGAATATCGCGCCCCAAACTTCCCACGAACTCGGTGCGTCCACGCTCCAGGTACTTGAGATAATTGGCATAGTAGACGACACCAAGGCTATCTGTATCCTCATAGTAGACCTTGTAGGCTACGCGTTGCTCCATGGCTTGCTATACTCCTTTAATGCAAGGGTAAACACGCACCGAGTATACCATGGCTGAGGTTAGATACATTTGCGGTATCGTTGTTACAATATTGGGCATAGCGCGTTATGAAGTATCGTATTGACCAAAGACTAAAAGTAGATACAACTCTGGTGCACAAATGTTTGCTCAGAATTGTCTTTTCTCTATCGAGGTGTGATGACTGATCTGCTCCAATAGACCCTTGCAACTATCAGTACTAAACGGCCCCATTTCGCCGATAGTTGTGCTCTGGTCGATCAATTGCTGAACATATACGGTGAAAACAATCTGGCCAATCATCTCTATAGCGATATTCCCAAGACGGTAAGCTGGGAACTGATAGTTGATCTGTTTAACATCTTGCAGTGGAGTACCCGTGACAATGGCCATACGCTTATACGGTCGACTGATACATGATGGAACGAATCTTCGCCGCATTATGATTGCACTGCATCTAGAGAGTTTCCCATTTCGGGACAAAGCTAAGATGGAGCAGATACTGAGTAAGTTGGTTACGCGTCACCCTGGGGTTCAAGAGCGCTGTTACGAACTTATTGCTGCACGGAATGCGCTTGGTGAGTAGGGTTGTTTCCTGGCGCTGCTAGGCTGCCGTCGGACACGGTGTATATCGAACCCAGCCCGCCGTACTACTCCCACATGCCAGCACTGCTCATCAGCCGTGTGGTCCGTAAAAATGGTTGGTGATCGACAAGAAGCTAGATCGCCAGTGGCTGCCGAGCCCACCTAAGCACGACCCAACTACCCACTATCCAGCGATCTGCTGGACCAGCCTCGGTGAACACTGGTCTCAGCGTCTCTTCCATCAACGCTGGTCAAGCCCTGCTGACTCATATGCGACCAATAATCTACGGCTAGCTCCAGCAATAATGACATCTACAAATCAGCAATTGATCTCAACACTCAAGTGAGATTGACCCGCTTTCACGAACACCTGATGGTATGATAGGAGCAAGACCGCCATGAGGAACCATGATGGGAACTCGAACACCCTATGCGGACGAATTCAAACAGGAAGCTATCAAATGCGTGATCGAGCAGGGCTTGTGGCACAGCTAGATCGCCCATGAGCGGGGGAACAATCCGCAGACCCTGCGGTGCTGGCTGCATGCCGCCACCACAACAGACGCTCCCATCGCGCCAACGGCGGGCGAATTGGCACGGCTCCGGCGCGAGAACGAGCAATTACGCATGGAGCGCGACATCGTACAAAAAGTGGTTGACACCTTCTCGCACCTGCCCCACTGAGCCAGCGCTATCAGTTTATCGCCGCACGCGCGCAGGCGTACCCCATCAGCACGTTGTGTCGCATGCTCGGAGTAGCCCGCAGCGGCTATTATGCCTGGAAACGTCGTCCGATCAGTGTCCGCACCCAGCAGGATCAGCAGATGACGGCCCAGATTCAGACCATCTTTCAGGCCAGTCGTCAGACCTATGGCAGCCCACGGGTGCAGGCCGAGTTACAGGCCCAGGGGGTACCGCGCACACGCACACGCGTGGTCTAGCTGATGCGGCAGGCCCAGTTGGTGGCGCGACGACGGCGGCGGCGCGTGCGAACGACCACCAGCCAGCACGGGTGGTCGGTGGTCCCGAACCATGTGGCGCGGCGCTTTACTGCTGAAGCACCACACCGCGTCTGAGTGGCAGATATCATGTATCTGCCGACCCGTGAGGGCTGGTTGTGCCTGGCTATCGTGCTTGGCTGTGGTTGCCCGGCGGGTGGTCGGGTGGTCGATACAGCCGCCTCTGGAAGGGAATTAGTGTTGGCCGCGTTACAGGATGCCTGTCGGCGGTGCCAACCCCCAGCTGGCCTGCTGCACCACCATGATCAGGGGCCATCAGTATGCCAGCGCCGACTATCGGGCGGCCCTGCATGCCTACGGCATCACCGCCATTCGACCCTCGACTATCTTCGTCCGGTGGAGTATGAACAACAACATACCGACCAATGGGCATGACGACCTGTCCATGAAAGTGAGTCAAGTCCATCATCCACCTGTTCTGTACCGTGGACGATAAACTGACAGATGGCAAGCGCCATCCGCAAACGTTGCGCCACCCAAACGAGATTGTTACGATTGACCCAATCTAAGCCAAGGGGGCACGTATCGCGCATATTACGGTGGTTGTGCTGGCATTGGCGGCATGTCTTTCCTCATCTACCAGAATTGTGTCGTTTAAGACGATGATTGGGTCAGTATCGTTCGTTGACAGATAGTTTTTTGCGAAAGCTTTCCTTTTTGACCATAATGGATAGTTGTGGGATTGCAACCATACATCCCATACGGGAAGGGCGACTGTGATCAGGGTGGTAAGAAAGGGTCATCAAATCATCGAGGGATTAGTGGCGAAAAACGGGGTCCATGCAACAACAATCGCGGAGCACGTATTGATAGGGACTGGACACCGACGAATGAACCCAATCATATCATGCGACCTGTTGCTAAACAACATGACAGTACAACCATGAGGTTAGGCAACAACGGCTTCAATACAGCAGATGCACCGCCCAGTACCGTAAAATATGTGTGCGAGACCCATGGAATGAGCGAATGCTAATTGAAACCGTGCATAGTATCAGAACAACGCTCTTGCACGGAAAAAAGACATGTCAACGTGCATATAGCTACATTGAAGCATGATTATCAGATATGACAGCGTTAATCAACATATTATTGCTGTTAACTGGTGGAGTGTTACCATGTACTGATTTTACACTCTGATCTACCAGCAACAATGGTTATTAGACAGTCACTACAACTTTCGATAGCTTTTACTGGAGGTCATGAAAAGTGGTTATCCGTATATTGTATCATACAATAATGTGTCACGATCTGAGTTTATCTAGACTAAATCATGAGACTAATTAAGGACAATTGTTAAAGCGAAAGGCGATCCATTGGGTTGTGCAGAATTATAGTTGAGCATCTCTTAAATAGTGCTTTGCTATCAAGAATTGCTTTTTATTATTCACCATTTTTGGCCTGTATTGTTCTGGATAAATGAGGATTTGACAAAAACAGGTGCATCTTTTATTATCTTATTAATGTTCATTTAATTTTAATGACGTATTTTACGTTGGTGTTCTCAGAATAAATATATTAACAAGCTAAAACCCATAAAGTATGTGAAAAGAAATAGTATGTCAAAATTCATATAATACTTATCAATGATAGCATGCTACAGCACTGGTTTAAAAAGATACGGATACCTGTTATCTATACATATCTAAGCTTTTTTGATGCTTTTAAGCCAGTTACGCACAAACACTCTCGTTTTTCCTGCTATATCCTACGAGATTTCATGCTTCACTCTGAATGATATAAGCATATCTTGGTGGTTGAGGTAGGTTTCGGGTGCGGCGGTGATGATGGTATATCAGCCATACAAGCTTTAGGCGCTTATGTAGTAATTCTGCGTGACATCTTGCTTATATAGTGATGTTACTTTAGAACCAAGTCTGTTCAGATTGGCTTGCTGTTTAAGTGAGGGTATCTTTAATGATGACAGAAAGAGATAAGATTACGCCCGTCGCCTGGGGATCATTTGTTGATCTTGTTCAATGGCGGGCATCTCAGCATCCTGAGCGTCAAGCGTATACATTTTTGCACAGCAGTAATAAGATTCCTAACATCACGTATGGAGAGTTAGATCGGCAAGCTCGTGCGATCGGTGGCTGGCTCCAAAGTTTTGTTGCTTCTGGTGAGCGTGCTTTACTGTTGTATTCCCCGGGTATTGAGTATATTACAGCATTCTTAGGTTGCTTATACGCAGGAGTTATTGCTGTCCCTGCATATCCCCCTCATCCTAATCGTCCGATATCACGCATATTGTCTATTTTAGATGACTCAGACACCAAATTGTTGTTATCGACTTCATCCATTCTTGCAAATATCGAGCAATTTCTAGAGCAACATCCAGAACTAACCACAGTACGGTGTTTATCAACTGACGAGGTGCCCAAAGATAGTGAACATGTTTGGAAAATGCCGACCATAAATGGTGAGATGATAGCATTCTTACAATACACTTCTGGTTCGACAGCCACACCTAAGGGTGTCATGGTTAGTCATGATGCCCTGTTACACAACCAAAATATGATCACGCAGGCGTTTGCTCACACCGAGCAGACAACTCATGTAAGTTGGTTGCCACTTTATCATGATATGGGCTTAATCGGTAATGTGCTAGGGAGTCTCTATGCTGGCTCACAGGCTGTTTTGATGTCCCCAATGACTTTTCTCCAGCGCCCTATTCGTTGGTTACAGGCGATTTCGCACTACAAAGCTCATACAAGTGGTGGACCAAACTTTGCCTATGATTTATGTGTTAGCAAGATTACACCCGAGCAGTGTGAGACATTAGATCTTAGTAGCTGGCAGCGAGCATTTAATGGATCTGAACCTGTTCGTGCTATGACTTTACAGCGGTTTACCGAGAAGTTTGAACCGTACGGCTTCCACCATACGGCTTTTTATCCATGCTATGGATTAGCAGAGGCTACATTATTTGTTTCAGGTAGGACGCAAACAACTATAGCGCCAAGGGTACGGCAATTTCGCTCTGATATGTTAGAGCAGGGGCAGGCAGTGGAGGCAATTGAGACCAACACATCAGCCAATGTATTTGTTAGTTGTGGACAAACGTGGTTAGAACAGGACATTGATATTGTAAATCCAGAAACTGGTGCACGTTGCCAGCCCGGTCACGTCGGAGAGATCTGGATTAGTGGACCAAATATAACACAGGGATATTGGAACCGTGCTGAAGAAACTACCCACACGTTTCATGCCATGGTAGCTGACAACATGCAGGAGCGTGTTTTCCTCCGTACCGGTGACCTTGGATTTATCTACCAAGACGAGTTGTACGTTGCAGGACGCATCAAGGATCTTATCATTATTGAAGGTCGAAACCACTACCCACAAGATATTGAACTTACAGTTGAGCAGTCTCATGAGGCTATCCGCACTGGATGTGTGGCTGCATTTGCTGTTGATACCAGTGATGGTGAGCAGCTTGTTGTGGTTGCAGAGATACATCGGCGATATCAGCCACAACAGGTGAGTCCAACCAGTGACGCTACTGAAATTGTTAAGATGCTTACAAGAGTTGTTCGACAAGCGATTGCTCAACATCACGACATAAAGACCCACACGATTAAGTTGCTACAATCTGGCAGCATACCTAAGACATCCAGTGGAAAGATTCAACGCCATGCCTGTAAAAAACAGTATCTCAATGAGACGCTAAATATATGGCATCCAAAAGTTTAACAAAAGCACTATATGATTTTATGAAATATTAATAAAACGAGCATATAATATACGCCTATGAAGAGAAGCTGTACGGATTTTTCAAAGTAGTGTGAATTATATGAATTTTAGTTAAGACATGCTTATTTGGGATCTGTTTCTAGTATTCCCATCTGCTATAGGGTGAATCAATGTTTGTGTGCCTTATTTTTGTATGGCTTTCAGACACTTTTATGCCTAGAATTAAAGGAATACATTGTGGGCAATCAACGGTTTGGAGATGATAGTTTACACAGCATTTCTTATGATAGGATAGAAAGTTGGCTTATTCAACAGATTGGGACTCAACTGGGTCTTGATGTGAATGACATCAATGTTGATGAACCATTTGATGTTTATGGTCTGTCGTCACGAGATCTCGTAACTCTTTCAGGTGATATTGAAGAGTGGCTACACGTGACACTATCGCCAACGGTTGCTTACGAATATGTAACGATAGCAGATCTTTCTCAATACCTGTTGAAACTACTACAGGAAACCTCTTCTGCTAACGTGGTGGAAGAGGATAGAAGTGTTCTGGAGACACCTGATACCTTTTCTGAAGAAGCTACTGACGACTATGTTGATGATCATGCTATTGCTGTTATCGGCTTGGGTTGTCGGTTTCCTGGCGCATCAAATGTAGAGACCTTTTGGAAATTGCTTTCTACAGGTGTAGATGCTATACGTCATATATCGTCCCAAAGGCAAGACACACAGATAACTCGATTCCCCAAAAATGGAGAGCATGTCCAGCCAATCCAGGAGGGCGGTTTTCTTGATTATGTTGATGAATTCGATCCGCATTTTTTTAATATATCCCCACGTGAAGCCATCCGCATGGATCCACAGCAGCGTCTGCTGTTAGAGGTAGTATGGGAGTCTTTTGAGAATGCAGGTATTGACAGTAAGCAATTGTCTGGATCGTCAACTGGCGTGTTTATAGGTATTTCTACGCAGGAGTACAGTACACTTCAGTTTGAGGATGACACCAGTGTCGATGTGTATGCCGCTACTGGTAATGCGTCAAGTATCGCTGCTAATCGTTTATCGTACCTCTTCGATTTGCGTGGTCCAAGTGTTGCGGTAGATACCGCGTGTTCTTCATCCTTGGTTGCCGTGCATTTGGCGTGTCAGAGTTTACGTACAGGTGAGGCTTCTCTTGCGCTTGCAGGGGGGGTTAATGTTATCCTTGATCCGGATTTGACAAGTGCTTTTGCAACTTCGGGTATGTTGTCTCCTGATGCCCGTTGTAAAACATTTGATGCTAGTGCAAATGGCTACGTCCGTGGAGAAGGATGTGGGGTGGTAATCCTCAAACGTCTTTGTGATGCACAGCGCGATGGTGATACAATCTTCGCTCAGATCCGTGGTTCTGCTGTTAATCAAGATGGTCGAAGCAATGGGTTAACAGCACCTAATCAATCTTCTCAAGAAGAAGTCATTCGTCGAGCTCTGGCTGTTGCTCAGGTATTACCGAATCAGATACAGTATGTCGAAGCCCATGGAACTGGCACGGAACTTGGCGATCCGATAGAGATGGAGGCGCTCAAACGGATTTACGCTCAAGATCGCTTGCATGATCAACCATGTGTCATTGGTTCGGTGAAAACCAATATAGGCCATTTAGAGTCTGCTGCTGGCATTGCAGGGCTCATTAAAACAATCCTTGCACTAAGACATCAGGAAATTCCATCCCATCTCCATCTTAAAAACCTCAATCCACACATTGATCTTACGGATGTGCCTTTTGTCATTCCAACTCAACCACATTCATGGCTACCTGGTCACAACCGTCGGCTTGCTGGCATTAGTTCATTTGGTTTTGGGGGAACCAATACCCATGTAATAGTCGAAGAAGCTCCACCACCACTGCTGTCAACCCCCGGGAGATCATGGCAGTTACTGACGTTTTCTGCAAAAACCAGCGAGGCGTGTAGACAAGTTGTATCTCGATTAGCCGAGTATCTTGAGCAACCGCAAGACCTTGGAGATGTAGCATATACACTGCACGTTGGCCGCACACGCTTTAAATACGGTGGTATGGTGGTGGCACATAATGAAGAAGAAGTGGCACATCTTTTAAGAACGCCTGATGCCAAACGCGTTCTCCTTGATACGCAGGAACCACGTCTCTGCAAAATCGTGTTCTTATTCTCTGGGCAAGGCTCACAGTATGTACGTATGGGTCGTGATTTATATGAGACTGAGCCGGTGTTTCATGATATTGTTGATTATTGTGCTGACACATTGCGACCATACCTCGATGTCGATTTGCGAGATATTGTCTATCCCAGCGTGGGAGAAGAAGAACCGTCCCAATTGCTGGAGCAGACGGCTGTAGCGCAACCAGCCCTGTTTGTGATTGAATATGCGTTGGCGAAGTTGTATCAGTCGTGGGGTATTCATCCGGATGTGATGATTGGGCATAGTATTGGTGAATATGTGGCAGCGTGCTTGTCAGGTGTATTTACCCTTGATGATGCCCTTGCTTTGGTCGCTCAACGTGGACGATTAATGCAGTCTGTGGCACCTGGGTCTATGTTATCGGTCCCGCTTGCTGAGGCGGATATACGCCCGCTCCTACCCGACGAGCTTTCTCTTGCTGCCATCAATGCTCCCAGACGATGTGTTGTTTCTGGCCCATCTGAAGCGATTGATTCATTCTCAAAACGCCTGATGGAAGACAACATTCTTTCCCGGAAGTTGCATACCTCGCATGCGTTTCACTCATCAATGATGGACAACATTATTGATGAGTTTACCAGTCACGTTAAAAAGACACAGTTGCAAGCTCCTGCCATACCGTATGTTTCAAATGTTACTGGTACCTGGATAGACCCACAACAAGCTACTGATCCTACCTATTGGGCTGACCATTTACGACGCCCGGTACGTTTTGTCGATGGATTGGGACTTCTTACACGTGGACATGCCTGGACATGCTTGGAAGTTGGCCCTGGACAAACCCTGCATTCGTTTACGCAGCAATACGCGGAATACGAAGGTATTAAGAACTGGCATATTTTATCATCATTGCGTCATCCCCGCAGTCAGCAACCTGATATACCATTTCTTCTGACTACTTTAGGAAAGTTATGGTTAATTGGTCATCAGATCGACTGGTCGGCATTTTACGCTGGACAGCGCCGTCAACGAGTAATGCTACCAAATTATCCCTTTGAACGTCAGCGTTACTGGATTCAATCAACCCCGCAAATTGACGACAGAAAGGAGATAGCATCTATGTCCATGTCTCAAGAAGAAACGAACCACAACAATACCCTACGACAGGATATTGAATTACAGGTACGAGACATCATCTCTACTTTACTTCAAAGTTCACCTGATTATATTGACCTATACACACCCTTTCTTGAAATGGGTGCCGACTCTATTGTACTGGTTCAGGCGATCCGTGCTATTGAGCAGACCTTTAGTGTTGAGATCACTATTCGCCAAATTTTTGAAGAGCTTACCACTATTGATGACATCGTAGGTTATGTTGAGCAACAGACACCAGCTAATTGGAGCTATCGGGCAGCTTCCTCTTCAATTACAGCGGGTGAACAAACGACTCAACAATCTATCACAGAAACCGCTGGTATGGCAGCATCTGTAGGAAATATGACCGTACCGGCACTATCTTTCGGTAGTGGCAATCAGCCAACTGCTGATTTACAGTCAATGTTTGCTCAACAACTGAATGTGTTGACACAAATGACACAGGTCATGGCACAACAACTTGCTGTTGTTGGTGGCCAGGTCGATTCAGCGCCGCCTCTATCTGAAATGCCCCGCTCAAGTTCTGCAAGAGCCATCAATCAAAGCACTGCTGTTGTTCGATCAAATGGAAATACAGAAGAGAAATCATCAACCCAAAACACGACGTTTGTCCCTTACCAGCCAATTCGTGCCGGGTCTCGTTTTGATCCTTTGAGTGGCTTAACAGATCAGCAACGTCAATATCTGGAGGATTTTACTGCACGATACACCCAGCGTACCGCACGATCAAAACAACAAACCCAATCTTATCGATCCGTTTTGGCAGATAACCGTGCATCCGTTGGTTTTCGTTTCTCTACGAAAGAGTTACTTTATCCCATTATCAGTGACCGTTCTTGTGGTTCACACTTGTGGGACATCGATGGGAATGAGTATATCGATTTGACAATGGGTTTTGGGGTGACCCTGTTTGGTCATCAGGCTTTGTTTATTCATGAAGCCGTTCGTCAGCAACTGGAGCAGGGTGTACAACTTGGCCCACAATCTGATGTTGCCGGAGAAGTTGCCACACTCATTCACGAGTTAACAGGTGTAGAGCGTATTACCTTCTGTAACTCAGGCACTGAAGCAGTGATGATGGCATTGCGGCTCGCTCGTACGACAACCGGGCGGTCAAAAATTGCACTTTTTGCTGGTTCCTATCATGGGTCTAGTGATGGAACGCTGGTTGTAGGAGAGTCTATTGATGGTGCTTCATCATCCTTACCTATGTCTCCCGGTGTTACCCCTGGCATAGAAGAGAACGTTATCGTCTTAGAGTATGGTTCCGCACAGGCCATTGACACGGTTCGCGAGCACGCTCACGAGCTTGCTGCAGTTCTAGTTGAACCGGTTCAGAGTCGTCGTCCAGATCTGCAACCAAAAGAGTTTCTACACGAGTTGCGTGCCCTGACTGCTGAAACCGACATTGCCCTTATCTTTGATGAAATTATTACAGGTTTTCGTATTCATCCTGGTGGTGCTCAGGCATGGTTTGATGTTCAAGCTGACATGGTTACGTATGGCAAAATTGTGGGTGGAGGATTCCCGATTGGGATTGTGTGTGGTAAAGCAGCCTATCTTGATGGTATTGATGGCGGGTTATGGCAGTATGGGGATTTGTCATATCCATCTGCTACGACAACTTTTTTTGCAGGTACCTTTTGCAAACACCCCTTGACGATGGCTGCATCGCGTGCAGTATTACAACATCTCAAGGAAGCAGGACCAACGCTTCAAGAACAGTTGAATGCACGAACAACTGATCTTGTGAAGACACTGAATCAATTTTTTGAATCAGAAAGTGTTCCTATACGAACGGTTCAGTTTGGTTCATTATTCCGTTTTACCTTCACAACGAATATGGATTTGTTTTTCTACCATTTAGTGGCGAAGGGGTTATATATTTGGGAGGGCCGGAATTTATTCCTCTCAACTGCACATACTGATGATGATATTGCTGCAATCATTCGCATAGTTCGAGAGAGTGTGATGGAGCTCCGAGAAGGGGGCTTTCTTCCTGAAAAGCCGCCATCTCCCACAGATCCAGAAACACCGCCGGATAGTGCGGATTCGCCCAACGGTTTTAAAAAAAAGCCTAAAATAGCTGATGTAAATGACAATGGTACACTATCTACCGTACCATTGAATGATGCACAGTATCAGCTCTGGGTCGCAACGCAACTCGAAGATGGCGCACTTTGTGCCTATAATGAGGCATTGGTGCTGGCTTTGCGGGGTTCTCTGTCACTACAGACTTTGCAGTATGCAATCCAACATGTTGTTGACCGTCATGAAGCATTACGCATAGTGATCAACTCTGACGGAACAAGTCAGCAAATCTTCCCCTCATTAACGGTGGATGTCCTATTAGTGGATTTTACAACTCTTCAGGGGGAGGCATCGCATCCATCCGTACAGATGTGGCTTAGTATAGAACAGCAACGACCTTTTGATCTTACAAAGGGGCCACTGTTCCGCTGTACACTGCTCAAACTGACTGATGCCACCTACCTGTTAGCGCTCACAGCACACCATGTTGTTGTTGATGGTATGTCACTCACACTGCTGGTTCAAGAAGTAAGTGCTATTTATTCTACGGTTATGCAGGGAGAGGAGCCTCAGCTTGAGACTCCAATATCATTCCGAGACTTTCTAACATGGCAGAACCAGCGTGTTCATGACGAGGCAATGCGTGTTCACGAAACATACTGGCTGGACCAATTTGCTCGTCCCGTCATCCCATTAGATCTTTTGACCGCCAAACCACGCCCAAATACATTTTCATACATAGGTGGCCGTCAAACAATACGCTTGATGGAGTCATTGCATGAAAAGATAAAAGCTATTAGTCGCACTCAGCATAGTACACTCTTTATGACCCTTCACGCTGTCTACGCTATATTACTGCATCGTTTGAGCTTTCAAGAAGAGTTAGTGGTTGGTATTCCAATTACATTACGTGGGATGGTCAGTGACAGGCCCTTAATTGGCTATACTTTGAATCTGCTTCCTATTCGTAGCACATTTCATGCCACAGCTAATTTTCGGGATTACCTCACCAATCAGAAACGAGTCCTGATTGATGCGTTTGAACATAGTGAATATCCCTTGGCGTGGCTGCTTAATCGGTTAAATTTACCACGTGATACGAGTCGCCCCCCGCTCTTCAATGTCACATTTAATCTAGATCGTGTTCCCGACATTCCCCAAATGGGAGATGTTGATGTCCAATTAGTTGCTCTCCCACCACAATATAGCAAGTTTGATATAAGTTTAAACATTGTGGAATTCTCAAATGAACTGTATCTAGAGTGTGATTATAGTACTGGACTTTTTGAACAAACGACTATTGAACGTATGTTAGAACAGTTCAGTATTCTCCTCGCGGGTATTGCGAACGATATTGATCGACCATTGCACTCTGTGCCGCTGTTGAGTATTGAAGAACAACAACAGATTTTGGTTGATTGGAACAACACGGTCAATGATCCATGTCCCAATACAACAGTGACAAGTTTGTTTGAGCGTGTATGTAGTCACTATCCAGATGCTTGTGCGTTGGCTACTGATACAGGCATATTAACCTATCAAGCGCTTAATCAACGAGCGAATCAGCTTGCTTACTGGCTTCATTCACAGGGGGTGCATCCGGATGTTCCTGTGGCAATCCTTTTACCACATTCATTAGATTTGATTATTGCCTATCTCGCAGTGCTAAAGGCGGGCGGTGCGTATGTGCCACTTGATCCCAATTTACCGCCTTCACGAATTTCCTTCATACTTGAAGACACTGGAACCTGCGTCCTTCTGACACATGCAGAGTATCAGCCCACATATCAACCTGATCATCTGGTTGTGCACTTGATGGATACTTATCAGGAAGCTTTGGGGAACAGTGCTCATGACACTCCATTTGTGCCATTGCAGCCCAGCCATCTTGCATACATTATCTACACATCAGGATCAACGGGAACTCCTAAAGGGGTGTCTGTTAGTCATGCTGCATTGATAAACCTGGTGATGTGGCATCAACGCGTATACCAGGTAACCCCTCAGGATCGTTCAACCATGGTAGCTGGGTTAGGGTTTGATGCCTCGGTTTGGGAGTTATGGCCATGTCTACTAGCGGGTGGCATGATTGCTATTCCTGATAATGATCTGCGAAATGATCTATCTGAAATGTTAGCCTGGTTTGCAGCGTTTCAAAGTACCATTAGTTTCTTACCCACTCCATGGCTTGAAGCAGCTTTAACATCTCATTGGGAAGGGCATTCACAACTACGAGTAGTTTTAACTGGTGGAGATATACTTCATAAGGCCCCTGATCGTCCATTGGGATTTACGCTTGCGAACAATTATGGGCCAACCGAGAACACAGTGGTGGCAACCTGGACTGCTGTTAGTATGGATTCTGTGACTTTACCCCCCATTGGAAGACCAGTAGATCGAGTTCAAACTTATGTGTTGGATCGTTGGATGACCCCTGTGCCCGTCGGAGTTCCGGGAGAACTGTATCTTGGAGGCGCCAGTCTGGCACGAGGATACTGGCATCGCTACAATCTGACAGCTGATAAGTTTGTTCCTAATCACCTCAGTGGTCTGGTTGGCGGTCGTCTATACCGAACTGGTGATCGTGTCCGATATCGTTTCGATGGACAACTTGAGTTTTTGGGGCGGCTTGATCAACAAGTGAAGATACGCGGTTATCGTATCGAGTTAAGTGAAATAGAAGCGATTCTCATGCGACATCCGCTTGTCCAAGACCAAATGGTGGTTGACTTTGCCAGCGCTGCCGGGTACAAGCAATTGGCTGCATATATCATCTGGAACAAAGAGGAAGGGGCGTTACCTGATTCGTCAGTGGGTAGTGAGTTATTGCAATCATATTTACGGGAGTACCTCCCGGATTATATGATACCTGTCGCTTTTGTGACATTAACACATTTTCCATTAACGCCGAATGGCAAAATTGATCGACGAGCATTGCCATACCCTGATGAGGAATCTTTTCTTCACAATACAGTATATGCCGCACCGCGCACGCTTGTTGAACAACAACTCGCGAATATCTGGCAACAAGTTCTCCAGATTGATCCCATAGGAATTCACGATAACTTTTTTGCTATCGGTGGTGATTCGATTCTTGTTATCCAGGTAGCTTCGCGTGCCAAACAACTTGGATTGGCGGTGGCTCCTCGCCAGATCTTTCAGCATCAAACTATTGCTGAACTTGCGCTTGTGGCTGGTACTGCTGATGAAGTTATTGCAGAACAAGGTGCCATTGTCGGCCCCACGAACTTGACCCCTATCCAGCATATGTTTTTGTCTAATCCAGGACCACATCCCCATCACTACAATCAAACGTTGTTGTTAAAGGTGGGTATGCCCCTGAGTCATACAAGATTAGCAGCAGCCATAACCGCTGTCATTAATCACCATGATGCGCTACGTTTGCGATTCACCCTTGTGTCCTCAAAGTGGGCGGCTGCTTATGATGAATCAGTAACAAAAGATATCCCACTGATCCAGATAGATCTCAGCAGAATCCCAACTGAGCAATACACATCAATCATCGATAGGATTAGTCAGGATGCTCAGGCGAGCCTTGACCTCACAAATGGGCCACTCCTCCGGGTAGTGTATTTTGAAACAGACTCTGATACTACACGTCGATTGTTGATCGTGATCCATCATCTAGTGGTTGATGGCGTATCTTGGCGGATCTTGCTGGAAGACATACAACGAGGGTTGCTGCAGGGAACAGAACCATATGGCATTCAACTTCCCCCCAAAACAACCTCATTCCATACATGGTCACATTGTCTGAGAGACTATACTAAATCCGATCATCTCATGGCAGAATTGCCCTATTGGACCGAGGTGGTTACTGCACCAACCTCCTTATTACCACGTGACTATCCAGAAGTGACGAGCGAGCTAACACAAGCCAATATGGCAGATGTAATTGTGGCTTTGGATGCTGAAGAAACCCGTGCATTGCTGCAGGATGTTCCGGGTGCCTACAACACCCAGATTAATGATGTGCTTCTTACAGCTTTTACACAGTCCTTGACGCGATGGAGTGGTGGAACACGGATGCGAATTGCTCTTGAGGGACATGGCCGCAGCACTATCTTTGACCATGTGGACCTGACCCGCACCGTTGGGTGGTTTACCTCGCTCTATCCCATCTCGCTTGATATTGGCCAGAGTTCAGACATTGGTGAGCAATTATGTGCTGTAAAAGAGCAACTGCGTGCTGTACCACATGATGGTTTGGGGTATGGCATATTACGATATCTTGCTTCCGCAGATGTTGCATCGGTTATCGCAAATGCTCCATTACCTGAAGTAGTGTTTAACTATTTGGGGCAACTTGATTCCTCATTTAGTGATGACGGCACTATGTGGTCAATGGTGAACGACCCCAAAGGTTCGGACATAAGTGATCAAACTCCTGTCAGGCATCTCTTAGAGGTAAATAGCCAGGTATTAGACGGGAAACTTGTTCTGACATGGTCGTATAACACTTTAGTCCATACATCACCCACCATCAAGCAAGTGGCGGACAATTTTCTGGAGGCGTTACGAGGACTTATTCTCCATTGCACTCATGGAACTGCAGGGATGTATACGCCAAGCGATTTCCCCTTGGTATCCTTAAAGCAGGCTGAGATTACACATCTAGTCAGTAACGCAAGTGGTGTAAGTGGTCGGGCGGCAAAAGCTGTCATTGAAGATATCTATCCACTGGCCCCCTTGCAAGAAGGAATTTTGTTCCATACCTTATATGCCCCCGAAGGAGGGCTTTATTTCCAGCAATTTGTGCTGTCTTTGGGCGATACTATCGATATTGTGGCGTTGCGTAGTGCCTGGGAGTACGTCGTACAGCATTTTGCCATAATTCGTACAGCTTTTATGTGGGAGAAGTTACCTGCGCCTGCACAGGTAGTCTTTACAAAAGTATCTTTGCCCTGGGAGTTGTTGGACTGGCAAGATGTGCCTGCTTCTGAACAGATGACGCATCTAGAACAGTGGCTAAAACAAGACCAGGCGAGAGGATTTGATTTAACCTGTCCGCCTCTCATGCGAATAACACTCATTCGATTTGCGGCGTCACACTACACCATGGTATGGAGCTATCATCATTTACTACTGGATGGTTGGTCGATTCCCATCGTAATGGAAGATTTGCTAAACGTATATAAGCTATATTCGCGGCAGCAATCACCAGTGTTCGAATCTACCCCACCGTATCGTAACTATATTGCCTGGATCAAGCAGCAGGACCGTGACGCAGCGTCTTCATTCTGGCGCGAGTATCTGGCTGATTTTACTGACCCAACAGTTCTGGGCATTGATGGTGCTCCCGGTATGCTTGATCAAACAGCAGAAGATATCTGCATAGAGCATCTAGTATTTCCAGTAGAAACGACGTCAATGCTTGATCAACAATGTCGAGCAAACCAGGTTACGTTAAATGTATTAGTGCAGAGTGCCTGGGCTTTCCTCTTAAGCTGTTACAGCGGTACCAATGATGTGGTTTTCGGCTCAACTGTATCCGGGCGTCCCGGAGCACTGCCGGAAGTAGAACACATAGTAGGTTTGTTTATCAATACGATCCCGGTACGGGTGCGGATTCCCTTACGCACGGCGCGAGGAAGATGGCTGCAGCAGATCCAGCAACAGCAAACAACATTGCTTAACTATGATTATCTTCCTTTGGCACAGGTCCAAAATGCAAGTGAGGTGACACCTGGTATACCGCTCTTCGAAACCTTGATAGTTTTCGAGAATTACCCAGTGGATATGAGTCTCTTTGCAACGCAGGAAACATTTGTAGTCAATGATATATCCTTACAGGAACAGACAAACTATCCACTTACTTTGACTATCCATCCTGGAACCTCGCTTGATATACAAATCGAATATAATCAGCAGCGTTTTGATCAGGTATCTATTACACGTTTATTAGAACATCTGCGTCGAATAATAACGCAGGTTGCTCTATCTCCAAATGCATCTGTAGCGTCGATAGACTTGTTATCGGACGAGGAACGGCAGCAGGTGGTGGTGGACTGGAATGCGACGGCGCGGCAGTGGGAGCGTCCGCAGCGGGTCGCCGACCGGATTGGAGGCTATGCCCTGACCCAGCCGGATGCCGTCGCTCTGGTCGACCAGGATCTGCACCTCACCTATGCCTGCCTGGTTGGTCGTGCCAGCCACCTCGCCCACGCCCTGCGCCAGCAGGGGGTCGGTCCTGAGACCTGTGTGGCGGTCTGTCTGCCCCGCTCGCTCGACCTCTTCGTGGCGGTGCTGGCGGTCTGGCTGGCCGATGGTGCCTACCTCCCGCTCGACCCGACCTATCCGCCCCAGCGATTGGCCACCATGCTGACCCTGGCCACGCCGCACCTCCTGCTCACCGCTACCACGGTGCAAGCGGTGCTGCCTGCCTCCCCCGTGTCTCGCCTGTGGCTGGACCAGCACGCCTGGGACGCGCCCGTGGCCCCCCTCCCGCCC
>WYDT01000037.1 GCA_013122435.1 Chloroflexi bacterium AL-N1
CATGTGAATAGTTTACGACTTGTGTGAACTGTTCCTGGGAAAGTGTCATGACATAACTGTCCCATACATTGCGGTTTTCCGTGAAGTGATAATCGTAGAAATGACGAAAGGCATGGGCATTCATAGCGTAACTTCCTCTTTTATTATAGGCAACTAGAGGTATTATAGCTCAAGTGTTCTGATAAATCTAGAGTAAGTGCTATCTGATATGCTGATGGATTTATATCTACCCATATTCAGAAATGGAGACAAGCTTCGATTGAGTCTCTCATGTACTTGACGAGAACATCGACCGCTTCCTCTCGACCTTCCCACTCATCGTAGCATTCCCCAAGATAGGCCCGCCGTGCCAGATCGAGTGGTGCCTGATGTTCCTGTAGTAACCTGCTAAGCGCCCAGTCAGCCGCAACGTCTTTGGGCACAATGTCCCCCATGGAGCATGTTATCCACATGCGGGTGGACCTGTCCGCATGACGTGGGCTCTTCCGCACTTTCTGAGAAAACGCTATGCCCTGTGGAGCACCCTTTGACGGAGCAGGTCGAAGTTTGCTCGTCCATACCCGCTCCGTTTCATCTATGTGAGACGATGGATCTGCCCTTCGACCTGACCGTTCGACCATGGCACGGTCAGGGCTGCCTTGACCGCAGCGTCATCACGTGGCAGCACGCGGGCAAAGTTGGACAATTCTGACACAGGACGTCCTGACACGCGGTTAGCCACGCATCAAACGTTGCTGCTTGACGTTCACGTACCATGGTGAGGAACCACTGCACCAGCGTCGCCCCTTCAACGACTGCGCGTTGCTGGCTCATGCGCTGCCACTGTGTCTGTGCTTCGCGGGTCCGCTCAGCATCACGACGCAGTATTACCCACGATACCTGCTGTGCACACGGGAGTGGTGGCGTCCGCGTTCTTGGTGTGGTACATGCGCTGGTATCACGTTGTGCCCGAATCCATGTGCTTACCAGTGAACGGGTATCGGTGAACCCTTGCTCACAAATCTCGCGCCACAAACGCGATTGATTGGTACAGCCTTCAGCAAGACGTTGGTGCAGGTAGGCTACAAAAGGGTCCATTTTACTGCTGGCGCGGTATCCGCGTCGATCTGGTGGAAGCATATCACTTTGCAGCCAGGAACGAATGGTCGTGGGGGTGACCGCACATTCTTGGGCAATTTGACGCAGGCTACATCCTTGGGCTGCACGTGTTTTCGCCAACTCATAGCATTGCCGACGCGCCTGTTGGCGGGCCACTGGTATCCGTTGTCGGCTCGGTCCAGGAGCATAGCGTGCGCGTGGCGGCATCGCATCCATGGCCGGAGCCACGCTATGTGAGGCCGCTTCATTGTCTGGCTCCTGTTGCTGACGAAGTGCTGGTCGCAAACGCACCAGCATGCGCTCGACTGCTTCACGCATGTGGCATACTAAGTGAAAGCGATCAGCAACCTGTAGCGCATGGGGTGCACCGTTTGCTGCGCCTCGTGCATAGTCAAGCGCACGATTCCGTGTGATAATCTGGACACGCGGATGCTCACGAAGCCAATTGGCCAGCGTCTCTGCCGCACGATCAGGCAGGATGGCGATGGGGCGATGCTGTTCGAGATTGACCAGAATCGTGCCATAGGTGCGGCCTTTCCGAAAGCCACAATCGTCAACGTCCAGGATCTGAGGAGGGGGCAGCGGTGGGGCCGATGTCGCACGCATGATACGGAGGAGCGTATCACCACTCCCCGTCATATGGAGATGGTGTGTCGCACGAGCACCAGCCTCAGCACCGGCAGCACATGCGCGTAGGCGTAATACCTGGGTGAGACGCGGGGTACGCCGAGCATAGCGTGGTGCCACTTCAGGTAATGGTTCAGCCAAGGTGCCACGAGCACATGCGGTGTTGATACAAAAGAAACGACGTACGAGCAACTGCAGTTGCTCGTGCTGGTCAAAAACGGGGAGATCGCGAAGGCAGTGCTGGTAGGAACGATGCACATGTGCAGAATACTGGTTACAAACAGGACAAGGCATTGCTTTCAATATGATTTGTGCAGGAATGACGAGCGTGGTGCCACTCGTCTCAACGGCATGAACACGACAGCCAGGAATAAGCAAAGGAAGCATAGGTACATTCACGCGATAGGGCTATACACGTGGACGAAAAGATGAAGTATACCGTATGTTGCCTACTGAGCCCCACGTTCTCACGGAAAGTGCGGAAGAGCCCACGTCATGCGGACAGATCCATCGCCTCGCATACCCTTGTCTCTAATTCAAACCCTTATCTCTCTACGACCAAAGTCTGATATTCAGATGAAATTTGTGAAAACATACCCAAATTTTGTCGGGGCCTTCGTTCTATTATATGAATGTACCAATACAAGCGTTGCAGCGAGGGCAATCACATGCATCTTCACAAGCCTGAGCGCAACCGACACAACAATTTATGTTGTGTGACGGCAGAGAAGCCGTATTTCCTTCTGGACACACTACACACTGCATCTACTACTTTCAGTGAGAGATACCTCTCTCATCTACCCGCTTAATCACCCCGCAAAACCTCAAAGACTTCTCTGCCCCAAAAACGGGTGGCCGCAGGGCCGCCCGTTTTGCATGGCGATCGTCATAGGACACAAAATCAGGCAGAATGCGATTTTGGCTGTGGTACAGCTCGTTTCTGCTTACGCTCACGTTTCCACGGACGTTTTGCAGCACCAGCCGGCTTTGGTTGCACAAAAGGACGGAAACCTTCACCAAGTACTTCACTCGCCTCACCAATGATCACAAACGCTTTAGGATCGGTACGATTAACAATGTTTTTCAAAAAGCTAATCTCTGCACGTCCTACCACTGAAAGGAGAATACTGCGCTCCATACCAGTATAGCCACCATAACCATCAAGAACAGTCACGCCACGCCCCATATCGTAGAGCAACGCTTGTACAATGGCATCGGGCTTGGAAGTGACAATAAGTGCCTGTCGTGAACCTGTACCGGCTGCCAGGGTGTAATCCAATGCAAGTGTTGCTACAAATGCCGCCAACAAAGCATACAACACATCCTCAGGACGATACGCGATAAACGCCACACCAAAGACGGCGGCATTCATCACAAGCATGCTCTGCCCTGGTTGCACCCCAAAACGCTGTTCAAGCCACCGCGCCACAATGTCGATGCCACCTGTCGTTCCCCGCGCACGAAACACCAGGCCAATGCCAATACCATCGAGCAAACCACCATAGAGAATATACAATAATGGTTCTGTTGTAAATGGTTGCATATAGGGCGCCGTCAGGTCAATCGCTAACGACATCACAACTGTTGCATACAACGTGCGTATCCCAAACACTAATCCACCCAGTGAACGAAAACCAAGGATAAACAGTGGTATATTGGCGATGAGAATGACTAATCCGACCGGTGTATCAAAAAATGTCTGTAGCAGTATGGCTGCTCCCGTGAGCCCACCTGTTACCAGATCGTTTGGCACCAGGAAGAGGTTGACCGAGATCGCCACCAGTATGGCTCCAGCCGTCATCAATATGTAATCACGAAGAATAGCTAATATTTTACGAATCATCATGTTTTCCTTTCATAAGACGGCAAATAACGGGGTAACAAGCCAGCATGACTTATTACCCCGCCAATGAGAGTATTTATTATTGGTATGTATCAGGCGGTGTCGCGACCTACGTTCCAGCGTAGAAAAGCTTCAACAAAGGGATCAAGCGCACCATCCAACACATCATCAACATCGTTGGTAGTATAATCACTGCGATGGTCAGGCACCAGAGTCTCGGGATGGAGCTGAGATGTGCGTATCTGATAATCAACATCAGCCTGACGATGCTTACCACGTAGTTTGGCTGCTGCCTCACATTGGCGTCACAACTCACGTGCGAAGAGTCTACTCCGCAGTAGCCGACGGGCAGTCTCTTCGCCTTGTGGAACAGAAGCCTCAACCCCACAGACCACAATGACCATGGATGCTATCCATACACATCCCTTTCTCAGACGACAAAAAACGGAGCACCAAGCCAGCATGACTTACTACCCCGTCAATATTAAAAACCTACTGGGAGTTACTCCGTATCGCGGCCTACGTTCCAGCGTAGAAAAGCTTCAACAAAGGGATCAAGCGCGCCGTCCAGCACGCCGTAGACATCACTTGTTTCACAATTACTACGGTGGTCTTTCACCAGCGTATACGGATGCAGATAATACGTTCGCATCTGACTGCCAAAATCGGCTTGACGATGCTCACCACGCAGTTTGGCTTTTTCTTCCCGTTGGCGTTGCAACTCACGTTCAAGGAGTCGTCCTCGCAACACCCGCATCGCTGTCTCTTTGTTTTGGAGCTGTGAGCGCTCATTCTGACAGACCACCACTATCTGTTCCGGTGTTCCGCCCCGGTAGGTAATCCGTACAGCCGAGTCAGTTGTGTTGACACCCTGACCACCGTGACCGCCAGCGCGAAACACATCGATACGCAGATCTTCGGTCTTAATCTCAACTTCTGGCGCATCATCGACTTCCGGCAGCACTTCGACGAGTGCAAATGATGTCTGTCGGGCATTCCCCGAATTGAAGGGCGACAAACGAATCAGGCGGTGCACACCAGCCTCAGCCTTGGCAAAACCATATGCGTAGGAGCCACGTAACTCAATCGTGACACTCTTGAGGCCCGCTTCATCGCCTTCACTTATATCGATTACCGAAACATTGAAGTCACGCTTCTCCGCCCAGCGTGTATACATACGCAACATCATCTCGGCCCAATCCTGAGCATCGGTACCACCTGTACCAGCTTTGATGGAGAGAAACGCATCACGATCATCGTATGAGCCGCTGAACAACACCTCTACTTCAAGGGCGTCCATCGCCTTCGTCGCTGCAACCAACTCCGTGACAATCTCACCACGAAGTGAGTCATCAGCTTCGGTTTCGGCAAGTTCCGTCAGTTCTGTAATGGTGACGATCTGATTTTCCAGTCTTATCCAGCGTTCAACTTCTGCTTTTATCTGGCTAAGACGTTGCATGAGGCGTTGAGCATTCTGAGGATCGTTCCAGAGGTCTGGGTCGGCGGAGCGTTCTTCAAGCACTGTCATTTCTGCTTGCTTAGTTGCCAGGTCAAAGACGCCCCCGAACGCTGTCATAGCGCGCCCGCAGGGCCTCCAGATCTGTATTAAGTGATTCAATCATTATTGCTTCCTCCTTAGTATATAGCCAAACCTAACATATAGTGCACTCTGTATACAAACACACCTTATTGATTATCAGCCATTGTCGCGGTAATGGCTGGTAGTATTTCAGCCACATCTCCACGCAACACTACATCAGCCCGTTCATCAAGATGCGTCGAACTTTTATTTACAATGACCAAACGGGCCCCACGCTCAAGGGCAATCAGTGGCAAAGAACTCACCGGGAACACCTCTAACGCAGTGCCAGCAACCAACACCACATCGCACTGTTCAAGCGCATGCATGGCAAGCCAGTATAGACCTTGTGGTAATTCTTCCTCGAACAGCACCACATTGGGCTTAAACATACCACCACAGGAACATCGCATGGCTTCTCCACGACGTGCGTGCTTGAGCAGCGCATCAGATGGTATTTGTCTGTGGCACACAATACACGTCGCACTACGAACGTGACCATGTAATTCATAGACCTCACGTGATCCTGCACGTTGATGCAACCCATCAATATTCTGGGTAATGACTGCACGCATTTTGCCAGCATGCTCAAGGTCATTGAGCGCCAGGTGGGCTGGATTAGGCTGAGCAGACAATAACGTATCAAGCAACGGTTGAAACCACCGAAAGAAGCGCTGTGGGTTGTTACGAAACCCACTTAATGAAGCAACCGCCATTGGATCTTCTTGCAGCCACAATCCACCATCACCGCGAAAATCAGGAATACCTGAAGGCGTACTAAACCCTGCGCCAGTTAAAGCGACAATCTGTTGGGCTGCACGCACAATACGGGCGGCCTCAGTAATATTTTCAGTGTTCATTGCTGTGTTGCCCTGTGTTACATTGCCCTTTTTCATGCTACCATATGAGTTACATTGGTGCAAAAGAACTATAAGCAGGTACCATGAGAACTATTATCGCAACACGTTATATCACACCATTGCGCGAGGGAGGTTCCTTACCCGCACTCATTGAGGGGGACGATGAGGAGATGTACGTCCTCAAGTTTCGTGGTGCGGGTCAGGGTCCCAAGGCATTGATTGCCGAACTCATCGCGGGGGAAATTGGTCGTGCACTGGGATTATCCGTTCCTGAACTGGTTTTTGTTGAACTTGATGCTGGTTTGGGTCGCAATGAACGCGATGCCGAAATCAAAGAACTGATCGAAGCCAGCGCCGGGCTTAATCTGGCACTTGGCTACCTTTCTGGCTCACTGGGATTTGATCCCGTCGCAACAACATCAATTGATACACGACTTGCCTCTGAAGTTGTGTGGTTCGACGCCTATGTGACCAATGTTGATCGGACAGCACGCAATACCAACATGCTGTTCTGGAACAAACAACTGTGGCTGATCGACCATGGCGCAACGCTCTACTTTCACCATGACTGGCGCGATTACCTTGAACGCAGCCGTAGCTCGTTTGCTCCTGTGAAAGACCATGTACTGTTGCGCTTTGCTGCTGAACTATCGGCAGTCGACACCGTATTTCGTGGCCAGTTAACTGTGGATATACTACAGCGTATTGTCAATCTCATTCCCCAATCGTGGCTGGCAGCAGAACCAGGGTTTCCTGAACCCAATGAGCACCGTGATGCTTATGTGGCATTTCTACAGAGTCGTCTGGAGTCATCGCATGTGTTTGTAGAGGAGGCGATCCGTGTCCGAACTCAGCTTCTTTGACTATGCATTCATCCGGGTGATACCGTACGTCGAACGTGGCGAGTTTATCAACGCAGGCGTCATCTTGTTTTGCCGCACCCGTCGCTTTCTCGATGCACAGGTCGAACTTAATCCACAACGCTTGTTGGCGCTCGCCCCCAACTGCGATCCCGACGACATTCAGCATCATATCGAAGGCATCCCACGGATCTGCGCCGGGGGTGCTGCAGCAGGACCAATTGGTGAACTCACACAGGCTGAGCGGTTTCACTGGTTGGTGGCGCCACGCAGCACGATTATCCAACCCTCACCTGTGCATACCGGACGCACCGCCGACCCCGCAGCGACCTTACAGCATTTGTTTGAGACGATCATACATATCTAGACCCTTACGGTTGCACTGCTGCCCGTCCTGAAGGGCTAAAGCAACCTTATTCTGCGGAATTTTGTTGATTTTTGTAGCAACCTTTAGGGTCTCATCAAAAACCTCATTCACACCAACAATCTGGGCATTTGCATCCAGACCTTTAGGGTCTATATTTTGTATCATGAAAAAATGACAGGATGGTCAAATGATGAACGGTGGTCGAAACCATAACGCCACCGTTCACGAGAACAGCACTATAGCATGTATTAAACTTCTACAGAAACACAGGCTGCTGGTATACCTCTGGCAATTGCTTTCGCTTTTACTTCTTCACACTTTTCCAAACTGACTGGCTGACCAATTGGATACCATTGACCATCCAAGAAAGCAAAAAAGATGTACTTTGTGGCTGCCGATGCTGAAAACGGTGATGCCAGTGTGAAAGCTAACATAAGCGCAACCAGCATGTGACGAGTAAATTTCATGTTTCCTCCTGTTTACTTTAATATCAAACTTGTATACTACATATATATATTAAAAATATATTTTGTCAACACTCTTTGCTATAAAAGTTAATTCATTTAAAATTTTATATATTTCTTTTGATGACTATTGCATCACAATTCCAGAACTTTGTGTTAGAGCATATAACCGTACGGCTTCTTTATGAACTTGGAGGACGGCATAGCCATTCATTCCATTAGTATTTGTCTCGCTGTCCTATCCATGCTATACTTGACAAATCAGATGTGGGTTAATTGAGATTGTACGCCCCGTTGCACGAACGGTAAATGGCATGTAAGGAAATCTTGCATTTGCAGGATATGTCGGTCATTTCGCGTATTTGCATTTCACAGGACACCAACAATGGATCACTCGTTACGCTCGGTGTTCCGTCCTGATGCACTTCGACGTTATGCACAAGGCAGACAAGAAACATTTCTGCCCCGTTTCGTGGCCCCACGTGTTTTCCGCTACTTCTGGCTCTTGATCAGCCTTTTCCTCTTGAGTGGTATGAGTACCTGGTTTATTTCTGTTCCTGTGTATGCCTCTGGCACAGCCATCATTGTCGAAAGCGATGATGCGTTAGACCCTATCTCTCACGACATAATGGTGCTGGCATTCTTCCCATCAGAGCATCTTTCCGATATTCATCAAGCACAATCGCTGGTCCTCACATTTGACACAACACCGTTCGTTCATACTATTGCTGATTTCGAACCAACCATTATTAGTTCAGTAGAAGCCCAGGAGCGCTTTACACTCACTACAAGTACGTCAACTTCTCTCTCCAATCACAGAACTCTTGTTGTTGCACCACTGGATCTCCTTCCAGGAGCCCTACCTCCCACAGCCTATTTTGATAGTGTTGGTCAGGCACATGTTGAGATTGGCACACGACGATTATTAGAAACCATATTAATACGAGGCAAAGATGCCGGAGATTAAGACATGGCGAGACATTCAGATACGCGTCAAAGCTGTGGCCCCCTGCGGTGGTTGAAATCATGGTCGGGGCGCATCTGGTCTTGGTGGATACAGTTGTTTGGTCGAAGAAGCAGGCAGCGAGTCCCTGTCATATTACAACTCAATGCCGTTGAGTGTGGGGTCGCCTGCCTCGCGATGATCCTCTCGTATTTCGGGCGGCAAACCTCTATTGCAGAATGTCGTACCCAGTGTGATGTCGCATACGATGGTGTGACCGCACTGACTATGGCCCAGGCTGCACGACGATTCGGATTACGGGTACGTGCTGTTTCACTTGAACCGGACCATTTTGACTCAGTACAACTGCCGGCCATCGTTCATTGGAAGTTCAATCACTTCCTGATTGTCGAAGAATGGACTGCCCAATATGTCACAGTTGTTGATCCAGCAACTGGCCGCCGCCGACTTACTCCTAAGGAATTTGACGAAGGATTCACCGGAGTCACCCTCACATTTGAGCCTGGTATTCACTTTGAGCAACGCCGTGGACCACTGGTTAGCACATGGCTACATTACCTCTTTCGCTATCTGCGTATGCCAAAGGTAATCATTCAAATTATAGCAGCATCGGCACTTTTTCTGTTGCCAGGGTTAGCACTCCCACTGATGATAAAGATTGTTGTTGATCACATTGTGCCATTCAACCTGACGACCATCCTGCCGATCCTTGGTCTTGGTATCGTTATGATGGTTGTTGCACAAATCATTACAGGTTACCTGCGTACGGCGTTGCTGATCTATCTCCAGGCGCGATTGGACACACGTTTGATGCTGGGTTTTTTTGAGCACATCCTGGCCCTACCCTATCGCTTCTTTGAGCAGCGCAATAACGGAGATATACTCACACGTATGGGTAGTAACACCGTTGTTCGTGAATTGCTTTCCAGCCAAACCCTCTCAATTATGCTCGATGGTGGCTTTGTACTGGTCTATCTGATTATACTCTTCACACAATCGTGGGTTTTTGGTGGGCTGGTGTTTGTCATCGGCGCCCTCCACATAGGGCTACTCATTGTCATAACGCACCATATGCATAGTCTGACCCAACGTGACTTACGCGCCCACACCGAATCACAGAGTTATGTAGTTGAGACGCTCACAGGCATTGCAACCCTTAAAGCCGCCGGTAGGGAAGATCGAGCACTAGAACACTGGTCAAATCTGTTTTTCAAACATCTTAATATCACCCTACAACGCAGCCAACTCTTTGCAACGATAGATACTCTGCTAAACACCCTACGCACCTTTTCACCTGTCATTCTTGTCTGGATGGGAGCATATCAGGTACTTGATGGCGCGATGACTCTGGGAACTATGCTGGCACTCAATGCACTGGCCAGCGCCTTTTTAACACCATTGGCATCACTCGTTGCAAGTGGGCAACAACTACAGCTTGTACGATCCCACCTCGAACGGCTGACAGATGTTCTGGAGGCCCAACCAGAGCAAACACAACCCATCGCACAATCGAACCTCACCCTCCAAGGGCACCTCAATGTCCAACAGTTGAATTTTCGATACGACGATCATTCGCCCTGGGTGCTCCGTGATGTTTCGTTTACGATTAAACCGGGGCAGATGGTCGCGGTGGTCGGCCATACGGGGGCTGGTAAAAGTACACTGGGAAAGATCTTGTTGGGGCTTTATCCTCCCATTGATGGCACCGTTCATTATGATGGTGTGCCGCTCTCGGAGATGGATCTGCACACACTTCGCAGACAATATGGCGTGGTGTTGCAAGAGTCGTTTCTGTTTAGCGGTTCAGTACGTGACAATATCTCTTTTGGGCATGCTGAGATGCCTTTGGAACAAATCAGCGCTGCGGCAAAGATCGCAGGCATCCACGATGAAATCATGCAATTCCCGATGGGATACGATACCGTTATGGCCGAGGGAGGCGTGGGCCTGTCAGGAGGGCAACGACAGCGCATGGCAATTGCACGTGCTCTTGCACACAAGCCAAAGGTGCTCTTACTCGATGAAGCAACCAGCCATCTGGACGCGGTTACCGAACATGCTATCGAGCAGCACCTGCGTGAACTGACCTGCACACGCATTGTGATCGCCCATCGCCTCAGCACGATTCGCCATGCCGATCTTATTCTCGTGCTTGAGCAGGGAAACCTCGTTGAACAGGGAACACACGAAACATTGCTGATCCACAATGGATACTACGCCAAACTGGTGCACAATCAGCTTGGCGTACATATCGATTCCGCAATGGTATACAAAAGAAAATCAAACCAGGATGGATCTGACAGGTTTTGAACACCTCTCAGGTCGCGTGTTGGCACTGACTAGGTCGCTTCGGAGACCTGTGTCACCTGTGTCTTGGATCGTTTCACATCATAGCGCTGCCAAAACCACACTGAGGCGATAATAGCGATACCAACAAGATCGGTCGGGAGATTAGGAAAAAAGCACAGAAATGTCCCAACCGCAAAGATTAACCACTCCCACCACGTAGTACGACGAACAAGGTAAAACATCGTTGCAGCAGAGAAGGCTACTGTGCCAAGAAAGGCCGAAGAGTATGCCAGTAACACTTCATATAATGCCAGATCCTGTAGAATTTGCCCTCCTTCACCGACCAGCAAAATAGCTGGACTAAAGGCGAACAGAATAGGCACAACATAAAGCAATTTAGCAAACTTAAATGCCGTCCATCCCGTCTTCCACGGGTCGGAACCGGCAATCGCTGCTCCCGCATACGCAGCCACACAGACCGGTGGAGTAATATTGCTATCCTGGCTGAACCAGTACACAATCATATGGGCAGCAATCAGCGCCACACCCAGATCCGTCAATGCGGGAACCGCTAATACGGCAACAATCAGATATGCAGCAGTAACAGGAACACCCATTCCCAAAATAAGTGAGGCCACACCAACTAAGATAATGGCAATAAGAAGATTTCCATCACTCAAGCTAATGATGATATCGGAGAAGCGCAGGCCAATCCCCGTTGCATAGATCGTCCCAACGATCATCCCAATCACACCGACGGTCGCACCAATCACCAGTGTGTCGCGGGCACCTTCGTTGAGTGCCTCAATAGAACTCCGAATGACGCGCACGGTACTGCGTCCGATGGCGTGGAAAATTGTCCCACCCTGGGTTGCCGGATCACGTAAATCAGCCGCATTATCGGGCATGGTATACATCAATACAACACACGAAAGAATTGACCAGAACGCCGCATAACCTGGTGAAAACCCACCAATCATCAAACCAATGATGATCAGCAGTGGTGCAGCCATATACCATTCGTGGCGAATAATATCCATCGGGCGTGTGCCTGTATCGATCCCCTGAAGATTGTTTTTCTTCGCTTCAAAATGAACCATCGTCAATACGGAGGTAAAATAGAGGAACGCAGGGAAAATGGAAATCAGTACAATCTGTGCATAGGGAATACTGGTTAGTTCGGCCATCAGGAAGGCCCCAGCGCCCATAACAGGTGGCATAAACATACCGCCAATCGAGGCCGACGGTTCAATAGCACCTGCCACATGCGGTTTGAAGCCTGCCCGTTTCATAAGCGGAATGGTAAATGTACCGGTGCTCACGGTATTGGCAATCGCGCTCCCCGAGATCGAGCCAAACAATGCGGAGGAGATAACCGACACTTTGGCTGGGCCACCAGTACTACGCCCCGCCAGTGCCAAAGGAAGATCGATAAAGAAGCGACTGGCACCACATTTGCGAAGAAAGGCCCCAAAAAAGATAAACAGGATTACATAGGTGACCAACACGTTGGCCATAATCCCGAAGACACCTTCTTGCTCAAAAAAGAGCGTTGTCGTCGTACGCAGCCAGTCACGACCACGATGGGCAAAGGTTTCAAGTACTGCGATATCGTATAGTACTTCCCCAAAACGCAGGTAAAGCACAAACAGAACACCAATGATGGTCATCGACCAGCCCAACACCCGCCGTGAAACTTCCAAAGCCACCAGCAGACCAACCGAGGCGATCAGGAAGTCATCCTGGTTGTAGGCACCACCACGAAATTGCAGGTCACGGAAATTGAAAATATAGTAGCCAACAACCCATAATGTTAATCCGATCAACACCAGATCAAAGAGGCTTGGGCCAGTTTTCGGAGCAATAATTGATCGTACAATACTGGATGATCCCTCACCCTGTGCTTCATCACGTGCAGCAAGCCAACGCCCAATACGACCAGAGCGAGGAAAAGCAGGGTAGAGCAGCAAGATCAAAATAAAGGTCAGTGCAATGTATATGCCACGTTGCCACTGCACCGGTGCAGGAAGCGTTCCCGCCGTGTAGATATAGAAGCTACTCATGCTAACTGCTAACACCCCCACAATGGTTGACCAGAAAGGATTGAGCAGGCGTGTCGTACGCTGTTCTTTCTCTACCAATGTCTGCAACGTTGTCTGACCGCCCAAATCTGCCTCATTGGTATGATTGCCCTCAGACGTTCCTAGACGGTCGAGCGCATCTTGTGAGTCCGTTGAAGACCCCCGACGCTCAGTGTGGTCAGCCATGCAAGCCTCCTCATTGAAGTGATGTTGTCGGTAGACAGCTCAACAGAATGTTTATTCGTCAAACTGTCTACTCATTCATAAACGAATAGCGGATGTGTGATTATTCTTGAGGGAGTGCCGCGTCGGGAATTTCTGTCCCAATCTCTTCCCAGTAGCGCTGGGCACCGGGGTGCAACGGAATCGGAATATTTTGGGCTCCTTCTGCGGGGCTCATTTCACTGGCAGCAGGGTGAGCCTGGACCATCGACGCTAAACCATTCTCTTCAAACACGGCTTTGACAGCATTGTAAACAAGCTCTTCGGGGACATCAGCATTGACAGACCAAATGGCTGTGTCTTGAAAGGAGGGCACATCTTCATCAACACCAGTATAGGCACCACCTAAGAGCGCCCGCTCCGTGTAGAAGGGAAACTCGTCGAAGAAACCTGCTTCAACACCAGGGTTGTACACATCAATCAGGCGGATCGAAGTGAGCGTTGAGGCTTCCGTTACCGAAGCGTTGGGGAAAGCCGCCAAGATCCAAAAACCATCGAGTTGTCCATCGCCCATCGCCGCGGCGGCCTGCGAGTAACCCAGGAATTCTATTTCCATCTGATCGTAGAGACCCAGATGTCGGAAATAGCGTTCTGCAGAAAGCGCCGCACCAGAACCAGCGTTGCCAAGGGCAATACGTTTCCCTGGCAGATCATCTACGGATTCGATGCCACTCTGTTCGGACACAACCAGATGAATTACACCACCATAGAGTTTAGCAACTGTACGCAACTGATCATAAACGGTTTCGTCTTCAGGTAAGAGACCTTCACGTCCAAGCGACATGTCAGCCGCATACACAATGCCGTACTGGAAATCAGCTGCATTCACACCACGAAGATTTGCTGCAGAGCCACCCGTTCCCTCGGCAGCAATATCGAGGTTGGGATCAGCATCCGTGATAATCAGTGACAGGGCGTTGGCAAAAGTCTGGAATGCACCGCCAACCGGCCCACCACCAAATGACTGGCGCACCGTTTCACCACTCGCGGCAGCGGCTTCCTCATCAGTAGCAGGGGCATCTGGTTCAGCGGCTGTCTGATCCGTGGCAGCATTGCCACCACACGCGGCAAGCAGCAGGACGACACTCAAAAACAGGGCGAGGATTGTCTGGAATCGGCCAACATGATTGTTCATCTGTGAACTCTCCTTAACTACAATAGGCTACTTTGCGCTCAAAATAAAACTATATACGACTTGAGTTAACAGGATATGTGCAGAAAAAAGCGACACAGCATTATTAATGCACACAGCATGGCATCAAAGTGATGTAAAAGGTTTAGTTTGGTGCTGATTTCAATACAGCGGCCAGGGAGACGGCTCCAGAGCATCACCTGACATCAGAAAGGCAACCAATACTAGGTCTCTATATATAGTCGTTTGTAAGGAGAATATCTTTACAGTATAGTACTATATTCTATATTCACTTAACGAGTAGATAATTAGCATATTACCATTAAATATTACGTTTTGTCTACTCTGGTCTGTGTAAAAAACGTTAATAGGGTAATAGGTTTGGGGAGGTCACATCTGATCGTGGAGCAACACGAGAGAAATTTCCGATCAACAAATAGCACTGATCTTATGGTGACCTATTATTTGAAAAGAGCTTCCCACCAGCTCTGCACATACAGCTCAATAATAGCGCCCAAAGCAGTGAGTATAATCCAACTACCTATCATAAAAACACTTACATGTAATATAGTTGGTCCTCGCGATTGGGGGTACATACTTTCTAGAACAGACTTAAGTTCCTTTTGCTCATTTGAATCTGGTAGTCGGATATTAAGCCAATGTCTCCAATCATCAATTGTTTTGGCTCGTTTAGCCAAAGCTTTCATATCAATAAAATCAAGAGTAGACTGAAAAAAAGACTCCCCGCGACGAATAGAGATAATTGCTACAATAATTAGTATCATTCCAGCGAAACTGCTAATACTAAGCAACCACACTGGCAAAAAAACCATATCCGCTTGTATACCAAGCAACAGCATTAAACCAAATAAAACAATAGATGTATCAAATATACCAGCCAACCAACTACTTTGAGCCAGATCTGGCCGTCGCCAAACAATTAGTTGCGGTACTGTTAGGATAAAAAGAAAGAGAAAACTAACTAGTCCAGTAAGGTATACATCAGCATGTTCAGCTTGATAGATTGACTGTTCGGTTGATAAAATGAGCACTCCCAATAAGAAAAAGCTTCCTAAACTTAATGCGCCTCCCATGCACAGTAAGCCGATACGCGTAAAAGCTTGTGCTCGTTCTTTACACTGCGATAATGCCGTACTAATACGAGTTACAGCAAATAATAAGAAACAAACAAGAATTGCAACGGCTATAACGATCATGAGGGCTTTCATCCAACCATTAGTCGTATCTAGGACCATGGTGTAGATAGTAGGATGGCTAACTACTAGACTAATTGACAGGATGCCAGCCAACATTGCGAGACAAATAACGACCCAAAAGAATGCATCAAACCAGTCCCGTTTTTTAGGCAATGGCAATACAGATTGCAACGGTGAAGACCAATCAATATGAGGGGCTAATGTTCTAGCCAACAACGGATGAATTCCTTCTACCTTTGCCAAATCCTCAGCATTTGAAAAAAACCCGTGAGCAGTTCGATAAGCAACAATCTCTTTTGCCCTACTTGACCCAATATTATATAGATGCTGTATTTCTTCCTCAGAGTCAATATTGATTTTTATTTTTTTGTTCATAACAGCCCATCCGTAAGAAAATAACACGTTGTACAACTAGATTGTTAGACTCTTCGATTAATTCAATATTGTAGCATCTTGGGGTATGAGAAAGCGAGTTAATGCATGACTTTTTGATGTGTTATAGACCACATCTGAGAAAATACTAGGCTTAGGTCTACAAGGACAATAAATCAGCGACCACCTCGCCAAAAACGAGGATAATCGCTGATCAGGTTCTCATAACTTATTATGGGATTAATATTGCTTAAACCAACCATCCACAAGTGTTATAAACTCCTCCATAAATGCAGGATCGTGCGAGAAATGCCCCCAGTCGATTTCGACATACTTCTTTGGTCCACCCAGTCGAGCATAAGTCTCTCTGGTGACCTGCGGTGACACCATCTTATCACGCATGGTGTTGATGACCAGCCACGGCGTCTGGCTGTGGGCGAGTGGTATGCGTGGCGGCGCATACTGGAGACTCGCAAATGAGCCAAGGGTGATCGTGCGCGGTGTGTAGAGGTCGCGCTTCCATGTTTCGATAAAACCACTTGCATGATCTCGCTTGTCAAGCATGTAGTCCCAATGAGCTATGGGGAGATATGGTAAGCGCACCTTTGGGAAGCGTTGAGCAAGTGTTCGTGTGATGGTTTTAGACAACCACGCCAGGCCAGGGATCTTGGCCAACGGGGCAAACTTTGACAGCAACAATGCAGTTTGTGGATCATCAAACGCATACATTTGGAGTGTCACAACCGCGTTGACGTGAGCACCCATCGCAATAGCATTATAGGTGATACCTGTGCCCATGCTGCCACTGGACATGAACAATGGGCCGTGGTAACGCTGGCGGGTCCATGCGACGACATCGACAATGTTCTGTGCCATGCCATCAATCGTAAAATCGCCCTTCATTGCGCCGGTACCCGTCCGACCATGCCCCTGCATGTCGGCAATAACGACGGTGTAGCCACGATCGTAGAAGGCCAGTGCCAGCGACACAAAGATCCCAGAATAACCTCCACCGCCGTGATTCCATATCAGGACCGGGGCATCTGGTTCGGGGCGCTCATACACATTCACATACAGATCGATCCCTTGTGAACGAACAGCATGTTCCTGGAGCAGTTGCTCTGCTCGCTGAACGATGGTAGGTTCATAGTAGTTATGCCAATAGGGTATTTTTTCTATTCTATGTATTGTTTCCACGACATTTCTTCTTTCTTTGTTATTGTTCTTATCTATTGCACTCATCAATAGGTATATAATATGAATGATTCGTCAGGTTGACTAGTCGCGTTTAGAGTAGTAGCAATGGGTAAAGAGTTTTCGGCAAAGAATTGTCGTAGGAATCCAACACAGGAGCGTTCTCGCTTTACAGTTGAAGCCATTCTTGATGCGGCTGTTCAGGTTTTTGAGCAGCATGGCTATGCGGCTGGCACTACCGCCCGTATCGCTGAACGAGCAGGTGTATCGGTAGGATCACTCTATCAGTACTTTCCAAACAAGGATGCAATTCTGGTTGCGCTGGCCGATCAGCATATTGCCGAATGCCATACACTGGCCAACCAGATCTTCGCACACGTACAGGCAATAGAGTGCAGTTTAGACCAATCCCTTCGATTGATCGTTGGGGGATTTATCGAGCTACACACCATCAATCCACAGATACATCAGTTACTTTATGAGAAAGTTATTTTGCCAGAAGAGATACAAAAGAAATTGATGGTCGTGCTACAAACAATCACCAAACAGATACGAGAACTCCTCGCACAATACGCCGTCATACGCGAAGAAAGCCTCGATATGACGGCGTATATCATTGTCCAAATCGCAGAACATCTGACACATCAACTGGTGTTGCATCCGCCCTACGAGATGACTGCGGAAACACAAATTGAGGAAGTCGTGCGAGTCTTGCAGGGATATATTCAACAGCAATCCTCGCAACTTAATACATAACCTACACATCATGAGCAGCAAGACAGGCTACGAACTCCTGATCACCAGCATGATCTCGATACAACCATATAGCCCCCGGTGGACGTTCACCACGCAGATAGGACAGCGCCGGCTCACACATCCCCTGCCATCCAATCTGATGCAGTCGTTCCAGATCATTAGCAAGAGGTACCCATATCACTTGTAGAATTTCTCCATCGGGATCACGACTGCCCGGTATACCCGACCAAGCTTCAATCTCAAAGGCAAATGCCAACGTTTGAGCATTGTGTCGAGGGCGTCAATCTGGACGCAGTATGCCAGATGACCAATCGCTTCGATCTGAATGCCCGTTTCCTCATAGGTTTCACGAATGAGCGCCTCTGTGAGTAGCTCACCAGGTTTGACCAATCCACCTGGTAAGGCCCAATACGGGTTTGGGTCATTAACGCCTTGCTGCTGAACCATCAGAATGTGATCGAGGTGGCGTACAAGCGCAATGACAATGGGATCAGTGCGATAAGTCATGCTGGCTCCTCTTCATTGGTTCAAAGTGCGTTATTGTACACTATCACAGAGAAGCGGAAGACAGCAAAGCATCCAGTGACGCGAGTCAATCACCACCACAGAGTGAAGATATATTTCCCAGTACGACCGATCTCTTTTCGCCGGATCACCCGTCCACACCGTATACTTAGGATGGCTAAATCTGACTACGAGTTGCACGGGTGGATCGAGAACACCATCATGATACCTATGCTGATTCCCCACACACCCGCATCCGTTGGCGCCTACGTGTTGGTCTCAATCTTGTGCTGCTTCTGAGCGATTGGCGCACCCAGAGATAGCCACAACTAGCTATGCCACAAGAATCAGGTCAGGAATGACCAGGGAGGACGAGCGGGATCAGCCAAGGTTCTGGCAAGTATATTGGTCACAGAATTATAGGGGAGGACATAATGAAAAACATTTTAATGCGTGTATTGTACTGGGCTCCACGTATTCTGAGCCTGCTATTGGTTATGCAGCTCAGTCTATTTGCACTAGATGTGTTCGGTGAGGGGTACGGGTTTTGGGGGACGCTGCTGGCATTGCTCGTACACTTGCGTCTCCCTGTACTCTTTCTTCTTGTGCTTGCTCTGGCCTGGCGCTGGGAGTGGATCGGAGCCATGGCTTTCCTTGGTTCGGGGGTATGGTATCTACTTATGATCTGGGGCAGGGAGCACTGGGCAGCTTATGTGTTTATCGCTGGCCCGATGTTCTTGCTTGCTATCCTCTTCTTCTTTAATTGGTTGTGGCGATCTAATCTAAGAGCGAATCATGCTACGTCCGCTTGATTTTTATGTCAACCAGAGAGCGTTAGAAATATTACTCATCATGCAAGCCACAGCAATAAATTCGTGCCTGAAGGAGATGACGTAAGGCCAGAGAGGTGCCTAAAAGCTGAGCGGGTGCAGCACCTATGCCTTTCTGTAGGAACCTACATCATTTATAAGTCTTGATCATTAGAAAGAATTGGAGAAAGATGAAACGGCTTAACAAAAGCAGGATTGGAGGATGGATTGCCGTAAGTATATCGATCGGCATTACTTCCTTCTGGGCATTCTGGGGCATTATTGAGAACTTCCACGAAGGTTGGTTTTACGAATCCTGGCTGTGGAACGTTGGATTGATGTTCGCACAATACTTGAGTCCCATGTTCATCTTTATGGGCATATCGCTGGTGGCCATCTACTGGCCACGGATAGGGGGCAGCCTCCATGTCGTAATGGCGGCATTGATGTTCTGGTTTTTTGGAGCAGCCTCAAATGCTCCAACTCTTTTTATCATCATACCGATGGCACTCCTTGGCACACTATACTGGTTTGGTCATCCCCAACCTCAGAAAATAGCCACAACACTGATCATCGGTTTACCGCTGCTGACTCTTGTAGTATCTGGAGCCTATCCGATCTGGCGTGTGGCACACCGTGTCAATGATGGCAATTTTTCGGCCAGGCTGGTAGAAGGCAATGGTGTCACGTTGATCTGGGCGCCCGATGGCCCTGGCTGGCCCCGTCAGGGCGTAACATGGGATGAGGCAGACAACGTGTGTCAATATCTTACCGAGGATGGCACTGCAATCGCTCATACACTGCAGAATATCTGGCGCTTACCTACCGTGGATGAAGCAGTACGTTCACTGTCACTTCACAATGAAAACTGTGGGGGGACCTGGGATACTCAACAAGCACAAGCCTCGTACCAGATGCAACCGGACAAGGAGACACCTCTGTGGAATATCCATTCTCAAGTGATTTACTGGTGGACAGCAACTGAAGTGGATGAGGAACACGCCTATATGATTGTCTACAATGGGCAAGTGTGGCCCAGAACAAAACAGTTTGGGCCGGGATATCTGGGCTTTCGCTGTGTAAAACCACCGTCTACAGAGTAGTGTTCTTGTGTGCAGGCTGCTATCATCAGATCACACTGCGATTGGACTGATTCCAATGATTGAAGTATTCATTCAGAACTTATTTTGTAGGTTTATTTGTATTAGCTATAGAAAATCCCTTACCATGTAATAGGCTTTCGCGAGAATGCATAGACAGTCAGAAAGTAAATGAGGGACCTATGAAGTTGAGAACTGGCAAAACTTTGTGTATTCTTTGTCAAGCATTTCCTCCAATTATGAATAGTCATATAGTACCCAAATTTATTTTACGTTGGATGAATGAGAACAATGTAGTCAAACATCTTCGATCATCAGAACAGCCAAATAAGCCAGAACAAGACATTTGGAAAGCGGATTATCTATGCCAGTCATGCGAAACCAAATTATCGCAAGTGGAGAGCAGCTTCAAAGAAGAAGTGTTTGATCCAGTTGTTACTCGGACAGAAGGGAGATATTCGTATGACAATACAGTATCCATAGCTGTGCTATCAATGTTTTTTCGTCATCTACAGTATACGTTAGACAAAAAAAGTGAATCCTTACCTAATCTACTCAACTTACTCCGACGACAACTTGAGCCGGCTCTTGATGGCAGTCCTGTGAAAGGTTATCTCTATGCAGTTCCTTTAGACTTCGAGTACACTCCTGGTAAACGTCCACCAGGCTATAATCAGTATTTAATTTCACTAGATGGATATTGGTTCAACTATCAATTGAGTGGTCACAGCTTTTGGATAGGGGCAATTAAATTGCCATTTCTACAGATGGTCTATAGTGAATATCCCCTTCAAAAGTTTACCAACCTCCCAAATGTACAGGAAGAAGTTGCTTCACATCAAATTGTTCAAACAGGCACAATCGTACTCCCAACGAAATGTAGACTTATCGATGAGCTGCTTCGCGATTACTACACAAAGCGATGTTTAGAATTTTATAATGGAGTTTCAAAGCTTTCGAATAAGCAACAGAAGAAAATCTGTAAAGAAATAGCCAATCATCCAACGCGTCAGACAATGATACAGCATCAGGCCGCTATGGCAGATGCACTATTGGCATCGAAAGAGCAACAATAAGAAACCGACATGTTCGTCTATTTTCCTTTCTTTAAAAACATTACCAATCCATAGTAGAAACCAAAAATCCAAACAACTACATTAGAAATATCTTTCTCAGCCAAAACATCACCAACATTTGCTAAAATAATACTTGCGTCTTAGTGGTCCAGATCTATTTCAGTCAGTGGAAATACCATGAGCTTGTCTGATATCCAGAAAAGAATCCTTCAAGAGTTATACACCTGCTTTTTCATTCCTGCTGAACCACCCACAGCTTATGGTCTTCGCGAATTGGTGGAGGTTAACCAACAAGAAGTTTGGGCAGGAACTGCCAACCTATATAGCTTGCTTCGCCAAATGATGGCTGATAAGATAGCATTTTGGAATGCAGTAACCCAAATGGTTGACGCAGGTTTCATTCAAGGTGATGAGTATGGGAATTACATCACTACTGCCATGGGTGCTCTCACCGCTGAAGATGAAGATCTTCCACCACAGAATCTTGTAGATCATAATCAATCTACACGCATATGCCTTCTTTGCATCTTGGCAAACGCATATCACGAACAAGGATTCCAAACTTCGATAGATATTGAAGAACTCTCACAGAAGACAGGTTGCAATATCGATGTCATCAAACCAAATTTGGTTATTCTTAATCAATTGGGTCATACTATACCAGATCGTGGAAAGACAAAATCTTTTCACATTACACAAACAGGAATGCAACAGGTCACAGCCTACCAAGAAGTGGAAAGACTTAAAGCGGAATTCAAGTCGATAACTAAGTTAGGACCACATGAACGCGGGAGGGCATTCCAAAGGATATTCGCACAAGCTGTAGAGCAAAACGGTTGGTTGCAAGAGGAGAGTACTCGCACTCATAACGAAGAGATAGATATTATCGTATATAAAGGCCGTGAATATTACATAATTGAATGTAAGTGGGAAAAGAAACGAGTTGGAGCTGAGATAATTCGCGAGTTGTATGGCAAACTGAGTAATCGTATTGATGTACGAGGTATCGTTATCTCCATGTCTGGCTTCACTAAAGGGGCAGTCGACCAAGCACAGGAATGTATCCCGAATAAGCTTATTTTACTGTTTGGTAAACAGGATGCACAGAATATTGTTGATGGAAAACTAGCCTTTGAAGAAGTTTTAGACACAAAATATAAAGAGGCAATTACAAAACGCAAAATCACATATTACTGATCACAAAGCAGAGCAAAACCACTACCAAATAAGCCGATACACTGCCTCCCTATCGACACCCAAACTTATCGTTTTACTATGTAATACATTTGTGTGAGTACCTCATTGAGCAATGTGTTTCCACAGAAATCTTTGAGATTGCTGCATCACAGGCTGCTTGAGCAAGAAAGACCAGACTAGCATGACCGACCTACCATCGCCCATACCAGAACAGGCACAGGAAGTCATTATCGAGACCTGGGAAACTGGTGCTAAGAGTATGGCTAACTACTTCCTTGATGGACAGCGGGTTGGTCGTCGAGTCTGGAGTGAGACAGGCCAGCTTGACAGGAATATGGTATCCAAGATGAGCTGATGCATGGATGGTATCGTACATGGCACGAGAATGAACAACTCTGTGAGGTGATGTGGTATAAGCAGGGCCAAGAACACGGGACGAATAAACAGTATGACGAACAAGGAAACCTGATCGGCACATACACTATGGTACACGGCACAGGTGTCGATCTGTGGTTTGCCAAGCCAGGAGTCATCAGCGAAGAACGCCACTATCAGGATGGCGCACACCATGGGTATGAACGCTGGTGGACGGCAGACAATCAAACTATCTCGGAAGAAGGCCACTTCTGGCACGGGGTTGAACATGGCATTTTTCGTGAATGGAACGCGTCTGGACGATTGCGGCGCGGCTACCCACACTATTTTGTATTGGGAAATCGTGTGAATAAACGCCAGTACATACGAGCATGCCAGCAGGACCCGACGTTACCACCTTTCAATGCTGATGATAATGAACCAACACGTCAACTCCCTGATGGAGTGAAGCAAGGTACACAACTCAAGGAACCAGAAGGTATCTCCCAAAGTCAATTTCTATTCTCAGTCTCATCAGAGATTAGAGAAACATCAACGCCAATGAGCGAAACATTCGAAACTCAACTCACCCAGATGCACCGCCGTCTCGAAGACCTGCGACGCAGTAGTTGGCGGAAGTATCGCTGCGGGGACAGGACAATAATCGACCATTTCCAACGTATGACCTCGCTTTCGGAAGCATCACTGCAAACCTTTGAGCATACGCATGCTATCGAACTCCCATCCGATTACCGGGCTTTTCTGGCCACCGTCGACGCGGAGGCACCTGGTCTCTACGAGAGTCTGCTCCCACTGGAAGACTGGGATGATTTGTCCATCAATCTGGAACGCCCTTTGCCATCATATCTGACAATGCCATGCCCCCTTATACCAGATGTCGAGATCGAACTCATTGATGAAGACGATCAGGGAATATTGTTGCAGATGGAACGCTATCAGGGTTTGTTAGCCATTGCAAAACGTGAGCCTGATGACCCATGGATCGATGAGTTCAATGGCACCAGATGTGCACTTATTATCACCGATACTGCTCGCGGTCGGATAGTCTACATTGGGGATGAGGAGCGCCCGCCCTACTTTATGCCAGATGCCTCGTTCCTGGATTGGTATATGCGCTGGCTGGACGAACTACAGGCAGGGGTCGACATCTGGGGTTTCAATCACATTCCACGTGGTAGCGAAGCGAAACTGGTGGACGCCTTCTACCAAAGCACCGTGCCTTTCGACCGCAGGGATATCCTCTACGCCCTCGCACGGCACAACCCGCTGACGGAACGCGCCGATGAAGTGCTACGGACAGGGGTGGAGGGCCGGAATTCATCGGTACGGACTGCCGCCGTAAAGTCGCTACCCCACAAAGAACGTTTTGTCCCCTTGCTGGTGGAGCGCCTACAGGACAAAGAGGCATCGGTACGTGAGGCAGTTGTTGAAACCCTTCGTGCAGGGAAATATGTGGCGAATTACATCCCCGAACTGAATACAGCACTGGAGCGAGAGAATGACGCTCGTGTCCTGTTCAGTACGGTCAACGCTCTTCATGAAGCAAATGGCCTTGGTCTGGCTTCCCCGGCAAAGCATGTGAACAGCCCAAACGAGGGCATTCGTATGTATGTTGCGTACTTCTTCGAGAAAACCGACGGGTTTGAGGGAGCGGAAGGGCTCGAACAACTGCTCAACGATGAAAACGCGACAGCCCACGTCAATGCGGTGGCTGCCTTTCACCGACGAGGGCGAGATGCTTCTATCGAGTGGATTGCTGCTCGGCTGGCTCAGACCACCGAGTCCGAGGAACGCGACCGCCTGAGCAAAACCCTTAATGTTCTCCAGAACCAACCACCTACCGCATGGTACAAAACGCGTAATTTTCTCAGCCGACTGGGATTTGGATGGGTGTAGTGCACCAATGACTCATTTGCTCATTGTGTTTTACAGTTTTTCTTGCCTGACATGTCATATAATTAGTGATAATTACAGGTTAGTCGTTCCCGCTCCTAATCAGGAAATGAGATCCATTGAAACATAATCAATTCTACAAATACCTTGATAAACAGCTATGGACAACACTTAATGATGAAATAAATCTTTACACTCGCAATAGCATGCTTATCTCACATCACACTTATTATGATCAACAAGAGGAACAGGACAACCTCTTACACTGGTTACATGAACGCTGGCATCTGGTGCTACACACGAACAATTCTCCTTATCATCAATACACTATCATAACAATGGCACTCTTACTCCATCGGTATGGCTGGGAAATCACAACGCTATTGCCAGATGTAGAAATTGCGGTGCGTCAACTTATTCCCCATAGATCAAAGAGCTTTGAACGTTCCAGCACCAGTCTTTTAAATTTGCTGAACACATCGCCGAAACCCCTCACACGCAGACCACCAAGAGCTTTTGTAGCAACACAATTGAGAGCGGGTGACCTCATTTCTATTCATCTCAATGGATGTTACCATTTTGCCTTTGTGCATGATGTATGGCAGGAATTGGCCGCGGCTTATCCGGTCATTGAGTTTTACCAAGAAGTACACACTCAGCCAGCACTGCCACTGGTAGATCATCAGGCGCAGGGAAAACGGTTTTCCAACGGGATATGTCACGAAGAGCGTTATGCAGTGTTTGGACTGAACTATCTGCCAGACCCGGCCAACCAGATAATATTGGTCCAGCACAGCTATGCATCTCTTCCACAGGGAGATCACCTCGAAAAGCCGATGGGACTGCATGTGTATCTTTATTTTACACAGCTCAACACGTATATCAAAGAATTATTTGCCAATCCCTGCGACTGACAAAAGATAGTTCACTGGAGAGAGGCATATTTTTACAAAAGGAGATAGAGATGACACATTACCTTCCTCAGAACCACCAAGGTGATGCCGATATCATACGTATCATCGATTTTGTCAAAACCGTTCGGCCATCTCTGTGTATCAGTGAATACCCCAACGCTTGTGAACTACCCGAATTACTCGCACTTCCGGCGAATCAAGCCACCACCCGACTGTGGTCAAATAACGAGGGTAACCTCGTCGGTTTTGCCTATGTCGATGTCTTCCAAACCCTGCGTTTTGACCTTGCCTGGCAGCTACAAGACCCAGCACTTGAGCAAGCAATACTCGCATGGGGTCAGACATGTCTGGACGGAAAACATCCCTTTCTCTGTGCTACCAGCCACGATGCCGATCACCAAAGACTGGACTTCTTTGAGCGACATCAATTCACACCACAATCCGACTCAATCGTTCACATGATGTGTTCTTTAGATAACGTTATTCCAGAGCCCACCCTTCCTAGCGGATTCACAATTCGTCCCATTGCAGGTGAAGCCGAGGCAGAAACAATTGCCGACTTGCACCGTACAGCGTTTGGAACACCCCATATGACCACAGAATGACGACTCCACATGATGCGGTCACAGGGGTACGACTCGAGTCTCGATCTGGTGGCAGTAGCACCCGCTGGAACGCTGGCTGCCTATGTGATCGGGCAGAATGTGTGAGCTATGCCGATCTGTTTGCCACCCACCCAGCCTTTCGTGCCTGTGGACTGGCTCAGATTTTGATGAGTATAATTGTTCAACGGCTACAAACAAAAGGGTATCGGATTGCCAAACTCAGTACCGATAGCGATAATCACGCCATGCAACGCGTTGCCCAGATAACAGGCTTCCAAGTCACCGGAATCACGCTGCACTTTCAACGACCAGTACAGAGATTGCTTGATCACTAAAACAACACCTGTAACACAGAAAGAGGAGACACCAAATGATGCCGATCAGTTTGGGCTTCGAGAAGGAATGCTCTACGCAGAAGCACGTGAGGCGTTGATCGAGCAGAGCTGGGAAGCACATACTCAGGGCGCAAAACCAAATCTTAATGATGCCACTGTCAGTCAATTGTTTGATTTAGGGTATGAAGAGGTTAAAGACTGCTCTGGCACAAGTGTTGGGCCTTGTCGATTTGAGTTTATGAATGAGGATGAGGAATTGCTGGTCGTGTCCACAGCCAAGATGGGAGCTTCCAGCAAGCAAAACCGTGTGATTTGGAGTTGGTTTATTGAAGAGCGACTAGATGCTACACAACAGGATTCATCTTCATACTGAGCTAAATGCGAGGATTCATGGAATACATTGCACCACAATACTGTAAAACTATCAACCATCACAGTCACCATCATGTAGATTCATACGCAAAACTACTATATCGGTTGCACGAAACATATGTATAGCGAATGACTGCACACCAAAATACTGTGGTTCATTGTTGGTTGCACATTTGTGCTACACCCCTCGAGGGTGTCCAATAACTCCGTTCACAATTGTACCTGTACCAACACACAGTACCCATTAACTATCAAATCTTATAAAACAGATAAGCTATACATTATGTCAAAACGTGGTGAAGTTCTGGTAGCGATTATCAACAACAAATTAGATTTTGCAATATTACATAAACAGTTATGGTATCGTATTCCTGTCAGGAGCGTCGAGAAGAGGATGAAACGGCGCTGGCCTCCAAAATGGTTAGTGTTTTATCAAACTGCGCCGTTTGGGGCAGAAAAACATGCAGTTACTTACTTTGGCGCAGTAGCTACCATTCAACAAGTTCATCGTTGGGAATTATTTCCCGATGAGCCCTGCAATGAGCAAAGCAACAGCATGTATTATCAGTTATTTATTAAATCGATTCAGCAATTGCCAAAGCCCATTTACAGTCGCAGATATCGCAGAATTGTTTTTATTGCAACAACCTGGGAAAAGTTCATCAATGCAATTGAGATCAACGATTTGTTCGATGAAAGTTCACTGGAGGATACGTTATGGGCAGAACTTAAGCGACACAGCATTGTAGCAGAGCGTCAAGAGTTTGTTATCGCAAGAAATAATCACTATGCACTTGATTTTGCCGTGTATTGTGCCAAAGGGATATTAATATCGAAACAGACGGCGATTACTGGCACGCAAACCCAAAGAAAGCGGAACAGGACAATGTGCGCGATCACGATTTGAGTACAAGAGGCTGGAGTATTTTACGGTTTAGCCAAAAGCAGATTCAAGAGCAAGCTGCCCACTATTGCCTGAAAACGATTGTTGAAAAGATTAATCGCCTTGGTGGAGTGGATCAAGGTACCGTTATTCCGCGAAAGATCAATCCTGATAGTGTTTTCTATCAACCATCGTTATTTGATGATCCATGAGGTGCGTATGACTCGTGTGACACGCTACAAGACAAGCTATATTATCGTGATTATCTGTCTTATAGTTCTGTGTCTTGGCCTGCTTTACTTCAGTGGCTGGAACGTGTGGGTCACAGTTGGATTAATCTTTGCACTCCTCATCCCTGGTCGGGTTCAGGGTTTGCTATTTCGTGACCTGTTTCGTGGTCGTCGAGCGCTAGATCAGCACCATCCAGCGGAAGCTCTTGAGCATTGGGAGCGCTTTCTCAAGACCATCCAATCTCAACCCTGGCGTAAACCAGCCTTGTGGTTATCCTGGTCTGTCTACACACCAAGTGTAGAAGCTATGGTGCTCAACAATATCGGCACTGCTCATCTGATATTAGATAATCGAGAACAGGCAATCGCGACCTGGCATGCTGCACTTGAGCTAGATCCACGCTATCCTCTGCCTTACACCAATCTTGCCGTAGTTTCAGCTAGCGAAGGTGATTCATCAACTGCTGAAAATCTCCTGGCATCAGCCAAACAACTTGGATACTCGGGAAATGCCTTTGATCAGGTCGTGCAAAAAGTGCAACATCTTCTGGCAAATGTGGAATCTCATGGACCGTCGATATAAACCATCCTGACTTACCCTCTCGGTTAGAAATCTCATCAACTTTGCTCAAGCTGTACAGATAATGCACTCTTCAGACAGGTACATAACCCATAAGCAACCCGCGCCTTGCCACAACGCCAAACGTGCCCTACAATACCCATCTTTACTAAACCAATCCCCTTACACAGGAGTCGTGATGTTAACTGCACAGCAACGCCAAAGCTACATTGATCAGATTCGAGCACTTCCCGAGCAGCTTACTGCGCTTGTCCACGATCTTTCGGAGGAACAGTTAACCACACCATACCTTACGGGAGAATGGACCGTCGCGCAGAATGTACATCATTTGGCCGACTCACATATGAACAGCTATATTCGCTGTAAGCTGATTGCGACCGAGGACAACCCACCGCTGAAACCATATGACCAGGATCAGTGGGCGACCTTTGCCGACGCAACCGCTGCCGATGTGAGCGTCTCGCTCCAACTGCTGAGCAGCTTACACACACGCTGGGTGATATTCTGGGGACAGCTGTCAGAAGAGACATGGCAACGCACAGGCCATCACCCTGAAAACGGTATAGTCAGTCTGGAGCAACAGGTGCAACTCTATGCTGAACATGGCCTCGCACACATCGATCAGCTCCAACGCACCCTGGCCGCCCAGTCAGCAGAGTGATAAAGGGACGCACAAATTACATCCTTTTGCTATACAGCGGAGATCAACATGGACGACGCATTACAACGCATCACACGCAATCCCCAGATCGCTTTTGGGAAACCGACCATACGTGGTTCGCGCTACTCGGTTGAGTGGCTGCTGGAACTGCTCAGTTCTGGTATGTCGTATCAGGAAATACTTGAGGATTACGAAGATTTAGAGATTGAGGATATCTACGCCGCCCTTGCTTATGCAGCAAAACTGACCCAGGTGAAACGCATACCTGTTTGACTTCCCGCTACGTTGCTGCTTCTATGATTGTGATAAAACTAATACGCTGATCTCTCCACAACCATCATCACATGTGGTATCCTACCTGTAGTTGAGTTAACACATTACTAAAAGCAGCCGCTGTATGTTGGGAGGATGGTGATGGCAACAGTACTCTGGTTGACCGACGATCTGGCGCTCGAAGCTGAGGTTGAGCAGGCTGCAGCTTTTGCCGAGGCGGAGTTGCATATCGCTACCAGCGTCGAGTATCTTCCTCGCACACCCGTTGACGTTATTCTGTGGTGGCCAACCACAAACGACAAAGAGACCTACCTCGCCCTTACCAAACACTGCCACCAAGTCATTCAAATGGTCAAACGCGGATGGCACCAGGACCGCTTGTGTCCGTTCAGATCCGAGGGTGCACCTCGCTACTATGTAGTGGTTCCCTTTAATCCCGAAGAGTTGGGAACTATCATTTGCCACATCGTAAGACGTGCGAGGAAGCGGAAGGGTGGTGATAGACCGGAAGCTGGGTAAGTAAAGGATTGAGACGCTTGTGAGTTTTCTTCAATTTATGGTATCATATCAATAGATGCGGGGGTTGAGTTTAGTCTTTGTATACTTGGTATCAACAGGATAAAGAATAACGTCAACCAATACATTTACACCAAATCCAACCAAAATGTCTATAAATATTATCAAAAAACAAATCTCAAAAAAGATTGAGACAATCATCGCGTAAGCCTATTTTACACATCATGACGAAAAATCACCAAACTATGGATATATCCAGTAGGGTAATACAGTATCCCTTAGACAGACAAAGTCCTAAAAACAATTCAAAACCTATAGTAAATCCTGCTATCTTCTCTTTCTTCTCTGGTGCAGGCTTTCTAGATTTAGGGTTTGAATTATCAGGTTTTAGTATTTTATTAGCTAACGACATCAATACCCCTTTTATATCATCACATCAGTTTAGTAGGGAACAATTGAAAATTCCTTTTCCTACTTTTGGGTATAGCAATGATGATATACGCGTTTTTCTCCATGGAAACGAAAGGATAAGTTTAAAGTACTGGATAAGAAAAGCACGTCAAGATTCAGGTGTCGTTGGCTTTATAGGTGGACCACCTTGCCCCGATTTTGCGGTAGGAGGTAAAAACAAAGGTGCAGAAGGTGAAAACGGAATTCTCACCAGCATTTATTTTGATTTAATAGTAGAACAAAAACCAGATTTTTTTGTGTTTGAAAATGTGAAAGGCTTATGGAAAACCGCTCGACATAGAACATTTTATGACAAAATGAAGGAAAGAATGCAACAGAACGGTTTTATCACTACTGAAAGACTCATTAATGCTATAGAGTATGGAGTACCTCAAGACAGAGATAGAATAATACTTATAGGTTTTAGTAAGCAATTCTTAATAAATATCGGATTTTATACCAATTTGCCTGAGATAACTCCCGATGAATTTGGATGGAAAAAATATACCAGGTATTCTCGTAGGATATTAAAAGATGAAATCTGGCCAACAACTACACCTTTTGCACCTAACTCAATACTAGCAAAACCAGAAGGTATACAAGAAGACCTAACGGTTGAATATTGGTTTAACAAAAATAATGTTTACAATCATCCCAACACAGATAATCATTTCATACCAAGAGCCGGATTAGCACGTTTTATGACTATAGCCGAAGGGGATGACTCAAAAAAATCTTACAAGCGTCTTCATCGCTGGCGATACTCTCCGACAGCTGCTTACGGTAACAATGAAGTGCATCTACATCCAAATCAACCCAGAAGAATTACTGTAGCAGAAGCTTTAGCTATTCAATCATTACCCAGAGAATTTGTTCTTCCTCAAAATATATCTTTGTCTCATATGTTCAAAGCTGTGGGAAACGGAGTTCCATTTTTAGCTTCTAAAGCTATTGCAAAAACTCTGAAGGACTTTATATGCCGGAATTGAGATTGACAGCTACAAATATTGTTCGTGCAATAAAACAGTTACCAAAAAATATAGCTTATGATTATATCAGTGATAAAAGTCGTGGACAAATTCAGATAGTTGAAATAAAAGGCACCGAAGGACCAATCATTATTAGGCGATCAAAGCCCACAAGAGGTGTAAGTCTCTCCAATGCAAAATCAGAATCCATTTCTGTACAAATGATAAAGCGGGTAGCTAACGCCTTTCGCGTACATGAACCACTAAGTATAGACAGGGTTTTAGGAGCAAGTTATAATACCCGCTCGGTATTAGAAACGTTGCTAGCTTATACCCCACAATTTTACTTTTGTTATCCTGGCCGAGTTGATCCTGCTAGTTCAAAAGTAAAACGAGGACATAAACATCTTGTATGGTACCCAGAAGACCCACATGACAATGGAATTTTACAAGAACGAGCAACAGATATTGTTATATCCGAAGTTTCATTTGGAGAAGCTGTTTATGATGCTTTATCCATAGTATCTGAATCAGGCTTGGGAATCGAAATTGACCGTCGGCATACACAAATACAAATTGCACTAATTACCATTGGTATTCAGTTAGGATTCAAGACTTGGATCGCGCAAAATGATAAAGGTATTATTTACAATAATCGTAGAATCGTGGAACTCGAGGGTGTAATAGCTTCTTTAGAAGATATCAAGTTCTTATCCAACATGGAAGAGGCTATCAGGGCGGCGTTAATGATTGATTGTGTTTGGTTCAAAAATGGAAGGTTGATGCCTGCTGTTCTTGAAGTAGAACATTCAACTTCGGTGACCTCCGGTCTTTCTAGAATGAAAAACTTTCAAGACACCTTACCACCAATTCAAACACGCTACGTTATCGTAGCACACGAAGACGAGAGAAATAAAGTTTTTAAGGAGGCTAACAAACCCCAATTTAAATCACTCAACACAAGATTTTTTCCTTATTCAGCAGTTGAAGAGCTGTATGTTCTTTGTAAAAAACGTCAACTTAGGGGGGTAACTGAAGAATTCTTAGATTGTTTTATGGAGCCTGTAGTCGAGTAATTCAAGGCAGTATGTCAAAAAGATAAATATGTTTCAGCCAATTATGTAATATGTAATACCTAGAGACTCACAAGTATTCACAAAAAACACAATAACTATGAAAACACAACGAACGATGGTAAAAACCTTTACTAAAGTAAAATTAAAGGAACAGAAATCAGACTTTGCCTACTGGCAGACCCAGCCTGTCGAAAAGCGGTTAGCGACCTTAGAACAGATACGATGTGAATATCATGCATGGAAACATGATTCTCAGCCCCGATTTCAAAGAGTTGTTTCCATTATTAAGCGAAAGTATTGTGTCACGAATGATGACAACTGATACCTAACTCAGCATTCCTCCACTCACCCTCACATATACCCAAACTTGATGATCGACCAAATCGCCAGAAGCACCACCACAGTTGCAGACTCCACCAGGATCATAAAGCCCGTAAGCACAAAAGCGTTTGAAAGAGCATACCTCACTACAAACCAGACAAAAACCACTGCATGAACCATGCCAAAACCAAGCAACACAATATTTCTATGTCTGCTCATAGCATCGTCAAAGACAGCACTGGTTCCTAAAAAGGCAACAATACCTGCGAAGATGAGCCCCACCACGAAAGCGATCACCACCTCGTGGCGATTGCCCCATCGCCTCAGGACATAGAGTATGCCTGCGAATATGCAGAGCGCGAGGAACAGGAACAGGTAGCATTCATTACTTGGACTCATAGCTTTCCCTCAACCAACATCATCCAACTCCACACCATCACCAAGCACACACCCTGTACCATTTCCCCTCCATTACACGTTATAATAGAAACTGCTCTACATCACCATAGATGCATTGGGACAACCAGATGAAAAAACGTGTGCTCATTCTATCAACCAGCGCAGGATCTGGCCACAAAACCGCCGCCACCGCATTGGAAAAAGCCTTTCGCCAATCTGCTCAGGTCGAGGAGGTGGTCAATAAGGATGCGCTCGAATATACCAATCAAGGGTTCAAGGCGCTCTACTCGGATCTCTTCGCCGAACTTGTGAAGAAGAATCCCATCTTTCTCGGCTGGTGGTACGAAGAAAGCGACCAGCCCTGGCGCACCGACGACATGCGGCTGTTGATCGACCGATTGAATGCCGAGCCACTGATCAAATTCATCAAAGAGTTTCGCCCAGACATCACTGTCTGTACCCATTTTATGCCTGCGGGTATTATCGCACGGCTGATGACCAAAGGCGATCTGCACACCACGCTCTCGATTGTCACCACCGACTTTGATTTCCACTCAATGTGGCTCAGTCGGGTGTTTAACCGCTATTTCGTGGCCATCGACGAGACCAAAGCCCATCTGGAAACACTCGGCATGCCGAAGGAGCGCATCACGGTCTCCGGCATTCCCGTCGATCCACTGTTCAGTGAGCCAGTTGATAAGCAGAAAATCCTCGACAAATATCAACTACAGGCAGATAAACCAATCATTATCGTGTCGGCGGGCTCGGCGGGCGATAATCGCCTCAAGTACATCGTGCAGCGCGTGATGCAACTCCACACCGATACACAGACTATCATCGTGTGTGGTAACAATCGGCAGTTGCGGTCAGACATCGAAGTGCTGGTGATGGAGCAAGCCGCCAAATTTCGCGTGCTGGGCTACACCAGCGACATGGCCAGTCTCATGAAGATCGCCACATTGTTTGTGGGTAAGCCCGGTGGCCTTACGATCTCCGAAGCTATGGCTGCCAGCTTACCTGTGGTCATCGTCTGGCCCATTCCTGGTCAGGAAGAGCGAAACAGCGATCACCTGTTAGAGCGTGGTGCCGCCATCCGCTGCAACGATATCACGGTGGTTACCCACAAATTAGACAAGTTGCTCAACGATCCGCAGCGCCTCAAGCAGATGCGCGAAAACGCACACAGCCTGGGCCGCCCCGATGCCGCACAAAAGATTGTTGAAACCCTGCTCAGTGAGAAATTCATCACACCTGTCTATCTCAGCAAGACCGATCAGGAACGGATGGTTGAGGCAGTCAAATTTGAGTAGTGCACTAGTTTAGTTCTCCATCATCGCCAGAATCTGATCCCACGAGAACCCCATCGCCCACGACAGCGCGATCGATGCCAGCGCACCGGGGAGTTCGACATCGGGCAACGAAGCCCGCGCCACCGGCTGCTCGCTTGCTCCGTGAGTCGCAAACACGGTCTGGTCACGCACGAAGAGCGCCTCCCCACCATGCGCCCGATGAATGCCAACAATGGTATTGGTCTCTCTGGTCGTAAAATAGATCACCGGGCAGGGCGCATACTCTGCCAGCGCCACGATCTCCGGGACATCCGCATTGAGCACGACGCGACCTTCAGCGTTGGTGACCAGCATGGGGATGCCCAGCACCTGAGTCAGTTCCTCAAAACTCCTGATTTCCGCTGGTAATTTCTCGGGTACATCCACAATTGCACTATAGGAACAACGTTCAAAAGCCACCCCACGTACTATTAAATCTTCTACAGCAAGTCCGGCAACCACCAATGCAGCGTGTGGTTCACCCAGTGCCGCGTGCGTCGCCGCAAAATCAGCACTTTCGGTCAGCGCCACAGCATAGCCCTGCGACTGCAACAGACCAGCAATAAACCGCGCTGTCTGATCACGACTCCTGTCCCCACTCACGGCCACCAGCGGAACCAAGCCGAGTTGTTGCCATGGCACATCAACTGCTGCTGCACTCCTGGCCGATGGTGGTGCTCCCAGACCAATATCATCAACCGAGAAGGAGCCACTACTGAGGCGTTCTTTGAAAGACGCGATGTCGAACTGCTTGCCACGTACACCATACCCTATCTGAAGTCGTCCATCAGCACGCACAAACGACGGAATGTTGCGTGTATTGGCCTCGGCACATAATTGTAATGCCTGAATAGGTAGCGTTTCAGCACGTAGTCGTTGTTTCAGGTCCCACAATGGCTCCTCCGGGTCCCACTCCTCATCGCCCACCTCCTTGGCATTCATACCATCCACCACATACCGCGCTAATTCCACCCCAATCGATGGTGTGGGTGTTACATAATGTGCGGTGATGAGAAAATCCTCATTCTGTTGCTCAGTCTCAACATCCAGATAGCCGATAATCATACCAATATTCTGCGCGCCGTCTTTCAAAATATTCTTGATGCGTTTGCTGAGATCTTTCTCGCTACGAACCTGTAACACAACGCTTGTCTGTGGTCCATACAAATTGGGGCCATCATAGCCGCGTAATCGTACAATTTCTGTTGGCATATCAGATGTCTCCACCCAGTTTATAATGATGAATTGAACGGGAATGTAGTATCACGATCATTGCAGCCCATGGTAGACAGCCGTACCAGAGATGTCAAACGGTTTTTGTTTGAAATAACATTGTGTAAGCAGTCACATAAAAAACCAATCGAGGAGTACCATAGTATGGATGAATTACGCAGGGACATCCCCAACACATTAGAAGCCTATACTGCAGGTGGAACGACGGAGCGGTGAGGCGGTGAGGCGATGAGACGATGGGGCGATGGGGCGGTGAGGCGTCCGAGCATATCCGTCGCGGCGGTTTGCAACCGCCGTACCACCTTGTGCTGCAAGAATGGAAAGCAATAGAGCGGCGGAGTGGGGGGTTCTGGGCTCACCTGAGCCTGTCGAAGGCGGGACACGACGAGGCGATGGGGCGGTGAGGCGTCCGAGCATATCCGTCGCGGCGGTTTGCAACCGCCGTACCACCTTGTGCTGCAAGAATGGAAAGCAATAGAGCGGCGGAGTGGGGGGTTCTGGGCTCACCTGAGCCTGTCGAAGGCGGGACACGACGAGGCGATGGGGCGGGGCACGACGGAGCAGTGAGTCGATGGGGCAATGGGGCGATTGCGAAACCTCCTCATCCCGCCAAAAACCAAAAAGGCTGACATCATCGTCAGCCATCACCTGAATTATTACACCAGATTAAATTGAAGTGGTATACATTCTTATAAAGGCCTACATCGATGTTCTAGGAATTCATAGGAACATACATGAAATGTAGTGATGAAAACGCAGGGTCAAGCTCTACTACCAACAGCCATAGGTACTTCTTCAGCACCACGCAACGCATCCACACTCCAGATACCCGAACCACGTGAAGCAATAAACAGGAACACAAAACAGTAAAGAGCTGCGAGTTCGCCGCCATTCTCAAGTGGTGTCAACCCGTTTAGACCATGGGCCATCCAGTACGCGACTGCCATCAAACCACTGCTCAAAAATGCTGCCCATGGTGTGAAGAGACCGATCATAATCATAAAACCAGCAATCAGCTCTATCCCACCAGCACCATAGGTGATGAATGCAGGAGCACCACTCATCTCACTTGGCGGAAACCCTAAAATTTTCTGAGTGCCGTGGAGGAAGAAAAGCAAACCCACTACAATGCGAAAGAGCGCGTACGTTTGTGCTTGAAACGGTTTCATAAACATTGATAAATGACTCCTTTACTAACAACTTATATATTCTGTACAAACATAGAATATATTACGAGTTTTGTTAAGCCGTAGATGTTAAGTTTCTCTAATAAAAATATAAGAGTAAGTTATCACACATCCATGGCTTTGTAATACGACCAAAGAAGTATTTTGAATTGGTCATATGGACAGAGATATACCTATAGATGTCTCTGAAGAGTGCAATAAATTTGAAGGAGTTAAAGAAATTATGGTGTGTCATCAGCAAACAACACGGTAAAAAGGCCGCATTGTTTGCTACGGCCCTTTAGCCATTCCATGTGCTCAGGGTTACCAACGTGCAAGACTCAATTGACGTGCTTCAATATGTTCACGAAGCCTGAAAATCCTACGTTACCGAAAGAGTTACACCAGATAAACAGGTTTGCCTAATCCTCAAAGTCGTCAAAGATACTATCGATTTCGTCTTCATTAAACGGATCAAGTTCGGGAACATCATCCCCATCTGCTACATCAAATTCAAGAAATTCATCCCGATCAAAGATGTCGTATGCGAACAGATCAAGAATACCCATATCTTACCCTCCTGGTTTACAACTTGTATTTTTGAGTACCCAAATCCAGTGTCAGGTTATACACCTGGCTCTATAGTTGCCTGAACAATGCGAAAGCATGTGGTACCTCTGGAAAAGATACCAGTTTACATCTACGACGTTGAACGTACAAAGTGTGATGAAAGGAGAGATGCGTTCACACGCCACCCTTGTCACAAGATGTGCGGCTTGTTCTGGTTTGCTATGTACAGTGTAGATCAAATAGAGATGAATGCGAAGAGGAAATCTGTAATGATTGTGTAACGAATAAACTGGCAGCTTTTCCCAAATATAACAATTGGTAGTATGGTGAGGACTGATACGTTTTTGTCATCTTTAGGAACCTATCCGTATGCTATGCTAAGAGTGAATGCAAGAAGAACACATATTTTGTATGTCAGGCCCTGTAAACAATGTGTAAAATTTGTCATAAACACATGCAGCATATTCATATAAAGAGCCCAGACAGTAGCAATAGCCCTTCACATGGAACACCCGCTCAGATCAGACTTGCCACAACTATCGAGTTGCCCTCACCAGACGTTCCCGGATCTGGCAAAGACCAGCATGCTACGGCGGCCAATATACCGCTTCGACACAGTCAGACTCTAGCAAACAGGGCGTATACTGTTCAACATGTGCTCTCAATAGGCACCATGGCCACCGTGTATCTTGCGACTGATCATACGGCAAATAATCGGGACGTGGTCATTAAAGCTATACGCATTCCCTCTAGAACCACTGATCAACCTCAGAAAGTACAGGCGACGCAACTAGGCACGCTACGAGAAGCCGACCTGCTCGCCTCATTACGGCACCCAACTCTACCGCGCCTGCTCACGACTTTTCGTGACACACATGTAGCCTATATCGTGATGGAGTATATCAAGGGGTCTAATCTTGAACAGGGCTTAACCCATATTGATGATATAACAGGATCGTTGGTAGAAGGTCAGCCCTGTAGAATTGAGGAGGTGCGACGCTGGGGTATTGCACTCTGTCGCACACTGGAGTATCTGGCCAATCGTCACCCACAACCAGTCATTCACCGCGACCTTAAACCGGCTAACATTGTCATTGATCGTGCGGCAGATACGATCTGTTTAGTCGATTTTGGCACAGCGAAGGGCGGTGTGCTGGCAGATATATCGCAACATCCCTGGCCCTATCGCTCACATCGCTACGGCACCATCGGGTATGCGCCACCGGAGCAATACCGTGGACAGAGTGAACCACGAAGTGATGTCTATGCCCTGGCAGCGACTCTCTATCACCTGGCCACTGACGACGATCCACGCAACCACCCGTTCCGTTTTCCACATCTGAGTGAGCTTGGCGCGTTTGGCGAAGCTCTACGACCAGCACTCAACCAAGACGTGGGACAACGCCCGTCGATCACGGAGTTTCGTCACCGCCTGGAAGCTGTGCTTGGCGTCGCCCACCTTCCCTACATTCGTACACCCAACAACGCCCATGTGACAAGCGAACGAACTCTGGCCATATGGTGTAAACGTCACTGGGAAGCGGCCTGCGATTGGCTCTATGATACGCTTCCCAAGCAAGTCGCGTTGTGGTGGGGTAATCAAGAGTTGGCACAATTGATGCGCTATGTGGTCAGCACAGAGACGGACCGAAATGCCGGTCTTGACACGATACTGGCGCGCCTGGACCCCAAAGGCTATGGGGTACAACCACCACAATTGACCACGACAACCAAACAGATTGATTTTGAAGGAGGAAACAAACCGCAACTTCACCACGCCCTAGTACTCAAAAATACAGGTCGGCGTTATGTCACCGCACAGCTGCAACTCCCCAAATGGCTGCATGCATCACCCCACAGCATTCAGCTATTCCCCGATCAAGAGGCAATGGTGGAGTTATCTTATAATGCATCTACATCACCCGACACAAACCACTCTTCTGACTATCTCACCATTCGTAGTCACACCACCACCCTGCTCCACATCGTTGTGCAGGCAACACACCCACGCACACACCACATCTGGCACCATGTCCCTCTGGCGTGGATTGCCGGGGCGGCTACTGTAACACTCACACTGCTCTCGCTGAGTATGTGGTCGTTTTAAATATATATCCCGGCTACTCCACCTTACGACGATATTTGCACCCCTCTTCTTCTAAAACGATTGGAATACCTTTCTCAACAGGATAGCAATAACCATTATGTGGATTGAGCAACCATTCTGAACCCTGTTCATCAGTAATCAATTCCAACGATTGCAGAGATGTTAAACAATGTATCACAACATGTACCACTTATAGAAGCTCATATTAAAGACTAATACCTTAACTCTCACAAGAGAACAAACGAGCCACATATCACCACTTGTGACTGTACTTGTCACAACCATCTGCTACACTAGTTCGCAGAGCCACATCTGGCAACTGGTGAAAGGACATATTTATGACAAGTAACGTAGAGGCACACATCCCAATACAACCACCATTACGTGGATTTGTTCCCGTGATACAGCAATTACTACTGGTTCCCGAAGGTATCATCATCGCCCTGTTGCTGTTGGTACACCTCGCCTCCGGTAGATCATCTGTCACGATAATTCTCGCTGCCGTGTTCATAATGAGCTTTATCACCCGTACGGTAGCACTCCACCTGGCACGCACTGCTATCGAAATGGTCCACTATCGACAAGCAACATGGCTGATCCGTCTATCATTGTTATTACACCCCTGGTCGGCAGATACACTGGCATTGCGTGGTGCGCTGGCACTCGCAAAAGGATCACTGTCGGAGGCAGAAACATCGTTGCAACGATCTGTCACACTCTTGTTCAATCAACCTGCTTCACACGCTGCCTTGAGTAGCGCATATTTAGAGTCTGGACGCCCCCATGAAGCAGCACGAGCAGCCCGTCAGTCCCTTGTACTCAACGACCACTATGCGCTGGCCTACCTCTATCTGGCAGAAGCTGAGCGTGCACAGGGCGCCTCATCCTATGTTGTTGAGGAACACCTACGGTCCGGAGTAGCAGCCGCACACCGCATTACCGATACTGCTGCACTACAGTGTGCGCTTGCACGACACTTGCTCAACGAACAACGCATTGCCGAAGCCACACTGGTGCTCCACAGCGCTGAAAAACTACTCCCACGCTGCTCGATATCACGACAAGCTGAACTATGCTTTCATCTGGGAGAACTGCTGATTGCACAAGGACAGGCCGAACGTGCACGCGAATACTTCCGTGGCGTCGAAAACCTCGATCCTCAAGGACGCTACGCTGCCGCTGCATGGCGTGCTTCCCGCCTCTAATCCTCCTCGCCCTTCGCCCGCTTGCCCTCGCACACTCTTGCCCACCCACCGCACACGGGCAACCCTTGCGGTTGCCCGTGATCCTCGCCCGCTTGCCCCTTTGATCCATCCTCCTTTTTCTCAATCCCGTACCCATCCATAAAGCACAAACATTACAACCGGAGCATCATGAATAACAATTTTTGGTGGCAACACGGCATCATCTATCACATCTACCCACGCTCGTTTATGGACCACAACGGTGATGGCGTCGGGGACCTGCGGGGCATTATCAACAAGCTCGACTACCTGTCCTGGCTAGGCGTCGATGCCATCTGGCTTTCACCCGTGTATCCCTCTCCAATGGCTGACGCAGGCTATGATGTGGCCAATTACATCGATATTGACCCACTCTTCGGCTCACTTGATGATATGGATGAATTAATCGCGGAAGCACACCAACGCAACCTGCGCGTTATCCTGGACTATGTCCCCAACCACACCTCGCATCAGCATGCATGGTTTCGGGAGTCACGCATGTCACGCGACAGCCCCAAGCGTGATTGGTACATCTGGCGTGACCCAGCACCCGAAGGCGGCGTACCGAACAACTGGCTAACCCGTTTTGGTGGGCATCCGGCCTGGACATGGGATGAACCAACCCAACAGTATTACTACCATACCTTTCTCCCTGAACAACCAGAGCTAAACTGGCGTAGCCCAGAGCTTCAGCAAGCCATGTTCGACGTTCTACGGTTCTGGTGTGAACGGGGCAGCGATGGCTTTCGTATCGATGTCATCCATCGCATCATCAAAGATGCCCAACTCCGCGACAACCCACCAAATCCACGCTGGAAACCTGGCATGGATCCATATCAACAACGGCTTGAACGATACACCCGCAACCAGCCAGAAGTCCACGATGTCATTCGTATGATGCGCGCAACGGTCGAGGCATATCCCGAACGCATACTGGTAGGGGAGGTGAATGTCGCAGTTGAGGAACTTATGACATACTATGGGGCAGGGGATGAGCTACATCTGCCCTTTAACTTTCAGATCATCCACGCCCGCCTGTGGGATGCTGCCGACCTCCGGCGCATTATCGACCAGTACGAGGCGCTCCTCCCCGACAGCGCATGGCCCACACAGGTGTTGGGCAACCACGACGAGCATCGCATCACCAGCAAAGTTGGTGCCGCCCAGGCACGCGTCGGCATGATGCTACTGCTTACCTTGCGTGGCACACCAACAATCTATTATGGCGACGAAATTGGCATGCACGATGTGGAGATCCCACCAGAACTGGTGCAGGACCCATGGGAGAAATTTGTGCCAGGGATCGGTGCCGGACGCGACCCACAACGCACCCCGATGCAGTGGGACACTACCTCCAACGCCGGGTTCTGCCCCACAGATGTGACACCGTGGCTGCCCATCGCAAACGACTATACAGACATCAATGTGGCGACTGCCCAGACCAATGCCCATTCAATGCTCTCCATGACCCGTGAACTCATCGCATTGCGACGCACAACACCCGCGCTCACACGAGGAAACTATCGATCAATAGATGCCCCTGATGGCGTTTTTGCGTACTTCCGTGAGACAAACGATGCTCAGGTACTGGTTGTGCTTAACGTCGATGACCAGCCCAAACAGATGGAGCTTCCACCAGACCTGACAGGTGCACACGTCGTTCTCTCAACTCACATGGATCGCTTAAACGAATCCATTGGCACAACACTGGAACTACGTGGTGATGAGGGACTGATTGTGAAGGTAACATAACCTGGGGCTTTAGTCCCAGGTAAAAGAATCCAAAAAGCATAAAGCATGGTCTTGTGTGACCATGCTCTTTAGATAATGAGTCACTTCCTCTTAATAGTCCGGTATGGTCGATTCGTTACCTGGTTCTTCGTTAGTCGATTCTTCGCTACCCTGTTCTTCACTACCCCCTTCAGTGATAGTATCTGAGTCACTGCTGGTAGTTGCTGGCTCTACACTATCGCTTGCATCACTCTGAGGAACACCCCCTGTATCCCCAACTGCGTTCTCGGTTGTTGTACTATCAGATGACTTAATCTCGTCCGTGCGCGCTGCCCCGTTTGTATATTCACGCTGTTCGGCGTCGCTGGATTGCGTAGAATTCGTTGTTGATTCGCCTGTTCCATTTTCCAATCCTGCACAGGCCGAGAGTGCGAATAAAAGCATAATGCTAATGATGAATAAATGACGAAACATCTTACTTTCCTTACTAATATAGAATTGCATTTGATAAAGTTATGAACGATATCGCGCAGTGGTATATGTTATGATGTTCACATTGCAATATCGTTCTGATATCCAATCAATCCATTACGATACTTTACTATCCGGCAAACTATCGCTTATATCAGACAACTTCCCTCCACACGTTGTTGATACACACCACAACGATTCGTTAACGGGCCAATGGATTGTTCTCAGTCACCACAGATTGCAGCACACCAATCCCTGCTTCGCCATCATCATCGAATGGGGTTACCGGGCCTGCGCCTGCACCTAGGCATCCATCGTCTGCGGCGGAGTCAGCGAACCAGATCACGACATGATCAAGTTCTGCTCGCACACGCTCTTCATTCACAAGTGTGCTGGAAAAGGCATCCTGGACTTCAGTATACACACTTGACCAGCCCCAGCCAGCATAATTAGTGGTGAAACTTGAGAGGTACTGAGCCGCGCCAAACGGAAGATCGGGTGTTTCCGTCAAAAACAATGTGAACGTCGTGTGTGGTGGTAACCCCCGTGCCTGCACAACCAATCGATCTACCCCGGAACGAGTTGGTGTCACCCAGGCAACAGCCTCGGCTTCAGGGAAACAGCCCGCAACAGCCTCGAAAGGCGCCATACGGATCGCATTGGACGATTGGGTTGTTGCATGTTCAGCAGGAGCTGCTGCGACGGTGCCAACGGCGATCAACAAAGCCATACATACTCCGAAAAAGATACGAATGGAACGCATGATTATACCTCCTATTAAGATCACAGTAGCGATTATATTTTCTAACTTAAAGGCACCTTATTGATCTATACGAAGTAAGATTGATTATGCTATCTATCGACTCAATAATGCATGAATTGAAGTGAGATTAGACGTATGCGGCAATGAGGATATGATAATGAGCAGAGTACAGAACATAGACAAATATCCCATAGGTAGCTGGCTTACCCAGTCACCTGGCTTGCCCAGTCACCTACGGGGTTGTGGCTACTCGCTGGCGCGCACGTTCCTGGATGTGTGCCAGCCGCTCCTGATCCGCCATCAGTTCGGCGTGTCGCTGCACGGTGAGGTCGGCCAGTTCCTGGTCGTGGAAGGAAAACGAGATGTGCTGCACCTGGTTGATACGGGCAAGCCATCCCTCGGGGGTATTCTCTTCGGGGCGCCGCAGCCGTGCCGCACCCCAATCGATGTGGATCAATGACTCATCGGCCTGGCCTACAATAAAATTTGCGGCATGCCAGTCACCATTCTCGCCGTCGAGCAGTTCACAGATCTGTTGGATGGTGACAATCTGATCGTAGAGATTGGATGTCAATCTCGTGTGGTCTGCACGTACCCACTCCTGCACGGTTGGTCCTGGTACAAATTTTTCGATAGTCAGACCTCGAAAGGTCGAGAACGTAAGCTGATGGTCAAGAATAGCATCGAGCCTGGGAATAAGATCTTCTTCGATCAGGAGACGCAACCGTCCACGTGGCGTTACCAGAGCACCATCACCGGTAGTGTACGGCCAATTCTCCGCGAGGCCATCAACCGTGCGCGCCGCCAGTTGAATTTCGTGAAAAGGTTCTGGGGCAGGTTGCTTGACCACCACACCCAGATCTCGTGCAATCATCACCGTGCTGCGCCGATGCCGACCAGCGATGTATTCACCCTTCAAAATCAGAGTCAGGCCATGTTCGTCTCGCCATTGCTGCTGTTGCATTTCAATCGCTTCAATATCAGATGGACGATCCTCAGTTAACGCATGACGGCGCGCTTGTTCAACATACAGAAGCTGCCCTAACAATTCATCAAGCAACAGCACGCGGGGCATGGCTCGATCTGCTTGAGTCACAAAACCATGACCATCTGCAATGGCGACATAGAGGTGCGTGATGTAGGCAAAGCGGCTGTTCTGGTGCTGCTGGCGTATCGCAAACAAGCGTCGCAATGCCACCACCGCTGATGCAACATCACAATCTAACTCGTGTTCCAACCGCGCACTCACCATTATCGGATCAGCACCAAACCAATGAATCGTGGATCCATACGCGGTAAGGACTTCCAGGTTTTGTAGTAGCGGATCATCGGTTGCATCAGATGATAGCCCAACCACCCCAAAATATATCGGCCCCCACCCGCCAAGATTGCGCGTGAGATACTCTGGGTCAGACAAAAACTGCACTGGTACAAGCCGATCAGTATGGGTCTCAACCAGATGATGCTGCGGATCATCCATCGCCAGCAGATCGTCAATATCCGGTGTCGTGGTAGTGGTGAGGTGGGTCAGCCAGGTGTGTTCGGCATGCTCAGTAGGGCGCTGACCGATAATATGGATTCTGGCACCACGCGGTGGCCGGGCATACTGCATTACAAAAGGAGTCACATCCGGGCGGTGCAGCGGAATAGCAACAACTGCATACTGGACTGACAACGGAGGCATACAAACTCACTTTCTTTTGAGACTTATAAGGATATAATAAATCAAAGTGTCCATCAAGTGAAGAAAACCACCCTGTAATGTAGGAGGTGGAACAATGCCCGTTCACAAATCCAACTTTTGCCTGGTCATACGCTATGTGTTGCTGGTGCTCTCTGGGGTGTTTGGTTTACTCCTTGTTGCCTGTGCTGCGTCTGAAGCACCAGAGGACCACGAAACAACGGAAGTAGCATCGCCCGCCGCGTCATCTGAGACAACCAATGTTCCACAACGTGTTGATGTGGGCGGTTATGCATTGCTGTTGTCCTGCACGGGCACAGGTGAGCCAACCGTCATTCTGGAGAGTGGCCTAGGTGCCGATCACACAACATGGGCCCAGATCCAACCTGATATTGCTGCAATCACGCAAGTGTGTAGCTATGATCGGGCCGGGTTAGGGCAAAGCGATGAGGGACCAACACCCCGTACCATCCAGCAGATTGCCATCGAACTCGACACACTGCTCACCACCGCACAAGTTCCGGGACCCTACATTCTAGTAGCGCACTCGTTTGGTGGTTTGCACGCACGCTACTATGCTCACACACATCCTGATCAGGTAGCGGGTATTGTACTGATCGACGCTATCCACGAAGATTGGTGGTCGCGTGCGCTGGCTTTGCTGCCACCAGCGGAACCCGATGAGAATAAGCGTCTTCACGATTTTCGACAATACCTGACCGAGGACGTATATGATGCGACCACCAATGATGAAGGGCTGGACATTCCCAACAGCGCAGAACAGGTGCGAGAAACTGGCTCGCTTGGCGCTATCCCGCTGGTCGTACTCACGGCAGGTCGTACGGTTCCGGTTGCGCCGGGACTTCCACCCAATCTTGAGGCGGAACTGGTGAAGCTGGCCCAGCAAGATCTGCAGGCGGAGTTAGCAACTTTATCATCTGATAGCACCCACATTATGGCTGCCGAAAGTAGGCATGCGATTCATCAGGATGCGCCCGATGTCGTGCTGGCGGCCATTCGCGCCGTGCTTAACGCCAACCGTGCCACGCCTCAATGATGAACACTCTGTTATCCTGTTTTCGTTTGGGTTTAGGTGGTTGTCATTCCTCTTTGCTATACTCTATTGTGTAACAGCGGAGACAACTTGGTGGAACGTGGGCGAATGATCAGATGTGGCGATAAATCAGTGGAACGTGGAAAATTTATCGGATGTGGTCGTGGAGGGACCAATGGATCTGGCAATCATAATTGTCAACTGGAATGGTCGGGATTTACTGTGGCGGTGTTTGGAATCAATTGACAACACAGCAGGTGATCTAAACTACACAACAGTCGTCGTTGATAATGGATCAACTGATGGCAGCCAGGCTATGGTCCATACCGAGTTTCCCGCTGTAACTTTAATTGCTAACGACAAAAATCTTGGGTTTGGGGCAGCCAACAACGTTGGCATGCGTGCGAATCTGGTAGAACACACCACTGCACAACTACCGACACACCCGCTACCACCTTCGGCGCTCTTTTCAGGCCACTATCAATTCGCTGCTGACTACCTCCTTTTACTCAACCCCGATACAGTTGTGCAGCCTGGTGCGTTACAGGCGCTCGTGCAGTTTATGCGCGATCATCCACACATCGGTATCGCCGGTGCACAATTGCAGAACGAGGATGGTAGTTTCCAGGCATCATATGTCGATTTTCCCTGTCTCAAGCAAGAATTTATGATCCTGACCGGCCTCGGTCGTAAACTGCAAAATCCCGCCTATCCATCGGCAAGTCATACCGCCAGCCAGACGCCCCGCGACGATGTGGACTATGTCATTGGTGCGTGTATGATCGCTCGCAGCACTGCCGTTCAGGATGTAGGGCTTTTCGACGAAGGGTTCTTTATGTACGCCGAAGAGGTCGATTGGTGCTACCGCTTTCACGCGGCTGGCTGGTCGGTCGGGTATGTATCAGACGCGCTGATCACCCATCTCGGTGGTGGCAGTACACGGCAGGTTCGGCCACAAATGTTAGCAGAGTTGTATCGCAGCCGCGTACATTTTTTTCATAAACACTACAATTTTCTATCGACACTTGCGCTCCGTAGTCTGTTGTTGCTGATGAACGGGTTCAAAATGCTTCGTTCACGCATACGTCGTGGTACTATCGATGGGACCCCGCCCTTGCCATGGTCATTGTTACGCTATGCGTTAACAGATAGTCATGCAGGGATAGCCCTGCATAAATCACAGGGCTAATTGCATCGTTCGGACCACATTACTCTTTTCCGATAACTGTTTCAGCATAAAGGTATGGTCTATGCGCGGTCTCCTTACACGACGCGACTCAATCCTCATCTTCCTCATACTACTCCTGGCCTATGGTTATGTCATGCCACGCTGGGCCGACTGGAGCCAGAATTCGCGGGTCAACCTAGTGCGCGCAATGGTTGAACAGGGTACCACCCGTATTGATGCGTATGTCGAAAATACCGGGGACTATGCGCTGTTCGAGGGCCACGCCTACACCGACAAAGCCCCTGGCCCAGCGTTCGCGGGGCTGCCATTCTACGCTGCAGTCTCGCCCCTACTCGACCAGCCCTTTATCGCCAGCAAACTTGCGGGATTAGCTGGTGGGGGCGCAATGTCCAGCACGCTCAATCCTGAAGGCACTGGCATTCAAAACGACAAGATCCGTCATTTTGTAGCCCTACTTACTGTTACCATAACAACTGTGGCCATTCCAGCAGCAGCTTTCGGCGTACTCCTGTATGCCACACTGGGATGGTTCGGGTTCTCCCGAGGGATACGTCTCGTCGTGACCCTCGGATATGCGTTGGCAACACCTGCACTGGCGTATGCAGGCAACTTTTACAGCCATCAGTTTACGGCTGTGTTGCTCTTCGGCGCCTTTGCATTGTTGTTGGGTGTTGGGGAGACGCGGTTAGGAGATAGCACCAGGGAATCGCAAGGCGCAGCATTCTCGCTACCACGTAACCGCACCTCCTCAAGACCTATAAGACGCGCACTATTGTTTGGTTTATTATGTGGCTTTGCGCTGATCAGTGAATATCCGTCCACCATTATTATTGCAGCATTCGGCGTGGTAGCACTCTTGCGGTTCACACCACGGCAGCTTGGAGTCGCTGTGGTTGGTGGCCTGTTACCACTGATGTTAATGACCATCTACGACTTGCGCTCCTTTGGCACGATTATTCCGGTTGGCTATGCTCACTCGGCGCTGTGGCAGGATCAGCATCACACCGGCTTTCTGAGCATTACGTACCCACGACCTGAAGCACTGTGGGGCTTAACCTTTAGTCCGTTTCGCGGCCTCTTCGTGCGTGCGCCATGGTTGCTTCTGGCGGTTCCAGGGTTTGTGTTGTGGTGGCGCACGCGTGAACAGCGCACGGCCTGGTGGGTCGCACTGGTCGCTACGGTAGGGTTGACGCTGTTTTATGGGTCGTCGGTTATGTGGTGGGGTGGCTACGGGGTCGGTCCTCGCTATCTTGTCCCGATGTTGCCCTTCCTGGCCCTTGCCACGGCTTATGCCATTCGATGGCTCTGGACAAGCCTCGCTGGTCGTGTGGCAACTATCGCACTGGTCAGCGTCTCGGGTGTGTTGACCTGGGCCGAAACAGTGGCAGGACAAACACTCCCTCCGGACTCGTTTCGGCAACCATGGTTTGAGTACACCGTACCAGCCTGGATAGAAGGCCATATTGCCCGCAACTTCGGCATGGCGCTGGGGCTTCAGGGTGTCGCCAGTCTCATACCACTTGCAATCTTAATGGCGCTCATGCTGACATTTTTGCTGGTGCCACGTCGACCATTGGCAGCACAGGAAGCGGCTACCGAGCAGTGCAATAGGCCAACACCAGCAACATCTGTTGTGAGTGAAAAACCATCGGGGTAGTAGGTAGTACATCCCTACGCATTCGCCCTGATAGACGAAGAGAAAAAGCTTGTTGCTGTCTTCACTGAGCATTGTGGGTATCACATCTTTTCTCTCTTTGGAGCAAAAGTAAAAGAAATTACTGAAGATGTTTATGTTGATGACGCCTATGAAGAGTGGGCAGATTAGTAACCTTTGCAAGGTAGCATTACAAATACTAAAAATAGTATAATGAGGTAGGCATGTCCGTTGTCCCTAATACCCTTATTGATACAAAAGTCCGTCGATCTTCGCATCTTGCATTGTGGCGTGAGCGCTTGCTCGTTGTGGGCTTTGTACTGCTCTTATTGATCATCACTGCGGTGCCGTATGTGTACGGATATCTAAGCGCTCCTGAAGGTCGGGTGTTTCAAGGTATTGTGTTCAATGTCGCCGATATCACACAGTACTGGTCGTGGATGCGCGACCACGGCACTGCGCTCATGGTGTCCAACCGCATGACACCTGAACCCAACGATCCGGCATTGTTCAACACCCTCTGGTTGGCACTCGGGCAATTTCAGCAGGTGATCGGCTGGAGTGAGCCGGTCATGTATCAACTTCTGCGAGTCGTTGGCGGGGGGGCATTCCTGCTCACGCTGTGGTGGTTTGTTGGGCTGCTGGTGGCCGAACGCAGCAAACGCTGGGTGACTTACCTCGTAGCAACACTCGGCGGCGGGCTGGGGTGGATCTGGGTCATCGACAAATATGTGAATGGCCTGACTGATGTGCGCTTCCCGCTCGATCTGTACGTGGTTGAGCCAAACACCCTCTTTGCGCTGCTCACACTCCCACACTTCCTCGTCGCGGCGGCGTTGTTGCTGGCCACATTTGGCTGCTTCCTCCTCGCCGAACGCCAGAACGACGATTGGCGTGGCTATGCCCTGTCGACCATGTGGGCACTCTTACTTGGTGTCCAGCACGCCTATGATCTCTTGATGATCTACTTCATTTTAGGTGCCTATGTGCTGCTGCAATTCATCAAGGCCCGCCGTATTCTCTGGGGGCGCTTCTGGGGTCTGGCTGCAGTCGGGTTCCTCTCCTTCCCACCAGCAGGCTACTTTACCTTTCTTACGACACAAAACCCACTCTGGCGCGAAATTCTCGATCAGTTCAGCAATGCCGGTGTCTTTACACCAAACCTGCTGCATATTCCCATCCTGCTTGGCATCACGTTTATCATTACAATCATCTATGGCATCGACAGAATCAGAAACTCTGGAAGGACGATCTTTGCACGAAGCGACCGAACCACACCAGCGCCACTCTTCAACACACAGTTTCTCTGGGTATGGGCGATAGTCGGCTTTGGTCTGCTCTATATTCCGGCAGACTTCCAAATTCACATGCTCAATCCATACCAGGTGCCGCTGGCGCTGTTGGCCACACATGCGCTCTGGCAATGGACGGCCACACGTCGCGATGCAGAGTCGCATGCCCAAGATAGTAAAACAACGAAATCACGCTGGTCACTGCTTAAGAGTCGTCGATTCCTGGCGATCCTCTTCATCCTGGCGGTGTTGCCAACCAATCTGTATCTGTGGAGTTGGCGTATCATCGATCTGAGGCGCGCCGAGGCACCCTTCTACCTTTCACCGGACGAGGTGACGGTTTTAGACTGGCTCGAAGAGCGCAGTAGCGAAAACGCGGTGGTCTTTAGCGGGATGGAGATTGGGCAGTATGTACCAGCGTTGACCGGACATCGCGCGTTCCTCAGCCATTGGGCAATGACAGTTGGCTTCTTCGAGAAACGCGAAACGGTCAAGGCGTTCTACGACTCTGCCACACCAGCCGAAGATCGCTATCAACTTCTGAACCGTTATGATGTACAATATGTGGTATACGGTATCGAAGAACACACACTTGGCGCACAACATAGCAACATCGGTAGTTTCGATCCAGCAACCGATACACGGTTTGAGGAAGTGTTTACGACAGCGGAGGTGGTAGTATTTCAGGTTGAGCGCGAGTAAACACAAACAACAACCTGGGGAGGTTCTTGTTTGCAGCACGACATTCCAGCCCCTCGTTCCTCACAGGCACACACACCATCAGTCGCGCTCTGGCAACACCTGGGGCAGTTAAGCGCACTTGATTGGTCGTATGGTCTGGTGCTAACGCTGGCCATCGTCTTACTGACTGTCAATCTCACAACCTATCCTGTCCCGTGGTTTGATGAAGGGTATTTTCTCAGCGTCGCCAAAACACTCGCGCAGGATGGCCTGTACGCCCTTCCCGACAGCGCTGGCCCACGGATGATGGACTCATCCATCGGCAGTGGACCAACACTCATTGTACCCATTGCGCTGATGTTCGAGGTCGCTGGCGTAGGCATGCTCCAGGCACGGCTCGTAGCAGTAGCCATGGGGGTGTTTGCCCTCGGTGTCTATATCGTTCTGGCACGTCGTCTGGTTGGCCCCAGCGCAGCACTCGGCGCGACGGTATTGCTGCTGGCAGGCACACCAGAACCATATACCGGATTTGTGATGCTGTCTCGCCAGGCCCTCGGCGAAGTCCTGGCACTGGGGTGGTTTATATGCGGAATCTGGTTCTGGTTGCGTGCCCACGACAACAGGCGTTCACGCTGGAGATGGCTCATTTTCTCTGGCCTCGCATTTGGCTTTGCCATCGTCACCAAATCACAGAGTCAGGTCGTGCTACCTATTGTGTTAGCGGCCATATGCCTTGCAGATCGGTTGTACTATCGCCAATCGAGTTGGATGGCCTTTATCGTGCCGGGGGTCGTGGCAGCCAGTTATGCTGCAGCGTGGTACGGCGTGCAGTTGATAGTTCTGGGTATGGCTGGTTTTGTTGAAAATATGAACATGTTGCGTATCGGTGCGGCCACTATTTCGCCTGGATTTGATCTATCACTGGTACAGAATGCCATCGGAGCACTCTGGCGCAGTGGCTTTTTACTCTGGGGCATGCCCGGATTGCTCTATGGTGCCTGGCTGTCACGCTCTCGTGACCGCAGCGGACTCGCCCACGCCTGGGTTTTGGCACTCGTGGTCATCTGGTTGATCTGGTTTGTATTCTTCTCGATCGGATGGGCACGTTATGGATTTGTCGCTCTGGCTTTGCTCCCGATTTGGAGCGTCAGCTTAATCTATGCTACGATTCGCAGCAATGGAAAGTGGGTTCGAGGAGTTGTCGCAGTAGCCGTTGTCGCATTGCTCACCTACAACAGTTACCCGTTACTGATCGGCATCTTTGGCCCGCAAGATAACAGCGCGGCGACATTTAGCGCTTATCTGAATGAACACATTCCGTCTGATGCGGTGGTCGAAAGCTGGGAGTGGAATTTGGATGTGACAGCTCCACAACGATTCCACCACCCACCGTCGCTGGTGCTCTATCAGGCCATCGACGTGATGCAGCGGGGCAAACAACTGCCACCAGATGCCTATGATCCCGCTGTTGGACAAGCCGAGTATCTGATTGACGGGCCGTTCAGTAGTTGGACCGGCATCTATCGCACCTATATCGAACAATACGGAGACCACCTGGTCTCACACGGACCATATACGCTCTACAGGATTGACCGATGAATATTTTGTTGCTCACCCAGGTGGTGCCCTATCCGCCCGATAGTGGCCCCAAAATCAAAACCTATCACCTCTTGCAGCACCTTGCCTCACACCATCATGTTACGCTGGTTACCTTCACGCGCAATGCACAGGAGGAACAGGATGCAGACGCGCTGCGCTCGATCTGTGCAGCCGTGCACACCGTCACATTGCAACGCTCACGTGTACACGATGTGATTGGGCTTGGTCGCAGTGTCTTAAGTGGGCGCCCATGGATTATTGAACGAGATGATAATAAAAAAATGCGCCAGGTGTTAGCGGACATTATACAGCAGGCGAAAGATGCTGGAGAGCCCTTTGACCTTGTGCACGCAGATCAACTGAACATGGCACAGTTCGCCGAGCCATTGGCGCTCCCACGGCTCCTTGATCAGCACAACGCAGTCTGGACGGTCTTCAAACGGTTGGCGCTCAGCGAACGGAGCCCATTGCGCCTCTTGTGGGAGCGTGAGTGGCGTCTGCTGAAGCGCTACGAAGGGCAGATCTGTCAGGACTTTGAGGCCATCACAACGGTCAGTGAAGAAGATCGCCAGGCGTTGATTGAGGCGATTGGCGCCCCACGCGAAATGACCGTCATTCCCATCGCTGTTGATGCCGAGGCAGAACAACCCATTCCACGCGTCCCCAACTCACGCGGTATTATCAGCCTGGCAACCATGATGTGGCCACCAAATATCGATGGTGTGATATGGTTTGCACGTGAGATCTACCCCCTCATCAAACAACAGATTGATGGTACGCACTTTTTTGTGGTGGGACAGCGACCAGTAGCCGAAGTGCGCGCACTTCCCGAAGACGATGCCACTATCGAAGTAACCGGCTATGTGCCCAACCCCACACCCTATATCGCCAACTCAGCCTGTCTCATCGTACCGCTGCGGAGTGGTGGTGGCATGCGTGTCAAAATCCTCGAAGCGTTGGCACGTGACATCCCCATCGTGTCAACCACGATTGGCTGTGAGGGGATTGACCTTACGCCTGGTGAACACCTCCTTGTTGCCGATACACCCCCTGAATTTGCGGCTGCTGTTGTACGATTGATCCAGGACCCGGCGCTTGGTGTGCAGATCGCCGCAGCTGGACGCCAACGTCTGTTAGAACTGTACGACTGGCGCACTGTGTGTCCCACGATGGACGCCGTGTACGAACAAATGACTGGCAAACAGGCCAAACCACAACACGTCGAAGGAGCCGTGACCACATGAATATTCTATTCGTTGCTCCGTATGTCCCATCACCCATTCGTGTGCGACCATACAATTTCATCCGCGCACTCGCACGGCGTGGCAATAACATCACACTCGTATGTAGTACCGACAAAGGCGACCAGGCAGCCCTGGCCGAAATGCAATCGATCTGCACCCGCGTCCTGACAGCACCACTCGGCAAAGCTGGTATGCTCTGGAATGCCTTCTGTGCCCTACCCGGTCATTTGCCATTTCAAGCGGCACTAAACAACTCCTCACGACTATTGACGCTGGTTCACACAGAAGCACGTAGTAGACAGCACGATGTGGCCCATGTCGAGCATCTACGGGCATCCGCACTTGGAGCAGAACTGCGCGGTCTGCCGGCAGTCCTCGACTCGGTCGATTGCATCAGCATGCTGTTTGAACGCACGCTCCGTGGCAGTCCTTCGCTCAAAAGTCGTGCGATGGCACTGGTCGATCTGGCACGTACTCGCACCTACGAGGCGAGCTATCTCACCCGCTACGAACGAGTCATTATCTCATCGCCGGAGGATGCGTGGGCACTAGAGATGCTGCGAACCATGCAAGATCAGGCCAATGAAGAACGCACCATTGCCGCATCTCCCGTTACAGTCATTCCAAACGGCGTCGATCTGGACTACTTTGCCCCACAGCCACGCACACGCGCCCCAGCAACCATCGTATTTAGTGGCAAGATGAGCTATCACGCCAATACTGCCGCAGCACTCTTGCTGGTGCAAGACATTATGCCGCTGGTGTGGGAGCGGCGCCCCGATGCACGGGTGGTGATTGCCGGAAGTGCTCCACCACGTGAAGTGCAGGCATTAGATGGCGACCCACGTGTGACGGTAACGGGCTACCTTCCCGATCTGCGGCCATCAATCGCCAGCGCTACACTCGCTGTATGTCCATTGCGCTATGGAGTAGGTATTCAGAACAAAGTGCTGGAAGCCATGGCGCTCGCCACCCCGTCAGTAGTTGCACGGCAGGCCACCCAGGCACTTCAAGTAATCGATGGACGTGATGTGTTTCTGGCTGAACAGCCCCACGAATACGCTCAGGCCATCCTCACGCTAATCAACGATACATGGCTGGCAACACAGATTGGACAGGCTGGACGGCGCTATGTTGAGCAGCACCACGACTGGGATAGCGCTGCCCAGCAACTGGAGGTGGTCTACCGACAGGCGATGGCCCGCACCAACGGCAAATCATCACGACGCGAAAAGATGGGGATGAGTGATGCGCTGGGGTACACCACCGAAAGACCGTAACAGCAATGCTATCACATGTACCTTTTCGGTGGAACATCACCAGGCGCGAGCAATTAGGGCGTCTGGCAACAGACGAAGGTGAACTACCATATCCAACATTTACGGATGAACTACTGGAGTGTTGTGCGCGGATTTTCTCTTTTTGCGGTGATGCAGACCTCTACTTCATAGGGCGCTCACCTGAAAGCCTGTTCGGTTATTTGAGTGGTCTCCTTGCTCCAACATCGTGGGCAAATCGTTGTGTGCTGCTCAATCTCTCCCTTCGCAACTACATGTTCGATAGCCATCACAGAAGCTAACCCCACCCTCCTGCACCGTACCAATCCTGGATCTATCACGCTTGTTCGTCATCATCTCCAGGCGCTTAAACTTACACCACAAGACATTATTACACACCCACGAACGATTGCGTTTGTAGATCTGGTTGCCTCTGGAACAACTTTCAAACACATGGCAGAAATCCTCTTTGAGTGGACTCGTGAGTCGCGTCTGAGTCTGAAAGCCCTGAAACAGCATCTCCGTTTCATCGGCATCACCCCAGACAGAAAACCAGCCCCAATGCATGGCGTTGGCAACAACAGCATCGCTGGGTACAGCAACTACATCCTGGTGCCATTAAAAATGTGTCCATTCCTGCTCATCTGTGGAACTATCTGGGTAATAATCAGGACAAGGTTGCTCAATCCAATCCGCCCTGGCGCTGGAACGACCACCAGATGAGCCAGCCTTTTTACAACGGCGCTGTACGGGCTGCTCTTGAACTTGCAAGCCGTCTCTATGATCTGGGAAACTCTGCGGAACATCGACGTCGCTTTGCAGCACACCTGGCACGCGCGCCAGGCATCAAACACCAGTGGTATCGAACGATTATGCATGAGCTAGGCAGAATTGGTTGACTTTGACGTAGCAACTATCTGTTAAAGATATGGCATACTAAGAGTATATCGATTTTTAGCTTGAAGGGGAGTACCATGTCTGACTTACAAACACAATTTGAGACAGCAGCGGCAGACGCACAGAAGCTGGCAAAACGACCAGACAATGAAACGATGCTTCAGCTCTATGCGCTGTACAAACAAGCTACTTCTGGTGATGTTAGCGGGAATCGACCGGGGATGCTCGATATGGTCGGGCGTGCGAAATATGATGCATGGGCGAAACACAAGGGAGAGGCAAAAGAGACAGCAATTCAGAAGTATGTTGATCTGGTCGATAAGCTCAAGGGAACGTAGAGGCGACATTTGTGCCATCTGAAAAAGGTAGGGGTAAGGCGCATGGGGAGCCATGCGCCTCACATTTCTGGAGACCTAGCCATTCTGGCGTAGAAACGTATCCATAAAATCCGCGAGTACAGTACAGCCCTCAAGACTCATAGCGTTGTACATCGACGCCCGAATACCACCAACAGAACGGTGTCCACCAAGGCCAACCATCCCTAACGACTTGGCTTCACTCACAAACTGTTGTTCCAGTTCCTGACTTGGCAATCGGAATGTGGCATTCATCAGCGAGCGGCTTTCGGGAACGGCGTGGCCAACGTAAAACCCACCACTTCGATCAACGACATCATATACCACCTGTGCCTTCTGTTGATTGCGTTCTTCCATCGCCGCCAGACCACCGCTGTTGATAATCCACTCCAGTACCAGATTGAGCATATAAACACCAAAGGTAGGTGGGGTGTGATAGAGCGATTTGCCTTTGACATGGGTTGCATACTGGAGAATCTTGGGCGCAGAAGTCGCTGCCTGTTCCAGCAGATCATTCCGAATGATTGCGACTGTCACACCAGACGGCCCCATATTCTTCTGCGCTCCCGCATAGATCAACGCAAACTTGTGGGCATCGAGGGGGCGTGAGAGGATATCGCTGCTCATATCTGCGATCAGTGGTCGGTCACCCACATCGGGCCAATCGTGCCACTGCGTGCCGTAAATCGTGTTGTTGGAGGTGATATGCACATAGGCCACGTTCGAACTAAACGACATTTCGCTGGCCTGCGGCATACGACGGTACTGCTCTGCACTGGTGCTGGCGACAATGTGGACCTCACCAATGCATTGCGCCTCTTCGTATGCCTTCTCTGACCACGAACCAGTCATGAGAAAGTCAGCAACGGTACCAACATGCAAGAAATTGAGCGGGACCATCGCAAATTGGAGACTGGCCCCTCCCTGCAAGAAGACTACGCGGTAATCGTCGCCAAGATTGAACAACTGTTTAATCCGTGCTTCGGCCTCAGCGTTGATCTGCTCATACTCTTTGGCGCGATGGCTCATCTCCATAATCGACATGCCATGCCCCTGGTAGTCGCGTAACTCACGTTGTACCTGCTCAAGCACGGGCGGCGGCAGGATCGCCGGGCCAGGGTTAAAGTTATACGTCTGTGTCATGCCATCTATGCTCCTGAAATTTATGATGATAGGAATACATTCACACCATACTTGATACCGCATGCGGCTATTGCTGTCAACCACTTTGCGATGGATTGTGTATGTGCAATCGACAGAGAACAATCAATACGTGTAGCAGGAGAGACTACTAAACAAAAGTCCCACTTTCAATATCAACACTGTTGATAAGAGTGGTAGGAGAGTTGCAATGTATTAGTGGAAAGCATGAAGAGGGAAAAGATATGGCGGGGAGGGTGGGATTTGAACCCACGAGGAGGTGTTACCCCCTACGGCATTTCCAGTGCCGCGCACTAGGCCACTATGCGACCTCCCCTGATATTCAAGGCTGCCGCATTATAGCAAACAAACCTTGCTTATGCAATCTGTCGACCTTCCTTGCTGGAATGTATGGAGCACGTCCTTGCATACTTTATACACGAAAAATTTATCAAAATATGGTAAGGGATTTGTTATAATCACACATCATAAAGTTAGTGAATCTTTTCCAAAGAAGAACTTGTTATACTATGGTGAAACCATTACTCATAAACGTCCGTCTATAGTACGAGTCTATTGACTACATATCATAGGAAACATCTATGTTGAAAGCCTGACAGGGCTATGCTACCATGAAGAAAGTCCAAGACTGTTTTGATATGGCGCGAAAGGAGTGATTATGAACCGAGAAGAGTTCGATCCGGAAAAAGAGCGTATACCTCGTACCTCGCGCCAACCTGATCGATCTACCGCACGCTTGCCAACTAAAGAGGGGCAATATGGCACCCCACTACGGCAAAACTGGCGTAGAGATCGCCCGGGTGCGAGAAAACCATCGCGAACACCAACGCTCCCTACTTCGGGTCAAGAGGTGTTAGTGTTACTGCAAGATCCAAGGGTCCGTACCATTTTGATCATCGTTGCTGTCTGTATCATTTTGCTGCTTTTCTTTCTTCTTTTCACCAATAGCGGACCTCTGGGAAGTACAGATACGGCAGAAAATACGCCTAATCTCAATGCCCAAATCCCGGCTCCAAACGCTACCATTACACCAGAACCGATTACACCAACAACTGACTCAACTGCCGCAGCAGGTGCACAACTGCGTGTCTTTGATACCGGTGAACTAGGTCTCTTCATGCGTGCAGAGCCGAATACCAGCCCTGACAACCCACCTGTCAAAACATTGCCTGATGGAAGTCTGGTCACGGTCATCGGACCAGACTACACCGGGCCAGAACGTGTATGGAAGAACATACGCGACGCAGAAGGTGCAGAGGGATGGGTTGCAACAGAATTCCTGGAGCCTGTTGAGTAACTCTGGTAAAGACCATAGAAAAAGCGGTCAGGTTGTACTTCTTCATACAACTCGACCGCGATTCTTATTCAACAGCTGTTACGCAGAAGCTGGGACTGATTTGCGTTTAGATGAACGTACACCTTGCTCAGACGGGGAGGAGGTCTTGGTGGTGACTGGCTTGGGTGCTTTAGGAAATGCTTCAGCAATAACCTGGTCCATATGATCAACATACATAAACGTAAGTTGGCGTTTGACATGATTGGGAACTTCCGTCAAATCACGCTCGTTCTGAGATGGTAAGAGAACTACTTTAATACCAGCACGGTGAGCACCCAAGACCTTCTCCTTAACCCCACCAACCGGCAACACTCGACCTCGCAGCGTAATCTCACCAGTCATGGCCACATCACGTCGCACCGGATGCTCCGTCAAGGCCGATATAAGCGCGGTGGCCAAGGTAATGCCAGCCGATGGTCCATCTTTGGGCACGGCACCTTCTGGCACATGGATGTGAATATCACGTTTCTCAAAATGCTCGACATTGATACCCAGTCCTTTGGCGTTGGCACGGGCAAATGAAAGCGCTGCCTGAGCCGATTCACGCATCACCTCACCAAGATGGCCAGTAAGCGTCAGTCGGCCTTTCCCATCCATAATGGAAACTTCAATTGCCATAATATCACCACCATTGGCCGTCCAGCTCATGCCGGTAGCAACACCAATAGCATCCTGCGACTCAGCCGTCCCATGATTGTGACGCGCAGAGCCAAGATATCTCATCAGCATGTTTGGTTGAATGAGTCGTGGGTATGAGCGCTTCTCCGCTACCCGTCGCGCTATCTTACGACACACAGCTCCAATTTCGCGTTCGAGGTTCCGCACTCCAGCTTCATATGTGTACGCGCGTATCAGTTGGCGAATGGTTGCTTCACTAAACCGCACATTTGCTTCAGCCAGACCATTTGCTTCTAACTGTTTGGGCAGGAGAAAGAGTCGTGCAATATGCAGTTTTTCTTCTTCCGTGTACCCCGGTAACCGGATAATTTCCATACGATCTCGTAACGCCGGGGGAATTGGGTCAAGCAGGTTAGCTGTGGTAATAAACATTACCTTCGATAGATCGTAGGGAACATCGAGGTAGTGATCGGTAAATGCATTATTTTGTTCTGGATCGAGGACTTCTAACAAAGCAGCCGCCGGATCGCCACGAAAGTCCGCGCCAAGTTTGTCAATTTCATCCAGCATAAACACAGGGTTGACTGTGCCGGCGTCCTTCATGGCTTTGACAATACGTCCAGGCAGCGCACCAATATACGTCCGCCGATGTCCACGAATTTCGGCCTCATCGTGAACACCTCCGAGAGATGCTCGGACAAAACGCCGATCTAGCGCTTCAGCAATAGAACGACCCAGAGAGGTCTTACCAACTCCAGAAGGCCCAACAAAACAAAGGATAGGCGATTTGAGCCGATCGCCTGCTAACTGTCGTACGGCAATAAAATCCAGCATACGTTCTTTGACAAAGGGCAGACCGTAGTGATTACGATCCAGCGTTTTTGCCGCCGCCGCAAGATCATTGAGATCCTCAGTTTGATCGGTCCAGGGCAAATCGAGCAACCAATCTACGTAGGTACGAATGACACTATACTCTGGCGCAGCAGGCGACATGAGTTCCATCCGCTCAAGCTCATCGGTCGCTTTGTGACGAACCACATCCGGCATACCAGAGGCCGCAATCTTCTCACGCAACTCAAATAATTCGCGCTGAACCGGATCGTCCTGACCAAGTTCACGCTGGATCGCTTTCATTTGCTCACGGAGGAAAAACTCACGTTGCGAACGATCAACTTCCTTTTGCACTTGCGTGTGAATACGGCTCTCTAGTTCCAATACATCAAGTTCCTGCGTCAACATGATCGAGAGTCGTCGGAGACGTTCTTCAGGATCAAGCGTCTCAAGAATTTCCTGGCGACGTGGGACATCAATCGGGAGTGTTGAGGCAATCAAATCGGCCAACCAACCTGGTTCATCAACATTCATAGCCATCACATACGAATCGTCTGGTAACGTACGCGACAACTTGATTACCTTCTCGTACAACGACAATACTGCACGCATCATCGCTTCGATAGCAATGGTCTTTTCCTCATCGCTATAGATAGGGACAGCCACTGCACGCATCACCGGCTGCTCTTGCACAAAACGCACCACACGCATACGACGCTGTCCCTGCACAACAATCGACGTAGAACCATCGGGCATTTTTAACACACGCTGAATATTGGCTTCAACACCAATAGTAAACAGATCGCTTGACCCGACATCGTTCATCTCTTGTTCTCGTTGCGCTACCGTCAAAATCGTACGATCGCGCGCCATTGCTTCCTCAATAGCCGATACAGAACGCTCACGCCCCACGAACAGAGGGGTCAGCATATGGGGGAAGAGTACCGTGTTGATGAGCGGAACTACGGGCAGTTCACGTTCACCACCCTCGCCTTCACTATCTATTGTATTTTCAGCATCATCAGGGAAATCAAACAAAATTGGCACCTCTTCCGGCATGAGTACACCTACTGTATCTGAGTGAAAATGCATACAAAGTCAATCGGCATTATAGCATAGCGTTAACATCTTCGGGGCAATGCTCTAAGACCGGAAGACCTCTACGACAACACAATTCGATAAGACAACTAATCTGTCTTATCAAACCGCAAATGCGATAACACATATCAGGCGAATCACATCACAGAATTCACCTTAACATGCTCTATTCTGCTACTATGCTTTATATTTTGGAATGTAAATGCTAGTTGAAAGGACAAGTTAATGCAGTGACAAGGAGCATAACGGTCACCTGCACACATCGAAAACTGTCGACCTGAACGTTCTCCCAAAATTCCTCACGACCAAGCCACCACCACATACGACCTAACTGTTGACGAATAGGTCCACGCTGACGATTGCGTGAAACTTCGACCCGTGCAAGACGGCATAAGCGTCGCGTGTGAGCCCCTAACATAACGGCCCAGATACAAATAATGACGATCTGAACGATCATTCTGATCACCATACACCAAACCTCCGTTGCATGGAATGTCATTCTTGTGTCGCTGAAATGCTTAACTATAAGTTCTCGGTATACGAACGAAATCCTGTAATTTGAGGATATATGCCAATTGAGGTCAACACCTGCAATTGTACCATGAAATACCACGAGCTTCATAATGGCGTAGTATTATTGATCTGTTTTGTTGCAAGAACTACACCACCGAATTAGGCTTTGAGACGACGTTTTTTTAAGATTCTGTGTGTGTCACACAACCTTGTCCATTTGTCCGACACAGTATCTATTCAGTCAAGCAAGAAAACAACAGTCCTTTAGTTCTGCTTTCATATAGTACTCAATCACGGAAACGGCCTATGTTAGATGTCTTATAGAATGGTTTGTGGTAAGAAATAGATAAGAGAGTATAGCTGAATGCTTGTCGAAGCTGACTACTCAGTCTACAATTGCGCGTACAGAAACTTTTGGGCATTGTTAGAAGGGAATACCATAATATGTTTCGTATAAGCCCTTTCATATTCATCCTCATATTTTTAACTGCTTGTACATTGCCATTTAATCAACCAATCTTAACAGAAGGAGCCACTGTCCCCAGACCACAAAACGCTGCAACAGCACCTGTTGAGGAACAAACAGAGCCACCAACAGCAATACCGGATACCCAAACTCAACCAACAGATATACAGAATGACACCACCAATGGTGCTACTACGGACAATTTGGAGGAGCTTGCCAACACTACACCTGCAGATCGTGATCAGGTGGCGTTGGTCGAAGCATTGACCGGCAATGACCTCCCCGAATTCGCACGTACTGAACCACTCGACGTACAGGTTGGTGATACCGAAACATTCTGGGTCTCAGATATTCTCAATGACAGCAATTATGAAGTCGACGCACGCCTCCGCTATGCCGGACCACACGTACTTATGTATTTTGAGACGGCTGTTGACGACCAAATTCGCCAGGAGGATATTGATCGCGCCGCTCAGGAATTTGAAGAACGCATTTATCCCCGTAACCGCGCCCTCTTTGGTGAGGAACTCTCTCCTGGCGTTGATGGTGATACACGCCTCACGATCCTCAATATCACCTTGCAAGGTGCAGGAGGCTACTTTTCTTCTGCAGATTCTGTAGTACAAGAGGTGAATCGCTTTAGCAATGAACGCGAGATGTTTGTGGTAGGCCTCAATTCATTTCCGGTAGGAGAATCATCGTATGGTTCGGTCTTAGCCCATGAATTTCAACACATGATTCACTGGCATGAGCAGCGACGTGGGCCAGCCTGGTTCAATGAGGGACTGTCAACGCTGGCAGAAGATCTCAATGATTTCGGTGATGACAATACCACCATACTACACATACAAAATCCAGACATTCAACTCACCACATGGTCAAATAATGCAGCACAAACAGGCCAACACTATGGGACTTCGCAACTCTTTATGCGGTATGTGTATGAACAATATGCTCAAGATGGTGGCCTTGCCCAACTCATCCAGGACGATGCAGGCAACAATCTCGCAGCTTTTGCCACCATGGCCCAGCAAACTCGTCCTGACATCAACAGTTTTGCCGATATCGTTGCTGATTGGGCTGTCGCTAATCTCGTCAATAATCCATCCATTGATGATGGGCGTTATGCGTATAGTCTCTTGCCAGAAACAACCACACCTGTCGATCTGGAACTGAACACAATCAACGATATCAATCAATTTGGTGCCGATTATTTGACACTCCCCACTGGTACAACGACGTTGACCTTCGATGGGAGTGATACGGTGAGCCTTACAGGAGCAACACCAAACAGCGGTCAATACGCATGGTGGAGCAACCGCGGCGACGACAGTGTATCGACACTTACACGGTCATTCGATCTACGTGACCTCACACAAGCCACATTGCAATTTTCCCTCTGGCACGAAATAGAATACAACTGGGACTATGGCTATGTGGCTGTATCAACCGATAGTGGTGAAACGTGGACCACCCTTGAAGGCCAAACCACCACCAAGGAAGATCCCCAGGGCAACAATGCTGGCACTTATGGATTGACTGGCATAAGCGGTAAGCCTGGTATTGAAACAGATCAAGGTGAAGTAGGTCAATGGATCGAAGAGCAGATGGATCTCACACCCTTTGTGGGGCAAGAGATACAGGTGCGATTCTGGCTTATCCAGGATGATGCGTACAACGCCAACGGCATGCTGATCGACGATGTCCGTATTCCCGAACTCGACTATGTGGATGACTTTGAGGAGGCAGACGAATCGTGGGAGGGCCAGGGGTTTGTACGTACGACTGGCACATTGCCACAACAGTGGACGCTGCGTCTCGTGAAAGAAGTGGGCAGCGAGACCATCGTGGAATCTGTTGAGACCAATGAGGCAGGGCAGGCAAACATATCAGTGAATGATGGTGAGACAGGAGTGCTGGTGGTCGTGGCCAGCACTCCGTATACCACGCAAACAGCAACTTACACGATTCAGTCTGAGACTCGTTAATACAATGAGCCATACTAGCTTCTTGACAGACCAAAGCGCGTACGCTACTATGCACAAGCCTGTCAATCTGATCAAAATCATAGCATGTAATGTGAGAGGAATATGTCTGAGAAATCTCGTTTCTATAGGTGGTTTATAGGACTATTGATCAGCAGCTCGCTGATTCTCGCAGGATGTGCTCCAAGTGAGCCTGCCGAAGAGCCTGCACCTGCAGAGAATGCTCCCACCGAACAGGAAGACTATCCAGCACCGGAAGCACAACCACAGGAAGATGAAGACTATCCAGCACCGGAAGCACAACCACAGGAAGATGAAGACTATCCAGCACCGGAAGCACAACCACAGGAAGATGAAGACTATCCAGCACCATGATAACATAAATCATAGCTGATTAGTTTGCATAACCAATGTGAAAATGGTATACTAGAGGTCGATTGAAAGACCTCGTGTTGAAAAGTGGGTGTCCCCCACTTTTCTTCTTGTTAGGTGAGAAAAAAGACATGATTCCGCCCGAAAAAGGCGTACTGATGAGGAATATATGAAAAGTGACTTTTATACAGCCATCTCGCAGATCGCAGCAGAGCGAGGCATTCCCAAGGAAGCTATTCTGGGTCAGGTTGAGAAGGCATTAGTCACCGCATATCGACGCACATTAGGCAGTAACCCTCCTCCAATGGAGATATCGGTTCGTCTTGATCCTCAAACTGGCATGGCTCAGGTATTTGCAGAGAAACTGGTCGTCGATGAAGTGTTCGACGAGCGTTTTGAAGTAGAATTTAATACTGCACAACGCTTCAAAGACGATGTGCAAATGGGCGAAACCATTATTGTTGAAAGTACCCCCAACGATTTTGGACGCATTGCAGCACAAACAGCAAAGCAAGTTATTCTTCAGGGGATCAAAGAAGTCGAACGCGAATATGTCTATGGCGAATATATGGAGCGCGAGGGTGAACTCATTACTGCTACTGTTCAACGTATCGCAAAGGGAAATGTTATCCTTGAGATGGGCAAGGCTGAAGCCGTTCTTCCGCCCAAAGAACAGGTAGAGAATGATCGCTACTATCACGGGCAACGCCTCAAGGTTTATCTGTCCGAAATTCGCCGTGAAGAACGTGGTCCACGACTTATCGTATCACGAGCCCATCGACAATTGATTCTGCGGCTATTTGAGATGGAAGTACCCGAAATATTTAATGGTACTGTCGAGATTAAATCGATTGCTCGTGAGCCTGGTCTCCGTACCAAAGCTGCGGTTATGGCACGACAGGAAGGCATTGATCCAGTCGGTTCGTGTGTGGGTATGCGTGGTATTCGTATTCAAAACATTGTGAACGAATTAAACGGCGAAAAAATCGACGTTGTCCAATGGTCGGAAGATCCTAAGGAATTCATTGCCAACGCGCTCTCTCCTGCACAAGTTGTGGAAGTCCAACTCCGTGAGGATGAACACGCCGCGACAGTAGTGGTACCAGACAAACAGTTGTCTCTCGCTATTGGAAAAGAAGGCCAGAATGTGCGTCTTGCAGCCAAATTGACCGGCTGGCGCATCGATATCAAAAGTTCGTCAGCACTACTCGATGAAGAGCGTGCAGCTGCTGAGGCACGTGATGCCGCCGAAGCAGAAGCATTGGCAACAGAAGTGGCGCTCTCAGTTGCCAAAGTTGAAACACGTAAAGTGCGAAATGATGGCACGATTGTCTATCAAAATCATCACTATGGTCCATTAGGAGAAGAATATGCTGGTGATGGCGTCCAGATTCGGGCTACTCCACAAAAATTGTATATCTATCGTGATGATCGGTTGATTGCATCATACATGATTGTTGAAAGCGATACTGAGGTCGAAGACACTACCGAAGTTGAAGGCGATACTGAGGTCGAAGACACTACCGAAGTTGAAGGCGATACTCAAGTTGAAGATTGGGTTGACAAAACCGAAGCAACGGAACAATAGTCAGCTATAATACAATAATCTTCTGAGACGCGCCGAGAGTTAGTTTATGCTGTTGGCGCGTTGTATTCTATTAAAATGGCGCAAAAAAGTATCAAAGGACCACGTCCGAAGCACATTCCACAACGTACATGCATCGCGTGTCGTACAACAGAAGCTAAACGCTCACTCATGCGTATTGTACGCGATCAACACGGTCGAGTGGCGTACGATTCAACTAATAAGCGGGCCGGACGTGGTGCTTACCTGTGTCATAGTCCGGAATGCTGGGAGAAGGCCCTCAAACGACGTGGCTTAGAACGAGCATTACGCATTGATACACTTAACGCAGAAGATGTAGCAGCGTTGCAAAAAATTGCTGATACATTAACTGAAGATGATATGGAAAAAGATAGTTGATCAATAATTATAAACATGGTAATTGTTTTTGCTGTAGGAAGGAGTCGTTATGAGTCTCAAGATTGGAACTTTAAAGATATATGGACAAATGCAATCGCTTTTATATGATTTGAGTGATCGATTTGGTAATGGTCGCGGCGGCGGTGGTGGTCGCGGCGGTGGTGGTAGTCGCGGCGGCGGTAGTGGTGGTGGTCGCGGCGGTGGTGGTGGTCGCGGCGGTGGTGGTGGTCGCGGCGGTGGTGGTGGTCGTGGTGGC
>WYDT01000038.1 GCA_013122435.1 Chloroflexi bacterium AL-N1
TCCTTGATAGCACCGGGTCGGTGCAAAGCACCACCATCTGCGCGCCCGCTGGTATTACCCGACGCTCGGCACCTTGACCAATCGCGATCCGTTTGAAGGGTTTGATACGCAGCCGTCCAGTTTGCATCCCTATCAATATGCCTATAGTATGCCCACGACCTGGACCGACCCCAGTGGGGGAATTGGCTGTCTTCTATACAGGTGGTTAGACATTTTCTGCAAAACTTGAATCTAATAACCCGTTTTTACGGATGGCCGAAGATTTTCTTGAAGAAGGTATTCTTACAGGAAAAGCCTTTGTGGCATGTGCATCTACTGGTCACATAGCGTGGCCCACAAATGAAACAGCCCACATCATGCGATGTAGGCTGTGCTTGTTTTATTTGTTGTGTAGGTTATTAGCGTTGAATAGCAGGTAGATGCACAGTCGGAACCGTGTATCCCGGCTCCAAACGCACCTGGGTCTTCAGAAACCCTTCCGATGGGTTTCCAGCCCCATCAAGGAAGCGTATGTAGATAAAGTAATCGCCTGTTTGGGTCAAATCTGGACCATAACCAAGGCCAGTGAAGATATTCCACTCAACTGAGAACGATACACCAGGGGTGGGTACACGTACCGCTGTCCATTCCATCTCAGGGTTATCCTGGTCATTATCAACCCGACTGTTGGCCATCCATACACCCCAGAACTGCTGCCCTGGTCCAAGATTTTCACCGTTCTGACCATACAGATTATCGGTTACATTAATACCATCGAAGGTAAAGGTACGAATAATACTATTTACCGTGTCACCTGCTACAGTGCCGCCATCGGCAAGAATGGGCAATCCAAGCGTGTCGGTTACTGTTGGGGATGGGTCTGTGTCAGCCGGATCGTAGATAATCTGAAACTTGGTATCAGCTGATGGGAATATGCTTTCATTGTTGGCCTCATCCGTAACAATGACATGGAATTCCCTCATCCCAATGCTCCCCTCGCCAGGAAGTGGAATGGCACTTTGGAAGCCACCATTCGATATAGCACTGTCAATGCTTTCAGGTACTGAGAAACGCGCCAGCCCCGAGCAATCGCCAGTGTCGTTGATGCCGAGATAGATCAGACGATCACGGGTATAGCCATCTGAGCCGTCTGTAGCACCAACAAATCCACCCTGCTGCAATGCCACATCTGCCAGTGTTGGTGGTGTATAAGTCGGCGGCAGATTGGAGCTGTAGGGATTACTGACCCGCACCTGCGCTGTCACACTGTTGTCAACCGTGATGCTATCGCTGGCTGCCGTGCCAGTCGAGCCATCTTCAAAGAGTTGGACGTAGACAGTGGTGCTCTCACAGCTTGCATCAGTAATTGGAACGGTAATGTTACTGGCATATGGAACGCGTGGTGTATCGCTGTCGGGCGGCTCATCAACAGATATTTGCATTTGATCAGGTGCACATCCCTGCGGAGTGACAACACCAGAGAGTTCGGTCTTATTCGTTGCTTCAGCACCACCTTCAAGCTCCAGAGTACCACTACACCCACCTTCCATCTGTCCCGAAAGATAATAAATGGTTGGCTCACCACCAACACGGTCCTGCCAGGCAATACCAGCCGTATTTGCACTCACACCAATACTCGGAAGAGTCGAGTCACCATTAAGGTTTATCAATTGCCGTGCCTGGGTCGTAATATCTGTAGCTGGATCAAACTCAGAGTACCAGATATCCAAATTGCCACCGGTGTTGTCTTGCCAGGTGATATACACACGCTGGGTGGTAGGCGACCAGGTGGCATCAGGAAACTGCGAAAACTGTGGAGAGTCTGCCAGGGCAATGATGTTTGACCAGTTCTGGCCACCATCCTGCGAACGGCGGAAGCGTATATCGTGGTTGCCCGATGCAATACCTTCGCCCCATGCTACGTAGATGGCCGTCCCATCTGTTGCGATGGTTCCATTCGATGAATTGAAAGAAGACTCAGACACATTTCGACCGACCCAGCTTGAGCCTTCTAAACGTGCGTAGTAAATATCCGTCCCAGCCTGGAATGCGATATGCGGCGTGCCATTACCCGTGAGTGTAATCTGCGGACGATTCTGAAACTCGTCACAAATACCTCGTGGCGCTGATATGCCGGAAAGTGTACCATTTGCTGCACGCAGACGATAAAATACGTTGTATTCATCACCACAACTATCATCAATCCAGGTGATATGTGCATTGCCACCCTCATCAACTACCAATTCAGGTGCGAATGCCTTTCTATCTCCAGAGAGTTCAGAGATGCGTTGTCGATCCGACCAGGCTGGGGTAGCCCCATTAATGGTTGCCTGCCGATAGTAGATTTGAAAATCTTCACGGACAAGTGAATAGACAAAATGAAGGGTTGAGCCAGAAATAGCCAGGGAAAAGAAAGGATTGCGGTCTGTACCATCAGCACTGTCAATCTGTTGTGGAGCCGAAAAACTTCCACCTATATTATTGATATAGAAAAAGCGGCCATCCTCATCAACAAAAACAATGTGGGCATTATTGTTATTATCAAAGGCAAGTGAAGGAAAAATCGCACGACTGCCGGTAGTTATCGCCAGACCTGGATCGCCCCACTCAACCGTGTAGTCACTTGTTTGCGCTTGGACAACATGTGATGGGATCGGGATGTTTACCATTAGTATCAGCGTAATGAGCACGAAAATTGCCAGGTGGCTCATACGTGGAAATGAAAAAGATTGTGCTACCATAGAACTACAGACTCCTCTTTACATTGGGGATTGCACTTGGTGTTTCGGTGAGGCCCATTGGTGCAGTCATCTGGATTACAAAATTATCGAACTGTAAGCCGCCCTGTGCATAACCATACACACCGGCCTGTCCATTTGTGAGCACGGTATCCTGGGTTTCTACCACTAGCTGATCGTCGAGGAAAGCCTGAATGATATCCCCTTGCACACGCATACGCAAAGTGTACCACTGATTGGCTTCAAAACCGACACCTTCAGATGTGGCAAGATCTTCGAATGTACCATCTGCTACACTATATCGAGAGAGGATGTATGCAGGCCGCTCGCTCGTGGTTGGCAGCACCCGAAAGACGTAGTATCCCTGATCGTTGGAACGCGCAACCACACCAATCTCGTCGTTGTTAGTGGGGTAGGCTGCAACTGATACTTCGTAGTCCGACCACTCAGATTCGCCAGTGACCAGTGCGGTTGCATACAGGCTGGGAATGCCATCACTATCGCCCCCTTGTACAAGCCGCCCGTCATCGATATCCCAGACAGAGGGAGCACGCAATACTTCTGCTGTATCTATCACTTGCCACTTAGCCGGATCAATAGCTTGTGCAAAATCCGTTTGAAAAACCGTGGATGCCTCGGCGAGTTGGATGGATTGCTCGGGTGCAGGTGGGATGATCGGTTCAGCTTGGGGAATCGCTGTCGGCATCGGCAGAGGAGTGGGCAAAATATCATCGATTGTGGCAGGCTGTGCCTGTGCTTGCGGATCAGCGCTACAGCCGATAAGCGTTAGTGTTGATCCAAGAATCGCTATTCCGCATACACGTTGCAGAAATGATCGCATACTGGCCCCCATTGTAGTTCTGTGTTGTTTTGAGAGTGAGGCACGCTCCAACTATATACTAACACGTCCTCATCATCAGCCAGATCGCATTGCTATGTTTTTACGAGAGAATGATCCATGCATAGGTGTAATCTTCGGGTAAAACAGATACACCAGCTACAAGAACATCCCTTTGATCATTACCCCATTCCCCTGTACTTCAACCCTTCCTTCACTGCTTGACAAAGGTTAAATCAACATATACATTACTTTATAGTGCAGAATAGCATATATTGTCAAGTTAAAAAGCGCTGGTATGAAACAATATGTGCTACAAACATGTAGCACATATTGTGCCACTCTTCTATAACATTATTAGAAGGCAAGGTCGCTCATCATTATAATTCTGCGACTGCGGGAATAACCTCACGACCAAATACTTCTAGTGGGGTTAGATCATCCACGTTTGGAAAGCTAACAATCGCATGCTGAACGCCAAATGTGGCTAATAAGCGACACTGTTCAACAAACTCAGCAGGTGTTATGCCGCCCGAACCAAGTCGTACCATATCAAGTGTCGTTATTTCAATATCTTCAAATGGTCGTTCAAGTTCATCACAATGGCGTTTAAGTACATCAATTTTATGGCGGAGCATGTCTTCACCGATCCGCACAAACAAATTACAGGCATCCCCATATTGAGCAACCATTCGTAATGTCTTCTGCTCACCCAACCCTCCGATCAGAATTGGCGGATGCGGTTTACTGAGTGGTTGAGGTTGGTTTAGTGTTTCAGCCAATTGAAAATGTTTACCTTGATATGGAGCTACTGTATCAGACCACATTTGTTTGGTAATTTGTAAAGTTTCTTCGAGTTGCTCAAAACGCTCTTTTGTCGATGGATAAGGTACTCCTAGACCGCGCGCCTCACGCTCAAACCAGCCTGCGCCAATCCCTAGGTATGCACGTCCACCTGATAAGACATCAAGGGTGGTGACTGTCTTAACCAGGATACCCGGATGGCGATAGATAACCCCGGTTACCATAGAGCCAAGCTGTACTCGCTGGGTTGCTCCAGCCATTAACCCTAATACTGTATAACCTTCAAGCATCGGATCTTCTGGTGGGCCGACCACATCAATTTGAAAGAAGTGATCCATAACCCAGATGCTTGCAAATCCGACGTCGTCTGCTGTACGAGCAATATCCATCAGCTTTGTGCCGAGATTTTGTGGACTACCCGACCACTTAAAATGAGGGATCTGTAGACCTATACGCATTGCTTGCACTCCTGATTCTTCTTACGAGAAAATATGTCCACAAAACGATAACATACGGTCTTACACTCAATCATTATGGGAACTGTTGGAACCAACGCAAACTCAACATACCCCCAATAAGAAAGAAGAACATTGCTAGCGCACTAACCAATGATGTTATCTCCGTGCGCTCTTCGACCCAGCTAATCTGTGTCCCTAAATCAGTATAAATCCGCTCTAATTCGCCACTCTCTGCTGCATAGAAATACTGACCACCCGTTGCTTCTGCAACACGCTCCAGCGTAATCTCGTCCAGTGCAACCGGGCGACCGTTAATGATCGGCACCGCGCCACGCTGACCAATACCAATCGTATAAACTGGTACTTCTTCTTCAGTGGCAAGCATGGCTGCTGCTTCTGGTGCAATTCCGTGGGTTGACTGACCATCGGAGAGAACAATTACAATACCTGGTGGACGCGTCCCATCCTCATTCACAGGTATTTGTGACAATTGGTTCAGCGATAGGGCAATGCCGTCACCAATAGCCGTTCCACCAGACGGAAACATGTTGTCGACAGCCCGCAGTACCAGTGTACGATCATGGGTTGGTGGAGCGCTGACACTGGCACTCGCACTAAAACTCACGATGCCCACCTGTGCTCGTTCTGGCAGTGCGTCAATAAAGGCTCGCGCAGCCTGTTGTGCAGCAGTCATGCGATCTGGCAGGAGATCATCAGCAATCATGGACCCTGAGACGTCCATTGCCAACATCACTGTTGTTTGATCACGTGGGACGGCAATGACCGCCATTGGTCGGGCCAGACTGGTGAGCAATGCCACCAAACCTAACAGGTAAAGCAACGGTGGAATATGACGGCGAATACCAGGACCACGCCCAGCAACATCTTTGAGCAGTGCGAGATTGGTAAAGCGCACGGCATACGTACGTCGCTTTCGTTGTGCCTGAACATAGAACAAACACAAAATCGGAATGATAATCAAACCAATTAAGAGATAAGGCCATTCAAAGGTCATCGATGTTCACCTCAACACCCATAGCTTCTCCATACAGCTATCCGGCTCGTTGTTGCCCACGCATCCTGCGACGCTCGCGCCGCGACCCAAGAAAACGCATCATTGTGGGAAGGAGTTCCTGGTCGGTACGGAGCATAAGATAATCAACCCCACAACGAAGGATCTTCTGACGAATCTGTTCTGTCTGCTCTTGGGCTGCCTGGCGAAAACGTTCACGTAACTTCCGATCACTGGTGTTAGCAACAAATTGACTCCCGGTCTCCGGGTCTTCTAACGTTACTAATCCAACATCAGGGAGGTCGGCTTCACGGGGATCATACAAACGAACTGCTACTGTCTCGTGGCGCTGGGACAGCCGCAACATGATATGGTGCCAATTATCGGGAACCAGAAAATCCGACATAATAATCACCAGTGCCCGACGACGTACCACTACATCAAATTGGGTCAGTGCGGCTGCCAGATCCGTGGCACCATTGTGTCGGGTAGCCTGTTCCTCGCGGATGCGTGAGAGTATCTGTAAAATATGAGCACGACCACTGGCTGGTCGCACAAACGGCAGTGGCTGATTAGCGAACAGTAGCGCACCAACCCGATTCCCATGACGCCCAAGGAGCTGTCCAATCACCGCTGCAAATTCCAATGCGCGGTCGCGTTTCAGACACTGTGCGGTTCCCCAATCAACCGATGCACTCATGTCAAGCACCAACCATACATCCAGCGCACGATCAACATAGGCTTCACGAATATGTGGCTGATCAGTACGAGCGGTAATATTCCAGTCGATATGTCGAATATCGTCGCCTGGTTGATACTCGCGTACTTCAGATAGTTCAATACCAGGACCATGGATCAGCGAACGCTCGCTTCCACCCAGATGTTGGGCAAGCGGACGTAATACCGTCCACTGCAACCGACTGAGAAATGCAGCCGGGAGTTCTTGTGTTGCTGAAATATACCGCGCAGCTTCGGCAGTCGTCTCGGTTGACCGTTTACGCCACCACATTGCGATCTCCTAGATCGATGCGTGGAGCTGGAAAGCGTTCAAGTAAGGCATGAACAATCATTTCTGGCGTAACCCCATTAGCAATCCCCTCATAACTCAAAACCAAACGATGACGCAGCACATCCGGCACGAGATCAGCGATATCCTGTGGTAAAACATAGCGTCGTCCACGAATGAATGCCAATCCGCGGGCACCAACTACCAGGTTAATCGATGCACGGGGACTCGCGCCAAACATAATGGCGCTTGCTAGATGCCCCAGTCCATACTGGGCTGGTTTGCGTGTAACATTGACTAACATTGCCGCGTAAGCAATGACACGCGGATCAACATAAACCTGATCCGCCAATTGTTGCATGGCTAACAAACGCTCTGGGGTAAGCAGCGTACGAAGCTTGATCGGTGGTCCAGTCACCCGACTGACCACCACAATTTCATCTTCATAACTGGGATAATCAACCAATACTTTGAAGAGAAAACGATCTAGCTGCGCTTCAGGCAAAGGATACGTGCCGTCTGACTCAATGGGATTCTGAGTTGCGAGAACTAAAAACGGTTCAGGGGTTGGAAAAGTATCTTTGCCGATAGTGACCTGACGTTCCTGCATCGCCTCTAACAATGCCGATTGCACCTTTGCAGGAGCCCGATTAATCTCATCAGCAAGCAGGAGGTTGGCAAAAACAGGCCCAAGTTCGGTTGAAAACTCACCACTTTTTCCATTGTAAATACGTGTCCCTATGAGATCAGCAGGGACAAGATCCGGAGTAAATTGCACACGCCCAAAGCTACCGCCTACCACCTCAGCAAGCGATTTAATCGTCGCCGTCTTGGCCAGCCCCGGAACACCTTCAAGCAACACATGGCCACGCCCCAGCAAGGCAATGAGTAAGCGCTCTAACAAACGATCTTGTCCAATAATGAGACGTTTAATCTCAAACAAGACGTGTTCCATAATATTGGCAACAGGCGCAGATCGTTCACCTGATTGAGCAATTTGGTGATTAGTTTGAGTCATCAACTTCTTTCCTTCTTACACATTCCAAACGGCCTCTCGCCTCTTCCATTCCATGTCTCGATACATATTAAGCCTATGGATACTTACTCATTGTACACTTACTTCTCAAGAATGTGGAACGCTATTAAGTACGATTACCTTCCGTAACTAGACGTACGAGAGGTCGTATTGGTAACAAGATGGTGTGAGAAAACATAACAGCACCTTCTTTTTGCACTCATCAGCACAGGGTTTTGGTTGTCTTTCCAAACTTGTCATATTCACACCTAAGCATACTGTATGAAACTGAGAAAAATCAAATAGATTGCCAGAAAAATATGAGGTGTTGATGAGAATTAGCCGATCAACGATAGATTTGGGCTCAAAGATCCTCAAACCGTACAGCCAGATGCGTTGGTACTGTGGAATACTATCATCGTTGGGAGTCTTATTCCGTCCTGCGCGGTCGATACTGGAGTGCCTCCGCAAGATGTGCTGGAGCGATTGCATCTGTTTCAGCGAGATCTGCGATGGTGCGGGCAAGTTTGAGGATGCGGTGGTAACTACGAGCTGAGAGTTGGAGTTGGCGCATGGCCGCTTTGATGAGGCTCTGGCCTACGGAATCGAGTACACAATATTCTCGTATCTCGGATACACCCATATACGCATTGGCAAGCACATGACTACCATTAAACCGATCCACCTGGCGTTGTCTGGCTGCACAGACCCGCTCTCGAATAGCCGATGATGCCTCACCAGGACGTGCACCACTCAGTTTATCGTAGTCAACCCGTGGTACATCGACGTGAATATCAATGCGATCCAACAAAGGTCCGCTAATACGTCGTTGATAGCGGCTAACCTCAGAGGGCGTACACGTACATGCACGTTCCTGGTCACCGAAGAATCCGCACATGCAGGGATTTTGTGCACTAACGAGCATGAGTGATGCTGGATAAGTGACACTCCCAGACGCACGACTGATGGTGACGACATGATCTTCGAGTGGCTGACGGAGTACTTCTAACTTCGGACCAAATTCAGGTAACTCATCAAGGAAGAGCACACCACGATGTGCTAAGGAAACCATACCTGGTTTGATACGACTACCGCCGCCAACCAATCCTGCCAGCGATGTGGTGTGGTGTGGCGAACAGAAGGGGCGTTGGCGAATAAGAGGTGTATCTTTCGGGAGTTGTCCACTCACACTATATATCTTGGTTACCTCAATTGACTCGTCCAGACTCATTGGTGGTAAAACCGAGACTAATGCACGTGCCATCAGTGTCTTCCCAGCACCAGGACTCCCGGTCATCGCAATATTATGAGAGCCGGCAGCGGCAACTTCAAGGGCACGTTTAACATGTTCTTGTCCACGAATCTCCTGAAAATCAATTGGATAAGTAACATCAACCTCATCAAACCGTGTTTGAACCAGATATGGCTGGAGCAGTTGTTGACCGTTGATGTGTGCTACAAGATCTGCCAGTGTTCGCACAGGAAAAACGGTCATGCTCTCAACCAATGCTGCTTCCGGTGCATCTTCGTAGGGTACATAGACAGTTTGAATACCTGCTTCGCGTGCCACAGCCACCATGGGCAGGATTCCATCGATGTGTCGTAGCTTGCCATCAAGCGATAACTCACCAAGCAGCACCGCATCACCGATATCGCCAAAAGCCTGTTCAGAGGCGAGTAACACACCAATAGCAATAGAAAGATCGTAGGCCGGGCCAGCCTTACGCAGGTCTGCTGGTGCAAGATTTACCGTGATGCGCTTCATCGGAAAGGCGATTCCACTGTTACGAATGGCAGCACGAACCCGTTCCCGACTCTCTTGTACCGCTGTGTCGCCTAAGCCTACCACGGTAAAAGCTGGCAAACCCTGTGCTATATCGACTTCAACCTCGACTAAGATACCTTCTAGTCCAATGACAGCGCAACTATACACTTTTGCCAGCATCATCTCTTTCCTTTATCAGTTCAAAACATAGAGTAGTTCATTTGTGCTACCGAATGAAGGTACAGGAAGTTACGAATACACTGATCATACAAAGATATGGAGTTTTTGTAAGCAGAAAATCAGGCACAGAATAGTTGCGTTTCAGTCATGGCTATGCTATGCTTTTAACAAACAGCAGTAAGTATGATATTAAACCGCTTTATGAAGGCTATTCCTGTACACATTCAGTCTACCCTATACGATACTTGTACCACTTGTGGCAACCTGCTCACAGGCGGCTATTTTTATCTTCATGATCGCTCGAAACGCTACTGTTCTGACTGTATCACCAACCGCCCACGTTGCGATATATGTTCTTCACCAGTAGACAATGAGTCCTGGTTATTGCATGATGGACGTAATCTTTGTTCTTCATGTCATCAAACTGCTGTATACGACGCAACTGAAGCGCAAAAGCTCTACGAAGAGACGGTTGGTTCCATTATTGCACAGCTACAGTTGACACTACGGGTTGGCGTGGCATTTCGGCTTGTTGATGAGCCCACTATGGCAGAAATACGCGCAATGGGTGCAGTATACCCACCTGAAGAGAAAACACTGGGGCTTTACCGACGGCAAGGGAGCTTGCGTGTCATCTACTTGTTGTATGGTCTCCCACGCATTACGTTTCGTACTGTTGTTGCACATGAATATGCTCATGCGTGGCAGGGAGAGACATGTCCTTTACTTGAAGACGATGAATTGCGTGAAGGATTCGCAGAGTGGGTTGCCTATCACCACTTACTCTATCTTGGTTGTACCAAAACCGCACAACGCATGCTTCAGTCGTCACATCCCTATCGTGTTTTTATGGAGAATGTGTTGGAGCTTGAAGAACAGATGGGTCCAGCAGGTGTCGTAGAACACATTCTGGCTGCCGGACGTGGTATAGTATCAAGTAACCTAACTCCATAGCTGGAACATTCTTGGCCCAGTATAATCTTTTTATGTCAAGTATAACCGTAACATTCACACCAGATCCAGTTGTTGTCTGTCGTTCATCAACGATACAACTCTGCTATGCGTTGCTATCAATTAACCATCCAACCGGACATCATGCACATCCAGTAAACTGGGCATTGGTTGCAGATGCAAGTCGCTCTATGCGTATCCCCATAGTTGACGAGGACCAATTCCGCCAACTCGTTCAGCGTGGCACTGTACAGGAAACGTTAGTCGATGGTGTTCCTGTGTGGCAATTGAGCGGTCCAGTGCCTCCCGATATTCGTGCTGCATCACGCAGTGCACTTGATTATGTAGCACATGCACTACATACGGTGGTTGAACATCTTGATCAGCAAGATCGCTTTATCTTAATTGCCTGTGCGGAAGATGCGACTACGCTTGTACCAAGCACGTCAGGCAGTGATCGTGTACGTCTGGTGGAAGGTATCTCTGATCTCCAACATACAAAACTTGGCAATCAGACCGATCTGGCACAAGGTATGCGACTGGCCTTGCAAGAGATACGCTATGGACGGGATGATCGCCGTGTGGAGTATGTGCTCTTGCTCACTGATGGCTTTACCGAACACACAGATGTCTGCTTACAGTTGGCACGTGAAGCAGCAGCCGAAGGTATTGCGATCAGCACAGTCGGTCTTGGGAGCGAATTTCACGAACATCTGCTTGCATCCCTGGCTGATTACAGCGGTGGACGGGCTGTATTTCTCAACAGCATAAGGACTATCCCTCAAAGTATTGCGGAAGAACTTAATCTCGTTCGTTCAGTCGCCGCACGCTCCCTTTCATTATCTGTTTTCCCCGCACATGGCATCACGCTCTATCGAGTTACCCGTATCTATCCTACATTAACCCAGATTTTTGAACACCCAACCTCCTCTGAGTCAATAGTGGTAGGCAACCTGCTACAAGACCAGCCTATTAAATTGCTGTTCGAACTGCTTATTGCTCCTGATGTATCAGAGCGGCAAGACACTCTCGCAAATATAAGGATAGAATCGGAGCGTTTGACCTTAACAGAAATGCCGATCAAGATGCGGTATCAATCCACTCCAGTGATACTACCAGATGCCATTCTGGATGCAGCATCGCGTGCAACAGTCTACCGCATGCAAACACGTGCACAAGCAGCACTTGATCGGCGAAACTCACAGGAAGCCATACGCCTGCTTCGCATAGCCTCCACATGGTTGGATGAACTCCATGAAATGGCGTTAGCAGAGGTATTCCGTAACCAGGTTGATGCACTTTCTGCAGGTGAAACTGTACCGCAAATTGCAACCAAAGTTCTGACATATGGAACACGTCAATTAGATCTTAAAACACAACACTAGAGCAAAAAGAGAACGCATATGGTGACAGAGACAGTTACACAACCTGGAAGATTCGGTATATATGGGGGAAGTTTTATCCCAGAGACACTCGCAGCAACGGTTTCAGAGTTAAAGACAGCTTATGTGCAGGTGTGTGAAGATCCATCATTCTGGGAAGAACTTGATCGGCTTCATCATACCTACACAGGACGGCCAACCCCACTTACCCATGCAACACAACTATCAACACGTTTGGGTGGCGCACAGGTGTATCTCAAACGTGAAGATCTGGCACACACAGGTGCCCACAAAATCAACAATGCGTTGGGGCAAGGTCTGCTAGCGAAACGGATGGGAAAGACGCGTATAATCGCTGAGACAGGTGCAGGCCAACATGGGGTTGCTACTGCCGCTGTATGCTCCATGCTTGGCCTAGACTGTGTTGTCTACATGGGCGCTGAAGATATGGAACGACAAAAACCAAACGTGTTTCGGATGCGCTTGATGGGCGCCGATGTACAAAGTGTCAATACTGGAAGCCAGACACTCAAAGATGCAGTGAATGAGGCAATGCGCGATTGGGTTTCACATCCCGATAGTTATTATCTGCTTGGTTCTGCACTTGGGCCACACCCATACCCCACTATGGTGCGCGATTTCCAAAGCGTTATCGGACGTGAAGCGCGTCAACAAATGCTGGATACTGTTGGACAATTGCCTGACGTGGTTATTGCATGTGTAGGTGGCGGCAGTAATGCGATTGGCATATTCAGTGGCTTTGTTGACGATGAAAACGTTGATCTGCGGGGTATCGAAGCGGGAGGTCGCAGTAACGATCTTGGCGAACATGCTGCACGCTTCAATGGTGGGAAAGTCGGAGTCTTCCAGGGCACGCTCTCATACGTTCTACAAAATGACAACGGACAGATTGCTGGAACACATAGCATTTCAGCCGGTTTAGACTATGCAGCAGTTGGTCCGGAACACGCACAACTCCACGATGAAGAGCGTGCCTTTTATACCTCTGTTACTGATGATGAAGCATTAGAAGGGTTTCAAATACTTTCACGCTGGGAAGGTATTATTCCAGCCCTGGAAAGTGCCCATGCTATTGCAGATGCTATCCGCCTGGCGCCAACGATGCAATCTGATCAGATTATATTAATTAACCTTTCGGGTCGTGGTGACAAAGACATCTTCTCCGTAGCTGATCGGTTAGATGTCGTGATTTAACGGCTATTTACACGGACAATGGCACGAAAAAGAGCGTGTGTTATACCACGCTCTTTTATTATAAACATGTAATACTACTTCAAAAAATCCCAGACTTCCTCAAAACGCATGTCTTTTTTACATACAAGACAACTGTTGATTATATCCGATACGTCGTAGGTGTGCTTCGATACGTGCAATAAGGACATTACGTTCGGTATAAAGCGATTGCACATCATCCACCCCACATGAAAAGACCACGGCTTTGTCCGGGCTATTGCTGAGCAGCATAATATGCACGGTTTCTGATTGACTACGAATCTCCTGACAGAGATCAAGACTATTGCAATCTGATAAAGCGTCGGCAAGAATAACGAGTATCGGTTGGGCGCTTTGATACAACGATAAAACTTCACATCCCTGTGTTGTGCGTTGTATAGCAAGCCCTTCACGCGACAGTGATTGGACCAGTCCTGATAGATAGGCATTATCAGGCATTGCAATGAGGATGGTTGATTGTGACATAGTAGTAGACTGAGATGTTATCATCAGACCTTCTTGGTTACCTGGATGTGAGAAGATGAATGACATTCAATACCTTTACGTCTTACTGGTACGAACAACCGTAACAAACACAAACGAGATATACCCTTCCTAATTACCTATGCAAAACGTGTAGGAACAGTGGAACTCACTTGGCCATATATGTACTTCACCTATCTATATCTAAGATAATAGTATCACAAAATGTGCTAAGGTGAACACCGTATTAGGCTCATTTGTCCCAGGTAGTTCCCACAGTTGCATATCACAGAAATGTCTCGTTGATCCACACATGAATGGCAGTACTTCAAACCTGGCAGGTTCTTATGCACGAGGTTGTGTAATAGCCAGTCAACTCTTACAGCATGACACAAAACATGTCAATTTACAACATTTTTGTGTTAAACAATAATCACATTCTTTACCAGGGAAGCAGTGGTTATAACCATATGAGCCGTATACCTCTTGGCATACAGCTCATATTTGGGGTGACGTACGTCACGCTAAGTACCTAAGCCTTTGCATTATAGCACATGACCCTATTCGTGCGCTAGACCCCAGTGTTCTGGTGCACGCCAGAGACTTGAGAGGATCAGCTCACGGAGATAGATCATTTCTTTGGGTAAACGATCATACAACTTAATGAAGAGCTCATCGTGTGACACAATCTCCTGTTGCCACACATCGCGATCTGTCGACATAAGTGCATCAAACTGTTCCTCAGTAAAATCAAGTCCTTCCCACTCAATATCTTCATAACGTGGGACCCAACCTAATGGGCTTTCAATACTTACCGCATGGCCACGGGCGCGCTCAACAATCCACTTGAGAATACGCATATTTTCACCAAAGCCGGGCCATAGGAAGTTACCTTCTTCGTCTTTGCGGAACCAGTTCACGCTAAAGATGCGCGGAGGGTTGTGGATCGTACGGCCAAACTGCAACCAATGGTTAAAGTAATCAGCCATATGGTACCCACTGAAGGGCAGCATCGCAAACGGATCACGTCGTACTTTGCCGATTGTGCCAGCCGCTGCTGCGGTCATCTCAGAACCCATTGTTGCGGCAGCATAGACACCATAGTTCCAATTGAATGCTTGATATACCAGCGGAACTACATTACTACGTCGACCACCAAAGATGAATGCGGACACCGGCACACCCTGAGGATTATCATATTCAGCATCAATCGAAGGACACTGAATGATCGGTGCAGTGAAACGGGCATTGGGGTGCGCTGCTTTACGACCACAATCAGGTGTCCATTCCTGGCTGGTCCAGTCAGTGAGTTTTGCGGGCGGCTCATCAGTCATACCTTCCCACCATACATCACCATCAGGGGTAAGCGCCACATTGGTGAAAATGCAGTTCTCTTTGATCGAGTCCATCGCATTGGGATTCGATTTGTATGATGTGCCTGGCGCAACACCAAAGAAGCCAGCTTCAGGGTTAATTGCGTAAAGTTTGCCATCAGGAGCAGACTTGATCCATGCAATATCATCACCAACCGTGGTGATTTTCCAACCATCAAATGCTTTGGGTGGGATCAACATGGCAAAATTGGTTTTCCCACAGGCACTTGGGAAGGCCGCCGCCACATACGTCTTTTCACCTTCAGGCGACTCAACACCTAAAATGAGCATATGCTCAGCCAACCAGCCTTCATCACGTGCGAGAACTGAGGCAATCCGGAGCGCAAAACATTTCTTGCCAAGAAGTGCGTTGCCGCCATATCCACTGCCATAGGACCAGATTGATCGTTCTTCAGGGAAGTGGACGATGTATTTGTTATCTTTGTTACATGGCCACACAACATCAGTTTGCCCCTCTGCCAATGGGTAACCGACGGAGTGTAGACAATGCACAAAGGCATTATCTCCCAAGACATCCAGAACCTCACGACCCATACGTGTCATAATCCGCATGTTCGTAACTACGTAGGGGGAATCAGTAATCTCCACACCAATGTGAGCGATAGGTGAACCGAGTGGCCCCATGCTGAAAGGAATGACATACATCGTGCGGCCACGCATTGAGCCTTCAAACAAAGGTGTCAAAGTCGCCTTCATCTCTTTGGGGTGCATCCAGTTGTTCGTTGGGCCAGCATCATTTTTGCTGATACTACAGATGAAGGTTCTGTCTTCGACACGAGCAACATCTTCTGGATCAGAACGAGCCAGAAAACTGTTCGGTCGCTTTTCGCTATTGAGACGAATAAATGTTCCACTCTCCACCATCTGGTTACAGAGCATATCATACTCTGCCTGGGAGCCATCACACCAGTGGACATCGTTCGGTTGACACAAATCAACCATTTCCTGAACCCAGGTGCGTAGTCTATCATTTTTTACATATGCAGGGACTTCCATGGGATCTCCTTATTGAGATACTTAACAGCTATTCGTGAAAATTGTAACAGTCTTACACTCTTGTTGGCATAATGTCTCGCAACTTAATGTGTCATTTTTTCAATAGTTTCTTTGGTTTGTGTCCTCCTATTGATATTAAAAGCACAGGAGTAATGAAGAAACAAAGAGAAAATATTCTGACATAGGATTATCCAGATCAAAGAGTCATCAGCAATGTAATCGATTTCATAACAATTTGATGTGCCAATTGGATTCCTCATAAGTCTATCACAAACTTCAAACCCTGTTTCCAATCAAATATTTGTTTACGTTGATGGATAATGGCTAGGCTATACCTCAGTACTAACAATAACAATTAGCTACTAAACGTCTTGACAGCACTGCTACACTGCACCCGATTAAACTGTGCATTAAACCCAACGAGAGTCCATTATTATCTCTAATGTTGTTAGCCATCCTCAGACAATCCACAATCAAATATTATGATAGAAGGATAGTTATATGGTCGATGAGCACATCTTGAGCAAAACCCGTAGTGGTAAAGAGCATGCGGCACGGATCAAAACCGTTCGAGCTAAGGAACTTCAGCTTGAGCAGGAGATTGACGCCCATGTCTCTGATTACCAGGCAACCATTGAACGTCTTACCAGCACCAAAGAGCATGATCAATCTACGGTTGCTGACTTGAGTAAGATGGATTCAGCCATTAGTAGTGGGCGACAATATACCTCGGATCTCCAGACGTTAATCGAAGATCTCACAGGCGAACTCGACGACCTGGGCCGTAGTGTTACTACTCTGAAAGATGCTACCACCATCGAGCGGTTGGTTGGACGCTTCAATAAACGTTGGGCACGCCAACTTACCGTACAGCGTGTCCGTAAACAGAATGTCGATGGCTCGATGAAGACCATTCTGGCCTATGCACGCGGCACCGTCGAGTCGCTCAATGCCGCGATTGCCAAAAACACCGAAGTCTACAGCAAGCTTCAATCAACCGACGCCAATCTTTCTCAGAAGATGGTTGACTTTCAACCCAAGTACGAGCATTGGCGCCAGGAGATTAAGCACCTCGAGCAAGAGATCGCGGAGCTTGATCGTCGTATTCAGATCGCCGATGAATCGACCTACGCACCTCTCCAGGCTGAACGATCACAGTTGCAAACTGAGCTTGATGAAGCCAAAATTAATGAGACGCAATACTTTGAAATTCTCAAAAACGCCAAAGAGTCCCAACCAATCGTGCGTGCTCACATGGAAGGTTTCAAGCAAGCTATCGCAGCGCTGACCCAGAACAAGGTCAAAACGCAGGAGAAGATTGCCAACCTCACGTATGTGTTTGAGGGTATCTATCAAATTATGGAAACCGCCCTCGAAATCAAAGGCTTCTCAACCATCGATAAGTCGATCAACTTTGCCGCCGACAGCACGACCCGCGTTATGACCGAACAGGTTGATGGCATTCTCGCTGAAACAGCCGATCGGGCTGAGCGAAAACTGATCGATGATGAAAAACTCAAGGAATACACCGATCACCTTGAACACATTATCGGTGCCTTCGACCAGCGCATGCAACAACTCGAAAACAACTACGCCCAGCAACGTTAATATATGCAGCTTTTTTGCGCCTATCCGATGCAATCTGGTACATATTCACATGAACATTGATCGACATCCACTACTGACGGCTGGGGCTGGTCCTGCTGAACAAAACCTTACCGATGATGCAATCGTCCCATATTGCGATGATCTCCACCAACGACTATGCTGGCTCGACAAAGTGCTGGAAGCTGAGTATAAGGAGGGCCATCTCAGTCGTGCAGCACAGAAAACGACTGCGACCTTCCTGCAGGAGCTGTGTGTAACAATTGCCGTACTGGCGTTAAAACATGGTCGCCAACTCCTTGAGGTCGAGCCATTGCCACTCACAATTGATCCGACCGAGTCGGGTATGCCCACTTTCAAAGACTTTTGGCTCCTTCAGGAGGATCGGGAGCGCGCACAACAACGACTCACGCACATCCCAGAACGCGCTGAGGTTATCGATCAGGCTATTGAGGCCATCTACGGAGGACATCGGCCACTAAAACAGCAGATGCTTTGGCTCGAACGATCGTATCTGGAGCAACTTGCCAACACTCCCGTCGTAACCGATTTCCGCCAGATGCCGACCCTTCGTTTGAGTAAGAAACGTGGCGATCAACTCTTCGTCACAAGCTGGACAGGCATTATTCGCAGTCGTAACCTCTTTGAATGCACCACACTGCACTTCACCGAACGTAGTGGCTGGCATATTACCGGCGGACAAAAAGATCTCATGAAGCTGATCGATAGCATTGCCAATGGACGACATCAACTCCACGAAACAGTTGGCCTGCTCAATCAAGCCCCGTGGATTGTCCCCCGCACGCTTGAACGCATCACAATTGGTCCCTACCACCATCAGTGGACACAGAACGACGATTTTATTAAACATATTTTTGATGCCTCACATAGCCCCAGTCCTTTTATGCTACGAGCTACGATTGAGCGTATCGCCACGACTGGGGCCGCGAAACGCATGCCCATGGATCGATTGTTTGGGCGTGAGCCGATGGAAGTGGGGCCAAATGTCTGTCATCGTGTGTTGCTTGTTCCACTGGCTATGAAACAGTATCTTGGCGATACCGACGAAGAAGGCCAACCATGCACGGTATATGGTGTTTCCCAGGAAGGCGATTTGGTATGTTAACCACAAAGGAGCGTCTGTCGTGACGACCAGAGATAATGTTCACCCTATCACTGATGCCGATCTCGCTGCATACCGCAACGACGCCGAGTTTCGTATGCAAAACATCCCAATGCGTGGCGTCTCGTATGATATTGTGGCCGAACTGCAAAAATTGCCCAGTGTTGGTGGCTATCTCGTCAATGAACCAATCAATCATGTGTTGCATGTGTTGCGGCGCGGGTTGTGCCTGTACTATGAGCTATACAGAGAGCTAAATGATACAATCGATGTGCGACAAACCACATTTCTGGGGAGCTACGCCCTTTTTGGCATGAGCGCGCTGATCGTCCACGAATTGCCAATGCCCGAAGGTGAGCAACTCGCATCCTTCCCCAAACCAGAAGATGATTTTTTCCGTGTCGGCCTTGGCGCAGACGACGATATCAAGATGATCCTGTCTTTTTATCTCAAAATCGTGACACAAACAGATGCTCAGGACCACCCAATTGTTGAATCGGCGGAGGATCTGGTCAATCTGACTCGCGACTACTTTATTGCCGCACGTGACCAGATGATGTCCTCTGGTGATGCACATTCAGAAGAACTCCTGTCCCATGTTGACGGCGCAATCTTTCGGATTGGCGAGTTGGAGCTACGTGGTTTTACCCTCGCGACCCGGAGCGATACTACGACGGTTGAATTTACGCCAGTACAACCAGAAGAGATTGTGGGGAACACCGATGCAAAACGTGCACTGCTCCGTTATGTCGACCGATTGGCCCTCTACGATGTGGAACGTGGCTTCAATCCCATTCTTGAACTGGGAGGATTGCCCAGCACCGTGCTCTTTGATGGCTTCCCCGGTACAGGAAAAACCTCGCTCTTCCGTATGGCAATGACACGTCTGAAGCAACACAGTGAGCAAATCGGCCTCCCGACGCACTTTGTCACTATTGATCCAGGAATCAAAGACGAGTATTATGGTCGTACCGCTAAACTGCTCAACGAACGCTTAGGACTCGTGCGTGACCGACGCGCGCTGGTACTCATCTTCTTCGATGACATCGATCTCCTGTTGCTTTCACGCGGTGATCCCGGCATGGGCGGCGCCGACAAGGATGTCCTCAATATTACGATGCAATTCCTTGATGGTGCATTCACCGTTCACACTGGCAACGCACAGACCTATGCCGCAACGAATGAGCCGACTGCCACAGATTCCGCTTTACGACAGCGCTTCCACCAGCGTGAACTGATCGCTGGGCCAGAAACCTGGGATGATTATGTCAATTTACTTCAGGTAAAGCTTACCAAACAGCTCCAGCACGGGCTTGTACAGGCAGGTGGTAACAGCGTAGCAGTCCCAAAGAGCATCAACGCGCAACCCAACACCACAAATGGCCTCAATCTAGTACGCTCACTGCTCCCCAGAAATAGCAAGCAACAGCTTAGTTGGCGCGAACTGGGCGAACTCTGCATCGAGTTCAAACAAAAAGATCCTCGCTTCACTGGTCGACCTATCGAGAGTGTGACACAGAGATTGTTGGCCGAAAGCGCCGATTTCGACATCCCTGAAACATGGTTGAGCGATCCCACGGTCTTTCTTAACCGCTCCTACAACGAGAAGGTCAATCTGCTCAAAACGCTCTACCGACCCATTACGGGAGAAATGATTGCCGCAGCCCTTGAACAGTATTTCCATTCTGAGCAACGCTATGCTTCGGAAGCCAAAGTACAAAAAACGCAACGGCTAGCGGCTGATCTTGAGGCGCAAATGGCAGCTCGTGATTTGATGATACCATCATCAGGAGAAGCGGCGTAGCGATGACCAGACACCCTCGTAACGAATCACTTCTGCGTGTTCGGGGACATCTCACTGAGCGTTATGCTCAGGCGTTACACCACATTCGCAATCTCGATTGTCCTCTCGACGAATTCGACATAGACCGTCTTGGTTGGAGTCCGCAGTTGGCGGCGCTGCTTGGCAATGACTATCTCGGTAACAATGCATTGCGTTACGCTATTATTCTCTCAACTGATCAAGCTACTGTACCAGTGCTTTACCAACGCTTTTCCTACGAAGCGCCGTTGATCGAAAAGGTGTATCGAGATGCACGGCCAACCCTGCTCAACCTGATTGAGCACGAGTCGGTTGTGGTGGAGTTCGACAATGGTCTCACCTTCTGTCACAATGCGGTAGATGTCCTTGGCATTCAATCGGTCAAGGTACGGATTGAGACACCCTCACAAATCCTTACAAAAAGTTCCGAATTGCTGGAACTTGCCGGAGGGCTTAACGAACAGGCGCGCTTGCTCAACGAGCACTACATCGATAAAATGCTCGCACTTGCTCAAGATATCGGTGATCCCCGCCGGCGCCCCATACCACCACGTCTACAACGTACCATTGGCTCACTATGGGCTGAAGTTGATGGAGCCGTCTATGTATTTCGACCACATACCGGCCAAAAACAAGATCCTATCGTCGTAGCAACACGACCAGATATCCTCCATGATCTTCCGGTAGTTGCGCTCGAAATTGGTGATCCACTCGTGGTGGGCGCGCTTCACAACGGCGGATTTTTGCGCTATTCGCCCGAAAGTGCCTTGCTCAAAAGACGTTTGAATAACCTGATTCTCGACACACTCCTTACTGCCAACGAGCCAGGTATCGCTGCCACTGCCACTGCTCAGCGACGCCAACTTGAACGCAGCAGCAAGGCCCAGGCCATGCTTCCAAAGGTGTATTGGGAACTCAACACCTTGCAGCAACACCTGGCGGCAGGAGGTTCATTTGATCCCAGTCGCCTATCAGTTGAGGCAAAGTGGGCTCTCTCAGCCCCCAATCGTAGCATCACTGTCGCAAGCAATTTGCTGGCACGCTTTGTTCGCTACGATTATGTGCTCCAGACACATCGGCAGTGGCGACACCTTCAAGCTGAGTGGGACCGCTATAGCCCAGCAAAACAGCACTACCTTACCCAGTCATTTCCGCAATTGGTTGTGGGGTTAGCAACAATCGTTACTCCAACAACCCACTGACAGGAGGCAGGCGCTATTAGCCTGACACAATCGTATGAATGCCCTCGCCAATCAAGCTATTGCCAACCTTTTTATTGGATTTGGCCTCGCATTTGTCAATGTCATTATCTGTTACTTTTTGCCCTTTGCCCCACGAATTATTTCTGTCTTACGTTGGGGGAAGCGCCCACACATCTGGATTGGCATCTATTTCATTGCGTTGATCATTCAACTTGTCACCTCACCCTACTTTCGCTCCTTGATCGTGTCAGTCTCTGCTGAATTAGCCTGGTCACCGTATCAAGCATTATTCAACGTACTTGGGATAGTGATCATGGATTTATTCGTTATGGGCTGGGATGCCATTCGGAAAGGAAGCGTCACAGGTCGTAAACGTTTAAACTCTGCGCGGACCTATGTTGGAGAGAAACTCGACGATCTGAACTTACCGATTGGCACAACACCGGAGGAGCAACAGGCGCAAGCAGAAGCTGCGGCACAAGCAACCGCCGAACGCAAACAACGCCTCAACGAACGCCTGGAAGATTACTAAACCTATTTCTGAGGCTTCAATAAGGATTACCCCTGTAGTGCGTCTAATCGGCACACTATTGCGTATCATGGAGCATATGTCCTCTTTGGGACAGCTATTTCTACTATGTACTAAATTGTTAATGAGGCGTCCATGCGTTTTGCGAACATGTTTATAGTGTTACTGGTGAGTGTATTCCTGCTTGCAGCCTGTGGAAGCGGAGGCGCCACTCAGGGACAACCTTCGTCTGAAGTCAGAGTTATTCCCACTAATCCTGCCGAAGTTGAAGCACCACAAGCAACCATCGCTCCAGAGCCGACAACCGATACTGAAGCAGCATCTCCGCGCACTCCGTCCACAACCGAGGAACCAACTGATGAGCCAGAAGTCGCAGCACTTGGTAGTCTGAAAGAGCTCCGCATCAATCTGGAACCAATCGTCACCGATCTGGATCGTCCACTGTACGTCACACACGCCGGAGATGGTAGCAACCGTATGTTTGTGGTTGAAAAGGCCGGGCGCATTATGCTCCTACGCGATAACACCCCTGCAGCAACACCATTTCTCGATATTACCGAACGTGTCGGTTCACGGGCCAGTGAGCAAGGTCTACTGAGTGTCGCATTTCATCCCAATTATGCACAAAACAATCAACTCTTCGTCAATTACACTAATCAGATGGGACACACGGTGATAGCGCGCTTCGAAGCGAATGGCGACACCGTCGATCCTGGCACAGAAATGGTGTTACTCACCATTGAGCAGCCTTACCCAAATCATAATGGTGGTCTCGTGAAATTTGGACCAGATGGCTATCTCTACATTGGCATGGGTGATGGTGGTGCTGCCGACGACCCACAGAACTACGCCCAGAACCTTAACTCACTCCTTGGCAAAATCCTGCGGCTTGATGTTGATAATGGTGAACCATACGCTATTCCCGCCGACAACCCTTGGATCAACACCAACGAAGCAGAGGACGAGATCTGGGCATTGGGCGTACGAAACCCATGGCGTTTCTCGTTTGATCGCACTAATGGTGATCTGTATATTGCTGATGTAGGGCAAAACGCCTTTGAAGAGGTGCATATACAACGTGCAAGCAGCACTGGTGGCGAAAACTATGGCTGGAATGTCACCGAGGGATACAACTGTTTTCAAAATGCTACCTGTGATCTCGATCAATTTGTGCCACCTATTGCTGAATACTCACACGATCTGGGCTGTTCTGTCACCGGCGGGTATGTGTATCGGGGGGATACATTCGCAAACATGCAAGGTTCCTACATCTTTGGTGATTACTGTAGTGGTCGTATGTGGGCATTGCGCGAAACAACACCGGGCACGTGGGAACAGGCTGAGATTCTGTCTAGCAACCTCAGCATCTCGTCATTCGGTGAGGATGAAAGCGGTGAACTATACCTCACAGGTTTTAGAGAGAACACCCTCTATCAGGTGATTGAAGAAAGCGATTCCTAAAGTTCATATTCTGGAAGCATAACAAATTGTAAAATAGCGTGTGGGTAGCGTGTTCAATGCCCCATAGCGACTGCCATCTGGAATTGTGCTAACTGCTCACGTGCAAAACCTGCTTTCTCGAAGAGGCCACCTATCTCTTCAGGACAAACCATCAGCACTTTCCACTGCCGCTGAGGGTAGGCAGCTGCAAGTGCTTGAAGAAGCCGCGTGGCCTGACCAGATCGGCGTGCTTTTGGTTGCACGATGATGGAGCAAATTGCAATAACAGGAGCACTCGGATCAGAGATGATCGCGTATGCCGAGTCTAGGCGAAAGGCTCTGTGTGGTGGTGCAATAGAGGCCATACTCTCACCAGAGATCTGCCACGGTAGATCTGGTAAACCATGAGTTGTCACTAATCCAGCAACGTCATGGATATCAACCTCTTCTAACACGGCCTTTGTTCCTGCCAGGTTTTGCGACGCATTGTAGCCTACCAACCGCCTCTGAATCTGAAATCCACCGCTCTGGTATAAGCGCACACCAGCCATATTCTGCTCAATGACTTCTAACACCATCCGTCGTTCACCTCGTGCACGTGATTCCGCTAGGAGTTGTGGCAGGAACCAACGCCCAACACCTTTGCCACGCGCTTCAGGTACAATGGCCATCGCAGCAAGACGACTCGACCAACCACGTCGTGCGATAAGGGCGATCCCTACCGCATTACCCTCACCAAGCACGACGCGACTACTGTTCACATCAATGCCATCCTGCATGACCATATGTAAAAAGGTTGCAATACTAAATTGGATATTAACAAAATAGTCGGTAAAGCCATTATTCAACAAGGCAACCGTATCTTTGAGATCATATTCGAGCAGTGGTTGAAGACCCAGATCCATAGACTCCCTCATTTCACAGCTAAACTGATGATGCTTCAAGCCATTATAAGATATATGTTTAAAATCTCTATTCTAACTGTATAGATGGTTATAATTTTTTGTAGTGACGTGCATAATGACGTTGGGCTTTGAAACGATTGCCACAATCCGCCATTGAGCACCAACGACGACTATGGGTACGGCTGGTATCGAGAAAAAGCCAGCTACACCCTTCGCCTGCACACTGACAAACCAACTGACACTCAGCACTTGTTAGGAGATCGACAGCAGACCAGAGAACCTGCCAGAGTGGCTGATCAAGTGCCTGTGATTCGTCTGCGTATCCCCAGACAAATCCATTTGCACTGGCAAGGATTCGAGAGCGATATGGGGCAGCTACAAGAGCACCATTCACGATATCAAGATCATTATCTAGTGGTTTGTGTCTGTGAATGAGCGCGGAAAAAATACGATACAAAGCACTACGAAGGCTCTTAGCGTGTTCAATGATCGCATTAGCTTCCACTGGTCGCTGGGCTGCTACTTGTATAAGATAATCACCTCTCTCCTGGTTCAGCGCATATAACCGAACAGACCAGACCACAAGGTCGCTATAACACTTCAAATATTCTTTGGGAACAGATTTCAAGTGACTATCAACCGTGTTGACAAAATCGAGACACAAACGACCACCAACTAACCGCACATCATGTACGCACGTGTTCACAGTAGCCATATACTTAACTGTACTCCTGCAATTAGGACATGATTTTGGAAAGGCTTGACATACAAATGTTTTTTCGGTATTCTAACCTTCAATAAGGTTAGACATTCCCAGTATACCATATAATAATAGTATAGAAGCCCAACCGTGATTTATGTCAGATTAATCTATCTGGTACAGTTCAGACATTCATAGAACCGTTAATAGTGGCAAGCCATCCTCTAACTAAACAAGGAGTGTCCCACCATGCCATTATGGTTGATGCGTACTTTCATTGTTGGTTTTAGTCTTATGGTTATTGCCTGTGCGGTAGGTTTGGTGGTTGCGTTGTTGCCATTTTCGGGAGTGCCACATAGCCAGGCGGCGCAGCGCTGGGAACAGAGAAAACCCGTACAGTATGAGATGGAGTTGACATGGAATAGCGATTGGAGTAGTGGACACGTTCTGGCCCAGATAGAAAACAATCGTATTGTGGGTGGAACCAATCTTGAGACAGGCGCACCGCTAGTCCCCATTCCCAAGCCCAGCATGAACTATTTTATTTCTGTCGACAACCAATTTCGTCTGATTGAAGGACTATCGCAACTACCCACTGGATGGCGAGATCAGATTGCACGCTATCATCCACTGCTGGCGCGTTGGCTACATTCTTGTGCTGCGCCACCACCACGTGTTCACTACAATGAACATTTTGGATATCCTCAAAAGATCATATATCAAGGGAGTAGCTGTCATGCTGTGAACCAAGATGTTACGGTCAGCATTGTCAAATTTCAGCCGTTAATCGAAGAAGAGTAGCTTTTGTTCTAGCCAGAAGAGTTTTAGGGCAATTTTCTTTGTGTATAAAACTAGTGTTTCTCAGTATAGAAAAAGAGTAGCTTTTTTAAGAGGTGTTAACAATACCAAGTCAATCTCATAATCGATTACAATACTGCGATTATCACAAAATTGTCACAATCACCCACCTAAATACATTCTTAAAACTACTGTAAGCGTGTTCGACATAAGCAGCAACTTTCTAAACCATTTTAGCCTCTTTATCTTCAAAATCATATTTTTTTCCAGCAAAATACTTTACAAAAATCTTGAAGCGGTCATTAGAAGTATGAATTCAAATACAGAAACTTTTTTCGCTATTAATCGTTTATTATAGTAGGTTCCACCATTTGCCACGAAGGAGTTCATACCATGCGAGTACTCGTCCGCGTTCTCATGATCATAATCATTGGTCTTACAACGTTCATCTTGCTACCACTCGGCAATGCTGCACAGAGTAACACAAGCACACATATTTTTATCGATGCTGATCCTGGTGTTGATGATGCAGTTGCGATTGCATGGCTCCTTGAGGAACCGTCTGCCAATATTGTAGGTATAAGCACGGTAGCAGGGAATACTACAGTTGAAGACGCGACACGAAACACGCTTTCGCTTTTAGACGTTGCAGAACGTACAGACATCCCCGTAACGATTGGTGCTGCGGCACCACTTGAATTTCCTCTCTCACGTGTTGGTGTTTTTGTACACGGACCTGATGGAGTCTGGGGAGCCCAACAACCACAAGACTTGAGTGCTTTACCAACCGATGCGCCTGCTGCTATCGCTGAGGCAGCACGCCAGAATCCAGATATGACGCTGCTCACGCTTGGTCCATTGACCAATGTTGCTCAAGCTATTGAACAGTATCCAGAAGATCTGGCGAACGTAAAGATCCTTGCACTTATAGGCGCACAGAATGGTGGGAACCGTACTCCTGTGGCGGAAACAAACGCATTTATTGATCCACAGGCACTGACTATAGTTCTGGAGAGCGATATAGATCTGACTCTGGTGCCACTTGAGGCTTTTGAGCAGTTACAAGTATCCGTTGACAGCTTCCCCCGCGTTTTTGAACGACGATTTGGTCTAGTAGGAGAATTTCTCTCTGTGCCATTACAACAATATTTCCTTCAGATACAAGAAGAAACAGGGACAGCAGCTATTCCCGACGCAGTTGCTGCTATTCTGGCATTGCAACCACAATTAGGACCAACAACATCAGCACTTGTGGACTCGGTCGAAAATGACGATATTACACGTGGACAAACGGTGATTGAGACGAATGCATTTGATAAAGTTCCAATGATTGCTGATGATGCTGAACTTTCAGCGCTGGCGGAACGTGCTATCACCGATCCCGATTTTGATCAAGCAGCAGCAATTGGTGCTATTCTCGCTCGACGACCTGATAATGCACAGGTCATACTTAATATAGATGAACGTACTATGTTTCAAGCATTTATACGTGGACTATAAACATACAAAAGGTGCGGGTGTATGCATCCGTACCTTCGCACTTATCACACAACAAACGGAACGGTCTCTCTACACGATCATCACCGTTTGCGCTCTCCTGCTCATCCAAGAAGAGCTGTCACTGTTTGGTTCAACTGTGCAAACTGAAATGGTTTAGCAATGACTGCATCAAAATGCATTGTCATATTCCTCACCACAGAAATATCAACACTCCCTGTCAATAAGATAATAGGAATAGCTACAAAGTGTGGATCAGCCCGTAATGCCTCGGCCATCTCGATGCCACCCATCCGTGGCATGTGTGTATCGCTCATAATAAGATCTGGCTGATACTGCCGCGCAATTTCAAGACCATCTATGCCATCGTGAGCCTCGGAAACCGTGTAACCAGAGCGACTAAAGAAGAGGCGCAATAATGAACATATCGACACATCATCATCTACGACTAAGATATGATAATTTGTTGCCAACACCTTCCCTTTCGCTATTGTTAGGTTCAGTCTATAGACCCCATAGATAACGTAGATCCAAGATTGCGACGAGTTTACCACGTAATCAGACATCAAATATAGACACACGGTTTCTTTTTGGCAGCAATTGTAGAGTAAATTTATGATATCAGGCTAGTCGTCACATCGTAACTAGGGTATAATGTCATGGAAACTATTTGCTCTTTGTATATTTTTTAACCCGTAGAACATCATTATTGAGTGTCCTATTTAGTTAAGAAGGATACCTGTGTTCCCAGAACGAACAAGATAGAGTGCGAAGGTGCTTTAATTTGATTGCCTATCTCTAAGACTTAATATTATAGTACATTGTAAGAGGAACCCGCAGTTAATGAAAAGAACCTTTACTCACATAGATCATGTTAAAGCAGCAAAAAAATGGCAGATGCCAACTGTTGATCCTGTTGTTTATGATACTGCTATCGTTGGATGTCTAAACAACTCAGATAATACACCTTCTTTTCCTCATATTTTTGACTGGCTAGTTACTCAACAAGATAGCGATGGAACATGGGGATCGCGCTATTGGCATGCCTATGATCGGCTAGTTAATACCCTTGCTGCTATTCGTTGCCTTTATCAGGCACAGATCGCATCAGATACTATTGAGCGAGCAGTAACACAAATTCCAAACTTACTTGCAAGACTAAAAGATGACGATCACGAGACTGTTGCTTTTGAACTTATTGCTCCTGCACTCCTCGATTGGTGTTACCACAGAGGCTTACCTGTTCCATTAGATACCTTACCTGATGAACGTCATCGCCGAATTCAACGTCTCAAATCAAGAACACTGCATACCAGTATCTTCTCACTTGAATCCTTGGATGATATACCTCTCGAAACCGCCCATTGGGTTTCAACATATGGTTCAATGTTTGCCTCTCCATCAGCGGCAGCAGGATACCTGATGCAAGACCCAGACCACTTAGTATTGAGGAAACACCTTACATGGCTTGCATCATTGAATAAAGGTGGTATTCCAGCAGTTCATCCACTTCACACTTTCAATGCTGCTTGGCAGTGTTGGTATCTTGACCTTGTTGGTCAAGGTTATAGTAGGAAAGCTCAAAATTTACGCAATCAGGTCATTCGTTCTTGGACTACTAAAGGCGCTAGTTTTTCAGATGATTTCCCCATTGTTGACGCAGATGATACCGCACTAAGTTTTGTCATTCAGAGTAATGGTGGAAAGAAATTAGACATTAATGTTTTTGCTCCATATATGACCTCAGATGGTGCACGCTGCTTTCCACATGAATTTAATCCATCAGTATCTGCAAACATACATATTCTTCTAGCATTACGAACTGTAGCACCATCTGCTCAACGCGATACCTGGATCAGCGTCGTGCTGCAATTTCTTAAGAAGATCTTGCTGCAACAATCAAATGGATTATTAACAGATAAATGGCATGTCAGCCCGTTTTATGCAACGAGTCGGGCAATTATTGCCACCCATGAATTAGATACGACATTATGTCAGAAACTTACTCAAACACTTTTGGAACATCAGCGAGTAGATGGTTCATGGGGATACAAGGAGGGTACTGCAGAAGAAACATCCTATGCATTACTTGCACTTTGTCTCACCACACCTACATTAAATTGGCAAAGTATTTCTTCTGGAGCTACAGCACTCAAACGATTGTACTATCAACCTTGGCCAGCCCAGTGGATCGGTAAGAGCTTATATTTACCCCATCAGGTAGTTGCCAGCGCTATCTATGCAGCCCAACAACTAGCAGAAAATATACAACACAAGCAGTTAAGTATATATGTGTGAGAACATAAGTATATGGATCTCTCGACCTTTCTTTCATTTGATAATAAGCAAATAGCTACACTATTACACAATGCAGGATCGACCTGTTGGGCTATTGCACTTGGAGGTACCAGACGCGCATATCTTGCACAACATGGAAAGCTAACAGACAAAAGTGATGTAGCATCGTACTTTCAATGGCTTGAAAAGCAACAACGTCAAATATTTAATCAACTGTATGATATGGGTGTTAAAATAATTATTGACATAAGCTATGTTCCTACAAACCGCGGGAATTGCTACCAATCATATGCAAAACGAACTATTCAGGGGTTGGTACACAGTGACAATCGACGCAGATGGTATGATCAGCGTCAACTTCGTGTTCGTGCTATTGGAGATATGATCACGCTTGGAAGAGCGCTTGATATACCCTCCTTACCCATAGACTTTCAGCGGTTAACCGAAGAGACACAAACAAGATATGGTCCTCGTCTTATATATTTCTTTCGAGGGGATTGGACAAACATGGCAACTGAGGAGGCACATTTAGGATATCAACTTGGAACCCAGTTGGGGAGAGCACCAACTCAAGCAGAATTGACTCAGGCATTTTATGGAGAAGACATTCCTAAACTGTCATTCTATATTGGCTCTGGGCGTCCACGTTTGGATGTGTTTCGACCACCATTCATTAGTGGCTCAGAAGATTGTTATTGGTCTGCAACTTCTCCAGTTCAATTGACACTAAATGATTGGCGCAAAATTATCTATGATCATTTATACTTACGTACGACAAAAGGTAATCGAGAATATTTTTTGGACGAAACTTCGCAGCGAGAGCTTACATTAGCCGCTCAAACATTGAATGGTTATATTCTTGGTATTGGACAAAAACACAAACTAGGCTTCTGGATGCCAGAAACTCACACTGACATGACTAATCAGTAGCAGGAGAGATATATGCATAATGATGCAACAGCAACAATACGACATCGTGTTACAATTGCTACGCTTATTCTTAATATTGTTGGTGGAATAATTTTTGTACTTGTAAATATAGCCATAGATGAAATTTCTGCTATCACATTTGCTGCGGCCATCTCGGCTATTGGTGGAGCGGTGTTGCTTGTTGCCTATTTATATGGTTGGGGTTATGCTCGACACAGTCTTATTCTCCTCAATACTCTTTTAGCAGCATTTGAAATACAAGAACCCTTTCTTTCACAACAATTCGCTGTTGGAATATTTATACCACCGATTATAGCTATGATTTTAACGGGTCCAGCTGAAATCTTCTTGAGCATGGTCACAATATATAGTATCCTGCTTATTCGTGCTGGAGGTGAAGGTATTTATGCTGATGGATTGGCAATCATTGTTCACAGTGTTGTAATAGCTGGTATGATGATCAGCCGTTTCACTGCTGATGCGCTACAACGCCAAGTCCAGGAAAATGCCAAAGGAGCAGAAGCCGCTAGAGCTGAAGCAGAAGCCCGCACTAGAGAAATAGAGGAAGCAACCGAGCAAATCGAGGTGCGCTTTGATGAACAGAAGAGTCTGCTGGAACTCGTTTCTACATTAGAAACACCAGTTGTACCACTCGCTGACGGGCTCTTGCTTGCACCAATTATTGGACATGTAGATAGTCGTCGTGCAGAGGCAATGACAGAACGATTACTCCATGCTGTGCACAATCAACGTGCCCAGACTATTGTTATCGATATCACCGGGGTCACCGTTTTTGGCCAAGAGGTTGTAGAAGCATTGTCAGAGACTGTACGCTCACTGCGATTACTCGGAACCGATGTGGTCATCTGTGGTATGCGCGCAGAAATAGCCTCAAGTATGGCACGCCTGGAGATTACGCTGGATGACAACGTGAAATTTGTACGTACACCACAAGAAGCACTGGAACGTTATGTACCAAACCTGCGTGAGCGATATGTCTGACATGTGTGAACAGGGTTCTATCCGCACATAACATCATACCTTCCCCAAAAGAACGCCGGAACGATATCATTTCCGGCGTTCAGTCTACACGTTAGGGAATCACTAGAGGCGTTAGGTCCGTCCCATTCGTGTATCTTTTACCGATGACCAGCGTGAGCGTTGGAGCACTCCAGCACGACGGCGCAAGGGTGATGGAGCATTACGGCGGCGCACTGGCACCAATTGCGGGATCAATGCAGGTCGTGCAGCAACAGGTTCAAGTTGCTCCTGCTCATATCCCAACAAGCCCATGATGGCAGTGACACTCTGTGGGGCAATTTCGCGTATCACCAATGCATCATCATCACGTTCAATGATGATACGCCGCATCTCTGGATTAAGGCAATGATGAGCGCCCCCACGCCCAGAAATCATCTGTTGATATGCGCCAACACCAAAGATGGCGAGCACCAATCCGGCTCCGTCCTCAGGTAACATCAACGGTGGCTCAGATGGGCGGGGAAAGATATCATCAGAATCACATGTACGTCGCCCAGCCAGCCGAGCCTCACCCACAGGAGCATCCCAGCGATCAAGTGGTAGCGTAATAAACCGCTGTCCTTCAACAATCAGACTATCGGGTAATGAGACCATCAAACTACCATTGATCAGATACCACGGCGTTGTGCCATTTTGCCCCTCCTTAACAGTACCCACTTCGAGTAAATACACACTGTGGGTAGCAACTGTATAACGACCAAACTCGCCAATAATGTCGGGCACCGGAACAGCATATGCAGCACAAACAGACATAAGTTGGCGTTGTAAGCGCTCAAGAAAGTCACCATAATCAAATTGGAAATCAAGCTCATATGCCGACGTCGGCATACCACCACCAAAATTGAATGCCTGAAGACTTGGCACCCGCTGACGTAAGTTGCAATATGCAGTTGCTGAATCGGTCAGACGCTCCATCCAACTGTCGCTGTCTTCAATCTGGCTGCCAACCATAGCATGGTATACAATCAGACGGTGCGGGGTTCCTGCGAGACGTGACACAACCGTCTCGATTTCTTCAGGTGTTAAGCCAAATCGCTCACCACCTGGGTGCGAAGGATTAACCTGTTCAGCGGCATGCCGCTCACGCACACCAAAGAGTAAGGGTGTTTTGCACCGACTGAGAAAGGTTTCGAGTTCTTGCAGATCGTCGAGAATAGGAACAACCTGCACGTTGCCCGCCTCACGTAACGCAATAATGGCATTGATATACGTATCTTCTTTTGAGCCATTGCAAAAAATATACCGATCCGAAGGTAAGATATTCTGTCGCCAGAGGTAGTGGGCAATCACCACATCTGCTGCTGCAGATGTTTCATAGTGTGCGCCAGCATCTAATGCTGTCCGCACAACCTCTTCTGCAAAGTTTGCCTTCGTAGCATAAGCATACAAAAATGCACCAGCAAACCCGGTACGTTGGCGTGCTCCTTCAAACCAATCGTGCATCCGCTCAACCTGTGTGGTGATCAGCGGACAATAAGATATTTCAAGCGGTACACCATAACGCACCGCTAAAGCGCTCAGATCAACTTGATCTGCAAGCAGCAATCGTCCATCCCTGCGACTGATAAAGTCAGTCAGCATACCATCTGCAGTAATAACGAAACGATCCTTAAGGTAGTCGAGATAGGTCTGCCTGCTCAATCTGGATAACCTCCTTATAGCGTGCATACAAAAGCACGCCATAGCGATGACACAGCGAGTCACTGGCCACATATAGCGAATAACGACAATGTAAAAAGGTGAAAAACTTAGCGACAAATCTGGCTATTTTACGTCCTCCAGCAACATTTCAGGTCGCACAAACAAAACATGTCGTGCATCAGGCATCAATGTGACTGGTTCTACTGTATTGAACTGAAGGACATACAAAAGCCCTTACACTTAGCTGTGTAAGGGCGCGGGGATACTGAGGAAGTTCCGTTACGAAGAACGAAGCAGTATAACAGGCGCCGAATCACCAACCAAGTGTTTCAGCAAACTACAGCGAACCATGTCGCAGTAGGATAAATTGGCCTGTTCGTCCATAACACCTCGTAGAAAGCTTCCCTGGAGTGCTGGCAAATCATCAATAGATTTCTGTGAACTCCACATAAAATACAAGCAGGTACACAACAACCACAAGTCAAACTAAACGTCTTTGTTATACTTTTGGTTGTGTGCCAGGAAAGCACGGACCCAATGGTGATTTACTCACCAATAAAGTATTGTACATTGTTTTTCTCTGGTGTCAAGAAGGCACCAAGGGTCAATCTCACTATCTTCAAAGATCTATGGCTTGAGGATGATGTATGGAGTTTACTCAACATCCGTGTCTTCCAGACGCGTTAGCCCATGTCGTAACGCATACAATACGGCCTGCGTGCGACTTGCGAGGTGGAGTTTACTCAAGATATGGCTCATATGCGTACCCACAGTCCGTTCTGTGATGGTGAGTTTATGAGCAATATCCTGATTAGACCACCCCTTTGCTACGAATGTCAGTACTTCTCTTTCGCGCGCAGTGAGGGGCTCGTTTGTGGAGGTGTTAGCAAATGGAGAGGACCACTCACGCAACATTTTGGCTGCGATGGTTGGATGTAATGATGATTGGTCATGATAGACATCACGAATTGCTTGCAGAAGCTGTGGCGGCAAGGTGTCTTTCAGGATATATCCACGTGCTCCCGCTTTAAGTGCGGCAAACACCTTTGTATCTTCGACAAAACTGGTCAGTACCAGAATACGTGTCTCGGGAATGTCTTTCTTGATCTGCGTGATAGCAATAATACCATCATGTTGTGGCATCACCAGATCTAAAAGTACTACATCTGGTCGGTACTGTTGCACAAGTTCAACAGCTTCATGTCCATTTGCTCCTTCCCCAACCACACACATATCCGGTGTGCTACTCAATAGCGCCCGTAATCCTTCGCGCACAATGGCATGATCATCAACTAACACGATGCGAATCGTCATACATTATGCCCCTTCCATATTGGTCAAATTACTATTGGACGGCATCGGTATCGCTGGCACGAGTGGGAGGTACACCTCGACCGAAGTACCCTGTCCCGGTGCCGAATAGATATGCCATTTCCCATGTAGTTTTGCTGCCCGTTCACGCATCGATGCCAGACCTATACCACTGGTTGTTGTCACATCTGTTGGCACAAAACCACACCCATCATCACTCACACGCAAAATTACAAAAGTCGCATCTGTCTGAAGTTCTATAACCACCGCCATGGCGCTGGCGTGTTTTATGACATTATTTAAGGCTTCCTAAGCAATGCGATACAGAGCATCCTCAACGTCGACCGACAAGGGTACTGATAACTCCGCGATCAGTCGAGAACGTAAGCCAACCTGCTCTTCCACCATTGCCAACCGTTGACGAAGCGCAGCTACAACACCATCTCTCGCAACGGTAGGAGGTCGCAGTTCGTGGATGAGCAGGCGTAACTCTTGTAATGACTGATGGGCCATTGTGCCAATACGTGTCAGATAATGTTCGGTATCTTCAAATGACTTAGTAGCAAGCGTCTGCCGACCTGCCTGGGCAAACAGTGTGACGCTGTATACCGCCTGTGTCACCGCGTCATGGAGATCACGGGCCAATCGCTGACGCTCCTCAACTACTGCAAGATGCTCAACCTTTCGGGCCAATCGCGCATGTTCAATGGCAATAGCAGCTTGAGCTGCAAATCGGCTGATAATACGAACATCATCTGCTGTAAAGCGACCAGGTTTATCAATTGCAGCTAACACACCAATATTTGTCGTATCAATTTGCAGCGGAACGGCGAGCAAAGCAACTGCAATATCCTGCCAATCAGTCGTGCGCGGATCAGGCCCGGTGAAGTTTCGGATCGCTGGTTTGCCCGTTCGTACAGCCTCACCAATCTGCGAATGTTCAATTGATATCACCGGATGCGATTGAACACCGGCATTGCTGGATATGACCGGACGCAAACGTGTTTCATCCTCCAGCAAAAACACCATGCTGTGTTGAGCCCCAATCAGTTGTTTTAACGATAGTGAGACCAGATCGATGACATCCTCCAGCGTGCGGTGTTCAAGCAGTGCGACTGTTACCTCTTGCAATCGATCACTCTCAGTTTCTCGACGAGCAATCGACTCGCGCAGACATTTGTTGTCGACCGCTACAGCGACCATGTGACTAATACCGCGGATAAGCGACATAAGATTGTGTAAAAGCGGTATTTGTTTGTGGTCAATTCCTATCAGCAGTACCCCAACTACTTGATTTTGTGCAGTAAGAGGGATCAATAACCACACTGATTGGTTTGTGTGTGGTGAGGAGGGTATATCGAAGATTGGTTGTTGTTGTGTCACAACTTGACGAAGACGCTCTTCATCAGTTGGGTCGAGTGTTGTCGCAAAATGTTGGAACGCAGGCATGTCCGAGGGTATCGTTACACGCAAGATGAACTGTTGCTGAACCGTTTCAAACAAATAGGCGCCATACTGATAAGCTTGTAATGCATCGACAATAACCTCACCTACCTGCGAGAGCAGCGAGTCAATATCTTCTGCGTTATTGATAATGTGTGCTACTTCCAGCAGCACGTTGGTGTAATCTTGTACACCACGATAAGAATGGTCAATAGCCATGCAATATTGATCCATCTCTGGCAACAACATTTTGATTGGGTATGTATTGTTTATTGTACCTGCAAAATGCGCCATCGGTAAAGAAATACCACTATTTACGCCAGATCTCGGAGATATCTCAGTATTTGACGTATACACAATCAGTACTGCACTGATGTGACCACAAACCATACTAACTACACTAACCACACACACTCTTAGCATAGAGCCGATACAGGTCGTATCGACTTTTAGAAAGGACCACACCTCATGACAACGAATGGCGCAAACTTTGGACATGTTTCAGATAACACACAGCTCTCGATTGCGATTCTCATACTGGAGAATGTTACTGTGACTGATGCAACAGGACCATACGAGGTCCTCCATAATATTCCTGGAGCCAGGGTCCAGTTTGTAGGGGAAACGGTCGGCCTCAAACGTGCCGACTCAGGAATGGTCTCATTGATGGCAGACTACACTCTTGATGAGGTGGCCCATCCAGATGTACTGGTTGTCACCCCTGGTTTAATGCAATCGAAAGAGCGTGTCCTTGAATGGCTTCGCAATGCCCATGAGACTACTCAGTGGACCACATCGGTCTGTGCTGGCGCGTTGTTGTTAGGAGAGGCCGGTCTACTCAAAGGCAAACGTGCGACAACGCATTGGGGTGTTATGGATCAACTCACACAGGTTGGTGCCATTCCCCGCCCCGAAGAGCGCTATGTTCGTGATGACAAGATTATTACGGCGGCTGGCAACTCAGCAGGCATCGACATGGCGCTCTATCTGGCCGGACAGATCGCCGGTGACGAAACAGCACAACTGATTCAACTAGGGATGGTGTATGATCCGCTTCCTCCCTACAACGCTGGTTCTCCATCAGTTGTTCCGCCACACCTGCGCGAACTCGCTATCGAAAACAATAAAGAATTTATTAATCATATGATTGCACGGGCGCAACAGGATGGCTTGCAATGGTAGATTCCCCCGTACTCACCACAACACAGCGAACCCGTCGACCCTTGCAGATTGTACGCTGGGTGGCGCTGGCCAATGCGCTTCTGCTGGTCACACTTGTCACCGCATCAGTCATGGACAATCGCGAATGGGTGAGTGTGTTAGGTCCCCTGCACGGAGGCAACTTTATGCTTCTCCTAACCATCGTGGGAGTCGGAGCCGTCGATAAGTTGTGGAGCTGGTGGTTTCCGGTTGGGGTCTTCTTCACTGGTGGTCCATTGGGTGCTTTGATCGGTGAATGGATCATCAGCCGTCGACTGGCAAGACAGGAACCGCTTGATCATCACCAAGAGTAATCGATGTACCAATCAGCGTTTCAGCTTCGTCAATCTGCAAAAAACAGGAGAAAAACAACATAGATCTGCAAAGTACACATAAACTACAAAATAGTAGTACAGATGCCAATCAGCTGTTACATATGGCATGAATATCGTATGGGGTACAGAAATGATGGCCACTACTACGCTGATCATAAGTGGTATAACGTTTAATATGGATGACTTCCAGCACAGTGAGTTAGATTAACCCTGGCTCATCGGTGCACAACAAGCACTGATCGAGGAACTTCTGGCTGAGTTGGTGTGCCTCCGTGCGGAACTAGTACAGGCGCATCATCTGATCGAGATAGTGTCATCAGTGTCTGGTGACGATACTATAGCAATATATCCGCTGCCTGTAACACCTGATACATTGTCTGATAGGAACCGATGATTCATTTTACGTCTCATCTATAGCTATCGATCATCTAGAAAGAACATATGAAGCAGTTATCAATTAATGGGCACTGTTACGAGGTTGATGTACCCAATGATGAAATGCTCCTGTGGGTGCTCCGTGACGATCTTGGGCTAACTGGCACCAAGCCTCGCTGCGATATCGGTGTATGTGGGTGTTGTTGCCAGCATTCTAGCAAATAAACAAGGAAAAAACTAATGTCTGAACATGCTCATCCTGAGGTGTTAGTCGATACACACTGGCTGCTGGATCATCTTTGTGGAGTACCTTCACTGATTTCATGCGACCAGATTTCAGTATTAATCTCGATCCGACTGCCATCGAAAACTTGCTCTCACGATCAGGTATTTCGCAGGAAATAACTGTAATTGCCTATGGGAGTTCTAGTGCCGTAGGAGCCATGGTCTTCTGGTTTTTAAAGATGTTTGGACATGACAGAGTGTACATGCTGAATGGTGGATATCAAAAATGGCTCGCTGAAGATCGCCCACTCGTAACCGAGTTCTCAAACCCCGCTCCCAAGCACTACCAAGTCAAATCTCCCGATGCCAGTCTGCGCGTTTTACAACCAGAGGTTCTGGCATCCCTCAATCGATCCGATTGTGTGTTGCTGGATGTCCGCACACTACCAGAATTTCGGGGAGAGATTCTTATGGAAAAACCGCCGGAGGGCTCAGAATGCGGCGGACATATGCCAGGTGCGGTCAATCTGGGTTATACACAAACCTTGAATGATGACGAGACATTTAAATCATACGAAGAACTACACGCCTTGTTTGTGAGCCAGGGTATCACAACAGATAAAGAAGTGTTTCCGTACTGTGCTGTTGGAGGACGGTCGGCGTTTATCTGGTTTGTGTTGAAATACCTGCTTGGCTATCCCAGAGTCCGCAATTACGATGGCTCGTGGAATGAGTGGGGGCGGCTGCCAAATGCACCAATTGAGCAGTAGGAGCAATACACATAATGAAGAAACGACCACCTGTTGGAACGTACGCCTGGTGTGAACAACACGATGGGCGGAAGAGGCGCTAATGAGACATTGAAATCGATCTCAATCACGGCTGTGCGTGTGCTCACTTATACCGGTATGACCACCATCTTCTTTGGCCTTGTCCTCATCATGTACACACGAGGATTTGATGCGCTCTTCGTTAGCGAATGGGGCGCACTTGTAGTTGGCTCTGTTGCCATTGCTATTGCGCTTCTCGGTATTGGAGATGGTGCCTTAAGACCTGCATTGCGTGACATAAAAACGACGGGTAACGGACAACGAGCACAGCGTTTTGCGATTGTGGGGCTCGCATTAACAGTATTAGCAATAGGTTTGATGACACGTACATTGTACGTATAAACACTCAATCCTGCTTGTCACGGGCACGGCGTTTGGCAGAGAGAAGACGGGCAAACTGATCGTCACTAAGCGATGTTGATGGTTTTGATACGGGTGCAGCACGGGGTTTCTTCGGTTTCTCAGATGGGGCAGGCTTTGGTACTGAGTCGGGTTTTGCTGGCACCTCTTCCGCGCGCGATGGAACAGACATGGATGTTGAGGGAGACTCCACCCGATGTTCGCTCGATACAGAAGTTTGTTGGTGGTTCACTCGCTGTTTGGCTTTGCCTAGACGAGCGGCCCATTCTGTTGGAGTTTTCTCAGGTGCCGGTTGCCAACGGCGAAGCAAGGTCCGCATACCAGCAAAAGCCTCGGAGAAGCGGAGAAAAAGCCGTCGTACGGCAATATCGAACGGCCAGAGCAACAGGGCCAGCCAGAGCAATGGAATAGCGATTTCACGAACTGCGCCTACCGTTTGTGGTGTTGGCTCAAACGCGGTTGCGGCTGCAGGCTCAAATCGGCCACCTGCAATAGCGACCACATCTTGTAGCAGTTGGCGATTTTGGCGCACTTCACTGTACTCTGGCGAGTAACTTACCACCACGCCAGTTTGTACGATGCCAAGTGCCTGTCCCTGTGCATCACCAACACTCACCTGTGCCAGATACACACCTGTTGTATCAGCATCAACCACCGCCCGATAGCGATTCTCACCAATTTGCTCAAATTCAAGCGCTACTCCCGCATCATCAGGGTCGACGAGCCGACCAGCCAGTGTGAGATCACTCAGGGGCTGCCCCTCAGCATCACTAGCCGTCAGGTCCAAAAGTATCTGTGAGCCAGAAACACTGGATTGCAGACTAATCTGATCATCAACACGCGTTGGCAACAATGTTTCTAACATACCATCAACAAAACGCGGGAACTGATCCCACCCGACCCAATCACGCGCCCATTGACCCTTGAAATCACTGGTCCATGCGATAGTGCGACCCAGGCCATACTGCCATTGAGCGAGTATAGGTTTTCCATCAGGCGTTACAAGTAAGGTACGCGTAGATCGTTTTAGTTCAGTGCCGTTGTATCCATAGAGCGGTGGCAGACCACTTAACGTATTGATGAAAGGTGACTGAAGCGCTATCTGAGGTGTAAATTCTTCTTCAACAATGTCGCGGCCTGCAATAAAAACAGTTTCCTGCAGGAAAATAGTTGGAACGTCGGATACATCGCGTACAAGGTAATACCGACCACTACCACGTTCAGCGATTTGTCGCAAATTGGGGTTTGCATCGTTTCCTAGCGCAACAGTCGATATGGTTACTCCCTGCTCACTCATCTGGTCAATCAGGTCGCTATAATTGCTATCAGCCATACCATCAGTGAGCAAAATAACGTGTTTAACCCGCGCATCTGCCTCTGCTAACGCCTCAGCAGCACGCTCGACACCTGGACGAATATTGGTTCCTCCACCACTATCAAACGTACTGAGCGCCTGTTCAATCTCAATAGCTGGCGGTAATTGCTGCAAAGGCAATACCCATTGTGCAGCCGAGTCGAACACCACCAGGCCAATCTGGTCTCGTTCGCCCAAACCGAGACTGGCCTGATACACGGCTTCTTTGGCCAGATCAAGGCGTGTTCGCCCACTACCACTCGTGTCGCTCATACTGCCACTACGATCAATCACCATTGCGAGTGCTACATCTGGTTGTTCACGATTATCGAGTGGATCAAGGCTGACAGGCAATATATCCTCAATAGGGGTGCGGCGATATCCACCGGCACCAAATGACTCCTCCCCACCAATCATTGCCACACCACGCCCCAAATCGCGCACATAGGCAGGGAGTATTTCCTGCACCGCACGTGGAATATCACGTGCAGGAGTGTCGACAATAATTACACCTGCATAATCACTTAGCTGTGCTAAATCAGCCGGAACCTGATCAGGTGCACGCACGTCAACACGCACATCAGATGCAGTCAGTGCAGACTGTAGATTGACAGCACGGTTGGCATCACTTGCAATAATCAAGAGGCGTGGCGGCCCTTCGATATTGGTAAACGCCGAGGCACGATTGTTTTGTGCTGCAGTATCTCCCTCTGCCGCCAGACGTACCTCTAAACGCCGAAAGCCTGCTTCACCTGAGCCAACGCGTATGGGTATCTCGGTTGTGCCTGAATCAACAGTAACTTCTGACTCATCAATGAGTTGGTCATCAACAAAAACCTGAAGTTGTCCAGATGTTGCCAACGACGATTGTATAACCGTGTTTAAGACGATATCCTGTCCTTCACGGGCGTTGGTGGGTGCCTCAAGCGCGCTCACAATGACATCTGGCCCACTCTCGCTTGGCAGAAACACGACATCAATAGGCACACCACGAAATGCCGATAGCCGCGCTGCATCCACCGCACGTCCGCTGTTTTCGCTCCCATCGGAGATCAGGACCAGCCGCTTCTGCATGTCAGCAGGGAGTAAGGCCAAACCAAGCTGAATGGCATCTTGAATATTCGTACGTGTTGCCAGCGGAATAGAGCGTAATCGATCAACAGTAGCCAGATCAGCAGGGGTATGTTCAACTAACGCATTCTCGCCAAAGACAACCACCCCTGCAACATCGCCAGATGGTCTGTTTTCGAGTGCAGTATCAATATATTCAACGGCTTGCTGACGCTGTGCTGGTGACACCGAATCCGATCCATCAACCAGAAAAACGGTGGCAACGCTTTGCACGGGCAAAATAAGTTGGACACCTGCCAACGCAAAAATGAGCGCGACAAGGATGACACTCCTAATCAATAAGCTGGCCCAAAACCGCCATGAGGCTAGCTGTCGTGGTGTCAAAAGGACAAACGACCAGAGGAGTGGCAAGAGTACCAATAATACCAGCGCGGCTGGTGTTACAAACGAAAGTCGTAACATATAATTCTAGCGTTGTAATATTGCACAACAATGATCCAGATAGGGTTTATAGATTTAGTTTAACCTTTCGCAGTTGGTAGTATAGCACGAATACATGTATATGGCTTTTCATTCACCTCAATGGTTAATTAAGGCTTTTCTCAGTAACACAAAATACGTCTTTACGATTATTTGTAGTTGGAATTTTTGCCATAGCGTTACAAAACCGCGTTTTCAATCGTCTGTATTTTTAAGTAGTTATATTTTCAAGTTACTATGAAGCAAAAATCCAGCACAAATGTTGTAAGCTCCTTCCAAAATGAATATGACAAAGGTGTGTTCTCTATGTTGAAGTATCGTTTTTTTGATGACATGAAAGCCAAAAAACATCTTCATGGGCCAGCAGTGAACCGTATGAGCGATTGTATTTTTACATCTCAACAGAACCTGACTTCACTCGAAACTACTATTGAACGTATTATTGGTGCTATTCGAGCGCGACTGCTCAGCCCTGGAGATCGGCTACCTTCGGAACGTGAATTCGCAGCCCAACTTGGTGTGAGCCGCTCAACGCTACGTATGGCCCTGCAGCATTTGACCAAAACTGGTTGGCTAGAGGTACGACGAGGTTGGCATGGCGGTTCATTTGTGGCCCGTTGGCCGATCATACCAACCCCCCACGACTACCAGGAGGTTCTCACCCATTATGTCGAAGACTTGCCATCCATCTTAGATTACCGACGTGCAGTGGAAAGTGCCACCGCTTTTTACGCAGCAGAACGAGCAACCCCCACAGATATGGCATTAATAGCGGACATCCATTCAGCGCTTGATGGGAACGACCATGATTGGGAAGTGTATCGCGCCAGTGACTCTCGCTTCCACATCGCTATTGCACGGGCTGCCTATAGCCCACGTCTATTAGAATCAGTGACTGAAATCCATGCCACGCTCAGTGAGGTATTTGATCTCCTCATTCAGCGCCCTACTGGCTCACTTCCGCAATCAACCACCTATCATCGACATATTCTTGATGCCATCTATCAACGAGATAGTGAAGCTGCTCGTCAGCTTATGCTGGAACACTTGATCGCTACTGAGCAACTTATTTACAATCTGATGCACGATAGTGGGGTTTACCAGTTCGCTGTTGGTGGTTGAGGCTATTAAACAAGCTAATAAAGCCATGGAATGAGCTTACGAACACGGGTTCGATAGTTGTCATACGCTGCAAATTTCTGGGACAACCAGACTTCTTCGCGTGCTGATTTGCGGTCAAAGAAGAATCCAAGGACAATCGTCAATACAAGTGCTGCAGTGCTAGTCTGGAGCACTGACCAGCCGAGCGCGAGGAATAAAAGACCGCTGTAGATAGGGTGGCGCACAATGCGGTACACGCCGCGTTTTACAAATTCACTATCATCTTTGGGACGCGGAAACGGGGATAAATTGTTTCCCAGCGAGAAAACCCCACCACCAGCGAGCAACATTCCTACAAAAATAGCACCTATACCAATTGGCGTAACGCCTGTCTGTAACCACGCAGGCCAGATGGACACATCAGGAAGGTAGCGTGGAGCGAGCGCAATAGCACCAAAAAGCAGCAACTGTGTCACCACCCACCACTCGCCGCGTGAAGTATCGGTTTTGCTGTTGTCTTTATCGGACATGGGGGTACCTGTTTCTATATTCCTTGTACTGATATCGACATGCTACATATATTCATACCAGAGACCGATGTTCTATGATTGATCAAACTGTATAGTGCTACACACAGACGCCTACTATGTTTGATTCAACCATCAATGATTACAGCACAGTTCACAACCAGTCATAACTGTATGCTCCTCCTTACAAACAGCGAAGAGCCGTTTTATGCTGGAAGGTGGCAGATGTGCTGACATAGCAATCTACCTATAACGTAAATGTGCGACCTTCCACTTTGCTGGAGGGTCGTTTTATTTTAGTATGGTACGAGGAACTGTTATGCAAGCAATTATATCAGGAAACTATCGACACTCCCTTCTCCTTGTCGTGGGCCACCGCAACGATGCGTTGTTCCGCAGAGAAACATCTTTACAAAAACGAGCAACACTATTACGACAAGGAGCTTACATTTATGACCAGAACATACAACCCCCATGACATTGAGACACGCTGGCAAGCACACTGGGAACAAACACAACAATATCAAATCGACCTGGACCATGCAGAGCATCGATTTTACAACCTGATGGAGTTCCCCTACCCCAGCGGTGAGGGATTACACGTCGGCCATGTCTTTAGCTTTGGCGGTGCAGATACGTATGGTCGCTTCCAACGCCGACGTGGTTATGCGGTTTTTCAGCCGATTGGCTTCGATGCTTTCGGTATTCACTCCGAAAACTACGCCTTACGTGTTGGCACACATCCGCACGCACTGGTACGTCGCACAACTCAGCGCTTTCGTCAACAATTGCAACGATTGGGCGTGGCCTTCGATTGGTCACATGAGGTGAACACCACCGAGCCAGACTACTATCGCTGGACCCAATGGATTTTTGTGCAGTTGTTCAAGGCGGGCCTGGCCTATCGCACGGAGGCCAAGGTCAATTGGTGTCCCTCATGCAAAACGGTCCTGGCGAATGAGCAGGTCATTAATGCATGCTGTGAGCGGTGTGGTGCCGTCGTACAGCAACAACAAACTGCTCAATGGTTCTTGCGTATCACCCAATACGCCGACAGATTGTTGGATTTTAGCAAAGTGGATTTTGCGCCTGCGGTGATCAAGCGTCAACAAGCGTGGATCGGTCGTAGCAGTGGTATAGACATCGCCTTTCGCAATGAGTCTGACCCCGACCATCCCATTCACGTATTCACGACCAAACCTGAAACCATCTTTGGCGCCACATTTATAGCATTGGCTCCGGAACACCCTATCGTTGAGTGTATCGTTCAGCAAGGTACGGTCTCGGCAGAGGTGCACAACTATGTCGAACAAGTCCGCAATACACCAGAACGCGAACGACAACAACACGACATCAGTGGAGTATCCACTGGCCTAACTGCTATTAACCCTGCAAACGGATTACGGATTCCCGTATGGATTGCCAATTATGTGTTGATGCAATATGGTACCGGGGCGGTTATGGGTGTTCCGGCCCACGATGAACGTGATGCCCACTTCGCACGCACATACGACATCCCTTCAATAATGGTCATAGAGCAAAATATGTTGGTCAACTCAGGTGCATTTGATGGCCTGTCAACAACCGAAGCACACGAACAGATTGTGGATTGGCTGGAGACACAAGGCATTGGTCAGCGCACCGTACACTATCGTCTGCGCGATTGGCTGATTAGTCGTCAGCGCTACTGGGGGCCACCCATCCCCATCATCTATTGCGATCGCTGTGGCACACTACCAGTTCCTGAAGAGCAACTGCCAGTCACACTACCAGCATTAGAGCATTACCAACCGACCGGCACTGGCCTATCCCCGCTGGCAGCAGACGAAACTTTTGTACACACCACGTGTCCAGAATGTGGCGGACCTGCCCATCGCGAAACTGATGTCTCAGACAACTTTTTGGATAGCGCATGGTATTTTTTACGCTATACCTCAACGGATCATGATGACAGCCCATGGGATTGGGAGCGTATCACCGCCTGGCTGCCCGTGGCGATGTACACTGGTGGGCCAGAACATGCAACCATGCATCACCTATACGCTCGCTTTATCTCGATGGCCCTGTATGATATGGGGTTATCGCCTATCGAGGAGCCATTTGCCCGTCTGCAATTGCATGGCACCATCACCCATAGCGGCCACAAAATGAGCAAGTCGCGTGGCAACGTTGTCAATCCTGACCAGTATATAGAGCAATATGGTGCCGACACGACCCGCATGGCACTGCTGTTCCTGGGACCCTTCGATGCTGACACCGATTTCAATGACCGCACAGTAAAAGGCATAGTACGCTTTTTAGCGCGAGTGTGGGATGTCTGTCATATGACTGCCAACTCTGCTGTACAAGCCCAGTCGCCTGAAATCTGCGACCAATGGACGAGGATCAGCAATCAGACGATCACACGTGTGACCGAAGATCTGGCAGTGCAACAGTTCCACACGGCCATAGCAAGCCTGATGGAGTACACCAACTGGTTACGCATGCATCACACACAGTTGGCGCAGCAGAAATTGGTAGGAGCCCAACAAACCCTGGTGTCGCTGTTAGCACCTTTGGCGCCACACATCAGTGAAGAGTTGTGGGCGCATCTGGTCGGCACAGGATCGATCCATGATCAACAGTGGCCTTCCGTACGCGAGGAAGCACCAATGGTAGCATTCATTGAACTACCCGTGCAGATCAATGGGCGTGTCCGTGATCGCATTGTAGTGACAGCTAATACAAGCGAAGACGAGGTGCGTGCAGTTGCTCTAAACTCTACGATAGTGCAGGAAGCTATCGACAAACGTGCTATACAAAAAGTCGTGGTGGTACCCGGTCGTATTGTCAACATTGTGGCAGCCTAGGACTATACGCAATGCAGGATGCCCTGATGGTATCGTTAAGGTATCCTGCACCACTATTGTAGCGTTTTATATTGGCACTCATGCTATGCAGGTGGTATCATAAATGCTATCGCTAAAACACGAAGCACATACAACGAAAGCATTGACTATGATTGAATATATGGATACTGCGACACCCGACTATCGCGCCACATTTGAAGGAGCCGTTTTTTACAATGAAACGACAGCAGGTCGTATCTTTATGCGTGGTCAGGATTGTATTGCCTTGCTGCATCGCCTTTCGACCAACGATTTACGAAAATTACAACCTGGACAGGGAACACAAACGGTGCTCACAACCTCGATTGGCCGCATTATCGATGTGTTAACTATTCACGCTTTCGAGGATGCGCTACTGGTCGTGACAAGCCCTGAGCAAGGACCACCCATTTTTGGGTACCTGCGTAAAAATATTTTTTTCAACGATCAGGTGACACTAGAACCGGCTGGGCGTACCTACACTCAAATAGCCATCTATGGTACTCAGGCAGAGTCTATCTTAGCAGTAGCCACTGGCATATCATTAAAAGAAATCCCTCTTTATCATACTGTTGATGCAACGCTTGCTGAAGCATCCATCATCATCTCACGGCGCAAACCACTGGGCGGGCAGGGCTTCACTCTCTATATCCCTTTAGAACACAGTGAGGCTGTTCAGGAACATCTGCGTAATGCCGGAGCCATGCCGTTGAGTGAAGAGAGTTTTGATATCTTATGTATTGAACAGGGGTACGGTGCATTTGGGCGTGAGTTGAGCACTGAGTATATCCCCCTCGAAACCGATCTGCTGGATGCGGTCAGCTTTACCAAAGGCTGCTATGTCGGGCAGGAGATCATCGCACGCATGGAGAGTCGCAATCGTCTTGCCAAGCAACTACGGGGATTACGGTTGAGTCAACCTGTTACAGCGCCTGCCAAACTCGTTGTTGACGGAAAAGAGGCTGGAGATCTCACCAGTGCCGTCGTTTCGCCACGTTTCGGGCCCATTGCGCTCGCGTATGTACGTACTGCCCACGCTGCAGTCGGCAGCACCGTCCATATTGCATCAACAGATGTACAGGGTAAGGTTGTTGATCTACCTTTTATGGAGGAGTAACCGCTAGTACATGTATGCTATACTGACACCGTGAAAAGTTTAAGCCTGTTGTAGCAAAAAATGAGAACACCAGTCCCAGGAGGTTGGAATGGTCGAGCGAATATGTCCCACCTGTCAACACGGAAACTTGCTGGAGTCGCGTTTTTGTAACAAGTGTGGTGCTGCATTAGAATGGCAACTACCAGCACGTCGCGGAGAGTTTGGCATGACCATAGCTGGACGACAGCTACCTGTTACCTGGCAACAGTTTGGCAAAACCGTCGCCATTAGTGCTGCTGCATTAGCCGCTGAGGTTGGGATTGCATGGTTGCGGCGACGCATTGAAGCAGGGTCAAACACGACCACGTCATCAAGCACTGAACTTGCCGCCAGATCTCCCACGGTGCCAACAACAACGTTCACTACAAAACCACAAAGCAACGTGACCATCATGAGTCAGCGTGTGGTTGATATTTTTGACAATGGCTCTGGCGAGCGGCGTATCGTAGAACGCACACTCTGGCAACGCATTGAAGAATGAGTATTTGATTAAGCCACGGAACTTTTCGCACCTAAACCTCGTCTTACTGTACAAAGGAGCGAGGTGCTTTCATTTCTACGGGCGTATCATTACAACACCCACAGCGTTTGTAATGGTGAGAGTATTATGAGAAGTGTGATGCATTTCTCAATCTGAGAAACCTAACAGCAAGATACTGCGTATACTTAATCAAGGGGATATAACGCATGGCTCATACGCTGACAACAGGCAGTCATATACAACGACGATTACAACCAATAGCGGTCCGTTTGCGGCTACGCGACACCTTACTCCTGGCTAGCAAAACATTGTGGATTGGAGTCTTGGGTAGTGCATTGCTACAGATTATCGGTCGCTTTTTTCCTATTCCCAATTTACTCCTGCTTTCATTGATTCCTGTTAGCGTATGGTTGCTCGTTATTCTTGGATACATGTTCTTGCGCCCCCTTCCCATGCGACGCGTGGCACAGCGTGTCGACAGTATGTTCGATCTGCGTGAGCGTCTTGCAACTGCACTTGAACTTGATAAGCACGAAACACATCACGCGCTGGATGACCAACAGCAAGCCGATGCACGCTATCACGCTGAGCAGTTGCGACCACGTATGGTATCGTTGCAGATCGAGCAACGTCCATTGATGATGGCCGCAGTTCCGTTAGTTATCTGGGGAATATTGGCATTTTTGCCCAACCCGCAAGATCTCATCCTGCAAGAACGTGCAGCGGTGCAGGAAGCAGTACAACAAACGGCTGATCAGATTGAAGAACTTCAGCAACAGACGGCCCAGGATACTTCTCTCACGCAAGAGGAACGCGCCGAGTTAGAGCGCCAACTGGCTGAACTCGAACGCCAACTTCGCGAGAATCAGGGCAATCGCGAGCAGGCACTGGCCGATCTTTCCACTGCAGAAGCACGACTCCAGCAACGTCTTGACCCAAACACAGACTCACGGCAGGCCGCGTTGGAGCAACTCTCCCGCAATTTGCAAAGCATGTCCGGCCAACCAGCAACACAACAACCCAGCATGGATCAGGCATCTCAGCAACTACGTGAACTCGCTGAACAGATTGAACAGATGACACCCGAAGAACAACAAAGCGCAGCGGAAAACCTGAACCAACAGGCATCACAGATGTCTCAAAGTGCCCCACAAACAGCCCAGAGCCTCTCAGAGGCTGCAGATGCCTTGCAACAGGGAAATACACAACACGCCCAACAGTCGCTGGAAGATGCTTCTCGCAGTGTTGAACAGGCCGAACAACAACAGGCAAATCAACAGGCTGTTGAGCGATCGCTCTCCGAAGTCCAGGAAGCACGTGAACAGATTGCACAATCAGGCCAACAACAGCAAGGCGAAGGGCAGCAAGGTGAGGGCCAAGAGGGTGAGGGCCAAGAGGGTGAAGGACAGCAAGGTGAGGGCCAAGAGGGTGAAGGACAGCAAGGCGAAGGGCAGCAAGGTGAGGGCCAAGAGGGTGAAGGACAGCAAGGCGAAGGGCAGCAAGGTGAGGGCCAAGAGGGTGAAGGACAGCAAGGCGAAGGGCAGCAAGGTGAGGGCCAAGAGGGTGAAGGACAGCAAGGCGAAGGGCAGCAAGGTGAGGGCCAAGAGGGTGGTCAACAGGGTGGCGGTCAACAGGGTGGCGGTACGGATGCCTCGAACCTTGGTGAAGGTGAAGGCGGCCAGTCTGATATCGACCCCAATCAGGGTGATGATGGAACAGGGCATGGCAGTGGAGAAAGTGATCTCATCTACCAACCGTTCAACCCCGATGGTGAACTCGGCAACCCCGATACTATTCAAGGTGAGATTGGTGAAGATGGCGAAACACAAACTCAACAGGGCAATAGTCGATTGCCCGGAGCAACTGGGGATTCACGTGTACCATACCAGGATGTGCTACCAGAATACACTGAATCGGCTGGTGAAGCGCTCGACCAAAGTGCAATTCCACCACATCTGAAAGATTATGTGCGTGACTATTTCTCGGAGCTTGAACCGGAGCGCTAATATGATGTTTAAAAGTTATGGTATATTAGCGCACGCGTTACTAATGTATATCTATAGTAAAGATTAATGGGTTCTCTATTGAAATACAATGGATGGGGAGATGACTTTTATTATTATGGAGGTCATTCTGGCTCTCCTGGTAATTGTTGGTAGTGTTACAATCGTCTGGGGCGTACAACGTTTCCAACTGTCTGTCCGCGTGATGACGATTGTTTTTGCAATTACTGCCGTATCGTGGATGGCTTTCATCATTTCGACAATCAGTATTACCATGCGTTCCGTCGTTTTTTCAAGCATTTAGCAGCAACGCAGACGACTATTACATCCATACATTATTAGGAGTGTATATGACCGTTTCACAAACTGAATCGCGTCTCAGCCCTGATGAGTTTCGCCAACGAGCAGTTGCGTTAGAGACTGAAGTCGGGCAAATCATTGTCGGACAGCAAAATCTCATTCGTCAAACGATTACAACCTTAATTGCCGGTGGTAATGTGCTCCTTGAGGGTGTTCCTGGTTTGGCAAAAACAACGCTTGTCCGGACACTCGCTGATGTCATTGATTGCCCATTCAGCCGGATTCAGTTTACCCCAGACCTCATGCCTGCTGATATCACGGGAACGACCTTGATTAGTGAGGACTCAGCTGGTCGGAAGGCCTTCCGCTTTGAACCTGGCCCCATTTTTGCGAGTATCGTACTTGCCGACGAGATTAACCGCGCCACCCCCAAAACACAGAGTGCGCTGCTCGAAGCCATGCAAGAACACACAGTCTCTGTTGCCAAAACAATTCATAAACTTCCAGAGCCGTTCTTTGTCTTAGCAACACAAAATCCACTGGAAATGGAAGGGACCTATCCATTACCGGAAGCGCAGCTTGACCGCTTCTTCTTCAAAGTTCTGGTGCCGTTTCCAAGCACAGAGGAACTGGTTGAAATAGCTAAGCGCACCACTGGCTCTCAAACCCCTCAGATACGGAAGGTCGCCAGTGGCGCGCTGATCAGCGAGATGCAGCGGATGGCGCGCGATGTCCCGATTGCGAGCCATGTACAGACGTACGCGGCACGACTTATTTCTGCAACCCATCCCGAGGATAAAGCATCGCCGGCCGTGACCAAGCAATATGTGCGTTACGGATCGAGTCCCCGTGGTATGCAAGCCATCATTCTGGCTGGTAAAATCATGGCACTCCTTGATGGCCGTCTTAATGTCGCATTCGCTGATTTACGACAGGCGGCTCTACCAGCTTTACGTCACCGTATCGTCTTAAATTTTGAAGCACAATCTGAAGGAATGTCAACTGATAATGTCATCGAACAAATTTTAGAAACGCTTAAGCCAGAGTAACCATAGCACTCACAGGCAGTCGTACTCCATCGTGAACTACGTCAACAACATATACAGGCTGCTCTACAATAGCATAATGTTAAACTTGATTTAGGAGGTTGTTGATGATGATTCGTATCCCTGCAACGCTGGTGGGGTTAGGGCTGACGATCATGCTAGGGGTAGTGTCCTTCATAGCGGCAAGTATCCTCACATATTATTGGCTGTTATTTATTCTCTGGCCACTCTGTACCACTATTGGTGGCTTTGTGTCGGGACGATTGGCACTACGCGTACCACCGGTACCTGGTTTCGCCGTCGGGATACTGAGTGTGGCCTTCCAAATTGGTATAAGTACGGCGTTCGTCTATGACAACACATTCCAAATTGTCTTTACACCATGGCTTCCCATACTGGAAATCATTACAGCTATTATTGGTGGCCTGATTGGAACGTTAATCGCGCATCAGGCTAATAGAGCAAAAACCCAATCTGAGCAGCAACGGACACCGTTACCAAGGTAATTGATAATCGTATGACCACAACGAACCAACAACCACTCTTCGATTCGGTCTTTTTGCGTAAGCTTGATCAGTTAGCGCTGATTACAAAACGGGCGATGAGTGGCGACATTCAGGGCGAGCGCCGCAGTCCTCGACGTGGCAGTTCGGTCGAATTCGCCGATTTTCGTCCTTACACACCCGGAGACGACATTCGCCAGATCGACTGGAATCTCTATGCACGGATGGAGCGCTTCTTCCTCAAATTGTTTGTGGCTGAGGAAGAACTCACGGTGCATCTGTTGATTGATAACACTGCCTCAATGGATTGGGGCGATCCACATAAACTGCTATACGCCAAACGAGTCAGTGCTGCTTTCGGCTATACGACGCTCTCTAGCCTGGATCGTGTCACGATAACAGCTTTTGGTGCCGACTCAATCCGACAGATGCCAGGCGTACGTGGTAAACGTGGGGCACTCCCACTCTTTGACTTCCTCCAAAGACTCTCGACAGGAACCGGTGGCAGCCTGCAGGAAGCGTGTCGTCGGTATGCACAAACCGCACGCAATGTCGGACCACTGCTGTTATGCTCAGATTTGATGGACCCCGACTGGAAGGAAGCCCTAAGCGCACTAGCATCACGGTCATTCGATATCACTATCGTGCATATTCTGGCGCCACAGGAAGTTCGACCTGAACTCGATGGAGATTTTCGCCTTGTTGATGCAGAGAATGGTCATCCAGTCGAGATTACGGCTGATCTTGAAACGCTCCGACAGTATGAAGAGAATCTGCAATCGTGGCGTGCTGAGATTGAGTCGTTTTGTAGTGGACGTAATATTACCTATGTCTTTGCCAACACCGGTGTTCCTGTTGAAGATTTTATTCTGTCCAATTTGCGCGCGCGTGGTGTGTTACGCTAATGTCGCATAAATAGCTAAGGATTACGCTGTACTATGTCTCTACTTGCTCCTTTCGCCCTCTTTGCCATTGCTGCTATCGGACCTATTATTGTAGCGATGTATCTGCTCAAATTGCGCCGCGAAGAGCGTACAGTGTCGTCCACCTTTCTGTGGAGCCGCATGGTTCGTGACATTGAAGCGAATGCCCCCTGGCAACGTCTGCGGCGCAACTGGCTCTTGCTGCTGCAACTCTTGCTCTTACTCTTACTCGCGTTTGCACTTGCGCGGCCCTTCTTCCAAACCACGGGCATTGCGGGGCGCAACCTGATTGTCATCGTTGATCGTTCTGCCAGTATGGGGGCAATTGATGTTGAGCCAAATCGCCTTGATGCAGCAAAGCGTCAGGCCATTACCTTGATTGACCAGTTGCCCGATGATGGACGCGCTACTATTATTGCTGCCGGTGGGCAAATGGATGTTCCAGCCGCCGCCACAACCGATCGACGACAGCTACGCGATGCCATCAACAGCATCACGCTTAATAACGGTGGTGGCAGCAATCTATCACAGGCCCTCACACTTGCCTCTGCGCTGGCCTCACGTGAAGCCGAAAGCGAAGTGGCCATTATCTCTGATGGGAATGTGCAAATTCCCCAGGATATTGATGTTCCTGGAACCGTACGTTATTTCCCGATTGGCGCACAGGCTGAAAATGTCGCAATCAGCTCCTTCTCGTTGCAACCCAGTACCGCTGGTCAGACCTTATTTGTTCAGGCCACCAACTATGGGCCAAACCCCGTAAGCCGTCGACTCGATGTGTACCTCGACGGCTCATTGTTTAATGCCTACGACATTACGATTGAGTCGGGGCGCGACGAAGTCCGTGTTGCGGAAATTCCCTCTCAGGTGCAGGTTGCCGAAGCACGCCTGATCGACCCAACCGAAAACGACGCACTGGCACTCGATGATACTGCATGGGCGACCAGCAATGCTGGTGATGAAACACAGCTACGGTTGGTTAGCTCTGGCAACGTCTTCCTTGAAACAGCCCTCGATCTTTTACCGGGTGTTCAGTACACCACTGTCCCAACCAACACGACGACATTTACCGAGACAACCGCCCAGATTCCGGTGACGATTCTGGACAATGTGGTGCCATCAACACTGCCACCAGGTAATCTGCTGTTTATTGCGCCACCACGTTCTACTGAGTTCTTCTCCGTTACCGGCACAATCGAATTTCCGTCATTACGCCCCCAACCCGGCGACGAACCACTCCTACGCAACGTGAGTTTGAGCGAAGTCAATGTGTTGGAAGCGGCACGTCTCACACCTGACTCGTGGATGCGTACGGTGATCGACGGTGATGGCAGTCCGATCATGCTGGCAGGTGAACGTGATGGACGTCGTATTGTGGTCCTTGCGTTTCGTCTACAGGATTCCGACTTTCCGTTGCAGGTCGCATTCCCACTCGAAGTCTCAAACATTATGAGCTATTTAGCTCCAGGGAGTGGTGCAGACGCAGCACAACTGGCGCCCGGCCTGCCCATTGCTATCCCGGTCGATGAGAGTATCACCAGTGTCACCGTGACCCGGCCTGATGGTGAGACCGCACAGGTCGAGATCGACGAAGGCCAGGCTATCTACGCAAACACCAGCGATCTGGGACCCTACACCGTGGAGCAGCGCCAGGGAGATCGACTCGTAGGTCGGCAGCGCTACGCTGTCAATCTGTTTGCTCCAGACGAGTCGCTGATCGCACCACAAGCTGAACTGGAAGTCCCGCAGGAGAGTGGTCTGCAACAGGCCGTGACACAGGAGCGTGTAGGGCGGCAGGAGATCTGGCGCTGGCTTGCAGCAGTCGCACTCGTTGTCCTCATCATCGAGTGGTTGGTCTATCAACGCAACGGTATTGTGTATTTGCGAGATCGCTGGCGCCGCCGACGTGCCACAACATAATCCAACCAGAGAGGAGTGGGTATGGAGTACGGCTACAAAGGGCAACAACAATATAGTCACGCCTATTTGTTACGGTGGATATGTCCACCACTTGCCCTCATAATTCTGAGCGGATGTGGTAGCCCAGCGCAGCACACCCCAACAGACTCGGCCAATGCCGTATCGATCACAGCGCCACTGCCCACGCTATTCGTTGAACCATCCGTAGGAGTACCTGTCAAGGCAGCACAAGGTGAACCGACCATAGGAACTACCCCAACAGCGCTGATTGTCCCAGAAGAGACGGTCACTGTGGATCTGGATGGTGTTACGTGGCAACTCTCCCAGCCGCGCGGAGAGGAACCACTGGTCACAGCAGACAACCAAGGCATTCTATGGGTACGCTTTCCACCATTAGAGACAGGCGAACAGGGCCTTGAGAAACTCGGCATTATACTGAGCCACTCTGTAGACAACTATCGTATCATGTACACGCCACGACAACCTGAAGGTGGCCCTCTCGAACAAAATGCTCAACTCATGTTCGAGATACCCCATCATGCTGAAAGCGACGATGATGATTTTTCACAAATACAACAAGTTACATCACTCGAAGCAATAGATCGCAACTATTTTTTACTGGGAACGTATACTAATAGAGCGCATGCCGTGAACGGTGGTACAACGCGTCGATTCTGGATCGATTTGGCCACAAACACGATGAAAACTGTGCTAGAAGCTCAACAGGGTGGCGGGAAACATCTGACAGAAGCACACAATGAGCGCTGGTTGTTCTGGAGCCATGCACGTACAGGCGAAACAACAGCCTATGCCGATAGTCAAGCCTTTCTCGCCGATTTGACGACAGGTGAAGTGACCGAAATCGATCTGGGTGCAAGCGATTGGGCCGCTCTGGCATACTGGGGTGATGATGACAAGCTCTATTTCAAGTATGATGCTCGATCAATTGAACAGTATACATTCGACCCACACATCGGTATTGTGCAGCCAATGGTTAAACCTTAGTAAGTAGCTGTGAATATATGCAACTGAGTTTCATCTTTCCACAACTTCTCTGGTTACTCCTCGTACTTCCGCTATTGTGGTTGCTGACAATAGCCCTACCACAACGTATTGCACGTTGGCGTCTCTGGTCAAGCCTGACACTACGCACGATCATTTTGCTTGGGCTGATTCTGGGTCTGGCTGGCATACAGCTTGTTCGTCCTGTTGAGACCATCAGTACGATTTTTCTTCTTGACGTATCGGACTCAGTTTCGCTGTCGCAGCGGGCCCGTGCTGAAGCCTTTATCCAGGATGCCCTGCATGACATGCCTGCCAACAGCCAATCCGGTGTAGTCGTTTTTGGCCAGCGTGCACAGGTCGAACGCACCTTGTCTGACAGCCGCATTCTGGGACAGATGGCCACTCAACCTGGTGCCAATGCGACCAATATCGAAGACGCCTTGCAACTCGGACTGTCGATGTTACCTGCAGAGGGCTACCAACGGTTGGTGTTGCTCTCAGATGGTGGTGAGAATAATGGTGATGCAGTTGCTGCTCGACAGATTGCGGCATCGCGTGGTATCCCTATCGATGTAGTATCTTTGAGTGGTTTAGCTGATGGTTTGGATGCACAGGTCAGCACTGTCGAATTGCCTTCCACTGCACGTGAGGGACAGAGTCTGCGGATGCGAATCGATCTGGAAAGTAACACCGAAACCAGTGGTCAGTTGACCGTCGAAGGGCCAGGCGGCCTCATTCTGGTTGATCAACAGGTTGAACTTTCAACAGAGCTAGAGCAACTTGAGGTTGTGTTACCAGAAACACAACCAGCCTTCAATCGCTATGTCGTACGCCTAGATGTAGCAGATGACGCACGTATTGAGAACAATGTTGCTGAGGCGTATAGCTTTGTGAGCGGTTTGCCACGGGTTCTGTTAGTTGAAGGGCAACCAGATCAGGCTCAGAATCTTGCCAACGCCCTGACCGTTACCGGAAATGAAGTAGAAACGATACCACCAGATCAGATGCCCGACAATCTGGGCGATCTCAGCTATTATGATGCTGTTATCCTGATCAATGTGGCACGTACAACTCTCTCAGATCGTGCGGTTGGTACCCTTTCGGCGTATGTACACGATCTTGGTCGTAGTCTGATGATGGTTGGTGGACAGCAGTCATTCGGGGCTGGTGGCTGGCGTGACACACCAGTTGAGGAAGTGTTGCCTGTTACTATGGACATCCCTGCACAGGTGCAGTTTCCCCCGGTCAGTATTGTGGTCGTGATCGACACCTCAGGCAGTATGAGTACAGAAGAAGGTGGTCGTACCAAACTCCAACTCGCTGCGGAGGGTGCCCAACGAATCGCCGCAGCTATGCGACCCGAAGACGATCTCACCGTCATTCCTTTTGACTCGGTACCAGGCAACGTGATTGGACCCATCCCTGGCACCCGACGCGACGAAGCTATTGACGCACTGAGTCGCGTTGAACCTGGTGGTGGTGGTATCAACATTCACGATGGCTTGATGGAAGCAAGCAGATATATTCGCCAGAGCGAAAACAAAGTGCGTCATATTATTACCATCACAGACGGAAGCGATACCGTACAACAGGAAGGCGCCATCAACATCGTGCGGGAACTCAACGAGGACGAGTTGACGACCTTGACTTCTATTGCGGTTGGCAATGGCGATCATGTGCCGTTTATTCGCAGTATGGCACGGGTTGGTCAGGGCCGCACCTTTCTCACCGATGAAGCGAGCAATATTCCTTCAATCCTTGCCGAGGAAGCCGAAGCAGTTATCCAACCCTATATTGTTGAAGAAACCTTTACCCCACAACAGGGTGCAATCCATCCCATTTTGCGCGATGTGACAGAAGTGCCACAACTGTATGGTTATGTCATTACGACCCCGCGCCAATCGGCTCAGATTATTCTGGCATCACTGCGGGGCGAACCTATTCTAGCGGCATGGCAACATGGTCTTGGACGTGCACTGGTGTGGACCAGCGACTTTCGTGGACAGTGGGGGCAAGAGTGGGTTAGCTGGGAAGAGTTTCCGCGTTTCAGCGCCCAGATGCTTAGTTGGTTATTGCCACAACAAAACGAGCAAAACCTGACGCTACAAAGCTCGACGGTTGGCGATCAACTCTTGCTCACCGCTAACGCTCAGGACTCAACCGGGCGCGCGCAGACGGGCTTACGTCTGGTGGGGCAACTGATCTCTTCAGACGGTGAGAATATTGAGGTTGCGTTGCAGGAGGTTGCTCCCGGAAAGTATCGGACCAGCGTTGGCGATGCACGGCCAGGGGTGTATCTGGCCCAGATCATTGCACAGGATGCCGATGGAGAACCTGTCGGCTCGGTAACGGCAGGTGCGGTGATGCCACGGAGCATCGAATATCGCAGTCGTGGGGGGAACCCGGCGCTGCTCGAGGCGCTCTATCAGGATACCAATGGGCGACTTGATCCTGAACCTGGCGCGGTGTTTGATACCGGAACTACCAGCCAGGGTGCAACCGGAGAGATAGCAATCCCTTTATTGTGGATGGCGTTATGGTTGTTTCCCGTTGATATCGCACTACGTCGTCTCATTTTCGCACGTTACCAGGTTGCTGCCGCGCTCCAGCGAGTCGGGTTGGGGCGTTTTGCACCGCCGCCAGCCTTGGGCATGCCACGACCTGTGGTCATTACACAACCAGATCAGCAACCCCCAAACAAACACAAACAGACGGCGAAAGACAAACGTGCAAGTTGGTTCCCACGCCCAGCCAGACAAACGAAGGATCAAAACCTGGAGCGCTTACGTGAAGCACAGGAACAGGCACGCAAACGTGCCCGTGGAGAAGAGTAAGTGTTCATAGATTAATGTAGTTGATTCACATTGGTAAGGTATAATTAAATGTTAATCAAGTTACTCTAAATAGGAATATCGATTCCAGACAGATGCCAGAAAGTGCTATATTATTAACGTAATATCGAGGTAGGCTAAGTCGAAGATAGGTGAGGGAATGGACAAGAATCGAATAATCCAAATAATAGATTGGGCACTACAGCAAAGTATTCGCCCTTACGAACCCTCACAACAAATGAACCCCAACTCCTTTCATATTAAGAATCTCATGCAATCGTCAATTATTGGCGAAAGTGCTGTGATAGATCAAGTTACCAAAGTATTGAGAGAAGAAAAGCAACTCAACCAGATTTTTGATACTGTCATGTATGTTCCTGGTTTTGGATTACCATTGAAACCCCAAGCCATCGTGGAATGGTTGCTCGCCCGAGCACTTGCGTACCATAGTAGTGAAATTGCTGCTAATCTTCTACAAAAGTTCGTCGATGGGAGAAATCCTCCTACACTGGAAGTTTTTGCTCTCTGCGGATTTGGTGTACAAGCGGAAATTGCACTACCACATAACATTTCACTGATTCCTTTTTTATCGCTACCTCAATCGGAGATGTCAGACTTTTTCCAGAGAAGACCTTCATGGTGTTCTCGCGATTGGAACTTCCGCCGCATCCCTGAGCCTACATCTGCCCTCATCTTGAAAGACCAAAATGGGATTGTTATTAGCTCAGATATATCCTCGCAACCAAAAATACACGATGAAGTTTTCCGCAAAGTGGCGCTTTGCCTGACCCTGTTTGGCCCAAGTGCTCCAACCCCAATAGCTCGTTGGTGTCAGATAGAAGACTGGTCACAGATTCCTCTCGGCGGAGCAATCGGAAGCGGAGTTCTGTACTTAGATGAAATACTCCCAGAGCAAGTCTTTCCCATTCTTGATACAACCATGCATGACGTGTATGACATTACCAAACGCTATCTGGAACTCGATAAAGCCACATATCAAAGAATAACACTCCCACTCCAAAGGCTCAATCTCGCAGTCAAGCGTCAAAGTAAAGTTGATCAGGCTATTGAGCTGAGAATTGCCCTTGAGTCACTGCTCATTGGTGAAAATACGGAACACATCTCCGCTAAAATTCGGGAACGTGGCTCTCAGCTTATTGGAACAGACCCAACAAATCGTGAAGAGATCAAGCAGACATTAAAAAAAGTCTATAGTCTTTGCTCTAGAGCAATCCACTCAGGTACATTAAATAACAGAGATGACGACGAAATCCTATATCAAGGCATAAAGATATGTGCAGATCTCATCCAAGAAATTATTAATCGAGGTTCAATACCGGATTGAAGTAAGCTTTGAGAAATAGATTAATTCTTAAAATGTATAAGTCCAATACCTAAGGATAATCATCTATGTTCTCTTGCAGAGCAATCCATCTGGACGATTGTATGCGTAGAACCTTATGCAACTGCATTTTTGTAATTGGAGATAAACATTGTCATGATTGATTTTCTACGCGTCTTTAAGCAAGAAATTACGATGTCGGAATTAGTAGCTGGATGGTCGACTACTGAATTGCGCCAATTAACTAACGAAATGATCGATACAATCCAGAACCAGATTGCTGATTGTACCGACGCAGATGTAAACTTTGTTCCTGAGGACCCAAAGGCCAATGACCCTGGCGCGAGTAATCCTGAAGAGGCCAATAAGCCATGGACACTCAGCCACGTTATTGCACACACGACGGCTGGTGGCGAAGAGACCGCCGCATTGGCCGCCGAACTGGCGCGTGGCGTGGAGTTCCACGGTCGTTCACGTAGCGAAGTGCCATGGGAAACGATTACCACCATTGAGCAGTGTCGCCAACGGCTCGAAGAAAGCCGCCGTATGCGTCTGGCAAGCCTGGATATGTGGCCGGAACAGCCGCATCTCGACAACACTCATGAACCATTTCCTGCGGTTGGCTCACTTGATGCGATTGGCTATTTCTCAGTCGGGCTCGCCCATGAGCAAAGTCATCTCAAGCAAATCGCTGATATTATTCAGCAGGCAAAAGCCGCCCGAACATAATTCTATCAAACAGATTTGATAGAATCAGGGTTGACCAGAGGTGCGCTCATTATGAACGCACCTCACTCGTATAGAAAAATCACAATTCTTGAACACACATTCCCAAACCTGTGCTATAGTACGATACTTAAAGTACCGACGGAAATCTGTAAATTAGGAGCCAATGTGTGGCAGTTCAATCAAAAGTTCCCGATCTAACCCCTATTCGGCCTGTGTATCCATTTGCACAACATCGTCTGGAAGTACCTGGTGGTACAATCAACTATGTCGATGAGGGAACCGGCCCGGCGATTATTATGCTCCATGGCAACCCTACCTGGTCATTTTACTATCGACGGCTCATTCTTGCGCTACGCCATCATTATCGTGTGATTGTTCCTGATCATATGGGCTGTGGGCTCTCCGATAAACCGCAAAATTACCCCTACCGACTGATCAATCATATCGAAAATCTTGGGTTGCTTGTGCGCCATCTGGGGCTCACCGAAGCAGATCTGGTCGTGCACGACTGGGGTGGGGCCATTGGTATGGGCTACGCAGTACGACAGGAAATCCATATTCGTCGATTGGTGATATTGAACACAGCAGCTTTTCTCTCATCGAACGTGCCACGGCGTATCGTGATATGCAAAATCCCGGTGTTTGGCGATATCGCTATTCGCCAACTAAATGGTTTTGCCCGTGGTGCGCTGCTGATGGCCGTCGAGCAATCAATGAAACCTATCGTGCGCCGTGGCTACTTGTTGCCATATCAGAACTACCACGACCGTATTGCCAATCTGCGCTTTGTTCAGGACATCCCCTTACGTCCATCGCATCCGACATGGCAGGTGGTTGACTCTATCGATAAACAGTTAGGAATATTTCGGGATACACCGATGAAAATTTTCTGGGGCAACAAAGACTGGTGTTTTGATGGCCAGTTTTTGGCACAATGGCGGGAGCGTTTCCCAGACGCTGAGGTACACGAGATCGCGGACGCCGGGCATTACGTACTTGAAGATGCACATGAGTACATCATTCCTGAAGTACAACAATTTCTCAATGTAGCTCCGGTAACCGTATAAGGACGAAAGACAGGTGTGATAGTGGTAACAAGACTTAAAACCACTGAAAATCTTAACATATCCCGTTATCTCCCGGAAATGGCCCGTCGTTATCCCAATCAGCCAGCCGTAGTAACCGGTGTGGGGTATGATGCACAGGGCAAAGTTATCTACGAACAACGGACCTTTGCCGAACTCGACTGCGAGAGTGATGCGTACGCGTGGGGCCTGACTGCCTACGGTATTGATCGTGGCAAGCGCGTCTTATTGATGGTGCGCCCTGGACTGCCATTGATTGCGCTGACCTTTGCCCTCTTTAAGGCTGGGTGCATCCCTATTTTAATTGATCCAGCAATGGGTAAACGTAATTTGTCGACATGTATCGAAGAATGCCACCCCGATGCGCTGATCGGTGTTGAGCGTGCTCATATCGCCCGGCTCATCTTTCGTAATGCCTTCCGTAGTGTACAGAAACTTGTGACAGTAGGAAAGCGCTGGGCGTGGAGTGGTGTAACACTCGATGAACTACAGGCTGAGGTACAGACGCCGTTTCCCATCGAGGAGATGCACACCGAAGACGAAGCCGCGATTCTTTTTACCACTGGTAGTACCGGTATTCCCAAGGGAGTTTTGTATGAACATGGCATGTTTAATGCCCAATGCGATCTGCTCTGCGAGTTGTATGGCATCGAACCCGGTGAAGTTGATATGCCGGCCTTCCCCTTGTTTGCCTTGTTTAATGTGGCGATGGGTGTCACCTCGGCCATCCCTGACCTTGATCCTACCCGACCAGCCTCGTGCGATCCGGCCAAGATTGTCGAAATTATCAACGATCAGCGCGTCACCATGACCTTTGGATCGCCAGCCATCTGGAACAAAGTAAGCCAGTACTGCCTTGATCATGCTATTCGTCTTCCGACGCTGCGACGCATACTTATGGCTGGTGCCCCTGTTCCATTGCATCTGCACGAGCGATTTCAGTCTATTCTCAACCCATTTGCTGACACCTACACGCCATACGGTGCAACTGAGTCACTCCCAATTGCCTCCATCGGTGGTCAGGAGATTCTCGAAGTTACAGCTGCACGAAATGACATTACGGCAGGAACCTGTGTTGGTAGACCCGCACCTGATGTGACCATGCGGATTATCCCCATTATCGACGATGAAATTACTGAATGGGATGATAATCTGGCGTTACCTCCATATCACATCGGTGAAATTGTGGTGAAAGGGCCAGTGGTGACCAAACAGTATGTAAACCGACCACAATCAACCCGTTTGGCTAAAATCCATGAAGGTGCTACGGTCTGGCATCGTATGGGCGATCTGGGCTATCTTGATGTCGCAGATCGTTTGTGGTTCTACGGGCGCAAGAGTCACCGCGTCGAACTGCGCGATCAATGCCTGTACACCGAACCATGCGAAATGATTTTCAACCAACATGCCGATGTCTACCGTTCTGCATTGGTGGGGTTTCAACAGAATGGCGAAATGGTTGCCGCGATGGTGATCGAGCCCGAAGCGGGAAGAATGCCCAACAACGAAGCAGCACGCATGCGTTTTGTCGAGGAGTTACGCACGCTGGGTGCTCGTCACACGATGACATCAGGTATCACTCTCATACTATTTCATCCGTCGTTCCCGGTCGATATCCGTCACAATGCCAAAATCTTTCGTGAGCAACTTGCCGTTTGGGCACAGAAACAGGTGAGCAACTAATCTATGAATCGTACAGTCAAACTGGTACTCGATATTGTCATGGGAGCCGTTATTCCCATTCTGATCCTGAATAATCTTAACGAACAACTTGGTCAAGTAACAACCTATGTCATTGCTGGTTTAGTCCCAGTAGCCTGGGTCTTTATTGATTTGCTCTTTATTACCAAACGTTTTAATTTTATTACCAGCTATGTTGGAGCCTCAGCCATTGTACGTGGTGTGTTAACATTCTGGTTTGTCGATGGCATTCAGTTTGCATTCAAAGATACCGCTGGCTTTTTCTTGACTGCTTTCATCTTTGGTGGATCAATGATTGTTGGCAAACCGATTATGTACTATTTTCTGGTGCAGGCATTAGGACCCAATACGCCAGAGCAGGAAAAATCGTTGAGGGAGTTGCTTCACGAGACAAAAGTTTACCGGTCATTGGTCAATGGCACCATAATCGTGTTGATTGTCAATATAGTGACAGGGGTTGTTAACTTTTTTCTCAACCTCGAGATTGTAGTAGCTGCCTTTGGAACGACAGAGTTCAACCAACAGGTCGCACAGGTCAATGCCATCACCCGCATTGCCCTTACGATACCTGAATTTATCGGTTTTGGCATTGCCTTTGTATTCATCTACCGGGCGATGTTTCACTATCTTCCCAAAGAAGATGGTAAGGACCAACTTGAAAGCGATTTCTGGGATCTCCTAAAACTACGCGAAACCCAGAAGACAGCCGCAGACTTGTAGAAACGGAGTTAGGTTATTTCTAGAATAGTTTTGCAAATAAGGATCGAAAAGCTGCTATGAAAGCACTGGTAACCGGCGGTAACGGTTTTATTGGCCGCTATATTGTCGAGCAATTGCTTGAACGTGGCGATGAAGTACGGGTAATAGGGCGTAATGACTACCCTGATTTACGAGCAATGGGCGTTGAGTGTTTCAAGGTTAATCTTGCAGCAGAGGGCGATTGCAGCGCAGCGTTGCAGGGAAGCGACACAGTGTTTCATGTTGCAGCGAAAGCAGGTGTCTGGGGTGACCCCACCGACTTCTACCGCAATAATGTCACAGCCACACAACATCTGTTGCACCACGCAATACGTGCAGGCGTTCCCAAGTTTGTCTACACCTCCTCACCATCGGTGGTCTTTGGTGAAAGCAGTCTGGCTGGTGTTAATGAATCACAGCCGTATCCACCATCGTATCTGGCTCCCTACCCACTCACGAAAGCCGCTGCCGAGCAGTATGTGCTGCGACAACAGGATATCCTGACGACGGCGCTGCGACCACACTTGGTCTGGGGACCACGCGACCCACACATCATTCCACGGCTGGTGGCGCGTGCGCGGGCTGGGACACTGCCACAGATTGGTGATGGCACAAATCTTGTTGATGTCACCTATGTCGAAAATGCTGCTGAAGCCCATATACAGGCAGCGGATGCTTTATCTGAAGACTCGCCCGTACGTGGTTCATCCTATTTTATAGGACAGGCGAAACCGGTCAATCTCTGGGCGTTTATCAGGTCACTCTTGGCGCGGTTAGGTGCGCCACCGATACGGCGTCGGGTATCCTATGCCACAGCGTGGCGGCTGGCAACGGTGGTTGAGCGAGGGTACACTATGTTTGGTGTAGCAGCTGAACCACCGCTCACACGTCTGACCGTCTCACAGATGGCCACATCGCACTGGTTTGATCTATCAGCAGCACGGCGTGATTTCGGGTACCAAGCACGTATTTCTACGGAAGAGGGGCTGCAAAAAACCGCAATGGCCTTTGATGGATAAGTTACGTAGGTCATGCTGCAAGGGAAATTCTATTTTATGGTACAGTAGGCGATCTACTGCAAGCTCTTATGCGAATACGGAGTATGCCTCATGTTATTTCAGCACGTCTCGATTGAATCTATCGGTTATGAATTGCCACCACACCGCGTCACATCGGCCTATTTAGAAGATCAAATATCCGAAACCATGGAGCGCCTGGGCATTCCACTGGGGCGCTTAGAGGCATTGTCCGGTATACGTGAACGCCGTCTCTGGGACCCGGGAACTATGCCCAGTGAGGTCGCCACGATAGCAGCACAAAAAGCTATCGAAAAAGCTGGCATCGATCCATTGGAAATCGGTTGTATTATTAATACTTCTGTATGTCGTGACTATATTGAACCTTCTACCGCGTGTCTTGTGCATGGGAATTTAAAACTCGCACCACAATGTATCAACTACGATATCGGAAATGCCTGTCTCGGCTTCATCAACGGTATGACGAGCGTTGGCCTGATGATCGAGGCAGGTTTGATCAAGTATGGCCTGATCGTAAATGCAGAGGGGTTCCGTTATGGCATTGAGTCGACCATTGCGCGGTTACAATCTCCTACCACAACCGCAGATGAGTTTCGTGAAAATTTTGCAGCGCTCACACTTGGCTCGGGAGCAGTTGCAATGGTGCTTTCACACACCGATGTGGCCAAAGTCAATCATCGTATGAATGGCAGTGTGACCCTTGCTGCCACAGAGCACAATCGGCTATGTGTTGGTCAACCAGATTATATGAAGACTGATGCCAGTGCGCTTTTGGTCGCCGGTGTCAAGTTGGCAGCAGAAACATGGCAGTTAGCGCAGGCGACTCTGGAGAATTGGAGTGATGATCACATTGCACTCTACACACCGCACCAAGTCGGTTCTCGCCATATGGCCGCTGTTGCAGAAACATTGGGATTGACCACTTCAAAACTGTATTTGAATTTCCCAACTCTGGGTAATATTGCCCCAGCTGCAGTTCCCATTTCGCTTGCGATGGCAGAAGAGGCTGGTCGTTTGGAGCCGGGCGATCAAGTCGGGTTGCTTGGCATCGGCAGTGGTATCAACTGTTCGATGATGAGTGTAACATGGTAGTTTGAGGGGCAGGTTCATAAACCAATGATCTCTGTCTCATGCTCTATTATGTTTGTAGAAAGCCCTCTTGCATAATGATTGCAAGAGGGCTCTGTATAGGATGGTATAATGCCCACTCATACGTGGGGAACAAGCCACCACCACGTGAAGCGACCGCGCTACCAACCGGGTTTTACATGTGGGCTGGAACA
>WYDT01000039.1 GCA_013122435.1 Chloroflexi bacterium AL-N1
GAGTTAGGGGAGGTAGCGGTACGGCTGGCGGCGGTGGCGGGGGTAGCGCAGGCGGAGGCGCAGGTGGTGGAGGCAGGGGGGCAGCCACGCTTAGTGGGCTATGTAGTCGGGCGGGCGGGGGCACAGGCGGTGGCGGCGTGGCAAGCGGCGCTGCGGGAGGTGGTGCCGGGGTATATGGTGCCAAGTCAGGTGGTGGTGCTCTCGCACTGGCCGGTCACCCCCAATGGCAAACTCGACCGCCAGGCTCTGGCATCCATGGTACAAACGCCATCTGATACTAGCATCGTAACTGTTCCTCCGGCAAACGACATCGAACGCACCATTGCCGCTACAATTGCCCGCGTTCTCCACCTGCATAGCGTCGATGTTACACAGAATTTTTTTGAGATGGGAGCGAATTCACTTTTACTTGTACAGGCACAACGCGAGATGTATGAGGCACTGGGGTATGAGATCCCAATTCTTGATTTATTTGAATATTCAACTGTCCGTTCCCTTGCCAAACGTGTTGCACAACAGCCAGCCACAGATACAGCGGCTGAACAAGGTCGTACACGAGCAGACATGCGAAAACGCGCTTTTGGAGGTTATCGACGAACACTGACTACAAAAAATAGTGATTGAATATACCTAGAGGTCTCATACTTATGACTGATGCTATAGAGCTAACTGGTCGTGAAATTGCTATTGTGGGGATGGCCTGTCGCTTTCCCGGAGCCCGCAACCTGGCAGCTTTCTGGGAGATTCTTCGGGATGGTCGTGAAGCGATTACATTTTTCTCGGAGGAAATGTTACGTGCAACTGGTATACCACCTGAAGATTATCAGTCCTCCCACTATATACGGGCAGGTACCTATATTGATGATCAAGATTGCTTTGACGCACCTTTCTTTGGTCTTACTGCACGTGAAGCGGCCTTGCTTGATCCCCAACACCGTCTCTTTTTACAATGTGCCTGGGAAGCGCTCGAAGATGCAACCCATGTACCAGCACACTTTGATGGTGCGATAGGTGTATTTGCTGGATGTAGTCTCAGTGCGTATTTACACAAGAATCTGCACGCCCGCTTTGACCCATACACCAGTCGAGAGCCCGCCGAAATGTTGCAAATTTCTATCGGGAATGAGCCAGACTATCTCCCCACACAGGTCTCCTACAAACTCAATCTGCGTGGACCGAGCATTGCTGTTCAGACAGCTTGCTCAACCTCGCTTGTTGCAGTCCATCTCGCCACGCAAAGTCTGCTCACTGGCGAAAGCGACATGGCGCTTGCTGGTGGTGCAACCTTGCGTGTTCCACAGCAACAGGGCTACTTCCACCTTGAAGATGGACCATTTTCTCCAGATGGACATTGTCGCGCATTCGACTCCAACGCCGCCGGGACTGTCTTTGGCCAGGGTGTCGGGATTGTCGCGCTACGACGACTCGAGGATGCGCTTGAGGACGGAGATCATATCTATGCTGTGTTGAAAGGGACAGCCATCAATAATGATGGTGCTCATAAGGTGGGTTTTACTGCACCTGCAATCAATGGCCAGGTCCAGGTCATTACGGAAGCCCATGCGATTGCTGAGGTCGACCCGCGTACGATTACCTATGTGGAAGCCCATGGTACAGCAACGCCGCTTGGCGATCCTATTGAGTTTGAAGCCCTGACCCGTGCGTTTGGCACACGTGATGGGGCAGCAAAGTGGTGTGCTCTTGGGTCCGTAAAAACGAATATTGGTCATACCGAAACAGCAGCGGGCATTGCCGGACTTATCAAAACAGCACTGGCATTACATCATAAGCAGCTTCCCCCGAGCTTGCATTTTGTGGAACCAAACCCGCAGATGAACTTTGAGCGTAGTCCCTTTTACATTAACACAGAGTGTATTGATTGGACGAACGGCGACCATCCACGGCGTGCAGGTGTGAGCTCATTCGGCTTTGGTGGCACCAACGCACATGTGGTGCTTGAAGAAGCACCTGTTAGATCGATGACCCGTAGTGCCAATTCATACGAACTCCTCACGCTGTCAGCTAAGACGTCTTACGCTCTTGATGAGGCAACTGATCAACTGGCTACACACCTTGCACAAAACGCGGATGTGTCCCTGGCTGATATTGCATTCACACTCCATGTAGGGCGGGAGGCCTTCGTTGAACGCTGTGCCATAGTCACCTCTGATTCACAAGACGCGCTTGCTGTCTTGCGAGGCGAGGCACCAGAACGAATTTTCACACACACCGCATACACAGATCCTCCACCTGTCGTCTTTTTGTTTCCTGGTGGTGGTGCTCAATACCCAGCTATGGGCCAAATGCTGTATCAGCAAGCGCCAGTTTTTCGGCAAACTGTTGATCATTGCGCCACGCATCTGATCAGTGAGTTAGGTTGTGATCTACGTACAGTGCTATATGCCGATGATCGTGAGGCAACTGCTATCACCTTACTGGACCCCACCATTGCGCTACCGGCCTTGTTTATCACCGAATATGCCCTGGCCCAACAGTGGATGGACTGGGGTATCAAACCAGTGGCGCTGTTAGGGCATAGTCTGGGAGAGTATACGGCTGCCACCCTTGCCCAGGTGCTTTCCCTACCTGATGCCTTATCTCTTGTGGCGATGCGAGCACGTTGGATGGCGAAGATTGCCGCTGGTGTGATGGCTGTAGTGCCACTTGCTCCTGATAAACTGGCTCCTTTACTCACATCACAGTTGGATATCGCTGCAATAAACGGCCCAAATGTATGTGTGGTTTCTGGTTTGGAGCACGATATTAATCAACTGGAAGCGCAACTATCTGAACATGCTATCGAAGTACGTCGATTGCATCTCACTGCAGGTGCCCATTCACGGTTGGTAGAGCCGATGATGGACGACATATGCCGCTTTGTCGAAACGCTCACCCTCAATCCACCCCAAATTCCCTATATTTCTAACGTTACAGGTGATTGGATTACCAGTGAACAGGCCACACAGCCCCACTACTGGGCTGAACATCTGCGACATACGGTGCAGTTTGATCGAGGGCTACACACCCTCTCGCAGCAATCATATGCATTTGTTGAAGTTGGGCCGGGCACCACCCTGACTTCCCTCGTGAAACAACATCCAACACACCATGTGGCTGTTACCGCCTTGGCTTCCCTGCGGCATCCGCAAGCTAATGACGATGACTATCAGACTATGTTGACAACATTGGGACGGTTATGGGCATGTGGTGTTGCAGTGGACTGGCAGATGTTTCACCGGAAAGCACAATACCGTGTATCACTGCCAACCTATCCATTTGAACGACGACGTTACTGGATTGAACCATCTGATGAACCGACGCATACACAGACACGTTCTTACCCACACTCATGGCTTCAGGTTCCTACCTGGCAGGAGCAGCCATTACCGATGATGTCGGTTGATGCACCACAGGAGTCCTGGCTCATTGTCGGAGATACATCTGCGATAGGATCCACACTTGTTGCGACACTGCGTGATCGTGGTGAACGTGTAATTCTGGTCCTCCCAGGCGATCGTTTTACTGAACACGACACAACCTTTACACTGCGCTTTGATCAGGAAGCAGACTATCGCAAACTGTTTGATCGCCTGGTGGCAACCCAAAGTCTTCCTCGACAGATTATCTATACGAACACATTGACAGATTGCATACAAGCGAAGACAGTCATATATGATGGTGACTGCAAGACCCAGATACAGCATCTGGTGCATTTTGTCCGCACACTTGAACCGCACCTTTCCGATCACTACTGCACAATGATCGTTGTTACTAATCATGCACAGGTTGTCGAGAGTAATGACACCATTTGGCCAGCACATACACCATTCCAGGCGGTTATCCGTATTGTGAGTCAGGAGTTTCCACGGTTGCGTTGTCGGACTGTGGATATACAACCTTCTTCCGATCATGCGTATACCCCTTTGCATACCAGTCTGCTGCTCCGTGAAGCCACACTGGAAACAGACAACACTGAAGTAGCGTATCGTGGGCGGCGACGCTGGGTCAAAACATGGATGCCACTGACAACACCGAATGTGTCGCAAGAGTCACTGCCCATACGTGAGCATGGAGTGTATCTCATCACGGGTGGTTTAGGCGATCTTGGCTTGCGGCTTGCCACACACCTCGCATCACATACCAAGGTACGCCTGGCCTTACTTGGGCGTCAGGGACTCCCGCCTGAGTCAACATGGCCTGATCTGCTTGCCACTACACCTGATAGTCATGGAGCTCATCAGATTCGTACGGTTCAGCAGCTTCGATCCACTGGAACTGAAATACTCATTGTCTCAGCCGACGTGTCAGACAGGACGGCGATGGTTGATGCAGTGAAGATGATCCGACGGGAATTAGGCAGTATCAATGGCGTGATACACGCGGCGGGCATCATTGGTCCTGCAACCTTTGTTCCGCTCACAGAGCTGTCCGTCGATGATCTTGACCATCATTTTGCAGCCAAAGTCTCTGGCACAGCAATTATCACTGAACTGGTACGTGACGAACCGCTGGATTTTGGGATGTGTATGTCATCGGTCGCAACCTCGGTTGGTGGTGTTGGGTTGGCCGCCTATGCAGCCGCCAATCGCTTTATGGAGGCATATACGCACATGCTTGAGGATACTGCGTCGGGTCCCTGGATCACGGTTGCCTGGGATGGATGGCGTCTGGGCAAAATGGGTGAAGATACTGCCCAGGCGCGGACCCTTATGCGCCATGCAATGGAGACAGAAGCAGCACTCCAGATGTTTGATCGGGTGTTGAGTTCCATCCCTGCTATGCATGATAGTGCATACTCCTGTCTGGTGGTCTCTCCTTCGGATGTGACTGCACGTAGCCAACTCGACTCCATACAGACCATTGAAACACCAGATACATACACACAACCGTTGGAGATTAGTGCTCCTCAATCACGCCAGACAGCTATCGTACAACCGGAAAACGACATCGAACAAGCCGTGTGCGCCATATGGTCTGAACTACTCGGGACCAATGAAATTAGCCGTTATGATGACTTCTTTGAGCTGGGTGGGCACTCGTTGTTGGCAACGCAACTTACTAGTCGTGTGCGAGATTATTTTGACGTACATATTCGGTTGAGTGATCTCATGCGTGCTTCGACTGTCACAAAACTGGCTGAACTCATCCAGACTACACAACCAACTGAAGCATCTGCTATATCTGTGGTTACTCCAAACGATGTACGTAATTCGGAAGAGGAACGCTGGTTCCCCTTCCCACTTACCAATGTACAACATGCCTATTGGATAGGGCGCAGTGATGTATTCGAGTTAGGTAACGTTGCCTGTCATGTCTACTTTGAATTCGATTGTGTCGATCTGGATATTACGCGTTACAATGCTGCCTGGAATGCGGTCATTGCACGCCACGATATGTTACGAGCGATTGTGCTCCCTGATGGTCGTCAGCAGGTTCTGCCAACGGTGCCGGAGTACGATATTCCAATAGTCGATTTACGGGCTGTCTCAGCCGATGAGCAAGCACAACGACTCCAGTTTTTGCGTGATTCGTTATCGCATCAAATGCTGATGCCCAATCAATGGCCACTCTTCGATGTCCGCGCAACGCGGCTCGACAATCATCGCACGCGGATACATCTCAGTCTCGATGTGCTCATTTGCGATGCGGCAAGCTTTGCCATTCTGAATCACGAGCTGCAGGCTTGGTATGAGAGTCCACAACTCCAATTTGCCCCATTATCGTACTCTTTTCGTGATTACATTCTTGATGAAGTAGCTTTCCGTGAGTCTGCGACTTTTCGTGAAGCTACTGATTACTGGCGCACACGACTGACCGAACTCCCACCAGCTCCACAATTGCCGACTCAACGACATCCATCGTCCATTACCACACCACGTTTTGAACGTCGCACAGGTCAGCTAGATCAACCACTATGGGATCAACTTCAGCAACGTGCGGCACAAGCTGGTATTACGCCAACGGGGGTAGTGCTTACTGCATTTGCCAATCTCCTCACCGTGTGGAGCCAATCACCACATTTCACGCTTAATCTGACCCTGTTCAATCGACGCGCCGTGCATCCTGATATTAACCACTTGATTGGTGATTTTACGACATTAACCTTATTAGAAGTTGATCATCGTCGGCAGGAAACTTTCCTCGTCCGTGCGCGTCACCTTCAACAACGTCTCTGGGAAGATCTTGACCATAGCCTGTTTAGTGCCCTTGATGTACTACGCGAACTCCAAAGTGACGATGCACCACGGGCTGCCAGTATGCCGATTGTCTTTACCAGTACCCTTGGAATTGACGAGACTATTCCGGGGGGGAAAACCCCATATGATTGGCTTGGGACGCAGGTCTTTGGTGCAAGCCAAACACCACAGGTATGGCTTGATCATCAGGTCTTTGAAATGCAGGGTTCCCTATGCCTTAATTGGGACTCGGTTAAGGAACTCTTTCCTCAAACCATGCTTGATACTATGTTGGATATGTATGTGGATTACCTGGAACGTCTGGCGACCGAAGATGACATGTGGGATCAGCGTTCCCCAGATTTGGTCCCAATGGAACACTTATATCTCATTGACACGGTCAATGCGACAGTTGCTCCGTTGCCAGAAGGATTGATTCATGATGGCATTCTGGGACAGGCCTACATTCGCCCTAACGCCCCCGCTGTGCTGACCAGCACAGGAAGCTGGAACTATCGCACCATAGCAGGGTGGTCTGGCCATGTTGCAGCCTGTTTACAAGATCTTGGTGTCCAACCAGGTCAATTGATTCCCATTATCATGGAAAAGGGTGTTGAACAGGTGATTGGCGTTGTTGCGGCCTTGCGTGCTGGCGGAGCCTACCTGCCTATTGATCCTACGCAGCCACCTGAGCGTCTGCGCTATCTACTGTCTAACGCACATGCCACAGTTGCGCTCGTTCAACCACATTTGGTTGAACACCTCACATTTTTGGACGCATTGGAGCTCATACCCCTTGATGTGATGCAACTTGAGACACTTGGTGAGGCGATACGTGTTCCCACACATGTCACAACATCGTCTCAAGATTTGGCATATGTTATCTATACATCGGGGTCTACTGGTGAACCCAAAGGGGTTATGATTGATCATCACGGAGCGCTGAATACGATTGTCGATATCAATCAACGCTTCGATGTCGATGCTAATGATCGTGTGCTCGGGCTTTCGGCACTCAATTTCGATCTTTCAGTATGGGATATCTTTGGTATGTTGTCAGTTGGTGGTGCGCTGGTGCTCCCTGATCCAGATGGCACACGAGACCCTGCACATTGGCAGTACCTGATGCAGCAGCATCGTGTGACAGTCTGGAACTCGGTTCCGGCGTTGATGGAGATGTTGGTGGAACACTGCGAACGTGTTCTACCCTCGAATGCTACCGATCAAGAACGTCTACGGCTTACGCTCTTAAGTGGTGACTGGATTCCTCTGACTCTCCCAGAACGTATCCGTAATTGCTTTCCTCGCACTACAGACATTGTGAGCCTCGGCGGTGCAACTGAAGCATCGATCTGGTCCATTCTCTATCCCATTACATCGATTGATTCCGCCTGGACCAGTATTCCCTATGGCCGCCCCATGCAGAATCAGAGTATGTATGTCTTGGATGATATCCTTACCCCACGCCCATGCTGGGTCACAGGAGAACTCTACATTGAGGGAGTCGGCGTTGCTCAGGGATACTGGGGTGATGCTGAGAAAACTGCCGAACGCTTTATCACGCATCCAACAACCAGAGAAAGGCTCTATCGTACTGGAGATTTGGGAAGGCTGCTGCCGGATGGAAACATTGAGTTTCTTGGTCGAGCTGACTTCCAAGTCAAAGTCGGAGGACATCGCATTGAGTTAGGTGAAATTGAAACCGCACTCCTTCACTACCCGATGATCCGCGAGGCAGTTGCTATCGCCGCTGATGATCAGACAAGCAAACGTCTGCTTGCGTATGTGGTGCCAGACACCACAACACTTCCCGCCACAACCATCGAGCCGGACGATGCGCTAGAGGCTGCGCTGCACTGGCCAGCCTTTGTTGAGCGATGCCGTGCTGATCTGGCAGCTCAGCATATCCCGAGTGCACAGGGCGTGGTGCAGGCAAGTTTCACACAGTTTGGGGAGGTCTTCGAGGGTATTATCTGCAACACATTTCGTGCACTTGGATGCTACACCACGGCAGACCAGCAGCACACACCAGATACCATTGTTCAGCAACGTGGAGTTGCCGCACGCTACACGAAATGGCTCCACCGGGGCCTCGAATTTCTCGTTCATCAGGGGTATCTCTCTCGCTCTGGTGATATGTATATTGGGCAGCATCCTCTTCCAGAAATAGATCTGAAACCTCGCTGGGAGGGGTACCGGGCCATAGCAGCAGAAGCAAGCGATCCCGCTTTACTCGAACTGGGATGGCTCCAGAATATTCCGTCTGCACCACCAGCTCACCTGGAAAATTTGGCTGCCGTCCTGACAGAAACGGTACACTCGGCTGAGATTTATGCCTCTGAAGAAACCGAAGCCAGTTATCGCTTCTTTCACTATGCCAACACAACCGCGCAATCAGTTCTCCAGACAGTGGTTGAGACGCTGCCAAAGGAACGAACGCTCCGTATTCTGGAGGTAGGCGCAGGCTTTGGTACGACAACCAAATATCTACTTCCTATGCTACGAGCGGAACAGACATATTATGCCTACACGGATGTTTCCACGTACTTTCTCAAACAAGCTCGTGAAGCATTCACTGATTACACATTTATGGATTATGCACTGCTTGATATCGAACGCGATCCACAGATTCAGGGATTTGCACGCCACAGTTTCGATATCGTGATTGCATCAAGTGTTGTGCACGCCACACGGGACATACGCCAGTCTCTCACGCATCTTCGCTCCTTGCTCAACGCTGGAGGGTTGTTGTTATTGCTCGAAGAAACACGCTATCTACCGCAATTTGTGGATGTCGGGATGGGGTTGCAACAGGGCTTTGAGCGTTTTGAAGACACTAATCTCCGCCAGTTACACGCGCTGCTCTCCTGGCAGCAGTGGCACGACATCTTGCTTGAACAAGGCTATCAAACACCTGAGCGTCTTACCAAAACTGGCTCTATTTCAGATTTCTTTGGTCTAGATATTATCATTGCCCGTGGACCGCGAACGGTCTACCGTTTTGAAACTGACAAGATTCAGACGTTCTTAGGGGAGCGCTTGCCCGAATATATGATACCAGCAGCCATTGTTACACTTGATACCTTACCACTCACGATCAATGGCAAAGTCGACCGTACTGCGTTACCGCTGCCGGATCAACAACAAACCAAGCAGCGGTATCGTGCACCACGCAACCTGGTTGAACAACAACTTGCCGAGATGTGGTGCGACATTCTGGGTATCGAACGTGCCGGTCTTGATGATACATTCTTCCGGCTTGGCGGGGACTCGTTGCTTGTGGTACGCATGGTAGCTCATGTCCGTGAGCAGTTTGGCGTTGAGTTGTCACTACGACACATGTTTGCCCGTACCACTCTGGAAGCACTTGCAGCCACTATTCAGACGTTGCGTGGTACACAGATAGACGAGTTGCCTACACTCCATGTTCATGAGGATGCCATTTTCGACCCCTTCCCGCTGGCCGATCTTCAGGAAGCGTATTGGGTAGGACAACAACAGATTTACGAGTTAAGTTATCGCTCGGCGCACTTTTACATTGATTTTGCTACCCGACATCTTGATCTTGTGTGCTTTGAGCAAGCCCTGAACCAATTGTGCCAGCGTCAACCGATGTTGCGCTGTGTTATGCTTCCCGATGGACAACAACGTATTCTGCGAGACGTACCACATTATCAGATTCCTGTGATTGACATGCGTCATTGTCCTGAATCTGAAGTTACCGAGAGCCTGAGAACAACCCGCACGCAGATGTTTGAAGATGGACCAGATACAATCCAGTGGCCTCTCTTCGATCTGCGTGCCACGCTCCTTGATGAGGGCGTTACACGTATTCACCTGAGTTGTAGTCTGCTCATCGCAGATGGCTGGAGTTTCTACATCTTCTTTTATGAGCTGTTTAGCATCTACGAACATCCAGAGGTGGAACTTCCGACACTTGATGTAACGTTCCGCGATTATGTATTAGCGTTACAGGAGCTTAAATCAAGTGCAGCCTATACTCGTGCCCAATCATACTGGTGGGAACGTTTACCCTACTTGCCACCAGCACCACAACTACCACTCGCACACGAACCAGCCACCCTCGATCAACCACGCCTCACCAGAAGGAGTGGTATGCTGACGCATGAACAATGGGATCGCTTGAAGCAGCATTGTACTACTCATGGTCTGACCATCTCTACCGTGCTTGGAACACTCTATGCGGAAGTACTTGCGTGCTGGAGTCGTAGCCCTCACTTTACTCTGAACATGTTGTATTTCAATCGGCTCCCGCTCCACCCACACCTGGAACGTATCCTTGGCCCCTTCTCGACCACAGCGCTGGTTGAGGTAGATCTAACGCATCCAGAACCTTTGGTAGCGCGGGCTCGTCGTATGCAAGCCCAACTAGGTGATATTCTGGAGTACGGTCTGGTTTCTGGCGTCGAAGTGCTCCGCGAGATGGCTCGTCAACAGGGAGGGAGCGCACGCCCGTTGATGCCGGTAGTGTTTACGAGCACGGTGGGCTTTGAGTCTGAGTATATGCAGATTCCGACCGAGCAAATCCAGATCTACGATGTCTACGAACGAGTACAAACCCCTCAGATATGGCTGGATTATCAGGCTTTTGAAGAAGATGGTACGCTTGCCTTTAACTGGGATGCCGTCGAAGAACTCTTTCCTGTGGGGATGCTCGATACGATGTTCGACGTATATCAGCAACGTCTGCGTCGGTTAATTGATACACCAGAGGCATGGGAGCGCCATGATGAGATACTGGTGCCTGCTGAACAGTTGGCTGAACGAGTGCATGTCAACGCGACGGAAGCTCCACTCCCTGAGCAGTGTTTGCACCAACCATTTGAGGCGTCTCTGCTGGAGCATCCAGATGAGGTAGCGGTGCAATGTGGCAACACACGTCTCACCTACACCGATCTCCAATCCAGGACAACCATTGTTGCAAGCCATCTCTCTGCTGCCGACATTCAACAAGGTGAATTGGTCGCGGTCGTCATGGAGAAAGGTTGGGAACAGATTGTCGCTGTACTGGGTATTCATACGGCTGGGGCAGCTTATTTACCTATCGACCCAGCCGTACCTGCCAGCCGACTCCACTACCTCCTCGAAAATGGGCGCGTACGTGTAGCATTGACGCAACCGCAGATAAGTACCTCATTAGACTGGCCAGATACCATACAACGCGTGGTTATACGCGATACGACGACAAACGCTCTTGTCACCGATCACGCCCCGCGTCTGGTTGACTCGCGCAGTGTCGCATATGTTATTTACACCTCGGGATCTACTGGTACGCCCAAAGGTGTGACGATTACCCATCGCAGTGCACTCAACACTATTGTTGATATCAATCATCGCTTTGATATTGGGCAAGATGATCGTGTGCTGGGATTATCTGCGCTGAACTTTGATCTTTCTGTGTATGACATTTTTGGGACACTGGCCGCTGGAGGAACGCTGGTGTTGCCCGAACCATCAGCCTTACGCGATCCGTCAGTCTGGTGCACATTGATGGAACAGGCTCAAGTGACGGTATGGAATTCGGTACCAGCGCTGATGGAGCTACTCATCAATTATTTAGACACGGTTGATCGAGCTGTGTCTATCCCGTTACGGTTAGTCTTGCTTAGTGGCGATTGGATACCAGTACAGTTGCCTGAGCGTATTCACCATCACTTCCCTGATGCGCGAGTCACGAGTCTGGGTGGGGCAACCGAGGCATCAATCTGGTCGATTTACTATCCTATCAGTGAGGTGGACCCGACCTGGCGCAGTATCCCCTATGGTCGTCCGCTAACCAATCAGACATTTCATGTCCTGAATGCATCGATGCAACCATGTCCGGTATGGACGCCGGGAGAACTCCATATTGGGGGCGAAGGAGTAGCACTGGGCTACTGGCATGATGAACAACGCACCCGTGAGCAATTTGTAGTGCATCCAGAGACAGGCGAACGCCTCTATCGTACCGGCGATATTGGTCGGTATCTCCCTGGTGGTGATATCGAATTTCTTGGCCGTGAGGACACTCAGGTCAAGGTCCATGGCTATCGTATTGAGCTTGGTGAGATAGAGGCGGTACTGGAGCAACACCCGTTGGTGCGGACGGCAGTGGTTGTAGTGCAGGGTGAACATGAGGATAGTCGCCGTCTGAGCGCATACATCGTGCCAGCAACAGATCACGAATCACTTGTTGATACGTTACGAGAGTATTTAGCACAGCATCTTCCCACATACATGCATCCCACAACACTGCATAGCATTGCTCATCTTCCACTGACGTTGAATGGCAAAGTGGATCGTTCAGCCTTAGCAGCCATTGACGATAGTGTAACAACCGATGCAGGCGTAGGAGAGGTCGCACCGCGAACTACCACAGAACGTGCGCTTGCCGAAGTATGGCAAAGTATCCTTGACGTTCCAAATGTTGGGGTGACTGATAACTTTTTCAGATTGGGTGGAAACTCGCTTATGGCAGTGCGGTTATTAGGAGCGATTGAACAGCGCTTCTCTACCCGTATTGCTCCGGCAACGCTCTTCCAAGATCCAACTATTGCCGCCCTTGCACAGGATCTAGGAGATATACCAGTGCCAAGTGACACTGATCCAACGATGGTGTTGCGATCAGGTGATATGCATCAGCCATTCTTCTGTATCCATCCATCTGGAGGAGATGTGCTCTGTTATGCTGCTCTCGCTCGTCTGATCGACCACGACCGCCCCATTATTGGCATCCAGGAACCAGCCCTTCTCGGTGAGGCACTCCCCACCAGCATTCCGGAGCTGGCACAGCGGTACCTACGGGCTATTCGACGATGGCAGCCAAACGGTCCATATCTGCTAGGGGGATGGTCGCTTGGTGGCACTATTGCCTACGAGATGGCCGTGCAATTGGACAGAGCTGGTGAGCGCGTCTCAGGTATTGCCATGTTTGACTCAAATGCCCCATCAATGGTGGTAAAACAAACACCATGGGACGATCCCAACCCAGTGGCAGTACTGACGCTCAGCTATATACGTTCACTGGAAACGTTTTTGAATATTACTATTCTTAACCATCCCGAGACATTCTGGCAAAATGCCACGTTAGAAGAACGGATACAGTATCTATCGCAACGTCTCAAACAGATCGGGCTCGTACGTAGTGATGCATCAACTGCAGAAGTTATGCAACGAGTCGAGATATTTTGTCAGCATATCCGGGTCTATCGTGCCTATCAACCGCCAGCATTTCAGGGGAATTTGTTGTTGGTACGTGCAACTGATCGTTCCCCGAGTAGTTCATACATTGGTATTGGTGTCGATGATGCCTTCAATGATTTGTATCTAGGATGGCAAGAGCACATGCATGGTCAGATGACGTTAACCTATGTTGCTGGACACCATTATTCCATCTTACGTACACCTGGGTTGGAGCAATTGGCCGAGGCCCTTAATCAGTGGTTACATAACACTATCAATGATAAGCAGCGTATGGTTGGAGACATCAAACATTCATTCTAGAACAGGAGTTATGTGTGTTTTACTTATTCTCACGTCTTTCTATGATTCTTATCGTCCTTCTTGTGGTTGCGGCATGTGGTACCCCCGCCGCAGATACAGAGACAGCGACTGATGGGGCAACCAATGATTCGGCGCAGCAGAACGAAGCTGTTGCAGATGAATCAGCTGAAGAGGACTCAGATACAGCAAATGAGACCGAGTCAGGAGTAGCAGGGGAAACAACTGATACAGAGGCGGCATCTGAGACAGAAGGATTGACTTTTACGGATCGTTCGGGTGCATCAATTACGCTAGACCAACCAGCCGAGCGCATTGTGTGTTTGTCCATCGCATGTATTGACTACTTGGCGGAACTTGAACTTACGGCTGTAGGTATTCGGTCAGACTTTACCGAGCCATACGAGGCGTATTTTGGTACACTTCCTGACGATGTGACCGTTCTCGGTGGCACAGCTCCTGAACCGGACATTGAGGGGATTGCTGCCCTTGAACCAGATCTCGTGATTGGGGTCGCTAACTTCCACGAAGGGCTTCGTGAGGCACTTAATACCATCGCACCATTATACCTGCAATATCCCTTGACATATCAAGAGGCAATTGATGAACTCACTGTTGTGGGGCGCATGACTGATCGTGAAGAGCAGGCTAACGCCGCCGCGGACACATTCATGCAAAAATTGGATGAATATCGCACTGTTGCATCAGGTGATCCCAGTGTCATGATTCTCTTTGCGCTGTCAGACACCAACTATTTTGTTTCCACAGATCAGGAACAATCCTGCACGTTGTTTGCTGAACTGGCGGATTGCCCCTGGGGTATGCCTGAACAGGGGGGGATGATGAGTGTCTATGGCTATGCTCAGTACTCACTTGAACAGATTGTTGATAACGATCCTGAACATATCTTTTTTGCAGGCTTTACAGGTGAGTCAGACTCCTCCACAGCGCTCTTAACGCAATTTGAGCAAAATCCTTTGTGGGGCTCACTAAGCGCAGTGCAAAACGAGCAGGTCTATCCTGTCGATGTGTGGTTGTGGACCGGTGAACGTGGAACCCGCATGCTCGGCATCATGCTGGATGAGGCGATGCCTATTGTGTATCCTGATGCAGCTTAGATAAGATAAGTTATGGCGAATTCGGCTACAGCTTCACCCATAACCCGTGTATCAATGAGCCGGTTGCTCATACCAATAGTGGCCCTCAGTCTTGGATTACTGACTGTAGGGCTGTTCGCATTGACCTTGGGAATCCCGCGCCTCTCCCTCGCAGAACTGTGGGTCGTTCTTGGTCAGCGTGGTGATGCACAAGCCCAACTGGTTGTGTGGGAATTGCGTATCCCTCGTCTCGTGTTGGGGGTGATGGCTGGTGCAGCACTGGGCCTTGCTGGTTTGTTACTCCAAGACTCATTGCGTAACGATCTGGCAGGTCCAGAACTGATAGGTGTCTCATCAGGTGCTGCAGTTGTAGTGGTCGCAACAGTAGTGTTGGGAACACCATTCCCATTGAGTTTTGTTCCTTGGTTGGCATTGCTAGGTGGACTTACTGGTGGTGGTATAACCTTGTTAGCACTACGACGTATCACGAACCCTGCAAGCCTGGCATTAACAGGAGCAGGTGTATCAGCACTCTTGAATGCATTCGTCATTGCACTGATCAGTATTGGTGCACCTTTCCAAACCAACTTGCTATTCACCTATTTACTCGGGAGCCTAGCAAATCGTACCTGGGATTATGTCTGGGTAGTAGTACCGTGGGTCGTTATAGGCATTCCGCTCGCGCTGGCCTGTGCACGAGTTCTCAATATTTTACAACTCGGCGATGAGACAGCTGAAGGGTTGGGCGTCAACGTGCTGCGAACACGAGTCATGATTGTATTGTTGAGTGCTGCTTTGGTGGCCGCTATTGTCGCGGCATGTGGTCCTATTGGGTTTGTAGCCCTCTTGTCACCACATCTAGCACGCCGCATACTCAATACAAGTGATGCACGGCTTACCCTCCCGCTCACGGCTATGGTTGGTGCAACCTTACTCTGCACCGCCGATCTGCTTGCGCGACAGGCCCTTGCACCCCTCGAATTACCGGTGGGTGCTTGGACAACGTTACTGGGTGGTCCGATGTTGCTGTTTCTGTTGCGACAGCGTAGTGCAATGTGGCGATAATGACAATACACACTTTACAATACAACAAAACTGGTGTTTCGTTTGCCCTGCTGGTTATCGGCAGTGCCATGGTCCTTATCACGCTGATGTTGCTGCACATTGGTCTTGGGAGTGTGCAGCTTACAATAAGAGAAGCCGCAAGTGCTTTGTTAAACCTGACGACCAATGATCTGCATCGTCAGGTTGTGTGGGAATTGCGTCTGCCACGGGCGCTGGTTGCGCTGGTTGCAGGTGCTATGCTTGGCCTCTCTGGTGCGCTGCTCCAGACCATTACACGTAATCCGCTGGCAGAACCGAGCCTGACAGGTGTTTCCACGGGTGGTGTATTGTTCATTGTCGCATGGCTGTCGTTTACCCCCACAACTGGTGAGATGTCGCGTTATCTCCCACTGATTGCATTAGCCGGTGGATTGGGGAGTGGCCTTCTAATCTATGGGTTGAACTGGCGTGGTCGCAGTGATCCATTACGACTTGCGCTTATTGGTGTTGTGGTCAATGCCGTTCTTCAATCGCTGACAGCCCTCCTCCTGATCTACAGCCAACAGCTGCTGGACGGATTGCTTCTTTGGCTTATCGGTTCGGTCAATGGTCGTGTCTGGACCCACTGGCATATGTTGTGGCCCTGGGCTCTTGTTGCACTTCCGCTGGGCCTTGCCAGCGCCTCACTCGCTAATGTATTGCATCTTGGTGATGAGGTTGCAACTGGTCTTGGCTTACGTGTCGAGTTAGCACGGATGGGGCTATTTGCCCTAGCTGCCTTGCTCGCAGCCAGCGCTGTGTCTGTTGTTGGTGCGGTTGGATTTATCGGATTGATTGGCCCGCACATTGCACGACGCTTAGTCGGTGATGACACACGTCGAGTCTTTATACTGAGTGCACTAATCGCTGCAACCATTTTACTCGCTGCCGATCTGGGGGCCCGGGTAGTCCTGTTGGGTATGACGCCCTGGCTAGAGAGTTCGAGTACATTGCCAGTGGGTGTGGTAACTGCACTGATTGGTGGACCTTTTTTCCTGTATCTTGTACGACGCAACGTTCGTTAATAGACAGTATCCCATTATGAAACAGAACAACAATCATCAGAATGGCACGACCCTGACTGCGGAATCGTTACGCATCGGATATCTAGAGCAGGTGGTGATTCAGAATTTGGGAGTTACGATCCAAGAGGGTCAGATCACAGCCCTGGTGGGGCCCAATGGCTCAGGGAAATCAACCTTGCTAAAAACACTAGCACGGTTGATTAAGCCAATGAACGGGGCTGTCTATCTCGATGGACGTGCGATTAGTCAACTTCCAACGGCAGAAGTAGCCCGGCGTCTGGCAATCTTGCCACAGGGACCCAGCGCTCCGCCGACACTGACTGTGAGCGAATTGGTCGAACAGGGTCGCTTCCCACATGCGGGACCGCTTCGCATGTTGCGCCGTCAGGATCATCAGGCGATTGATGCGGCACTCCAATTGACCGGTATGACGAACTTTGCCCAACGACGTTTGGACAACTTGTCAGGTGGTGAGCGACAAAGGGCCTGGATTGCCCTGGCACTGGCACAAGCAACACCAATTCTGTTGCTTGATGAGCCTACAACTTTTCTCGACATAGGCCATCAACTTGAGGTGTTGGCACTCGTGCAGTCGCTGAACCGTGAACGGAATATGACCATTGTGCTCGTGTTACACGACCTCAATCAAGCAGCGCAATACGCCCACCGCATGATAGTCATGCAGCGCGGTGCAATCGTAGCAGATGGTGAACCTGCTGCCACACTGACACAAACACTTCTGGCGGATGTCTTTCGTGTACGTGCACATATTGTGGCTGATCCAGAAAGTGGTGCGCCTGTTTGTCTTCCCTATGCCCATGTAGAGCAGCATGAGAAGACAACCCAAAACGTATCAGGGAGATAAGCGATGATAGAAACAGAAGAAAGTACCAACACACCAGAAGGCGGCAGTCTGCGGCGTATGTTTTCGTATATGGCCCCACAACGCGGCCAGCTCACACTGGCGATAGGACTGACCATTATCAGTACCGGGCTACGTTTGGTTCCCTACATCCTGATTTACTTTATGATTATCGCTTTGCTCACACCACCGATAGACCAGAGTCTGGTGTGGCAGTACGCGGTATTCGCTGCGATTGCGGTCATCGTGCGCTTCACACTTAATGCGTGGAGTAGCAATCTTGCACACTATGCTGCCTATGAAGTCCTGCGTAGTTTGCGTGAGCGATTGGCAGAAAAGCTAGGTACCCTTCCCCTTGGCTATTTTAACGCCACCAGCACCGGTGTATTGAAAAAAGTGATTATCGAGGATGTTGAGCGTCTGGAGGCGTTTATCGCCCATCATCTTATCGATCTGGCTGGGGCCATCACTATACCTTTAGCGACAGTACTCTACCTTCTCACGCTTGATTGGCGTCTTGGATTGGTGACACTGATAACCATTCCGCTCGCATTGGCCCCAATGGTGATATGGATGCGGAGCCAATCGGTGCGGGCTATTTTCCAGCGGGTTGCTGAGATAGAGGGCCAGGTAAATACCACAATGCTGGAATACATTCAGGGGATGCCAGTCATTCGTGCATTTAACCAGACCGTCGAATCATTTGCCCGATACAAACATCAAGTAGAAACGTTTAACCACTGGAAGGGGAACGTCGGCAAAACACAGGCTGGTCCCATGGCGCTGATGTTGACCTTACTTGGTGCGGGTTTGGTATTTGTTTTGCCATTTGGAAGCTATTTGTATCTGAGTGGTGAGCTTGATTTGCCCACATTTGTCTTGTTCTTGTTACTCAGTGTTGCCATCGGCCAACCATTGGTCAAAATCCTGTTACTTCCGGCAGTACTTTCACGCCTGCTACCGGGAGAACAACACATTCATGAGATTCTTGCTGCCGAACCACTCCCAGAACCATCTCACAACCAGCGTCCTGCGAACCATAGTATCGCATTTGAGCAGGTCCGTTTCGGCTATGGTGCCGACACAATCCTGCATGACGTCAGTTTTGTCGCTCCTGAGGGGACTGTCACTGCACTGGTGGGGCCATCTGGAGCAGGAAAATCGACAGTTGGAAAGCTCATTCCCCGGTTTTGGGATGTGCAGGATGGTGCAGTATTGATAGGCGGTATAAATGTCAAACATATAAGCTCTGAAGAGCTCATGCAACAGATAGCCTTTGTATTTCAGGATGTCGCACTGTTTAACGATACCGTACTGGAGAATATTCGCATGGGGCGTCCTGATGCGACAAAAGAAGAGGTTGTTGCTGCTGCCCAGGCGGCGCAAGCCCACGAATTTATTGTCGATATGCCCGATGGGTATCAATCCATCATTGGTGAGGGAGGGGCTCGTCTCAGTGGTGGACAAAAACAACGCCTCTCAATTGCTCGAGCCATTCTGAAAGATGCGCCGATTGTCGTACTTGATGAAGCAACCGCATTTATTGATCCAGAGAATGAAGCCAAAGTACAAGCAGCGGTGAGTGAACTCATCAGTAGTGCGAGTGGCAAATCCAAAACCCTGATCGTCATTGCCCATCGCCTATCTACTATTACTGAAGCAGATCAGATTCTGGTGTTTGAATCGGGGCGAATCGTGGAACACGGGACTCATGACGAACTGCTCACACGAGGGGCACTCTATCAGCGGATGTGGCATGCCCATCAGCAAGCCCATGACTGGTCATTTGAGCGTACTTCCACAGTACCAACAGGTACTGAGAGTCTGGCATCACCAGTGCCTGTTGCAACAATCAACATCAGCGAAGTCGCACCTGAAGAAACATCACCACCAGCACTGAACCTATTCCAGAGCATTTATCGTATCGCTGGCAGTGATTACAGCCCCCGCCTCAATCGTTCGGCGAGCTATCAGGTGCTGGCTGCACTGTTTGCAGGAATACCCTATAGTTTTCTCTTCCTTACGTTGTATGGTCTCTTCAACGATACATTGACTATGCAACAGGTATTCTTCTACACCGCTGGTATTGTAGTGTGTATTGCACTTGAGTATTTCTTTCGGTATCGTGCTAATATCATTGACTATCAGCAGAGTTATCACATGCTCTCGCGGTTGACATTACAGCTTGGGGAGCATATTCGTAAACTCTCGATGGGCTACTTCACACGGCGTGGGACGGGGCAACTTTCTGCTACTCTCACCAGTGATATGAATATGATTGAGTTGCTGTTTAATTTCTTCTTTGGCAATGTGTTGAGCCTGATGGCGTTGCCAGTGATTATGATTACAGCACTCTTTCTCCTGGATTGGCGCATGGCATTGGCAGCAGCAATAACATTACCACTGGCAATCCTTGTTTTATTCATTTCGGACCACATCACCAAACGGCTTGGACGCATTCGCCAAGAAGAGGCTGTACGAGTAAATGCCCGTATTATCGAATACATTCAGGGCATGCATGTCATCAAGGCCTTTAATCAAACTGGAAAGCGTTTTGTCCGTCTGCAGGAAGCCATCGAGTCATTTAAGCAAGCAAATATTGCCATGAACGTCAAGATTAGTCCCTGGAATGCCATTTACAATATGACTGTAGAGATGGGCTTCGTCTTCATGTTATTAACTGGCACCTATCTCGTAGTAAATGGGTCTCTTGTAGTGGGTATGTTTCTTGTTTTTTTGATCATTAGTCTCCGTTTCTACAATCCTTTGCAACAATTAGGGACACAACTCGCTGAAACACGTGGTATATCGGCAAGTGTTGACCGTGTGAATGAAGTTTTCGCCATTGAGCCGCTCACGGAACCGACCAATGATCCACACCTTGATCGCTTTAACATTGCCTTTGATCAAGTAACTTTTCGCTATGCCGATAGTATCACCCTTGACCATATAAGTCTGGTGATACCAGAACACAGCCTGACGGCACTTGTTGGTCCATCTGGTTCAGGGAAAACGACTATCACCAATCTGATTGCGCGTTTCTGGGATGTACAGGCTGGCTCCATTACCATTGGAGGACGGGATGTCCGACACCTCAAGAGTGATCGACTCCTTTCATATGTCAGTTGTGTATTTCAGGATGTCTATCTGTTTCATGACACAATTGCCAATAATATTCGCCTTGGGAAAGCAGATGCAACGGATGTAGAAGTAATTGCAGCAGCACAAGCAGCACGGGCACATGACTTTATCATGCAGCTCCCACATGGGTATGAGACCATGGTGGGTGAAGGTGGTGCAACGCTCTCTGGTGGAGAAAAACAACGTGTTAGTATTGCGCGTGCCTTGCTCAAAGATGCTCCTATCGTATTACTCGATGAAGCCACAGCATCAATTGATCCAGAAAATGAATTGTTTCTGCTCGAAGCCATCAACGCACTAGTTCAATCTAAAACCGTTGTCATGATTGCTCATCGCCTTGCAACCATTCGCCACGCACAGCAGATTGTTGTGCTAGACCATGGACGAATTGTGCAATGTGGGACACACAACGAATTGGTGAGACAATCTGGATGGTACCGTCATTTCTGGGAGGAACGCCAACAAATACATAGCTGGAAAATTGCTGGTTCACAGACTTTGATACATGAATAGCCATATAGGATGTAGTATGACCGTAAGGAGTAAATGATGCAGGATGCTATTATCATTGGTGGAAGTAATGCCGGATTGAATGCTGCATTGGTGCTGGATCGTGCACGCCGTCAGGTGCTTGTACTTGATCGTGAACAGCCGCGTAACGCCCCATCTCCAGCAGCCCATGGATTTCTATCACGCGACGGTACGCCACCCAATGAGATACGACGTATTGGACGTGAGCAGCTTCGATCATACGAGAGTGTCACATTTCAGATAGGTGATGTTGCCACGGCTCAACCATCTGATACTGGATTTGAAGTGAGGTTACAGGATGGTACGGTGTATACCAGCCGAAAATTGCTCTTGGCCTCTGGTGTACGTGATGAATTGCCTGCTGTTGATGGTCTCGCAGAACGATGGGGAAAGAGTGTGTTTCACTGCCCCTACTGTCATGGATGGGAAGCACGCGATCAACCGCTTGCAGTGTATTGGATCGATCCGCTTAGTGTTGAACTAGCGATAATCTTAGGTGGTTGGAGCGACGATATTATCCTTTGTACCAATACAAATGAGCTTGATGATACGTCTCGGGATCGGCTGAACCGATACAATGTGAGGATTCGAGAAGAGCGGATCATTCGTCTGGAAGGAACAGGTGTCACCCTTCAACGTATTATCTTTGACCGGGGTGATCCTCTGGAACGCCATGGACTCTTTGTGCGCCCACCACAACAGCACCAGTCCGATATTGCCCAGCAGCTTGGGTGTGAGATGGAGGAAATGGTGCCAGGTATTACGACGATCAAAACGGGGATGATGGGGCATACCAGTGCGTCGGGGGTGTTTGCGGCGGGCGATGCCTCAACCCCTATGCAACAGGCGGTTATGGCGGCAGCAACTGGTGCTGCTGCCGCCATGGGACTGAATCACGAGTTGCTCCAGGAAGATTTTGCATAGCCAATCATCGGATAGTTTGGGGGATGGACCACTGCAGTATCTTTGGTTTCCCCCCTTTTGTGGTATCAGGCAACAAAGTGTCTCGCCCGAATGGCCAGTACTGGACTTGCCCATATGACATTGTGTGAGCATACGGTACATCACACACTATATCCATTGACGAAGCAGATCAACGTTAGTGCACCTATACATGCTTAACTTGATCTGCTTCATCCGGTGTCCCCTTATCAAATGCTTTCAGTACATACCATATAGACCAATCCACAAAATATTTTGTGAACATTATGAGGAATGCTGTTGTGAGATGTTAGCAATAGAAGAAGCTTACAAGGTTGAGCGTTCTTGGGCTTTTCTATCCTCAAATACTACATTGTTTTGCTCAATATAAAGCTGCTTCCAGATCGTTCACTACAGATTCTAGATAGTAGCGAATATTATATTTTCACACCATAGTATAAGTACATGCTATCATTGAAAAATGACTTGACTTTAACGGCTTTTTTGTGGTAACATCAAGGGCGGTTAAGTTTTCAATCAATAATGTTATCTCTCTGGAGGAACTTGTTATGCATCGGGAGGAAACCGAAGATACTACCATCTATAAAGTGGTACTTAATCACGAAGAGCAATACTCCATTTGGCCTGCTGATCGTGAGAATCCCCTCGGTTGGAATGATGTCGGGAAAAGTGGTTTAAAGCAAGAGTGCTTGGATTTCATCAATGAAGTGTGGACTGATATGCGCCCACTGAGTTTGCAGAAACATATGGCACAATCCGGACAAACGGCTAAAGCGGTGGGTGTCTAAGAGGGACGATAGTTTGGTATATGCTCAAAGGCAATGGTCGTTTGTGAGATGGCAGCTTACCCAACTCGTTTTATTTCTGCTCTCATTGTACTAATAATACGACCCACGAAGGTCTCCAAAACATCTATCGCACTATATCCGATTCTGATAGTAGTGTAGTCAGGGTTATATGGTGTTATCAGCCTGCAATGATTGTAGGTTTATGGTATATCGTGTCGCATAGGGTGTTCGTTGTGTGAATAAACACATGTAAGCTGTGATACTCGTTAGTGGGATTGATTGTGTACTATTATATAGGTACTACCTAATTAAAAGGATTATAAGCTTATGTCGTATGCCGTCTATTTGTATAATATTCCGCAAGTGTCTGAAGATGGTACGCAAGCGTTACCCGTCCCGGATAGCCAGACACAAACTTTTGCGGATATCGATCAGGCCAAAACCTTTGCCAGTGAACACAAGCTGACCTTCGACCGAGTCGTACTCCTGCAGCAGGACGACGGGCAGCAGCTCGTGGAACGCTACGTGGATGGCCAGCACGAAACGCCAGACCAGATTGTCCGGCGCTAGGGTGCAGAGGATTGGGTCTATGGAGCAGTCTAACTCTGCTCCATACTGATTGCAACAACTTAGTAGAAAAGGTGTCGAGGTTTTTGTATGCGTAAATATTGTAAAGCCTATAAACTTAGTGAATTACGTCAATTCGCTGGTTGGACGGAAAACCCGCAAGAAGATGGTTCCGTATTGAACGATGATGATATCTGTTTTATCTGGGATGATTTTACCGTCCAGGCCAAGAGTCCTTTTCCAGAACAAGGCACGCTCTTTAATAATGTGACACCGGAGTGGCGGGCATTTTGCACCGACCAATTGCACTTTGCGATCCCGGACGATCTTCAGTACGCCTATGAAAATGACACTGACGGATCGGCCCAGACTGTGAATGCATCCTAAATATAACCTTTTACGCAGGAGAACATAGCATAATGGATGAGTTAGTACAACGTCTTTCTGATGGGGAGCATCCGGTAACAGCGGGTGGACCGAACCCCTCAGTGACGCAATTCAAACAGAGCATTGATCGTGAGTATGTGCACATCAAGTTCACAGGCACACGTGGTGGCACTGATTTGGGTGTTAAACTAGACAAAATGGCATCGCAACTGGATGCAGATTTTGAGCAAGGAGTGGGGACGGTCCATATCGAAGGGACGCTAACGCTTAACTATGTGCCAGTTCGGTGTGTGGCGACAATTGATTTGGCAACTTTGAATGGGACGGGGCATTTGGTCGTTCTGGAACAACAGCCGGCATCATAACGAACGGCTATGTTCTTATAAGATGTAGCTGCTGTGTGGCGGATGCGAAAATCTTTTCGTCTCGCTGTGCAGCAGTTTTGCGGTGTCTTTTGGTATATAATAAAAAGTATCTATGGAAGTGAGTTTTGCGCTAGAATATGTTTTTTTGTATGCTGGATGTGTTTGCTCAATTCATCATTACCGCATCGCTACAAAATGCGTACGGTATAGATAAGTGATATCCAGATACAAAGGAAAAATGTATGATAGCGCCTGTGTATTGTGTTGAGGTAATGAGGAATCTGTTATGACAACCGATGTGGAAACATTTCAATTTCAGGCCGAAACAAAACAACTCCTTGATTTGATGATTCATTCGCTGTATACCACGAAAGATATTTTTCTGCGTGAATTGATCTCGAATGCGTCGGATGCACTGGATCGACTGCGTTTTGAAGCTCTGACTGATCCAGCATTATTGGATAGTGACGAACAACTTTCTATCCGCTTAGATTTTGATAGTGCTGCTCGCACACTTACTATTTCCGACAATGGGATTGGTATGAGCCGTGACGAAGTCATCACCAATATCGGTACGATCGCTCGATCAGGTACGCGCGAAATTCGTGAACGTTTAGAGGCAGGGCAATCACCCGAAACGTTAGCCGAATTCATAGGTCAGTTTGGGGTTGGGTTCTATTCGGCCTTTATGGTAGCCGATCGAGTTACTCTTGTGACACGTCGTGCCGGTGAGACAGGTGCGACACGTTGGGAGTCGAGTGGTGATGGGACGTACAGTATCACAGATGCGACACAGTCACGGCGGGGCACAACTATTACGCTCCATCTGAAACCGGTTGATGCCGACAATGGGATTGAGGACTACACCGACAAATGGGTACTTTCACGCATTGTCAAGCGCTACTCAGATTTTGTGAATTACCCGATTGTACATCAAGATGAGCGTGAAGAAGTCGAAAAGGATGAGCAGGGCAACCCCAAACCAGACGGGCAAAAGACCACGATCATTGAAGATAAAGTACTCAATTCGATGAAACCGATCTGGACCCGCCCACAGTCAGAAGTGAGTGATGAGGAGTATGCGGAATTTTACCGCCATATCTCGCACGACTGGACTGAGCCGATGAAGACGATTGTCCTGCGTGCTGAAGGACGACTCGAATACCAATCGCTGCTGTTTATCCCCGCGACGGCTTCCTATGATCTCTTTTACCATGGGTCAGAACCAGCCATTCGTCTCTATGCCAAACGCGTGATGATAACCGAACGAAGTCCAGATTTGCTGCCCCATTATTTGCGTTTTGTCAAAGGGGTGGTGGATTCGTCTGATCTGCCATTGAATATCTCACGTCAGATGTTGCAACAAGATCGGCATATTACCCAGATCCGGAAATGGCTGACGCGCAAGTTGCTTGATACCTTTAAAGACATGTTTGATAAAGATCATGATAACTATCTGAAACTGTGGGATCAGTTTGGTCGGGCGCTCAAAGAGGGTGTCAGTGAGGATTATGAAAACAAAGATCGTTTGTTGCCATTACTTTTGTTCGAGTCATCCCATGATCCCGAAAAGAAGACTTCGCTGACGGACTATGTGACCCGTATGAAAACAGATCAGGAGCATATCTACTATCTGACCGGTGAGTCACGTGTGATTGTCGAGAATTCTCCGCATTTAGAAGTATTCAAAGAAAAAGCCTACGAAGTCCTCTATCTGATTGATCCTGTCGATGAACTACTGGTCCAATCATTAAATGAGTTTGATGGCAAACGACTGAAATCGATTGGCAAAGGTACTGTTACGCTGGGTGATGAAGAAGAGCGTGAACAGCTGAAACAGGAGCTTGAGGAGAAACAACAAACCTATCAGGATTTGTTGACACTGATTCAAAAACATTTAGATACCCACGTAAAAAATGTACGCCTTTCTGGTCGTTTGTCAACCTCGCCCGTTTGTCTGGTGGGTGAAGAACATGATTATAGTCCGCAACTGGAGCGCCTGTTGCAGAAAGGAAAAGGTGGTGGGTTAGCACAGCGTCGAGTCATGGAACTGAATCCGCAGCATCAAATTTTACAGAAGATGCATGAGCGTTTTCAGCAAAATCAAGAGGATTCACGCTTGGCAGATTATGCCGATCTCTTATTTGGCTATGCCCTCTTAGCAGAAGGTTCTGAATTACCTGATCCAGTACGGTTTAACCAATTAGTCGCGCAACTTATGACTGAGACGTTGTAAGCATAAGGAACAATGTTATGACTGCGTCTTCTGCCAATCGGGGCTGGTTTGTTCATACCCGGCCTAACCCACAGGCACGCCTACGCTTATTTTGCTTCCCTTATGCTGGTGGAGGAGCCTCGGTATTTCGTTTATGGGCAAATGAGATGCCAGCACAAGTGGAGGTACTAGCGATACAACCCCCTGGTCGCGAAACACGCTTGTCTGAAAAGGCGTTTACCCGGATGGCGCCGTATGTGCAGAACATAGCACGGGAAATAGCTCCCTATACAGACAAGCCCTTTGCCTTTTTTGGACATAGCCTGGGTGCGCGAGTGAGTTTTGAACTCGCGCGCTCCTTACGCAGAAACGCTATGCCAACACCAGTACAGTTGTTTGTTTCCGGTAATCCGGCGCCACACATACCAGATCCTGATCCACCGATCTACCATTTGCCAGACTCAGAATTTATTCAGGAATTGCGCGGGTACAATGGTACCCCCAATGAAGTGCTCGAACACGAAGAGCTGATGGAACTGTTGCTTCCATTATTACGGGCCGATTTTGAGCTGCACGATACCTACACCTATACGTCTGATGAGCCATTAGATTGCCCCATCTTTGCGTTTGGAGGGTTACGCGATCCCGATGTGAGCCAGGATGACTTGACTGCGTGGCGCAAACAAACGAGCAATTCGTTTAATCTGCGAATGTTCCCAGGAGATCACTTCTTTCTCCATAATGAACGCACACAACTCATCCGCGCAGTGTCACAGGATATGTTGGTATGGTTGAGTAGATTTCCCAGAGGGTAACGCCAATGTTCTATGAGGAGGTGTGGGGCGTGCCACATAATGAGCTAACCTTGGCAAATGATGTGGTGCATGTATGGTATGTGCCGCTTAATCAACCAATGGCTGCCGTGCAGCGATTTACACACCTACTTGCACCAGATGAACTGCAACGTGCAGAGCGGTTTCACTTTGCACGGGACCGTTATCATTACATCGTGAGTCGTGGTGTACTGAGAACATTGCTCGGACGATACCTGCAATGTGCCCCTGAACAGTTGCAGTTTCAATATGGGGAGCGTGGCAAACCAACACTCTCCCATACTAAACAGCCTAAACAACTCCAATTCAATCTTTCGCATACGCATGAGCGTGCTATCTATGCCTTTGCATGGGAACGTGAACTTGGTATAGATATTGAATATATACGAACACTTGATGATATGGAGTCTATTGCCAACCATTTCTTTTCGGCACGTGAATATCAACAATTGTGTGCGCTTCCACAAGCGGATAAACAACGTGCATTTTTTACGTGTTGGACTCGCAAAGAAGCCTACATCAAAGCACGTGGTGATGGATTAGCCTATCCACTTGATCAGTTTGCCGTTTCATTTGCACCAGAAGATTGTACACCACTGCTTGAAGTGTACGGTGATACACAGGAAACAGAGCGGTGGTCGTTACACGGATTACCAACAGAAGCTGATTATGTGGCAGCATTGATTGTTGAGGGACATACCTGGGAACTTAGGTGCTGGCGTTGGCCCGATAATGCGCTCTTTTAATCTGGAAGAGGGTAAGCAAACTCTATGGATACACCCGTTAAACCGATTTTTCTTCTCGCTGATAGCCAATTGCTCTTTTGGAAACCAGACGGAATACCATTCCTGCAACGCATACCTGCTCTTTTTACCTCCGATGAGACAGACGCGACGTTGAAAGCAGCCTATATTGGTGCATCAAACGGCGATGTCGTGGAGTTTTATGATATTTTTGTGGCGGCCATGGAGAGTATTCTGTGTGTCGATTGCCGTATGATACCATCCGAACCTTCAGCAGCAGATCGTGAATACCTTGCGAATGCCCATGTAATCTTATTAGCAGGTGGTGATGTTAAACGAGGATGGGAGATTTTACAACACAATGGGTTGTATCAGGTGATCATGCAATCATACTATCAAGGTACCGTCTTAATGGGTGTATCCGCAGGAGCAGTGCAACTGGGGCTGAAAGGTTGGGAAGATACAACAACTGCTGACAACATGTTATTTGATACATTCCAACTCATCCCATATCTGATTGATGTGCATGATGAACCACAATGGCCTCGTCTGAGTCATATCGTAACGCAGCAGGGGGAGCTTATACGTGGCTTAGGTGTTCCTGCTGGTGGTGGGGCGATCCTTTATTCGGATTGGTCCATTGAACCCATCCGCTATCCACTGACTGAGATAACGATAAGTAACACTACATTACAGCAAGCGTTGCTGTTTTCTCCTCATCCCAATCATCCCCATGACCATGAGTAATATTAGAAGCCAACAGCCAATCAGTTAGATTGAATAAAATGCTAACATAACAGGTAACATAAAAAAGATTTGCTTGGATCTATCGATAAGCTAAAAAGCCGATATGTGTTCTCAAAGATGTAATATATCTGTGTCTTCAAATCACTTCTCCGCACCTCATTTGCACAATTTAGCTAAATGGTGTGAAGCCCTATGGATTCTATTATAGATGATGGATACTAGCTATCATCTACACCATTTTATGGTTTTGTTTACTAAACATGTCTAGATGATAGGACAAAATCAGGACAATTATGAAGATATTTAAATTTACGTAAGCTAGAATCCCTCCTATATAGAGATCCCAGATAAAGCCTTGTAATAATGAATAATTTCTCTTGTAACTACTCAGGGGATTGTACCGAAAAGTGAGAGAAGTGGTTACAATAAGGGCATGAGCGAAGCAATAAGATAGCAACTCAGACCATTAGATAAAGCGCAACTCAGTGACATTATTCTGGATTTGCGAGAGCCGGTGGTGGAATTGAAGGGGATGGTTCAAATGCAAGCAGAGCGCATCCAAGCCCGTGAAGACCAACTTGCAAAGAACCGTGGCAACCGTGGTAAGCCACCAAGTAGCGATGGCTTGAAGAAAAAGCCGCGTAGTTTGCGCGAAACAGGGAAGCGTCAATCAGGTGGTCAAAAAGGCCACAAGGGGAAGACCCGGGAAATGGTATTTCATCCAGACAGTGTGGTGCATCATGCTCTGAGTGTGTGTCCAACTTGTCAAACGAATGTGAGTGAGGTGTGCGTCAATCGTGTGGAGAAACGGCACGTTGTTGACGTGCCAGAAGTGCGGATTGAGGTCACAGAGCATCAAGGCGAGGTTAAGATTTGTCCCTGTTGTGAGCAACAAATCAAGGCAAATGTTCCAAGTCATGTGAGACAAGCAGTGCCATATGGCGAACGGATCCAAACACATGCAACGTACTTGACGATGTATCCGTGATTGCCATTGAAGCGTACCTGTGAGTGGTTTGGGGATTTCTATGGTCATGCGCCAAGGGAAGCCCTTGTTTTGAGCGCAATTGCACAGGTCAATGTGCAAATTCAGCCCAGTTTGGACGCGATGTTCGCATGATGAAGGTCAAACAAAAAATCTCAGGGACTTTCCGCACACAACGCGGCGCAGAGATGTGCTGTGATATTCGCTCTTATATTTCAACCCTCCGTAAGCAAGGGCAACAGGTGATTCATGACTTATATCAGGCACTCATTGGACGACCTTGTATCCCCGCCTGAGTAGTCACTTTCTCTTTTCACTCTTCTCCATCTTTAACTTTTTTAATGAAAAAAATTTGACAAAAGGATATTATTTTTTTATTATTGCACTAATGTTTTGTTGATTATATTTTGTTACCATACTTAAATTATTAAGATGGTTGGCCTGGAAAATAAATAGGGTTTATGACACACTTAGAAGACCTTGATTTTATTAAGAAAACATCACTAATTGACATATTGCATTGGCGTGCACAGTATTATCCTGAACATAAAGCTTATACTTTTTTACCTGAGGGAAATAAACCGTCAATAACAATGACATTTCAAGATATTGATCGATGTGCCTACGCTGTTGCCGTGCTGTTACGGCAACGTGGTGTTGCAGAGGGAGCGCGTGCACTACTATTGTATCATCAGGGCCTAGACTATATTATAGCATTCTTAGGATGTTTGTATGCAGGTGTTATTGCGGTTCCTATGTATCCTCCTCGCCCCAAAAGAGGGGCAGCGCGTGTTCTTGGTATTGCTGAAGACGCAGGTGCTACACATATTTTAACAACGTCATCCATTGTGGTTGGCTTACGTCAGGCAATGGCTGAACATGCGCCGTTGCAAACTATGCCCCTTTCCACTACCGATGATCTGCCAGTCACTGTTGATGAAACTCACTATTTGCCATCCATTACAGGGGAAACGATTGCTTTCTTGCAATATACTTCTGGTTCAACCTCTACTCCCAAGGGAGTTATGGTTAGCCATGCCAATTTGTTAGCGAATGAACAAATGATCCAACAGGCATTTGAAAATTCGCAAGATACCACATTTGTCAGTTGGTTACCGCTTTACCACGATATGGGGCTTATCGGAAACGTGCTGCAAGCACTTTATGTGGGAGCTCACTGTGTCTTATTATCCCCGCTTGTTTTTATGCAGCGTCCTATTAAATGGTTACAAGCTATTTCACAGTATCGGGCGCGCTTTAGTGGTGCACCAAACTTCGCCTATGATTTATGCGTGAGCAGAGTAACCCCAGAACAACGAGCTACATTGGACCTTAGTAGTTGGCGTGTTGCTTTTAACGGTGCTGAACCTGTACGTCACGACACACTGCAAAAGTTCAGCGCTGCGTTTCAAGAATGCGGATTTCAGCCCCAACAGTTTTTTCCATGTTATGGCTTGGCTGAGGCCAGTGTGTTTGTGTCTGGTGGCTCAGTTGCCAACCCTCCCGTCACGCTGGATGTCCAGATGAACGCTTTTAAGCAACACCAGATAGTCACGGATGTACCCGATGGTGCTGTCACATGCACACTTGTCGGGTGTGGACAACCTCAGTTAGATGGATGTATCAAAATTGTCAATCCTGAAACGCGTATACCTTGTCAGGATGACCAGGTTGGTGAAGTCTGGGTTGCGGGATCACATGTTGCCAAAGGATATTGGAATCGTCCTGAAGAAACCAAATACACTTTCGCTGCGCTTCTGGCAGATAATGATACAGGACCTTTTCTTCGGACTGGTGATCTGGGATTTCTTCACAATGGTGAGTTGTACCTCACTGGTCGGAGGAAAGATCTCATCATTGTTGAAGGGACGAACCATTATCCACAAGACATCGAACTCACTGTTGAACAACACCATAGCGAGATTCGCACTGGATGTTGTGCAGCATTTGCTGTTGATATTGAAGGGAAAGAACGTGTAGTTATTGTGGCAGAAGTAGAAAGACAGTATCAACCATTATCCGCACAACCACCAAACACAGATACGCAAACGACCACACGTATATATATAGATAAAACAGCATTGCTTCAATCCATTCGGCGCTCCATAGCAGAACAACATAATCTCCCAGTGCATGAAGTCGTATTTATACGGCTCGGAAGTATTCCCAAAACATCGAGTGGCAAGATTCAGCGCCGGGCGTGTCGTGAGCAATTTTTGCGAGGTACTTTGAATTTGTGGGAGAAATAAGTATGTCTACTGAGGAGAAATCTGATCAATCACATTACTCTCATGGTATGGGTTCAAATAGATATACATCAGCAATTCATCCGGATATGACTGCTATCCGTCAGTGGTTAATTGCGTTATTAGCTGAGCGTCTAGGATTGCAATCTGCCGAGATAGATGTACAGCTCCCATTCGCTAGCTATGGAATTTCTTCAGGTGAGGCACTGAGTTTATCTGCCGATCTGGAAGATTGGTTGAACCGATCATTTGAGCCAACATTGCTCTGGGATTACCCTACCATTGATGATTTATCACATTATCTAGCAGGCAGCACTGAACCAAGTCCTATTCCCTTGACTTCGTCAGGAAAGACTCATCAAGAACCTGTTGCTATTGTAGGTATTGGATGCCGTTTCCCTGGTGCCTCTAGCCCTCAGGATTTCTGGCAATTGTTGTGTAATGAAACAGATGCGATTACTGAAGTGCCTGCTGATCGTTGGTCTGCTTCAGAAGTCTCAAAACATAACGGTTTGGCAGGACTACAGTGGGGTGGGTTTCTATCGGAAATTCATGGGTTCGATGCCGATTTTTTTGATATTGCGCCACGCGAGGCAGTGCGAGTCGATCCTCAACAACGGCTTGTACTAGAAGTTGCATGGGAAGCATTAGATGATGGCGGACATCTCCCTAGATTATTAAAAAAAACAAAAACAGGTGTTTTTATCGGCGTATCAACCAGTGACTATGGTACATTACAATGGCAGGATTATCCTCATATTGATCCGTATGTGGGTACTGGTAGTGCACTCAGTATTGTTGCCAATCGTCTTTCCTATTTCTTAGATCTCAATGGTCCTAGTGTAGTTGTAGATACTGCTTGTTCCTCGTCACTGGTAGCGATTCATTTGGCATGTCAAAGTCTTCAAAGTGGCGAATCAACGCTTGCTATTGCAGGTGGTGTCAATGTTATTCTCTCACCTGCGATTAATACCAACTTTTCACAAGCCGGTCTCATGGCACAAGATGGGCGTTGTAAAACATTTGACGCGCGTGCCGATGGATATGTCCGCAGTGAAGGGTGCGGCATGGTGGTGCTGAAACCGCTTTCAAAAGCCCGTGCTGATAGTGACCGTATCTATGCCGTTATTCGCGGTAGTGCAGTTAATCATGATGGACGTACCAATGGCCTGATGTCGCCTAATAGCCACTCTCAAGAAGCCCTGTTACGTGAAGCGTATGCTCACGCGCAGGTTGATCCAAATGATGTTCAATACGTTGAAGCGCATGGCACTGGTACCTTTCTAGGTGATTTAATAGAGTTTCAGTCGTTGGCACAGGTATTTGGCGTTGATCGTCCTGCCGATGCTCCTTGCACAGTTGGTTCAGTCAAAACCAATATTGGACACTTGGAAGCTGGGGCGGGTGTAGCAGGATTGATCAAAGTCGCTTTATCCATGAAACATCAGACCATTCCTGCAAGTCTGCATTTTAAGACACCTAATCCCGAATTGCCGTTAGACAAAACATCTCTACGTGTCCAAAACACAACCACTCCCTGGCCTGCCACACCTGGCGCACGACTGGCTGGCGTAAGCTCATTTGGCTTTGGCGGAACCAATTGCCATATCGTATTAGAGGGTGTTGATCTGCCTGAACCACAGTATACTGGTCTCGAATCTGGTGTGGACATTATTTCGACAGTTGCTAGCCCCTATGTGCTTCCTTTATCAGCCAATAGTCCTGATGCACTCACTGCACTCGCTCAGACGTATCGCACTTTTTTAGCCGATAGTGCTGCATCAGAACGTTCACTCTATGATATTTGCTACACTGCAAGTGTGCGTCGCAGCCATCTGGATCATCGTCTTACACTTATTGCTAATGATTATGCAGAGCTTGATACTGCATTAGATACATATATTCAGGGAAATACACATCCAAGATTCCTAACAGGTTCAATCTCATCGCAACAGGTTCATAAGATTGTTTTTGTCTTTCCTGGTCATGGTGGTCAATGGTTAGGAATGGCGCAGCAACTTCTCCGAACTGAGCCAGCTTTTCATGCCGCTGTCGCTGAGTGTGATCGATTTGTTCAAGAGATTGTCGGTTGGTCTGTTATTCAAGAATTCATTGCTCCACCGGAGTCATCACAGCTCGCACGTGTTGATGTAGTACAGGTAGTCCTTTTTACATTACAAGTTGGTCTTGTTGCTCTATGGCGTTTGTGGGGAGTAAATCCATCTGCGGTGATAGGCCATAGTATGGGAGAAGTTGCAGCAGCACATGTCGCAGGGATGTTAAGTTTGGAAGATGCCCTGTACATTATTTGTCAGCGAGGTGTAATGCTTCGCCGTGTGAGCGGACAGGGCGGCATGCTTGCTACAGAATTATCGTTTGAGCAAGCACATGAATTTTTGATTCAACAGGCATGTACAGATCGTGTATCGGTTGCTGTCAACAATGGCGCTAATACGGCTGTTCTTTCGGGTGATATTGAAGCCATCAACCAACTTGCGCGTGTCTTTGAAACAGAGCAACGCTTTTGCCGTCGAGTAAAGATAGGTTTCGCTTCGCACAGTCCGCAGATGGACCAATTCCACAATGAGTTAATCGACTTATTCGCAAACATTCAGCATCAACCAGCAACGCTTCCGTTTTATTCGACTGTTACTGGTGCACTGCTTGATCAACAACCACTCACTACAGCATACTGGTGGAAAAATCTTCGTGATCCCGTACTATTTGCCCCTTCTGTACAGCAGGCTCTTAAGGATAAGCATACGATCTTTATCGAACTGAGCCCACATCCTATCCTTATCGGTGCGCTTACACAGTGTGCGACTGATCAGCAGGAAGATACGCTGGTCTTTCCTTCGCTACGCCGTGATGAAGCGGATTTGGAAGTGCTTTCACATACACTTGGGGCGTTGTACACCGCAGGTTATCCTATCGATTGGCAGCGACGCTATACCCAATCAGGGAAACCTGTTGACCTTCCTCGGTACCCTTGGCAACGCAAATGCCATTGGGTTGAACCAATCACAAAACATGCGGCATATGCGTATCAACCATTGATTGATACTGCGTCAAATGAATCATTGGTTGATATGTATGCTCTTACTTGGCAATTGCAGGACCGTCGACAACCTCCTGAGCAGTTGATTTCGCCTCATCCATGGCTTATCTTTGCTGACACAGGAAAACTTGGGCAGCGGCTGGCTGAACTTTTTACGTTGCGTGGCGAACAAAGTATTTTGATAGGGTATCAGTCTGATCAGCACTATTGTCAACACATGGTCAATCTTGGCCAATTACAAGATGGACAAGCATTGCTGTGTGACCTCTTCGCGGATAGTCAACTAGCTTGCCAAGGTATTATCTATCTGTGGGGGTTGGAGGCAAGTCCCTCTGCTCAGCTTGACGATGAAGCATTGGAAGAAGCCCAGCGACGTGGATGTATCAGCGTGCTGCACCTCATTCAGTCACTTGCTACCATCCAATGGTCTGTATCACCTCGTTTGTGGTTGATCACACAGGGTACTCAAACTATTGAAAGCATACCTACTGATGTGTCGGTATTCCAGGCACCATTGTGGGGATTTGGTCAAACGATTGCGTTGGAATATCCCGATTTATGGGGTGGCTTGGTTGACATTTCACCAGATAGCGATGATGCAGAATTGACCGCATTATTAGATGATTTCTGTTTACCCGATGGAGAAGATCAGATTGTATTGCGTAAGAGAGATCGCTATGTTGCCCGTCTCACTTACAGTGACGTGCCTGCCACACCTGTTGCTCCATACCAGTGGAAATCAGATGGAACTTATCTTATTACTGGAGGATTAGGGGCTATTGGCCTCCAAATGGCTAGGTGGATGGTGAGTCATGGTGCACGTCGTATTGTCTTGCTTGGCCGTCGACAGCTGTTGTCACGTCGAATGTGGGCTCAAGTGACTCCTGAAGATTCCAGCTTCGAACAAATTGAAGCAATACGTGCTATGGAGGCATCTGGTGCCACGGTCATTGTAGTTCAAGCTGATCTGACCAATCGTGTCCAAATGACAGAGATATTAGATCGCCTTGAACAGATGCTGCCACCTATTTGTGGGATTATCCATGCGGCAGGGCTGCTCGATCAGACATTACTGCGAGATATGGATGCCGAAACTCTCGTGCGTATGCTACGCCCAAAAGTATTAGGAACATGGATTCTGCATGATCTTACGCAGCATTTACCCATAGATTGTTTTATCTTGTTTTCTTCGATTTCATCTGTTTGGGGTGGTGTTAATCTTGGTCACTATGCTGCAGCCAACCGTTTTCTTGATACATTCGTACATTATCGGCGTAGGCAGGGTTTAGCAGCGACGAGTATCAATTGGGGGGTGTGGGCTGAAGGTGGTATGGCAGCATCAGCAGAAAATGCACAAGCACTTCAGCGTCTTGGGACCATATCATTTTCGCCCCAGCAGGCCCTACGAACATTAGATTACCTGTTAACATCTGATATTCCACAACAAACGGTTGCTTTAGTAGATTGGCCGCATTTTAAGGGTATTTATGAGTCGCTCACTTCACGACGTATATTTGCACAAATCCACATTGGTTCTGCCGATACCTCCTCAACAAACACAATAGCAAATGCTATTCCTGTTCTGGCTGATATTTCTGCGGAAGAGCGTTATGACCATATTCAATCTTACTTGCAACAACTGATTGCAAAAGTCCTCCGCATACCTGTTGCACAGCTCAATCTAACCCATTCACTAAGTAGTGTCGGTCTCGACTCGCTTATGGCTATCGAAGTAAAGCACCATATTGAGACTGATCTTGGCCTAAATATACCATTGGTACAGCTTCTTCAAGGTATCGATGTGAAACTGTTGTCAGAACATATCTCTGACATGCTTGATCAAACCAAATCATCAGAGGCATCTACTGATATTGCTCCATCTGTTAGTGATATCAATAGTTACACGTTGTCCTTTGGTCAAAAAGCCATGTGGTTTCTCTATAAACTGGCTCCCAACAGCACGGCGTATAACGTAGCGGGAGCCTTACGTATTTATTCACCGCTTAATCTGGATACATTTGGTCAAACAGTTCAACGATTAGTTGATCGACATCCAAGTCTACGAACTTCATTCGCAGCACCAGGTGGCACTCCGATTCAACATGTTCACGAGGATGTACCTGTCTATCTTCATATTGAAGATGTCTCAACATGGTCTGAACAGGTTATCAATGATTGGTTAGTAGGACACGCAGAGGAGCCCTTCGATTTGGAAATAGCCCCGCTTATTCGTTTTTATGTGCTTCATAAATCGGCAACAGACCATGTGTTGTTGATTGTAATGCACCATATTATTACTGACTTTTGGACGATTGGTATCTTACTTAATGAGATTGGTCAACTGTATGCATCTATCCAAAATCAGAACACTATGGTGTTGTCAGAGAGTGAATATACCTATATCGACTACGTGCGGTGGCAAGAACAGTTGTTAGATGGAGATGAAGGGACCCGTCTATGGGATTATTGGCGTCAGCAGTTACGTGGCAAGTTGCCAACCCTGCAACTCTCAACAGATCGACCACGGCCTTCCGTTCAAAGTTATGAAGGGCAGTCGCTGCCTTTATATTTAGATGTTCATCTTAAGCAAGACCTGAAAGCGCTATGTGAAAAATATGGTACGACCTTGTTTACCACGTTATTATCAATCTTTCAAGTCTTACTCTATAGATATACGAATCAATCAGATATTATTGTTGGTGCTCCCACTAATGGTCGTGGTCGTGCTGAGTGGTCCCAATTAGTTGGGTACTTTGTCAATCCAGTTCCCTTGAGAGTGCAGTTTGGTCATGAAATCTCTTTCAAATCGTTTTTAGAACAGACTCAACAAACGGTACTTGGGGCATTAGATCATCAGGATTTCCCCATGGCTTTGTTGGTAGAGCGAATCTGCCCAGAACGCAATGCAAGTTATTCGCCATTGTATCAAGTTATATTTGCCCTACAAAAAGCCCCGACTGTATATGGCGAGCAGTTAGCACCTTTTGTATTGCGTGAGAAAGGGTTTCAGATAGAACTCGAAGGATTGCAGATTGAGTCCATGGTTCTTGATCGTCGTGTATCACCTTTCGATATTGTACTCACCATGGCAGAGATACCTGATGGTCTAGGGGCATCATTCGAATATAATACCGACATTTTCGATCGGTCAACTATCGCCCGGATGGCAGACCATTTTACTATTTTAATCCACAGTATTCTTGATGATGTGTCCTGTTCCCTCGAGCATATATCATTGCTTTCCCCAACAGAACGGCACCAACTGTTAGTGGATTGGAACCAAACTACTGAAGTTATGGCTCCAGCAGTTGGTATACATACATTGGTACTGGAGCAAGCTCAACAAAATCCTGATCGAATTGCTATAGTTGCTGGAGAACACCAGATCTCATATGCTCTGCTCAGCCAGCGCGCATTGCTAACCGCACAGTATTTAGTGACGCTAAATATTAACCCTGAAGCTCGTATCGCTCTGTTTCTGGATCGCTCAGTGGATATGATCGAGGCTACACTGGCAGTGTTGATAGGTGGTGGAACCTATGTGCCGCTGGATCCTGATTACCCTATTGAGCGTGTTGCCTTCCTATTACAAGATGCACAGGTAGCGGCTGTGCTCACCCAGGAACATCTGCGTTCTCGTATACCAGACATTGATTGTCCATTGTATTGCCTTGATGGCGAGCGATGGTTGGAGCCTAGCCAATCTCAAGCCTTGCCATCACTTCTACACCCGCAGCAGTTAGCATATGTGATGTACACCTCAGGATCAACAGGTGTACCCAAGGGGGTAAGTGTACCTCATCAGGCTATTGTACGGTTAGTGTGGAACCCTAATTATGTCACGCTTTCGTCAGATGATGTCTTTCTTCAGTTAGCGCCGAGTGCCTTTGATGCAGCAACACTAGAACTCTGGGCACCATTAGTGCGTGGTGCGCGATTGGTGCTTGCTCCTTCGGGACAGCAAAGTTTAGCTGATATTGCCAGGTTGCTTCAACAGCATCAAGTGCAAGTGCTATGGTTGACGTCGGGGCTCTTCCAACAAATGGTTGAGGATCATTGTTTGGAGTTGGCAACAGTGGGGCAGGTATTAGCGGGAGGTGATGCTCTATCTCTGTCGCATGTAAAGCGATTACACGCAATGGGTGGGCAAGTTATCAATGGATATGGCCCAACAGAAAATACCACTTTCACCACCTGTCATCGGGTGCCTCGCGAGGTGTCGAACCTACATAGGTCGGTTCCCATTGGAAAACCGATTACGCAAACGCAAGTGTACATTGCAGATGGTGTTGGACAATTAGCTCCGATTGGTGTCCCTGGTGAGTTGTATACCGCAGGGGATGGTCTTGCCCGTGGTTATTTGGATCGCCCTGCGCTGACAGCCGAGTCTTTTGTACCTGATCCATTCAGTGAAAACCCAGGGACACGGCTGTATCGTACCGGAGATTGCGTACGTTATCGGTCAGATGGTACCATCGAATTTCTCGGACGTGTCGATCAGCAAATCAAACTGCGTGGGTTCCGCATTGAACTTGGTGAGATTGAAACTGTTATGCAATCATACCCACTGGTTCAATCTGCCTTGGTCATGTTACGTCAGGACACTCCTGGTGACCAACGTCTGACCGCGTATGTTGTGCCAAAATCTCGTAATGGTTTATTACCCGTTGATACCAATAGAAATATTGTTGATGAACATATTGATCAGTGGCAAACGTTGTATGAGGAAACGTATGATGAGGTTGCACCAGTAGCCAGTGTAGATCCAACCTTCAATATCATTGGTTGGAATAGCAGTTACACAAGTGATCCGATACCAGAAAAGGAAATGCGTTCTTGGGTTGACACGACTGTTGATCGAATTATAGCATCAAAGCCTCAACGTGTACTGGAAATTGGTTGTGGTACCGGACTTTTATTATTCCCATTGGCTAAACAGACTTCCCGCTATGTTGGTACTGACTTCTCTGCTGTAGCACTTGATTATGTGCGACGACACCTAGACTCGACCTGGGATCATGTAACTCTTTTACAACAACGAGCAGATGCCTTGGATATATCGGATGAAGAACTGTTCGATATGGTGGTTCTGAACTCGATTGTGCAGTACTTCCCCAGTGGTGAATATTTGGTACATGTGCTGAAACGAGTTCTACCAATGGTTGCTTCAGGCGGTAGAATCTTTGTTGGCGATGTACGCAATCTAGCCTTGCTCGAAGCGTTTGCTACTTCTGTAGCGCTATTTCAAGCAAGTGATCATACTAGCCGTACTAAGTTGTGGCAACAGGTGCAACAATTGCTAACGCAGGAACGCGAATTATTACTGGACCCACATTTTTTTGTAGGTTTAACTGATCGTTTTCCTGAAATTAGTCAGGTCCAATTAGAAGTGAAGCGAGGATGGGCCCACAACGAGTTAAGTCAGTTTCGTTATGATGTAATCTTAACGATAGGTAAGCCAGACGTAGTAGTACTACCTCTAGTATCTGAGTCCTGGGGAACTGGTGGTTGGAGCTTGGCACGGTTGGAGGAAACCTTTACCGATGTGCATCCCGATAGGCTCTATCTTACCCAAATCCCCAATGCCCGAGTACAGATGGCGGTGCAGGCTGGTATTTATCTAGCAGATTCAGCTGGCCCGACCACTGTGGGTGGTCTACGAGAAACGTTGAATACGATTACAGGTGTGGAGCCTGAGTCCTTATGGGAGCTTGGGGCAGCATGTGGCTATCAGGTTTTGGTAACGTGGTCACCGGAAGCCCCAGACTGGTGTGAGGCACTCTTTCAGCGCACAGAGACAGCTACCGTGATCTCCGCAGTACAAATGGGCTGGACTCCAAACTCGGAGTTGGAATCATATGCCAACCAACCAATTTGGGAAGGAACCCAACGAACTCTTGCCCTGTCGTTGCAGGAGTATGCGAGTACACATCTGCCTGAGTATATGGTGCCAGCAACAATACTAGTGTTGGCACGGTTGCCCCTAACGCCCAATGGGAAAATTGATCGTGCAGCGTTGCCGGCTCCTGATCAAACTATCTTACGAACAGGTGAGGTTGTGGCGCCTCGCAATGATATGGAGGCAACACTCATCACGATCTGGCAAACAGTATTGGGAATCGCACCAATTAGCGTAACAGACAATTTTTTCGCTATTGGAGGGCATTCCTTGTTGGCGACACAAGTTATCAGCCGTATTCGTACAACATGTCAAGTTGAGTTACCCATACGAGCGCTCTTTGAGTCTCCAACCATAGCAGAATTAGCCCAGGTAATTATTACTGCCCAGTGTAGCACTCAGGCGGACATACTACCGATCTTGACCCCGCAGAAACGTGAACAAACGATCCCTCTCTCCTTTGCCCAGCAACGGCTCTGGTTTATTGAGCAATTACATCCAGGGACGGGAGCATATCATGTATTTACTCGATTGCGGATACAGGGTCAATTAATGGTTCATGCTTTTATAATGAGTCTGCAAAAGATTGTTGCACGGCATGAGAGCTTACGCACCACTTTTACCATCGTAGAGGGTTCTCCTACACAGGTAATCCATACTGAAGGAAGTATGATGTTACCTGTGGTCGACTTGTCAGGTATTTCTCGAGAGCAGCAGGAAGCAATAATAACCACGCTAGACCAGCAGGAAGCCCTACGTCCTTTTGACTTAGTTACTGGACCACTTATTCGGGGGATGCTGATATGTCTGGAGCATGAAGAATATGTACTATTTCTCAATCAGCATCATATTATTACAGATGGTTGGTCATTGAACATCCTCGTAGAGGAGTTGTCGATCTTATACAAACAGTATACGGCAGGTACTACGCCTATCCTCCCAGATTTATCGCTCCAGTATGCAGATTATGCAATCTGGCAACAGCAGTGGCTCAATGGGGGTGTGCTGGCTGATCACCTGTCATACTGGAAGGAACAGCTTGCTGATCTCACTATCTTAGATCTTCCAACAGATTATCCTCGCCCACCGATGCCCACTCATCGTGGCCGAGGTGTCTTTTTCACGATAGCAGAATCTTTTATAGAGCAACTTCACGCACTGAGCCAGCAGATGGGAACATCGTTGTTTATGACCTTATTGACAGGGTGGCAAGTGGTTCTCGCACGGTATAGTGGGCAGACAGATATCGTAGTGGGTTCACCGATTGCGGGGCGGACCCAGACCGAACTGGAGACTTTGATTGGCTTTTTCGTGAATACGCTAGTATTGCGAACTCGGTTGGAAGGAAATCCCACGTTTCGGGAGGCCTTGGCCCGAGTACAAACTGTGACACTGGATGCCTATGCACACCAGCAATTGCCGTTTGAGTATCTGGTAGCGCAGCTACAACCTGAGCGGGATTTGAGTCGCCAGCCGTTATTCCAAGTATCGTTTGCGTTGCAAAATATACCCCTAGAGGTGTTGCAATTGTCAAATGTAACCATGGAACTTGAACCAAGCCAAGTCATGGTGGCACAGTTCGATCTGGCCTTACATCTCCAAGAATCAGCGACTGGGTTATTTGGTTGGCTAGCATACACAACAGATCTTTTTGATCCATCTACCATTGAACGAATGATCGGTCATTTTGCAATGCTGTTACAAAACAGTGTTGATTATCCAGCGCAAGGGATACAAAACCTTGCACTACTTACTCCTGCTGAACAGGAACAGATTTTCAACTGGAATATGACAGCACGTTCGTATCGTCAAGAGTGTTCGTTAGGAGCGCTTATTGCAGAACAAGCTCTCAAAACACCTGATCGTGTTGCCCTGCGATTTGAAGGCGATGTGCTGTCATTTCATATGTTGCATCAACGGGCATGTCAGGTTGCGCTGTATTTACGAGCACAAGGTGTACAAGCAGAAACCCCGATAGGATTGTATGTCGAGCGTTCACTCAATTTGCTTGTTGGCGTAGTAGGTGTGCTTTATGCAGGTGGTGCGTATGTTCCGCTGGATCCTAGTTACCCCAAAGAGCGCTTATCTTTTCTCATTGAGGACTCAGCGGTTTCTTTCATACTAACCGAAACACCCTTATATACACAACTCCAGCAGTCAGTGGCTGTCGCTGACAGTCAGATTATTTGTCTAGATGCCGCATGGTCTAAGCCTATGCAGCATGAATCGTTATCCGTACCGGTGGTGTTACGAAACGATCATTTGGCCTATATTATCTACACGTCCGGTTCAACTGGTCGTCCCAAGGGAGCCATGAACACACATCAGGCTATTGTTAATCGTTTGATGTGGATGCAAGATACCTATAAATTAATGCCAGATGACCGCGTTGTGCAGAAAACACCTTACAGTTTTGATGTATCTGTATGGGAGTTATTCTGGCCCCTCATTATCGGTGCATCACTGGTTATTGCTGCACCAGGAGGCCATCAAGACCCCCTTTATCTAGGAAATGTGATTCAACGGGAACAAATTACGATCTTGCATTTCGTTCCATCTATGCTGCACGCTTTCTTGGAAACGGCAGGGCCAAACCGATTAGATCGCGTACGACATGTTATTTGTAGTGGTGAAGCATTACCACTGTCATTACAGAATGACTTTTTCACATATACCAGAGCCAGGCTCCACAATCTCTATGGCCCAACCGAAGCAGCTGTTGATGTTACTGCATGGCAGTGTTTATCTACCCCAGATCGTCTAACTGTACCAATAGGTCATCCAATTACCAATACACATATCTATATTCTTGGACCTTCCAGAGATCAATTGCCCATTGGTGTACCGGGAGAACTCTATATTGGTGGGATTCAACTTGCGCGAGGATACTACCAGCGTCCTGGTTTAACTGCGGAGCGCTTTGTTCCTGATCCGTTTAGCGAAGTAAGTGGTAGTCGTATGTATCGTACGGGGGATCTGGTACGTTATCAATTGGATGGAGCGATTGAGTATTTAAGGAGGTTAGATCATCAGGTTAAGTTACGTGGATTTCGTATTGAGTTGGGTGAAATAGAGACGATTCTCCGAGAACACCCGGCTATTCAGGACGCCGTTGTCACGTTTCAGACAAAGGGTACAAATGATCCGTTCATCAGCAGTTATGTGGTTTTGTCTGATGACTATTCTATAGAAGAACAAAAATTGCGTGATTATCTGCGAAAACGATTGCCTGGTTATATGGTTCCATCGTTTTGTATGGTACTGGATCAATTGCCAGTGACACCAAATGGAAAGCTAGATCGTGCTGCACTTCCCAGTCCATTTAGCGATAGATCAATTGCATATGGCAGTTATGAGGCACCACAAACAAAGGTTGAACAAACCATTGTATCAGTTTGGCAAGAGATTTTAGGGCTACAACACATTAGTATTCACGACAATTTCTTTGATCTGGGTGGTCATTCACTGGCACTGACTCGTGTGCATCAATACTTACGTGATCAGCATATGGTCGGTATTTCACTGGTCGATCTTTTTCGATATCCCACAGTTTCTGCACTTGCAACATATTTGAGTGTAGCTTCTGGTTTATCGCAAACGACTGAAAAAAGTCGTATGCGGGCGAATATTCGTGTGGAGCGTACCCAACAACAACATCAACGCAAGATGAAACAGCGCAGAGAGGGTAGTAGGTGGTTCGTTAGCAATGAAACTTTGGATACATGAAATAGTTAAGAGGCATATTGATGCAAGACACTAGTACTACGTACGCCAATGATATCGCAGTGATTGGTATGGCCGGGCGATTTCCAGGAGCATTAGATATTGATACGTTCTGGGAAAATATTAAAAATGGTGTTGAATCTATAACCTTCCTCACTGATGATGAATTACGCAAGGCTGGTGTTCCTCAGGAATTACTAGCTATTCCTGAATATGTCAAGGCCAGAGGTGTGTTGTCAGAGGCTGACCTTTTTGATGCCTCTTTTTTTGGATACAGTGCCCGCGAAGCCGAAATTGTCGATCCACAGCATCGTATCTTTCTGGAAACCGCATGGCATGCTTTGGAGCATGCCGGCTATGACTCGCAGCGTTACGATGGACATATTAGTGTTTATGCTGGGGTAGGTCAAGGAACCTATCTTTTAAACAATATTATGTCTAATCCTTCTGTGATACAGACACTGGGCATGATGCAAGTCTCCCACGGAAATGACAAGGATTTTCTTGCCACACAAGTTTCCTACAAGCTCAACTTGCGTGGTCCCAGTATGGCAGTGCAAACGGCCTGTTCGACCTCACTTGTTGCAGTGCATCTTGCCTGTCAAAGCCTTTTATGTGGCGAAAGTGATATGGCAATGGCCGGAGGTATCACGATTATGTTTCCACAGGAAACAGGCTACCCCTATCAAGAAGGTGGCGTACTTTCTCCCGACGGACACTGTCGTGCTTTTGATGCACAGGCACGTGGTACGGTGGCGGGAAGTGGTATCGGTATTGTTGTGCTCAAACGATTAAGCGATGCGTTAGATGATGGTGATTATGTTCATGCCGTGATCAAGGGCTCTGCTATAAATAACGACGGTTCTGCAAAAGTAGGGTTCACCGCACCTGCAGTGCAAGGTCAGGCTGAGGTCATTGCTGAAGCGCAAGCAATTGCTGGTGTGTCCCCAGAAACGATTACCTACATCGAAACACACGGAACAGGGACACCGCTGGGCGATCCAATAGAAGTCACAGCTTTACGTGAGGTCTTTCGTGATGGTACTGATCAAAAAGGTTTCTGTGGTATTGGCTCAGTAAAAACGAATATTGGCCATACTGATGCAGCGGCTGGCGTAGCGGGCTTAATTAAAACAGTCATGGCGCTGAAACACAAACAACTCCCGCCAAGTTTACACTTTGAAACGCCTAATCCTGAAATAGATTTTGATAATAGCCCCTTCTATGTCAATACAACATTGCAGGAATGGAATACCAATGGTTCCCCACGACGCGCCGCAGTAAGCTCTTTTGGTATTGGTGGAACCAATGCTCATATGGTGCTTGAAGAAGCCCCCGCTGTGCCGGAGTCTGGTGATGTGGGACCATGGCAGATACTCGTACTTTCTGCAAAGACAGAGGTCTCATTAGATGGAACAACCGACCGACTCGTTGCATATCTCAAGGCTAATCCACAGTGTAACATAGCCAATGTTGCCTATACCCTTCAGGTTGGTCGAAGGGTGTTTAAGCACTGTCGTTTTGTGGTTTGTCAGGGCGTATCAGATGCCATAGAAGCTCTTGAGAATAGAGATCCGCAGAGAGTTGTAACGTATACACAAGAACCGCAACGTTATTCAACGGTCTTTATGTTTTCCGGTCAGGGTTCACAATACGCAAATATGGGACGCGAGCTATATGACCATGAGCCAGTGTTTCGTGACTGGGTTGATCGTTGTGCTGAACTGCTACAGCCACACCTCAATCTCGATCTTCGTACGCTCCTTTTTCCTGACGACACTGCAGATGCCGTAGCAACAGATGGTGTCGGTGCCCGAACCAAGGCTAATAATGGGACGCTTGACCAAACACAATATGCTCAACCAGCGCTCTTTGTGATTGAGTATGCGCTGGCCCAACTGTGGATGGCGTGGGGTATACAACCAGAGGCAATGATTGGGCATAGTATTGGTGAGTATGTGGCGGCCTGCCTTGCAGAAGTCTTTTCTTTAGAAGATGCACTTGCACTAGTTGCCATTCGTGGAAAACTAATGCAAGCGTTGCCTGCTGGCGAAATGTTGTCCGTACCCTTGTCGGAGCAAGAACTACGACCAATGCTCAATGCCAATGTCTCACTGGCGGCTGTCAATGCACCAAACTTATGTGTCGTCTCAGGTCCGTTTGATGCCATCAGCGCGCTCGAGACAGAGCTTACCCAGCGGGGTATTTCTGGTCAACGGTTGCATACCTCTCATGCATTTCATTCGGCAATGATGGACCCCATTGTTGATACATTTACCGAGCAATTTGAGTACATCAGGCTTAACCCTCCACAAAAACCATTTATTTCCAACGTAACTGGGATATGGATCACAGAAGGCGAGGCGACTGATCCTGAATATTGGAGTACCCACCTGCGCCAGACAGTGCAGTTTGCGATGGGTATGCAGGAATTACTCCAGGATTCTTCTCGTATGTTTATCGAAATTGGTCCTGGTATGACCCTCAGTATCTTTGCACGACGGAATGAGGAGGGAGAAAGCCCACGGTTAGTTCTCAATTCATTGCGGCGCCCTAAAGAGCAAACAAGCGATATGATGTTTCTCCTGACACGTGCTGCTCAGATCTATTTTGCAGGCATGGCGTTAGATTGGCTAGCTTTGCATCACAATGAGCGCCGTCACCGCGTCCCACTACCAGGGTATGCGTTTGATCGTCAGCGTTATTGGCTTGAACCTCAGGCGACTTTCAGTAGTGATAATCTACAACAAATGTTGCTACAACCAAAGGCAGATATGGCCGAGTGGTTTTACTTGCCCTCGTGGAAGTTGTCGTTGCCTCCCCGTGAACCGCAAACCTCTGATGAGGAGGTGCAATCACTTTGCTGGGTCGTCTTTAGCGACGATTATGGGATGGGAGAAGCGCTGACCCAACGACTCCGTGCGAAGAATGAAACGGTTATTACTGTTCGTGCTGGAACCGCTTTTGCCCATAATTTGGAAACCCAGAGTTTTGTGATTAATCCAGAACTTAGTAATGATTATGATACCTTGTTTGCGGCATTACGTAAGCAAGAAACGCTTCCCCAACGTGTGCTCTATCTCTGGGATTTAGCATCATCTGATGTAGCCACGACACAATCAGCGCATGCACACATACAAAACAGTGGCTACTACGGCCTTCTGTTTCTAGGACAAGCACTCGATAAAGCCTTTATCACAACGCCTGTACAACTCACGGTTATTACAAATCAACTCTGTCAGGTGAGTGATGCAGATGCTATTCTTCCCGACAAAGCGATGGTGCTGGGACCGTGCAAGACGCTTGCTCAAGAATATCAACACATTACCTTTCGTTGCATTGATATTGGTTTACCCAAAGACGACATGGTCCATTCATCTGCGCTTGTTGATCATCTGCTTTCGGAAGCTGGCCACTATACCAATGAGAGTGTCATTGCTTATCGCGGAAAACAACGTTGGGTTCAAACGTATGAACCAGTTCGTCTGGATGAAGAAAGAGCGCCTGTACGCCAGTTTCGGTCACAAGGTGTCTATCTGATCACTGGTGGTTTGGGCAATTTAGGCCTGTTGCTGGCACGTTCGCTTGCACAGAATGTACAAGCCCGTCTGGTTCTGGTTGGGCGCTCGGGTCTTCCTGAAAAGGAATCCTGGGAAGATTGGCTTGCCACACACGAGGAAGCCGATCCTACAAGTGCCAGGATTCGTCAGGTCCAACAGATGGAAGAACTGGGTGCTGAAGTTTTGGTAATGAGTGCGGATGTTGCCAGTGCAGATCAGATGCGCGCAGTTATTGAGCAAACACACGAACGTTTTGGTGCTCTGCATGGGGTGATTCATGGTGCCGGACAGGTTTCAGCCTTCAACTTCTTCCGTGAGACAAATCGAGAAATATCAGAGTTGCAATTTCAGTCCAAAGTGTACGGGACGTATGTCCTCGATACCATATTACAACCGTATGACCTTGACTTTTGTGTCTTAATTTCGTCGAATGCGGCAACCCTTGGTGGTTTGGCCATGACTGCTTACGCGGCTGCCAACTCGTTTTTAGATGCTTTTGCGACCTTTAAGAGCACCACAAGCAATGTACCATGGATAAGTACCAATTGGGATGGTCTTCAGTTTGAAACAGACACACTGCAAATTCAAACCAGCATCGATCAGTACAGCTTGTATGGACCCGAGATATTCGAGGCATTTTCCCGCATCGTGACCAATGGTAATACGCATCAGATGGTTGTCTCAAAAGGTGATCTGCGTACCCGTGTTGATATGTGGGTCAACAAACGTAGTGCTGATCTCGCAGCAGAGACTGATACGGGCAGCGAAACTACCAATTTCTATGCACGACCACAATTGAGTAGTGCGTATGTAGCTCCGCGTGATGAGATTGAAGAGGCAGTGACAGAGATTTGGGAACGCTTATTGGGGGTACAGCCAATTGGATGTTTTGATAATTTCTTTGAGTTAGGTGGGCACTCGTTGCTAGCCACCCAGATTATTGCCCACGTTCGTGAAGCATTTCAAGTGGATGTTCCTATTCGGCATTTGCTTGAGAACCCTACCATTGCTGATATGGCTGTAGCTATTGTTGAACACAAAGCCCTGGATATCGACGAGGATGTCTTAGCACAATTACTCGATGATCTTGATGATATAGATGCATTGTCTGAAGAGGATGGTCAAAAGTCGTTAGCTCAAAAGCATTAATCTTGATCGAAGGATATCTATTACTATGAGCAATATCACTGATCGTATTGCAAATCTTTCACCTGAACAACGCGTTAAGCTCTTGCGACAGTTGCGTGAAAAACAAGGCAATGGAGCGTCGTCTGTGATTGAACCGCAATCCCGGCTATTGTCGCATTTTCCGCTTTCTTTTGCTCAGCAACGATTGTGGTTTATTGAACAATTGCAACCTGGTCTGGCTACTTATAATATGTCTCATGCGTTACACCTGTCTGGTTCGACCAATATTGCTGCAGTAAAAGCAAGTTTTCGGCACATCATCGAACGACACGAGGTGCTACGAACAACGTTTGCGTTAGTTGATGATCAACCGATGCAGATTATTGCGCCAGAGTTGAGGCTGGACATACCACTGATCGACCTTTCAAATCTGGAGTCGTCGATTCGTGAAGATGTTACAGCCACTCTGATTCACGACGAAGCGTTGTGCCCCTTCGATCTTGAGCAAGGCCCACTGTTACGGGTAAATCTTATTCGTCTCGACCAGCAACAGCATATATTAATTCTTTCGCAACATCATATTGTTACCGATGCATGGTCCCTAGATATCCTGAGTCGAGAATTCACAGCCTTTTATGATGGGTTACGGAAACATCAAGTGGTAGAATTACCACCCTTGCCTATTCAATATGCCGACTATGCCGTATGGCAACGGCAGTGGTTACAGGGATCTACCTTGGAGCGTTATCTGAACTATTGGCGGGAACAGCTACAGGGTGCTCCCCAACTCGATATGCCAACCGACTATCCACGTCCTGCTGTGCAAACTCACCGTGGGGAAATAGTGTCCTTCCGTTTTGGCGAAGCACTTACGGCGCAACTCACAGCCTTAAGCCAAAAGGCTGGCACAACATTATTTGTGACCTTAATGGCAGCCTGGCAAGCCCTACTGGCGCGCTACAGTGGCCAGGATGATATCATGATCGGGATGGGCATAGCAGGACGTATGCGTAAAGAGGTGGAAGACTTGCTTGGCTTCTTCGTCAATACGCTGGTGATTCGTACTCAACTCACAGGTGACTCAACCGGATTAGAGTTACTAGCGCGCGCTCGTGCTGTTATCTATGATGCCTATACGTATCAAGATCTGCCCTTTGAGTATCTGGTGGAGCACCTGCAACCTGAGCGCGATTTGAGTCGCCATCCGTTGGTCCAGATCATGTTAGTGCTCCAAAACACACGAATGGCCAAGACCAGCTTATCTGGTGTGGATCTTAGTACAGACTTTGCGCCCACCAATACGGCCAATTTTGACATATCACTGAGTATTGCCGAGTATGCCGATGATCTATGGGGTTCGATTGAATTTGCAGCTGATCTTTTTGAGACCACCACTATTAGTCGTCTCTGTGTCCATTTCCGTCAATTGCTGACTGACCTGGTGACAGCGCCCACACAGCGTTTGTCCGAGCTCTCGTTGTTGAGTGAAGCAGAACGGCAGACTATTCTGGTTGATTGGAATGCAACCACACAAGCTGTTACAAGGCAACAGATGGTTCCCGTGCTCTTTGAGCGTCAGGTTGATCAGCGTCCAGATGCAATTGCTGTGATAGCTGACACCTATGAAGTGTCGTACAGCTCACTCGATGTGTATGCCAATCAATTGGCGCACCAACTTCGCAGTTATGGTGTTACTCAGGAGATACCGGTAGTCGTTTTCATGGAACGTTGTCCTGACCTTATTGTGGCGCTACTGGCGGTGCTTAAGGTCGGTGGTGCTTATGTCCCTGTTGACCCGACGTATCCACCAGAGCGTGTGGCGTTTATGATACAGGACACTCAAACGCCGGTTGTACTCACTCAGTCTGGCTTGGCACACACGCTCGCGTCACATCTGCAGGCTCGTGTCGTATGCCTCGATCAAGTTGTTCTCACACCAACCAGTGTACGGCTTGATCTGCCAGCTTCACCACAACAGGCAGCCTATGTCATTTACACGTCTGGATCAACTGGTACTCCCAAAGGGGTGACCGTCTCTCACGCAAGTCTTTGTAATCTGGTGTCTTGGCATCAACGAGCATACGAAGTTGATGCGACCGACCGGGCTACTCTGATGGCTGGCCTGGCTTTTGATGCAGCGGTCTGGGAAATCTGGCCCTACCTCCTGGCAGGGGCATGTATTGCACTTCCCGATGATATGACACGTGTTACGGTTGAACCACTCTTGACATGGTTAGCAGCCGAACAAACTACGATTGCATTTTTCCCCACACCATTGGCAGAAGCCATGTTGGCATATGAAGATTGGCCAGCAGATGTAGCACTACGGATGTTATTAACTGGAGGCGATGTCCTGCATCGTTGGCCAGATCCATCGCTGCCCTTCACTGTCGTGAATAACTATGGTCCAACGGAGAACACGGTTGTAACAACATGGTTGCCGCTTACAGCACCCAACACCTTTGGATTGCCCCCCATTGGTCGTCCTGTGGATAATGCACAGGTGTATGTTGTAGATCAGTATATGTCACCAGCACCACTAGGTGTGCCGGGTGAATTGTATATCGGTGGAGCGAGTCTCGCGCGAGGCTATTTTCTTCGCCCTGAATTAACAGCTGAAAGATTTCTCCCAGATCCTTTCAGTGGTACTTTGGGGGCACGCCTCTACCGCACCGGTGATCTGGTATGTTATCAATCAACAGGCAACATTGAATTCTTAGGGCGTATTGATCATCAGGTCAAACTACGTGGCTATCGGATTGAGTTAGGTGAGATTGAAGCTACGCTTCACCAGCATCCGGCAATTCAGGATACGGTTGTGCTGGCCCGTGAAGATCTGCCGGGTGACAAGCGTTTGGTTGCGTATCTGGTGCCGACCACAAAGCATGCCGATAACGACGATGCAAATGGCACTCATACAGATGAACACGTAGCTCACTGGCAGAATCTGTATGACGAAACCTACGAGGATACGACCCCAATAGCGTTGGAAGATCCAACTTTTAATATTATTGGTTGGAATAGCAGCTACACGAATGCACCACTGCCTGCCGAAGAAATGCGCGAGTGGGTCGACACAACGGTCGCGCGGATTGTGGCACATCGCCCACAACATGTTCTCGAAATCGGCTGTGGTACTGGCTTATTGCTTTTCCCGCTGGCGCAACAGTGCACAAAGTATGTTGGTGTTGATTTTTCGGCAACCGCCATTGATTATATCAAACGTCATCTTGATCCCGAATGCGATCATGTCACTCTTTATCAGCGACGTGCTGATGATTTGCCAGATCTGGGACAACAGCAATTTGATACGGTCATCTTAAACTCTATTATTCAATATTTTCCATCCATAGAATATCTGTTGACAGTTATCGAACAAGCCATACCTTATATTGCACCTGGTGGGCAATTGTTTATCGGTGATGTGCGGAATCTTCCCTTGCTGGAACTATTTATCACCGCAACACAAACCCAGCAGGCGGCACCAGGGCTTCCCTTAGCGCGACTCCATCAGCGAGTGCGCCAACAAGTGGCAATGGAACGTGAGCTTGTGATTGACCCTGCATTTTTCTATGTGCTTCCGCAGCGCTTTCCTCAGATTAGTAATGTGCGAGTAGAACTCAAGCGAGGAGCGGCACACAATGAACTGACACAGTTTCGCTATGATGCAACCATGATCGTAAATGGACCATCACCATCCATAGCAACTGAACCTGTTCATGATTGGAATGCAGATGAATGGACAATGGATCGGGTTTTGACGATCTTACGCGAGAAAACTCCAACCTATCTACAGTTGCAACGGGTGCCAAATAGTCGCCTGAGTCGTGCCCTTCAGAACAGATACCTGCTCAATGATGCGGCAGGTCCCACGTCGGTGCGAACACTTCAGGAAGCCATTGCGGTGCACGGCAGCACTGGAGTTAATCCTGAGCAGTTCTGGTGTGCAGCCGAAACGACAGGTTACAGTGTGACTATCACATGGAGTCCTCAGAACAGTGATGGAAGCTACGATGTCTTGTTTTATCCAACCACTGAAACCAATGTGAGTTTTGGCGTGTCAGACACCATTATCGAATGGTCCCATTATGCAAATCGTCCTGCATGGGATGCGTCACAGCACGATCTGATACCACAGTTACGGCAATATCTCGCCACGCAACTGCCAGAGTATATGGTGCCATCGGCCTATCTAATCCTGACAACACTACCGTTAACCCGTAATGGCAAAGTAGATCGACGGGCGTTGCCAGCTCCAGATCAGATAGACAGTGGGCAATATGTCGCTCCAAAAATACCGTTAGAGGTTGATTTGGTTACTATCTGGGAAGAAGTTCTCGGAATTACACGTATCGGTGTGACGGATGACTTCTTTATCCTAGGCGGGCATTCATTGCTGGCAACGCAGATTGTTAGCCGTATTCGAACTGTGTGTGATGTGGATCTCCCTGTACGAGTTTTATTTGAGCACCCCACCATCGCACAGTTGGCACAGACTATTCAAGAAACGCAACGCTCATCCAAGACCGTGATGCTGCCGCCATTGATGTCAGTGTCGAGAACAACTCCTATTCCGCTGTCGTTTGCCCAGCAACGGTTGTGGTTTATCGATCAGTTGCAACCAGGAATGGCTGCCTATCATTTTTTTGCCGGACTACAGCTACAGGGGGAACTCCACATCGCAGCACTCATAGCAAGTTTTCAAGACATTGTCCAGCGTCATGAAAGCCTGCGTACCACATTCACCGTAGTTGATGACCAACCAGTTCAGGTAATTACGCCAATCTTAATTCTCGATGTGCCACTGGTTGATGCCTCTGGACTTTCCCGTGAACATGGCGAGACGCTTATCCGTACACTTGCTCAACGTGAAGCGCTGCGTCCATTTGATCTCACACAAGGACCACTCTTACGAATCATGCTCATACAGGTTGCACCACAAGAGTGTGTCATACTTGTCAATCAGCATCATATTGTCACGGATGGCTGGTCATTAGGTATCTTTATTCGTGAATTGACCACCCTCTATGCAAGCAAGATTAAGCAGGGGCAAAGTCCATTACCACCATTGCCAATTCAGTATCCTGATTATGCTGCGTGGCAACATAGTTGGTTGCATGGGGAAGTCCTGGCACACCAGATGGCCTACTGGCGACAGCAGTTAGCAGAACAACAGTTACTACAATTACCAACCGATTATCCACGTCCACCCATGCCAAGCTATCGTGGTAATAGTGTACCGATTGTCTTTGAGGAGGCTTTTGTAGAACGATTACAGTCACTCAGCCGTCAGTCCGGAACAACTCTCTTTATGACCACGCTAGCCGGGTGGCAAGCCCTGCTGACACGCTATAGTGGTCAGGATGATATTGTGGTAGGTTCGCCCATTGCCGGACGTACCCACGCTGCATTGGAACACCTGATAGGGTTCTTTGTCAATACATTAGTATTACGAACCAATCTGCATGGTAACCCCTCTGGAGGGGAGATGCTACGGAGAGTACAAAGTGTTACCCTTGATGCGTATGCCCATCAGGATATGCCCTTTGAGTATCTGGTGGCTGAACTACAACCGCAGCGTGATCTCAGTCGGCAGCCACTGTATCAGGTGGTTTTTGCCTTGCAGAATATGCCCACAGCAGCATTAGACCTATCAGATATCCAGATTAGCCCGCTCAATGTTGGTACGATGACTACTCAGGTCGATCTGACATTGCATTTGGCTGAGGTGGGTACGCATGTAGTCGGGCGGCTCGAATATGCAGTGGATCTCTTTGAACATGCCACTATTGAGCGTTATGTTCAGCATTACCATACATTACTACAAGGACTGATTGAGAATCCAGCGTGCCGCTTGTTCGATTTGCCTTTGCTCACAGATGCCGAACAGACACAGCTGTTGGTTGAATGGCAACATCCTCCAGCAGTGGTTGCGCCACCGCTCACAATCCCCGAATGGTTTACTGCTCAAGTAGCCCAACGTCCTGATGCAATTGCGATTGTATGTGAGGATCAATTGCTCTCGTATCAAGAACTTGATACGAGAGCCAATCAGCTTGCTCATTATTTGCAAATGCTGGGTGTCGGGCCTGATATCTGTGTCGCTTTGTGGTTTGATCGTTCTATAGAGATGCTTATTGCTATCCTGGGTGTTTTGAAAGCTGGTGGTGCGTATCTCCCCATGGATCGCTCACATCCAGCAGATCGTCTGGCCTTGATGATCAGGGATGCGGATGTTTCTACCATTCTGACCCAGGAGGCATTACGTGCTCAACTTCCGGCCACCGATGTTCAGATCGTCTGTGTGGATATGGCTGCTGATGTATTGCGAGCACAGCCAGCGACACCCCCGCCCGCTGCCTGTAACGCAAGTCATCTGGCCTATGTCATCTATACCTCGGGTTCGACAGGCACCCCCAAGGGCGTCCTGATTGCACATGCCCAGGTCAGTCGGTTATTAACTGCGACGGATCACTGGTTCCACTTTACTGCTACAGATACTTGGACCATGTTTCATTCTTATGCCTTTGATTTCTCGGTCTGGGAGATCTGGGGTGCGCTGTTGTATGGCGGACGGTTGGTCATTGTGCCCTATGAAGACAGTCGTGATCCAGCGTTATTTGCTCACTTAGTCGCGCAGCAACAGGTAACCATCCTCAATCAAACGCCGTCAGCTTTCCGTGAATTCATGCATGCAACAGGGGATATTTCAGATCAGGTGCTGTCACTACGGGCGATCATCTTTGGAGGTGAGGCGCTTGATCCGCAGCATCTCCAACAGTGGTTGACCCGAAATGGTGAGACCATGCCTCAACTCATCAATATGTATGGTATCACTGAAACAACGGTCCATGTCACATATCGACCGATCACGCAAGTCGATTGCACCCGGACATCACGAAGTATCATCGGAAATGCTATTCCTGATCTCCAAACCTATGTTTTGGATCAATACAAAAATCTGATGCCGGTTGGCATACCTGGCGAGTTATATGTTGGTGGTGCTGGTTTGGCACGTGGCTATCTCCATCGCCCTGGTCTCACCGCAGAGCGGTTTGTTCCCAACCCGCTGAGTGGCCAAGTTGGTAATCGTCTCTATCGCACGGGTGACTCTGTACGATGTATGGCGTCAGGTGAATTGGAATATCTGGGGCGGGTTGACCAACAAGTGAAGGTTCGTGGTTTCCGTATTGAGTTAGGAGAAATCGAAGCGGTGCTCCGTCAACATCACGCTGTTCAGGATGCGGTGGTCATTGTTAGACAGGACTGGGACGAGACACCGTTGATTGCTGGCTATCTTGTTTCCAGGACAGATCACGAAATAGCGATGCATGAAATTCGCGCATACATCTATACAAAAGTGCCACCTTACATGGTGCCCAGTGTGTTGATGCAGTTAGACAGTTTACCAATGACACAGAACGGTAAATTGGATCGTCAGGCCTTACCCCTTCCCAGTGGTAGTTTGCGGGTCAGCAACATGCCATTCGTTGCCCCCCGTACGCCGACCGAGGATGTGGTGGCAAGCATCTGGGCGCGGTTGTTGAATCAATCCCAGGTGGGGATCCACGATGATTTCTTTGATCTGGGCGGTCACTCCTTGCTGGCGACGCGGGTGATTGCCCAGATCCGTGATGTGTTTGGCGTGGAATTGCCAGTTCGAGCAGTGTTTGAGACACCGATCCTATGGGAGTTTGCCCAACAGGTGGTCGCAGCCCAGCGCACCCATACGACACGGGTGGCGCCCCCACTGGTCGCTCAACCACGTAGTGGTGCCGACTTACCCGTCTCGTTTGCCCAGCAACGGCTCTGGTTTGTACAGCATCTGGAGCCACTAAGCATTGCCTATCATATGCCCAACATCCTGCGCTTACGTGGTGCGCTAAATCTTGGTGTGCTCGTAGCTAGTTGGAGAGATGTAGTGGTGCGGCATGAAAGCCTGCGGACGGTATTCCCAGAGGTTGATGCCCAACCAGTGCAGCGCATTACACCGCCAGGTTCTGTGTCAGTACCATGCATCGATCTACGTGGACTTGAAGGAAACTTACGTGAGCATGTGGCACGAGAACACATCCAGATCTTTATCCAGCAGCCGTTTGACCTGGCACATGGGCCACTGCTCCGCGCCGCTTTATGGCAATTGAACGTCGATGAGACAGTCCTAGTCTTTATCTTACATCACATCGTGGGGGATGGCTGGTCACAAGGTATTCTGGTGAGTGACCTGGCGGCTTTCTACACCAGCCGACTGCAGGGCAGTGCCCCGGCCCTCGTGCCGCTGCCCATCCAATATGCCGATTATGCCATCTGGCAACGACAGTGGTTGCACGGGGACGTGCTGGCCAGTCAGGTGGCCTACTGGCGGCGGCAACTCGCCGACCTCCCCACGCTCCAACTCCCGACCGATTATCCCCGGCCTGCGGTGCCCAGTTATCGGGGGGCCGACCTGCGGGTCTTGCTGGAACCGGAGCTCACCAGTCAGGTGCGGGCGCTAGCACAACAGGCCAATGGTACGCTGTTTATGGTGGTGTTGGCGGCCTGGCAACTGCTGCTGGCGCGCTACAGTGGGCAGGACGACATCGTGGTGGGCATGGGGATTGCGGGACGCACGCACGTCGAGACCGACGCCTTGATTGGCTTTTTTGTCAACACGCTGGTGTTACGGACGGACGTAGGGGGGCAGCCGACGGGCTGGGAGGTACTGGAGCGGGTCCGCACCGTCACGTTAAATGCCTATGCCCATCAGGACGTGCCGTTTGAGGAGGTGGTGGCCCAGGTGCAGCCGGAGCGTAATCTCAGTCGGCAACCTTTGTTTCAGGTGCTCATTGTCTTGCAGAATACACCACGCCCAACAGCAGATGTCTCAAGTGTGCAGATTATGCCCATGGCGATTGAGAACCAGACGGCGAAGTTTGACATGACACTGGACTTAACGGAGACACCACTCGGGATATTGGGGCGGATCGAGTATGGGACGGATCTGTACGAGGCGGCGACGGTGGAGCGGTTGTGGGGGCATTATCGGACCTTGTTGACGGGGTTAGTCACCCAGACGACGTGCGCCAGCACGGCCTTACCAATGCTCTCCAGCACTGAACGGCACCAACTCCTGGTCGACTGGAATCGTACCTCGCAGTCGGTAGCGCCTGCAGTAGGTATCCATACGCTGGTGCTGCAACAAGCCACCCAGACGCCGGATCGGATAGCGTTGAGTGCTGGGGAGTACCAGCTTTCCTATGCTATGCTGGTGCAACAGGCCATCCATCACGCGCACCACCTGCGCCACCTGGGTGTTGGAGACGAAGTACGTGTCGGGCTCTTCCTCGACCGCTCGCTTGACATGGTGGTTGCAACACTGGCGGTCCTGTTGACGGGTGGGGTCTATGTTCCCCTCGATCCAGATTATCCGCCAGAACGCCTCGCCTTCCTCTTGCAGGATGCCAACGTAGCCGTGGTGCTCACTCAGGCACATCTGCGCGCACAACTCCCAGAGGCGCCCTGTGCAGTTCATTGTATGGTGTCTGGTACGGAGAGATCTCAGGCAACCAGTGATCATGGCTTACTCATCTCGGCTTACCGTCCAGAACAACTCGCCTATGTCATGTACACCTCTGGTTCGACAGGTGTTCCCAAGGGTGTCAGTGTGCCACACCACGCTATTAACCGCTTGGTCTCGGCGCCGAACTATGTCACTCTCGCTCCCGATGATGTCTTTCTCCAACTAGCTCCGACGGCCTTTGACGCAGCCACACTCGAGATCTGGGCACCACTGGTGCACGGTGCCCGGCTGGTGCTGGCACCGGCAGGACAGCGGAGCTTGTCCGACATTACAACATTGCTCCAGCAGCATCAGGTACAGGTGTTATGGTTGACGGCGGGTCTCTTTCACTTGATGGTCGAACACCATGGCGACCAACTTGCCACCGTGGGGCAGGTATTGGCTGGTGGGGATGCCTTGTCGGTTCCACATGTGCAGCAACTGCACGCCGCAGGAGGGCAGGTCATCAACGGCTATGGGCCTACGGAAAACACAACATTCACCTGTTGTTATCGGGTACCAAACGATAGGGTGTTAGAGGGGTCGGTCCCCATTGGGTATCCGATCAATCAAACCCAGGTGTACATTCTGGACCGTGATGGTCAACCCGTGCCCATCGGTGTACCAGGTGAGTTGTATGCCGGGGGGGATGGGTTGGCACGTGGCTATCTGGATCGGCCAGCCCTCACCGCAGAGCGCTTTGTTCCGCATCCTTTCAGTTCTGTGCTGGGCGCACGTCTGTATCGTACCGGGGATCGCGTGCGGTATCGGGTAGATGGTGCTATTGAATTTCTTGGTCGCGTCGATCATCAGATTAAGTTGCGGGGATTCCGCATTGAGTTGGGTGAAATTGAAGCAGTGTTGCAACAACATCCCTTGGTCCAGACGGGTGTGGTATTGCTGCACGAGGATGGACTAGGTGACAAACGTCTGACGGCCTATGTCGTCCCTGGCTTTGGTGACCAGGGAGGTACCACATATGGTGAGTTAGTCGGCGATCATATCGATCAATGGCAGACCTTGTATGAGGAGACCTACGATGAAGTTGCGCCAGTGGCCAGTGACGATCCGACGTTCAATATTATTGGCTGGAATAGTAGTTATACCAATGCGCCTATCCCGGCGGAGGAAATGGCAACATGGGTCGATACAACAGTCGCGCGGATTGCCGCTGGGAACCCACAACGTATCCTGGAGATTGGTTGTGGTACCGGGCTCTTACTCTTCCGCCTGGCAGGTCAGTGTGCCCAGTATGTCGGCAGCGATTTCTCTGCAGCAGCACTCGATTATGTACGGCAACATCTTGATCCGACATGGGATCATGTGACTTTGCAGCAACAACGCGCTGATGATTTCAGTGCATTTGGAGATCAGCAGTTCGATGTGATTGTGCTCAACTCCATCGTCCAGTACTTCCCCAGTGCTGACTATTTGCTCCGTGTTTTGGAAGGAGCACTACGACTGGTAGCGCCAGGCGGACGTATTTTTGTCGGCGATGTGCGGAACTTAGCTCTGCTGGATGCGTTTGCTACTGCTGTTGCGTGCTATCAGGCCGGCTCACACACGGGACGGCACCAGTTGTGGCAGCAAGTCCAACAGTTATTGATACAGGAACGTGAGTTGCTGCTCGATCCACATTTCTTTGTAGCACTGGCCAAACGTTTTCCTCAGATTAGCAATGTGCACATTGAGGTCAAGCGTGGATGGACTCACAATGAGTTGAGCCAGTTCCGCTATGATGTGACGCTCACCGTTGCGGGGATGTCTGCAGAACTTATTCCTGTTGAGGCTCATGACTGGTTTGCAGAGGCATGGACACTTGATCGGGTACGTGATGTCATTACACAAGCGCATCCTGCATGGCTCTATCTCACCCAGGTGCCGAACCAGCGCGTCCGGGCAGCTGTTCAAGGAGTGGCGCATCTGGCTGACCCTGCAGGACCAACGACAGCAGAAGCATTGCGAGAAACATTGGCGGCTGTATCAGGGATCGAACCAGAAGCTTTCTGGCAGCTTGGCGAGGAATGTGGCTATGCTGTGTCTGTGAGTTGGTCTCCCGATACGCCAGGTTGTTGTGAGGTGCTCTTCCGTTTGTCTACCGCAGATGCTGTGGTGACATCCATCCAAAAGGGATGGATGTCTCGTTTGTCGTGTGAGGAGTATGCGAATCAGCCCATCTGGGATAGTACACAGCGGTCATTGGCACCGATGTTGCAGGAGTATGTCACGACACAATTGCCAGAGTACATGGTTCCATCTTCGGTGATGGTGTTGGCACGTCTGCCTCTGACACCGAACGGCAAACTGGACCGTGCAGCCTTACCAGAGCCAAATCAGGGAATGCTGCGTACTGGCGAGCTTGTGGCACCACGGACAGATGTAGAAAAAGGCTTAATAACGATTTGGCAGTCGGTGCTAGGCATTGAGCAGATTGGTATTACAGACAACTTCTTTGAACTAGGCGGGCATTCGTTGTTAGCAACGCAGGTTATTAGCCGTATTCGCACCCAGTACCGTATTGATTTGCCCGTGCGTGCATTGTTTGAGTCGCCTACCGTAGCCCAACTTGCCCCAGTTGTAGCAACCACACAACGTACTACGCAACTGGCTACACTCCCATCATTACAACCAATGCCGCGGGACCACGCCATCCCATTATCATTTGCCCAACAACGGCTTTGGTTTATCGAGCAGTTGCATCCGGGAACAGCAGCCTATCACGTTTATGCGGGCTTACGATTGCAGGGTCCGTTGTCTGTCAAGGCGCTGACGGATAGCCTTCAAACCATTGTTGCTCGGCATGAAAGCTTACGCACAACTTTTACGGTGCTTGATGACCAACCAGTGCAGCTTATTCACGCGCATGTGGCTATGCAACTACCGTTCATTGATCTGTCGGCTCAGGACCAAGATGCTCAGGAGCTTATTGTTCAGGAACTGGCTCTTCGCGAGACCTACCGACCGTTTAACATGGTAGCAGGCCCATTGATACGTGGTTACCTGTTGCGGCTACATACACACGAGCATGTTCTTTTACTGAATCAGCATCATATCATCACGGATGGATGGTCACTCAGCGTGTTGGTAAGTGAGCTGACTTCTCTGTATGCTCAGTATCTGGATGGGCCAGAACCAACCCTACCACCTCTGCCGATTCAGTATCCCGATTATGCTATGTGGCAGCATACCTGGTTGCAAGGTGACGTGTTAACACAGCAACTGGCGTATTGGAGGACGCAATTGGCTCAACTGACCACGTTACAGATGCCAACGGATTATCCGCGACCGCCCATGCCAACTTATCGTGGGATGAATACCTTTTTCATGGTCGATGAACTGCTGCTTAACCAACTCCAGACATTGAGTCAACAGACGGGGACGACGCTCTTCATGACCATACTGGCTGGCTGGCAGGTGTTGTTGGCGCGCTACAGTGGGCAGGATGATATTGTGGTAGGTTCACCCATTGCTGGGCGTACCCAGACTGAGCTGGAGCAGTTGATCGGCTTTTTTGTGAATACGCTGGTTCTTCGCACTAATCTTGCAGGGAATCCCACAGTCTGGGATGCCTTAGCTCGCGTGCAAACAGTGACGCTAGATGCCTATGCTCATCAGGATATTCCGTTTGAATATCTGGTCGCTGAGTTACAACCGCAACGTGATCTTAGTCGACAACCCTTGTTTCAAGTCTCGTTTGCCTTGCAGAACATGCCACAGGGAACGTTACAGTTATCTGATTTGATCATTCAGATGGAGCCAAGTCATCTCCAGATAGCCCAGTTTGATCTATCACTCCATGTGCAGGAAGCTGCTGAAGGCCTCTTTGGTCGGCTCGAATATGCTGTCGATCTGTTTGAACATACCACGATGGAACGGCTACTCCAGCATTACCAAATGGTACTCACTGGATTTGTTCAGGAGCCCACGCGCTGTCTCTCAGATGTATCGCTACTCACTGAGTCTGAACGGACCCAGTTGGCACAGTGGAACAACACAACACGTGTGTACCCGCAAGATACTGATCTGAGAGCGCTTCTGGTTGCCCAGGCTCAACACACGCCGGATCGGATTGCATTACGCAGCACGGAGGGTCTGCTCACCTTTGGGATGCTACATCAGCGGGCGAGCTGTCTGGCGGCCTATTTACAACATCATGGTGTTGGTCCTGATATTCCAGTGGCTGTGTGTGTGGAGCGCTCTCTTGACTTGTTGATTAGTCTGGTGGGTGTTCTTTACGCGGGGGGGGCATACATACCATTAGATCCGGATTACCCGACAGACCGTTTAACCTTTTTGCTATCTGATGCTGCAGCGTCGCTTATTCTCACACAAGCAGCCCTACTGGAACGTCTTCAGGATTCCCTCAACATCAATGCACAGCTCATAGCTCTTGACACTGACTGGGAAAGCATACAGCAGATAATACCAGTTACTACTCCCACCGTTCTGACACCAGCGCATTTAGCCTACGTTATTTACACATCGGGCTCAACAGGGCGGCCTAAGGGGGCCATGAATACACATCAAGCCATTGTTAATCGGCTTCTGTGGATGCAGGATGCATACACATTAGGGGAAGCGGATCGGGTGGTTCAAAAGACGCCGTATAGCTTTGATGTATCGGTTTGGGAGTTATTCTGGCCGCTCATAACAGGTGCATCGCTTGTCGTTGCCGCACCTGGTGGGCACCAAGATCCGCTTTATCTTGGGGATCTGATCGAGCGAGAATATGTGACAATCCTGCATTTCGTTCCTTCGATGCTGCAAGCATTCCTGGAGAGTGTTGCTCCTGGCAAACTGGATGCTGTACGTGATGTGGTATGTAGTGGTGAAGCACTTTCTCTTCGCTTACAAGAGCGTTTCTTTGCATACACACAGACGCGGTTACACAACCTCTATGGTCCAACCGAGGCCGCTGTTGATGTGACTACATGGCAATGTTTACCTCAATCCAATCGGGTTAGTGTGCCAATTGGCCGACCGATCGCCAATACCCAGCTACACGTGGTCGGTCGATCCGGCGAACAGATGCCGATTGGGGTGCTGGGGGAACTCCTTATTGGTGGTGTTCAACTTGCACGCGGCTACTATCGTCGTCCTGGGTTGACGGCAGAGCGGTTTATTCCTGACCCGTTTGGTGGTAGGGTGGGTAGTCGGGTGTATCGCACCGGTGATCTGGCACGCTATCGTGTTGATGGGGCGATTGAGTACATTGGGCGATTGGATCATCAGGTTAAACTGCGTGGTTTCCGGATTGAATTGGGTGAGATTGAAGCAGTGTTACATGAACATCCCGATATTCAAGATGCAGTCGTCCTCGTGAGAAATGAACGTAGCGAAGCACCGCTGATTGTTGGTTATGTGGTTCCCTTTACTGATCGTGTAGTAGAAGCAAGCGCTCTACGCGAGTATGTGCATACACAGGTACCACATTATATGGTGCCAGGTGTATTAATGCTGTTAGATTGTTTGCCATTGACTCCCAACGGGAAAGTAGATCGCGCGGCATTGCCCTCACCAGTGGCGGATCGATCACGTGCAACAGCCGCATATGAAGCCCCTCAAACTGCCATCGAACAACATCTGGCGCTGATCTGGCAGGAGGTATTAGAGATGGATCAGGTTGGTATTGATGACAACTTCTTTGAATTAGGCGGACATTCGCTCTTGCTGACCCAGGTGCATCGGCGGGTGCGTGAACAGGTCGCACCAGATCTGCTCCTGGTAGATTTGTTTCGGTACCCTACCATTGCAGCGTTGGCTAAGGCGATTACCCAGACAGTAGACCATCAGCAGTCTCTGGAGCAGAGCCGTACCCGTGCGACAGTACGTGCGGCACGAACCCAACAACGACGTCAACAGCGTCAAAGAAATCGATCTAAAGATCACGAAACAGATGCCTAGCTTGCAGGCTGCATGTGTTTTTGAGTGCCACACAAGAACAGAATGCTAGTAAGCATATGGGTGACCTTGATGTTGTTTCTTTATTGAATGAGTGTACAGGGTTTTTATTTTTCATGAGTAATATATCCGATCGCATCAGTAAGCTATCACCTGAAAAACGGGCAGCGTTACTGAAAAAAATGAGAAAGCAACAAGAGGCTGATGAGGGTCAAAAACAACCGCTTCAGCGCCAGCCGCGAGATACTAACCAATTTCCGCTGTCCTTTGCTCAACAACGGTTATGGTTTCTTGAGCAACTCCAACCAGGAACAGCTGTTTACAATATGCCAATGGCTCTGTTACTACAGTCCAGGTTAGATGTTGCCCTTTTGGAGCAAAGTTTTCGTTCTATCATACAGCGTCATGAGATATTACGCACTACGTTTACTACAATCGATGATCACCCCGTCCAGGTTATTTCAGCTACGATAGACTTTACATTGCCAGTAATGGATCTGTCTGCATTGGATGCTCCGACGCGGGAAGCTCTTTTACAATATCTGCTCCAGGCCGAAGCACAGCGTCCCTTCAATTTAGAGACAGGGCCATTGTTACGGGCTATGTTGCTGAGATTGGATTCTGAAACACATGCATTATCATTCACGCAGCATCATATTATTACTGATGGTTGGTCACAGGGTCTGTTAGTTGTTGAAGTCTTTGCTTTTTGGTTGTATTTGACCTTTGATATGCCTGCTGATCTTGATCCTTTACCAATTCAATATGCGGACTATGCGGTATGGCAGCGTCAGTGGTTAGAAGGACCATCTCTACAATCACATATTCGTTATTGGCGTAAGCAACTGGATCATCTCGCGGTGCTGCAATTACCAACCGATCGCCCGCGTCCCCCTGTGCAGACATTCGAGGGTGATATTCTGCATTTTCAGCTTGATCGTGAGTTTACTGAGCAACTTCGCTCGTTAAGCCTGCAAACAAATGGGACGCTCTTCATGACGCTCCTGGCTGGTTGGCAAACCCTACTGGCACGTTATAGTCAACAAGAAGATATTGCAGTTGGTATGGGGATTGCTGGTCGGACGCAAAAAGAGACGGAGCGATTGTTAGGGTTCTTTGTAAATACACTGGTTATGCGTACAGATCTCACAGGAAATCCTACGAGCCACGATATTCTCAAACGTGTGCAAGAAGTCACGATGGAGGCTTTCACGCATCAAGCAGTCCCGTTTGAACTGCTAGTTGAACAACTCCAACCAGATCGCGATTTGAGTCGTCAACCATTAATACAAGTGATTATTGTCTTGATGAATGCGCCACCTGCTACAGCCAATACAGTCGATTTATCGTTAGTTCCGCTCGATATTGTAGGAACCCAAACTGCCAAGTTTGATTTAACCATGAACCTTACTGAACGGGCTGACACGGTGCATGGTGTTCTGGAGTATGCGACGGATCTCTTTGAAACGACGACTATCGAACGACTTTTGGGACATTACCGGATGTTACTAAGTGGATTGATCGCTGATCCGACCTGTCGGGTGCGCGACCTCCCCCTGCTGACTCCTGTAGAACGGCAGCAGCTCTGTGTGGTGTGGAACCAAACGCACCAACCGCTGTTGGCCGACGGTTTTGTGGCGTTGTTTGCCCAGAAGGTACAGCAGTATCCTGACAAAATAGCTGTCGTGTTTACCGATCAGTCGCTCTCCTATGCTGCGCTTGCTAGCTCTTCCAATCGGATTGCTCACTACCTGGTGGCGCGGGGCGTCGGGGCGGAGGTGCGGGTCGGCGTGTGTGTCGAACGATCACCACAGTTACCCTGCATCATTCTAGGCATCCTCAAGGCTGGCGGTGTCTATGTGCCACTTGATCCTGACTATCCTACCGAGCGTTTAGCCTGCATTATGCGCGATACCAATGCGGCGGTA
>WYDT01000040.1 GCA_013122435.1 Chloroflexi bacterium AL-N1
AGCCACTGCATCGAGATCTGTTCGAGGTGACCAAGGCGCAAATGGAAGAAGTGAAACGCCGACGCCGTGTAGATCAGGCCGCCGAGCAGCGCAGCGACAACACTACATCCACACTGGCGGGCCAACAAAAAAAGCACGTAGCCACTCAGAAGAAACGAGAGCAGCACCAGTAAGTTGTAGGTGATGATCTGGCCAAACAGCGCCCGCAATGGCAACCCCAGCACACCACTGGTCAGGTTGAGCGGATGAAACAGCAGACTCGCGCCCTGTGGATAAAACAACACATCGGTAAAAAACGGATTGATGCGGCGTTGCCATGACTCGCTCACCCACCAGAGATTCCACAGGTTTTGCCAGAGGTCCTGTGCGCCCTCGCCCGGAGTGGCCGGGTAAGCAATCCCCAGGTTGATCGCCAGCGGCCAGGTGAGCAGCAACGCCAGCCCGGTGTAGAACAGCAACACCGCGCCGTGCAACGCCGCCACACGTCGGGCGGGCACACCAACACCTGTGGCCACATCCGTTTGCTGTTGCGGCACTGCCACCCGACTCTGCGTTTGTGATGTGGCTATCGTCTGCTGCTGATCTTTGGTCATGAAGCGTCAATCGTTTTCACGAGTAAGAGTTCATACGTTCCCTGAACAAATGTCCGGTAGGTCAGGTAGGCGATGTGGGCCAGCCCGACGCGCCGCAGGACATCACGCACCTGCCCTTTGAGTCCGCTGGCACTACCCTCGCCACGCCGTACATGGTCCTCGCGGATATCGCCCACAGCAAAGCCATAACGAGCCGCCAGCCGCCGAAACGAAGACATCGTGTAGTAGTGCATCTCAGAGAGTTTCTGACGGTCACTAAAAGCCGAGCCGCCTTTGCTACGGCCCTGCTGCTCGATAATTGTTTCGGCCAGCGGGCGTGGTATCCAGTTGAGCAAGGGCATATGGTAGTGCGGGTCGCGCAAGGCATAACGATTGATAATGGTGAGCAGGACGCGCCCACCCGGACGCAGGACCCGCGCAAGTTCAGCCAGGAGCTGCTCAGGGTTTTGCACATGCTCGACTACATCCCAGCAGATCGCCAGATCAAAGCTCTGGTCGGCGAAGGGCAGTGACTCGCCCACCCCGTTGATTACGGGCAGCGCCAGATCGTAGCGGGCCGCCCGCAGCCGTGTGATGTCGCAGTAGGCGCGGTTGTACTCGAAAGCCAGCGGGACCGCGCCAGCCAACGCCAGCGCGACACTCCCGCCGCCCATGCCACTTCCGAGATCAAGGATGCGTCGTCCGGCGAGGGCTCCACCGTAGCGCTCGATCAGATGCAGCCGATCCTGCTGCACCCGTTCCTGCCAAATGCGGCTCTCACGCCAGCGCGCAAAGTCGGGGCGCCACGTCATATGACTGAGCCACTGATCGATGCGCTCGGTCAGTTCGGCTTCGCGGTCTGCATCAAGTTCGATTGGTTGTGGAATTTGCTCAAGCATGGTTATGGTATCCAGTACTGGTCACGTAAATGCGCTGGTCCAAAGGCGACAAGCGCTTTTTCGCCTTCGCCGTAGGTCACATATACCGCGCCATCGAGGCCAACGAGTGGCGCAATCGTGATCGGGTCATTGAAGCCAAAGATGCCCTCGACGCGGCCATCTGGCGCAATCACGCGGAAGCCCCCATCCTCAGCGCCGAGGTAGATGCGCCCGTCGTTGTCTACCACGGGCTCGGTGGGGCGGCCCCCGTCGAGCGGCAATACCCAGCGATCGGAGCCATCGGGATTGAAGGCATGCAACTGGCTATCGGCGGTGGTTACGTACAACACACCATCCGGCCCCAATGCCAGCCCAACGACCTCTGCGCCCCGTTCGACACGCCACTGAGGCGCACCATCAGGACTGAGGGCAAACACCACGCCTGTGTCCGTTGCGCCATACACGGTGTCACCATCGACCACCGGGGCGACTCTCGCCCACGCCTCGGCAGGATATTGCCAACGTGTCGAACCATCTGATGTGATGGCGTAGAACAAGCCCTCGGTGGTGCCGACATATGCTGTGCCATCAGCACCAACCGCCAGCGTACCAGGGATGCCGTTGAGTTGCGCCTGCCAGCGCGTCGAGCCATCGGTTGTGGCAAAAGCTTCGACCATCTCTCTACCTGTCGCCGTGTAGAGCGTCTGGCTGTCCTGGCTGATCAACAGAGGCAGGATTGGTTCGCCGCTCGTGAGCACGCTCCAGATGGGCGTTCCGCCGTTCGAGAAGGCCGAGAGCGTCTCCAGATTGGTCGTCGCATAGAAACGCTGGCCATCGGTTGCTACTCCCGAGACACGTTTGTTCCCCGGTTTGACCATGGTCTGGAAGGCGCCATTCGGGTCGATTACGCGCACATAGCCACGCCCTGTGGGGCTGTAGATCGCGCCCTGCTGACCCAGCACCAACTGCTCATGCGCGTCGATGATTGGGCGGTAGGACCACAGCATAATCAGATCGGTACCTTTGATCGGGCGAGCATCATTGGCCTTTTCTCTTTCCTTACCGACATATTCCTGCATGGCACCAAAGGCTGGTCGTGGTGAGCCATCGGGGTTGAGTAGATTATAAGCCACCACTGTGCTGTCGGGGAGCTGGCTCAGACTCAGATCGCGCACAAAGACACCCGAGACCCAGGGATACGCGTTGCGCGACCAGTCGAGCAGTTCGACCAGATACGCCGCCTGTTGCTCCGGTGAGACAGCAAATTCGCCTTCGACACTGTAGCCAAATGCGACAGCCCAGACCTGTTTTTCACCTTCGCCCTGATAGATCATCTCGTCGCGCAGCACAGCCACATGGCCATAGGCACCACGCGAGAGATTGGGGTTTTCGCCGGGCCAATCACCTTTGCGGCGCTGGCCACTGGTATTGAGTTGGACCGCCAGAATATCGTGAACGTCAGCAAACTCACCGTTGTTATAGGACAGCATCTCGCGATAGAACACCAGATCGTCGAGTGCGACACTGGACTCGCGTTCGGCGGTCGGGACCAACGAGCCATTGAATACAATCGCACAGGGATTGGTGGCCTTGATGCTGCGATAGGCAGAACTGAGCACCGCCACATACTCGCCTGGATCGGCGAAGGTCCCGCCATTGGCCGCAGCAGTGTTGGGGCCGGGCCAGATTTCGTAGGCGGCGACGGTCTCACCGACATGGCTGGCCAGCGCACCCATAAATGCACCCAGATCATCGGGTTGTTCAGGCAGACCACCATTGCTATTGGCCCACGACGGCGCTTCCGAGATCGCAAGGACCAGCCGGAGCCCACGCGAGGTGGTCGCGTTGGTCAGCGCGTCGAGTTGCTCCCAACGGTATGTGCCTTGCTGCGGCTCCATATCGCGCCAACGCAGTGTGGTGCGAACCCAACCTACGTTGAGTTCGCGCGCACGATCTAGGGTCTGGTCGAGCGTGGCATCGTTCACATAGACATTGATGCCATAACTCTGGTATGGCAAGCGGGTGACATCCCCGGCGAGACAGTTTGCTGTGGGCATCGCCCCAACCAGTGTCGTAATTTCACCTGTCTCTAGTGGGCTGGTGTTTTCATTCGTCTCCGGTGAAGGAGTAATTGCACCATCCTCTAGCGGCACAGGCGTAATTGTCGGCAAGGTTCCTTCCTCATTTGGTTCTAACGGAATAGGCGTGGCGGTTGGTGCCTCCGGCGCTGGTGGGTCGGTCGGCAACATCGGCAGCACCGCCTCAAGTGTTGGTGTCAGCGCCGGGCCAGGCTGTATCTCGCATGCAGCGAGTAACATTGTTGCGAGTAGTAATAACAGTATAGTACGTTTAGCTATCATAGTAGTTCCCCAGTCACTCAACTTTTCTCCAGAGCGACACTTCCTGCTCCACGGCGAGACGCCGATATGTCGCCTGCAGACCCTCCCCAACCTCAAGCGTATATTCGCTGCCATTCAACTGTGCGCGAATGTCCTGAGGAATGTTGTCGTGATCAAGCAGCAGGTAGTCACCCTGAATTATTTTTTCCTTTGGATAAATGACGTTCCCAGGGAAGAAAAAGATGCGTTCACGTTGGGCCGCGTAAGGTCCAATCTTATTGCTTGTCGTAAGCGCGGCGTCGGGTGGCACCTGCGCCAGCAGATCGTCGATAGCGGCAATCTTCGCGTGATCGATATCGCGGGTCAGGAGTGAGAGAAACGGGCTGACATAGCCCCGGTCGCCAATCACGACCCGGAAGACCCCGGCATTACTGGCCAGTGCCAGCACGACCAGACCGCCGAGCGCGATCTGGTGACAGCGCGCTCCGGCACGTAAGCGACCCAGCAGCCAGTGCAGCCCATAGGCCGATCCGATGACCATAAACGGGACAATGAGCGTCTGATAGTGCTTCTGAATATCCGCGTGAATATGGGGCGTGTTCGAGAGCAGATTCAGCCCAAAGATAGGCAGGGTAATCAAGAGCATACGGGGTTGGAGCAACAACAAAAAGGCAAATGGTAGAAACATGCCCAGCAGATAGCGGATGCGCTCTGGCCCTTGCTCGGAGAAAAAGACATAGTGCAACACATAATCGGGACGGGTCAGCACGGTACGGATGATTTCGCCGGTGCTATCGCCAAACTGGTTGTAGATCACCGCCAGATAGAGCGACGGCTGGTTGGGATCGCGGAACAACGGCACGAGCACCTCCAGCGCCAGCACAAACCAGCCCAGACCCAACACCATCGGCATCAGACCAAAGGCGAATACGGGCGACGAGACACGCACTGTCGTGGGCTGGCGCACCCATGCAAAGACCCGTTGTCGTTCGTCGTAGAGGGCATACAACCCCATGCCGATGAGCACCAGCCCGACATCTGAACGGCAGCCGAGCGCCAGCAACGACCAGATCAGAAAAGCCCTGAATTGTCGTCGTTCCAATGCGTAGAAAGCCCATAACAAAAAGGTCGTTGCAAAGGCTCGAATCTGAAACTCATACAGATTGGTATATTGCACCGGCAGATAGAGCAGCAACAGCGCGGCAAAAACCAGCCCGGCCCACACCGACTGCCAGCGGTCGCGTACGATCAGGTAGACAGGGATCGCGCCCAGACCAATCGTGACGGTCTTGAGAAACAACATCGTGTAGGTGCTGGGCCACAGCGCATAGATCGGTGCCAGCAGCAACTCGAACGGAATCATGTCGATGCCAAAATACGAGTTGGTATTGGCAAATGCTGATGTTTCCGCGATACGTCCGTGCGCTGTGTTCCAAATGACCTGTTCGTGTACGGCCAGATCGAAGCCCATCAGGTAGCTGTTATATTTAAAAAATGCTGCTGTCGTGAAGACGGCAATGTAGAAAAGAATACCAATGGTCAGCAGGATGATTGTACGTTCGGCACCGCGCATGAGGCTGGTAAAGGAACGCGGCTTAGGTGGCGTAATATGAGTTGTGGGTCGTTTATCCGTAATCACTGCTGTACCGTCGCAATTCGATAGAACCAGACCTGCAGCGCGGCGAGGAACGTAAAGGTGTAAAACGTGATAGTCGCCACACGTCCCCACAGGCCACGTCGCCAGATGCGTCCGAAGATCAATCCAACGCCGAGGGCCAGCCCGGGAATAAGGTAGAAGAGATGCTTATCGACCATCGAGATGCGCGACCCGACGACGAGGAAAACCAATGCGACAGCCAGCCAGCACGCAAACATAATTTTGATCTGACGACTGCGGGCCAGCCAGATGCCGATCAACCCTAGTGGCAGTGTCAGTTGCAGACCATAGGAATTGGTGTCCAGATCAAAGTAGCTCATGCGCCACCAATACTTTTCGACGTACAATCCGAAGGGGTCGTAGGTCACACCAGTAACGCCTTCACTTGGCGCGGCAGCCTGGGTCAGGTAGGGAATAGTCTGCTGAATGATCGGCGCGATGTACTGGCCATAGTAGATCAGCGTCGCCACACCCAGCCCAGCCAACCCGGCCAGCCCCAGCGCCATAGCAGAACGGCGCGACTCGCCCTGCGGTGTGAACAGCCAGAGTGCCGGAACGAGTAGCCCCAGGAAGAACAGCATAAAGGTCGCGGTGACGGTGTAGGCCAGCAAGACAGCCGTGAAAAGAAGGGTAAGCATAATAAAAGGACGGCGCTCGTGCAAATGCTGGTATGCAACCACCACATACACGGTGGCGACCATCGTCCACCACAAACCAAAGGTGGTGGGCAGATTGCCCCATGAGTGCAGGAGAAACGTCGACGGTGTGATGGCAAAGAGTAACACGCCAAGGAGTGCTTCGCGTGCAGTGAAGCCAGTTTTGCGCGACAGCAAGGCAATCAGAAAGACCTGGCTGGTGTCAAGCAGTGCGCCAAACAGATAACCGGTCAATGATAGCGGCAACGGGAGCAACGTAAACGAGGTGGCAAAGATATGGAACCAGGGCGAGTAGGGAATCACCGGACGACTCTCACCCCATTCGGCGGCTGGCATGGTGCTCTCGTTGAGGGGGCTGTTGGTGCTGTAGAACAATCCGAGTTGCCCATCGAGAATTTCCTGGACACGCGCCATGTGCCAGCCAACATCGACTCCAACAAAGTATGGATAGAGCATGCCTCCGGCTTTGAGCCAATAGCCGACGAAGAAGATGAACAGCAGCGCATACGAGAACCTCGGGCTGATCGGCACTCCTGCGCGTTGGAAGGCCCATGGCAGCAATCGTTCAAGTACAAGTAACAGGCCAATGCTCCATGCAAAGAGCACCGCAAGACGTGGCAGCATAAACACGGTGGGGTAGCGTGCGACGGCCAGCAACCCTACGCCTACCAACAGAATGACGAGCGCAAAGGCCATCGACGGTGCGCGGCGCTGCGTGAGGCGTGCGCCGCACCAGTATATTCCAAGCGCAATCGTTAATCCATACAACAGACTGCTTAAGGGCGGCAAAGCCATACCCGACCCAGCCGGAGTGACCCGAATCTCATGAATGCGGACACCTAGGGGGCGCGGATCATCAAAGGTTTGCGAGGCAATCCGAATGGTCAAATCACCGCTGGACATGAGCGATGGCGGAACAAAAAAGGTGAGTTCGCGCAGTTCGCCGCGCTCTGGCAGGCGGCCCATCGCTGTACCATTGACAAACACCGTAGCGTCGACCGGAGCGTTATCGGGGTGGTGCACCAGGGCTGTCAGCGAGACCTGCCATGCACCACGACCCAGCCCCGGCAGGTGCACCACACTGTCGCCCTGAGACCAGCGAAAGGTCTGGGCTGGGGCCAACTCAACGCGTTGCACAATCTCGGTTGTTGGCGGCTCATTGCCACGCAGCACATGGACTAGTCCCAACTCAAGCTGGCCGGCGGCAGCTACCTCAGGTGGTATGATGCTGAGAAATTTGCGTGGATCGCGGCGAAGTTCGCCCGTTTCAGGATCGGGCGTGGTTGGCCGAATGGGCTGGAGGCGCTCACCGTTGGCGGTCATCCCCACAAAGCGCAACACATCGTCAGGCTGATCGTCGGCGGCGTAGAGCGTGGCCACCCAGACCCCGGAGCGGTCCCCCGGCACCACCAGCCGCTCCTGCATTGCAGGCCAGTCGATAGAGGTTCCCTGGCCAATAGCGCCAATTTCACGATCATTAAAGGTAGCGAGATTGAGATAGGCGGAGTCGTAGTAATCGCCCAGGTCGACCTGCACCGACGGTCGGATGCTGTAGGCTGCAAGCATGGCCAGCACGGTTATCACGGCAAGCAACAACGGGGGCAGCCAAGGAATGCTTCCCAGCAACGGGACATTGATGGTGCGCCCGACATTGTAACGCCGAGGAGGTTGGGTTGTCACCACACGTTCTGGCGCAATCTCGGCCATGCGCGATACTCCTGAATAACAATCAGCAAAACAATAGCGCTCGCATTATAACAGAAACGTTGTCGGGGACAATCTGTGTAGTTTTTGGGCGTAGGCAAAGGAATGGTATAATCCGATAAACTCTGATGATTGTGAGGAATAGTGACGTTGAACCAGGTTGAGCTTCAGGAATGGCTACAGGCGCGGCTTCCGACAGAACTGCTCGATGCGCCCCCAGAGATCCGTGTGTATCCTGACGAGATGGTGATTGTGCTGCAGGTTGTGCGTGATGCGGCATTGGCACAACTCGATGAGGCAGAACGCTCTCCGGCGGAATTGCAACAGATTGCTGAGCGACGCGAGGGTACGCGGAAACTGCGGATGAAACTGGCGCGTGAACTCCAGGCGAGTCTGGGGCTCTCGGTTGCGTGGGGGATGCGGATCGGCGATAACGAGGTGCTTTTTACCACCCGAACGGTGCCGGTGATGACGCGGCTGGGGCGGGCTGAACGCGAAGTCCTTGATACGCTGGTGGCAGCTGGCGTGGCGGACACACGCAGCGCGGCGCTGGCGTATGTGGTGCGGGCGTTCGCTATCGAGCATCGCGAGTGGCTAGGCGAGGTCCGCGAGGCGCTCACCCACATCGACAAGGTACGCCAGCGCCTCAAGCACACACCACGGGCCAGCGCCCCGCCACCGGGCGATGAGGTGGGGTGAGGTGCGCCACTACAGCCTAATGAAAAGGTAACAAGTAACTGCGAAGCCTCTTTTTCATAGTGTGTGTGCTATAATCATTAAAGATACGTAATGTCATTCAACAATTGCATTTTACGTGTGTCTAGATATTGATATTTACTAGCCCGTTTTTCCGCTTAAGAGCGTAATTCTATGCTAAAGAATGTAAAAATTGAGAATTTCCGAGGTTTTCGATCTTTCGAGCTGCAACAGCTTGGTAGATTAAATTTGCTGGTTGGCGCTAATAACAGCGGCAAGACATCTGTACTGGAAGCCATCCAATTGCTGTGCTCACATAATAATCTTGAGCCACTTCGTGATGTAATGATCAATCGCGGAGAGTATTTTGATAATAAACGTACAGATAGACAAGAACTTGATATTCGTCATCTTTTCTACAATCATAAAATCGAGCCAGGTAGTCAGTTCTCAGTATCAGGGATGAACGGCACGGAGAAAGATGAGATCGTTGCATTAGTGGGTGTCCGACCGATAAATCAACGTTTTGATCCACCAATCGATACTGATGTGCAGTTGACATTTCACGATGATGGTTTTGTATTCGATTTTACTATCGAGTGGATATATGGAAATAAGCGGGAGCACTGGGAAAGCCCTTTATCTGATGATGGTGGTCTACTTGAAGAGTATCTTCCTCGACCGAGATCTATAGGGATTTCCAAGAGGAATGAAACAAAAACACAATTTGTTACTTCATCTGCATTAACACCTGAAAGAATGATCGAGTTGTTCGATCAGATAGTGTTAACCCCTGAAGAAAAACTGGTACAGGAATCACTCCAGGCGATTGAACCTAAGATCGAGCGCATTGCTCCTATCAGCTCAGAGAAATATAGACGTGCGGAGTCACGTGCAGGTTTTGTTGTGCTTCTCTCTGATAGCGAGCAAAGGGTCCCTATAGGCAGTATGGGTGATGGGCTCTGGCGGATGTTAGGTCTTGCACTTGCAACGGCGGGTTCAGCAAATGGTGTCTTATTCGTCGATGAAATCGATACAGGCTTACATTTTAGTGCCATGTCCGATATGTGGAAACTGATCTGGGAGACGGCAAAACGGCTGAATGTTCAGGTTTTTGCAACCACGCATAGTAGCGATTGTTGGATGAGTCTAGCTAGTATCGCCGATCAAGAAGGTATACCAGAAGATGGCATTACGATTCAACGGATAGAACAGGGTAAAGAGACAAGTATAGCCTTCAGTGAACGTGAAATTGTCATTGCGGCCCAAAGAGGGATAGAGGTACGTTAGCAATGGCAGGTAAGTATGTTTCTAAAAAACTTATCGTGGAAGGTGAGCAAGATAAAAGAGTCATCCCTGAGCTAATCGAAGCCAACGGTATTCCATGGGGTGAAACAAGAGATACAGCGATTGTAGATATACAGGTATATGGTAGTGATCAATTTGTTGATGCCGACTTTATTTCTACTGAATTGAAAGCCTCTGGCCTCACCTCATTGGGACTAATGGTAGATGCAGATGACAATCCGAGAGCACGTTGGAGCAGCATCCGCAACGCCTGTCTAAGAAGCATTCCCAATATCCCTGAGCAGTTGCCAGAAACAGGCTTAGTTCTACTCACACCTGCGGGCATTAAATTTGGTGTCTGGATCATGCCAGATAATCAAACGCAGGGTATGCTAGAAACGTTTCTGCAATATTTGATTCCTGATGAGAATGAAGAATTATGGCAGTATGCTCAACAAGCTGCTCAGGAAGCGAAAAACAAAGGAGCCACTTTTACACTCCCTCATTTCGACAAAGCACGTATTTACAGTTGGCTGGCTTGGCAAAATCCGCCTGGACGACAATTACATAACGCCATCATGGAGCGAATTTTCGACCCAACTCATCCCCGAGGACAAAGTTTTGTACGTTGGTTCAGAGATTTGTATGATGTGTAATCTGGTCATTGTTTCTCGCTAGTATTCCTACTATCTCACTTACCCCCTTAAACAATTTGCCTGACGTACTGAACGTTTCAATGAATCTCATTGGATGAGAGCAAAAATTGATCGCTTGACAAAAGAAAGAACGTTCTTTACGATAGAGGTATGAAAGATTCAACCTTAACTCCACGTGACCGTTTACTGGAAACAGCGGCTGACCTGTTTTATCAAAAGGGCATAAGTTTGGGCGTCAATGAGCTTTTTGATCGTTCAGGGGTCTCACGTGCGACCTTCTACCGGCATTTTGACTCGAAAGATCAGCTCATCGAGGCCAGTCTTGAACTGCGGGTTGAGCGATGGCGTAGTTGGTTTCGTGCGGCAGTAGAAGAACGAACGAACGATCCTCGGGAAAGGTTATACGCTATCTTTGATGTTTTTGAAGAATACTTCTCTGACACTCAGTTTCGCGGATGCACAGCGATTAATTTTTCTGCGGAAGTCGCCAATACTAATAGCAAAATCCACCAACTTGCCTGGGCACACAAAGAGCAGGTGCGGCAATATATCGAAACATTGGCAGAGTCCGCTGGCATTGCAAATGCCAAAGAACTTGCCGAAGAACTTCTGTTACTGCTCAACGGCGCAACCGTTATAGCGCATCTTTCGAGCAGCAATGCACCGGCTAAACAAGCCAAGCGTGCCGCGCAAAGTCTGATAGAGAAAGCTCTTGAGCAATGATATGTTGGCAGTATCGTGAATAGCATTAAACACCCCAATATCATTGCTCGCGCTATCATTCTATCGTTGGGAGCGGCGGTTGCTCTTGGATTTGTTCGGTTCAACTACGCCCTCCTGCTACCGACTATGCGTACCAGCCTGGAGTGGACCTATGTTCAAGCAGGGAGTATGAACACCGCCAATGCACTTGGCTACCTGTTTGGTGCCTTCATCGCTGCACCGATTGCAGGACAGGTTGGGTTGGCACGCACCTTCTGGATTTCGCTGCTCTTCACAGGTATGCTCCTGTTCATTACTGGGTTGACAGATAACTTCCAGGTCTTATGGACTCTGCGACTCCTGGCGGGGGTAAGCAGCGCCACGACCTTTATCGCAGGCGCAGCACTTGCGTCACATCTCGCCAGTGGAGAACGTAGCAGCCTGGTGCTAGGGCTTTACTTCGGTGGTGTAGGTATAGGGGTTGGTATGGCTGGACTGGGACTACCTCAACTACTAGAGCAAAACGCTGATCTATGGCGACAGGCTTGGATCGTCATGGGTATGGTATCTCTCGGTATTACTGTTATTGCAAGACAGGTAGCTTTGCATATCCCCACCGCAACAAAGGCATCAATAAAGACAGAAAGACCACGATTTCCAACGGCGCTTTTCCCTGCTTTAGTGGCTTACTTCCTGTTTGGGCTAGGATACATCACCTACATGACATTTGTGATCGCTTTTCTACGCTCAAGTGGTATAGAAGTCTGGGCATTGAGCGGTTTCTGGGTTATCTTGGGAACCAGCTCATTCGCATCTGCGTTTGTGTGGAGTCGGCTATTGGAACAGACGAAAGGCGGGCAAGCGCTCGCGGTAGTGCAGAGTGTCGTGTCACTCGGAGCTGTGTTGCCGCTCTTTTCAACTTCACTTAGTGTGATATTCCTCTCAGCGATACTCTTTGGTGGGTCTTTTCTGAATGTCGTTTCTGTTGTTACGAATATTGTAAGACAGGCTCTACCAGTGCAGGCATGGGCAACTGGGATTGCCCTCTTTACGGTGATTTTCTCTCTCGGTCAGATGATGGGGCCACTCATCTCAGGGGCGCTCGCGGACAGAACCGCGACACTTGCAGGTGGGTTTATGCTCTCTGCCGGGTTTCTGTTTGTGGGGGCTATCATTGCGCTTTTTCAGAAGCAGCTTCGTTATACTGAGTGATTGTGTCTCATTATTGTTTCGTTGACTCAAAGTCATTATATTATACTTCATCTCACACGCAGCAATGAAGTTTTCTACATGATATAAGTAGGAAAAACCAGGGTACTACACCAGATTAAATGGCGTATTTATGCAGTGAAATCACTCTCTACAAAGCGATTTAGCGTAGTATATGTGATATAATACGTAAGTATGTGTCTGGTCTTAGAAATATTGATTATTTCATTACAGATGTAGGTGTGTTGTGTGGACTAAAACTTCATTAATTAAAATTAGGATTGCAACGAAAAAACTTCCATTTGGTTTTTTGACTTTATGATTATTTGTATGTGGTAGAAACAACCAGCCAAAGGTTCAGACAGAGACAAAAGACATGGCAACTGCAGAACAAATTAAATCGTTAATTCGATCTCACTTCGGTAATGAAATAGAAAGATTCTCTACCATTGCACTTCAGGTGGCTGCCCACGAAGCTAAACAAGGTCATACTGCTCTAGCTTTTGAAATTCGTGAGCTTGTTGACAAGGAGCACTTCAAAAAGAAACAAAGCGTTCGTTCTACACCACAAGATTTACAGGGACTTGTACGAAAAGAAGATCAGGACACCCCAAAATCTGCGCTTGTGATACCCGATACTCTAAATATTCGTATTGAACGGATTATCCATGAATATCGTCAGCAGAATAAGCTGAAGGCATATGGTTTAGATCATCGGCGTAAAATTTTGTTAATTGGCCCACCTGGTACCGGGAAAACAATGACAGCTCGTGTTCTGGCAAAAGAACTTCATCTAATGTTATACACTATTCAAGTGGATCGTCTCATTACTAAATTTATGGGCGAAAGTAGTGCTAAATTACGTCAGATATTTGATCTAATCCAACAAGAACATGGAATTTATCTCTTTGATGAATTCGATGCAATTGGTGGCGAACGTTCAATCGATAATGATGTTGGCGAAATGCGTCGTGTTTTGAATGCTTTTCTTCAATTTATTGATCAAGATCAATCTGATAGTCTAATTGTAGCGGCTACTAATAATCCAAGGTTACTTGACCAGGCCCTATTTCGTCGTTTCGATGATGTACTTTATTACAAAGCTCCTCAACCTGAAGATCGTAAACGTCTAATTAAAAACATTTTGGGAACTTTTATTTCAAAGCGATTTGTTTGGCAGAGTGTGATAGAGACAAGTGCAGATTTAAGTCATGCTGAAATCGATCATGCTTGCAGAGATGCTATTAAGAATGTAATTCTTTCTGACCAGACGAAAGTATCTCACAACCAATTACTACAAACTTTAAAAGAACGACGGGGAGCACATCAAGGATTGTAAGTCTAACACCATAATATGGCAATAAATAATCTTCCTCATATTGTAATTACCATTCCCCCCAAACCATTATCTTTTACAAGCACGTCACGTGGAGGGCCAGGAAAGTCTATTCCACAACGCGATAGACAATCACATAGTGCGTTTCTTCAAAAGCAGTTTCAGAAAGCCTGGCAAGCAGCAGAGGATGAACGTACACAAGTTGCTGCATACACTACACGGACTGGTGTTTACCTTGAATTTAAGAGCTACCCTAACGTTGAATTAATCACTAAAAGTCTCGAGGATATGCATTCAAAGCAAGTTCGTCTTCTAAACGTTCGACAAGAAGAAATAACCGCTTTGAATGAATCGACAGATGAAATCGAAAGTCACATTATTACCTATGCAACTGTATTTGTTGCTAATGATAAAATCCAATATTTTCTAAAGAAGTTAGAAGATTACAAGGAGAAGACACTAAGTAGCGGTAAACCCAAAAACGCTAACTTGATAAATAGTATTGCTGATTTATATAAAGCTTTGCTTGTGGAGTCGTTTTGGCAAGATGCAAAAGAATTAATACCATCCGACAATCCCGAGTGGTGTGAGGTTTGGTTAAGTAGTGAGACTGACGAAATTATCGAACGATTTAATCAATTACTAAATCAGCAAAACATCAATGCAAAGTCTAACGTAATACGCTTTCCTGAAAGAGCAGTCAAACTAATTCAGGCAAATCGAAGTCAATTGGAACAACTTACTCGTCTATCGGACGATATTGCAGAATATCGCCGTGCTAAAGAGACCACAACTCTTTGGATAGAATTGCCGAATCGTGATCAAGCTGAGTGGGTAGCCAATCTTCTTGAGAGACTTCAAATAAATCAAGAAGCACAGGTTTCTGTTTGTCTTCTAGATACAGGTGTTAACCGAGGACATCCACTATTAGAACCAATTTTAGTTGATCAAGATTGCCAGTCTGTAGACCCAAATTGGGGAGTTGAGGATCACAATAGACATGGCACACTTATGGCTGGAGTCATTGGGTATGGTAATTTAATGGATTGCCTATCGAGCAGTGAAGTCCTAGAAATACGTCATTCCCTAGAATCAGTGAAAATTCTCCCACCACCACCAGATGATAACAAACCAGACCTTTGGGGTTATGTAACATCCCAAGCCATTTATTTAGCTGAAATACAAGCTCCTGAACGTAAAAGAATTGTTTGCATGGCGGTATCCTCAGAAGATACACGAGACCGTGGTCGACCTAGCTCATGGTCAGCAGCTATTGATCAGATAACAGCTGGAGCAGAAGACAATACACATAGATTAATTATCCTTTCTGCTGGCAATACTACTAATCCTGAAAACAGAAAAAATTATCCAGACGCACAAATTACAGAGTCTATTCACGATCCTGCTCAATCTTGGAACGCGCTAACAGTAGGTGCATATACTGAACTTGATACAATTACAGATGCAACCCTAGATGGTTACTCACCGATAGCTTCAAGAGGAGGGCTTTCACCTTTTACAACTACTTCTGTTGTTTGGGAAGATAAATGGCCAATAAAACCCGAAATCGTGCTAGAAGGTGGAAATTTAGCACGTGATAGTGATGATTTTGCCACAGAATGTGATGATTTTTCAATGCTCTCAACGTTTTATGATCCACAGAAAAGTCATTTTTATCCATTTAATATGACCAGTGCGGCAACTGCACAGGCAGCTTGGTTTGCTGCTCAAATCCAGGCTACTTATCCTGACTTTTGGCCCGAAACTATCCGTGCCTTAATGATTCATTCTGCCGAATGGACTGAGTCACTACGTCGAGAATTTGGTGGGAATGGCTCAAAGACAGATATAAAAACCCTGATGCGTGTTTGTGGTTATGGTGTGCCCAACCTTCAACGTGCTTTATATAGCGCAGAGAATTCTTTGACACTGATATCTCAAGCAGAGCTTCAACCGTTCAGAAAAAAGGAAAAAGGTGGCTACACTTCAAAAGATATGCACCTCTATAGTCTTCCCTGGCCAGAAGAAGTATTGTTGGATCTACCTGATGGAACAAAAGTAGAAATGCGTATTACGCTCTCCTATTTTATTGAACCTGGACCAGGTGAGATTGGCTGGCAAGACAGATATCGTTATGCTTCGCACGCACTAAGGTTTGAATTGAATTCTCCTGAAGAATCACAAGAAGATTTCGTCAAGCGGATCAATGCGGCTGCACGAAATGATGACGAAGGTCGTATAAGTACACAAAGCCCTTCCAAACACTGGGTCATTGGAGAACAAACGAGAGATAAAGGATCAATCCACTCAGATATCTGGCAAGGCACAGCTGCTCAACTAGCCTCTTCAAACCTGATTGCTATCTCACCACGAATTGGTTGGTGGCGTGAAAGATCACATCTAAATAGATGGAATCGGCATACCCGGTACGCACTCGTGGTATCAATTGCCACACCCGAAGAGACTGTTGACCTATACACACCTGTTGCAAATAAGATTGGTATTACTGTACCAATACCAGTGCAGGTATAACCATCAATCTTTGTCAGATACAAGGAAAATAATCCAGTGAACAAACTGGTAACCTATCGCAACTTTATACTCAAAATCATTCATGAGTATAGCCAGTATAAGCCCTCCTATGGCGATGTTTCGATGGAGAAGATTATTGATCCCGTGCGTGACCACTACCAACTCATGTTCCTTGGATGGAATAAGCAGCAGCGCATCCATGGATGTATTATGCACATCAACATCCGCAACGATAAAATCTGGATTCAGCACGATGGCACCGAAGCGGGGGTCGCAAATCTCCTGGTCGAGATGGGCGTCCCCAAAACGGACATCGTCCTCGCCTATCAATCGCCCTTCAAACGACGCTATACCGAGTTTGCGGTTGGGTAGCATTGCCTGGTGTTAAAACAGGATCACCAAACGATTTTCCCACTACAACAGATAGCTTGAGCCACAAGGTTTTTACAGATTAATGTTAGAATGACGCAAATGAAAAGTATTGTTAAGTCATCAGGAAAAGCTCTGTGGCCAATCGAGGTTATCTCTACTCAATCAACGCCAAACCAACCGCTGATGAGAGCAATCCCAAGATTATAGGTCTATCCGAATGGAGCTATATCGTTCCTCTGAGCCATCAGATTTTGCTCTCTGGCGCACCACAACAATGCAGATCCGTTATCTGGGATGGGGATGAGCATATCGCCATTATTGGCGACTACGAAGAAGGACTGCAAAAATTTGAGCTATTTTGCACTCAATTGACCTCATTGCTGCCAGATCTTACACCTGTATGCCAAGAAGCTGTGGAATTTCTACGTCAGCCTGCAAACAAGCAGGCATTTTTCTTGCTCGAAGCAGGCGAAATCTTCATGATGAGTGATGACGAACTTTCTACACAAAGTGAAACCCTTTTTCAGTCTATACTAGACGTTGATAAAGAGATAACCCTGCTCTTGGAGCAACTGAAAACACAAACCTCTCATTCTTCAACGAAACATCAAACCAGAACCGAACAAAACCAAATGTTGTACGAACTCGGGCTGGATAACTGGTTCAATGTATTATATTTTGATTTCGGAGAAAGGGCTGCGTCCGAAAACCTTTTTGAAGAAGAGACTGTTGTTCATCGAGAGCAACCAACTCAACCAAAAGCCGCTTACGACAAGCACAAGCGACCATTTAATCCGTTCTCAGATTTCGTTTTTTATACAACTACCGGCATTATCTTTGCAGGGTTTTTAGTACTTCTCTTCACCGACTCACCTCTTGTGGATTTTTCAGAAGTTACGGTTTTTCAAGTTGGCCTGTATGTGTTGGCAGCCTTTGTGATCGTTACCATACTTGTAGCTGCTATTAAATACTTGATAGAGAAGATGCTTCGATCTGGGTAGATACGTACTCAATTCCCGACTGACTGTGCAAAGCCCAGCACATAGCCGTTGCAATCACGGATGTAGAACTCGCGCATGTCATACCATGTCGTCGCAAAATCTTTGACAACTTCCGCACGACTCTGCAATTCGCTATAAAGCGCTTCGATATCATTCACCTTGAAATAAAAAGCGACGGAAGCACCAACCTGCATACCCTGGAAAGCAGTGACATCTTCAGCGAGGCTTTCGGTCACTTGAAACTGTATGTCGATGCCATCACGGCGGACTAACGCGTAGATGAAGGGCTGATCCATTGGCAGGGTATCGAAAGTCGTCTGATAGTCGGGTGACACGGCCAGCACAAACTCAAAACCCAGCACATCCTGATAGAAAACTACTGTTTCGGTAATATCTTTGACCATTAAATTGGGAACAAGTTGCTCAAACATAAATGTCACTCCTTGATTGAAAAAAATTCTATCAAGAGTATGCCACGTAATGCGGACAGGATCGATCCGCTTAAAATCTGATATTTTGGGAAAGCTGGAATTGGAGAAGGCAAAAGAAATCGAGCCATCTGCAAGCACATGCTCGCTCACAGGTGGTAGTACAAACGATTATCGAATTATCGCTGGCAGAAAGACTGTTGGTGTAGAAGATGGGGAGGGGGTTGGTGTCGTAGCTGAACCGATAGTGATGAGCCATGGTGCGGATTGCTGCCCACCCGGTGCTGGATTGCGAATCGTCAGATTTGCTGTCCCAGCTTCACGCAGATATGCGGCATCGATGGTCGCCGTCACCTCGGTATAGTCCACAACGGTGGTTTCTAAGGGCATATCGTCCCAAAACAGCACTGTATCTGAGGCAAAGTTCTGTCCGGTTACTGTCAGCATCAGGTTTGCGCTTCCCACAGGAATCGTTGCCGGGGTGACCTCAGTAATCTCAGGGATTGGATGGGGCCCTACAGTGTCATAACGTAAGACGCGGCTGTTGCTCATATCAGCTACTACAATGTTATTTCCTGTATCCACCGCTACCCCAATAGGTTCTAATAGAGTTGCCGCATTTGTCTCACGGTCACGATCTTCTACAGTCGTAAAATCTGGCTGGCCCAACACCCGGTCTGCGATCTTGTCACTATATAACAGGGTCTCAAAAACCATAACCCGGTCTCTGGAAATTTCAACGGTATAAACGTTACCATAGCGATCAACAGTTATACCAGTTAGCCAGCTAAACGTGTCAGGACCAGGATCAGATACGGCGTTACTGGTAAAGTTTGGTTGGCCAATAACTTCGTCGGCAGTAGTATCAGTGTTGAGCGGATCACGATAGATCAGCACTCGACCATTACCAGTATCCGCGACATACAAATTCCCTAACCAATCAAGAGCTAAATCCAGGGAACCACTTAAGCTAACTGCACTCACTCCACCATTATTGCGTGTAGTACTCTCAAAATTTGGCTGTCCAAATACTTGATCAGGAAGTGTGTCCGTAGTTAGTGGAGTGTCGTATTGCAACACCCGATTATTCTCTGAGTCAGCAACGTACAGGTTTCCAGCGGAGTCAATTGCCATACCCCACGGAAAATGTAAACCATCACGGCCAGCACCTGCAAACTCGTCGAAGAAAGATGGTTGACCAAGAACCCAGTCCGCAACAGCATCGTGTTCAGTTGGATCTTCGTATACCAAAATTCGATGATTATCGAAATCGGCAACATACAGATTTCCATCATAATCGACAGCAACATCGATAGGGCCATCTAAAGTTGCTGCGTTGGGAAGTGGTTGCCCCTGATCAGATGAATTACTCGTAAAATCAGACTGTCCAATCACCAGGTCTGCCGCTTCCTGATTTGTGAAGGCTGCCGCGCTCGGCCAACCCAACACCCGATGATTACTTGTGTCTGCAATATACAAACGTCCGGTTTGTTGATCTACAGCTAATCCCCACGGATAGTTTAGACTGGCAGCACTCAACCCACTATTGTTCTCAAGTGAGCTGGTAAACTCCGGTTGACCAAGCACCGCATCGGCAAAACGATCAAACTGGGCGGCCTGAATAAGTGGTATCGACGACTGAATGACGAACAAACTAAGGATAACGACACTACAGAGGAAAACAATTGAGCCAATGTGTCGCAATGAAGTTTTCATATTCCTTCCTACCCTGAAATTGTGACATTTTCAATACTACATATTGTAGCACTCTAGAGCCAATGTAGTATGACTCTTTGAGGTAATTTACCCGGTACAATACTCCTAACCACTCCACGACATTTGAACTGTAAATGGCTCCAAGCATACCCTCAGCATTTTTTCACAACTTCTACACAGCTCCTTGCTATCGTAGGTTGCAATCTCAATAACTTAGCTCATACAGAAATAGAGAGTGCTCATGTTGATCTATCGGGGGAAATGTTTATGAAAGATAGAAGTTTCATCAAACGACGACATCTTGTGATACATTTTAGTAGCCTGCTATTGATTGGGGTACCTCTGGCAGCTTGCGGCGCAGGACAGAATGCCGATCAAACTGCTACTATGCCCGTACAACTGGGCAATCTTACCCAAAGTATTAGTAGTAGTGGTCAGATACAGGCCCATCAGGAAAGTTTTCTGAACTTCTCTTCCAATGGAACGCTTGCCGAGGTCCTGGTGAAAGAAGGGCAACGTGTAGAAGTGGGCGATGTCCTTGCTGCACTCGAAACCGATGATATTGACCAGCAAATTACACAGGCCGAAGCCAATCTAAAAAGTGCTCAAGCGGATCTGGCAGATTTACAGGATGGTGCAGCCGAATCAGACATTCGGATTGCCCAATCACAACTTGATACAGCCCAGTTGCAACTTAGTCAAACGGCGAACGGGAATGCACTTCCCACCGACATTGCCAGTGCACAGGCCCAACTCAACTCGGTGCAGACCACCCTGGAAGCGTTACGCAATCCTACTGCTGCAAACCGACAGACGGCTGAATTGGCTGTGCAAGACGCTCAAACGAGTTTACAGTCAACACGAGATAATACTTCTGCAAATAAAACCCAGTCAGAATTAGCGCTACAAGAAGCCACTCAATCGCTTACCCAGGCCCAATCGCGCTATGCGACGGCCAAAGGAAATTGGGATTTTGTTCAGGACACCGGTAATAATCCCACAAATCCAGAGAGTACCAGTGCTACAGGCGAGACCATTGACAATGAGTTGCAGGGCACACAGGCACAACAATACTATGACGAGTTTGTGCAGGCCGAGGCAGCATTGCGGAGTGCTGAGGCCAGTGTGCAACAGGCGCAGGTAAGTTACGACAACGCACGTCAACAGGAAATAGCCGATGTACAACATGCAGAGAACCAACTTGCCGAGGCACAACAACAGTTGGAACTGCTTTTGAATCCCAGTACTGAAGCCATAGCGCAGGCCGAAGCACAGGTGGCGCAAGCACAGGCACAACTCGCGAGTCTGACGACAGGTGGGACGCAGAGTGATGTTGCTATTGCCCAACAAACAGTTGAGCAGCAACAGGCCAGTTTTGATGAGCTGCTGGCACCACCAACCGATGCAGCCCTTGCACAGGCCGAGGCGCAAGTCGCACAGGCTGAAGCCGCCCTTGCACAGGCCCAGAATGATCGTGCTGACGCCGAACTAGTGGCACCATTTGATAGTGTCGTGGCGGCAGTCAACATCACACTGGGTGACTCTAGCAATACAAGTAACACTACCAGTTCCAGCGCCGACACCGCCGCAATCTATTTAATAGATGACTCGGCGTATCATGTGGAGGTGTATTTTAGCGAGGTAGATATCGCCCAACTCGAAATTGGTCAGCAAGCGCAAGTTATGATTGATGCACTCTCCGAAGAGTCGCTGAACGGGACGCTGGCCTATCTGGCCTCCACTCCAGATGTTGCTCAAAATGTAACCACCTATCGAGCCCGTATTGATCTTGAACAGACCGATACGCCGTTGCGAGTGGGATTAAGTGCCACCGTCAACATTACCATTGACCAGCGTAACAATGTGTTGCTGGTGCCCAACATTGCCATTCAGCAGACGCGCAATGGTGTACAGGTGCTCACACAAACTGAAGAGGAAACAATTTCTGTAAATATTGAGACTGGGCTTGTTGGTGCTACACAGACAGAGGTTATCTCTGGGTTGGAAGAGGGTGATCAAGTTGTGATTGTGTTAGAGGAGACTGGCGATACCAACCTTCCTGGCGGTCTATTCGGTGGTGGTGGCGGTGGTGGCGGACCTGGTGGTGGTGGCGGTGGTGGCGGACCTGGTGGTGGCAATTAGTAGCATAGTGGTAAGGTGACAAACATGGAACAAACACATGTAAAGCCGTCTGAGAAACCTATGGCGAAAGTACAAATGCCACGCATACGGAGACGTTTTAGCCGTGGTGTAGTTGAAAGCATCCGCATTGCAATAGACAGCCTACGTTCGAACACATTGCGTACTGTTCTTACAATGCTCGGCATCATCATCGGTGTGGCATCGGTCGTGGCAATGCTATCTATAGGTGCTGGTGCAACTGTGTCCATTACAGAGCGAATTTCCAGTATTGGGAGCAACCTCCTGACTATCTCACCGGGCCAGACGAGTCGTGGTGCTCAGGCCAGTACTGAGTCACAGGCGCTCACCATGGCCGATGCCGAAGTGCTGACGGATCTACCAGGCATTACACTGATTGCACCAACGTTTCAAGGGAGTGCTCAACTCATTGTCGAAGCAAACAACCGACAGGCAACGGTCGTGGGGGTCACACCAGACTTTTTTACGGTACGCAACTTGACTATTGCACAAGGTGCCTTGATGGACGAGGCTGATACCACGGAGCTAAGCGCCGTTATCGTTCTGGGCAATACTATTGCCCAGGAGCTTTTTGGTGAGCAAAGTCCTGTTGGCAGCACCATCCGCGTGGACAATCAGATCTTTCAGGTTGTGGGGGTGCTCGAGGAAAGCGGAAGTGGCGCAACGGCAGGTGGCTCCGTTGATAGTCAGGCATTTGTACCACTTGGTGTCGCACAACTCAAACTGTTTGGAGCCCGTACTACAGGCAGTGATAGCCTGAGTATCTCTAATATCAATGTACAGGTGACAGAAGCCGATCAAGTGGATATGGTCGAGGCGCTGGTTGCCGCAACGCTACGCGAACAACACGATTTGAGTCAGGATGGCAGCGAAGATAACTTTAATGTCTTTAATCAGGCTGATGTGCTGGAGACACTCAATGAAACGACCAGTATTCTGACCGCGTTTCTTGGCGCCATTGCTGGCATTTCGCTGTTAGTAGGAGGGATCGGTGTGATGAATATCATGCTGGTGTCGGTTACTGAGCGAACCAGGGAGATCGGTCTGCGGAAAGCAGTCGGGGCCCGTCGTAGTGACATCCTCCAGCAATTCCTGATCGAAGCATCGCTGGTTAGTGCATTGGGCGGTATTATTGGTGTTCTTTTGGGTGTGGGTATCTCCGTGCTCGTATCATTGAGCGGCTTACTCACACCGGTGATCACGCTCTGGTCTATTGTTTTGTCTTTGAGTGTCTCAATGGCCATTGGTCTTTTCTTTGGAATCTACCCGGCACGTCGCGCGGCACAACTACGGCCTATTGAAGCATTACGGCACGAATAAGGAGCTACTCATGGCACTGATTGAGATTTCGCACATAACCAAAACCTATCAGATGGGTGATGTAAACGTTCATGCACTGGGTGGTGTATCCTTACACATCTCGGAAGGAGAAATGGTCGCGATTATGGGGCCATCAGGCAGTGGCAAAAGCACGCTCATGAATATACTTGGATGCCTCGATCAACCAAGTGCTGGCAGCTATCGACTCGATGGCGTCGATGTGAGCAAGTTGAATGACAACCAACTCGCAGATATTCGTAGTAGCAAAGTCGGGTTTGTGTTTCAGCAGTATATGTTACTCCAGCGCACCAGCGCGCTACGAAATGTGGAACTGCCGCTGCTGTATAGTGATAAAATCGATCGCACGACACGTGCACGAAGCACATTAGAAACGGTGGGGATGGGAGAACGACTTCATCACAAATCCAATGAGTTATCGGGAGGACAACAACAGCGGGTGGCGATTGCACGTGCACTGGTAAATGAGCCACGGATCATCATGGCCGACGAACCGACCGGGGCATTGGACAGCAAAACGGGTGAGGAGATCATGGCTTTGTTTCAGCAACTCAACGCAACCCAGGGCATCACGATCATTCTGATCACCCATGAGTTAGAGATCGCTCGCTATGCCCAACGTATCATTACCATGCGTGATGGATTGCTTGTATGACATCTACGCATCCTCCTCTTCATTGCTCTGATCAGCAGGGACGGGTTTTGACCAGTATCCTGGCGCGATCAGATACTCACGCCATTCTGGAGATGCCTGCCACTTCTCGACATAGGCCATACGTTCTTTGAGGCCAAGTTTTTTCCAGAAGGGGAACCAGACCTCGTGTAGCCATGCCTCACTATAACCCTGTCGCCATCCACCCCACCACGGCTCCTGCTCAGGATAGGCGACACAGGGCGGCTCAATCTCTGCCCGGGCTTCAAGCGCTTGTTGCTGGGCAGTAAACCATTCCAACCATTCTGACTCTTCCCTTGTGGTTCTGCCCCACAGACACCATTGGATAAGGTATTGCAGATTTTGGATTTTCATTTCTTATTGATCCTACTCAGGCCGTACGCAAGATCGTCTCATCAGGTTGCAGCTTGACCAACTCTGCACATGTATACCACAGTTCTCTGGCCGTTGCTTCATTATACGACCCTTTAGAAGAAGGCCATTCATAGGATGCCTGAAAAGGTTTGCTACGAGAATAATGTGCCTACAACAACGACAGGAATACGGTAGCTCTGCCAGTTAGCTTGATACACTAGAGTGTTTGGGAAACCTCTCGCAGATCTGCTCTGTGAGAGGTTTTTGTGCGGCTTTGAGGAGGTCAACAAATATGCGTTTTTTATTCTGTGGTGGACTGCCAGAGACCCAGCGTATTGCCATCAATATCATTGAACCATGCGAAGGAACCCTGTCCCGGAACTTCCGTGTGCGGAATAACAACCTGGCCACCAAGCGTTTCGACTTTCTGAAGATAGAGTGGAATATCTTCAACCTCAACATAGATCATAACGTAATTGTGCGGTTCGTGGCCCAGCGCAGTAAGATGACCCGTAATCCCACGTTCAGCAGCAGTGTGTACGTCCTTCGAGTATGGACCGTAGTCAGTCGTTGACCAACCAAAGAGGTCGCTGTAAAAGGCACTGGCTTTTTCCCGATCCCGACCACCAATCTCAAAATGAACGACTGGGTTTCCCATGGTATTCCTCCATCGCAAATATAGAACATATATTCTGTAACTATTGTAATGAAGAATAAGAAGATATGCAAGATCTTGATAAACTCAACGCTATCTTACACCTTATGCAGGAGGGTAAGTTATCGCTTCTTCACCATCAGATATACGATATGTGTCTCTATTGGTACACATTACATGTATCATGTCATTTACACCCATTGTGTATCTTCAAAAGACTCAAGGGAGATCATCATGCCCTACCGGATTGTATCTTCAACAGCCAGCGAACAACACCCCGCCGGGCAGCGTGATGTGGTGCGTCTTCTCCAAGATATTGCCGTCATTGCCAATAAAGCGACTTCTCTGCAAACGGCATTGCAACGCACAATTGATCGCCTGTGTATGCATCTTGGTTGGCCAGTTGGTCATGTTTATTTACCCCATCGCACTGTCAATATGGAATTTGAGTCGACGCCGATATGGCATTGGAGTACACCTGATCGCTTTATGACACTCCAACGTGTGTCCGATGAGGTACGTTTTGCACCAGGATTGGGTCTGGTTGGGCAAGTGCTTGAGACGAAGCGTCCCGTGTGGAGTGCAAATGTGATGGCAGAGCCACATTTTATCCGTAAAGCAGACGGTCTCGGTGTGGAGGCGTTTCTCGCCGTGCCAATAATCGTTGACAACACCGTCACGGGAGTGCTCGAATTTTTTGCATTGCACACTATGGAACCGCATCCATCAGTGATTGAGGTCGCTGCAAATGTCGGGATGCAACTTGGTCGCGTCGTTGAACGGACGCGCATGCTTCAGCTCACAGAACAATATCAGCAGCTCCAGGAGGCTGTTGAGCGACTCACGATGATAAAAGCAGGGCCCGCAGATATCGAACGCGCAGCAACCGTAGACTCTCTCACGTCTGCGCTGGCACATGAGATAAGTAGTCCACTGTACGCAGCACGAGGCGCACTCACACTGCTGATGCTCGATTTACAACAACAGGGTATTAACTCTCCTTATACGTCCATCATGAGTAACGAATTAGAGCGCGTTGCTGCTATCATCCAACAACTCCGCATGACCGACATTCCTACCCTGAGCGAGCTATTACCACATAATCTCGCTGATGTCGTGGATGAAGCACTATCGCTCACCCTCTCCGAACGACAAGAGGCTGGGATTCATGTCTCCGTCGCCTATGATCCGACACTTCCACCTGTGCGTTGTGATAAAGGGCAACTACAACAGATTCTCGTACACCTCGTTCGCAATGCCATTGAAGCTATGCCAGATGGAGGGACATTGACCGTCAGCACGGTTGCTGCACCACGTGTGGCACTGATCAAGATTACTGATGATGGATCAGGCATCCCTGCTGAGCTTCGAGAAGACATCTTCTCACCATTCTGCACGACCAAATCCAGGCCGCTCGGAATGGGATTACCCATTAGCGCTTATCTCATCAAACAGCAAGGTGCTCAATTGAATTTGAGCAGGAGGCAAGCGGTGGCACCACCGTGTGGATTGCGTTGCCACGCTAGCACTCATCTCGTCAATGATAGTAGCTGTCACCAGCACAACTTCGACAAAGACATATTTCCTCATGCATGATTTCACGCTCGTTGATAATCTCTTCACCACAGCCCGAGCAGTGTACCCGTACATGGGGTCTGCTTATGATGGCTTTGAGCGAGACAGTCAGCGAAACGGGGCGAACACACAGCAATTCCTCTGTCGGCATGATTTGATAGGCATTGAGATAGGCATACCAGCGCTTGGTCTCTTCAGGGGCATAGCTATGAGCATATGTCCGTGCCTGGGGATGTGGCCAGATGCGAAATGCCTGATCCGTATGGCGATCCACAAAGGTGACCGCCACCTTCCCCTCATCCATCAACCGCATGGTGCGTCGTCCAAACCAGCAACCTGTGGCCACCGACACGCCATCAGCAAAGCAACCATCCGTTTCCACGAATGCAAACAGACGCTTATCGCTTTGAGGGAGATCAAGAGACAATAATTCAGCGGCATATAACCCACATCGCACACCCAACACCTGTCGTGGACAGAGATGATTATGCAATGCAGCAGATTGTTCTAATAACATGGTCAAGTTCGGCAGACAATCTGTCATGACTGACATAGCTACTCCTCACATACATGACTGGTATGGATCAATCATCTGATGGAGAGTCTGGTGTTAACACATCTTCTATCCATGTTAGGGCCGCCATCATGGTAGGAAACCCCAGTGTTGGCGCAGCAAGCAACGCAACATGACGAATTTCCTCTGGTGTCACCCCCTGTTCGCGGAGCTTCCGCGTGTGTGAGTGAACCGCTCCCTCTTTCTGTGCACCAATACTTAATGCAAGTTTGATGAAAGCACGTGTTTTATCATCGAGTGGTCCGGCGTTGTGGACAGCTGTGCCAAAACGATCATACGTTTCCCAGACATCGGTATAGGTAGCTTGAAAACGCCGATAGGTTTTGGGGAGATCGGTCATCTATTCCTCCTTGTGTGGTGTGGCAACTAACAGGTTATTTCGGCATGGTTACGGGCATAATAATACCAGTTGAGCAAGAGACATGTGCCATAGTACAGGGCAAAACCATACAACGCGTATTCAGGTGTATTGGCCTCGACTTGCTGCCCAAATACCTTTGGTACGATAAACGCGCCATACGCTGCAACAGCAGATGTCCAACCAAGAACCGGGCCAGCCTGCGCTGGTGTGAAGATAAAGGGCACCATCCGAAAGGTTGAACCATTACCAACACCAGTCGTAATAAAAAGCACTAAGAAGAGTAACAGGAAGGGAAGAAAATAACGTTCAGGTTGCATGGCCTGATTGGCCAACCGGACAAAAAAGGCCACGCCCAGTGCCGCAGCGATCATCGCGACGGTGTTCCACTGGGTTATTTTGGCACCACCAAACTTATCGGAGATCCATCCGCCCACTGGTCGCGCCAGGGAACCAACTAATGGACCCAACCACGCATAGGCAAATGGGTTGGGGGCACCAGGATTGATCGATCCGTCCGGTAGTTCACCAAATACCACCCGAATAAACAACGGAAACGCGGCTGAGTATCCGATAAAGGAGCCAAAAGTCATCACATACAGATAGGACATGATCCAGGTATGCTTATTGCGAAAGATAGCATATTGCGTCCGCAGGCTGGTGCGAAGGGCGCCCGGTAGCAACCGCATCAAGAGCACGGTAACTACAATGGTAATGGGAAGCACCAGCCACATACTCAACTGCACGCCGAGGAGCAACCACAAACCAAGTGCCGCACCAACATAGCCTATAGCAAGGAGACCCATGATTTTCAGCAGCGCAGCACCAGTGGATCGCAGATAAGGGCTGGCATGGGTCAGGTTATGCATGCCAAACCAGGCCAAAAACGCGAGTACGATCAGAATGGGCCCCCATACCAATCCGCTATTTTGAATGTAGATGACTGTTCCTACCGATTGATTACCGACGGCTGTTTCGAGCGGTTGTCCTACTCCTCCTAATGGTCCAAACAGGCTAAACGTCATCACAAGTGGCAACACCAGTTGCATAATGCTAACCCCGATGTTGCCTAATCCCGCATTGATGCCAAGCGACGTCCCTTGCATACGTTTGGGAAAAAAGAAGTTGATATTTGACATCGATGACGCAAAATTCCCACCACCTAATCCTGATAATGCTGCCAGTACTGCAAACACTGCGTAGGGTGTATCAGGATATTGGAGGGCAATGCCTGTTCCCAAAGCAGGAAGCAGCAACAGTGCAGTGGTAAGGGCAATCGTATTGCGACCACCTGCAAAAGCAATCAGGAAGGAGTTTGGGATACGCATCGTCGCTCCTGCCAGTCCTGCAATAGCCGTCAGTGTAAAGAGTTGGGTGGTCGCAAAGGGAAAGCCTATATTCTTCATCTGCACCGTAATCACGCTCCAGTAAACCCAGACAGCAAACGCAGATGCCAGGCAGGGTACCGAAATCCACAGATTACGATAGGCTACTTTTTGTCCGACTGTTTCCCAAAATGCGTTGTTTTCAACATCCCACTCGGTAATAGTGGTACCACCGGATGGTGTCGTTTCTGGTAATGAAGAGACTTGTGTACCCATACACTCCCCTCAGTAGATCTACCGTCGGTGCTCCTTACAAACACCAACGGCTATACTATGACACATGTGTGACAACAGAACGTGGCGCAGATGAGTCGGTAGGTGTCCCCTCAAAATCGATGGTCGGTTGTGGGAGTGCGGTCTTACGCATGCGCTGAATGGTAAGCTGCATCCACACCAGACACACCACCGTGACCAGGAAGAGGAACATCCATGTCGTTGTCCAGAGGCCGAGAGCCTTCAACAGATAGCCAAAAATGATCGGACACACAAAGCCACCGAGCCCACCAATTACTCCAACCATCCCACCAACTACACCAACTTCATGGGGAAAATAATCAGGTATGTATTTGTAGACGGCTGCTTTCCCAATCCCCATCGCAATGCCAATTATAAACACTAACATGGTAAAGACCCAGACATTGGACTGGAAAAAGATATGGGTTAGACCTTGCGCCAGTAACTGTCGCTTGGCGACCTGATCGCCAACTTGTACACGTGTTTCGTGCCATGTGTCGATGATCGGCAGAAGATGCAATTCATCGTCAGCAATCATTCGTTGAACTGGTGGTGTCAGTGGGTATGTTTCAGCATCTACGCGGATTTCTGTCGCTGTTACTTCGGTCACTGTGCCCGCTTTGCGCGCCATGATGCCACTCCCCGGAGATTGGATTTCCATCCGTGGAAAGAAGAGCAAGAGGCAACAGGCGGCAGTGATCCCCAACACCCAGTACATCACCGACCGTGCCCCGATTTTGTCCGACAGATAGCCACCAAACGCACGAATCAGACCTGATGGTAATGAAAAGATAGTGGCCAGCAAACCTGCGGTGACAATGGACATCGTATAAACGTTCACATAATACGGTACCAACCACTGTGCAAGTGCCACAAAACCGCCAAAGACCAGAAAATAATAGAGGCCAAAGCGCCACACACGCATATGTTTGAGGGGATCTAACATCTCTATGATGGTGCGCTGAGTCGCTGGTCTACGATTGGTTGTAAAGAGAAAGAAAACCACTGCTGTGATCACAAGTGCCACCGCATACATGACTGGTAGCTGCCGCCAATTATCGAGGTTCTCACCACCATTGGTAAGCGAGCGCAAAATCGTTGGTGCAAATAGCGTGGTGATCGCTGCACCGGCATTTCCCGCGCCGAAGATACCCAATGCTGTCCCCTGATGTTCTCTCGCAAACCAAACCGACGTAAAGGCAATACCAACCGCAAACGCAGCCCCGGTGAGTCCAAATCCCAGGCTGCAGATCATATGTTCGGTGTATGAATTGGCAGTACTCAGCAGATACATAGGCAGAGCACTACAAAGGAGGAGGATGGTGTAGACAGGTCTTCCGCCAAGCTTGTCGGTCAATAACCCAATTGGTAGCCGCATAATGGAACCCGTCAGCACCGGAATGCCGATCAACACACCCATCTGAGCAGCGTCCCACTGAAAAATGCCATTGTCAACGATATAGGTCACCAGCACACCATTCAACATCCAGGCGGCAAAACAGACGGTGAAGGCCAGCGTGTTGAGTGTAAGTGCAATATACGATTTTGATGATTCTGCAGCCATGGCAGACCTCCCCAAAGAGACTATGAACTTGACTTTCCAACCTGTGTAGATGGCGATGTTTGCTGTACTGGTGGTGTCGCGGACGCTGGTACATATTCCTCATCAGCGCGGGTCGGTTGCTTATTCCAGATGACAACTTGATGTGGACGCCAGAAATAGGTAAAGGGAAACGATAGCAAGTGGACCAGTCGACCAAACGGTAACAACAAAATCAAGCCGAATGCTCCGAGAATATGAATCTTCACCATCAAAGGTAACGTTCCCACCAGATCGATCTGCGGGTCCAGCCGAAATAATGACCAGAGGTACGGCACGGCAGATCCGGCATACCACGATGATCCCCAGCGATAGAAGATAGCAGTCCATACACCAGCGACTACCTGGACGAGCAGTGCCAGCAACAACACCCAATCCATAATAGAAGTCACAGCACGGATACGTAGGCTACTCGCACGACGGACCATCAGCATGACAATGCCCCATACACATAACAAACCAAAGATAAGTGCTGATGTTTCGAGCACATATAAACGCCACGGTACGCCATTCCATGCCAGCACCGAGCGCGGTATAAGCAAACCAATCAGGTGTCCCAGAAGAATAGCAATGATACCGTAATGCCATGCCACCGAGCCCCAGAAGAGTTGCCGATCTTCAAGAAATTGCGAAGAGAGGCTAGAGTACGAGTAGCGATTGTCAAAATAGCGCGAGATCGTCCCAATGACCGCAATAGCGACTGCAAGATATGGAAATACACCAAACCAGAGTTGATTAAGAGTCATGCCATGCTCCTTTCATCGCACGACGTTTCCAGAACTGGCTCGTGGGTTCGCACCGACTCACATACATTCAGCACAGCCTGGAGAACATTGGCATAGGGATGGATGTGGGTTGTATCCTGTGCAAAATCAGCACACATATGCCGCAGCACTGGGAGCAAACACTCATCGATCAATTCCTCGTTTGTGGTACTTTCCAGATCACATACGGCCAGGAAGCGCAACATAACTGCAACGTGATCAGCAAGTTCACTGCTCGTCTCAAAGCCACACTCACGATAGATCTGTTGAAGTTTGACCAGGAATTTGCCGCGCTTGAAGCTTTCACCAAAGAGAATAAAACCTGCAAAAATGTAGGTCGTAGGATTGATATCAAAGGTCGCTGTATAGATTTCTTCCAGGTGACCGATAGGTGTTTCATCCGCAAAATCAGCAAATGCAGTGAGCTGAACCGCAGCCTCTGGAAGAATTGGTTGGAGTAGCGCAGCACATGCACGTGCCTGATAAGCGATGGTTGCATCAGGATAATCCAGTATATCACCTAGATAACGATAGATAGTTGTGTAAGTGTCTTCAAACATCACAGACCTCGCTCTGGTTTACGATTGAATCCAACCCCATCCTCTGCTTTGAAATGTTGTACATCATCCATCAACTCAATCGCTTGCTCACGGTGCATGGGCGGTATCACAAAGCGCTCATCGAAGGTCGGTAGTGAAGTCAGTCGATAGATCTCTTCACACTGCTGTGGCGTCAGGCCAACCTGCGCCAGCATGCCCTCGATACGTGTCATCGCAATATCACCAACCTGTTCAGCCCGTTTGAAGAGCCGAATAGCCAGCAATTTTTCATAGACGGTGCGTACGTGGGCCGTATTTCCCGCAGCGAATAGACGGGCCATGTATTTCAGGGGCACCCGAGCCCGATCAAGTGAACCAAAGTAATCATCTGTATCTTCTTCGATATGATAGACTCCATCTTTGTGCTGTCCAATGACTGGTAGTAAAGGAGGGATATAAAACAGCATCGGGATGGTACGAAATTCGGGATGGAGCGGCAGCGCGAGTTGCCATTCTTTGACAAAACGATACACCGTAGACTTCTGTGCAGATTCGATCACCGAGAAATGCACCCCATCCTTTTCTGCCTGTGCCACCACCTCTGGATCGTGGGGATCAAGAATCAAATCTCGCTGATGATCAACCAGTTCATCATTTGCTACAGACGCAGCGGCTTCGATACGATCTGCATCATAGAGCACCACACCGAGATAGCGAATACGCCCCACACAGGAGTGGAAACAGGCCGGTGCCTGCCCACTCTCTAAGCGGGGGAAACAAAGAATACATTTCTCAGATTTGCCCGATTTCCAGTTATAGTAGACTTTTTTGTAGGGACATGCTGAAACACAGAAACGCCATCCCCGACACACGTTTTGATTGACCAGTACAATGCCATCCTCGCCACGTTTGTACAATGCTCCCGAGGGACATGCCGCCACACAACCAGGATTCAGGCAGTGGTTGCAGATACGCGGAAGATAGAAGAACACCATTCGTTCCATCTCAAAGAGTGCCTGTTTTTCAGGATCACTGAGTTCAGCGAAATCAGGATCATTGGCAGCGTAGATTGGTGAGCCGCTCAGGTCATCATCCCAGTTTGGGCCAGCTTCGATCTCCATCGGTTTACCAGTAATTAGGGAGATCGGACGTGCCGTTGGTTGATCATCGCTGGCCGGAGCATTAAACAGATCGCTGTACTTGTACGTCCATGGTTCGTAGTAGTCATCGATAGTGGGGAGATGGGGCTGATGAAACATATTGGTGTAGCCACGCACTTTATCGGTTGCACGCAACTTGAGCTTGCCGTTCATCGACCAACCACCCTTGTATTTTTCCTGGTCTTCCCACTGAGTAGGATACCCTGTGCCTGGTTTGGTTTCTACATTGTTCCACCACATATACTCGGTACCCTGACGATCCGTCCAGATATTCTTGCACGCAACGCTGCACGTATGGCACCCAATACATTTATCGAGGTGAAACATCATGGAAATTTGTGCACGTACATTCATTGGTTGACTCCTTGTTCTGTGTTCTGTCTGCCAGGGTGCTAGAATTGCGGTTTTGCTGGTAATCGACGCAGGATAACGTGTGTATCACGATTTACCCCGGTTGGCCCCCAGTAATTAAATCCATACGTAAACTGACCATAACCACCAACCATGAGGACTGGTTTGAGTCGTGTGCGGGTCAGGCTGTTATGGCCACCAGCCCGTCGATTGGCTCGCATAGGCGATTTGGGAACCGAAATAGTCCGCTCTGGCGAATGATAGAAAATACAGAGTGAGAGCGTCAACATACGCAGATTATCGTAATAGGTTGAGTGAATATGCCACTTTCCCTGTGGTGTGAGATAGTTCAGTGTGATGCTCTGATCTGTGTGCGATGATTGTTTCAGATCACCATACACCAGTGGATCTACCCTTGGTTTATAGGTAGCCAGATGTTCGCTAAAGCCAATATATCCTTCATGATCAAGATAGAAATGCTGCCGTCCAGTGAGGGTGCGCCACGGTACTAGTCGTTCAATATTGATACAGAAAGGTGAATAGGGCCGTCCATCGTTAATAATCCCTGACCAGCATGGGCTACCGAGCACACGCGGGGTTGCTGTTTCAAATCATCAAATGTCATCGTGACACTACGACTCTTCTCAACCAGATCAGCCAACGGAAGACCAACTCGTTGCGCATGCGCTTGGTAGGCACGATATGCCGATTCACCATTGGTTTCAGGTGCGAGGCGCAGGATGACATTGGCCGCATCAACCACATCTTCAAGTGAGGGATACACCGTGCCATTCCACTGAACTGTCGGATGCGTATGCAGCATATCGTCATACATATCGGCAATCTCCCAATGGACTCCATGGGTACCAATGCCTTGAGTCCGTGCCTGGGGGCTAAAGGAAATCAGTCGGTTGTACAGATTTTTATAATCACGTGTCACAATCTTCATTGCTGGCATAGTCACACCGGGAATTGGCATTGGTAAGTTGTTGTATTCATCTAACAACTCAAGTGCAAGCGGATCCCCATCACGAATCATCTGATCCGGCTCAACGATCCAGCGAATCAACCAGTCACGGTCACGTAGCGCGGTGACACCGGCCACATCAGGTCCAACCGATGCACCACCCCCAATAGTGTGACAGGAGGCACATTTTTGTTCAAAGATGGCTTTTCCTTCATCGACAGACTGGGTAGTTGGGGCAGACGGAACTGCATGTGCTACATAGACTGTACTAGCGATCCAGCCACATATCAACAACAGTATTAGTCGCCATGCTTTGGCACTAGGAAATTTGAAATGGTGTGTATCTGACATAGACGCCCTCCTTGATACAGTGAGCGAATGAAACTTGACTTTATTCTAGAATATCAGGCAGGGAGGGCTATGTGACTTTTGTCACAGGTCCATGAAGGTTATCACTTCTCTACTCCTAGGCAGAAAGATTTGATAACCTGCTTAACCAAGCGTTGTGAAAAATGAACGATAGGAGGTTATACATGTGTGCATGGAAGCAGCAAAGATTCTTTAAGGGGACTATTCTGCATCTCATCGGGTGAATGACTCGTGATCTATGCACGGCCCCAGCAATTGATGATCTTTATCCCGCGTCTTGCAGGTGATGCCCTCTGGTGGGTAATGTTGTGATCGTGCGAGCTTGTTTAGTTGCCACAATGATCAGGCCGATAAACCCCAGGATAGCCAAGACATTGAACATCCCTCCCCACTGACGGAGCACCATCCAATTCGCTAAATCACCAATGACACGCAGCAGCAGCGAGCAATGCAGCAGCACCAGAGGAATGTAAAATGTAGATTGATAGGCCACTTTTATTCCGAGGAAAGCAGGAATAATGATCGGCGCATGACCAAAAATCATTGCAAAGACAAAGCCCACAAAAAGGGCGTGTAAGAACGCATCGTAGATCGGACCTGCAGGCAATCCACCGTAGATGAAACCAATGGCACCACTCACCGCTAACCACACATACCCGGAAAGCAGACACACCGCAATGAAGCGGGTTAATCCACGCTTACGCACAGTTCTGCGTGCAATGTCATAGCGCAATAGCCAGAGCGCCAGTGCTAACCAGGCAACACCGACGAGTCGTGTCCCATTAGTATAATCCGCAACGATGAAGAAAAGACTCACCAGCATAAACATGACAATAACTGCAAAAGCCCATTGTACAAAGCGTGAGTGTTGTAGGAGACGTCCCAGTTCCAGTCGTTCTCCGGCAATAGTGAGTACCAGGAATCCCGCCCACCATAACGAGACCACAAACAAAGGTTGGCCTGCGAGCCAGAACGCATTCCCAATACACCATGCGAGTGCACCAAGGCTCATGGTCACCGTCCACAAGGCCAGATGTTGCCGTAGAATGATCACAAAAGCCGCACATGCGATCACGCTGCCAAACATGATCAAAAATGGCCCTGGTCCAGTACTACCCCAGAACAGTATCGTGAGACCACCAAGCGCCGTACCAAGCGGAGCAAGATACATCCAGTGACGCTGGAGCGCAATGGCACGCTCCAACCCAATGACTGTTCCAAAAAAACCGACGAGTATCAATGGTCCATGCAGAGCAGCAAGTGAGGCCGATGCTATCGGGAGATGCCAACCCATACGCAGTAGTCCGGCCCAGAGCGCAACCATCAGCGCTAGCAGCGCCAGCGGAACCAGCAGAATCTGCGGTCGAGTATGGAGTGTAGCCCAAAAGCGTGATATCATGTTGTAAGCATTTCCATTCTACGATCAATGCGTTGTTTCGTCAGAATCATGTGCAGGTTTTGTCGTATCTGTTCCCGTAGCGAAGACGACGCGAAATGGCCGACCTATGGCCTGTTCAGGACAATTGATTTCACACAACTCACAGAATGTACATGCGTCTGGGTGGGCAATCACCGCACGTTCATTGTGCAAAGCAATCGTCTTCGTTGGACACCCTGCGACACAGATCCCACAACCCGTACATCGCTGGGTGTCAATTACTGGGAGTGGATGGTGTTTCGTTGTCACAACGTCCCCCTTAACAATATGCTTGTGTGATAAGAGGAATGTGTGCTTTGTTGAAATCGTGCTATTGTACCTCTAGTGTGAGTATACAATTCAGATATTGATCGAGGATGTGACTTTTGTCGCAGTGACCGAAAAGTGGTAGGATCTTTACCTGTGATGGCAGGTGCACCCATCATATACTTTTAGCGTACAACACAGCATATGTTTTCCCGGATGAGGATACTACTATGACCATTGATCGTCAGCAGATACAGCAGATACCACTGTTTGCAGATCTCCCTGACTCGGTGCTTGAAGCATTGACACATATTGCCATACCTGTTCAGCGTCGTGCTAGCGATATACTGTTCTACAAAGGAGACCCAGCACCTGGCCTGTATGCCATTCTGCATGGTCGTGTTAAGATTGCTCGTGAGGCACCCAGCGGTCGTGAGCAGGTATTAACTATCGCAGGAGTCGGACAGCATTTTAACACCGTACCTATTTTTGACCAGGATCCATGTCCCGCGAATGCACAGGCAGTGACCGACGCTGATCTGGTGCTGTTCCCCGTCGATGCCTTGCGTGAGGTGGTGGAAAAGCAGCCCACACTGGCGATGGCGCTGCTCGCCGAATGCTGTAGCTATTTACGCCAATTAGTGAGTTTAGTCGATGATCTAGCACTTACAACCGTGCAGGGTCGCTTGGCACGCCTCCTCTTATCGCTGGCAGAAGAGGCTGAACGCAACCCCGACGTGTCACCACTCACCCAAGCAGAGATGGCCTCACGAATTGGAACAGTACGCGAGATGGTTGGACGAACGCTCAAAGTGTTCGACTCACTTGAGCTTATTTCGATGGATCACGGAGTCATTACGATCTGCAATCCGACAGGGTTACGTGAGCACGCTGAGTATTAACCTAGTGAAACAATCGAAAGAGAGCAGGGCGTTGGTGAGTCGCCCTGATCAGATCGTCCGTAGTAGGTACTATTCTGTGACGTTTTCCTCCTCTGCAAGCGTAGAGTCAGAGTTACACGCGAAACATGCCTGGGTTTCTACACCTTCTTTGAGCAAGGCGATCTGCCCCTGACGTGCAAGATCAATTGCTTCCCCCAGAATACGGGCCGATTCTTGCGGGGCATGGAAGCCCATTGAATTTTCTGCAGCAATAAAGTCCAGACGCCACTGCGCCTTACGTTGCAAGTCCTGTGCTTCCACAAGCCTTGACTCAGCAATACCGGATGACTTGGCCTGCTCAATGTCGTTGATCAGCGCTACCACGGCATCTTCGGCACGACTCATCAAAGTGCGTGTACGATCCTGAATCTCTTCAGCACGTGCTTTCATTTCATCCTCATCAAAGTTGTGGCAACTCAGGCAAGCATCAGCAACATTCAACAATGGACTACGTACCTGGTGATCACTCACTTTGACGGCGCCTTCACGTTGATAGGGCATATGGCAATCGGCACAAGAGACACCGCTACGTGCGTGAATACCCTGACTCCACAGTTCAAACTCAGGATGCTGGGCTTTGAGGACCGACGCTTCGCTGTTTTTGTGAGTCCAGTCCTTAAACGCAATATCATCGTAATAGGCTTCTATCTGTTCAGCTTTCAACCCATTGTGCCAGGGGTATGTAAGGCGTTTTTCATCACCCTTAAAGTAATACTCGACATGACACTGGGAACACACCATAGAACGCATTTCCTGCCGATTGGCCAACAGATTCGGGTCATAGGTGCCTTCTCGTCCATCTTCACGCCAACGCTCAATGCTGGGGAGATGTGGGAGTGGCTCATCGGTACTGGCCAACACATGCATTCCTTCGAGAAAGGCTGGTCGCGTAACTCGCAATTGCATCGTTTCAGGATCATGGCAATCCATACAGGTAATAGGATGCTCTACGAGTTGGTGTGCCTCTGTGTATGGCATCGAGTTCACGATTTCAAAGCCCCGCATAATGGCATCCTCCCGATGAATATCATCATCGGGAACACCATCGGCGAGTCCTTGCTCCCGATAGGCCGGAAGAACTGCTGCATGACAATGGAGACAGGCACCTGGCTGACTGACCACCTCCACCCGTTCAGTCTCACGCTGATCCGAGAGCATATATGCATGTCCGCGATCTTCACGGTAATCGATGCTAAAGGCATAGCCATTGAAAATCGTGCGCCAGGCCGGAAACTCATCTAACCGCTGGAAAGCTTCGCTCCCACCGTGACGTGTCCGTTCCGTATCAACTGTTCGACGATAGCTATCATATTGACGTGGAAAATTCTGACCCCAAGTGGTTGGATCGACCGTATCTTCGGTTAATTCGGCGACTCGAAAGACATCCTGACGTGCTTCTTCCTGACGCTGTGCGATATTCCCCAAAAACCACAAAACCCCAACAGTCGCTACAGCAACAACGAGAACCAGAGCAATATAGAACCATACTGGAATTGTATGGAACGATAACCGACGTTGCATAGATTTCTCACTTTCAATCACTGTGCTGGACCATGCCCAACATCACGATGACACACCACACAATCAATTTCATCACGCTCAACATGGGCCGTCATTTCACTTACGGTCGTCTGGTGACAGAGCAAACACTTCTGTTGGACAACAGCTTTGCTCTGTGGGCGGATACGAATGGGTTCCGGGAAATCCATAAGGGTAAAGCCTTTGGCATGCCAGAAACCATTTTCAAGCTTGGTGAGGTATTTTGGTACCAACTCGTGTGGGACATGGCAGCTATTGCAGGTTGCCACAGCGTGATGACTCGATTTTTGCCAGCCATCGTATTGATCGCGCATGACGTGACAGTTCACACATGCGACGGGATCGTCCGAGAGGTACGAGGCACCACGGGCGTAATAAAACGTATAGCCACCCAATCCACTGCAAAGACCAACCAGTCCACAGAACACAAGCAGGAGCTTTGCACGTATACCTAGATGCATGCTCCCTCCTTCCATAAAGCCGATAAGGGCGTAATAGTACAATTCCTCTTTCTGACGATAGACACATCAAGGGGCTTCGTCAGAGAATACACATATTGCGTTATCATAAAATATATCCAAGTGCGAGAAGCAACATTGTAAGAACACCAAACGCTAGTTCCTGTATGCCAACTACCGCAACGCGTGTTGATGTTCGTCGTGGTGACACACCGTATACAGCGCGTATGAGTAAGATGCCAAAAGCAAGAGTGGCTGTCCAGGGGATCGTCTGCAACCAGGTTAGTCCAAGGATAAGAAAGAAACCAACGGAATGGGCAAGCCATGTTGGTTGGGTAGAAACAGTCACCCCGCGTATGTGGCGGATGCGCGTCCGCACGTAGACAATAGCCGTCACTGCACGGATGATCAATACTGCCCACAGCGCAAAAGCTGCAACCATCCCCCATCCTGCAACTAATGTAATCGCGGCAATGGAACCACTGAGAGCGCTTGCCCCTGCTATTTCTGGTATAAGGTGGCGTGCTTGCTTACAAAGGTTGTAGAGTATATGAATAGTAGCCAATGGCACAGCAACAAGTACCGCCATCCAAAACGGTGCAGATGCAAACCAGAGTGCTATGACAAATGCACAGAGCGCTGCCCCCCCATATAACAGCACAAAAAGACATACCCAGAATGTGCGAGGATAGCGTTTGCCGCGTCGCAGGTCTGCAATCATAAGCTCCAGTGGGTGACGAAATAAGAAAACATTGATGGCAGCCAACCCAAGGAACATGCCTGCTACAGTTGGGGCAATCAGTAAACCTAAGACAATTGGCTCAAGCAAAAATCCCCAACCACCATGTTCTGTTGGCAGTGCAATGGGACGGAGACGTACACTGGTCCTCGCTATTGTGCCATCCATAACCTCCACCTCTTACATTGACTCAGCAAGTTGTGGCAACAAGACTAGTTGCATCGTCGTTGGGGTTTTTGCCTGCACACTGTGTGGCAAATGCGGCGGCATGTGAATCCAGGTGCCAGCTCGGGCTGCGATGGAATTGGTTCCAAGCGTAACCTGGGCCTCGCCTTGTATAATATGAATAATGGCTGGTCTGGCAGCAGTATGCTCAGATAATGCTTGACCAGTATCAAAACCAAATAGAATAACTTTTATTTGATCATCTTCATATATCGTGCGGCTTAATATTCCACGAGGCGGTATCTCAATCGATGCTTGTACATCCAAAATAACCGTAGCTGAACCATTAGGTATGGGAGTCATAACATTTGCTTTCAGAAGCTAGCAGCACACTGCAGCATGTGTACCCTGCTATCAGTGTACCAACGTTAATGAACCGGGTATGTGACTTTTTTCACATTGAGTCGATAGTTGTGGAACGTTTACCTGTGGTTGTAAGTAGAAGGCGATGCTGTAGGAGGAAGTGAAGAGGGCCTTATACAGACCCTCAAAATAGAAACACTTACCGACATTATTGAGATACTATTTATCCCAGAAGGCACAGGCTGTTGGTGAGTTTAAGCGTGGGTCACGTACAAGACGCGTGCTTGCATAGCGAAGGTCACAACTCAAATTGTTTGTACCCCGTGGGTACAACTTCATACTATAGGCTTCCTCACCACCAGTAGATGAAAAGACTGAGGTAACAATAAATAATGTTTCGTTCCCTTGAACTTGTGCAAACAATAGTTTGGTCGTACAGCCATTGATAGCTCCATAACTCTGGTTGGCAAACCAACTAGAAGGGGCTAATTCACCCCAGATTAATCGATATCTATCAGCAATAATGCAATAGGTAGCCTCAATATTTCCTCCATATCGATTGATACGGATATAGGTCAGGCTAGGATATCCAGCTGCTTGTGCAGGAACTACAGGTATACAGGAAATGACAATAAAAAAGATACAGATGATAGTCAAACGACGGTACAGAGATTTGAAATTCCTCATAACATACCTCCTTAACAGCAGGAAAAATAACTAATCAGAATTGTCAAACGAATAAGTGGTTAATCACTTAATGATATTTAACGATAACAACGCCATGAATATGGATCATCCCAATTGGAAGTAGAAGCCCACGCACCATATCCATATTGCCATGCACACACATGATTCGTGTTAATTGAGTTAAGATGTCCAGTACGGTCACGACAACGCCAGGAGGCAGCATCCATAGGGAGGATAAGCACAGCCATTTGTGGTGCCCACCATTTATGATGAACGTGACAATACGTATACAAATCCAGACCACCTAAATCAGTAGCTGCATGTGCCGCTGGAATATTGGCAATCGCAATTAATCCGACCAAAAGCAAACTCACGATAGTATGTCGTAACCTGTTCATATAGCTCCTCATAATGACTATGTATGTGAACAATACATGTATGATTACCACACAAAAGTAGCACTACCACAACTATTAGCAACGTTGAGCATTTTCAAGCTTCCAAAACAAGCGTGTTTCATTAATAATTACATATCGGTATCCTCACTTTCCGTTTAGCTAAACCTCATTACTTAACTATGTAGTAGAATTTATAGGTAAACTTACTAAACCTCAATGCCTCTCAATAGACTTAAAAAGGTTAATCTCAATTAAGAACTATAATGCAAATACCACTATAGTAAGATGGATCAAATTGATGTTACTGTAGTCACTACAGTGAAAAGGATAGCATAAACTTTTGAAAAAACCGGCAAAACATGTAGATTAGTTTTCGTTTAGTTATTCATTCCAAAGACTCAGACGTCCACGATCATCTTCTTGAACCAATATTCCTTCTTCCTCCAATTTTCGTAGATCATCTTCAATGGTTGAGGGATGGACACCCATTAGTCGAGCAAGCTCAGACTGAGTTTGACCAGGTGTTTTCGTTAACGCCGCGACAATGGTGATTAGTCGTTCATGTTTAGCCACTTTGCTTCCAAATAACATTTGTGTCCCTCCATACATACAACTATTAACACCTTCAACGGATAGGGTATTTTGTGGTATAATTACTTCATTACGTAGTTCAAAAATATTGATGTATTAATTAAATTCATCCATGAAAACTGTATTGTTACATAATTTGAATATATTATTCACATTTAAATCACTTTATTTAGCTTATCAAAGCAATTTCCGTAGCTTATAACATACTAATTACTTCATCTATTAATTTTGCATAAACTATGTTATTTACAGCATTAATAATTAAATAAGGGCTTTAAATGAGTTTTTTTCGTTCATTTATTACAATCCAAGAATAGCCAAATGAAGAGAACAATACAAGATTAAGCAACGTATAAAGTGCGTATCAGATACGGCAAAAGACGTGCAACATGCGTAGCATGCCCAAAAGAATATAGTTATTCATACGAGAGAAACTCTCCAATATAAACTCTTATAAGGAGGTAGAGGCTGTGGATATTTCAGACAACCGCCTTAGTGAAGCGTTGAAAGTTTCTGGCTGGGGCCTTGACACTTTAGCAAAGACAACTGGAATAAGCAAAGGGACATTACAACATTGGAGAAAAGCTAGATCGAAACCTCAACACTGGACAGATGCGCTCCCAATTATCAAGTTACTTAATTGGTCAAAACATGAACTTGAGCTGTGGTTACTTGAAGTGTATGATATGGACCTGTCAACTGCTCAACAACGGACACCACCTGATCGTCAACATATGCTTGATTTGTTAGATCAACTATGCGATCTATCAGATAAAGAATCATCAAACTCTTTACTCAAAACAAGTGAGGGTGATACCGATCATAAGACAAATATGACAACAATGCTAATTAGCTTCAAAGATAAGCTGAGATTGCTAGCCCGTCCAAAACTGACAATTCTCTGGAATATTAGTCTCTTAACTATACTGTGTTTTATGGGCTTTCTACTCTTTCAACGCAACCAGCAACCAATATCAGAGCCTGGGAACCAGCAACCAACATCGGAGCTCGGGGTACGAGTATCAGATCCTGGGGGTGTAGAAGCTCTGCAATTAATGCATACTGACAGGCCAGCTAATTCACTCGATCAAATTAACTTTTACTGGACTTCTAGCTACGCAAATGGAACTATTTATATTGAAGTGTGCACACAAGAACCTGCCTATTGGATTTCATCTCGTGAAGTGCACCCTAATGCTAAAATCTGGGGAATGTTTTCCTATGAAAGCGACAAAGAATGTAATGATGCATTGGCTGCGGCAATGGGGGTTTTAATTGGTGATGTCATGTCATTTGGTATTGGGGCAGGAGCGCATATGCCAGAACGCACAGGAGTTGATGTGCCACTTACTCACCCTTCAGGCACACGCATGTATACGGTAACACGAACAGGAACACCAAACCAGGAGTTAAAGGTTACATTTGAAGAAGAAATTCAAACTCAATAGGATTGATTATATCCTTTCACCCCTGCACAATCAGTTGGGCTTTGCGCTCTGCCAGACCGATCTGGGCCATCGCGCCGGAGTGAAATGCGAGGTAGTCACTCTCGATTCCATCGCTAAAGATAATGCCATAGTCAGGCATATGCGAGGTAATCGTGAGGTGCTGATGTTGCGCGATCTGACCAAAAACAATGTTGGCCTGTGAGGTTTTCGAGACAAACGGCTCACGCACTGTAAACCAGAGACGATTAGCATCCCATCCCAGCGCGATCTCGTCCAACTCAGGTGGTTGCTCACCAAGGTTGGTAAAGTAGCGCGCCACCTGCCACGCTCCGGTCGTAATCGAGCGTAGCCAGCCGGTACACCCGGCGCCGGTCGAAACAATAATCCCACTCGAACTCTGCTGTTCACGCTTACTACCAAACTCAAGCGTGTAGCGCGCCGATCCATGCGAACGTGGGCCAATAAACAGATCATTCACACCATACAATGTCTGCCCATCGTTCAACGTCACCTTGGCCATTGAAACTGGTTGAATCTTCAGATCGCCACGCAGCGCACGGTCAAGCCATGTCGCCGCATCGGTTGCAGTAAAGGGGAGAAGCACACCATCAATACGCGCCGGGTCAGGGTTGAATGCGAGAATAGGCTGGCTGGTCAGATACTTCGCCGTATTGATCACGAGACCGTCTGGTCCAATCGTCACCACCAGATCGCGCCCATCGAAGTAGTAAGTCGGCAGCAAGTCCCGGTCGATAAACTGGTGCCGCACACCTCGGGGCAATTGTTGGCGCAGCATCTCCACTGAGCGATGATACTGTGAGTCACTCTGCTCGTAACTGGCAAAAGGAATCTGGTTCTGCTCCAGGTAGAATTTGGCCTGAGCTTTTGAGTTCAAACGATTGACCAGATCCTCCAGCGGCGTTTTCTTGGTCACAACAACGATTTTCTCAAAATGTGGCATAAAATGACCCTGTTATCTGCTTCAATACTGTTCTACGCTTGCTGTGTCCGACCATTCAAAAGCTGTTCCAGAATCTCAGAGGTGATGGTCAGATTACCGATCTTCTGGGCGTTATCAGCGAAGGATCGGAACGCCAGTGCCATCACGAGCCGTGTATCGAGCGACTGGAATGGTACAAGCTGTGTGCGCGTCGCCTCTGCCTCGAACTCAGCCTGTTTTTGTGCATTCTCACCTTCCAAATCGACCAATTCTTGTCGCCGCTGCTCCAGATCAACCGCCGTTGAAAGCTCGTTCTGTTTGATCTGGCGCTCCTGTTCGACGGCCTCTGCACGACGTGAGTAGATTGCCTGGTCAGCACGCTTCTGCAACGCTTCTCGGTATTCGGCTTCAAGGGCTTTCATCATCTCGGCTGTCGATTTGATCGAGGTAAAGAACAGGCTCACACACGCAATACCCATGGTGGTCAATGTTTGTTCGGCTTGTAATTGTGTGAGGATGGTGCGTTCAAGCGTCTCGGCACTCCGCAGCGCTTCCTCAAGCGAAAGCTGTTGCAATTCTTTACGCGCATAGGTCTGCACCACATTGATAATCCGCTGATCGAGTTTGGTTGGATCATCGGAAAGATAGTCGTGTGTCTGTGGATCAATCGTGAAGTTGAGCAGTTGAGCAATCGTCTCAGGAGCAGTGATACGATAAGTAATCTGACCCTGAAGAGTCACGGTCTGAAAGTCGTTGCTCTTCTCATTCAGCACAAACAGCGCATCAACCGTTGAAGTCGGGATCGAAACAATTGACGTGCTGGGCTTCCAGTACCAGAAGGTGCGCCCAATCCCCTGACGAAAGATGTTGCCATTTCGATAGGCAAGAATATATTCGGTTGGTTCGGCTTTGAAATGACCAATCAGGGCCATGATAATCTCCTTACGCAAAGATAGTGTCTTTTCAACACTATTTTAGTGTAAAGAAGACAAAAAGTCAAGCCCTACCATCGGACAGCGCGAATCTGTGCCCCAAAAGAACGAACTACGACTAAGCTCACAGCGGATACACTCAGTCTGGCCAGGTGCGTCGTGTTCGTATCCAAACCAACGGATGTGTGCTAGGAAGGTGCATTCATCGATGAACTCGTAGGATATCGCAACCCGTCGACGAGCAGCGCAACCATGCGGCGCACGTAGTCGATTTGGTCATCGTGAGCAGACATACATAGGCTTCCAACTACTCTCAGTAGATCGTCTGGCTCAATATCGGTACGCACCTCACCCACGCTAGCCGCTGCGTCAAGTAATGCTTGGAGTGCGGGTCGGAATCGCTTATCGAAGTAGCCAGGCAAACTATTGTATGCGGGGTCTCCAGAATGCAATGCGTTTGCAAGTCCACGTTTGGTCGCGATGAAGTCTGCGAAGCGTTGCAACCAAAGCGCCAACGCCTCGACTGGTGCATGTTCCGCCGCCAGAACCGATGCAGCGTCAGCACAGGCATCGACTTGGTGACGGAAAACCGCCACGATCAGGTCCGAGCGTTGCGGAAAATGGCGATAGACCGTACCAACGCCGACGCCTGCCTTGGCGGCGATCTCTCGCACAGGTGCGTCTACTCCCGAAGTTACGAATACTGCCAAGGCCGCCTCCAACAATGCCTCTTTATTCCGTTGTGCGTCAACACGCACAGGCTTGGACTGAGGAACTTCGCGCTCAGTGTCGTTGTTTTCACCATCCTCAAGCTTACTCATTTTTAATCCTTATTCTATTACCTACTTGACAAACGGAACAACGCTCCGTATAATGCAGACCATGACACGGAACGTTGTTCCATTTTACACGAAGTACATGCAGTTGACAACAGTCACGTATACTCCTAGGAGGTATGGATTATGGAAGTACAAAACAAAGTTATTATTATTACCGGCGCTTCGATGGGCATCGGCACAGCGACTGCTCGCGTCTTCGCCAAGGCTGGAGCGAAGCTGGTTCTCGCGGCAAGGTCTGCTGACAAACTGGAAGCGGTCGCCCATGGTCTGCCACCCCAGGCCGAAACGCTGATCGTTCCGACCGATATGACTGACCAAACTCAGGTGAGGGCTTTGATAGATCAAGCTTACGAACACTTTGGCCGGATTGACATCCTGATTAATAATGCCGGTCAAGCTTTGGTTGGCTGGGTCGCCACGGTCAACCCTGATCACTATCGCCAGATTATCGAGCTGAACATGCTTGGGCCACTTCACGGGATTCAGGCGGTCGTACCGAAGATGAAAGAGCAGGGTGGCGGTGTCATCATCAACATCAGTTCCAGCGTAAGCAAAATGGCGATCCCCGGGATCAGCACATATGCCTCCACAAAATATGCGCTGAACGGCCTGAGCCTGACGGCTCGCAATGAGCTGGCGGCAGATAACATTCGGGTCGTGCTGTTTCATCCAGGCCAGACCGCGACCGATTTTGGCAAGAACGCCCTGATCGAAGAAAACATGGTCAACTGGCGTCCGGACGCCGCTAGTCCAATGCCTGCACCTGACTCAGCAGAAGCTGTGGCCTACAAAATTCTGGAAGCTGCTATCACCGAACCCGCCGAAATGGAGATGCCGATACAGGGTTAAGTCACCAAACTAATGGAGATAATTATGCAGAATAAAACCGTTGCCCTGGTCATTGGGGCCAATAAAGGAACTAGTCTTCAAATTGTGCAGGACCACGCATTGATCGGTCAAGCCAAAAACATACCAGTCAGTGAGCCCACACCCGTCGTTTCAGTCAGTCCAGTGGTGGTGTCAGCTCCGGGGCGGCTTGTAGATCTACAAATGCGAATCTCCGCCCCGACGATCGGGCGCGACTTACCAATCATCCTTCTCTCACATGGCCATGGCAGGTCGAACCATCTCTCTTCGTTGAACGGCTACGGCCCACTGACCAATTTCTGGGCAGCACACGGCTTCGTCGTGATCCAGCCTACCCATTTGAGCTCAAAGACGCTAAACTTCGACCCAAAGACTCCCGGTGCACCCTTATTCTGGCGGTCCCGCGTTGAGGATATGAAACGCATCCTCGATCAGCTTGACATCATCGAGGCGTCTGTTCCGGAAATCAACGGACGCCTCGACCGAAACCAGATCGCGGTCGTTGGGCATTCAATGGGTGGGCATACAGCGAGCATGTTGCTGGGTGCACAGCTGACCGATCCTGAAGACGACACACTCGTAGATATGGCCGAACCCCGGATCAAAGCAGGTGTCCTGCTTTCCGCGCCCGGCAATGGCGGTGCTGATCTCAGCGCGTTCGCGGCTGAACATTACTCCTTCTTCCGGGAACCTAGCTTTGCCGAGATGACAACCCCAACCCTCGTAGTCGCGGGCGATCAGGACATCGCCTCCCATCTAACGGTTCGCGGTGCGGACTGGTTCACCGATCCGTACGTACTGAGTGAAGGCTCCAAATGCTTGCTTACGATATTTGGCGGAAAACACCTGCTCGGCGGCGTTTCTGGATACGATGCAGCTGAGACGACAGATGAGAGTCCCGAACGAGTGGCTGTGATCCAGAGACTTACCTGGGCATACCTCCGCAGCACACTCTACCCCAAGGACCAGGCCTGGCCACAAGCCGTTGCCGCGTTATCAGCAAGCGCCGAGCCGCTGGGCCAGGTTGAATGTAAATAAGTAATGACAGAAAAAGAATGTATTCTGGTCCAGCCGAATCAATATGGATGGCGTCATATAAAGGTGGCCAGATCTACTCAATATGGCCAGGTACGTGGCAGCGGGCGCTCGATCTCAATGAGGCGTTGCAGCAACAAGCGACGCTGTTCAGCCAGCACATCCCGATAGGTAGTGTCGTTTGCCACATCGACATACTCACCGGGGTCGTGCTGGAGGTCCCACAGTTTTTCGTGGCCACCAGCATGAATGAGATAGCGATAGCGTGGTGTGCGGAAAGCTTTCCACCCGGTGTACTCCATCAGCGCTGCACCACGCCCAACCCATGCTTCATTGGTCAGCGCTTGTGCGAAGCTTTGTCCCTGAAGCCGTGGTGGTATTTGCATCCCAACACACTCAAGGAGCGTTGGCACCACATCAACCGCCTCAACGATCTGTGTTATGGTGCGACCCGGCGCAACAACGCCCGCAGGCCAACGCACGATCAACGGCACCCGGCTCACTGCATCATCGCCGGGGTAGCCCTTGCCATACCTGAGATGGTCGCCCAACCACTCGCCATGATCAGAGAGGAAGAACACTATGGTATTTTCGGTCAGTTCCAACTGATCGAGGTGCGCCAGAATCCGCCCGACATACGCATCAACTTCGCTGATCATCGCGTAGTAGCCATGGCGTGCTGCGCGCAGGTTGTCCTCAGAGCAGTTGGCAGCGACACGGTTGGGTTCAAGTTCTGCGGGATAGGGTGGCAATGTAAGCGTCGTCGGATCATAGAGATCGAGGTAGCGTTGGGGGACCACCCAAGGCGCGTGTGGCGCAAAAAAGCTCGCAATGCAGAGAAATGGTTCACGTTGCTGGTGGCGTGAGAGAAACGCCAGCGTCTGTTCGGCCACAAAAGCGCTGTGCGTATAGCGCTCATCACCGGGGAAAGGCTGTGGTGGCCCAAAATCAAAGCGCGGCTCTTCCGATAGATGATTGACCATGTCCTGGATGCCCATCGTGGTGTACCAGGTGTAGGTGGCGGGTGGCAGTCCAACACTCAGGTGGTCAAGTTGCTCAGGCGCCACGCGACGTACCCACGCACGATAGGCATCCTCGTACACACCCGGTTCGTCGGACACTTCGAGCGTATCGAAACCATAGCTTGGATGCGGTGTACGATGATCGCGGTTTGCATGCGGCAAAAAGTGCAGTTTTCCAATATGAGCTGTTGTATACCCTACCGTATGCAATAGCTGTGGAAGCGTCATAAACCCTTCGGGGACCGGCACACCCATTTCGGTGATGCCGAGCGTTGTCGGATACAAGCCAGTGAGCAAACTCACACGACTCGGCATACAGAGCGGATGCTGCACAAAGTAATGGTTAAAATGAATGCCCTGAGCAGCCAACTGATCGAGGTGTGGCGTTTGAATATCGGGATTACCACTCACTCCCAGCGCATCCCAACGGTGCTGGTCGGTGTACAGAATGAGGATGTTTGGTCGCTGCATCTTCTTGGCTCAATAATACAAACAACTAAGGTGGATTGACGGAAAGTACTCCATCAATCCACTCCTGTCAAGTAGCATACTCGCGGAAGGCTATATTACGGCTCGACACCCCAGACCAGAGCACCATTACGATACAAGGTTATCCTATCCCAGTCAGCAAAATCGTTCTTTGTACCATCGTATGAGTAATCGTTTGTCTCATTATAGCTCGACCAATCCTGTCGGTTCACACGGTGATGAATTTCGTAGCCACTACCCTGAGCAGGAATGTTGCCTGCCCCGCTGCTAAAGCTAATCTCCAGATAATGGTCTGCGCCTTCAACAGGTGACGTGAGTTTGATCACACCTCCGGTGATATTAGCACAATCAACACGTGACCAGAAACAGGTATATACCTGTGCCTTGTTGCCGTCAGCAGTATACCAGTAACGAATTGTAAGTTCATCTAATGGCACGCTGTTATTACCAGTATTCACAATATTGAAATAGGGCGTAATTTCTCCATCGTTCTGATTAGCCAGTGCATTACGGTATTGCACTTTGAGCGCCGTTCCGGGTACCGCAGTTGGAGGAGGAGTTGGCGTGGTTGGTGGCACGGTAGCCGTCGGTGGGGCTGGCGTTGATGTGGGAGCACCAGCGTTCTTCTGCTTCATTTGTTGCGCTGCGTTGGCCAGTAGTGTCGCTGTATCGCTGGGATAGTAAACGGTAAAGCCATCATAATCGGGATATAACCCGCCGCCATCCTGAATACCAGACAGAATCCAGAACATCCAACCGGCACCATCCTGCTGATAGACTGTGTCGATCCAGGTCTGATAGATGTCATCGCGAGTGGATTTATTGTGAATACCAAACTCCTCTAATATGGTAGGCTTGCCAATGGCTTTTGCCGCATCGATATGATCTTCAATCCACTGCGTGCCCCAGGCTGACGTTTTCCCCCAATGATCCGGGTAGAGATGGTAGGTACCAAAATCGATATTCGGGAGACTCAGTAATGCTTCGTGATCAACACCCTCACCGCCGTTGTAGGTCCAGTCGGATTCACCGCTGCGGTTGAAAAAGCCCTCATCACCGACGGCAACCATATGGTTCGGAGCAAGCTGTTTGATATACGTCGACATTTCATCTGCCCAGTCGGTCAACGTTTCCGTCGTGCAGTTCCCCGAGACTGGTTTGTTCCCACCATTACCACAACGAGGCTCGTTGGCCAGTTCCCATGCGAAGATGGTCGGGTCGTCGCGGTAGCGCACACCCGTGATGGAGTTGGTGCGATTGATGAGGTGCTTGGCCCAGTCTTTGTACGCCTGTTTGACTCGCGCATCCGTATAGAATTGATCATGATACGTGAGATCGTACCAGGTAACGTACTGATCCATACCTCCAAATTCTTTCCAATTATTCGTCAATACAATCGTCAGGCGTAGACCTAATTCGTCGGCTTTGGCTAATACATAATCAAGGCGTTCCAAACCATCAGGACCATCATTGTAGGCTGGTTTTCCAGTGGCCGGATCCCAGTACTGGAAGTAGACATTGTCCTTATGGCCAGGGCCATCGACATTGGGGATACTACCATCAAGTGAGCCACGGTCGATAAAACCCCAGAGGCGTATGACGCGCAGATCCATTGCTGCGGCATCCTCCAGTACATCGTCGACCATCGCGTTTGATTTGAAGGTGAGGTAGTAATTGTTGGTGCCACCAAAATAGTAGGGCGCACCATTAAGCGTAAACTGGTTTCCTGTGCGTTCCACAAAGCCATCAACAGCGTGGGCAGGTGTAATGAGCGCACCTCCTCCGATAAACAATCCCAGCACCAGCGCCAGCGTGACGACATACGTTGTCCAGCGAATGTTCCGCATCGAACGAATAAGCATAGTAAACTCCTTCATAAAGATATACAAGGTTTCTGAGATCCTATGAAGAACACGTCACAAGTGGTGCGGCATAGGCTATCCTTTCACTCCGGTAAGGTCGGAATGCTCCTTGACGAAGGCGATGATCTCATCAACCTGACCAAATGCCAGTGCGGTAACTGTATCTGCTGCACCATAGTAAATAGCAATCCGTCCACTGGGCGCATCAGTGAGTGCACTACTATGATCGTTGATGTGTGTAGTAACGAGTTTGTAGCCGGTGTAGCAACTGTCATACGAAAGTCCTCAATCTATGGAGTCCTGCTTAACTCCGTATTATTTGCACCGATTGTCGTTCGATCAGCGTTGGTTGCAGGATCGTTGAGGTACAGCCTGCATTGAGAAATTCAACGCGATTAGACAGGAGTTGTACCGCCAATCTGCCCATGCTGGCTTTATCAACATGCATGGTGGTTAGCGCTGGTGTCACATGTGCTGCGGAGTCGATATTATCAAAACCAATAATGGAGAGATTATCTGGTAAAGTACGCCCCACTGCGCGAGCCGCTTGCATTGCGCCAAGCGCAACTTTATCGTTGGTACAAAAGAGGGCCGTTATCTCAGGGTAGCGTTGCAATAGTTCAGCAGTTGACTCGGCAGCTTCCTCAAGGGTCAGGTGACTATCAGCGAAGTAGTGCTCTAAAATGTCATGGTCATTTAAGGCTTCCACATAACCACGTCGTCGTTCATCGATACTGGGATAAAACGAAGGAAAACTGCCTACCAGCCCAATAGAGCAATGGCCATGTTGGACGAGATACATCACTGCTGCATACGCCCCACGGAAGTTATCGGTAACGACACTATCGTATCGATAACCACTGGCATAAGCGTCAACCAGAACGACTGGCGTATTATGTTGTTCGAGTAACTGTTCAATCGTTTGATCGACAAACGCACCAACCAGTAACACGCCCTCCAGTTGATCTTCTAGCAACATACGGGGGATTTCGAGCAGATGATTCTCCAGATCGACCGGGACAGAGGCATAGAGCAGATTGACCTGTATTTTGCGACACATGCTTTCTATGCCCGCTAGCACAGGCGCATAAAACGGATTCTCTTGGGGCAAATCATCAGGCCGTGTTTTCGTAATCACACCGATTTGTTTAAGCCCATAATCTCCCGTTATGTCGACTTGAGCGCGCTTGCGATACCCGAGCGTACGCGCAGCTTCCAGGACCCGCTGACGTGTCGCATCGTTGATGCCAGGTTTGTCACGCAGGACAAGCGACACAGTGGCGAGCGAAACTCCGGTTTCTTTGGCAATATCTTCCAAGGTGACACGGCGACTCATACAATGGCTTCCTTATAATCAAAATGAATTCAAAGTTTTATTAAAATTTTTAGTAAATTAATTGATATGATTATAGTTTATGGAGGTGGCCTTTGTCAATACACATGAATAATTACTATTTATTTTATAGTCTACTGGTAGAATACAAACGTAGAATTTCAATCCTTCGATACAGGCTTTTGTTATTCAAATATTTATAAAAATTTTAGCAACAATATAAACAATGTGAGCAGGAGACCTGCGGATCGTGTTGATCCGCAGGGGAGTTAGCCTGACCATGGAGAAACAAGAAGCGATGAGTCTTATGATTGCACCATAAGAATCCGCGCCCAGTGTGGATGAAGCGTATCAACGGTAACCTGACCATTGCAGATTGGAAACGTGTCAGGTGGATTAAGCAGATCCACGAGTTGTTGTCCATTGTTGGTAGGCACTGGAAGTTTGAGAGACACTACAGTATCAGCAGCATTCACCGCCACAATCACACACTCGTTCGGCGTTTGTCGTGCATATGCAAACTGCTCGTGATCCACCAGCAATTGCTGGTATGTGCCGTGACGTAACGCTTCAGACTGCCGCCGAATCTGTGATAGTCGTGCGATGGTCTGTGCCAGATCGGGCTGTGGGCTATGCTGCCATGCCGCTGCAAGATAAAGTGGGGGGCGTAGTGGCGCATCACTGCCGTTGGTCTTTGCTCCAGTGATACCCCATTCACTGCCGTAGTACAGTGAAGGAACACCCGGCATTGTGAAGAGCAAGGCATAGAGTGGATACAAGTGGGACTGGTTTGTCAGGTTGCTGGCAACCCGATTGACATCATGGTTGTCTGTAAAGGCATAGAGGGGCATCTGCTCATAGATACCACCGTCACCAAATTGCCGGTTGAAGGCATAGGCAAGCTCGAAGTAGTTTTTGTCCACATGGCTGGAGTACAAGCCCTTGTAGCACTCATAGTTGGTCACCGAGTCGAGTGTCGTTGGGTTGACCCACTGCCGATATTCGCCGTGAATCACCTCGCCCATCAGCCAGAAGTCGGTGCGGAGTGAATGACAGAATGTCGCGAACTCACTCAAAAAACTGAGATCCATCACATCAGCAGCGTCTAGCCGCAACCCATCAATATCGAACTCCCGAATCCACATGGCTACCGCTTGAAAGATATGTTCTTTCACCGCCGGGTGCTGGAGATTGAGCTTGACCAGTTCATAGTGACCGTTCCAGCTCGTGTAGGTAAAGGGATCGTTGAGCGGACTCCGTTCGCCAAAATGAAGCCCGTCAAACCAATCGCAGTAGCGGGAGTTTTGGCCATGTTCCTGCACATCGCGGAAGGCCCAGAAATCGCGCCCGACATGGTTGAACACCCCATCCAGAATGACACGTATCCCCTGCCGATGGCAGGTTGCAATCATATCCGCCAGGAGTTCATTATCACCGAGGCGGCGATCAACCTGAAAGTAGTCAACGGTATCGTAGCCGTGGGTGCTGGACTCAAACACGGGCCCCATGTAGAGTGCATTCAAGCCGAGGTAACGTACGTGATCAATCCACTCATAGATCTGTTGTAAGCGTGGTTGAGGTGCTGCGTTGAAGTTGTTATGAGTCGGCGCACCGCAAAGGCCCAGCGGATAAATATGATAGAACATTGCATCATAAGCCCAATGTGTCATGGTCAAACCTTTCTGTGTACCGTTCGGTATAGTAAAATAAGTAAAAAAATATGCCTCAGGAAAGAATGCCATACATAAACTGATGCACAAGCGTATGAATCAATGCATCGTTCAGTTCTGCATAATCGTTGAGTGCCAGCGTAACATACGTATTGATCGTTCCGAGAAATGTCGCTGCATACCGCCGATGTCGTCCGCGCATATTCCCATGTTGTTCAGTGGCCTGGATAAATAATCCCTCGATGAGTTGGTGTTGCTCCTGGTTGAGTTCAGCCACGATCTGAAACGATACGTTGTCAGGTGGCGCAAACCACATAGCCAACTGCATGCGATAAAACGCACGGTGTTGTTGTGCAAAACGAAAGTACACCTTGACGATGTTGGTCAGACTCAACGTGAGATCGCCACGATAATCGGTGGCAAACCGCAAATCTGCTAACAGTTGCCGTGTGTGCTCGTGGAGTAAGGCCTCCAATAAGCCTTGCTTGTTGCCAAAGTAGTGGTACAACGTTGGCTTGGTGATACCTGCCGCAGCAACAATCTCCTGAATACCCACCGCATCATAACCACGGGTAGCAAACAGATGTACGGCACATTCAAGAATGTTTTTCCGATTATCAATCGTCATACGGTTTTCGGCGATCAGCATACAGTAGTATATACCGAACGGTATACAGATGTCAAGTAGGAAGACATGGAGCAATACAGCGTACACAGAATGAAAAACTCTCACCCAATTTCCCTCAACTTTATCAAACATGATCACGTGTTAGGATTGCTCATATGGTTAACCGATTGTTGAATGAGTTCCCGCAGCGTCACAATATCGATGTTGGCAAGTTGCTTGATATACAGACAAGACTTCCGGTTTTATGTTTGCCCAAACGCTGTAACAACTCATCATACTGATCAAAACCTGCCATAATGTACAGCGTCAGATTTTGTTTGCGGGGCGAGAAACCAGCTATAAACCAATCGCCTTCGCGACCACTCGCGTACTTGTAATGGTACATGCCAAATCCCACGATACTATCACTCCACATTTTGGGCTCCATCCCAGTCACTTGTTGCATCAGTTCTTGTAGTGCCAAGCAATTCTGCCGCTTCTTCTCATCGGGAATGTTATTGAGAAAGTCTACAACGCTAGTCTCGTTTTATTTGGTCTTGAGTTCAGCCATTGTTGTTAACCTCTATCTTAAACATATTATGGGGACCAATCAGAGCGCACTGCATGAATGGCTATACGAGTCTCACTGCTGCCATCGTGGGGGATTGCATACACCGTACTACTGTCATTCTTAGTATAACCCAAAATGCGCCATTCTTATTTGTATCCCACATACTTCTCAGCTATACTCTTGATTGAACAGAAAAAGATCCTAGAGTTACAACATTTCTATGACCAATCAGCAGGACATTGAGCCACCATTGCTTCACTTTGATTTCTATGATCATCAAGGGGTACACCAGCCAGTATGCTTTACCAACCCGGTGCAGGTCGTCGCTGCTACGCGTGTTGATGAAGTTCAACAAGTGCTGCATCTGGTACAACGTGCGGTAGATCGAGGCTGCTATGCGGCGGGCTTTGTGAGTTATGAGGCCGCCCCAGCTTTTGATCCGGCCTTCGTGGTGCAGAGCAACAACCGACTTCCGCTCGCGTGGTTTGGTCTGTTCGAGGCACCCACACCCCTGTTTCCACCAACCAAAGGTGCATTTCATCTTTCAGACTGGACGCCCGATGTGCGTGAGTCGGAGTTTGCGGATCGGATTGCGGCGATCAGATCCGCTATTGAACGCGGTGATACTTACCAGGTCAACTACACCTTACGACTCCACGCACAGTGCAAGGGGGACGATTGGGCCTTGTATCAGCATCTGTATCGCGCTCAACAGGCGAATTATTGTGCATACCTTAACCTGGGTCGTTATCGCATCCTCTCCGTTTCGCCCGAATTGTTCTTCCGCTGGGATGGCCAACAGTTGATGACGAGACCGATGAAGGGCACGATGCCACGGGGCCGCTGGCCAGACGAAGATCGTGTCTACGCAGCACAATTAGCTGTATCAGAAAAGGATCGCGCCGAAAACCTGATGATCGTGGACCTCTTACGCAATGATATTGGCCGTGTCGCAGCAATTGGTTCTGTACAGGTACCGGAACTTTTTACCGTCGAGCGCTACCCCACAGTCTGGCAGATGACCTCGACGATTACGGCTGAGTCCTATCCAGACACGACGCTGAACGATATTATGACCGCACTCTTTCCCTGTGGGTCGATCACTGGTGCGCCAAAGATCAGTACAATGCAGTATATTGCTACACTGGAAAACTCACCACGTGATGTGTACTGCGGTGCAATCGGCTATATCGCTCCTGGTAATCAAACGGTCTTCAATGTTGCTATTCGCACTATGCTGCTCGATACGCAGACCAATTGGGCAGTATATGGCGTAGGGAGTGGCATTACCTGGGACTCAACGGCCACAGGTGAGTATGCCGAGGTGCAGACCAAAGCGGCCTTGCTGACGGAACCACAACCTGTGTTTGAGTTGCTGGAAACACTGCTACTTGACCACGGAACCTACACGCTGCTAGACCGTCATCTGCAACGCTTGTCCGATTCATCAGCATACTTTGGCATTCCACTCGTACTTGATACGATCCACGGCTCCTTGATGCGGTACGCACAGAGATATCAAAACGAGATGCGGCGGGTGCGGTTGCTGGTGGCGCGTGACGGCACACCCCGCATTGAAAGCACTCCTTACCAACCCTTGCCAGATACGCCACAGCCCGTTGCCCTAGCATACACGCCTATATCGAGCAAGGATCGTTTTCTCTACCACAAAACCACCCACCGTGCTGTCTACGACACCCACCGCTCGGCTCACACTGATGTGTTTGATGTATTGCTTTGGAATCAAGCTGATGAACTGACCGAATTTACGATTGGCAACCTGGTGCTTGAGCTAGACGACCGACGATGGACACCCCCACAGCATTGTGGCTTGCTGGCCGGGGTGCTGCGGGGCGAACTCATCGCGCAGGGTGCGATCCACGAACGTGTGCTCACCAGAGCCGATCTGGCTCAGGCCACACGCATCTGGCTGATTAATAGCGTACGGGGATGGGTACGTGTTTATTTCATGAATTTAATGAAAAACGGTTAAATTACATGTATCTTTGTGTTAATCTAACGCTATGTGGTACAAAGACATTCCATCAAAGAGAAGTAAGCTATGTTTTCCAAACCTCACATCCTGCTGGTTGACGATGAGACAGCGATCACCATGAATCTTGCCCCCTTTCTTGAGCGTTCTGGTTTCAGCGTAGATGTTGCCGCAGATGGCTTTGCAGCTCTTGAGATGCTTGCACAGACCACTCCTAGCATCATCGTACTCGATGTACTTATGCCACACATGGATGGCCGGGAAGTATTGCGACACCTGCGCCAACAGGAGAATTGGACACCTGTGATTCTCCTCACCCGTATTGGTGAGTCAACCGAACGAGCCATGGCGCTCGAAGAAGGTGCAGATGATTATCTCAATAAACCGTTCGATCCCTATGAACTGGTAGCCCGTATCCGTGCTGTCCTGCGTCGATTGCGACCCGGCCAGGCGCCACTGGCCTCATCGTCACTATTGGTTTGTGGTGAATTGGCGTTTGATCGAGCAACCCGGCGGATAACAAAGGATGGACATGTGCTTTCGCTAACGCCCAAAGCCATCATGTTACTCGAATACCTCATGACCCACCCTGATGAAGTAATTACACGTGAACGGTTGCTGGATGCAGTCTGGGGATGGGATTATCCGGCAGGAACACGGACGGTTGATAATTGCTACGCCGACCATGGTTCCCACTTCCACTGGTGCGCCAGTACCAGTACCACAGCCGTCCCTTCCTTCCCGTCAAGCACCCCTACGACCGTACCTGGCGACCCGATCACCCCCACCCCTGTTCCATAGCCATTTCTGTTGTCTGTTTTCTTTACTGATATACGTTTGTAAATGAAGCCCAAGTAGTATTGTGACTGCTTGGGTTTTATATTGATGTGTAATAGCGATAGCTCTGTTCTAGACTCAGTTGCTATTAGTCACAGATCATTAACTTCTCTGGAATCACACAAAATCTCTTGGAAAAGTTGGACACGAACATGTGTCGAAGATTACATTCAAACGATGCGTGGTCGTGTATTATGACTGTGTTCATACTTTGTCATAGCTTTATCCTGGCATTGTAACTTTTATTGGGCAAAACTTTTTCAACACATAGTTTGCTCATACAAAGACAGTGCCACTATCATACGAGGCGCGACGATATGTTTCGCGTCTAGCAAAAGACCAGGGTCAATGGCGACCCTGGTTTTTACTATAATAAAAATCAGCTCAGTCTAGCTGCTCCACAACTATGGCTGATAGACCCGTGTCTCCGGCTTAAACGCGGCCCACGAGAACCAGAAATGATTGATCGACACGACCGACTCTAGTTGCGCTCCAGCGAGGTCGCCGCTCACGGCCTGCCCCAGTACATTCCACTCGCTGCCCGTTCCCTCATCGATGATGCGCTCGCCGTCGCGCACAAACGTAAGCGTTTGCCCATCGAGTTCACGTGTATACACACTCGCCGCGCCGATGTCGCGCCCACCTGCCACAGTGCCAGCATCAAGTGCTGAGGCGGTACCAAACTCCCACAGCACCACAATGTCCTGTCCTGCCACCGTGTCGTTGACGACGGCCACCTCAGCCAGCACATCATATGGGTAGGCTATGGCCTCTGTTTCGGTATCGACCGTCAGCACTCGAGCGACCGGCGGGAGTTCACCCGGTGTCTTGGGCCCCTGATAGAGAAACGGTGAGTTGTTGATGTCGTCATAGCCGGTGTACGGGTTGCGGCCATAATCGCGTTGAATGCCCGTATCGCGTGAAAGCACCTGGCCATCCGGATACGACTCCTGAAAGTCGGACCACGCAATGATCGAAGCCGGGACAAAGGGCAATTGAGCACCTACTTGCTCACCGACAATCGCCTCACCCGTCGCCTGCTGCCACCACGTCTCGGTCTGACGGTCATACATAATCAGGTTGCTAAAACGCAGCCGCCCGGTCGTCCCAAAATCCATGACCTGCCCATCCACCGTCCGCTCAAAAGCAATCGCCGTGTTACACAATGGGCAAAAGGTCACGATCACTGGCGTATCACCAACCGTATCATTGACGATTTCGTGCCACATCAAAATTTGAATAGGATAGGCCCGTGCATCTTCACCGATCTGGAGAAACACGACTGGCTCCGTTGGTTCGAGCCACTCATCGGCCTCACTTGTGCTGATAAACATCGGCTCATCGATTGATGGAATACCATCCTTGGGTGGTCCGCCCGACAAAACCTCGCTGAAGGGGATACTGGTTTTGCTAAAGTCAGTGGTAAATTCACGTTCGGCATTCAATGGTGGACTCTGTTCTGCTAATTCCGTTGGTTTGACCTCTGTTTCCTCCTCTTCGGTAGCTGCCTTGTCTGCTGGCGCAGTGGCCCCTTCCTCGGCATCTGTGTCATCTGCTGGAGTCGTGGGTTCGGTGGGTTCTGCGGCTGCTGGTGACGTGGCATTGGCTTCATCGGCCTGCACTGCTTCCGGTGACCCCGGCGCTGCGGTGCCACACGCCGCCACCACGAACATAATACCAATCAGCCATGTCATGTGTTTAAGCATTGTCCTGTTCCTTATACGATATTTTTCCTGCGGCCTTTCTCATTTGTACAACATACTTTTCAAATTCTATTGACCCTGAGTCATTATCATCTCGATATGTAGCATAGTATGGCTGTCGTGCCAGTTCTGTTGTCTGGCTTACATTCGGCTTGCACAGAGCGTTGAGATACGCGATAATAAGAGACCCCTCAATTTGTAATGAAACAATGGATGTGCTGTTATGGGATTCGAACTCAATAAACGTGTGGCAATCATCACCGGTGGTGCCAATGGTATCGGGCGCACCACGGCCCTGGCATTTGCTCAGGCAGGCGCAACTGTGGTTATCTGGGATATGAACGAAGAAACTGGGCAAACCATACTGGATGAAATTACCACGGCGGGCGGTCAGGCAGTCTTTGCATCAGTCAATGTCGCGGTGCAGAGCGAGGTCGACGTAGCTGTCACCGCAGTCGTCGAGCAGTTCGGGCGCGTGGATATTCTGATCAACAATGCCGGCATTTTACGCGATGCCCAGTTGATTAAGATCAAAGACGGCTCCGTCGTGGGAAAAATGAGTGAGGACGATTTTGATGCCGTTATTGGAGTGAACTTAAAAGGCGTCTTTAACTGTACGCAAGCCGTTGCCCCCATTATGATTCAGCAGTCATACGGCCGCATCATCAACGCCTCTTCAGTGGTTGGTCTTTACGGCAATTTTGGGCAGACCAACTATGTCGCAGCAAAATCAGGAGTTATCGGCATGACCAAAGTGTGGGCACGTGAACTTGGACCACGTGGCATCACGGTGAATGCGATTGCACCGGGCTTTATCGAAACCGAGATGATCAGCCGTATGCCAGAGAAGGTTCTCAACATGATGATTGAACACACCCCGGTTCGACGCATGGGGAAGCCAATAGATGTGGCCAATGCCTACCTGTTCCTGGCCTCCGACGAAGCCAGTTTTATCAGTGGCACGGTGCTGAGTGTCGATGGCGGTGCAGTTGTTGGCACCTGATCGCTTACCTACACAACGCTAATTCAACGATGAAATCAGGCTCAGGAGGTGTTCATGAACATCGGCATACTGCTTACCCGACAGGCACGTTACCGCTCGAATCATCTCGCCGTCGTTTTTGAGGATCAACGGCTGACCTACGCGGAGTTTCATCGACGAGTCAATCGTCTGGCCAACGCGTTTGTCACTATGGGTGTTGGCAAAGGCGATAAGGTTGCGACTATGCTGCCCAACTGTTTGGAACTCCTCGAAACCTACTGGGCAGTGGCCAGAATCGGCGCGGTCATGGTACCCCTGAGTCCCATGTTGCGCGGAAATGGTCTGGTAACGCTGCTACGCGATTCGGATACCTCGACCGTGCTTACGAATCGTGGCTTTGTCGAAACACTTGACGAAATCAGGAGCGAGATCACAGATATCGCAGCAGATCGCTACATCCTGACCGATGGGGAAGCCACACCAGGCTATCAAGGCTACCACGCACTGACGGCGGCTGCCAGCGATGCCGAGCCACCGTACGTCGAAATTGACGATGATGATATCTATAACATTATCTACAGCAGCGGCACAACCGGCTTGCCCAAAGGCATTGTGCACACCCACCACATTCGTGCGATGTACTGCTCATTGCTGGCCTCCTCATACCGCATTCTGCCGGAGAGCATTATTCTGCACGCCGGGTCGCTGGTCTTCAACGGCGCCTTTCTGACCCTGATGCCAGCGATGTATCTTGGTGCAACCTATATTTTACAGCGCCAGTTCGATCCCGTAGCCTTTATCGAAATGGTACAACGGGAACAGGTGACACATGTAAAGATGGTGCCATCGCAGATCGTCGCCATGCTCAATGCACCCAACTGCTCTGCGGAAGCACTCCAATCTCTGGAGATGGTTGGCTCTGTCGGGGCACCACTCCACCTGGAACACAAAGAAAAGCTTAACGACATGTTGCCCGGTCGCTTCTATGAGCTGTATGGCCTCACCGAGGGCTTTGTTACGATTCTGGACAAACATGACTATGCAGCAAAACCCCATTCAGTTGGGGTGCCACCACCCTTCTTCGAGATGAAGATCATCAATGACGCAGGAGCGGAAGTGCCAGCCGGACAGGTCGGTGAGATCATCGGGCGGGGGCCGTTTATGATGCCGGGGTATTACAAACGCCCTGATTTGACCAGCCAGACGATTGTTGATGGTTGGATTCACACGGGCGATCTCGGTTATGTTGATGACGATGGCTTTCTCTTCCTCGTTGACCGCCAGAAAGATCTCATCATTTCCGGTGGTATCAACGTCTATCCACGTGATATCGAGGAAATTATTGTGCAGCATCCGGCGGTGCGTGAGGTAGCAGTCTTCGGCATTCCCAGTGAAAAGTGGGGCGAGACCCCACTGGCAACGGTCGTACTCCATCACCACAACGCAGTGACTGCCACAGAGTTGCGCGAATGGGTGAATCAGCGAGTCGAGGCGCGCTACCAACGTGTACAAGACGTGGTCATTGTAGAGGATTTTCCACGGAGCGTGGCGGGCAAAACGCTCAAACGGGTGTTGCGCGAACAGTACTGGGCTAACAAAGACACCAGGATTTAGGGAGCGGCAGAGCGGCAGAGCGAAGGGGCGGCAGAGCGATGGAGCGGCAGAGCGAAGGGGCGATGGAGCAGCAGA
>WYDT01000041.1 GCA_013122435.1 Chloroflexi bacterium AL-N1
CGCATGTGGAACATGCTACCATATTTCCACATACCTTTCATGGATTCACACTAGGCACCCCTTGCGAGTGCCTAGCCCCGTTTCTCGTTGCAGTACTTCTGCGCTGGGATTTTCACTGGCAGTCGGCCTCTTTTTCGGCATCTACCCGGCGCAGCAAGCCGCTAAACTTAACCCGATTGAAGCACTCCACCATGAATAACGATACTACATTCCCCGATAGATACATTGTATACTCTCCCTCCTGTGTTGCAATCAACAATGGAGGGAGTATTCTACATTTTCCCTATTGACCTAATAGAAAATGAAAATCTCACAACACAAGACAAACAGCTTCATATTATCATAGACTCTTATCTACTAATGTGGTTAAATAAAAATAAATATATACGTGAGCATTGTGTTATTCTGATTATCTGCTAGGAGATCTGTATGCTAACACCCGTTATTCGCATGTTCACAACGATTAGTCTGCTGGTTATGATAACGAGCAGTATTGGAGCAGGCCACGCGACGAATCCCACTACAGCGTATGCATCTGAACAAAACACAGGTATTACCCTCGCGGCCTATACGATGGATGGCAGCCCAATTGCCAACGCAGATGTGCTGGTTGCTCCTCTCAAACTGCGTGGACAAACCAATGACGAGGGGCAGGTGACCTTTGATCAGCTCCATGTTACCGACAAACTACCTGTAACTGTCACCGTTACAGCGCAGGGTTAACCGTTCGTGGATTATTCGTGATGCAGTTGTTTATCCGAACGATACCCTTATTCTCGATGCCTCATTGTCGATTGCACAATCTGAACAGACCACACCGGAGATTATCACTGTGCCGATACATCGCACCGCAAGCGCGGAGCCGCAGACGGTAGCAGAACAACTCGATATGGTGACACCGTTAGCCCCTGGCAGCAATGCCACTCCACCCACGAGCATTCGTGTGTATCGCACCCAACTTGGTCGCATTGATACGGTAGAATTCCGGGATTATGTGAAACATGTGTTGCCCAATGAGTGGATTGCGAGTTGGCCAACCGAATCGTTGCGTTCGGGGGCCATGGCCTCAAAAACTTATGCCTGGTACCGCACCATGTATCCTAAGTACCCCGGAAGTGGCTACGATACGCGGGATACCACAGCCGATCAAGTCTACAATCCCAACGTTTCTTATGCCAGCACGAATGCCGCCGTTGACGCAACATGGAACTATCGGTTTACCCGTAACAGTGCTATCTTTGAGACTCAATACTGCGCCGGGACATACAACAACAGCCGCACAAGTGGGCAATGTGGCGAAAACCATGGTTTTGTTGATGGTAACTTTATGAGTCAGAACGGATCGCACTACTGGGCCAATCAAGGGAAAGACTGGCAGTGGATGCTGAACTTTTACTATTCCAACATTGTTATTAGCACCATCGGCAACACACCACCACCTCCATCAGCAGAGTGGCCCGTCCTCCGCAATGGTGATCGAGGTGTCAACGTCTCCACACTGCAACATCTGCTCAATGCCCATGGCCATGGGCTCAGTGCTGATGGTGTATTTGGTTCTGGCACCGAAAATGCGGTTCGCAGTTTTCAAACTCAGCGTCAACTGACCGTTGATGGTGTAGTAGGTTCGCAAACATGGAGTCAGCTTGTGATCACTGTACGCTCCGGCGACAATAGTTCGGCTGTGCGGTCTGCCCAGCAACAACTCAACAAGTATGGGTATAATCTTGTCGTTGATGGGGTATTCGGCAGCGGTACGGATAGCGCGACACGTAATTTCCAGAGCAGCCGTGGTCTGACTGCCGATGGTATTATTGGTTCCACCACCTGGCAGGCGCTGCTGTCTGGCAGTTAAGTTTCAACCGCCTATCAGCATATGCTGGAACAATCGGGTGATCTCATACGGGCAGGTGTGAGATCACCTTCTTATTGCAAAATCACACCCTATTGGTCTCATTCCCTCATGTGACTTGACAAACCCATCTACTCCCGTAAGAATGTGCAAGACCACTGAAGATCGTTGAAAACAATCTCAGGCAGCGTAAGCCATACATCGTGTGCTTAGCTATTATTGATGCACTTTTCTAAGTAGAAACAAAGGAATAAAGTCACCATGGCATATCAACCAACCATTGTTGCAACTGACCTTGAAGGTGTGCTTGTCCCCGAAATCTGGATCGCCGTTGCAGAAAAAACTGGTATTGCCGAACTACAACTCACCACACGTGATATACCTGATTATGATGAGTTGATGCAAAAACGCTTGAGTATTCTGCGCGATAACCAACTATCGATGGACGACATCCACGCTGTTATTCAAATGATCGATCCCTTTGAGGGTGCCGCCGCTTTTCTTGACTGGGTTCGCTCTCAGAACCAATGTATTATTCTTTCGGATACCTTTTACGAATTTGCCATGCCACTAATGGCCAAACTGGGATACCCGACTCTCTTCTGCCATACGCTCGAAGTCGACGCCCAACAAGCGATTATCGGCTATCGCATCCGTAAGACAGATCCCAAAACACACGCCGTGATTGCCTTCAAAGAACTGGGCTTTCGTGTGATTGCCTTTGGTGACTCATACAATGACACCGGGATGTTGCGAGAGGCAGACATGGGCATGCTGTTTCGCGCACCAGAGCGAGTCGTCAATGAGTTTCCCCAATACCCGGCGCTTCAGGACTATGCTCAATTGCAGCACCATATTGAGAGTTACCTGGCATGATTGAACGGACTATTTCGGTCGATGCAGCACGCCGTATATACAATCGCCTCGGTATGCGGCTTGAGGCAGCCGAACGCTATGAAGCCCATGCCAAGGCACAGGCTCTACACCTTCTCGCCGCCCGTCCGAGTCAGCGTATACTGCACGTTGGGTTGGGAACTGGTAAAGAACATCAGCAACTCCAACGAATGATTGCAACTGATGGTGTTGTAGTTGGTATGGATCTCGCTCGTACAATGCTTGAACTTACTCGGTCACGTATGGACACACCGCTTTGTGAGGGTAATGCCATGTATCTACCCTTTGCAGATGCAAGTTTTGATCGGATTTTCTCGGCCTATATGCTTGATTTAGTTGACATAAAACATGTTTCACAAGTACTGACTGAATTTCGACGGGTACTCAAACCTGAAGGCCGCATGGTGTTGGTGTCGCTCACCGAGGGCATATCCATGTCTAGTCGGGTGTTTGTCGCGTTATGGAAACTAAGATATGCCCTCAGCCCAAATACGTTTGGCGGTTGTCGTCCTATTCGTCTCGTTGATCCTGTTCACCGTACCGGGTTTACGCTTGTGACTCAGACTGTGGTTGTGCAGAAGGGTTTTCCCAGCGAGATTGTGGTGGCAATACCAGCGTAGTGGTGACTTACAATATTTGTAGACGCCCGTCGAGTGCTGCGGTTATAGCAGTGGTATTTTGGATGAACAACCGTACTTCATCGCGAATGTCTTGTTGTGTTGTAACATATGGTGCACCAGCAAAAATATCACGATACCCGTCGACCATCCACGCCTGAAAATCGGTTACTGCCACCTGATATTGTTTTGTAGGGATCAGCAATTCGTATCCTGCCGTGTCATCTGTAGGGTTGATCATAATCTGTACACATGCCAGTTTTTGTTGATCTACAGTTACCCGTACTCCTGATACCTGCGAAAAAGAGTCTGATCCTATACAGTCTATACTGTAGTTGAGCAACGCCAGGATTTGCTCGCCACGTAGAGTATAGAGCACAATCTGATTATCATAGGGGAGTGCGGCTTGCAGATGTTGCTCGTGAAGATTGCCTGGTGGCAATGGAGCACGAAAACTATTGGCAGTCATTAATGCCATATGTGCCTGACTCGTGGAGCGCACCACATCTACGACAAAGTTGCCAAGCAACGACTCCTCTGTCATGATGCCATCAAGTGCGAGCTCCATCGTTGATCTCCCCAATGGCTCAAAGAGTACTGTAAAACGATTATCTTGAGTGAGGTCGTGTTGCATACGTGCAATCTCAGATGCCACCTGTACATCTTCAGGAAGATTGTTACCCATTGGGATCAATCCGCCATCCACCTGGCTCAACTGCCCATCGACAAAAGTAAGCTGTAGTTTGCTGATATACATCAGATACTGAAATGGGGAGATTATATATGTCTGTGTGCCGGGGATAAGGTGTAACTCCTCTTTGATATGGCTGTGTGAGCCAAAAATAATATCAATACCAGGAACGGTCTGTGCGAGGGCCATATCATCTGCCCGTGTGCTATGTCCGATCAATACAATGGCGTGGATATGCTCTTGTGTTTGGAGCGTCGATACTATGTGTTGTGCAATTTCCACACGATCAACAAAACGTGCGGCAGGTGTAGGGCGGTGTTGTGTGGGTACCAGTCGATCAAAGTCAGAGCCAGCCAACCCCAAATACCCCAATTCTCAGGTCATCCATCTCAAACACAAGGTAATTCTTACCATCATGCAAAAACAAGGGGTTGCCCTGGCTATCACAGGTATTAGCGCTTAAGATTGGATAATCGATTCCCTGCTGACACTGTTCAAAAACCCTGGGTCCATAGGTCGCATCGTGATTGCCCAATGCCATGGCATCAACAATACCATTAAACATGGTCCAATCAGTATAATAATATTTGTCGGACCAGGAGGGATGCCCCAGGCTCATTACATCACCACCGTTAAAAATGAGCGTGTTTGGATCGTCGGCATAGGGGCGGAGATACGCAATGGCACGAGCGAGCCCGGCAACATTGAGTTGTCCCTCTGCATAGAATGTGGGTGCCTGGCCATGGTAATCGGAAAAATGGAGTAAAGTGATAGTACGTCGTTGCGACTGAGACATCTGGCCACCGTCTAGGATTGAGAATTCATTACTTATATACAACGTGGATGGCAGACATATTCGGAGAAAAAATATTGCTAGTTTTGATAACTATGTATGGTAGGAGTATGTCATTGCCGAACAACCATTCTTGAAGGACTCTGATGAGAGGAATAGCATAAGAAGACAGATATGTTGATCTGGTAGGGGTATGAATGTGGGATCAATGCAAAGAAAGTGCAATGTAAAGGTAAGGGGATCTTGTGATGAAGAAAGTCACCCAGACGGTCTGAACTATCGTCTATGTGCCTGTGGCGCTGCGAATCTCGTATAGGATTGCGTCGATTTGCTCTGGTGTTTGTCCATGTCGCGCGAGCACCTGCGCTGTCAGATCAAGCACCCGATCTGTAAATTGCTGCGAAACATCGTGTCGAAGTTCTTGCCCAATATAAAGTTTTAATAGGGCTTCAACCGACATATCGCGATGGGTAGCCACTTGTTCAAGCGACTCCAGTGTATCTATGGGGATGTTGAGTGTCACACTTGTGGTTGGGCGCGAATGAAGGGTTAATTCATCTGGAAATTCAGGTTGACTCATATGCTTTTCTTCTTCTTGATATCAATAATTCTGTTTATTCAGATGCCTTGTTAGTTATATCTTCAGGTTGATACTTCTCTTAAACGTACAACATACCACTCCAATCATCAAAGACCTGCTCGATAATCACACGCACCTTGCGCCACGAGAGGCCCCATAGCCGGTGCCGATATGCGGAATAGCGATCGATTGAATACCCTTAACATTGGCCTGGTGGCGCATTGCACGAAGGACCATTTCGATTGCTTCGTAAGTGGCACGGTCTCGCCAATACTGTTCCTGGGTTCCCAGATTGAAAACCCACGGAAGCGTAGAATCTTTCCAGAGAAACGAGTCGCCTAGATTGAATTGATGTGGCTCTGCTTTGCACCTGGCACGGTATGCCTCATACATCGCTGGGTACTGAGCACGAAAGGTGGTCACAATCCCGGCACCCATTGAGTCATGACAATTGCACCCATGTGCAAATGCCTGAACACCATAGCGATTAGCAAAAAGATCTCCTGTCACAAAGATGGTGGGCATGTGTCTATGGTCCTGTTGTTTTTGTGCGATTATTGTGTGGAAGGATACACCTTCCTTGTGACAGCTATGGTCACATAGCTGGAAGGCTGGCAACCTATGTACAGCATTACTTACCATGCAAACTCATAACTCACTTTGGTGATACGACCACGCCAGTACGGTTTTGGCCCCCAGGTGTCATCCACATCACCTCGCCTTGTGTGAGGATACGTATTCCGTGGTGTAATTCATAGTTGCCCCAGTGACCTTCCCAAGGTGTTGGGATCGTTGTGCCACCTACAATGCGTCCACGCGCCTCAACACGTATGGATTCGATCAGATTATCCTCACTGAAACGGAATAACATCGTTAGGGTGATAGCACCATCCTGCATGATTGCTCTGGCAGCAGTGTTATCTACTGCCTCCCAGTATACTTCCTGTCCTGGTAGGAAGCAGGTTGGGTACCATGCTCCTTCAGCAAAAAATCGCATCAACTCACCCTCTGCCAGTTCATGAGTCTGTGGTTGCTTCATTACTGTCAGAAAGCCAAACAATTTTGCGGTAAGGGTGCCTTCACCTGCAGTATAAGCATCATGGACAAAAGCCGTCGTCCCGGGTGCTATGTGAATGCGTGCATCCCAGACAAAACCAGGGCGCTGGATAATTACATGTTGAGTCGCCTCGAATGATTTCCACTGTTCTCTGTTTTCACCCATGTTAAAGGTTCCGGTTTGTTGCAAGGTCACTGTGGTAATGAATGGTTGCCCCTCTTTCAATACAGCCTGGAAGTAACGCTGAACAGGTGGCGGTAACCATTCTAATTCACGTGGATCATACGATTTTGGAGTGATTGATACACGTGTCGCTGCTAACTTCGTTCGCAATGCTCTGGTATCTGATTCCCACCGATGCTTACCATAGAGTAGTGCCAGAGCAATGGAAACAATCGGAACAATACCTGCAACTTGAAGAACTTCCCACCACATATTTGATGTTCCTTTATTCAGTAAACTTCTAATTAAGTCTGGTGGTATAATTACGTCAATCTACTTTGAATACCTCGATATTGCTACTTTCCAGTGATTTGTATTGTATCCATTTTTAATAATAAACATCATCTAAAAATAGGCGTAATTCAAAAATATGTATTGATAATTTTGCTTCTAAAAGGATTATTGTGTATTGTAATCAAAATCTATATCTTGTATGAATATGCTTTGTTTAAGAGATGATTAAGTTGTTGCTAAAATTTAAGTTGTTCAAACATATGACGATTCTCCATAATAAACGCTTCTATAGGTAATGGGTCTTTTCCAGTGATTTCTCTAAAATCATGAGATATAGCCTTACTTTTCGATTTGCTAAATCTTGGAAGGTAGTGAAGCAGTAACATAACAAAAATGTATGATAATTTCTTCCGGTGTTTCAAACAGTATGTGATATATGAAATGACCGATGGTGATTTATAGGATATGTTGGTTTCACAAATCATGTTTATTTTATCCACAACTTGCTGGAAATGTAATGGAGTAATATTACATACTTCAATACTTTCACGATTTAAATTCTGCTCCAAAGCCATCGCTACAACTTCAGCTATGTCTGATACAGCTATCCAGTTCAATGCCAAATCATCGGCGGGAAGATAAATCCGTTGATGATACAGTAATTCATCCCAAAGTGTCGTTATGAGGTTCTCCATAAAATAACTCGGTCGTATGAAAACGTGGTTATATCCGAGCGTAATAATACGTTTTTCGATTTTGGCATGGGGAAGATAGCCTTTGCGATCTGCTCCCTGAACAGACAGAAAAACGACCTTAGTATTAGGCTGCAGGCTTTTCAAAAAGGTTTCGAAAATCTTTGGAGAGGTTAATTGAGGTGGTCTCACTAAAAATATTGCATCAAACTCAATCTTTGGATATTGCTCTTTCTCGAAATCTACAATACAGAACTTACAGGTTTGAGTATTGAGATAAGACTCTGCACGTTGTATATCCCTGACTCCTGCATATAAATCGACAGGTGATGCACTCATTTTGTGCAATACGGCTCTACCAACATTACCAGTTGCACCAGTTACTAAGACTCTTGAAATTATACCCATGACATAATTCCTGACTACAATAGAATAGTGCTACAAACTTTAGATAACTTTATTCCAAGCTGTTACTTAGCGTAAGCTCTCTTGAGTCAGAGTTATGGTATAAGTTTAGCCTGCTCAAACAAGCCACATAACTCTGGAATATGAGTTCCATATGTCTTTCTATGTTCAGAGGTTACTACACATTGTTAAATGCTTCGCGGAATGTCACTCTCCCCGTTTTTCCACGCAACGCTCCTGGCTGCAACTCCATTACCATAAATGCCTCTTCCGGAACCTCGTATTCACAATCTATGCCGAATTGAGAAGAGTGTGTAAAACCAAAGCGAGGGTAATAGTTGGTGTGGCCTAGCACAACCACCGTCACAGCGCCAAGTTGTTTACATTGCTCAAGACCAGCATGGACAAGTGCAGAACCGATACCTTTCCGCTGATATTGCGGTGTTACGGCTAGTGGAGCGAGCCCCATCACCTTGAGATGTGCATCTCCCGAGAGCGACACTGGCGAAAACATGATGTGACTAACAATCTCGCCATGTTCCTCTGCGACGAGCGATACAATCGGATGGGCATGTGCTCGTAGCACATCAACGAGTTTGGCCTCTGCCTCAGTTTTAAAGGCGGCTGCATTGACAGCATATACGGTCTCCCGATCAGCTTCTTGCTCATTTCGTATAAGCATAGAACCTCTCACAAGTTGTAATACCCTCGTCTACATCAATCTCCTTCTAACACTTCAATGATCGTACACTCAATTAGAGGGTTGTTGTGTTACGGTTTGATTTTTGTGTATTATTTATATTTATCCCTAATACTTTGGACGCCATTCTTTGATACGTCCCTGAATCATAGCTTGTTCATTCCCCTGGATATCTACTATCCCGATATCAAGATCTGATAAACCGACCGCAATGTATGAACCACTGGGTGCAATGGCAAGAGCAGGGAAACTTGGTCCCTTATCGGGATAACGTGCGTGCACCTGTTCGTTCCCTTGTAGATCACTTAGAATGATTTCAACACCAAAGGTGAGACGCACAGTCATAATTACGAATTGTTGGCTATTGGGTAGCCAGCGTATGGCAATATCATCACGCTCTGAGTCAGTCGATAGATTACGAATGAATGTTCCATCAGCGTCATATAATGACCATTGACCTAGAGGTGCTTCTGCTCGTCCAGATTGTCCTATTATGAACCAAGATCCGTCAGGCGACCATTGAAACTCAGGTATATCGTGGAGAGGGTCTGCAAGTATTTGTACATCGCCAGTTTCAACATCGAGGCGAATGGCCTGATGGGTGTATGTGTCTGGAGCAGGATTCAATTGACGATTGAGTAATAAGAATGCTCCATCGGGACTCCAACTTATCGCATTCAGTGAGTAATAATCTGGTATCTGATCTACAATAAATTCACGACGATTGGTACCATCAATATTCATGATATACACCGAGTCTTGTTCATCCTCAACAGAGCCTGTGACTGCTACACGGGTTCCATCAGGAGACCATGTGGCAGAGGTGTTGCTATCACTCAAGGTGATGAGTCTGGTATGTTGTCCTGTTGATGCATCTACGACGTACCAATCTGTTGCGTATAAGCTATGGATCAGTATTTGTGATGCTGTAGGTGACCAGCTGTGAGCGGATAATTCTACCTCAAAGTTCAATGGTTGTATCTGCCCAGTTTGCGTATCCAGGAGTGATGTGAGAATCATATCACTGCCAGGATCATGATTACACGTAATCGCAAGGTAGCGGCCATCTACAGACCAGATACCACTTTGTTCAGCACTAAAGTTTTCCATATTGCAGATCTGCTCTGTGAGCCACGTTTGCTGCTTACCGGAGGCATCTGCCATCATCAGGAAACGGTCGCGACGTGCATAGACAAGGGCATCATCAGTGAAACGGTTTAAGGCTTGTTGGAGTGGAACTTCGGGAGTAGCTGGTGATGCGAGTGTTGGTTGTTCGATAGGTGTCGGTAGTGTAGAGGGTGTTGCTGTTGGGGACAAACTATCAATAGACGTATCCGTTTGGGTAGGCTCAGGTGCCAAAGTAACCTGAGGAGACACTTGGGCAGTATCGTTTGTCTCAGGTATGGTTGTACAGCCTGTAAGGAAGGTGAGAAGGGTAAGAAGCAATAGTAGATAGGTGAATACTAATGTTCTAAAGTGCATAGCAGTTCTCCATACTAGCAGGCTAAGCGGATCAGCCTACATATCTCAATACAAACTTCTCAAGAAAGCCATCTGAAAATGTTATGTTTACAAGATTACGCGAAATAGCTCCTGTATAAAAGCATAATATACTGGTAGAATTCTGAAATTTTGATTATACCTATTTATAACTTGGGGTATTAACAGTATCAAGGAATTGATGTTTGCTCCAACTTACTTTCCATTATGCTGATCAGCGTAGACAGCAAGTGCCGAGGATTCGATCTTTATGCAGAATCTCCGACACTTGTTAATCTATAACTCTAACTTACTTTTCTTAAAGATGTGCGATAAGAGTATGTTTATGGAACATCTGTAAATAGAGCTGCCGTCTGCTCGTTGAGTGCAACTTGACGAAGGATATTGACAATCGCCTCTTGTAATTGCTCGCTGGCCTCATTCATTAAAATGACAGTGCCTATCTGTGTTTCTGGATTAAAAAACATCATGGTCAGAGTTCCATAATCACCGCCGGTATGGGCAATTAACCCACTTTTGTACACCCAGAACAACGCTTGCTCATCATCATCTTTTGTAATATCGGGAAATTGTGGTTCAAGCATCTGGGTAACTGTTTCGGGTTGTAGGATTTGATGACCCTGCCATGTTCCGTCATTCATCACCATGGCCAGGAAATGCTCTATATCATTCACGCTTGAGCGAAGTTGCCCATCTGTCCAGGTTGGGTACCCATAATGCTCCAGTGCTTCTTGCCCGTCGTAAGGTAGTGCGATAACATTTTGATCAGGGAAATCGGCCAGGAACCAGCCCGTGTTGTTCATACCCAATGGTTCAAAAATACGCTCCTGGCTAAATTCATTTAAGGGCGTACCAGTGACGGCTTCCAGCAGATAACCAGATAATCCTGCCCCAACGTTACTGTACGCATACTGCTGACCTGGCTGCGTATCCGCAAAATTGTTCTGAGCATCGTACCACTTACCCTCAGATACCAGCTAGCCAGCTGTAAAATCCCCCAGAGCGATCTGCGAATCTCCAGGGGCATATGATGCATCATATACCTCTTCGTTGTCGACAATACCGGAGGTGTGGGTTACCAGATGGCGGGGTATTATGACTTCTCCTTCTACCTGTGGATTATTCACCTCAAAGGGCAGGAGCGTGTTGATATCATCATCAAGACCAAACTGACCTTCTTCGACAGCTTGCATGAGGGCTACGCTAGTCACTACCTTACTAATGGATGCAATCATAAAAGGGGTATCTGATGTGACTGGTTGTGATTCTGCGACGTTAGCAAAGCCATATCCTTTACTTCACACAACATCATCATTGGCCACAATGCTCACCGCTGCGCCAGGCACCTCATGGGTGGCCACCTGGGATGCAATAAACGTATCTAGCTGCTCTACTGTTTCAATAGAGACTTCAGATGATGCTGAAGAACGCTGCAATGCCAGTATTGTCATAATAACTATTCCACAAACCACCGCAACTAATACCAAAATTCTTGTCTTAGAGAGCGCCATAAATCATACTCCTACGTGGTGATACGCCTACCACATTCTATGCAACAGAAAACAATATGCTGACCCCGACGTAGGGCAATCAAAACACACGAGTATCTATGGCTTCACTCTTAGAATGAACTCCAGCATTACTTTGTGTATTGGTTGAATTCAAGATGGTAAATTTACGCTTTTATGCATGCACCGAAACATCAGACGAAGACAAAATCGATTTAGTTGTATAGAAAGGTGACATATTGGCGATCAGTTTTTGGTTTGAACATAACTGGAGGAAGAGCCCTGTCGTATGGACAGGTTCAATCTGTGACCTGCTTCATGTAGCAGTGGGGCGATACCATGGTCTCAAGAAACTATAGTGTTTATGCTGATCAAGAAAGGTGAACAGTATGCAGATACATAAACTTAGGCTAGCTACCAATTGCTCGTTAACAACGCTCGCAGATTTTTATACAACGCTCCTGGATAATATACCTGTCGAGCAGACGGACGCGCAACTTACACTTCAGGTCGGTAGTTCCCTATTGACCTTTGATTATGTGAGTACCGCCTTGGCAATGAGGTATCATTTTGCCATCAACATTCCTGCAAACCAATTTGATGCAGCCAAAGAATGGATTGCAGACTATGCTCCCCTCATTCAGAGTGATAGTGGTGAGGATACGTTCCATTCAGAGAATTGGGATGCAGATATGCTGTATTTTTATGACCCTGCTGGTAACATTCTTGAATTGGTTGCACGCCATACCCTGGCCAATACAAGCAATGCTACCTTTAATTCTCGAAGTCTCTTAAGCATTAGTGAGATTGGGATTGCGAGCGATGATGTAGCAGCCCAGATTAGTGATATCCAGGCACGTACAGGAGCAGCACTCTACCGCTGGTCAGGTAATGCAGCGTTTGCTCCTGTGGGCGATGAACAGGGATTATTTATCGTACTAGAGCGTGGGCGTATCTGGTTTCCTGATACAGGTGTTGCAGCAGAAAGCTTACCTGTTACAGCAGTCGTTGAAAACAATGGGCGAACTGTTACGTTGACATTCTTCTGAGTCGCATTGAAAGCGCTCTATCGTCCATCATGAGTGAGGTGGACAGATGTCTAGAGAAACACCCTTACCAATGCAACTCCCAGACCACAACTTCTGGTTTGTCACCACCAATAGCGGCCAGCTTTCCCTCTGGGTGGAAGGCTACCTCTTTAGCTCGTCCTACTGCTGGCCATGAGTAGGTTTGTATCTTTTGCCAATCTACAGGATTGTATATGTGCACTAGCCCATCGATTCACTTCGTCGAGCCGTGGCAATGGTCAGATAGCCAGAAGCCCGAATGATGCCCCGCTCACCAGACAATGGTGCTATAGTTGTAGGCTAGACGACCAGTATTGGCATCCCACACACTCATCTCCCGATGACGTACGTCGCATATCCATTGAGCATCGGGTGACCAGAGCAGTTGGTGTCCAGACAAATGGTCTGGTTTCTCAAGAGTCCTGGTCAACTCGCCTGTGGCGATGTCCCAGATTTCGACGGTAGCATCGCCAGCTTTGGCCAGCCGTTGACCATCTGGTGAGAGTGATAGGGTTATGTCTGTTTTCATATAATCCTATTGATGAATGATCTCTATGTGTCGAAACCGTGGTCCGCTGTAAAGCGTCACACTATCTCGCGTCAGCACAACCAGACTTTCATCGGTGGTAACTGCCATACTTCAGGGTGGAGCGGAGAGTGAAGGATGCGTAATGGGCTTATTATCAGTGTGGAGATTCCACACATCTACATGTCCTTTCTTGGTAGCGATAAATCCTCCCATCGCCAATCGATGGTTGGTAGGGCTCAATGCAAGCACACTGGTTTGTTGTTTACGCTGATAAAGTGTTCGCATGATAACCTTCGCTAGCTATTGCCTGACCACTAAAGAGTATAGGCCAGATTATACCGCCGAGAGGGATTTAATCTCTTGGTGCCGCTATTTCAGCAAAATTGGCAGTGTCTGGCAGTACATTTCATTGATTTGGCACCCATCGAAAGGCTACAGTAAGGATATGACGACATATTGTTGTTGAGGTTTAGCATCAAAATGGAGATTAGATTATGTCTGACAAAATGCTCAAAACAGCACTGTTATCAAATGCAGTCTTTTCAACACTTAGTGGTGTAACCATGCTGTTCTTTAGTTCATTTGTAGCGAACCTGATTGGCATAGGTGCCCCACTACTCTATCAGATCATTGGGGTAGGACTTTTGGGATTTGCTGGCTATGTGGCGTGGGTTGCCACAAGAGACTCTATCAACGCATATAGCGCTCTGCAGATGAGCTTGATGGATTTTTATGGGTACTAGGTACCATGCTGCTTATTCCATTTGTATTTCCATCGTTAACCAGTTTGGGCCTATGTGTCTTAATCGGCGTTGCTGCGATTGTTGGGGCTTTGGGCTTCTATCAGCTCAAGGGCATTGGTGAGATGTATGCTGTCCCTGGCAAACCTGCTACACATCGTTTGTGTGTGGCTGTCGATACGCCGGAATCAGCCGACAAGATGTGGTCAATCGTGGCGGATCTGTCAACTATCCAAAATTATTCTCCCAATCTTACACAGGTCATTTTGCGAGAGAATGCCGTACCAGGTGTTGATGCAGTGCGTCAGTGCACCGATGCCAAAGGCAAAACCTGGGCTGAACATTGTGTACGCTATGACCATGAGGCGCGCATACTTGATATGGCGTTTCTGGCAGAAGAACCTGGCTTTCCGTACCCATTTCAAACCATGCAAGGTGGCTGGGAAGTGGTACCAAATAAAAACGGCTCAACGGTGCATATCTGGTTTGCAGTAACCCCCAAATATCGCTGGTTCCATTCAATCATTCTCGCTCTCACAACCAGAGATTTGGCTCGCAGTTTTGGTGACACAGTAGCGCGAATGGCAGCAGCGGCTCGTGGCGAAACAGTGCCTGTCAAAGCTATTCCACCACAAAACGGTATCTCCTCCAAGTTGATCCCCTGCTAGTTTACATAATAGTCCATCAAGCGAGTGTGTGGTTGGTCGAACTACTCATTCCCTTGATATCCTCAACATCAAGCGTTTCGATGTGCCCAGAACCAGTTGAGTATCTCAAGATGGCTGGGCACAATCGGCTTTTGGTCGACATATCCAGCACGAATAGTATCTGGTGCCAGACATCGATACAATTGTCCTTCTCGTAACTGAGCGTTAGTAAGCTCATTGTCGACTAGATAGTAAAACAAGTAATGTTCTTTTAGTCCTTGATACGACCAGGCGCGCACGAATTTGTTCGTATCGTTCAGACAATCTCGCAGGGCTCGATAGAGAAACTCTTTTTGCGTAGCAGGAATAGTTAAGCCTGGCAACATCTAAAGTAGATGGAGTCTGGCTTCCCAGTAGCTAACATGGTTGAAAAGGTCCAGAAGATCCACGACCTATGTTGAAGCAAAAGACATGCCATTTTCCTGCAAACGCTTTAGTAACCATGTTGCTCCGGTCTGCAACTTAGCCTCATTTCGTTTGGCAATCTCACACAGTTCTCGGATCAGTGGTGGTTCAGGCGAGAGACATGTCACAAGCGCTTCAAGGACATGTGTGTGTTCCATCAAACGCAGCCATTTCTGTAAGAATATCCATACCATCCTCAATACTTAATCAATCGCACCTCTATTATGTTCATCGTTGAGATTGAAATTGAACATAACGAACGGTTCGTCTGCTTCTACGCCACCTACGGAGGCATATGTACGTTTTGCGGCGATATTGGAAGGCTCTGTAGCTACCCATGCCTCAGTGCAGCCTAAAGACTTCCCGTGTGCACAGAGTGTTTGGATGAGTTCACGCCCAAGCCCTTGTTGTTGAAACGCAGATGCAACTCCTGCCTCGTTGATGAACAGCAACGGCTCTTGGTCTGGATGCACATAGTGAACGGCTGAGGCCATACCAACAATCACATCATTCACAAATGCCAGAGCCAGGTGATGCCGCGGGTCGGCAAGAAACTCTGTAGCACGCTGTGTATTGATAGTATGATCAAAGATGTCGGTCTGAACAGCACATAAAGCGGCGAGATCATCAATGGTTGCAATTCGTACAGTCACATTTGTTTCTGCTATCATAAGTTCTCCTGCCATGATTCTTAGTGAGTATTAGCTTCCGGAAGCTAGTTGGTGCTGGCGATGCCCTCAATCTCAACCAGCGTTTCCGGCGAGGCAAGCGAAGCAACACCGATAGCGGTTGCAGCAGGACGAGACTCGCCTAAAAAGTCAACGAGAATTGGCGCAATTATATTTCGGTGCTCCCCCAGTTCACCACGAATATAGACACGGATCTGTAGCAATTGATCGATTGACGAACCTGCTGCCTCCAGAGCAATGCGAAGATTTTTAAGTGCCTTTCGCATTTGTCCCCCAACGGACGTTTCAGTGGTTTCGTATTGATTATTCCAATCTACCTGACCAGACACGAACACAAGACCTGTGGTGGTTGCAATAACGGCCTGTGACATGCCAAATGCAGAAGCATCAAATAGCTCTTCAGGGTTAATGAGTTTTTTGCTCACGCTGATTCTCCTGTCTGCTTGAAGTACATAATGATGGTTTCATTCTATTATAAGTGTACCATCATTGCCCTATCTGTTGGCGCCTGTTAATATCCCATTACTGTTTTTGATATGGAGCGAAAAGGCGGAGGTATGATGCCGCTTGCCACCGTTGACAATGTACTTGAGTTGATTGCCCATGCCTATAATGTACTCCAACCACTAACTGTGTTTCCTCTAAATTAGCGTAGTCAGAGCAATCAGAACGTGGGGATACGAACGTTATGTGGTGAGTTCATTTGTAAAATCTATGCCCCATTCATTCGACAGCTTCGATTCAATATGAACACAAGTTACGGTCTTTCCTCCACAACGCTGGTCTTCCATTTGCTGTTCCATGCCCGATCCCCACGAGTGCTGGAAATTTGCTCCACGAAACACCTGGGCTGAGTCTCTCTCTGCCACCACGTTGCAGCACCGCTAGACACACCAGAAGCGGTTGAACAGTTTGGTGCTGTGTTGGCTCGATTACACAATGTTTTGATAGGTATCCGATGCGGGAACGTCCAGATCATTCTGTGTTGCAAACGCTCTTTATGTTTCTACCTGCCCATCGTGCGCCTGTATCCGTAACACCATCAGATGTGGGTCTGCCAAACAGCGCAGCTTATGCCAGAATCTTCGATTGGTGGCGCAATGAGGCCGCCCACCTTGCTCAGTTTGTGGTAGCATCCTGTAAAACCCTGCCACACGCTCTGTGCCATAATGATTGTACACCAGCCGATGTGTGGTGGTTGGGGCGAATCGATACGAACACCGATCCACGCATTCTGGTCCGTGCAATAACCTTCCTGCGTTTGCACAGCAACTGGCTTGCGGTGCACGAACCGCAACTCATCGATCTGGTGGTGGTGGAGTTGGTGCAATGAGCGACACATAATCGCTCCCAATGGTTGCGCAGCTTGTGAGAGGTTGTGTTACACTATCGAGCAATGTTTCCCCATCGCAACTGATGTTCCGGTCGTTGTGTGCTGAATATAGATGATGATGAAGTGGTATGAATGTAATTATTGAAACTGCCCGATTGACGGTTCGCCCCTTCACGTTAGACGACGCTCCTTTTATTGTACGATTACTGAATGAACCATCTTTTATCGAGCATATTGCGGATATGGGTGTTCGTACGCTTGATGATGCCAGAAACTATTTACGTGACAGACCAATGGCAAGCTACACACAGCACGGCTTTGGTCTCTGGCGGGTTGGCTTAAAGGAATCTGACACACCAATAGGTATGGCTGGCCTGTTGAGTCGTGAAACCCTTGATAACATTGATCTTGGGTATGCGTTTCTATCTGCGTATTTTGGGAAGGGGTATGCCTTTGAAGTCACCTCTGCGATAATGACCTATGCGAGAGTGCAGCTTGGGTACAGGAAGGTTGTAGCCGTTGTTCATGCGAATAATGAGCCGTCCATACGATTGCTCCGCAAACTGGGATTCAATTACGAACGCATGGTTCGTTTAGCTGATGATCAGGAAGAGATACAGTTATTTGTCGCCGTTGGGTAATTTCTTTTGGTGCACGTGTATCTGTTTAGGGTAAGAGGCGAAGGAAGCATACTATCACCATCAATGATGGATAGATCAATTACGACCTTCATAGAATCGGAGCGCCGGTTTTGTTGATGCAAGGTACTGGTCTTTATGGTGATGGGTGGCTACCTCAGACAGAAAAGCTCTGTGACAGGTTCCTCTGTTTGTCATTCGACAATGGCGTCAGGTGGTCCAGTGATTTTCCGACACTGCCCTTAACCATCGAGTCGATGACACAGGATGCTCCTGCGCTCATGGATGTGCTTGGGTAGGCGGTGGTGGATGTGGTTGGGCATTCGCTTGGCGCCCTTATCGCATGCAGATGGCTGTATCAAATTGAGAACGTGTCACATCACTGGCGCTACGCTGTACCTCTGCGAATGGTTAGATCCTCGCTTGATTTCCACCTAAATTGCTGTTTGTCTTTGTACAGATCAGATCGGCACAAACTAATGTGCATTTTATTGCGTTTATCGATGCCGCGCATGGTCTCCCCATTCAGCATCCTGATCTTGTGAATGACTATCTGGCAGCACACTGGCATTCAAGTGGTGGTAAAAATGTGTGATATAAATGTGACATCAGTGTTTAGACTGTTTCCAGGGGCTGTGTGTTCTCAGCGGAAGGAGTAGAGCTTCATCGTTGATCTGGCACCGAAACGTTCTCCACTTCTGTTCGTATTAAGATAAAGACGCCAAACAACATCATAGAGGGATTTATGAACGCATCGAAATTGTTGGCTTCGCTGCCTGTCTCTGTGGGTTATCGTGCATCCTATCGTTTTGAGTTTCCCAAAGTACTGCTGAATATTGCTTCATTAATCCTGTTTATCGTGCTGATACAACTTCTCTGGCAATTGACCTGGTGGTTGCAAGGCCAGTCAGCACTAAATACCCTCACCATTAGTCGCTTCCACGATCTGTTTATGTTTGTCTTGGTTTTGGTCGTTACACCTGTATTAACGATTGTTTGTCATGAACTCATTCATGGATCGGCATTCCAGCTACTCGGGTATAAGGCTTCGTATGGTATTTGCTTGGGACTTGGCCCGTACGCTGCGGCATTTGGGCAATTTCAGACCCGTCATCACAATACATAGCTGCACTTGTGCCGCTGTTCATCATCAACTTGCTGATATTGTTCCTCTTAGCCGTCCTAAATCTTACGGTGAGGTCGGTGGCACTCATCGCACTCGTATTCACCTCACCACCAGTGGTGCGACGGGTGATCTCTATATCATCTGGAGGCTTTGGCGAGCACCATCCGGCACGCTCTCATATAATTAAATGCTCAAAATCATCATTATTAGTATAATGGACGCACCTCAATGGTACGTCCATTACGTTGCTTGGTATAAGTAGGGTTGTTAAGAACTTAGAGCCGATTAATAGTGTATAACACGAAGGGGCCACACTGACTCGCGGCCCATGAGTTGGCATAGGTCACCACCCAACCCGCTGGGACAGGGGTGGCTGAACATATTTGCATCGTTGAACCACTAAGGGGTGTGATAGTGTATAACACGAAGGGGCCACACTGACTCGCGGCCCATGAGTTGGCATAGGTCACCACCCAACCCGCTGGGACAGGGGTGGCTGAACATATTTGCATCGTTGAACCACTAAGGGGTGTGATAGTGTATAACACGAAGGGGCCACACTGACTCGCGGCCCATGAGTTGGCATAGGTCACCACCCAACCCGTTGGGACAGGGCTTGAAGAGCACATCTGCTGCACATTCATGAGCGAAGCAGATGGTAGAGCAGGTGCTGGTGCAGCAGCAGTTGTCTTGGGCGTTATTCCACCAACAATAAATACACAGACGATACAGCCAATCACGAACCTGGTGATGAGTGAACGCATAAACCCTCCTAATGCAATTCTAATATTTCGGTGTGATTCAATTTTATGGTGTGGATTGTAAATAAACAAGTATTTAACCCATACAAAAACCCATACAAAACTCATACAGCACACATACATACGAAATAACATTTGAGGTAATGGGGCGATCTATGACGGGTGTTCATCCAGCGATTTACGAAGCCATCCCACAAATATATCACCATAGTATGGCTAGGTCTGCATTTGTATGTATAATAGAAACAACACCCTTTCGACCAAAGTTAAATAGAAGAAGGATGACCCATGCGACGATATTTGATTACCGGATCGAACCGCGGTATTGGCTTTGAATTGACCAGACAACTTTTGGCTCAGGGGCATCAAGTATTTGCGACCTGTCGTACACCCACACAGAGTGATGCATTGCAACAACTGGCTACACAGCACAATGGTCAACTGATGTTGATTCCGCTTGATGTGACCAATCCAGCATCTATTGCAGAAGCACATACGATACTGTCGAAACAAACTGATGTACTGGATGTATTGATCAACAACGCTGGTGTTCTCAACGATGGCGATAGTATCGAGACCATACAGGCTGAGGTAATGATGGGGAATTTTGCGATTAACACCATTGCACCAGCCATGATTGTTCAGCGTTTTCTCGGCCTGTTAAAATATGGAAGTCATCCACTGATAGTCAATTTGAGTTCATCGTTTGCCTCAATCGGTCTCAAATCTGAAGAGATGCCTTTCCGCTATAGCTATTCGACGAGTAAAGCAGCACTCAACATGTTGAGCAAAACACTGGCTATTGAGCTAAAGCCACTGGGAATCACTGTAGTTGCGCTACATCCCGGCTGGGTCCGTACTGATCTGGGTGGACCAGACGCTCGCCTGGCACCCTCGGAGTCGGTCGAGGGCATACTGCAGGTCATTGAGAAGCTCTCGCTGGATGACAGTGGCACATACCTCACATGGCGAGGAAGCGAGGTGCCATGGTAGTAGATGTGTATTCATTGAAAATGCTTGTGAGGAGCGCGACTCCAGAACGATAACTCCGCAGAAACAGGTAATAGCTACCTGTAGTTCGGACATCCCCACCATTTGCAGTATATATTGCAGGTATCATCCAGTACACCAGAGCCGAGCAACTACCCTGTTGACCAACGGTTAACAGAAAGGAACAAGCACATGCAAAAGGTTCTTGGTGTATCTGGTTTGCCCATTCCAAACAGTAATACAGATCGAGCACTGAAGTCGGTGCTTGAAGCTACTGGTCTGGAAACGGAATTCGTCAAGTTGAGTGACTACACGGTGGCGCCCTGCAAAGCCTGTCTGGGATGTGTGAAGACCAATCGATGCACGATTCAAGATGACGGCATCATACTTGCGGAGAAGGTCAAAGCAGCCGCCGCGCTGGTCATTGCAGGCTTCACACCGTATGCAACATTGGAATCACGCACAAAAGCATGTATGGAGCGGCTCTATCCTCTGCAACACCGAAAAGGCTTTATGGCCGGAAAACCGGGTGCTGCAATTAGCACATCGGCGCCGCCAGAAGGCCACGAGCAAATGCCCGAGGTAGCCGAAATGGCCGTCCATGCTGTGGCTGCCTATATGATGGAAGAAGGTATGCAATTCGTAGGAGCACTGAAGCTTCGAGGAAACGTACCCTGTGTTCGCTGTGGTTTTGGCGATGAATGTCATATGTCGGGTGTCAAAATGATCTATGGCTCGACAGCTACCGTGGATTGTATGGGTATTAATCAATTCGAGCGACAAGCGAGCCATGTAGAGCGTGTCCGAACATTAGGTCAAAAGATTGCTGAAGCGCTTTGCAACTGATAGTAGCTATCGACATCACGAGGTTGTCTGACTCGACACGATGTGCGCTTATACAATGAACAGCACAGAGCAACATAGCAGACTACGTTTTAGCGATGTCATATGTTGCTCTGCGGATGGGGCAGTGGTAGATTTTAACCTAGACACACTGATAGTATTGATTAAATCTCTAGCTGAATGTAAATATTACCTTGTTGAACCAAGCAATGGCAACCTGACAACAATACGTCAGACCAAAGATGGTTGTTATCGGATAGTAATCGTAATATAATAAGCAACAGAACAAATGTTTGTAATCTCATGGTAAATTCACTTAATCTTGGTGATAGTTACCCTCAATAATAAACTACAGTTCTGATTTGTCACTAGAATCTGTGTTAGATGGGTGTATAATATATAAGATTTTCGCTGAGGAACAAGAAATGGCAAATGGTAAAATCTTAAGACAATTGATTAAAGCTGGTGCAACTGGTGACTCTAAAGCCTTTCGCCGATTTTCCGAAGCGATCATCGAAGATGAGCGCCAGAAACAGCATCATCTGCTTGCTAACGATCTTGAGCAAATTTTGTATGGAGAACATCTTCAACAAGTATCTGGAAATGTCCATAGCTTTATTCCTAATCCCCCTTTAGATAAAGAGCGGGGGTTACCTTTGCTTGATATTAGGCAACCAAAGCGCTCTCTTGAAGAAATTATCTTGCCAGAATTGAGTATGCTAGCCTTAGAGGAATTGTTAGAAGAACATCGTCGTAGTGATATATTACGAAGCTATGGAATGAAAGCTTCCAATAAAGCCATCTTTTACGGCCCTCCTGGATGTGGTAAAACACTAGCCGCTGAGGTAGTGGCCTTTGAACTAGATCGTCCGTTGGCTATTGTTCGTTTAGATGCACTGGTTTCATCTTTTCTTGGCGAAACTGCGGCTAATCTTCGAAAAGTGTTTGACTTTATTACTGAAAACCTTATGGTCGTCTTATTTGATGAGTTTGATGCTATCGGTAAGGAACGCGATGATCAAGGTGAACATGGTGAGTTACGCCGTGTAGTGAATGCTGTCTTACAGATGATGGATGCTTATCAAGGTCGAAGTCTAATCTTGGCAGCAACCAATCATGAACAGATCCTAGATGCTGCTATCTGGCGACGTTTTGATGAGATTATTGAATTTCCATTACCCAGCGTTGAACAAATTGGTTATCTACTCAGCCTTAAGCTAAGAGGTATTCGCCGACAATTTGATTTAGATGATAAAGAGGTGATCTCACTTTTTTCTAACAACAGTGGTGCAGATATTGAGCGTACTGTTCGTCGATCTATTAAACGTATGATTCTACGCGACCAAGAATTTCTTACGATTAAAGATTTAAAGAATGCCCTTTTGAGAGAAAATCAACGAACGACCACACAGAGATAATAAATGACAGATAATTACAAACATCTGACAATCGAAAGAGAACCTCTGAGAAATGACAGGCGTACACGCACAACAAATATTCCTCCTCCTGAGAAAGTAAATCTTCAGGCTCACGTTAAGAGGTTATTTGTCAATCTCGATAGAACAATTCATCAAGCGCAACAAGAAGTCATATCAACTCCTGACAATTATGTCCTCAAATTAAGCTATAAAGGCTACCTGAATTTTGAACATCTTGACAAACATGGGGTTGAGTTTGTCAGTCAGGAAAGCCAACAGATATGTGTTGGCTTTAGTAATGAGAAAGGTCTGGCTACATTTGCTAATCACCTTCAACGTTTAGGACTTGAGGATACAAGTCTTACCTACAAACAAATACTTGAAGCGCTGGATGGTATTGATAACTGGAAACCTGAGAATCGTATGAGTTGGGCTATTCAACATAAGGGGTTTCCATATACTGACACCTTTAAGTTGGATATAGAGATTTGGCCAATAAAGTCTATGAGACATCCTGACCGTAATAGGCTCTGTGATTCGTTTGAAGGCTGGTTAAAAGAACAAAACATTATTTGTTTGGATAAAATAAACTTAGATAGTTTACTCATGTACCGTGTTCTCGTTGTGCGAGAGCAAGCAAATATGTTGTTGAGACATAGAGATGTGCGTTTGGTCGATCTTCTTCCTAATACTGGGATAAATTATCAGCAATTGAACAGGGATATTAATCAAATTCCCAGAAATATCCCTTCTCCTCCCACTAATGCAGCTAAAGTTTGTATTTTAGATAGTGGTATTAATACCAACCACCCACTGTTAAGATCTGCAATAGGAGAAAGTGCTTCTTTTGTAGGTCATGAGGATGAATTTGATCAGGCAGGACATGGCACAGCAGTTGCAAGTGTTGCACTCTATGGTGATGTTGAGGCTTGTGACAACAGCAACCTTTGGCAACCCATGCTTTGGTTGTACAATGGCAAAGTTCTTGATGCAAACAACAATTTCGATGAGCATACTATAGAGAGCATACTGATTGAAGCCGTTCAGCATTTTATTTCCTTAGGTTGCCGCATTTTCAATCTCTCTCTTGGTAACGCAAATGCACCTTATGATGGCGAACATATTCGTGGCATTGCTTATGTACTGGACAATTTGGCGCGTCAGTTTGACATTTTGTTTATAGTGTCAGCAGGTAATTTTACAGGGAGTAATGAACCTCCTGTTCCTAGAGAAAGCTGGCGTGATGAATATCCAGAATATTTGTTAAGTAATATGAGTGTAATTATTGATCCTGCACCTGCGCTAAATGTAATCACTGTAGGAAGTTTGGCTCGCCATAATGCGACGCTGAACGCACAGCGACATCCTGAAATTTCCCAGTTATCACCAGCCTCAGAGAATCAACCTTCTCCCTTCACTAGGCATGGACCATCAGTAAAAGGCGCGTTGAAACCTGAACTGGTTGCGGTTGGAGGAAATTTAGCTAATCCCATGCGGCAGCAAGGTGACCAATGGCGTGCTGATATGCAAAGGTTGGGTGTACTCACCTGTAATCATCAATTTATCAATAACACCTTATTTACAGAAATAAGTGGTACTAGTTTTGCTGCTCCCTATGTAACTCATTTGGCCGGGCGACTTTTAAATGAATATCCAAGTGCATCGGCAAACCTTTTACGAGCTATGTTAGTTAATCATGCGAACTTACCAAACGAAGTTGTAACAATATTTCCAGAGACGATGCAAAAAAGCTATAAATCAGCTTCTGCAACTCGTCACCGTGAGATTGCAAGAGATGTTGCAGGCTATGGCTTGATTGATGAAAATGCTCTATATCGCTCTACACAGAATATAGTTGTGCTGATGGCAGAAGAAAGTATTGAGAACGATATGCATCAGTTCTTCGAGTTACCTTTACCACAAGATTATCTAAGAACACAACGAGCTACACGCCAACTCAGGGTTACCTTAGCTTATACACCAGCAGTTCGAACTACTCGCTTAGATTATGTTGCAACACGTGTAAGTTATAGGTTAATAAAAGGGAGATCGCTTGAGGAAGTACAGCGCCATTTTAACAACGCTACACGAAATGATACCGAAACTCGTAATGATGATGCTGTCAGCAATCGTTGTATAAGTTCTCAACTGCGAGATAAGGGAACTGTCCAATCTTCTATATGGACAGTTCGACAACGCAAGCCAGATGAAAAATGGTTCATAGTAGTTACACGTCAAGATCGTGATTGGGGCAAGAACTTGGCATCGGAGCAAGAACCTTATGCACTTGTTGTAACAGTCACGGATCAAGACAATGAGCGTGCACAGTTGTATACTCAGATTTCTCAACGTCTTCAAGAGCAAGAACGTATTCGCAATCGTACATAATCGTCAAAACTTATAAAGTACTGAACATTATATATCGTCAAAACATAGATATTTTTCGTTGACACTTCTGCCTGTTTCCCATAAATCCATCCTACCACATCCCCATCCCCACCATAGCCCTTATCTCTCACAGGCATAAGCGACTTCTATTTCTCACATGGGCTTTCTGGCGCTATAATAAAGACACACAAACCAGAGTTCGACACAGTTGTCAGAAAGGATAAATAAACATGCCATTGTCTGATCCGTTTGGCGTTCGTGAGACGCTTCAGGTTGGTAGTCGCGCCTATGTCGTCTATCGACTGGACCATCTTGCCAAAAAACTAGGCGTTGATATCTCTCGTATGCCGTTTTCCGTCAAAATTCTCCTTGAATCATTGCTACGTAACGTTGGTGATGGTTTTACTGAGAAAAAAGATGTCGAAGATATGTCGCGCTGGTCTCCCCAAACTGCTGGGCAAAGCGAGATTGGCTTTAAGCCTTCACGCGTGCTGTTGCAGGACTTCACTGGCGTACCTGCTGTTGTGGATCTGGCGGCCATGCGCGATGCCATGGTGCAGCTTGGCGGTGATCCCAAGAAAATTAATCCTCTTTCGCGCGCCGATCTTGTGATTGATCACTCGGTGCAGGTTGACATTTTTGGCTCTGATAATGCGTTGATGCTCAATGCCCAGTATGAATTTGAACGCAACCGTGAGCGTTACGAATTCCTGCGGTGGGGTAAACAAGCCTTCAATAATTTTACTGTGGTGCCACCTGCCACCGGTATTTGCCACCAGGTCAATCTGGAGTTTCTCGCAACGGTTGTTGGCACACGTGAGATCGACGGCGAAACTGTTGCTATGCCCGACACACTCGTCGGCACCGATAGCCACACCACTATGATCAATGGTCTGGGTGTGTTAGGCTGGGGTGTTGGCGGTATTGAAGCTGAGGCAGCCTTGCTTGGCCAACCTATCGCCATGCTTACTCCTGCGGTAGTGGGTGTGCGGTTGACAGGCAAACTCCAACCCGGTGCCACCGCCACCGATCTTGTACTGGCCGTTACCGAGATGTTGCGCCGTGAAGGTGTAGTTGGTAAATTTGTCGAGTATTGTGGTATTGGTCTGAGCAACCTGACCCTGGCAGACCGCGCGACCATTGCGAATATGTCGCCGGAGTATGGTGCAACGTGTGGCTTCTTCCCTGTCGATGAAGAGACGCTCCACTACATGCGCGGCACCGGACGCCCCGAAGAAGTGGTTCAACTGGCCGAGGCCTACAGCAAAGTTCAGGGCCTATTCCGTACCGACGAGACGCCAGAGCCAATCTTTAGCAAGCTCCTCGAACTTGATCTGGCCACCGTTCAGCCGAGCGTTGCTGGTCCCCGGCGTCCACAGGATCGGGTGCCGCTAACGAATCTGAAGCAGTCGTTCTGGCAAGCCATGCAAAATACCTTCAATCGTGAGATAAGCGCCGAAGATGTTGCCGGACGTGGTTACATTCGCTGGGCCGATGAGAGTGGCAATGAAGTGCAGGAAGATGTTGTTCCTGTGCCAGATCGATCTAATCTGTATGCCAAATCCGAAGTATCGGTACCACTGAACGGACATAACGCAACACTGACACACGGCTCCGCCGTGATCGCAGCCATTACATCGTGCACCAACACTTCTAACCCATCCGTGATGCTGGCAGCAGGACTGTTGGCGAAGAAAGCCGTTGAGCGCGGTCTGACTGCTCAACCGCATGTAAAAACCAGTCTGGCTCCTGGCTCGCGCGTCGTTACTGAGTATCTCAATCAAGCTGGCCTGCTACCCTATCTCGAGCAGTTAGGCTTCCACGTGGTTGGGTATGGTTGTACCACATGTATCGGCAACAGTGGCCCGGTCCCAGAACCCATTGCCAACGCTGTTCGCGATAATGATCTGGTGGTCTCTGCCGTGTTGAGTGGTAACCGCAATTTCGAGGGCCGCATCAATCCGGTGGTGCGTGCCAACTACCTGGCCTCACCGCCACTCGTCGTGGCCTTTGCGCTGACCGGCACAGTCGATGTTGATCTCAACTATGAGCCGGTTGGTACAGACAAGGATGGCAAGCCAGTCTATCTCGCCGATATCTGGCCAAGCGAACAAGAGATACAAGAAACTATCAACGCTGCAATTAATGCCGACATGTTCCGTGAGCAGTATGGCAATGTGTATGATGGAAACCAGCAGTGGAACGAAATTCCGGTTTCAGGTGGCGACATTTATGGCTGGAGCGATGCTTCGACCTATATTCAAAACCCGCCGTACTTTGTCGGTATGACTCGTGAAGTTCCGGCGCTTAAACCCATTGAGAATGCACGTGTTTTGGCTATGTTGGGCGATAGTGTCACAACTGATCATATCTCACCAGCTGGTAGCATTCCCAAAAACAGCCCTGCGGGAGAATATCTCATCGCCAATGGCGTCGAAACAAAGGATTTCAACTCCTACGGCGCACGGCGTGGCAATCACGAGGTTATGTTGCGTGGCACATTTGGTAACATTCGCCTCAAGAACATGCTTGCCTCAGGGACTGAGGGCGGTGTAACGATCTACCTTCCCACTGGTGAACAGACTTCGATCTATGACGCAGCCATGCGCTATGCTGAGGAGAAAACTCCGCTGGTTGTATTTGCAGGTAAAGAGTATGGCACTGGTTCATCACGTGACTGGGCCGCGAAGGGTACTTTCCTTCTTGGTGTTCGCGCCGTCATCGCCGAGAGCTTTGAGCGTATCCATCGCTCGAATCTGGTGGGCATGGGTGTGTTGCCGCTGGAGTTCAAGGAAGGTGATAACTGGAACGATCTGGATCTGAATGGTCACGAGACCTTTACTATTGAAGGGATCGAGGCACTACGACCAGGCCAAGATCTCAATGTACGGGTCACCCATGAAGATGGTCACGAAACGAGTTTCAAGGCCCGTGCACGAATTGACTCGGCTATTGAGCTGGAATACTATCGTCACGGTGGTATTCTGCAATATGTCTTACGCAGCCTGGCTGTGCAGAACTAGTTATCAAGAAATGATGTGGGTCAAACGATGGGCTGTTATAGCCCATCGTTTGGTGTTTGTATGCTCAACAATCGAGGGCTATGATGATCACATTGCGTTATCCTAACCATATCTTGATAACCCTCCCCTTTGATTAATGTATAAAAATGGATAATACAATGCTTTAGCTACCAAAATATTTCGAATCATACTATCTCCCATGCAACCGTAAAAATACTGAGTGTCCCTACCAAATTTCCTCGATGTCATTTAGTTTTTCAGCATCTATTATTAAAAAGTTGTGACATTTGTCGTGCTTTTCATACTTTTTGGTTAAAGTATTCTATTAAATTTAGAAGGCTGGAGGTCTTATGATCCATCGATTTAGCATTGTGCTGCTCATGTTAGCAGTTGTTTTAGGGAGTCGTGGAACAAGTCAGGCTGCTGAAACAGAAGGTTGTGATCTTGTCACAGGCTCAGGAAATGTAACCACTGAAACGCGCTCAGCCCGTAACTTTTCAAAGGTGGTTTTGGCAGGGCAAGGTGAGGTTATTATCAAGCAAACGGGTACAGAGTCCTTAGAGGTAACAGCGGACGACAACTTAATACCAATACTAACCTCAAACGTTAGCAACAAGTCATTGTCACTAAATGTTGACTCACGCAAGTGTATTGTGTCAGCTACTAAAATCCGGTTTACAGTTACGGTCAAAGATCTAAAGAGTGTTAAACTTGCGGGAGCAGGTCATATTAACCTCCAACAGATTGACACCAATACATTGACAGCACAAATTACAGGTGCTGGAAGCGTAACTGCTGCTGGCAAAACGGATCAACTGAATGTCTCGATAACTGGTTCAGGATCATATGATGGTCCTAATTTGACCAGTAATTCATCTGTCTTGGATATTTCTGGTTTTGGTTCTATCACTGCAGATGTTCGGAACACACTGAATGCCACTATCAGTGGTATAGGTTCAATCAGCTACATTGGGGATCCCAATGTAACAAAAAAAATTACAGGTATTGGTTCTGTTTCCAAACAAGAATAGATCACGTGTCCCATCTTATTATTGATAGGTGAGAAGGTGTGTGGGTATACGTTCTATTTGACTTTGACTCACGAGAGTTGAGAGCACGACACATGTTGTAGCATCACAAAATCTTATGTGGTGTGAATGAACAAATTACTCGTGGCTACAAAGATTTAATGCTTCTGTTGTCACGAGTAATTATTTTATTTTGCACATGGTATGTTTCCCCAACCATTGACATCAACATAGAGCGCAATGTATAATGTAATTGACTGGTCAGACCTCTTACCACTATGGATAATGACAATAGATATGGATAAACGGGAACGCCCAATTGATTTTGCGAAAAAAATAATAGTTCAACGTATTCTGGAAGGCACCTTTCCTATTGGTGAGCGTCTGCCCCCTGAACGTGAACTGGCATTACAACTGGGCATTACCAGGCCAACGCTCCGTGAGGCCATGCGGCACCTTGAGCAAGAAGGTTGGCTACTTGTACAGCACGGCAAACCAACGATTGTACGTAACTTCTGGCACGAGGGGGGGTTGAGTGTGCTTAGTCGCATTGTGCACCATCAACAGACCATTAAACCAACGTTTATCACCAACCTGCTTGAGTTCCGCCTTATTTTAGCACCAACCTACACCCGTGAGGCGATCAACCGCAATGCTCACCAGATCCACGAAAGGCTTGAGCACATGCCGCCTGTTGATGCCACCCCGCAGGTGTATGCCCAGTTTGACTGGCAACTGCAGCATCTCTTGACGGTTGCATCAGAGAATGTCCTGTTCCCACTCATTCTCAACGGTTTTACCAGTTTTTATGAACACATGGCTGTAATCTATTTTGCTCCTGAACAGGCCCGCCACACATCGCACTATTACTATCGCAATCTGATAGAGGCTGCGAGCACACAGGATGGTGCATACGCCTACACGCTTACTAAAGAAGTGATGGAGCTCACCATTCAACACTGGCAGTCAGCTACAGCCACGATAGATCAACTCTCGTTGGAAGGAAACGATGTATTATGAAACGGTGGAATGGTTGGGGGTACACCAATGTGGCCCTCCCTGTGAAAACAGCAGCATTGGCGTTTTTGCAAAAACAGATTGGCCCAGGTCGCGTTGTGCCGGATGCAGCGCTCGAAGATGTGATCTGTTCTGTCCCAGAGTCGCGTCTGCCAGACCATCCACTCGTCTCGACCGATCCTCTCGAACGTCTCTTGCACTCAACTGGGCAAAGCCTGACAGATTGGATTACGATGCGGAGTGGTCGGTACGATGCTATCGTTGATGGAGTCGCATACCCAACTTGTGTTGATGATGTCAAAACGCTTTTGCGATTTGGGAAACAGACACATATTCATATCATCCCATATGGTGGTGGTACAAGTGTGGTTGGTCATCTTACGCCGCTCACTGCCGAAGCCCCGGTCCTCACCGTCGACATGAGTCGCATGCGTGATCTCCTTAGCATTGATGAGCACAGCCATCTGGCAACATTTCAAGCTGGTGTTTTAGGCCCTGATATTGAAGCCAAATTACGCGCCCATGGATTTATGCTGGGACACTTCCCTCAATCGTTTGAATTTTCGACACTTGGTGGTTGGGTTGCAGCGCGATCAAGTGGACAGCAATCGCGTCACTACGGTCGTATTGATCAACTGTTTGCTGGTGGCGAGGTTGAAACACCCATTGGCACGCTTGAGTTGCCGGTCTTTCCCGCAAGTGCTGCCGGGCCGGACCTGCGTCAGTTGGTGCTTGGCTCCGAGGGTCGTATGGGCATTATCACTGAAGCAACGGTTCAAATAACCCCGATTCCAGCGTGCGAAATCTTCGAAGGGCTTTTTTTCCCTGATTTTGCTGCAGCCATCCAGTCGCTACGAGCAATAGCCCAGGCTGATGTGGCCGTCTCCATGTTGCGCTTGAGTAATCCTACTGAAACAGAAACCAATCTCATATCGTCCGGGCGCCGTGGGATGGTGTTGCTGGAACAATACCTGGCCTTACGTCGAGCCGGTGACGAAAAGTGCCTGCTCATCTATGGTCTGACCGGAACAAAGCGTGCGTGCCAGCAGAATCGTCAACAAGTATTGGATATCGCACGTCAATATGGTGGTGTGTTGCCTATGAATCTGCTTGGCAGAGCGTGGCGCAAGAATCGTTTCCGTGGGGCATATCTACGAAACTCTTTGTGGGATGCGGGCTATGCAGTCGACACATTGGAAACAGCCACGACCTGGGCACAGGTGCAGCCCATGGTCAACGGTATTGAGCAGTCCCTCCACGAAGCAAGCGCCTCCTTCGATGAGAAAATGCATGTGTTTACGCATCTTTCGCATATCTACCGCATGGGCGCCAGTGTTTACACGACCTATCTCTTCCGCCCTGCCGCGACGCCGGAAGAAACCTATCAACGTTGGAAGACGATGAAAACAGCGGCTAGTCAGGTCATTGTGGACCATGGCGGCACCATCAGCCATCAACATGGTGTAGGGCTTGACCACAGGCCGTATCTCTGCGAGGAAAAGAGTACGCCTGGTCTGCAGGCACTTGATGCTGTTTTTACAACCTTTGACCCTGATCAGATGATGAACCCTGGGAAATTACTGGCTCTTGAGGAGGTCCACCATGGCACAGAATAGATTACTGCGTAAGGACATCTGGCAATCGCTTGAACACCACCCCCAGTGGGATGTCATTGTCATTGGTGGTGGTATTACGGGGGCGGGTATTCTGCGTGAAGCAGCACGTGCCAGATTACGTGCGGTGTTAGTGGAGCAACGCGATTTTGCATGGGGAACCTCCAGCCGATCCTCAAAATTGGTGCATGGTGGTCTGCGCTACCTCAAACAAGGTCAGATCGGGCTCACCTATCACTCTGTGCGTGAGCGACAGAACTTGTTGGAGGTCGGTGAAGGATTGATAACACGGCTGGGATTTCTGATGCCGACGTATCGTGGTGATGCGAACAAGTTGACCTATCGCATTGGCTTATCACTGTATGATTTGATGGCTATGCGCTGGGGCAATCATCTCTATAGTGCAGCCGATTTTGCCATGCTTGTACCGCGTATTAGTGATGAGCGTTTAGATGGCGGTTTTGCCTTTGAGGATGCCCAAACGGATGATGCACGTTTGGTCTTGCGTGTGCTTCAGGAAGCGCAAAACGCAGGTGGTATAGCCATTAATTATGTGCAGGCAGAACAGCTCCTCAAAGACAACAATCGTGTCTGCGGTGTTAAGGTGCGGGATGTAGTCTCCGATCAAACTATCGAGTTACATGCACCAGTGGTTATTAATGCAACTGGCGCTTGGGTCGATCAGTTACGTGCTGATGTAGGTGGGACGGCACGCATGCGCCCACTTCGCGGGAGCCATCTCATTTTTCCCGCGTGGCGTTTTTCGGTAGCCCAAGCGATTAGTTTTTTGCATCCAGCCGATCATCGTCCGGTGTTTGTCTATCCCTGGGAAGGAGTTACGCTGGTTGGCACCACTGACCTGGATCATGAGCACGATCTCAATCAGGAACCATGTATCAGTGGTGCAGAAGTGGCCTATTTGTTAGCTGCCTGTGATGCTCAGTTTCCGTCACTGTCATTGGATATTGAAGATATTCTGGCAACCTACGCTGGTGTCCGTCCCGTCATCAACACAGGGAAGAGCGATCCCTCGAAGGAAGGGCGTGATCATGTCGTATGGCTGGAAGAGGGCTTGCTCAGTGTGACAGGTGGCAAACTGACGACATTTCGTGTTATTGCTCTGGATGCGTTAAAAGCTGCCAAGCCACTCCTGCCAGACACCATACTATTTAACAGCAGTGCACCTGCCCTTGATACCGTAGATGTGGATCTTCCGGCAGCAGCAAACAGCTTAACGGTTTTTGAGCGAACCCGTCTGCTGGGTCGCTATGGTGCCAGAGCAGCTGATCTGGTGCGTTTGGCCCATCCCGATGAGCTACAATCGATTGCGGGTACACAGATGCTGTGGGCAGAGTTGCGCTGGGCTGCCCGTGCGGAATTGGTTGTGCATCTCGATGATCTATTGCTGCGTCGGACTCGTCTCGGTCTCTTGTTACCTCAGGGAGGGCTTGCCTGTCTTGATCATATTCGGGCTGTTTGTGAGGGTGAACTTGATTGGGATGAAGCACGTTGGGAACAGGAAATAGCACGGTATCAGAAGCTATGGCAGCGCTACTATGGTGTACCATCGCGTGAACACATACCAGAGTGGCGACCTTCTACCGCAAGGGTTGTGGAAGCCCAGCGGCCCCAGACGACCTCCAAATGGCCCTATGCCATGGGTGCTGTAGCGGCAGCACTCATGATATTAGCGCTATGGCGTCGTATGGCACGACTACATAAGTTGACAAGCCCTTCATATTAAATCAAAATCGCGTGGTATAATAAGCGCGCCGTTTTCGCGTGTCTTTTACAAAATTGTCTCCAAGAAGAGACCTATAAGCACTGGCAAATGAAGTGCCATTGTTCATTCTATACAGAATACTGTGATATGAATTATGTCATCACTCGCGATTGTTATTGTCAACTATAATACACGGGAACTCCTGCGTGATTGCCTGACATCAATCTTTGCTGCTACATCCGAGCATCGTATTGAGGTCTGGGTAGTTGATAACGCATCATCTGATGGTAGTGTTGGCGTGGTGCAGCAAGCGTTTCCATCGGTCCACTTAATCGCCAACACCTACAATGGAGGCTACGCATACGCGAACAATCTGGCATTGCGAGACATTTTGGCACTGCCAGAACTTTCACCTGCACGACAAGGCGTATCTTCAGATACCCCATCTCTGCCTGACTATGTGATGCTGCTCAACAGTGACACGGTGGTTCCTCATCAGACTATTGATGGGCTGATACGCTATATTGAAGTACGTCCAGATGTTGGTGCTGTCGGGCCAAAATTACTTCTTGCAGACGGCTCACTTGATTTAGCTTGTCGTCGTGCATTTCCCACACCAACCACATTTATCTATCATGCGGTCGGCTTGTCACGATTGTTTCCACGCAGCCCACGCTTTGCCCGGTATAATATGACGTATCTCGATCCTGATATCGAGGTCGAGGTGGACGCGCTGGTTGGTGCGTGTATGCTGGTACGTAGTTCGGTCGTCCGCGAAGTTGGTCTGCTCGACGAACAATTTTTTATGTACGGTGAAGATTTAGATTGGTCGCATCGCATTAAACAGTATGGTTGGCGGATTATGTATGCGCCGCATGTGATTGTGCACCATTACAAACGAGCATCGAGTAGTCAGCGACCATTCGCGTCGATACGGCATTTTTATCACGCGATGCGGGTGTTTCATCGCAAACATTATGCTGCAACTGCACCAGCATTGTTCAACATTACGATCGAAGCAGGTATCACGCTCAAGGAGGCATGGAGCCTTGGCCGTAATTTCCTCCGCCCCGCAGCCGCACGCCGGGTCGGATAACGTTCGCAACAAATCATCACAGATCTATCGTGTTTTGCTGCCACTCATCCTGGTTTGTTGTGACGTGCTGGCCGTAAACGGTGTCTTGATATGGTCGTACTACTATTTATGGCAAGATACGCTTGCTATACCAGACCCGCTCTATCAACGATCATTACTGTGGTTTGTGGTTTTGCTCAATATATCGTTTATGGTTAGTTTTTTTACCACGGGATTGTATTCGTTAAGGCGTGGCTCTTCACGTGTGGATGAAGCGTTCAAGGTGTTTATCGCTATTTCTCTCGGTATTGTCGCCAGTATTGTTATCAACGCACTTTTACCTCAATTTAATCTTCAAACGATACCTGTGAATGAGCAAATACAGGTTATTGCATGGGTAGCGGCCATCATTGCAACATTGGTTGTGCGAATGCTCTACCACGAGATACTGGTTGCATTGCGGAAACGAGGCTTCGACACACGACGCGTGCTGATCGTTGGGGCACGTGATCCAGGGCAGGTTGTGTACAACATTATTCGTCGTGAACCCGGCCTTGGATACCGTGTGCAGGGCTTTATCTCCAGAAATGTGCCAGTGGGTACAATGATCGATGGTGTGCCGGTGCTGGGGCGAACCACCTCCCTTGGGCGTGTCATTCGGGCCACCCAGGCCGATCAGGTTATTATTGCCGTTTCAGGTCGCACGCCCCACGAGGTGCTTGATATTGTCGCTCTGGCTGAAGATGAGTCGGTAGAGATTAAACTCTATCCAGACACGTTCCAGCTTATTACGAATAACGATGTGACGGTTGGTGATGTGACAGGACTCCCTTTGCTTGGGATCAAAAATGTTGCATTGGACAACCCCATCAATAAAGCACTGAAACGAGCCCTTGATCTGATTGTTTCGCTGCTGGTGTTAACGTTTTTTTCGCCCATTATGCTGCTCATAGCCGCGCTTATTCGCTTAGAGTCACCAGGACCCGTGTTTTTTGTACAACCACGGGTTGGTCTTGATGGGAAACCGTTTCCCTTGCTCAAGTTTCGTGGTATGCGACAGGACGCCCCACAGATAGCAGCATGGACCACAAAAGACGATCCTCGTGTTACACGTTTGGGTGCCTTGCTTCGTCGTTACTCGCTGGATGAACTTCCCCAATTCATCAATGTGCTCCGTGGTGAAATGAGTGTGGTTGGGCCACGGCCTGAGCAGGAAATCTGGGTTGAACGCTTTCGCCAGAGTATTCCACGCTACATGCGCCGACACAAACAAAAGGCTGGGATTACTGGTTGGGCGCAAATCAATGGTCTGCGTGGTGATACCAGCATCGAAGAACGGACACGCTACGATCTCTACTATGTAGAAAATTGGTCGCTGCTTTTTGATATCAAAATCATTATTAAAACAGTGGTCGATATTGTCTCCGGCAGACTCAAGGGATATTAGTCTATAATAGAGCATGCATAACTGATCATTATTTCGAGAGGGGGCCCATGGCCGACATATCTAAACTCACTATTGCGGAAGCACGCGCATTGTTGGATCGCGGTGAAGTGACATCAGTTGAACTGACACAGGCGTATCTCGATCATATTACCGCCGTTGAAGACTCTATCCATGCATTTCTCAATGTTGATGCTGAACGCGCACTTGATCAGGCGCGCGCCGCCGATGTGCGCCTGCAACAGACAAAGGCGACCGATGATGGCGATAGGCTCATGCTGGGTATTCCACTGGGCATCAAAGATGTTATCTCTGTTAAGGACGTAACCACGACATGTGCTTCCAGAATACTCGAACAATATGTGCCGCCCTTTGATGCCACCTCAGTAGCACGCTTAAAATTATCTGGAGCAGTCTTGCTTGGTAAGTTGAATTGCGATGAATTTGGCATGGGTTCTTCAACCGAGAACAGCGGCTTCGTCACAACCCGCAATCCCTGGGATACGACCAGGATTCCTGGTGGTTCAAGTGGTGGTTCTTCCGCCGCTGTTGCTGCTGGTGAAGCGCTTGGTACGCTCGGGACCGACACAGGTGGGTCTATTCGTCAACCGGCGTCGATGTGTGGTGTAACAGGTCTCAAACCAACCTATGGGCGTGTCTCGCGCTATGGTTTGATCGCGTTTGCATCATCGCTCGATCAGATCGGCCCGCTTGCGTGGACAGCCCGTGATTGTGCCATGATGCTGAATGTCATGGCTGGTGTCGATCCACACGATGCTACTTCAGCCCCTGAGCCTGTTCCTGATTATACCGCCATGCTCACTGGTGATATACGCGGGTTGCGGGTGGGTGTGCCCCAGGAGTTTTTTGTCGAGGGTATACAATCTGGTGTGACCGCAACGATTCAAACGGCTATTGATGTGTTGCGTGATCAGGGTGCCGAAATTATTGAGGTGTCGCTGCCACACACGAAATATGCGGTACCGGTTTATTACATTGTGGCACCTGCGGAGGCCAGTGCCAACTTAGCACGGTTTGATGGTGTGCGCTATGGAACTCGTATCGAACAGGATGGTGCAAACTATTGGGATATATTGGAGAAAACACGCGGCGCAGGATTTGGTGAAGAGGTGCGTCGTCGTATTATGCTGGGAACGTACTCACTCTCTGCCGGATATTATGATGCCTACTATCGACGGGCACAACAGGTGCGGACCCTCATTCGCCAGGATTATCAGACTGCCTTTGAGCAAGTCGATATTATTGCAGCCCCCACCGCGCCTGCCGTGGCCTTTCGTGTTGGCGAAAAAATCGATGATCCGCTGGCGATGTACCTTGGGGATGTGTTTACCATCCCGGTAAGTCTTGCTGGCATACCAGGGCTAACGGTGCCGTGTGGGTTTAGTGAGGATTTGCCGGTAGGTCTCCAACTTATTGGCAGATCTTTCGATGAAGCAACCCTGCTGCGTGCAGGTGATGCGTATCAGCAAGTGACCGATTGGCATATCCGGCGACCAAGTTTGGCAACTTAGTCATAAAATTGGCCAAAACAGCGATCTGAAAGGTTTTGGGGGCCTTTCAGATCGTACAACCAGATCTGTTTATTGCTGTGTAGGTAGTTCTACGCCGAAGTTCTTCTCAGCTTTTCGCAACTCCTCTATTGACACTCCAGACTTATGGCTAAATTCTTGCAGGATGCTATCTAACGAATTGTTATCAGCCTGGATAGATGCACTATCAGTATTAGCTGCTTCGCCTATGCTTACGAAAAGGACCAACACCCCTAGAGCTACCAGGATTTCACTCGAAGCAAAGTTGCAATGACCATAACCGAAATCAACAACATCTGTAATAGTGTCCGCATACACAATCCTCCTTGTGCTGAATTATATAATTGTTAAGAACACGTCACATCAGGTAACACTGATATGTTTCGGGTATGCTATCGCTGTGTATGACACTCAGTGACTCTTGAAGTTCATGTTTGTTATACCACAGAGTTATGTTGTGTACATTGGGACTCATGCCATATGATGGATGGCGTTTCAGCCACTAGTTTAGTGTCTGAATGTTTCTAGTTAACCTGTTTCATTTAACTAATAAAACAGTACCTGATATCCCTATCAAACTGGGGGAGGCGTAAAAGGAAACTGAAAAAAGAGAGCAGGGTTTGGATCAACCCTGCTCTCTGTCTATAGATGAATGTTAAGATCAGCGTGTAGCTACAACTGTCGATTTTTGTTGTAGTTGTCCGTGTGCTTGGATTAACTCTCGCATTGAGACATCTGATTTATCACTAAAGTCGCGTAACACATCATACATTGTTACATCGTTTACCGTGATTGAAGAGTCATTTGAACTCAAAGTCACTTCAAACACGAGAATTGCAAGAGCTGCCAGAATTTCAGGCACTTTAAACTGGCAATGGCCATATCTCTTGATAACAGGAATTGCATGGAAATAGCCATCTCCAGAAACCTGAACCTTGTTGACATAGTTGTCTTGATGCCAGCTAGGAATAATTTCGTCGCCACTGGTGTGCATCATGACTAAAGGTTTGGTCACCTTCCCGGTCGTCTCATACCGCTGGACTTCTGCACGAGCCGCTGGATCAGCAGCAAACCGTGGGACACTCTGATTGAGCAACGTATCATTGTCAGAGCCTGCGTACTGGCGACCAACATTATCATACGGGTTCCCGTTCAGCTTTTCGACCGCATCGTTGGTGGTAAATGCGTTGTACCACAACAATTTGAGCGTCGTTGCTTCGATGGTGATGGGATCATTAGGATCAACTGCCGCACCAGACACCCGGATCAGTTGCTCCATCTTGTCAGGGTTATCTGCCACAAGCTGCTTAATCAGCGGGACATAGACCGTTTCCCAGTTGTCGATCAGTTCTGCTGGCACCGCCGTCGGTCCACCTGGTAACGTATTGGGGAAGAAGTAGTCAAAAAGCAGCCGGAAATCACCAATGTAATTGAGCTGGCGTTGGAAATCACCAACTGGTCCACATAATGCTAAACCACCACTAAATAGCTCAGGTGATTGTTCTATCAAGCGGGTCGTAATAATTCCCCCCTGAGATGGCCCGGTCATATAGGTATACCTTGGTGTTTGGCCAGCAACCTGTGGAAAAAATTCAACAAGCTCCTGAATATCTTCTGTGCCTTCCAAAATTGTCAGACCATTCTGTCGATAGCTCGTTGTGGCAAAAGCAAACCCGAGCAATTGTACAAGGTCAGGCAGATAAATATCATTAAATTCAAGATTATAGAAGTCGATTGGCTGATTGAATGCCACATAACCATGAGCAAAAACAATCAAATCACCATTCCAATCCTTATCTGGAACACAAATCAACCACAGCGCACCATTCTCGAACTCCCCTTCTTGACAGGTATCATTATTATTATTATTGTTTTGCTGACTAGCCTCGATACTCTGTGTCGGCCCTGTGAACACGACACTGAACAACAAACATAGCACCAACATCAACCGCGATACAGTCCGCATACATAATCCTCCTTCAGGTATTACGTGTAAGGAATAGCTAGATTGCTTAATACACAACCAAATTATAGCGCACTTTTCATGGTTTATATACGTATTTGATATTCTTTTTGATATATTAGGAAAAATATAAGACATATTTTAATAAAGATTAGTAACCAGACTCCCAAGAAGTGTATACTGTTCTATGGTAGGGGATATACCTAATAAACCATCAAATAGTATTTAGTAACAGAGGGGTGTCTTATAGTGTTTGAACTGTATAAAACTATTGTTTTGTGCCGTCAAGCTGCTTTTTGAGCCATGCGGTCATATCCTGCAGACAGGGCATATTGATTTCGTGTCCCATAGGGTATTCGTGATAGACCAGATTGACTGGCAACTGCTGCAATAGATCGCGGCTGGCTCGACCGTGCGAAATCGGGAGTACCTCATCCATTGTGCCATGGGTTACCAGAAAGGGCTTGTCGTTCAGTTGTTCTGTGGCAGCGATCGGTAGCAGATCCTGTGATGGAATACTGCCACTCATAAGCACCACGCCAGCAACCAGATGGGGTTTCGTGAGTGTGATACCTGCGCTTACCATTGCGCCTTGGCTGAACCCCAACAAAAAAACGCGTGACGCATCAACCTGATAGGCATCAATGGCTTCCTGGATCAACGTGGTGACACGTGCAAAACTGCTGCCAACCTGTACAGGATCAAATGCAACGCCATTAGCTGTAATGCCCAACTCAAACCACGCATAGCCCCCTGGCATCAGCGTCAGTGGTGCACGGACGCTCACGATAAGAAAGCGCTCGTCAAGGTATGGCGACAATCCAAACAGATCGTGTTCATTGCTCCTATAGCCGTGCAGTAATATCAACAAAGGAGGTGTGGCTTCCTGAGTTTTTGGTTTACGGACAACATGGATAAGCGACAGAGATTGTGTTTCCATCGTTAATGATTACCTGTATTACATGTTGAGAAAATTATCCTAAGACGATACCACTACGCCGTGGCAAGTTCAATATGAGCTGACCTGTTTGCAAGGTATACGTCCCCTCACCGAAAAGCGTTTTCACGTTGTCCGATGTGCCAAAGATCGTATTCGTCATGATAGTCACGCTTCGGGCTTCTTCTGCAACATTCACGGCCACAAGAAGAGTTTCATCAGTATTTGTGCGTGTACATGCATACACAGCTTCGTCAGCATAGAGCCCCTGATATACGCCGGTACGGAGCACCGGGTGTGCGTGGCGCAGGGCAATCAGTTCTTTGTGGTATCTCAGCACATTGGTATCCCACGTTTCTGGCTGATCCCAGGGTATGGGACGTCGACAGTCAGGATCTTGACCACCCGGCAGCCCGATCTCGTCACCGTAGAAAATCGATGGTGCACCGGGATAGGTCATCAGGAGGAGGGTTGCTAATCGAACGCTGGCTTTATCTCCAGAGGCAATATTCAACAATCGCGTCGTATCGTGGCTATCGAGAAGATTGAGTTGGGTGAGTGTAATCTCCCATGGGTAGAGTTGTAATAATGCATCGATCCTCTCGGCGTATGTTCGGGCATCAATCGCAGGCATGGGATCGTAGCTGCGATCCTCGACCAACTCCCGCACGACACGTGTGCCAGCAGTAAAGGCAATCACCGCACTGGTAAAGAGATAGTTCATCACACCATCAAACTGGTCACCCTGTAGCCACTGACGTGCGTCCCGCCATACCTCGCCCACGATGTACGCCGTGGGGTTGACAGCCTTGACCCGCTGCCGAAACTCCTGCCAGAAGCCCTCGGTCGTGATTTCAAACGGTACATCAAGCCGCCATCCATCAACCCCTTGCTCAATCCAGTACTCGGCGACCTGCATAATAAACTCGCGCACCTGTGGATTATCCGTGTTGAACTTTGGTAGTGCTCGATTCCCTACCCAACTGACATAGTTAGCCGGTTTGTCGCCATCATACGCGCTTAGTGGCCAATCTTCCACCAAGAACCAATCGAGCCATGGTGAATGGGGTCCATTTTCAAGAATATCGTTAAACTGAAAGAAGCCCCGGCTTGTATGATTAAAGACACCATCCAAAACAATTTTGATATCTCGCTTATGTGCTTCGGTGAGTAAGGTGTGCAGGGCTGCATTGCCGCCCAGAAGTGGGTCGACCTGATAGTAGTCGTGGGTATGGTAGCGATGATTCGAGGCCGATTGAAAGATAGGCGTAAAGTAGATCGCCGTCGCACCAAGGCTTTGAATATGATCGAGATGCTCGACTACGCCCAGTAGATCACCGCCTTTATACCCTTCAGTTGTGGGTAGGCTGTCCCAGGGTTCCAGGTTATTGGGCTTGATCAGTGACTGGCTTTTGGCAAAACGATCAGGAAAGATTTGATAGAAAACAGCGTGTTTTACCCAGTCGGGTGTGTTGATGTCGATCATAGTATCTCTTCCTTTTGCGCAGACTCACCGCTCTATTCGAAGCTATTCCTGATAATCTGTACCGATAATGACCACAATATCCACCCCATTTGTCTGGGGTGGTGCATCAACATTGGATGCCAGCTGGATATTGCTTCTATCGATACCAAGGATCTCACCAATTTGCTGGCGTGCATCAGGTCGGTCAGTATAATCAATAACAGTAGTCTGTTCATATATTTGTGGTGCATTATTCGCGTCGGTCATAGCGAATCCCTCCGCACGCAGGATCTCCGTCACATGACCAGCCACACCATCGGCGGCGGCACCGTTGAGCACCTGTACCTGTGCGGCACTTGGTGCTGCCTGAGGACCCTGTTGCCAGCGTGATACCAGTGCTTTCACATCAGCCGGGTCCCAGTAAATGTCGGAGCCATACTCACCACGCATAGCAACTTCATCAGGGTTAATGCTGGTCTGTGTAATGCGATCCGCATCGAGACCACCAGCAAATGTGGCCAGTCCGTTAATGACGCCCAGATTACGAATGGGCAAGGTTGTGCGTATGTTTTGTGCAATCACATCGCCCCACTCTGGCAATGCTGTCATGTTTTCAAGCATACCACGCGATTGCACCTGGTTGAACGCCGCACGTAGAACTTGCTGCTGCCGTTTGCTACGCTCAAAATCATTGCTGCTATGTCGTGAGCGTGCATACACCAGCGCCGTGCGGCCATTCATCACCTGAAGCCCCGCAGGAATGTAGATGCGTTCAACACCATACCCTTCATCAGTGGGAAATTCAGCATCGAGAAGTGGTTTAGACACATCAATGGTAATACCCCCAAGTGCATCAACAAGCTGCACGAATCCCTGAAAATCGACCTGTGCGGTGTAGTCTACCCGTACGCCAAGAAACTGCTCTACCGTCTCAGCGACCAGTGCACCACCGGCGGCATCTGGCTTAGTGCCTTCACCATAGATAGAGGCAGCGTTTGTATAGCCATATGAGTACGCAGTATTGATTTTCGCCTCGCCCAGATTGGGAATATTGACGACTGAGTCGCGTGGAATCGAAAGCATCGACGCCCACTTTTCGCCTGGATGTAGTCGTACCAGAATAAGTGTATCGCTGCGTATACCTTCCTCAGGCTCGGCACGTTTGTCGACCCCAATGAGCAAAATATTGACTGGGTCTTCCAACGATTCAAATGGTGGTGCAGGGGTTGCCACCGGAATACCTGCCGCGCGATCCTGTGCGGCGGCACTGGATTGGAAACGGGGATCAATTTGCTCTACTGGTTCGAGCGTTTGTTCAGTAAACCGATATGTTGCGATAATCAGGAAAAGAACGAAGATTCCCAATACCCCTAGGATACCGGGTGGCATACGCCACTTGGGTAAACCTGACAGACGATCACGCATGGATGGACGACCTTGTTGTCGTGCTGCGCGGCGGGCTGCCACACGTTCCCGCGCTGTTTGAGATGGAGGAAGAGAGCTACGATCAGGTGTTGGCACAGGATCTCCCTTTTCCAATCGGGTACCTAAGCTTTACCAAACGATTATACCAGCCTACCGTGTGACAGGCAAGAATGTGTTACTTGTACTTGACAATCTTGTGTCGTTCTATTATCATTCTAGAGATAAAACAAATAACGCAACTCTTATCCAGAGAGGTGGAGGGACCGGCCCGATGAAACCTCGGCAACCTCTTATGACGTACGTCAGAGAAGGTGCCAATTCCGGCAGAAACAGTCTGGAAGATGAGAGGCACACGTCGAGCTGACGTATGCCCTTTCCTGATGGAAGGGTTTTTTTCTTAGAAATGTGCACTCTCATCGTAATGATGGGAGTTTTTTTATGACCTTAAAGGAGGTTCCAATGGCAGATGAGGTGGCTTTTACAGGCTTTGAGACATTAGCACTCCATGGCGGACAGCAACCCGATCCCACCACTGGCGCACGTGCAGTTCCTATCTATGCAACCACGTCATTCCAATTTCAGGATACTGATCATGCCGCCCGTCTTTTTAACTTAGAAGAGGTTGGCAATATCTACACCCGCATCATGAATCCGACGACGGATGTCTTTGAGCAGCGTATTGCCGCCCTTGAAGGTGGTGTGGGTGCGCTTGGCCTCTCATCCGGGCAGGCTGCCGAAACGCTGGGTATTCTGGCATTGGCAGGAACCGGTGATAATATTATCTCTTCGACCGACCTGTATGGAGGAACGTACAATCTTTTCCGTCATACGTTACCGCGACTCGGCATCACCACACGCTTTGTCGATGCACGTGATCTTGAGGGCTTTCACAAAGCGATTGACAGTCGCACCAAAGCTATTTTTCTCGAACTGATCGGTAATCCCAAACTCGATATCCTCGATCTTGAGCGCATCGCAGGGATTGCTCATGAACACGGTGTTCCTGTTATCGTTGATGCAACCACTGCAACGCCGTACCTCTGTCGCCCCTTCGACTGGGGTGCAGATATCATAGTGCATTCGGCCACCAAGTTTATTGGTGGTCACGGAACCAGTATCGGTGGTGTGCTGGTTGATAGTGGCAAATTCGATTGGACCAATGGGCGCTTCCCTGAATTTACGGAACCAGATCCTTCATACCACGGGATGGTTTACACGCAAGCCTTTGGCCCACTGGCCTATATCATCAAAGTTCGTGTGCAATTACTGCGTGATGTTGGTGCGGCGCTCAGCCCCTTCAACGCGTTCCTGTTTTTGCAGGGTTTGGAAACGCTCCCGCTGCGTATGGAACGGCACAGCCAGAACGCGCTTGCGGTGGCCAAACATCTTCAGGAACATTCTAAAGTCGCATGGGTCAACTATCCTGGCTTGCCAGAGCATCCGTCCTATACGTTAGCGCAGAAGTACATGCCCAAGGGACAGAGCGGCATTGTTGGTTTTGGCATTAAAGGTGGACGTGCTGCCGGTAAAAAGTTTATCGAGAGCCTCTCTTTATTCTCGCATCTCGCCAACATCGGCGACGCCAAGAGTCTGGCCATCCATCCCGCAACGACAACCCACAGCCAACTCACCCCTGAAGAACAGGGGTTGACAGGTGTCACTGATGATTATATTCGCCTTTCTGTTGGATTAGAAACTATTGATGATATTCTTGCCGACCTTGATCAGGCACTGGCCAAAGTATAGCGGTATTTGGTGAGGAAACGACAGCTTCGTTTCCTCACCTGCCACTGAGGGATTATGACAACCGCACTTGCACAAGACATTGACACAGGCGTAGGATTAGTTGAGCGACGTTATGCGACATGGACCGCGCCGCTTCAACTAGACAGTGGGGCGACACTAGCCCCGGTCACACTCGCCTACGAAACATATGGCACACTTAATGCCGCACGCGACAATGCTATTCTCATTACACACGCACTTTCGGGTGATGCCCACGCTGCGGGTCAACACACGCTCCATGATCGTAAACCTGGTTGGTGGGACAACATGATCGGCCCAGAAAAACCATTTGATACCAACCGCTACTTTATCATCTGCTCAAATGTCATTGGCGGATGCCAGGGGAGTACCGGACCAGCCAGTACGCATCCTGTCACGAATCGTCCCTATGGTGCACGCTTTCCAGTCATCACCATTGCCGATATGGTACGTGCACAAACGCGGCTGCTCGACTATCTGGGCATCCAGCAACTCTATGCTGTTGCCGGTGGATCAATGGGGGGCTTTCAGGCATTGGAGTGGGCAACAGCACATCCTGAGCGTGTTCGTGGTGCGATTATTATTGCATCCAGTGCGCGCTCCACCCCGCAAACAATCGCCTGGAACAGCATCGGTCGTCATGCCATCATGCAGGACCCACGCTGGCAAGAGGGCGATTACTACGCAACAGAACCACCCGTCGATGGTTTGGCCATCGCGCGTATGGTTGGGCATGTTACCTATCTGAGTGAGATATCCTTCGAGGCGAAGTTTGGGCGGGACTATCAGTGGGAAGATAGTCCGAAGTATACCTTGAAACCTGAGTTTGCGGTCGAAAGCTACCTCGAGTATCAAGGTGAAACCTTTAACACCCGTTTTGATGCAAACTCATTCCTCTACATCACCAAAGCGATGGACTACTGGGATCTGTCTGCGCGCTATGGTTCGCTTGAAGCAGCCTTCTCAGGTAGCCGGGCCTCATTCCTGTTGCTATCGTTCACCAGCGATTGGCTGTACCCAACATCTGAGTCCCGCTTGATTGTCGATGCACTGCGTCACGTGGACCGCCCGGTCCAACATAGTGATATCACCTCCCATGCAGGCCACGATGCCTTTCTGGTGGATGTGGCACCCCAGAGGCCGATCATCAGGAAGTTTCTTGAGGGAATTGCTTCAGCATAAACGCGAAAGGTGCACGCATCATCTGCATGCACCTTCTGCCAAAAAAATAGCGCTCCAAGATGGTTATCGCTTGCTGCTACATATCCATCATACCCTGAACTTACTCCACGGTTACCTGAGCGTCGCCCGAACCTCAATCCCATGAGAATTGTGCCAGCTTTTACGTTCAGATCCTACTCTTAACTATGGTTGCTACTCTTCTTTCCCATAACTAGAGTTTTTCCGTAAAGAACCTCATATAAACTCACACAGCATCCCGCTACTCATCAGTAGCCAAGCGCTTGCCTGTCGGTCTCCCTGGCTGCAAAGATACACTTTGTTACCATTTCCCCCGACTTACGTTCATCCCCGTACAATCCCACCATACAAAGGGGTACGTCGCTTGCTTTTTAGAGGTCGTCATTCAGTTGTGTATGTACCAGTGTTCTGCGATGTCATCTTGGAGCTTCACAAATATCATAGCAGCAACGGGGTGTCTCGTCAACGAATCTATCGTAAATTAACGATGAGGTGTGAAGATTCTGTCATCTCTCCATCGTTGAGGCCAACAGAACGCCATGCAATATGCTCTATGTGCCACACAGTTGATAATCTTTTGTGTGTTTAACGACTGAGCATTTGATGGGCAACCGCACGTCCTGAGAGCAACACCAGCGGAATCCCACCACCAGGATGGGTCCCACCACCAACAAAGTAAAGTCGCGCAATATCACGTGCGCGTAACGGTGGGCGTAGAAATGCACTCCAGAGGTTGTTCGAGGCCAGTCCGTAGATTGCACCACCGGGTGCATTGTAAAGCGATTCAATGTCAGCAGGCGTCATGATCTGCTCATACACAATGTGTTGGCTTAAGTTGGTCATCCCCATCCGTTCCAGCCGTGCAATGACCATATTGCGATACCCCTCAGCCTCGTGCTGCCAGTTAACGTGGCCGTTGGTGGTTGGCGCATTCACGAGCACGAACATGTTCATATGGCCCGGCGGCGCGTGGTCCGGGTCGCTTACAGAACTGGCACAGATGTAAATGGTCGGATCTGCAGGTGGTATACGCTTATCAAAAATAGCGGCAAACTCACGTGGATAATCATGTGAAAAGAAGATATTGTGGTGAGCGATATGCTCGTAAATGCGATTGACACCCAGGAGCAGCACAAACCCACTGCACGACAACTCAGGTTGCTGTGTGGCCTGCACAACACATTTTTTGGGTGGGAGCAGATGTTGGTAGGCATAGTGTGGGTCCACGTTGATAACAACCTGATCGGCGTCAATACGCTCCTCACCGGCGACAATCACACCACGGGCGCTGCCATGCTCAACCGCAACCCGCGTGACTGGTGCCTCGGTATGAATGTCGACACCAAGGTGTTGTGCCAGGCGTGTTAAAGCCTCAACCAGAACATACATACCGCCCTTGATGTACCAGCCACCCTCGGCAAATTCCACATACGGAATGATATTGAATGTAGCCGGGGCGCGGTAGGGTGAGGAGCCGTTGTACGTAGTGTATCGATTAAAGACCTGTCGCAGGTAGGGGCTACGGAAAAAGCTTCGTACGGAGGCATCAACGGTGCGGAGTGAGTCGATCTTCCACGAATCTCGTATAAGGGCCGGGGTTAGCATATCTCCTAAACCATCGAAGGGGCTTTTTAAGAACGGCTCAGCAACGGCATCGTAGATCCGCCGCGTATATGCAACAAAGCGCAAAAAGCCCTCGACATCGCGGGGTTCGAGGCGTTCGATTTCCTGCAGTAGCAGCGGGAGTGTTTGAAAGGCGTTAAATGTCGTATGATCGAGCCATTGATAACGGCAGGTTAGTTCAAGTTGGACCAGTTCCAGATCATCCTCTAGTCGTTTACCCGCAACCTCGTATAGTTGGCGCACAACCCACGGCATAGTCAGCAACGATGGCCCGGTGTCAAAAAAATAGCCCTGTTCAGCGATCAGGTTGGCTTTGCCACCGAGACGAGCATTCTTCTCCAACAAGGTGATGCGACGGCCCGCAGCGGCGAGATGAATGGCTGCCGAAAGCCCACCCAAGCCCCCGCCGACGATAACAACAGATTGATCCATGTGCTTCCTTTTATTCCTCTGCTGCCTCAAGATCGACCAACACGGCGCCTTTCGAGACCAGTGTGCCAGCGGCATAAGGCAACTGGCGCACAACACCGCTGTATGGGGCTGCCACGATATGCTCCATCTTCATCGCTTCGAGCACCACCAGCGGCTGATGCTCGACAACATGCTGGCCTTCTTCGACGAGGACTTTAATCACTGTTCCGGGCATTGGCGATTCCAAATTAGTGTGACCAGAAACACCCTGTGCGCTTTTGCCAAGTGTATCGACACTCAGGGGGAGCACGCGTTCGACTCGAAATTCCCTACCATGCCAGCGCATATACCACATATTGCCATCGCGCACCATCCCCAAACGCTCGATCCGCTGACCAGCGTTTTCGTGGTAGCCCAGTATAAACTGGTGTGGTTGAGCATCAATGACGGTGATAGTATGGGTTATGTCATCGATCTGGATTTGCCAGGTGTCATCATTCTGGGTCAATTGCACTATTTGCTCAACATCGCCGTATGTGTAGCGCAACCGCATCCTGTGGCGTAACAATTGCCATGGTCCGGTATTGGTATGATTTATTCCTGTGCCGTGAGAGTGTACAGGAAGCGTATCCCCGAGCGCAGCGGCAGCGAGTACTTCAGATGGCGCATCATCTGAGGTGGCAATGGTGCTACTCAGATCGTGGGTGGTAAGAAAGTCGGTGGTGGTGGCCCCGGACACAAATGCCGGGTGAGCAGCGATAGCTTGCAGCAACGCGAGATTGGTTGTTACCCCAAAGACGGCGTAGTCGGCCAGGGCGCGTCGTAAGCGTGCAATTGCGGCGGTCCGATCCGGCGCTGTCACGATGAGCTTGGCCAGCATCGGATCATAGTGTACCGTTACCTCGTCGCCTGTTGTAACGCCAGCATCGTTGCGAATACCCGGACCATCTGGCAGCATAAAGAGTGTTAATTGTCCGGTTGATGGGAGAAAGCTCATCGAATCTTCTGCATAGATACGTGCTTCGATAGCATGGCCACGTTGCGACAGATCGGCCTGGGTGAACGGGAGTTTGGCGCCAGCAGCGATGGCGATCTGAAGCTGAACTAAATCCAGCCCTGTCACCATTTCGGTCACGGGATGCTCAACCTGCAACCGGGTATTCATTTCTAAAAAATAGAATTGCCCATCTTCATCGAGCATAAACTCAATTGTGCCTGCATTGCAGTAGCCCACGGCTTGTGCCAAACGCACTGCTGCCTCACTCATCTCTGTGCGGAGTGCTGGCGAGAGTGCTGGTGAGGGTGACTCCTCGATGATCTTCTGATGGCGTCGTTGGATGGAACACTCTCGCTCAAAGAGTGACACACAATTGCCGTGGGTGTCGGCGAGTACCTGGATCTCAATGTGTCGCGGACGCGTGATAAAGCGCTCCAGAAAGACGGTGTCATCACCGAAAGCGGTTTGAGCCTCACGGCGTGCGCCTTCGAGTGCACTCTCAAATTCTGCCAAGTCCTCAATAGTCCGCATGCCTTTGCCTCCACCACCAGCGCTGGCTTTGATCAGCAGTGGTGTGCCGACGCGTGCTGCCTCTGCACGCAGCCGTGCTACGCTCTGGTCATCGTCTGAGTAGCCTGGAGCAGTTGGCACTCCCACCGACTCGGCGAGCTGTTTGGCGGCGATTTTCGACCCCATCCGTTCGATAGCCTCTGTGGGAGGGCCGATAAACACGATTCCTGCTTCTGCACATGCCTGGGCAAAAGGAGCACGCTCGGAAAGAAACCCATATCCTGGATGGATGGCTTGTGCACCACTTTGTTGTGCCACGCGAATAATTGCACCAACATCAAGATAGGCAAGGGTTGGGCCAATCGGATAGGACTCATCGGCGTGGCGCACGTGCAGCGCGGTACGGTCGACATCGGTGTAGACAGCGACGGTTGCAATACCCAACTCGCGACAGGCACGCATGATTCGTACGGCAATTTCTCCACGATTTGCAATCAGAATTTTTTGAAAAAAGGGCATAATGTTAGGTAAGAAATGCTAATAATGATTGAATAGTTTCGTTTGGTGCTTCTTCGGCGATAAAGTGTCCGGTCGGTATCGCATGGCCCTGTACGTTGGTGGCGTAGTCCCGCCAGACCTCGAGGGGGCGGTACAAGCGATGCATCGTGCCTTTTTCACCCCACAGAACCAGGAGCGGACATGCTAGTTTTCGCTGACGATCCACCTCATCGTGCAACAGATCAATCGTGGTCGCCGCACGATAATCTTCGCAGGACGCGTGAATCATATCCGGATTGTTGAAACAGCGTTCGTATTCTGCCAGCGCTTCGGGTGCGATAAAGTCAATGCTTAACCACATACTCATTTTTTTATGCAAATAATAGCTTGGATCGGCACCGATCAAGCGCTCCGGTAGGTCGTACGGTTGGATGAGAAAAAACCAGTGATAGTAGGACGAGGCCAGATTTCGATCAACGTGAGTGTAGATATGATAGGTGGGGACGATATCGAGGACGGCCAGTCGCTGCACCCGTTCGGGATAATCCAGAGCGAGTCGATGGCTGACCCGTGCGCCACGATCATGTCCGACCACGGCAAAGCGCTCGAAGCCAAGTTCCTGCATGACTTCGGCCTGGTCCTGTGCCATGGATCGTTTGGAGTAGTTGATGTGTCCCGCTCCACCAGATGGCTTGGAGCTATCGCCATAGCCGCGCAGATCGGCAGCAACAACGGTGAAGTGCTCGACGAGTCTGGGAGCCACCCGATGCCACATCACGTGTGTTTGGGGATACCCGTGGAGCAAGAGTACGGGCGGGCCACTACCACCATAGACGAGGTTGATCGTTGCGCCACTTGTTGTTATCTGCGTTTTAGTAAAACCTTCGAACATGCTTAGCTTCCGGAAGCTCTTTTGCTGAGAGTAGAGTATAGCACGGTTATGCAAACTGTGGGGGATTTTGGGAGTGGGTTGGTGGCGAATAGGTGCTACATTGGTGGTAAATCAACAGATCCATGTGGCCAGATTTCGCCATCAAGTGGTGCTATCGTCCCGTCCGCTACCACCACACAATCTCGCCCGGCGGCCTTAGCTTGATACAGTGACTGGTCTGCTGCTTTGATAAGCCCAAAAGCATCGCTCCCATGGCTGGGATATATGGCTATCCCAATCGAACATGAACATCTCCCCAGTGCTTGCCCATTGTGTATAACACATAATGCGCGCACTGCTGCACATAACATTTCGCCCCGTTTTTGCAGTGGTGGCCGGGGAATACCGGGCAACACCATAAGAAATTCCTCGCCACCATAGCGTGCCACAATATCGCCACTACGTACGTAGTCTTGTAACAATGTTGCGACGGCCTGGAGCAAAGCATCACCCATGTCGTGTCCATACGTATCATTGACGTGCTTAAAGTGATCCAGATCAATCAACATAATTCCAATAGGTAGCCCGCTACGTTGAGCACGATGGATTTCGATTTCCAACGTTTCGTCAACATAGCGGCGGTTAAAAAGGCCTGTCAGCGGGTCACGAAGTGCAAGGTCGCGGAGCGTGGCGTTCGCTACGTCGAGTTGTGTGAGAGCCTGCTGTAGTTCGGTGGTGCGTTGCTGGAGTCGCTGGTTTATCTGCTGTACGTAGTCGTGAGCGTAATACAACTGTTGACTAAATTTCCACACCTGGAATAAAGTTGAGCCAATGGTACCAGTAAACGAACTCAGATATAATCCTTGAAGCAAACTATGTGGGAGGTGAGTGGTTGTTGGAGCGATCATTCCCAGTATGATAATACCTACCGCGGCTGCAAAACACACAATGGCATAACGGGCACGATATCGTCGTACACCATACTGAATTACTATCATAAGGATTACCATCATCACCACTGCATTATTGGGAGCTAGGATTGGATGCAACCATGTAATCACTGCCACTGCCAGAAAAAGAGTAATTCCTATAACCTCCGCTGCATAACGAGGCAGCCACCACGTGATGATCAATATCACTGTCACATTGAGCACAACCCATCCAGTTTTTGACGTAGTCGGATCGGCAAAGATAGTTCCCATACCCAGAAAGGCCGCTGTAAACAGCCCCATCAGTGGAATTAACCATACCAACAAGGGCTTGATTACCATTGGAGGGCTATTATTTTTCACTGGTGGTATTGTCGCCAATGGCTTGTGCCTTCTCTTGTTGATAACGTATCGTCGTTTGTGACCAGTCATAATTAGCTCGTATCCATCGTTGTAAACCATACACGTAATGTCGGAGTTGTTCATCAATGCCATTATTGCGGAAACTCAACTGATTACAGTATGCTTGAAACGTTGCCAGTGCATTATTATGTTCGTGTATAACTTGCTCCATCGCTGTAGCTAGTGGTAAACCCCGTTCGTAGTGTAGTAGATAAACTAGATTGTGCACGTCCCCGGCTGCCACTTCGCGCTCAAATGAAATAAGATCATTTGCTAACCAAATAATCTCATTAGTCAAACGGATAAGTTGCTGAACTACCTCATGTTCTCGAAGTGTCATAGGTAACACACATGAGTAGGCAGGTTCAATCCAGTGCAGATAGCAATACACTGCGCCGGTATAAGGGCGTTGGGTACGATACTCTGCAATGCTAGGCACAGTGACAGTCGCACGATTATGTGCTTCCCAGAGACTAGCTTGAAAACTACGAGACAATTCGGCCAAGAGCTGTGTTTGCCACTCAGAATCAGTTAGCATATGCATCCGTTGTGCTAGATCCTGAATTGCGGTCATTGTGCTATCATTATATCCTCTAGTTTCTCCACGGAAAGTTGTCAGAATGTTAGTAATCATAGTCTGCACTGCTGTTGGATGCATACCTAGCATATCGATATCAAACTTATCATCTAAGAGAAACAACCAAGTGTTCCAATCTGCAATTAACTGAAGTATGTCGATGGGTGCTGTGGGATAGGCACGTGCCATCAAGATACCGTACTGACGGTCTGCAAAGCTCTGTCGTAACTCCATAGTTGTCAGCAATCCATGGGAATTGGCCCAGTCGTAGGTTCCCTGTTGTACCTGGTCTGCCGCCGGATGCAACGCCGATGCAAATGGACAATCTAATGCTGATAACCGATCTGATAAACGATCCACTAATGTACCCATAATCCATACCTCCGTGTGTAGAAACAAGTATGAATGCAGCACACGATCATGGCAGTTTCTCAATACAAAACTGCTAGATAGCCAATCGTGTAAGACCACATGGTCAAGAGTGTAAGAATGGTGGGTAGAATGTCGAGGCGCGGCACGGCACCGCAGGCGTGGATCACCAGCGATACCAGCGCCTAGGCTGAGTATTATACATAAGCTGTCAAGGGGAGTATTGTATGTAAATACGATCTTCCATAGTCTTACATATCTCATCTCAATTTGGATGGACAATCAACCATCGTTCCAGGTAAAACCAACAAGCCATCTGGCGACCTTGAGCGCTTCACCTCATGCAGCAGTTTTCACTCAGCAATACCCAAATAGACATCGGTATTAGATCCTTGACAAGCTGTCATATCTGTATATAATTGTCTATACATTTACTGAATTTATACAATATCCAAGTGAAGTATATGGCTATGCTTGACCCAGCTAGTTCGTCTCCGCTCTATCTACAACTGGTCAATGTGTTACGACACCAGATCGACACGGGTACCTTCACAGCAGGTGATCGCTTACCACCAGAAACGGATCTTGCTACGCAATTCCGTATTAGTCGTGGGACGGTGCGTCAGGCGATGGATGTGCTGGTCAATCAGGGTTTATTAGAGCGTGTTGCCGGGAAAGGCACCTTTGTCACTGCTCCTGAACAACGCCCTCGCTCGCAGTTGATTGGAATTGTCGTACCATACCTGCTCGACTCACTTACGTCTGCTATCTTGCAAGGTGCTGAGAGTGTCCTACGTCGACGTGGCTACAGTCTCATTTTTTGCCACTCTGAGGGCAATCTGGATCTGGAACGATATCAGATCGAACGGTTACGACGTGAGGGGGTGTGTGGGTTGTTACTCTTTCCACTTGCCACTATTACCGAGTCGGTCATGCTCAGGCAACTGCTGCCCGCTGATTTTCCGCTGGTGCTGATTGATCGACGTATTCCTGATTTGCAAGCCGCGAGTGTCTTTGTTGATAACTTCAGTGGCGCATATCGTGTGGTTGAGCATTTAATTTCGCTGGGACATCGCCGCATCGTGTGTGTGAGTTTGCCTGACCAGCCAAGCAGTGTCACTGAACGTATGCGTGGTTATGAGCAAGCGGTGCGTGATGCAGGAATATTACCTTTGGCTTCTGTGCCACTCGCACTACGCAAAGATCGGCCACCAGATAATGGCCTGCCAATTTATGGCGATGAAGAGATGGCTCCGCTTGATAGGTTACTGCGTATTCAGGAGCCACCAACAGCTTTATTTTGCATCAATGACTTTGTGGCGCTTGGTGTGATGCAGCGTGTTCTGGTACACGGCCTGTCCATTCCACACGATGTGGCCATTGCAGGCTTCGATGATATCGCTATAGCGCCGTATATGCCGGTGCCGCTCACAACAGTCGCACAGCCTAAATACGAAATTGGCGCACGGGCAGCGGAACTGCTGGTAGCCCAGGTTGATAATGGACCACAGAATGACACAGAACTCGTGCTGCCAACAAGCGTAGTTGTGCGTGAATCAACAGTATTACATGCCGAACACAACGATGCCCTGCCATTGCTGCAAAAACGCGCACGAATGAAAGGAGGTGTATAACCCACTTGCTAGATGTTTAAGCGTGTTTTGAGAGATACAGGAGTTTCTCATGATACTAATTCTTATTCAGCGCCTTGTTCGTCAACTTGCGCTCTTGCTCGTTCTATCGCTTTTCGTCACCGCATGTGGCACTACCGCCCCCGCTTCTTCCGACCCATCTGCTGCAGACGCACCATCCGTTGAAGATGAGGCCGCTCCAGAACAACCACCATCGGACGCAGTCACAAATGAGGATACTGAACAACCAAACACCGATGCTGCGGTCATTGTAACAACGACCAATGCTCCAAACGAAAATAACCCGGCTGATATCGCACGCCATGAGCAATTACTTGAGACATTTGCGGAAGTGGAGCCCAATGTCACGATTGATGCCCGCCAGGGAGGCTTCGACCGTGAGACGTTTACGGCAAAGCTTGCTGCTAGCACGATGGAAGACACATTTCTCGTTGCATTTACCGAGCCACAGGCATTGATCGAAGAGAGCTACGCTGCGGATATTACTGACCTGGTGCAAGAGTGGGAGCACTTTGAAAGCTTCAATCCCGATGTATTGGAAATTGTGCAGGATGATAATGATCGTATCTATGGTATCCCCAGTGGTGGATATGCACTTGGGTTGATCTATAACCGCAAGCTTTTTGAAGAGGCCGGAATCGACCCGGATGCACCACCGACATCGTGGAAGCAAGTGCGTGAGTACGCGAAGCAATTAACCGATCCGAGTACAGGTCAGGCTGGTTTTGCCGAGTTGAGTAAGGGCAATCAAGGTGGTTGGCATTTTACGGCCTGGGTGTACAGCTTTGGTGGCGATTTGATGGAGCAGCAGGATGATGGTCAGTGGGTGGCGACCTTCAACAACGAAGCGGCAGTCCAGGCACTCGAAACCCTCAAGGCGATGCGCTGGGAAGATCAGTCAATGACTGAGCAGCAATTGCTTGAAGTCAAAGATATATTACCCTTGCTTGCAACCGAACGTGTGGCAATGGCGATTATGGCACCCGATGCGCTTTCCTCACTCCAGGCGCAGTACGAAGCCAACATTGAGGACTTCGGTTTTGGACCGCTACCGCAGCAGGGTGGCAATGCTACACTCGCGGGGGGCGCTGCCTGGATGTTTAATCCTTCGTCCCCTCCCGACGTACAGAACGCGGCGTTTGAATGGACTGTCTTTCGAGACTTCAATATTGATGCATATGAGGACGATTTGCAAGGGCAAGCCGAACGGGGGGAATTAGTAGGCTGGCCACAACTACCGTTGTTCAGAGGTCCGTATCAGGAGCAACGTGAAGAGGTTCTCTCCAGATACGCCAATGCACCGACTGAGTACTATGCATCCTACCTCGAAGCGGATGTTGCGTTGCGGCCTGAGCCTCCCATCGAGACGCAAAAACTGTACTCCATTCTCGATACAGCCATGCAGGCTGTCCTGACTGATGAGAGTGCTGATCCGCAACAGGTGCTGGACGACGCGGTACAACAATTTCAAACCCAGGTGCTCGATCAATTGCCAGCACCAGAGGCGTCCTAAACCGTACATTACTGATGCGATGACAACATCTGCGAGAAGACATGCAAAGACGTGGCAAGCTAACACCCCCACAACATTCCTCGTCTTTGCATGCCATACATTGGAGAAGCTTATCGATGCGTGATGGTATAACTGCCACTCAATCTACGCGGCAATCCCGCGATCGTGTTTACTGGCGTCGCGTGTTGATGCACAATCTCGTGCCATACCTTTTTCTCTTCCCTGCGTTGATGCTGTTTGCACTCTTTTCCTGGTACCCGATTGTGCGTGGCTTTATCATCAGCTTTCAACGTGTCGATCTGCTTGGTCCAACCCAGTGGGTCGGGCTGGCGAATTTCCAGTTGGTGCTCAACGATCCATTGTTCGTACAGGCATGGCTCAACACGCTGCAATTTGCAGGTATGGCTTTTTTCCTGGGCTACTTTGTGCCCATCATACTGGCACTCGCGGTCAATGAGATGCGGCGTGGCAGAAACTACTTCCAGCTCGCATTCTATCTGCCCGTGATGTTGCCGCCTATGGTCTCGGTCATTCTCTGGAAGTGGTTCTACGATCCTGGTCCTGGTTTGATGAACACGCTGCTTCGGATGTTCCAACTACCGCCACAACTCTGGTTGCAATCGCCTGATACAGCCATGTTCTCGCTGGTGATCCTCTCGACCTGGGCGAACGCTGGTGGCACTATGCTGTTGTACCTTGCAGCATTGCAGGGCATCCCGGCCCATCTCTACGATGCCGCCGAGATCGACGGCGCAAATGTGGGGCAACGCCTGATGCACGTGACCTTACCACAGCTTCGTAGTGTGATGCTGATCTTGCTGGTGCTCCAAATCATCGGCACCATGCAGGTGTTTACCGAGCCATTTGTGATGACCGATGGTGGGCCGGTCAATGCCACACTGACGGTGATGCTGCTCCTGTATCGTTATGCCTTCCAGTATGGTAACTTTGGCGCAGCAGGGGCCTTGGGCTTAATGCTGTTCGTGGTGCTGGTCGCTTTCTCAATCGTGTATCTGTGGCTAACACGTCGTATCGGGGGGGAGGACTAATGGCCTTTCGTTTGCCACGCCGTGGTGGGCTGCAAAGCCGGCGCTTCGAGACCAAAGAGCGCTCACTCCTGTCGCCATTGGAGTCGCGCAAGCCTGGTGCTCGTTTCAGGTACTGGGCCATGTTTGTAGTGCTCATGTTGCTCACCCTAAGCACAATCTTCCCGCTCTACTGGATGTTCAGCGGCGCATTGAAGACGACCACCGAAATGTTTCGGATGCCCCCCACCATCATGCCGCAAGACCCACAGTGGAGCAACTACCCCCTAGCCTGGAGTCGATTGCGCTATGACCTGTATTTCCGCAACACGATTGGCTTGACACTTGGCGCATGGGTGCTGCAGATTCTGGTCTCAGCGACGGCGGCATTTTCACTTTCAAAGCTCAAACCGGCGTTTGGCAATATTATTTTGTTCCTCTTCCTCAGCACCCTGATGGTGCCACCGGCTGCGTATCTGATCCCCCAATATCTGACAGTGGTCAATGTGCCGCTACTCAACGTCCGACTTATTGATACATGGTGGGCGGTCTGGTTGCCTGGTGCCGTAAGTGCATTCAGCATTTTTATCCTGAAGAGCTTTTTCGATGAAGTCCCCGTTGATCTGACTGATGCAGCCTATATCGATGGAGCAAGCGCCTGGCATATGTTTACACGTATTGCCCTGCCACTCTCCAAACCGGTGCTGGCCGTTGTGTCGATCTTCTCGGTTATCGGGTCGTGGAAGGATTTCTTCTGGCCCTTCCTGGTGTTGACCAACACAGATCTGCAGCCGATTATGGTTGCACTGTACCGATTGAGCAACCGGGCTGAGGAGCCCCTGAACTTGATTGTGGCGGCGCTGGCGATTGCAAGCATCCCTCCGTTGATTCTGTTTGTGATCTTTCAGCGGCAGATCATTCGTGGTATTACGTTTACTGGTTTGAAAGGTTGATATATGACAAAACCCCTCAATCTGCATATTATTTCGCACACGCACTGGGACCGGGAATGGTATCTGACCTTTCAGCAATTTCGCTTTCGTCTGGTGGAGATGATGGATGCATTACTGGATTTGCTCGAACGCGATCCCGAATTTCGCTACTTTCATCTCGATGGTCAAACGATTGTGCTGGAAGACTATCTTGAGATTCGCCCACACCGTGAAGCAGCATTACGTGCGCTGATCGAAGAGGGTCGCATCCTGATTGGTCCATGGTATGTGCAGCCTGATGAATTTCTGGTGTCTGGTGAAGCCATAATTCGTAACCTGCAAATGGGGTTGCGGATTGCCCGCCGATACGGTGAGCCGATGATGGTGGGCTACCTGCCCGACTCATTTGGCCACATCGCCCAGTTGCCGCAACTCATGCGTAGTTTTGGACTCGACACCTTTGTCCACGGACGAGGCATTTTCCGCAGCCAGACCGGTGGTACCGAGTATTGGTGGCGTGGACTGGACGGCTCATGTTTACTTGGTATCTTTCTGGCGACCTGGTATAACAACGCACAACGCTTCCCTGAAGACCCGGACGAGGCGCTGGCTTTTGTGCAGCAGGTGACCGAGCGGCTCAAACAGGTCGGAGCAGGTCAGGATCTCATCCTCATGAATGGCGTTGATCATTTTGTGGCTCAGGACAACCTGACCGCCATCCGCCGTTCGTTGGAGCAGCGTTTGCAGGAGGGTCGCCTGATTCATGCACGATTGCCCGATGTGATCGAAGCATTGCAAGGCGTAGCAGGTGACCATTTGCGAACCGTGGATGGTGAGTTGACCAATGAGGATGAAGGCACCCTGCTGACCGGTGTCCGCTCGGCACGGGTGGGCTTAAAGCAAGCCAACAATGCCGTCGAGCGGCTGCTGGAGTACTGGGTCGAGCCGTATGAGACATGGGCGTCGTTGCTGGGTACCTCCTACGACCGTGATTTCCTCCACTACGCCTGGAAGTTGTTGTTGCAAAACCATCCACATGACTCCATCTGCGGCTGTTCGATTGATCAAGTGCATCGTGAGATGTGGCCTCGTTTTGATCAGGCTACACAGGTAGGTGAAGAGCTACTCAATCGGGCAATGCGGCACATCGCTGCCCATGCCGATACCACAGCACACGACACAGACAATGCACTGGAAACGACGGCGCTGCTGGTGCACAATCCGCTGCCACGGACCCGTAACGACGTGGTGGTGGTCGAGCTGGATTTTGCCTTACGATCTGAGTATTGTGCGGTGGAACTCCTTGATGATCAGGGGCAGCCAGTCCCAGTCCAAGTGTTGCAGCGGGTGCAGCGTACCCGCAAAGCGCTGTCGCCAATCGCAACACCTCACGAAGTGCCAGTCAGCCGTTATACGGTAGCCATATACTGTGAGAAACTGCCAGCCTGTGGCTATCGCGTCTACACCGCACGGCTGCTGCCGCAGCGACCCCAGCGCGGTGGCAGTATGGTGCATGCCGGAACCCTCGAGAATGAGTATCTCCGCGTCACCGTGGCAGCCGACAGCACTCTGACCATTGTTGATAAGCGTACTGGTTTGACGTATGAACGGCTGCACTTCTTCCGCGACGAGGGCGATATTGGTGATCAGTACAATCATATCAAGCCACTGCACGACACCATTGTTGAGACCATCGGGCAGGTGGAGCTAGCGGTGCTGAGTGATGGGCCAGTCATTGCAGAACTAGAACTTACCGTGCGACCACAACTACCGCTAGCCGCTCGCCCAGATCGTGAAGGGCGGGCAGATACGACTATCGAGGTGCCTATTCGCTCACGGGTGCGCCTGCTGCGTGGTGCAGAGCGCGTGGAAATCACCACGACCATCGACAATACGGTTGCCGATCATCGGTTGCGCGTGGTATTTCCTCTTGGCGAACCGATCACCGCCGTGCAGTCTGACACGACCTTTGGCGCTGTGGAACGACCCATCGATATTCCATCCTGGTGGCCGTGGGCCAGCCGCGACCGACCGCATCGCAGTTGGATCAATGCCCAGGTGAATGGGCGTGGTCTGGCACTGTTGAGCCGGGGCCTTTACGAACACGATGCACGCGCAGACGGTCAACTAGAGCTGACTCTGCTACGAAGCATTGGGTATATGTTTGTCGATTTTCAGACCTACGCCCCGCTCGATGCCGTGCCGGAGGGACAATGTTTGGGAACACATCGTTTTGAGTATGCAATGGTTCCTCATGCAAATGATCCACATGCGGCTCTCGCAGAAGCGGCAGCGGCCTTCAATGCACCGTTGCGTGCACATCAAACGACACACCACAGCGGGAATCTACCGTCTACACACAGCTTTTTGGCGCTTGAGCCCATGGCACTCCAACTCACCACGATCAAGCGAGCCGAGGATCGTGAAAGTGTGATTGTGCGCTGTTATAACACAACCGATGAAACGATCCAGGGGCAATTGCGAGTTCCCGGCAACTGGCAGGCGGCCTATCGGGTCAATCTGGATGAACAGCGTGAAGAGACGCTCACACTGACGGGCGATTCGTTATCACTGGTGTGCGCACCCTGGCAGATTATTACGGTAGAATTGGTGTCAGCCGTATAAGTCCAATCAAGGAATAGATCAGGAGGAACAGGTGACAGGCTTTAACGGGCTTGGCACGCATCTTGGCAATCTCTGGCGTCTTTCGTCCGCCGAGACTCGTTCGATCAGCCCGGAAAATTTTACTGGCGAGAAGGGCCAAGGCGGCATGGCCACCGAAGGCACCGAAGCACACTGCGCCCGTGATCTGGGCCAGGGATGGAAGATCTCGCCCTCGATCCAAGTAGCCCCCGGCGAATGTCGCACGCTGGCCGATATCGAGGGGCCAGGAGCGATCCAGCATATCTGGCTCACGCCCACCGGTCACTGGCGGTTCAGCATCCTCCGCATCTACTGGGACGACCAGCCCCATCCTGCCGTGGAATGCCCCGTTGGCGATTTCTTTGCAAGTGGGTGGAATCGCTATGGGCAGATTTCGTCACTCGCTGTGTGTGTCAATCCCGGCAGCGCCTTCAACTCCTACTGGGAGATGCCTTTTCGTTCACGCTGCCGCATCACGCTCACCAATATTGCCGATGACGCAATGGTGCTCTATTATCAGATCACCTACACACTGACCAGCGTACCCAAGGATGCGGCCTACTTCCACGCACAGTTTCGGCGCGTCAATCCGCTGTCGTACAAAGAGCCATACACCATCCTCGATGGGGTGCAGGGCCATGGCCAGTATGTCGGCACGGCCATGGCGTGGGGCGTGAACAACAATGGTTGGTGGGGCGAAGGCGAAATAAAATTCTACCTTAATGGCGACAGCGACTTTCCAACGATCTGTGACACCGGCACCGAAGATTATTTCTGCGGCTCATACAACTTCGACGTTGGCAAAGAGCAGGGCGGCTACCGCGAGTTTACGACGCCCTACAGCGGCATGCCCTTGGTGATTCGTCCCGATGGCCTCTATGAGTCGCAGACACGTTTTAGCCTGTACCGCTGGCATATCAGCGACCCGATTCGCTTCAAACACGATCTGCGGATCACCATTCAGGCGTTGAGTTGGCGCAGTGATGGGCGCTATCTCCCCCTACAGGACGATATTGCTTCCGTGGCCTACTGGTACCAGACACTGCCGACCATGCCGTTTCCACCGCTGCCAGATCGAGATACGCTGGAAATTATATGAAATAAATGCATCAGAATGACCAGCACAAACCTGTCTCATTATCTCTACTGCTTTCCTGTGCGACCTCCACACGTTGCTGCAACAACAGATAGGCTGCCCAGCGCCCAGGAGCACAGGGCTTCGGGCGTGTCTGCGTCGATCACATGGCCCTGCCTCAACACAACGACCTGCTCGGCCAGTGTCGCAATCTCGTCGGGCAGATCAAGCTGCGGTGGCACGTATCCCAACGCATGCCGGATGGCAATAACGATAACTTCTGAAATAAATGCGGATATACACACTTCTTTACAGAGTACATCAATCCTAAAGCTACGTGTTAACTACAAGTATACAGCAACCAAGATATTTTAATAGAAAACATATTGACTTCCTAAAAGTGATGTGGTATATTCATCACATCACATCACATCACATCACATCACATCACATCACATCACATCACATCACATCACATCACATCACATCACATCACATCA
>WYDT01000042.1 GCA_013122435.1 Chloroflexi bacterium AL-N1
TCCCCTCCGGCCAGCGCATTCCCACGCCCCAAACCGCCTTAACTGAATGGCATTGACTCCAATTTTTTGCGGATACAGTGTGTGATGATCTAGATATCTTGTTGCTGGTCAAAGAACTCTACGAACAAACGCTCATTTACGCTCGTTATGGAGCAAAGGCGGCGAACAAATGAATTGGCAGAAATATGATCTCGTTTTTCGTCTGTTGGCTCCTTTGCATGTCGGCTGGCGGAAGGTGAGTAATTTGCAACAAACGCGGGGGTATGTCACAGGTAAAATGTTCTGGGCTGCTCTGACTGCCCGTCTCACACGTGAAGCAAACCAAGGCGCAAATGGTCAGATGTATCAAGAGTTAGGCAAACTTGTAAAGGATAATTTCCGTTTCACCTATCTTTACCCTGCTTTGCAGACTGACAGCGATTATACTCTCTACTATCCTTGGGAACGCGACTTTGAATACCTCTTTTTGGACAGTTATACGAGCACCGCACTTGATTATACCTATCAGTCAGCCGAGGATGGCATGCTCCATGAGACTGAGTTTATTTCCCCCTGCACCTGTGATGGACAATCGGTCTATCTTAAAGGAGTCTTATATACGCAAAACAACCTGGATGAAAAGCTGAAAAATTGGCAAGATGCACTGTCTAAACTCCAGTTTGGTGGGGAACGTGGTTATGGCTGGGGAAGTGTACGGCCAGTTGTCTGCAAACAAGATGAAACATATAATGGAGATGAACCAAAGATTCAGGTAGCAGAAAATAGTCATATCACTGCCCACCTCAAAACTGAAAAAGCCACCAACGTCATTGGTTCGATAGAACCCCTGATCGGTTGGGAGCGTAATAATGGAAATGGACATCCATGGAAGCTAAGTGACAAGGCAGTTATTTGCTATGCTCCTGGTAGTATTACCTCAATCAAGAAAACCTTTTCCATCGTTGATTATGGACTTTGGGAATAGATTATTGATTGAACAGAGAGTGATGCCCATCCAGTATCCATGCAATTTGGTGAAGAACGGTGAATTGGTATCGGTCCACTTCATATAATCATCGCTGTAATAGTTTATACTGAGCGAGAGAATGATGCCATTCGTATTATTTCTGCTCGAAAGGCAACGAAATATGAGCGGCAACGCTATGAGCAAGCATACCCGTACTGATTGGGAGCGATTAGCACAACAGACGGACGAAGAGATCGATACAAGTGATATTTCGCCACTTACAGAAGCTTTTTTTGCACGTGCGAAACTCCTTATTCCACCAGCAATGATCGGTCGCATCATCGAGCTTGATGCAGATATTATGCAATGGTTCAAGAACCACGATAAAGATTATCCACGATCAATTAATCGTATTCTCCGTTTATACATGGAAACACACAATAAGTAATAACCATGGTGTTTGCATAACGCTTTCGAGGAAATGCCAAGGCTTAATCTGAGCAGAGCGCCGGCTCATATCTGTGCCACAACCATCATACACAACTACTCCTTCGCTAGACACCCACGTGCTATAATGATGCCACGTTCTGTAATTATTCGAACAAAGAAAGTGCCATGGCAACCACTGCAACAACCTACGCGCATGTTGTCCTCGATGAGCACGGTGTTCCGCACATTGAAGGGACCACGATGAAAGTGATTGAACTGGTGCTCGACACATTGACCTATGGTTGGAGCCCTAAAGAGGCCCAGTATCAGCATCCTTATTTATCACTTGGGCAGGTGTATTCCGCACTGGCTTACTATTGGGACCATAAAGATGTATTGGACGCTGATATCGCACAAAGGCTTGCTTATGTCGACGATGTGCAACGTCAGATACCTCCGTCGTTACTCCATACACGATTGCGTAAGTAGGTACTGCGTTAAGAAGGCAGGTCAGTTGGTGGACCCTAAGTGCATCTGGTTGGTAAGTTTCTAGCGTATAGTTGGAAGACTGAAATATTTGAATGGGATGTGAAATATTGTGCGTGTATTTATTTTTATTGGAGATATAAATGGAAAGGCTTCCGTCTAATTAGTAGGTGGGTGTCCGCTATCACATCCTATCATGAGATATAACACAAATGATTCTCAACCTGTCTGTCAGGTTATTGTACGTACAATATACTCTGTCTTCCGCTAGGTAGCTATATCCACAACAAGGGTAGCAGATTCATGAACAAGCTACAAATGTCTCTAATGCAGAACTCTATCAGCTTTGCAACGGAAGCTCTATCTAAAGCAGTTCTTGCTGATTAGACGCCTAGTCAAGGGAATTTTGCCGTTTTATCGCTTATACAAGCCATTGAACTAGCGATTAAAGAGCGATTGAGGAGAGAGCATCCCGTTCTGGTATTCGCCAATGTTGATGATCAAAAACATAGTGTCTCACTTGAGGTTTCTCTAAAGAGATTGATTAGAGCAGGTAAGGTTAATTTATCCGAGCGAGACCTAAATGCAATTCGTACAGCTCGTGAATGGAGGAATTTGATAACGCACTATGAATTTGAGTTTTCAACTCCTACAATCAAGAGCGTTTTTTCAATACTTCTTGGCTTCTATCTCGAGTTTAATAGGAATCAGCTACAGCAAAACATCGAGATGAACTTACCAACAGATTTGTGGTCACAAGCCATCAAAATAAATGCTTACTTTGAAGAGTTAAGGAGTCGTGCTGTTAAAAGGATTGAGGAAGAAAATATAGACAAACAAGAGCTATGGATTCGCAAAATATGCAATGCAGATACAATTGTTGTTCACGATATTGGCAACATTAATTCTTTGTATGCTGTCTGTTATACTTGTGGTTACAATGAAGATACTGTCTATTGTGCTAAGTGCATAGGACCGTTTTATTTCAGTGATCTTGAGTTGATTCATGTCAACATCTTAGAAGATGAACGTCTAGAATATGTATGTCGAGATTGCTTTGAAAGTCTGGTTACATTTGACCATGTTCAACCATTCGATCGTAGTTGACAAGGCAAGCAAATATACTACGCTCAAATGATCTGTAAGCGTCGGCCAACCAGCCGCTGTACCTGACGCTCTGCGTGTCGAGTGAGATTAGGCCGATTTTGAAAGCCGTATGATGTTCTACAGCTTTTCCAATCTATCGGAGTGGTATAGCTAAGCGTCAAGCCGTTATATTGCCCAGTAGCGCTTTTAGCGCAGGAGTAGTCATGGCATCAGATCAAGCTTTTGTTGAATACATTGTGGAGCAAATCGCTGATGAATGTGAAATGTCATTCAGAGCAATGTTTGGTGGCTATACTTTGTACTTTAAGGGAAAGGTCGTTGCGCTTGTTTGTGATAGTCAGCTATTTGTAAAGGCAACCGATGCGGGAAAAGCATTTATTGGCGATTTTGTGGAAGCTCCGGCTTATCCAGGAGCGAAACCATCATTACTTATTCAAGAACACATTGATAATGCTGAATGGCTTTCTGAATTAATTGCTATTACTGAGAAAGAACTTCCTGCTCCCAAGCCAAAAGCAAAAAAGAGAACTAAAAAATAAGGCCCTAAAGCCACCAAAAACTTTGGTCAGGCAGACATATTCTTCATAAATCCGTATGAGGCCGTGCTGTCGTTGAAATATGTAGTTCTTATAGTGAATATCGCGTTTTTCTACGACTATGTCAGATTTTGATGTATTTAGATTTTCATTTAGAGACAGTTCTGCTGAACGAAAATTAGCTGTTTTACGTATGGATTCTCTTATCAAATTATCAGCTATTCGTGGATATGCAGAATTATTACATCGTTTCTTGGAGAAACCTGAAACATGCGAAAATCCTGATGAACTGAAAGAGTGGGCATCTCGAGTATCTGAGATGGCGCAATTTGTACACGATTTAACAGATGCACTTACTGCATCGCAAAATCGAGAAGGACGCGGATTGCCTGAACTTCGACCTTACGATAGCTTGCTTGATGCTATTCGAGATATATCTCAGAAATTGTCTTTACCATTAGCAGAAGCACTTGATGATACATCCAGGATATTTATTCACAGTCAGTATCCACTTGTTCTGCTAGACGAACCAAGATATCATCGTAAAATTGCCTTTGCGTTAGACAAGACAGGTTACTCTGTTGAGTTGCTCACTTTTGCAGAGAGTCGTATGTTTGAGATAGAGGGTCAAGTGCTTCTGTCAAATCTAGAAGATGCTGCTACTGTTATTGATCAGTGGTTGTTGGAACAGCGAACGGCAAATGACATACAAAGGATGTATCCATCACCAGAAGACAGAAGTTAACAGGTATTTGTACATCTCCTCTCTATCCTACCTCCTCTTCCCCCCAATAAAGTCAATCCCGCTCCCAACCAGTGAAACGATCTGTGAGCACAATACGTACCTTAAAGGCTATGTGTGCTTTGGATCCGACGATCTGCAGATAACGGTGAGATAAGCAATGAACATCAAAGATCAAGAGGCACTCGATCTCTCGCGCAGCCGCAAACTAAACGACTTCTCGGCGCTGGCGGGCTTTCAACATGTGAAACAGTTGTGGGTGTCCTACACTGGCATCAGCGATCTGGCGCCACTTGCAGAGATGCCCTCCCTCGAATTCCTTGATATTGGCCATACTGCCGTCGCCGATCTCTCACCACTGGTGAAGCTGCCGAATCTCAAGACTCTCTGGCTTCATGACACGTCAGTGACTGATCTTGCGCCAATCGCGCATTGTGAGACGCTGGAAGATCTTTTTATGGTCGGTACCGCCATCGAAGATTTTGATCCGCTGACCAATCTAACATTGCTGAAAAGGCTGCGTGCTTCCTACATCCGTGTGCGCGATATCAGTGCGCTTCGTGGCAAAACGCAGCTGCAACGGCTCGAACTTGGTGGTGCTCCCATTACCGATTTCTCTCCACTATCTACATTGACCGCACTCCAGATGCTCGTCCTGCATTTTACTGATTTTGCCGATATTGATCTGCTTGATGGTTTACATACTATGCGAAACATCAACCTTGCACGAACCGAGATTACGCGCATTGAGCCTCTATCAAAGATGCCGGAACTCTGGTCTGTCGATCTGAAAGGCACCGCCGTCACCGACTTCTCTCCACTCGTAGGTCTGCCAAACCTGCGACAACTTTACGTCGGTGAGCCGCTCTCCAAGGAGCAATATGGCGCAACAGACTCGATTCCAATCACCGAACTGGGCTTGAATTGGCGCAGGTTCGAAGGGGTTGAGGAGGTGCAGGCTTTCGTCAGCCGCTCAGGATGATCGTCGATGAAGCGTTGCATGTGCCTGCTCAATGGTGTATAGTAAAACGTGCGTGCTAGTCGCGAATTTGTAGGAGGTACCAATGCACTCGACGAACTATACCAACGTGTTTATCGAAGTCGCCGATGATTGCAAGGCTGATGTTGGCACTATTCCCCCGGAGAAGAAAGCAAAAACCGTGGCGCGAATGCAGTATGAGATGATTCACGACAATCCATATCAATATACCTCTGATGATGTGATTTTCACGATCTACGTGGCAAGGAATGGTATAGATGAGGCAGAATGGGCTAGTGCCAGAAATGTCTTTTTTTCAAAAGGTCAGGCATGTTTGCGTTCGTCGTCACTGGGTAAAACCTATGGATGGGGCATTCATTATGATAACGAATCAAGAGTTGCCCTCTATCCATGCGAGTCTGATGAATACACACGACTGAAAAACGACACCACGCTCACGCATGTAAAAGCCATGAAAAGCTCCAGGTAGCGATGTCGGTGGAAGCTGGATTGGTGCCTGTGTGTATGATCAATGATGAGTACAAGCGATGAAAAGAAAACACTATAATCATACCTCCCTGCCCTATCCCAGAGAACGGCTTCTCATGGTCGATGGTGGGCGGATGGGACTCAAGCAGCATACCGTGCATGGACTGGTGGAGTTTGATATCTCACACGCTCGTGAGATCATGCGTCAGCACAAGGCTCAAACGGGCGAAACCCTCTCCTTTTCGGCGTTCATCCTGGCCTGTCTGGGAAAAGCAATCGATATGAACAAGCATATGCATGCGTATCGAAACTGGCGGAACCAACTGATTCTGTTCGATGAAGTGGATGTGAATACGCTGTTTGAAGTTGAAGTGGATGGTAAAAAGACGATTCGGCCTCACATTCTCAGAGGAGTTAACAAGAAGACCTTCCGAGAGATCCACCACGAAATCCGGACATTCCAACAGGGACACAAGAGCAGCCAAGAATCCAAGTTCATACAATGGTTTGTTTTGTTGCCTGGATTTGCCAGGCGCTTATTCCTGTGGATTCTTTTGCAGAATCCGCAACTTATCAAAGACTACTATGGTACAGTGCTGGTGACTTCGATTGGGATGTTCGGCGCAGGAAGTGGTTGGGGTATTCCAGTTTCAAACCATACCCTCCAATTAACGCTGGGAGGTATCGCTAAGAAAACCGGTATCGTTGAGGATCGGATAGAACCCCGTGAGTACCTGAGTGTTACCATCAGCTTTGATCATGACATTATCGATGGCGCACCGGCTGCACGTTTCACACAGCGACTGAAGGAGTTAATTGAAAGCGGTGATGGCTTATGCGACTATCAACGTGAGGTAGCGTCTTGAGAAAACGCACCTGGTTTTGGGGAGTCGCCAGTGTGATTTTCGTGTGTGCGGTTGTTTTTGCACCACTGCTGCTGATCAGGGCAATGTACGCGACACAAATACATTTCCAAACAACAACACTCTCCCCAGCAGAGTATGGGATTGTACCTGGAGCACGTGTTTTCCCGGATGGTTCACTCAGTGCGGTCGTACAAGAAAGAGCCGATGCTGCTATTCTGCTCTATCAACATGAACTCATCGATAACGTTTTTGTCTCTGGAGACAATCGTCATAACGCTGAGGCAGATGCCATTACAGCTTATTTAATACGACAGGGTATTCCTCAGGAAAATATTACAACTGATCGAACAGGCATTGATACTGGCGATACGTGCAGACATTTTGCCAGAACGTCCTCCACAGGAATTGTAATAACGCAAGAGTTCCATCTTCCACGAGCGATGTTTTTATGCGATCAATATGAAGCAAATATTGCTGGACTTGCCGTCAATCATTTAGGTTTGTTGGAGTCAAGAGGTAGTAATCCTCTTGCAGTTTACAGGACGCGCCTGTGGAGAAGTGTTCGTGAGGCGGTTCTAATATGGTCGATTCTCCTGGGCGTCTATGATGTGTTTTCAAATGAAGCTGAACGTATGGAGCAACAATGAACCCAACCAGTAGCGCAGTGAACGTGACAATCCGTGAAGCAACCATCGAAGACTCATCCGCAATTGCTTCCCTGCTGAGGATTGGTTTCGCAATCAGGGAGGCGATGTTGTTACGGTCAACAGTGGTCAGCAACGACAGGACGCGAATCGACGATTCTATCAGCGACCAGGGTACAAAGACACAGGCATCAGATTGATCAAGTCACTTGGGTAGGTGAGGCAAAGATTCGTTTGTGACAGGTGAATTGCTACATGTTAACATTAATAGTAGTTGAATTTTTGAACACTAAAATATAGTCTAGTAAGAGAAACGTATGCAGGACACCAGTTGGATTGATCGTGTCGCTTACCCCTTCGAGTCTCACCATTTTGAGATTGATGGGGCTCGTATGCATTATGTTGATGAAGGCCATGGAGCACCGATTGTAATGCTCCATGGAACCCCGACCTGGTCATTTCTCTACCGCAATATGATCAAGTCGCTGGCACCACATTATCGTTGTATTGTGCCAGACCATCTTGGTTTTGGCTTGTCGGACAAACCAGAGCATGTTGGCTATTACCCCAGGGATCATGCACGGCGGCTACAGGCGCTGATCGAGCATTTGGGGCTCCGCAACCTCACGTTGGTGGTGCACGATTTCGGTGGCCCTATCGGTTTATCCTATGCCATCGCACAACCAGATAATGTTCATGCCATTGTGTTGTTCAACACCTGGCTGTGGTCGCTACAGGGTGAACTCATTCCAGAGGCGGCGGGACTCCTTGGTCGTGGGCCAGTCGGCACATTCTTGTTCGAGCAACTCAACTATGAAGTCCATGTTGTGTTCAGATCGGTGTGGGGTGATCGCTCAAAGCTAACCAGGAAGCTTCATCAACAATACCTCAAGCCGTTCCCGCAACCACGTGATCGGCAGTCGGTACGGATTCTGGCGCGTGAGCTTCGTGCTTCAAGTGCCTGGTATGACGAATTATGGGCACAGCGCGAACGTATCAAGGATATTCCCGCACTGCTGCTGTGGGGAGACAAAGATCTCTTATTCAAAACAAAGCATCTGGCTCGCTGGCAATCACTGTTCACCAACGCCGAGACGGTCAGATTCCCCGAGTCGGGTCATTTTGTGCAGGAAGAAGTGCCTGACAAACTCAAACCAATAGTAGAACAGTTTCTGGAGCAACAGAAGTTGGATCGATACTCTGTCCCTTGACACATGCAGTAAAATAGAAGCACATATGTTCTTTTTTGACAAGGACGATAGTATGTCCTCATACCGGAATGATACCTACCGACAATTGCTCCGTGCACGCCATTTTATCAGTGACCACTATGACTCGCCACTTGATTTAGAGCAGATTGCTCGTGAAGCCAGCTTTTCACGCTATCATTTTCTGCGCCTTTTTCGTGACACCTTTCACCAGACGCCCCATCAGTATCTGGTCCAGCGACGTATTGAGCGTGCCAAGTTGTTGTTGGCTACAGGTGATCTGAGTATTACCGAAGTTTGCTTCGCGGTTGGGTTTCAGAGTCTTGGCTCATTCAGCACCTTATTTCATCGCTGTACCGGCTATCCCCCCAAAGCATACCGCGCCCGTATATTTCAGGGCATTCATCTCGAACGACGCTTTGTGCCAACCTGTTTCTTCAGAGGATTGCAGAAGGTAGTGTCCATCTCGTACTGATGTGTATGACGCGTACAACTTCGCAACTTTCGAGAAGCATGTATTTGATCATCCCTCTACAATAGTAGCATATTTGTTCGTGGTAAGACTGCATTATTTAAGGAGGATTACATGATCAAGAGGTTATCACACGCAACGATCTATGTCCTTGATCAGGAGCAGGCGCTCGATTTCTATATCAACAAACTGGACTTTGAGGTACGTGCGGATATGACGGTGGATAGCACGTTTCGTTGGCTCACAGTCGGACCAAAACCTCAGCCTGACATTGAACTGGTCCTTTTTGCGGTCAGGCCCTCTGATATGCTTGATGAAGCTGCGGTTGGTCATCTACGGGCGATTCTCGAAAACGGTGGACTGGGCATGGGCGTGTTTGATACTGCAGACTGCCACGCGACCTACGCAGAATTACAGGCAAAAGGTGTTGAGTTCCTATCCCCACCACAAGAGCAACCCTATGGTATCGAAGCCACTTTCAAAGATAATTCTGGCAATATATTTAGTCTTGTGCAACCGCGCTAGTACCTTAATCTGACATTCTTCGTCAAAGAACGTTCCATAACGTTAATGGTACCCCATATTCTTTAGGGCGTGCGGCAGCATGGCTGCCGTATACCTGTTCGAGTTGGCACATGCGCTTCCCAAGGATGTCTATCGTGCGAAGAATGGCTACAACCACAACAGGGTACACCACACGTTTGTTCATTTGTTGGGTTCCGATCATTTCTGGCGTAATGCTCTTGCCAGTGTATCAATGCCGGACTTCTATCCAGAAGATGTAGCCGATATTGATGCACTGATATCAATGCTTGAGATCGAGCGCAAAGGCTGGCATGAACTACGCGACACATGTGTCCTGGTCTGGCATACACTACAGCATGTAATCCTGCATAATGTACAATATCACACCGAACTCGCACGGATGCTCACTGATGCTGGGCACTCACCTGGTGATCTTGTTTTTTGTATCAGGCGATAACATAACGCAGAATAAAAATGCTAAAATGCTCCAATGGTGATATAGCGCCCTGTGACCATGCTATCGCTATTATCGCTTGCGAGATCTCAACTCAAGGGGGAAAAAGTTGTGGTATATTGTGCCACAATCCGAAAACAAAACATCAAAAGAGCCGAGGTTGCCACAATGATCAACGAGACAGAGATCACGAATGGTCGTATCCCCTTCAACGGCACCGATACCCCCAACTACGATGTCATCAACTCCTGTATCCATTGCGGAATGTGTCTTTCGTCCTGCCCTACGTATCGCGAAAATGGCCTGGAAATGTCATCGCCACGTGGCCGTATCTTGCTTATGAAAGGGGTTGCAGATGGCCGTATAGGCATGGAAAGTGATATATTCCAACAAGAGATGGGTGAATGCCTCAATTGTCGTGCCTGTGAGGCTGTGTGTCCCAGTGGCGTCTTGTACGGTGAAATTTTGGAAGCATCGCGTGTTCAAATCCAGCGTGCGCGAGAAGATGGCACTTTACCCAGCCAATCTCCGCTCGTAAAACTCATCCGCACATCCGTTTTCGATCTGCTCTTCAAGCGCCCCGCTCTCTTTCGTCTGTTTTCACGCATGTTGTGGCTCTACCAGAAAACAGGTGTGCAAACACTTGCCCGACGACTTGGTATCCTCAAGTTGCTCAAACTGGATGAAGCCGAAGTATTATTACCGCCCGTCAGTGACCGTTTTGTGGTCCCCAAGGGTCAGGTGTACGAAGCTGAAGGTCAATCCCTGCATCACGTAGCGCTGATGACGGGATGCATTATGTCCACCGCGTTTGCCGATGTGCATGAAGCCACGATCCGTGTGCTCCAAAAGAATGGCTGTACGGTGATCCTCCCGCCCGACCAGGCCTGTTGTGGCGCGTTACACACCCACGGTGGTGATCTTGATGGTGGTCGTGATCTGGCTCGTCGTAACATTGCCGCATTTGAAGCACTTGGTGTTGCTGCGATTGTGGTCAATGCAGCCGGATGCGGCTCGACGATGAAAGAATATGGTCATTTACTCAAAGACGACCCTGCATGGGCTGAACGTGCCAAAGCATTTTCTGCCAAGGTCAAAGACATTAACGAGTTTCTGGTATCGATTGATTTTAACACCCGTGACCTGAAGCCAGTATCGATGAAGTTGACCTATCAGGAACCATGCCACCTCGCGCATGCCCAACGCATTACTGCACAGCCACGGAAACTACTCAAGTCAATTCCGGGATTGCAACTTGTCGAAATGAAAGAGTCGTCGATGTGTTGTGGTTCGGCAGGAGTTTACAACATCACCCAGCCGGAGATGGCTGGCAATTTGGGCAATCGCAAACTGGATAATGCTGAGGCGTCTGGTGCAGATGTCGTGGTGACTGCTAATCCCGGTTGTCATGCCCAACTGCTCGGGGGCTTGCAGCTGCGTGATAGCCATATGCACGTAAAACATATTGTTGAAGTGCTTGATCAGTCATATCGGGGTATGTAATTCGCTCACTTGCTGTCAAACGCAGACAACCCCGAGAGTCATCTCGGGGTTGTTATTCATTCTATCGTTTTAGTTTATGGTTGTTCTGGGGTATCGGTTTCATTAATGCGCTCTTCAGCCTGCTCGAGCATCTCGTCCAGCCGTGTTTCACCATCAGCACGTAGTTCTGCCAGAATTGCGTCGGCACTTGAGCCGTTCTCTTCAGCGACCTGGGCCATGCTCTTGCCGCTACGCAGCTCCTCAACAACTTCTTGTGCAGTCAGGCCAGAGACTTCTGCGGTTGTCTGAACAAGCTTGGCCTGTCCTCCACGCCCACGTCTGCCTGAGCGCTCAAAGTTCTCGGCCAATTCGGTGTCATTGATGACTTCTGGTGCCTGGGTATCAAACTGTTCCAGTGCAGCATCGGCCTGTTCTTGCGTGATGCGTCCGTTGGCAATAGCCTCATCGAGTCGTTCCTGAGCGTTCTCACGTGCGGCTTGCAGTACCGCATCACTACTGGAGCCGTTGGCTTCAGCGACCTGCGCCATGCTATTACCCTCACGTATGGCATCCACGACCTCCGATCGTTCCAGCCCGGTGACTTCAGCCGTAGCATTGACTAATGCGGCAGCGGTGAGGCCGCCCTGCCCCCGACCTGGCCCTTGGCGTGTCCCGCGATTCTCAGGGCCGTTTTGCTCTGACTGGACTTCTGGTTCGGCTGTAGCCTGTGCAACAACAATATCATTGTTCGAGGTCGTTGTGGAGCTACTTGCGAAAACGGCGCCACCTGCAATAGCCAGTGCGACAGTTCCACTAGCGACGCCAATAAGTAGTTTGTTCATGATTAATCTCCGTAGTTTTCAAAAAGTGATGTGTCTGTATGTCTGGGTCATCAGCGTATACCGACGTTACGTTGGTTATTTTAGTGGGAAGGTGTGAAGAAGATGTGAAGGGGTAATGCGATGTCTGTGAAGATATCCGCTGTTTGGTAGTACTTTTGTCCCACATAGTGTGGCAGTGTGCTGAAGTGCCACATGTACTTGGAACAATGTTATAGGGTGAGTAGTTGTTGAATCAGTATTTATGCTATAAAGATGAGGATTTTGAGGTCTTTTGTGCATCTGTAGTAATGTGACCATAGTATGAGCATTTTTGCCTAGCCATGGTCCCTGTGGATCGCGTATGATATACCTCAAGTACTAGCCGTGTACTATGTTTCCCTTTTATTAATAGTTTAGGTGTCAAGTATTTTATTGAGGTGTGTTGTTTAAGGAGATGTGGCAATGCAGCAACGTTCTCGCTCCATCACGAAAGCAAGTTTGCCCAAGCAACAACAGAACCCTATCCCCATACAATTATGGGTCCGCATGTTTGCCCTGCTCCTCTGTCTGACTGTCGGTAGCTTAAGTCTGATGTACACCTCTATTGGAGCGGTTGCACAGTCAAGCCCAAATACACTCCAAACCATCAGCTATCAACCAACTGACGATCTGTTCCCAAACCCTGAGCGAGGCTGGTTCCAATCTCTCACACCGGACTACAGTCTGGACGCGCCTGTCTCACCGCTGACATTAGAACAGGTCCAGCAATATCGTGCAGAAGGCGTTACCCTTGTTCGCAAAATCTATCACCTGAAAGAATTTACCAACTACTCGATTTCTGAGGATTATTTAGATACTATCGTGAATGACCTGCAGGTTGCGCGTGAGGCTGGTGTCAAATTGATACCACGCTTTGCCTACGTCTGGCGACCAGATAAGCCAGCGGGTGTTGATCCGCGCACACCGGACGCCCCTATCAACGTGGTGATGCAACATCTTGATCAGCTTGAACCCATCTTCACCGACAACGTCGATGTTATTGCCTATGTCGAGGCCGGTTTCGTCGGCTACTATGGCGAGTGGCGTGACTCGAGCAACGAACATATCGACAACTGGACGCTTGAACCACGCGAAGGTGGTCAGCAGATCATCCAAAAGCTGCTGGAGGTTGTGCCTGAGTCACGTATGGTTATGATGCACTATCCCTCCTGGCGCGAGATGAAGAGCTTCTCTACAGAGCCAACGACTGTTAGTAATGTGTACGGTGAGCAGGGACAGGACCGATTAGGGTCTCAGGACAATGGATTTCTAGCCAAAGGAACTATTTCCCAACAAAATAATGTTGCGGTTCAGGAAGCCTCCACACAAAATAATGTTGCGGTTCAGGAAGCCTCCACGCAACCTGATACACAATACAGCATTATAGGTGGCGAGGCGCATACAACCTCCAACCCCCGTGAAGTCATTGCTTCTCTTGGATATAGCACACTTAATCGTAATGCTGAAGCCTCGACTGAGTATGCAGTCGACTGGCAAGAAACTGGTATATATGATGAGATTGAACGGACTCTTGGTTATCGTTACCGTCTGGTGCAAGCAACCATTCCTTCTCAAGCGCAGGTCGGTACGACTACTCAAATCTCATTGGATATAACCAACGACGGGTCGGCAACCATCTATAATCCACGTGGTGCTGAATTGGTCTTCCGCCATAGTAAGACCGAGGCTGAGTTCAAGGTGAATCTGCAAGACAGTGACTCGCGCGATTGGTTGCCACAGCCAGGTATGACTGAAACTATTGATATCACCGCCAACTTCCCTGTGGATGTAGAGCCAGGTGTGTATGAACTGTTCCTACATTTCCCCGACCCGGCGTTTCAGCTGTATGGTCGGCCTGAGTACAGCATTCGTCTGGCGAATACCGATATGTGGGAAGCGCAGACTGGTTATAACAAACTCAACGCAACCATTCTGCTCGTCGCCAATGAGTCTGTTTCTGCCCAGATTGGCTATACCCAACGTGAAGATGGCACCATACTCAAGTCTGGTGAACCGTTCTTCCCCATCGGTGTCTTTGCTCCAAACCGCGCTCAGAGTGACCTGCTGGCCTATCTGGATGAAATAACCAAGGCTGGTTTTAACACGACAATGAGCAGTGTTGGCAGTATCGACAGCACCTACACCGCATTCCTCAATGAAGCGGCTCATCGTGGGGTGGCAATTATTCCCGAGGCCGGTTCATACGATGCAGATGCCAATGATATTGTGGCCGTTGCCAAGGCATACAAAGACAAACCGGCAGTGATGGGCTACCATATCGCAAACGATGCACACGAACATGTCTCTGTTCCTGCACTGGCACAGAAGAAAGCTGCACTTGAACAGATCGACCCGAATGCCATCTCGTTTATGGCCGATTATGACTTTGAACTGTTCGATGAATGGCTGGGCGTCGCCGATTTCACCGCTCCGTATCATCATCCGGTACCGTGGGGACCACTTGGTCTGGTGGATCACACCCTGACTGAGGCGGGCAAATGTGAGTGTCCGCTCTACGCGAACATTCAGGCATTTGCCTGGCCAGATGAGCGCATGCCTACGACCAATGAAGTACGAAACATGACCTATCAGGCATTGACGCACAATGTACGTGGTGTGATGTACAACTGGCACGATGGTGATGAAGCGACGCCAGAACAGGCTGAATTGTGGAATGGTTTGAAGACAATCACACCGGAGTTACAACAACTCGCGCCAGTTCTGCTTCATGGTGACTACACACGTGTCGATACCGGTAAGGATGCTGTTCCGGCGGCACATTGGGAATACGATGGTCAGGTGTATGTCATCGCCGTGAACACGACTGATACGGCACAGATTGCCAGCGTGGCGCTCCCCAACGATGTGACTGGCCCAGCAACGCCACTGTTTGATAGTTCTACAGATGTAGAGTTAGGTGGTAATGCGCTAAGTGGCATTCTCCAGCCGACAGCCGTGCATGTCTATGTTCTTGATATGCCCTAGATAGCTTTTATCTCCACCACCTCACCAATCCCGCCACATCGTACGATGTGGCGGGATTTTTGTTTTGTCACAGGCAGGTAATCTGGCACATGCGGAAACTACACGTGTCACGCTATATCTTCCTGTCATGATAGCACGGTAGGATTTAGTGCTTACTATCGGACAAATCAAGTAACTGCTGTTACAACATGTTGCTTTTATAGATGAACATGGATTGACCATTTTAGTGTAGATTTCATACATGTTTGACGTGTATTTTATACATTATAAATATATGTCCTTATAGTTAGAGAGTATCTCAATGCAACACTCCATTACTGCCCATACTCACCCCATGTTCAGGTTCTGGCATTGGGTATTGATTGGCTTCCTCCTTTTCGCACTTATGGTTGCTCACATGGTAGTGCCTGCCAACGGTACTGCCCAGTCTGTAGCTGCACCGAGTATTCCCGCGTTTCCAGGAGCTGAAGGTTTTGGTGCTGAGTCACAGGGTGGTCGTGGTGGTGAAATCTTGTTTGTTGATAACCTCAACGACTCAGGGCCAGGTAGCCTCCGGGCTGCACTGGAAGCCGGCCAGCCACGCACAATCATTTTCCGTGTTGGTGGCACCATCACCCTCAAGAACGCGATTATCGTTACCAATCCGTATGTGACGGTGGCTGGTCAAACAGCTCCAGGTGACGGTATTGCACTGCGTATTGATGGGACTGCTGATACACAACCATTGATTATAGAGACACACGACGTCATCATCCGACATCTACGTGTACGTTCTGGGCCTGGTGTGCCGGACTCTGTTAATGGTGATGCCATTACCATTACTGGTGGGTATAACATAATCATCGATCACTCCTCCCTCAGTTGGGGTACTGATGAAGTGATCAACACGTGGTACTCGCCATATAATGTGACGATTCAAAACAGCATTGTCTCCGAGGGATTGTACGATAGTGTACATAAGAAGGGCATTCATAGCATGGGTGGTCTCTTTGGTGATAAAAGTGATCGTGTAACCCTCTATAAAAATCTGTTTGCCCACAACAGTCAGCGTAATCCAATGCTCAAAAGTGATGGATCAGGAACGTTCCAGGTTGTGAATAATGTTTTCTATCACTGGCACTATTTTGGGGCGCAGATCGGTGATGGTGAAGCTACCACTCGTGTTAATTTTATTGGTAATTACTATAAGCCAGGCCCAGAGACTCGCACCAATCGGTATGAGGTGTTAGTTGGCACTGGCGCAGAAGTCTATGTTGAAGGTAATATTGGCCCACGACGTACCGAAAACACACAGGATGAGTGGAGTCTTGTTGGTGATATTTACAATTTTGAGCAGCCTGCTGCTACCAAGTATCGAGTGACTAGCCCGTTTGATGCCCCTGAAATTGATGTTCAGCCAGCGTTAGAAGCATATGATGACATTCTGGAGGATGTTGGTGCGACAAAACCCAAGCGTGATGCTGTTGATCTGCGCGTTATTCAAGACGTTATCAATGGCACTGGCAAGATGATTGATTATCCTGATGAAGTAGGTGGTTGGCCTGAACTTGCCAGCGGAACACCATATGTCGATAACGATGGGGATGGGATGGCAGATGATTGGGAAACGCAATACGGCTTCAATCCGGATGACTCCAGTGATACGAACCAGGATGCCGATGGCGATGGCTATACCAACATCGAAGAATTTCTCAATGAAACCAATCCTGGTCAGGGTGGTTCAGGGACGCCGAAACAGGGATTAGCTTATGAATTTTTCACCAACGCTACCCTATCAGGAACACCCGACTACACCGGTGTAGATGCAACCATCGACTTTGATTGGGGCAGCGAGGTACCTGCTCCAGGGCTTTCTAAAGACACTTTTTCCGTGCGCTGGACCGGCCAGGTCGAACCACAATACAGTGAACGCTACACGTTCTGTACACGGAGTGATGATGGCATTCGGTTGTGGGTCAATGGTCAGCGTCTCATCAACAACTGGACCGATCACGTGGTAACAGAGAACTGTGGTACGGTTGAACTGGCAGCCAATCAGCGCTACGACTTGAAGGTGGAGTATTACGAGCACCATGGACGGGCAGTGGTGCAACTATTCTGGTTGAGCGCCAGCCAGCGTAAAGAAATTATCCCCAAAAGTCAGTTGTATTCGGACCAAAGTTAGCAGCCAAGAGAAACAGAGGTTTATCTATATCTTTCTAGGAGCATTTCAATGAGGAATCATTCCATTATACACCCACAACCTTTTCCCAGATTGTGGCATTGGGCGTTGATCAGCATCCTCCTTATCACGCTAATGGTGGCCCATCTGATAGTGCCAAATGTGAGCACGGCCCAATCTGTAGATGTACCGGAACCTATTCCAGCCTTTCCTGATGCTGAAGGTGGTGGTGCCGCATCGGTTGGGGGGCGTGGTGGTCGTGTGATTCAGGTCACCAATCTCAATGATAGTGGACCTGGAAGTTTACGAGTAGCCCTCGAAGCAACTGGACCACGAATTATTGTCTTTCGTGTCAGTGGCATTATCGAAGTACAAAGCACTCTCAACATTGTCGAACCCTACATTACTGTTGCAGGGCAAACGGCTCCGGGCGAAGGCGTGCTTATTAGTGGTGTCAATATCGATGGTCCGCCGCTCTACATTGGGACCCACGATGTCATTATTCGTTACCTAAAGATGGCAACCGGACGTGGTAGTTCCTATGTGTATGGTAATGGCGATGTCGTGAGTATGGGCGAAGGTGGCGATGTCTACAACGTTATCATCGATCATTCATCGCTCAACTGGGGCAATGATGAGAACGTTGCACTGTGGGCAGACAAGGGCATTGCGCGTAATGTGACATTCTCAAACAATATCATTGCTGAGGGGCTTGCACATGATAATCATAGTACTGGACTTATTGTTGGCAGCAATACCATGTGTGAGGATATGCGTGATGTTGATGTTGTCCGCAATCTGTTTATGCACAATAACAACCGCAATCCCTATATTAAGATTGCCCGTGCACGTATCGTGAACAATATTATCTATAACTGGGGCTGGCTTGCCACACAGATTGCTGGTGGTGTGAAAGTCGATATCGTGGGTAACCACTACAAATCTGGCGCGAATGATCAAGGTCGTTCCGAGGTTGCGTGGCGCTCAAACTGGAGTTCATGCGATCAGGGACCTCCGGGGCCGCCATCGATCCATCTTAAAGGTAACAAAGGTCCCAATCAGCCCAATCCAGATGCCGATAACTGGAACACAATGATGGAAGAGACTTACGACTGGGGCTGGCCCGGCGATCCACCACAACTTAAGCGGGTAGATCGTGCCTATGAGCGTCAGACTCCACTCGATTACGGACCTTTCCCTGTTACCGTGTATGATGTTAACGATCTCGAAGATATGTTGCTCGACGATGTTGGTGCATCCCATCGTCTCAATGCTAAAGGCGAATGGGTGCCCAATCGGGATGCACTGGATCGTCGCTTGATTGAGGAATATGTCACAGGAACAGGCGAAATAAAGCAAGATGAGAATGATGCTGGTGGCTATCCAACTATCAAATCAGGTACACCATATGTCGATAGTGATAAGGATGGGATGCCCAATGAATGGGAAACAATGCATGGTTTGAATCCTGCGCAGAGTGATGATGCTAACCAGGATACGGACAGTGACGGTTACACCAACATCGAAGAGTTCTTGAACGGGAGTGATCCTGGACAGGGTGGCGCCGCAACGCCAGATCAGGGTCTTACATATGCGCTCTTTCCCAATACAACCTTATCAGGAATACCCGACTACACCGGTGTAGATGCAACCATCGACTTTGATTGGGGCAGTGAGGCTCCTGCACCAGGGTTGCAGGAAGACACCTTTTCGGTGCGCTGGACCGGTCAGATCGAACCGCGCTACAGTGAGCGCTACACGTTCTGTACGCGTGGTGATGATGGCATTCGCCTATGGGTGAGTGGTCAACGGTTGATCAACAACTGGACCGATCATGCCGTAACAGAGAACTGTGGTGCAATTGAGTTGACAGCCAATCAGCGCTATGACCTGACGCTAGAGTATTACGAGAATCGTGGACGGGCCGTGGTACAACTATTCTGGTCGAGTCCCAGCCAGGCCCGCGAGATTGTTCCTCAGAATCGGTTGTATTCTCAATAGCAATGTAAATTGCCTGAGTACAATGTGATGTTGTACCCAGATGATGTGGTATTGCTTGCCAACTTAACATGGGACAATGCCACATCAAGATTATACATTGCTTAATTGACCAACTTAAAATTTATATTTTATTGATTGAAAAAAGGAGTAAATTTAAATTCCATTAACTTAAGACAAGTTGACCACAATATGATTATACAGGTGTAGTTTTTTCTGGCATTTCGCAATATGATTGCTCTACAAATTTGTTGCATTTCAGGGAGATTGATCTATGCGTACCCCAAATGTGATTAGAAGGCTATCAACATTAGCGTTGAGCTGTATGGTCCTATTGTTTTTGTTCACTCCTGCATTATCAGGCGCTCATCTATCTATGGCAGATACTCCCAACGTGGAATCACCAACAACGATATCTGCTGATCTGATTTATGAAGGCTTTGAAACAACAGATGATTTGAACTGGTGGTCACTGGAAAAGTGCTGTAACTATTCGATCCGACTTGATGGGGTTTATAGTCGTGAAGACAACCAATCAACTCGATTTGAGTTGCTACGAGACGACCCTGATGTAAGTGGGAGCCGTCGCGTTGAGCTTACGTCGATTAAAAATGGTAGCGCACCACTCAATAGTGTACGCTGGTATGGTGTCAGTTACTATGTCCCCAGCGATTATGGTATCGATCCGACTTTTGAGATTGTTTCTCAGTGGCACTCTCGCCCTGATGAGTGCAATGACCCATGTGATTGGGGTTCGCCGCCCATGCATATCAACATTAGCGGCAATCAGTGGAAAGGCCAGTTCCGCTACGATTACGACGGGAAATTCGAGAATAATACCCCTGATGGTGTTGTCGAGTTTGATAATGCACTTGGGAGCGTTGCACGTGATCAATGGACTGATTTTGTGTTCCAGGTGCGCTGGTCACAGAGTGATGTGGGCTTTCTTAAGATTTGGAAGAATGGCATACTGGTCTATGACTACCAGGGACCGATTGGTTTCAATCGTTCTGGTGGGCATCATATGAAAGTTGGAATCTACAAACCATCTTACAAATATAATCGTGATAGTACTACGACTGATAAACGTGTTTTGTGGATCGACGCAGTACGGATCGGTGATGAGACAGCCAGTTATAAGGATGTTGCCCCCAGAAACAATGATGCTGTACCCAACCAGGGTTTGCGTTATGCGTTGTATGGGAACGACACGCTGAGTGGTACACCCATCAAAACAGGAGTTGATGCAACCGTCGATTGGGACTGGGGCACCAACGCTCCCGGTGCAGGGCTCCCTGAAGATGGTTTCTCGATGCGCTGGGAGGGGCAAGTTGAGCCACGCTACAGCGAGACCTATGACTTTTGCACTGCCTCTGATGATGGTGTTCGTCTGTGGGTTGATCGACAGCAACTCATTGATAACTGGACGTTTAAGAGTGTGACGGAAGATTGTGGAAGTATTACGCTACAGGCAGGGCAGCAATATGATATTAAGATGGAATATTTCGAGGCTACCGGGTATGCGGTAGCACGATTACTCTGGTCAAGTGCCAGCCAGTCTAAAGAGATTATCCCACAGAGTCAGTTGTTTGCTGATGAGTTATAAGGATAGAGGATGGCTTTTTCGTACATATCTTGGTATTCTTTTTTTTATTACGCGTTGAGGGAATTATTATGAGTCTATGCACATCCCACCAGGCTGTATTTCGTAAACGGGTACATAGTACACTCGTATTGTTACTGACAGCCGCGTTCCTGTTCCCGTTGCTGCGCTATTTGCCTGCTGTGTCAGCAGCAGAGCAACAGACTATTACTTACAAGGCTAGTAACGAGGATTTTCGCAATCCGGAACGTGGTTTCTACACTACTGCTAATATTATAGATACCCAAGGATTAGATTGGGTTTATCAGGATGGTTACACAGTCATCCGTGCCTATACTCGTCTTGATGCTTATCGTAATCAGGAACTCCCTGCCTCTTTTCTGGATGATTTAGAGCAAGGATTAGATTTTGCTCGTGAGGCTGGTATCAAAATTATTCTCCGATTTTCCTATAATTTTGGAAGTGATCCTGATGCGCCACTTGATCGGGTATTGCAACACATTGAGCAGCTTCGACCAATACTTGTAGATAATGCAGATGTAATTGCATTTATGGAAGCGGGCTTTATTGGGGCATGGGGTGAGTGGCATAGCTCCACCAATAATCTTGACACTCCAGCCAATCGCAAAGTCATTCTTGAGGCTTTATTGGATGCTCTTCCTGAGAAACGAATGGTTGTGTTGCGTTATCCTACCGACATTATTGAGCAATTTCCCATTCCACTAACTGTCGATCAGGCATTTAATGGAAGTAACCAGGCACGGGTTGGTCATCACAATGACTGTTTCTTATCGAATATAGAGGATTCAGGTACCTATTGGCCACCAGAACGTCGTGATGAATTCAAGGATTATTTAGAAACTATCGGTTTCTGGACTCCTTTTGGTGGTGAGACATGCCAAATAACACCTGATGAGCACCGTACCGATTGCCCGACGACACTTGATGAGATGGCACGCTTCCGTTGGGATACGATTAATGACGAGTTCTATGAAGGGGCAATTAATCGGTGGAAGAGTGAAGGATGTTATGATGAAATAGCAAAACGCCTTGGGTATCGGTATCAGTTGCTTTCTGCAACTGCGCCACAACAGGTAGTGGTGGGAGATGCAGTGCAGTTAATACTCGAAATGAAGAATAGTGGTTTCTCAAGTATCTATAATCCACGTGTGGTTGAGCTTGTTTTCCGCGCCCAAACTACAGGTGAAGAGTATAAGATTGTACTGAGCGATTATGGTGAGGATACTCGCTTGTGGCTTCCGAAGGGTGGTAAAACCAAAGAGTTAGACATCACCGCTAACCTGCCAGCTAACCTGGCCCCAGATATGTATGACGTGTTGTTTAACCTGCCAGACCCTGAACCTGCGCTGAATGGTCGTCCTGAGTATAGTATTCGATTGGCAAACCAGGAGGTATGGGAGGCAGAAACTGGGTACAATAACCTCAACCTGACTATTGATGTAGTGAGCAATGGTTCCAATCCTATTTCCACAAACGGTCTCCAGTATGAGCTATTTACAAACAAGAATATGGATGGAACGCCAGCCAAAACTGGAAATCATTCGACAGTTGATTTTAATTGGGGGAATGGAGCCCTTACCTCAGATTTGCCAGAGAATCAGTTCTCGGTGCGCTGGACGGGTCAGGTGGAACCACAATACAGTGAGCGCTACACGTTCTGTACACGGAGTGATGATGGCATTCGGTTGTGGGTCAATGGTCAGCGTCTCATCAACAACTGGACTGATCACGCGGTGACAGAAAACTGTGGCACGCTTGATCTGGCAGCCGGGCAGCGCTACGACTTGAAGGTGGAGTATTACGAGCACCGTGGACGGGCAGTGGTACAACTATTTTGGTCAAGTCCCAGCCAGCGTAAAGAAATTGTCCCACAAAGTCAATTGTTTGTAGAGTCATAAGTTAGTCTACCAATAATATTGTCTGGATAAGGAGTTAAGCATTATGCTTGACTCCTTATTTTGTCTTATATTACTGCTAATCCTTAGTCACTGGCAATGTGATGGGTGGTAGCGTTTGTTCTAGTTGTGGGCGTCGTTGCTCTAACCAGGGTGGTAGCATCAGATGTGTGCCAAGCTGGTCGGGTGGCTCATTGACAGCAAACCCTGGCTCATCCGTCGCGATTTCAAACAACACGCCCCCTGGCTCGCGGAAATAGATCGAGCGAAAATACTGACGATCCCGCACTGGTGTGACTTCGTAGCCTTGCCTGATCAACGTCTCGCGCCACGCGTGTTGCTCTGTGTCGTTTGGAGTGCGCCACGCGATATGGTGGACAGTCCCCGCAGCGACGAGTCCCTCGGGCACCTCAGGACGACTCACCACGTCGATGTGTTTTCCGGGACCGCTATCTGCGACAGCATAGCGCACATAGCGTCCAGCCTCGCCAACCTTGCGAAAGCCCATTGTTTCGGTCAATAATGTAGCTGTTGGTTCATGTTGTGCAATGGTCAGTGTCACACCAGAGATGCCACGGATTGCATGATCAGATGGGACAAAACCACTTTCCCAGATATGTTGTTCAGATGTCTCAGGTTGGGCAGCTAGTTCGAGCAGCAGGCCGCTTGGGTCATAGACGGACAAGCTGTTTTCTCCAAAACGCGATGTTGGTTCGCTGACGATAAAGCCATAGCTAGTGAGTCGTTGTTGCCAGTAATCCACAGAGCTGGTGGGAATAGCCAGCGCAATAGCACTGACTTGCCCTGTGCCACGACTGCCATGGCGTGCACCGGGCCATGGAAAGAAGGTCAGAATGGTGCCTGGTTGTCCAAGTTCGTCGCCAAAGTACAGGTGATATGTATGGGGGTCATCAAAGTTGACGGTTTGTTTTACCAGCCGCAACCCGAGCACACCTGCATAGAAATCAATGTTTTGCTGTGGATCTTCTACAATCGCAGTCACATGATGAATCCCAGCTATCTGGTTTTCCATACGCACCTCTGTGTTCAGGCTAGCGATGCAAAAAGGGCGCCGATAGACGCCACTGTACGTTGTTAGGTGTTGTTTTGCTTTGTACTAACGCGGACGGGTAACAATCGCGTTATGTGCTTTGATACGACCATGTCGCAAAATCTCAAACCCGTTTTCGTAGGCATACAATCCCAGATGGGTGACATCCATGAGTTCACGATAGGCAAAATTCATCTTGTCGGCAAAGAGGGTGTAAAACAGCTTTGATTCGAGTTGCAGCCGTGGAGTCGTGATGATTGCGATACCACCAGGTTTCAGGAAGCGCCGATGCATATCAAAAGCAAGAGATTTGTATTGATCGGGAAAGTGTTCGACCAAACCAATACTGATCACCACATCGAACTCTTTGCCATACCTGAGGTCACGTATGTCGGCCACCTCAAAGTCGATATTCATCTCGTCACGATACCAGACCCGTGGCGAACCGGTCGTCGCATCATTTCCCACAAAAGGATATGCCTCGGGAAATTTGCCAAAGCGGTCAGTACGACAATAGTCATCATAGTCAACCAGCACTGCGTGACCACCAGGGTACATGGCGAGAAATTGCATTGCCTCATAGCCATCTGCCGCACCAAGGAACAGCACTGCAGGTTTGTGGAGATCCAACCCCTCGAACAGGGCGCGTTTCCCGCGTGGGTCCCAGACGGCATCTTCAACCCGATGGATACGGTTCCAGACTGTCCACTGGAGACTTTCCTCTAACGACTCCCAGGCTTTGTGAAGCGCAAGTCGACTAAGTGCATTGCCTAGTCCTGCCACAGCATTACGTCGTGCTGCAATGACATCCGTATCAAACATGCTTTGGAAGGAGCGGTTGAACTGTTCCCAGCAGGTTTTTACCGGCATTTCCTGCTGATTTTCACGTTCCCAGCTGCGTTTGTCCCGCGACCAACGCTCAACTTGATAGGGTCGACCGATGGTATTCCACGAGAGTTTGCGCCAATCGCTAACCGGGTTGGCATCGTGGAAAACATCGGGGGTATGATTGGAGCGCAGATCAACGCGATAGGTCGGTGTCAGTTCTGTATGTCCAAAATCGGTAATGGTAAATCGTCGTTGTTGCTCAACTTCATAAACGGTGCTGATTGGTGTTGTTGCCACGTGGGCTCCTTTGCTACTAGTCGCAATAACCCCAGGTTTTCTTATAGTTGTGGATATTTAGAAGTATAGCACACATGTAATCTATATTAAAATGAATGGTTTTGGTACCTATTTTATCGCCTCAGTAACCAGAACAACGGTACAAAGCTCGATCTCAACCGATTCGGTTGCATGCTCGCAGTGTTGGAGATTGGTGTGGGAAAGGTAAGGTGTAATGAGCAGACGCACGTCGTTCCACGAAAATAGAGCCAGTTCAGCCTGCGATGGACGTATCGATGGGGCGAGGAGGAATGCCCGTATTTGTGGTGCTGCAAATCCTGCTTGGTGTAGTAATTGGCTGGAGTACTCCTGTAGATCGGCTGTTGCTGAAAGGGGGGGATGGCCCGCCATTAGTGCCTGTTCATAAGCTGTGGCAAGTGCTTCAGGCCAGTGTGTCACTGGTGCCCAGAGTTGTGTGGCAGTAGCGATAAAAACACGCCCATCTGGATGTAGTACGCGGTGCATTTCGTCGAGTGCGATTGCTGCATTCGCAAACAGCCCTAGCGCTGCGATACAAAAAACCGCTGTGCAGCATGCATCACGCAACGGCAAGGCCATCCCATTCCCGACGATACCGTTTGTGTCAGGCTGAGAAACTTGTGCAGCACCTACAGCTTCACGATCTATATCCAGTGCGACAAACTGCACCTCTGGCCCACAGCGATCAGCAAGCACTGGTAGTTTTTCTCCTGGCCCGCAAGCCAGATCGAGCACCACTCCGGTGGATGGGAGGATTGTGGTTGCCAGAGTGTAGCGCAGAATGGGTATGAGTGGTGCGTGTAAATCGGTGAACAATGTGAAAGTATTCTGTCAGAATTAAATGGATCAATAAAAGAAGTGTACACGATTTTCAAGAGTATGGTTTGGACATACGTTTGACCAACCTTTGCCACTCTCTTTTGCGTACGTTTAGTAACAGCACATACGTCATGTGGATGATGTTTTGTGAAGATGTCTTTTGTAGCTGTGTGATAAGAAGAAACCACACATCGAGGAATACATATATGGTCCAGTTTTATGGATTGGCAAGCCTTAGCGTTGGTATCATCATTGTTCTGGCGGCATGTAGCTCCTCTGCCGCGATATCTGATGATGCAGCGTTGCAACCTACGGATGACGCAACTTTCGATGCATCGCCGACCCCAACTCCGACACCTGTTCCGCCTACCGCCACATCGCAACCACCTACTGCCACACCACTACCTCCGACAGCTACGCCTACGCCGCTACCACCGACGCCAACACCAGAGGCTGCATTAACGCTTTTTGATTTCACCCAGACCGATGCAGCACAGCGCTGGGCAGTGGTAAACGATGGTGTGATGGGCGGGGTATCAGGGAGTCAATTTCAGGTAGAGGCAACCATTGGTGTCTTTGCTGGATTCGTTTCACTGGAGAATAACGGTGGGTTTGCTTCGGTACGCACACCGCCAGAGCTGCGGGATTTGAGCGCGTACACCGGGGTTGTGGTGCGTGTCAAAGGCGACGGGAAACGTTATCAGTTTCGCCTCCGTAGCAATTCCTCATTTAACCAGGTGGCATATACAACAGGTTTTGATACACAGGATGATGTATGGCAAACTGTGCGCTTACCGTTTGCCGAGTTTATACCTACATCGTTTGGTGTAGTGCTGACCGATGTTTCTTCAATTGATCCGAGTGAAATTGCTTCGTTTGGCGTCCTGATCTCGGATAAGCAGGAAGGTGAGTTTCGGCTGGAAATGGATTGGATCGGTGTCTATGTTGAGTAGATCGCTCAGTAGAGTGACTCTCTCGGTGCCTGTATGCGGTATGGAGATTGTGTTGTCTGGGTAAATAACGCCAAAGCTCAGGCGTACTCATCGGAGATTTTTTCAAGAGCGGCGATATCGAGCAGCTCTATTTTGCCGCGACGCAGGTTAATGATACCCTGATCGCGTAGTTCGTTCAACACCTTGGTGACCGTCTCACGATAGGTGCCAGCAAATTCGGCCAGTTGCTCATGGGTGAGACGAATAACGGGTTTGCCAAAGAGCCAGTCACTCCGCGCCTGATCGGTTTTGTTAAATGTAAGCAAGGTGCTGGCGATACGTTGGGGTACATTCTTGAAAGCAAAATCACTCAGACGCTGTTCCATATCAAACAGTCGATTGCTCAAAGTCTCTGCAAGCCGTGCCGCGATACGTGAGTCGCTCATGAGCAATTGTCGAACATCTTCTTTGCTCATCAAACAGATCACGCAATCGTCGAGTGCTTCGGCAAAATGGTCTTGCATACGCTGGCCGAGAATAGCCATCTCTCCAAAAATATTGCCGGGTATGAGCACTTCGGTCGTCAATGCTTTGCCCTGTGGGGAAAGGCGAAAGAGTCGCACACGACCCTGTTTGAGGATAAACAAAACCTCTGTTGGTTGCTCGGGTGAGTAAAATACCGTGCCTGAGTCCACCGTTTTCATAGGCGCACGTTCAGCGATAGAAGTCATTTCAGCGTCTGAGAGATCCTGGAAGATCTCAACTTCAGATATACACCACATAGTATAGAGACTGCCTTGCTTACATATGAAATATCATGCTGGTCTACCTCTCATTATAAGGCATGTATGATAGGTTGTCTGATTTTAAGTAATTTGTTTGACTGAACTCAGTGGTTGATCAAGTTTGGACAATAGCTCTCCTTCACTGGGATTGCCCAGAAAAATGATCTGGTTTCCGAGGCAGTAGGTTGGAGTGCCAAAGACATACGATGGTCGCACAGTATCCTGATGGTCGAGATTGATTAATTCCACGGACTGTTCAGGGCGTAAGCGACGGACAAAATGTACCCGGTGGATTGCTGTTGCACAGCTCGGGCATTGGTTAGATATATAGATGCGTAAAGTACTCATGATACTATTTGACCTTTATAGGAATGGTGAATACTGAGATGATGAAAATCCCCTTTCTGTCTCTCCGTCATTGCGCGTATCTGTAGTGACTGCTGTTTCGCCTACCCAGATTCATACCCACCACGCATGCTGCGGGCGGGTATGAGTTACCGTTGTTCTTGCATGGATTAAGATGATAGCTGATGTTTGTATGATGACACATGCTGACTAGTTGCGGGACATATACCAGACATAACCTACACCTGCGATGATACCGTAGATAAGGTGTCCAACCAGGTTGGTTAAGGTCATCTGATTAATCATAAATAAAGGCATTCCCATTATGGCAGGCATAAGCAAAAGAGGGCCAAGTACCCAACCAGATCACACCGTAGAGTGTACCGAATCTGGCACTGTTTGCATAGTTCTTACTAAAATTACCAAAGAGTGTGCCAAAGGTTACACCGATAAAGGTGCTGATTAACATATGGACGACAAAACCAACAGCTGCCGATTGGCTGCCAACAAGCCCTGCAATCATTGGCATCATCCCCATCGCTCCCATCATCATACCGAAAACAATGCCACCAGTGATACCAACAACGCCACCTGTGCGTTTCTTCGATAATCCTGCTGATTGAGTAAGTGTTGTCATGCCATTGCTCCTTGCATACTGTTGCTGTTTGCATGTTTTACTATTGAAAGCATACCTGTTGAAGTTGTGTAGTACTGTAAGCCAGTACACACTGTAAGCTAGCTTACATTCGTATACAACAGGTGATTAGAACAAGGAAAAAGGCTAGTAGAAAGGCTTGCCACACGTGCTATAATCGATCTGTCTTTTCAGTATTACAGCGCTGCTATGGATTAGACATACCATGGAATATGGGCGTTTATCTATGAGGCGTGGGAGGCTTTGCTTTTGTTGAGGCTTTTCTACGTTCCTCATGTTGATAACATCGGTTGGTTGTTTCATAACATTATCGTCATCGTCACAAAGGTTCTAGCGAAGCTAACATACTGCAATGTATTCAGGAAAAGTTCATGTCATATAATGTTGATGAGGCACTAGATCAAGTATTCACGACAGGGTTGGTCGAAAGCGATCAGCACGATATCTTGCGCCAACTTGATGCGGAATTACAACAACAAATTCAGGCACGAGTGATGGTTTTAGGTACCGATGCATCTGAGCCATGGGTGCTTGGTGGTGAACAGGCTGGGGGCTTTGGGTCGATGGCACACCGCTTTCTTACATTTTATACTAAGTCATTACACCGCGAGATATGTGATGCACAAACAGCAATGCTTAAGCAACAGTATCGAACGATGTTGGGGGGACCTAATCTTCGCGAGCAGACAAAAGCATTGACCCCTATTGTTATGTCAGTAATTGGTGCAGGAGCCTCGCTCATGAACCCATCGATTATTGCAGTTTTAGTAGCTATTTGGATGCTCCGGGTCGGTCTTGATCACTGGTGTGCTGCCCCGCAACAAACCCCTTTACAGCTTGGAGATTAACACACAATTGATTCTTTGACCTCGACAGATGAAAGTCAGAATCCCAGCCATCACGACCAATAATTAACAATTTTTTCATAACACAGTGTGCATAGTAACGTAAAATGTATAGTGAACGTTATTGAAAGTGGTTAGATCAGCGAGACACATATTCGTAGAATCATCGTTAGTCTCAGGAATATAGGTAAGGTGAGGCAAAATGGCGTTGCTGCAACAGATTACTGAGCGTACATTTTTTGTGCCAGGTGCCAACAATTTAGGTATCATCACTACGAACGATGGTGGTGCCATTGCGGTCGATACAGGTCTGGACAAAGACACAGGACGACTTGTTCGCAAGGCGCTTGATGAAGCTAACCTTACCTTACAGGCCATCATCAGTACACATCACCATGCTGATCATGTAGGTGGCAACGATTATCTGTTGCGTAATATGCCTGATGTGGTAGTCTATGCGCCACGTGTGGAGGCGAGTTTGATAGAGCATCCGCTTCTGGAGCCGATCTACCTCAATATGGGCGCTCAACCGCTCGCAGCTTTGCACAATAAATGGTTGATGGCCAAAGGGTCGCCGGTACACCACCTTATTGATGATAAGCAGATTGAAGTTGCGGGCGTATGGTTTGACATATTAGCACTCCCAGGTCATAGCATCAATCAGATCGGGGTTGCCTTTGATGGGGTCTGTTTTGTTGCTGATGGCTTTTTTGGTCCGGCCATTCTCGAGAAGCATGGAATTCCGTATGCCCACGATGTGCATGCACAACTTACGAGTTTTGATAGTATCTTGCAACGTGGAGAGCATTGTTTCCTGCCAGGACATGGCGATCTGCTGGAGCGCGACTCACTCGCACATGTGATCGCGGTGAATCGTAGTGCGGTTGAGCGATCTTCACAGATGGTGTACGCCGCGCTTGGGGAGTCTGGTGATCTGTTTGCGGTAGCTCGACGTGTACAGCAGGCGATGGAGTTGAGACTCGCCGGGATACCACATTTTGCTATTTTTGTATCAGCGGTTGCTGCACATCTCACGTATCTTGAGGTTGAGGGTCTGGTGCATATTGTCTTTGATGAACGTGGCATGATCTGGCAGCGCGCCGTGTAAGGGCAGCACTGTTGTCGACCGAGATGCCATAACACATGGCATACTCCTTGCTTATCATGGGAGGACCTGCTCAATATTGATGGCAGATCTTCCAGATAGGAGGGCCATTATGTTTCAACAAGAACAACATCCAACACCAAACACCGAGTCGCTAGGCATGGTCCAGGGGCTACCCTCAACAACTACATCTGAATCAGAGATTGATCAAACCACTGAGGCTGTTTCGTCATCGACGACGCGTGCCACTCTGGGGAGTCATCTGCGGAAGATTGGTTTTGCGGGAATAGGACTATTTACGTTCATACTAGCACTCCAATTGCTCAAAGATGGTGCAGCTATTTATGGACAATCCATCATTGCTTTCCTCAATGTCTCTAATGCTACCAATGCGTTAGGTTTTGGTTGGCTTTTGTCTTATGTGTTCTTGAGTGGCTCTCCGGTAGCAGCAATTGCCGTGACCTTCTTTGCATCGGAGACGATCAGTGCACTACAGGCGTTTACCATGATCACTGGTTCGCGCCTGGGAGCATCATTTATTGTGCTCTTTGTTGGCTTTATCTATTATTTGCGAGGCCATCAACGCTCTGCCAGTATTTCGATCGGTGTGCTGGCGTTATTAACGACGGCTGCCATCTATATTCCAGCTCTTCTTCCTGGTTATTGGCTCCTGACTTCAGGTGTTCTAGGGGTTATGGAGGTAGGTACTGCTACCCCAGTCACGTCTTTTATAGATGTAATCTATGGACCAATTATGCAAGGGTTAGAATCGTTGGGTGTGCCAGGTTGGATGCTCTTCCTGACGGGAATAGTAGCTTTGTTAGTGGCTTTTGGTTTTCTGGATCGTGCCTTGCCAGAACTGAATGCAGAACAGAATGCCTTCCAACGCATTGGAAAGTTAGTTTATCGCCCAATGGCGATGTTTCTGCTGGGTGGTCTGGTCACGTCTATCACCATGTCAGTATCCGTGTCATTAGGGTTGCTGGTACCCTTGTCAGCAAAGGGATTAATACGTCGAGAGAATACATTACCATATATTATGGGGGCCAATATTACGACGTTTATCGATACCCTTATTGCGGCACTGATCGTTGGGGGCCCCGCTGCCTTTACGATTGTCTTTGTCGAAATGGTTAGTGTGCTCTTCTTATCGCTCATTATTCTGGCCTTCTTTTACCGACCATTTGGACGCGCCATTTTACGCCTGCAAGAGCTCATCATCCAAAATAACAGAACATTGGTGGCATTTGTGTGTATCATGCTAGTAGTTCCGGTTATACTGTTGTTTATAAAGTAAGTTTAGTAGGTGCATCCATGGTCTCGATAAAGATGCCCGATGTGGTGTAATAGTCATGCACATTTTAATTTATGTTGGCCCTGCTCCCTCACGAGATCAGGTAATTGAGTTTTGCATACCGCTGATCGAAAAAGTAGCTTCCTCAGTAACGCTTTTGACATGTGGAGGTGATGAGAATCGAGAATTATTGAATGATGCTGTTGAAAACCTCAACATTCCCCAGGAGATTTCGCTGACACAATGGGTGTTACCCGGTAATGCACAAACCGCTATTCTCAAAGCTGCCCGCAAGGGTTCGTTTGATATGGTCATTCTGGGACGCCTGAATCAACCGATCGGCCGTTTGTTGCCTGGTTCACACAGCAAAGTGATTGCTCAACGTTTGAAGCCATCTGCTATTCGTGTCCATGGCCCTGCCCGTCCCATCAGACGCATCCTGATCGCAAGTGGGGGTGATCATCATACTTTCGATGATGTGAATGTGGCGGCGGATCTGGCATTGCCATTAGCGGCCTCGGTCACATTGATGCATGTTGTCTCGCAGCAGTCGCTCCTTTTTGAGGGATTTGCGTCTAAGCCATTTTCAGCCGATGAGTTTATTAGCAGTGATACATCTGAAGCAAAGGTGTTACAGAAGGCAGCAGATATCCTGCGTAAGCGTGGCCTTGAGACACAGATTAAAGGCCGGGTCGGGCCAGTGATTGATGAGATTATTGCTGAACTCCGTGTTGGCGACTACGATATGCTGGTGATTGGGGCGCACCGTGCTGAGACGGCATTGGATCGATTGCTCTTTGAGGATCTTACCGATGAATTGCTCGATCTTGCGGCATTGCCCGTGTTGATTGCACGGAGAAGCGAGGCTTGAGCGTGATGTAACGTCATGCGGTGTCCGCACTATCAATACTGGTCTGTCTGCATGTGCTGCCCTGTATTTCAGATGCTGCGGTCGTATAGGCGCAGTGCTCTTATTGTGCATATTATTGCCAAAAGCAGGTAGATCTGCCTGCATAATAATCAGCAATAATGCTCGACTTACTGGTGTATTCACCAGCATGGGTGCACTGCTGGTGGTCTTGTTGTGCTTTCGTCTAATTCAAGCCGTATGCTACTGATATTACGCTGTGACGAAACATGAAGGAAGTTACTCTATGACAGATCACACCGATGCAGGCTATGAAAACATTGCTCTGAAGTATGCCCAGAAGGTCGATTCCAAGCCGATACATATGTACTACGAACACCCTGCGCTGGTGTTGTTGTTACCGTCGCTTGCCCATACCAACGTTTTGGATGTCATGATTTGCCCACTGGTGATGCACTATTTGCCTGATTGGTAACCGGTTTTTCGTGAGATCTATCGCGTATTAAAGCTGCATGGTATCCTCGTTTTTTTAACTCATCATCCCTTCATGGACTGGCAACTCTTTCAGCAGGAAGATTACTTCGCGGTGACGCTGCTCGACGATGAGTGTGAAGACACTGGGAAAGTTCAGTTCTATCGGGGTCCGCTCACCAGAATTAGTGTGGATCTGGCCACTATCGGTTTTGTGATTGAGTGCTTGTTGGCACCACAACCGACTGAGGAGTTTCAACAGATACAACCGGATTGGTATGAACATCTCAGCAAGAACCCATGGTTTCTGGTGGTACGGGCGTGGAAGGGGCCTGAAACTTATTCTTGAGCATATTGTAGCTGTTTGAGATGTCTTCTTGATTTTGTGATCGATATTGATAGTTTCATTTTGTTATGTGTTGTTCCTAATTTGCTATCATTGTCAGAGCCAAGTCTTACCAAGGCCTGTCTAGACCATGTTAAAATCTTGCTATGATGAGAAATTTTGTCTTTATTGTAAGATAGAGAGACTTGTAATGAATGAAAATGAAGTAGAAATTAAACGTTGTAATGAAATTATTCATAACTTGAAGCGACGTTTACATGAACTTGAAAAACAACAAGCAGTTGAAGGTAGTAATATTAAACCTGAAATCTTTACTGAGATTGAAGATTTAAAAGAGCGAATTAAACGAAAAAAATCTGATATAGAATGTTTGCTGTCACTAGATAATTCTACAAGGGATGTGCAAATAGAGGCTTTTGAATCTCCTATTGCTAAATACGATGTTTTTCTTCAAAATCTATTTGAAAATTTAGTAAATTCTCAATACGATAAATATCCAACTATATCAAAATTTATGACAAGTTTGAAGTGTGCACTTACGGCAGAAGACGTCTTCCTTGTAGGATATTTTGGCACAAGTTGGGATGTTCAAACTGCACGGAACGATGATGCTCTTGAACGGGCGAGGAAAATGTTACAAAAGAACAATCAAATACTTGATGGCTTAGATAAAGCATATAGATATTTTCGAGAAATAAAAGTTGCTGACGAAAAAATACACACAAATGTAATGTTTGCTCGGTTGCAGCCAGATAATCAAATCTGTATCTTCATTACTTTATCTAATATAGAATTAAAGAACGTATTAGTTGTTCATAATATAAGTAGTACTATTGAATTAGATTTTGGCTTTAGCGTAATTATTAATGCGATTCTCAAAATTACTGATAATTTATCCAGTCTTGTTAGTACTGCTGATATTGAAACAGAGATTCACGATGCATTGAAATCATATTTTGGATACGTCTCTGATTATATTTATGATCGCCAGTTTAAAATTTTTAATGAGCGGTTGCAATGCATGACAGTTTTTTTTGAACCTATTATTCAGCTTTCTCGAGAACCATTTATAGCTCGTTGGGAAGCTCTTGCACGTGATCCAGACAAAGACCCAAAGCGTGCACCAATTGATCTATTTAAGATAGCGGAACTCTGGGGACGAAAATTTCAACTTGAACTTGATATGCATTTTCTTGATATTGCAGTGCGAAAATATGGTGCTATATCAAAGAGTGAGAACGATACCCTGCGTACGCATGTCGCGCGTCGTGGCGAACTTGTACCTCTACATGTCAACGTGTATCCTGTTTCTCTTTTGCGTAGAGCATATCGTGATATAATAAAAGTTATTGAACAAGAAACAAAATTTCCTACCAGCAAACTAGTGTTAGAAATATCTGAAAAGCTGCCCTTACCAAAGCCTGATAATATAAATCCCGCTGTAGACGAAATGAGATGGTTTCGTGAGCAATTGAGTTATTATACGGATCGGGGGATAAGCTTTGCAATTGATGATTTTGGTGTTGGTTTTGCATCCACGTCACGACTTTCACGGATGGAGCCAGAGTTTGTGAAAATTGATCGTGATGCGTTGTTGCACCATTTTGGTGGATTTACACTTGAATATGTGCAGAAATTAGTGCGAGAAAGCTTTGGGAAGATGAAAATGATTGTAGAAGGTTTTGATGACGAGAGTAAGCTTTCACTCGCACAACTACATGAACTCAAGGTTCGTTATGTACAAGGTCACTTTTTTGGAATTGCACAAGACTCTGTTTACCGGTTAAGCCAAGAAGATGAACATCGCATTGTTCAATCACTCGGTCTTTAATTTATACCCTTGCTTTCGTTGACCCCTATACTCTTCCCCCCAACTACCAAATTGGCCACCCCTGCGGATGGCCAGTCTCGTATGCGTAACGAAGCGTCTTGGTCTAGCCAAGCACAAAGGTCGAGTACATACTAAGCAAGAAGAAGACAAATCACGCACCAATCAGGCTTGTGGAGATCTTGCTCAGTCGATCAACTGACGTAAAACAGATAGGCCAGACCATGCCTGCCCATTACCATAAACGTGGCAGATCAGAGTGTTTCAGGCTGAAAGTACTTATGAACAAAGCGTACGCGCAACAATACTACAGATGCCAAGTGGGATTGATATCAGATTGATGGTGGTTTCGCTGTGGGTTTTTATCGTGCACTTCAACCATAAATAGAGAGACGAATATAGCTCTATGTAGGCGTATGGTCATTTGTGTGTGGTCAATGCCCTTTCGTAAGAATAGCACTCATGGCTGTCCCGATGGCGATAGTAACGGTTTTAATGGGAGTTTCTGAAAGCAAGTCTTCCAGCGGTTCTATCAGCGTATCTCGAACCGCGAGCCATGGCTTTTGTTCTGAGATGGTGACTTCCATTGTTGCCTTACTAGCACCCAGTGGGCTGGCCAACAGCAGTGCTGCATGGAATCCATAGGGACGACGGGCCTGTGATAATTGTACTTCAAACCAGTCTAAAACGATTGTGACATCTGTATCCTTTGGCCACTCGTGTTTGGTAAAACCCGTGCCGGATTCCAGCTGTTTGCAGACTTCATCAATGAGTCGTTTATTCCGCCACCAACGATGGATGGCTGTGATCCACGCAAACATGTCTTCTCCTTTCAAGGTACATCTATATACACTGTACCACAGTGCACAAGGGAGCAACAGTCGATTTTTTGTAATCTATGTGTGGTGTGTAGCCTAAGACCACTTCACCCGACTACCCACTACAAAAATCGTGTTCTGATGTAGTTCGCTGATTGAGCAGCGGGTGGTTCATACCCAACCACAAAATTGGCCACCCATATGGATGGCCAATCGAGCGTGCGTCACTGTAATCTTTGTCTAGCCAAGCACAAAGGTTGAGTAAAGGCCCAGAATCAAGAAGAAGACAAACCATGCACCGATCATCCCCGTGGAGATTTTGCCCAGCCGATCAACCCCGACCGAGACTGTTCCCCCATTTTTACCTGCGCCTGATTGATAGAGCACCATAATCAAGTAGGCCAACACTGCGATACCTACTACTGAGGTTACAGTGAACACCAGGACGGATCCCCAATCCATAATGTAGGGATATTCGGTGATGCTGTAGCCAAAACGGGCCAGCGACACGACGCGGATGGCCTCGCGGACTACAGCTACTGTCAGAAGCACAGCAACCCAGACTCCTAGAGCCTGTGGGGCCTTTTCTATAGGTTTGCTCAAGGAGCGGAAGTAGAAAAATAAAGCCACTCCCAAACCACCCAGTGTGATACCGATGGGTAAGGCAATGCCAAATTCCTGCCCCTGTGTAAACGCCCAGAGCACACCAAACAGCGCGAAGAGCGGGCTTACGATGAGACCCAGCTTGCGACCCAGGTGAGCTACCCAACTCAGAAACGCGGGTTCGGCATCCTCACGACGGCAGAAGTACCACGAGAATAAGAGCAAGACTACTGAAAAGCTGAGTGTGGCTTGTAAGGGAAGTAAAAAGATCAGGCGTGGGACGTTGAAGGCATGGAATTGAACGCCTCTGGTATCAACAATCCCGTTGGGGGCATACCACTCCATCCATTTCTCTGGATGCATCGAGACGCTGTTCAGCACGTGCATAATCCAGCCGGCAAAGAACAGCAAAACAAATGATGCGATGGCCGACCAGAGCAATTTGCCATCCTGATTGCCTTTGAGGTAAAACAGATAGGCTAGCCCATACCCACCCATCACAATGAAAATAAAGCCAACCGACCATAACCCGGACAGGGCGTTACTTGCATACCAGATCGGGTCATAGATGGTTTGTAGAAATAAGAGCGGCGCAATTCCCGTGACGATTCCCAGCCCTACCGCATTGGTGGTGAGGCGTGCGGTTACACGTGCCAGGCGGATCTGATAATCGCCTTTGTGGAAAAAACCATAGATAGAGAACGCACTTGATCCCAGCGCTAACGTCACAAAGAAGATATGCAGTACAAAGGTGACCACCAACAAAAGTTGAATTCCTGGTGGGTAGAATGGAGCGCCTAACGGATCGCGCATCATTTCGAGCATATCACCGATATCCATATATTACCTCCGGGCTTGTGGTTCAACTTGAGATGGAGCGGTTCCCTGGACAAACGATTCGAGATAGCGTGCCATGGCGGCCTTTTCTTCTGTTGTTCCGACAACAGGGTGCATGTAAGGAAAGCTATGGAGGCGACCAAGATACTCCTCGATGTCGACGGCTGTTGTCCGACCCCGTTCTGTAAATAATTGTGCTATTGAACGTAAGCGCAACTCTTGTCCTGCTATATTGATCGCTGTCTGGTCGGTCACACTATGGCAAGAAGCACATTGTTGGATAACCAGCACCCGCCCTCTGGCAATTTCCTGTTCTTGTATGGCGGCATCTCCACTGATCGGCACCTGAATAGCCTCCTTTGCTGGTAAGAAGGGCAGGTTGCCCAGCATCCCATTCTCGTTGAGTTGCTGTTCTTCACGCTGGATGCCCCGTGTGGGGATGTCGGTAAAGACCAACTGATTGGAAGACATATACCCAGCAATAATGTCGGGCTTCCGCATCACTTCACGTATGCGTTCAGCACCAAAGATGACCGCAAACAGAGTCATCATGGCCCCCAGTGCAATGACTTGATGCTGCCTTTTAGGCACAAGTATGGCAAACAAAAGGCCGAGGAATGTTGCGATTAATCCGCTATAGATAACCGTATAGGTGATCGATGGGATTGCGGGAGTTCGCAGAATGGTCTGCGCGTGTTGTGGCAGTGCCGGATAGTACCAGAATGTCCAGATAAATCCGGCTGCAATCAGCCCGATCAGTCCCATCACGGCTCCGTAACGAATGATTTTTTCACGTTCAAAGTAGTCCTTGGGCATACCTGACGCGACCATCAATGCCCATGATGCGGTAATGACAAACATCATGGCAAAGCGCAGGAAGATCTGTGGCCAGAAGGTAGGATTAAAGAAACCGGATAAGCTTTGCCCATTCTCCAGCCACATCCCTGGGGTAAGTTTGAAAGCAAGAATACCAACAATAATCACTAGTGTGCCGGTACCACCCCAGGCGAGCAACCACGCGACACGCAGATGGGTTTTGGAGTCCACGCGTCCAAAGGTGTAGTAGTAGACAATAATGCCGACGACATCGATGAGGAACATGTACCACTCAGCGCCCCAGAAGAACACAAAGTTGTGGATGAGTGTCGAAATACCACGTGGGTTGGCGGCTGTCGTCGTCTGCCAGATACCAACGCCTGCCATGGCACCGAAAACATAGGCAAACACCAACAGCCCCAGTGCACTACGTTTCAGATATTGATAGAGTTCTGGTCGATTTTCCCGCACTGCACGACGTTCAAGATAGACGTTGAACCAGGCGGCTGCGACGGTAAGGTGGGAAACTAATACGTGAAATGCTGCAACGATGGCAACAAACATGGCTGAATGGACAAATAGTCCTTCCCATACGGGATACATCCCGCACCTCCTTGAAGGTACACTAAACCAGGTTGCCCGTCGTCACATGCAACAGTGTGATGTGATACGACCAGCACCAGATTTGGCATAGATCACAAGTGATGAACTCAAACGAGAGAATATAAGGTCTTCAGTAGGAGTTAATTAAGCTTTCTAGATCTCACTTCATCTGTGTGATGAGATGGAATAGAGTGTTTCATATCAAGTCATGCTCTACGTGATTTCGCAGATTGAATTTTTATTCACAAGTTATTCTATCTTGAAGGTACACTAAACCAGGTTGCCCGTCGTCACATGCAACAGTGTGATGTGATACGACCAGCACCAGATTTGGCATAGATCACAAGTGATGAACTCAAACGAGAGAATATAAGGTCTTCAGTAGGAGTTAATTAAGCTTTCTAGATCTCACTTCATCTGTGTGATGAGATGGAATAGAGTGTTTCATATCAAGTCATGCTCTACGTGATTTCGCAGATTGAATTTTTATTCACAAGTTATTCTATCGATTTTAGAAGTGGTTGTCGTTGCGCCAGCGCAACACTCAGGTAATATGTGCTGCATTTCACAAAATACAAGGAAGATCCACATCGTACAGTAACTACCATCGAATAGCATTTGTCATGTATCCGATGGTAGTCAGTTAGAAGGTTTGTGTGACCGTACTAGACTAAATGGGGATCTTCAGCAATTTCTGCCAGATACACAGGATCAAGCACAATTATTTTTTTATGCTGAATACCGACAATCCCCTTTTCTTGCCAATCGTGTAAGGTGCGACTTACCGTATAGTGCGTGGTGCCGCTTAATTCCGCAATATCGCGGTGTGTGAGTGATACTGAGATTTGCAGGTGTCTATCATCAAAGTAGCCAAATTGATGGGCTAAGCGCAACAGCGTATGGGCAATGCGTTGTTCGACACGTTCTGTGGCCAATTCAAGATATTGTTGTTGCAAATCGGCAAAACGCTGACTTACTGTACGCAATAGATTGGTAATGATAGATGGATACCTCTGCATAAATGTCGCAAATGTATGTTGTTCCCACGCCAGCGTATCACATGGCTCTATGGCCTGCCCCGTGAGTGGGGATATGGTATCGGGGAGTGTTGCGCTGATCCCGATCACCTCGAAGGGTCCCACAATCCGTGTACTAGTCTGTTTGCCATCACTAGTGCTTTTGAACAACCGCACCCGCCCTGTGAGGAGCACATAGAGTTTTTCTGCCGGATCATATTGGTAAAACAACATCTCGTTACGTGCAAAATGCACTTTATGGGCTGCGATCTGTATGGTTTGTAAAGCTTTTTCATCAAGTTCTTGAAAGATTGATATCGAGGCTAATTCAACCATCGATTATCTCCTTTCTCTAAATAAGGGGATACGTATCAGGTATACCCACAATGTTTTTTGCAAATACGCTGAAATGAAGCATCTATAGTGTGCTATAGTTGGACACACTTTGTTAGGCGTGTATGGTGCTTATAACGATAGTGAGATATGTGGGTTTAGATTACAGGCATATCATTGTGGTACGCGGAGGTGGAGATGGAGGTCGATGGTCATACTGACATGCACGTGTGAGTACAAATCTTGGGATACGCGTTACACACACAAGTAATGTCACAACAGGTGCAATGATAATTTCGGTTGTCTGATAGATTCGTCCCTGTAGTAAGAGTGCGGATGCTGAAGTTGTATGTGATACTGTATGTTCAAAACCACAGAGAAGACGTATATGGGCTGGAGTATTGGCGCTTTCAAAATGCTGTGTGATTTCGTAGTAAAAAAAGCAGATGTAGATACACCACATCATCACTGCAAGCAGGACAGATGTATGGAGCCAGTAGCGCTTTGCTCGTACAAAATGTGTATCTGAATTCGTATGCATCGTGTTTTGTGTGATAAATGTCACATATTATACGGTCAGTATAGCACATTTTGATCTGAGATTCTGTATGGGCAGCCCGGCACCTAAGCACCGGGCTGTTTGTTGCATATAGCTGTAGAGCCTGTGTGTGGTAAATGAACAGATATAGATCCACACAAACACATGCGTTATTCCAATACTTTAACGACCACGCCTGAGCCAACCGTATGGCCACCCTCACGGATCGCAAAGCGTAGCCCTTCCTCAATGGCCACTGGGACAATGAGTTCAATGTTCATCTGCACATGATCGCCAGGCATGACCATCTCCATTCCTTCTGGTAGATGAATGACACCAGTAACGTCAGTTGTGCGAATGTAGAATTGGGGGCGATACCCGCAGAAGAACGGGGTATGTCGTCCGCCCTCTTCTTTTTTGAGAACATACACTTCGGCGGCGAATTTGGCATGGGGCTTGATGGCCCCGGGCTTGGTCATCACCTGCCCGCGTTGCACTTCGTTGCGCTCAACACCACGGATCAAGCAGCCTGCATTATCACCTGCGACACCCTCATCCAACAATTTCTTGAACATCTCGACCCCTGTTACGATGGTTTGTCGCGGCACTTCTGTGCTCATACCAACGATCTCAATCGTATCGCCGACTTTCACCTGCCCACGCTCGATACGCCCGGTTACCACGGTTCCGCGCCCCTTAATGCTGAAGACATCTTCCACAGGCATCAGAAATGGTTGATCCGTTGCACGTGGCGGGGTAGGAATGAACGTATCAATAGCTTCCATAAGCTCCAGAATAGATCGATACTCCGGCGCATTGATGTCCTGTGAGGTGCTTTCAAGTACCGCCAATGCCGACCCTCGAACAATGGGTATGTCGTCTCCTGCAAATTGGTTTTCGGTGAGTAACTCGCGTAGCTCTAGCTCAACCAGTTCGAGTAGTTCATCGTCGTCCATCAAATCGACTTTGTTGAGGAAGACAACCATAGTAGGCACCTGCACCTGATACGCTAACAAGAGATGTTCACGCGTTTGTGGCATCGGACCATCGGGTGCACTCACCACAAGAATCGCGCCATCCATCTGAGCCGCACCAGTGATCATATTCTTGATATAGTCGGCGTGCCCTGGGCAGTCGACATGGGCATAGTGGCGTGAGGACGTCTCATACTCAATATGTCGAATGGCGATGGTAATACCACGTTGCCGTTCCTCAGGGGCATTGTCGATGTCAGCGTAGTTCATAAATTCTGACCCACCCTGCAGTGCCAGTACTTTCGTGATTGCAGCAGTAAGGGTCGTTTTGCCATGATCGACGTGGCCAATTGTACCAATGTTGATATGTAGTTTGGTACGATCAAATTTTTGTTTTGCCATGTTTTGACCTCTTCTATGATATTCATTGTTTTAGGTATACATACCTCAGGCACGCTAACGCCACGTACCCTTGGTTTCGCTATCCTGCTTCACGCAATGGACACACTTCAATGGGATACGGCAGTCATGCTCCCGCATCCACGTGCGTCAAATTAATGAAACAGAACGATTTATTTGAAGACCTAGTTCTATTTAGGAAGTTGACTCGGGCAGATCGCCACCCCAGTAGTAGCTGTAGGCCTCTTCGTCTGTAAGAGTCCGAGGTTCCTCTCCTGTAGGTTTGTCGCTACGCCAGTATTGTGCCCCACTGTCGGATCGTTCAAGAAAGTGATAGTCAACGAGGTCGCGTCGTACCGTCACGTGATCGCGGACGTGGGTGGGAACGTACTGAGTCAGTATGGCATTGACTTCCTTCTCGCCATAGGTGTTGCCTGACTCGAAATGATCGGTAAGGTAGGTCAGCATTGATCGATGATCTGTCTCCTGCCCTGGCCAGAAACGCACGATACCTTGATCATCAAGATAATGTTTTAATCCTTGTGGTTGCATGTGGTTCTCTCCGTGTATAGACATATCAGGTGCTGCCAGAATAGTTTGTTGTAGTGCATGAAAGGTTGTATCAAGTTCGGTTGGCACCAGACGATACCATTTGCGTCCATCTTTGCCGCGTTGCTCACGTACAAAGCTACCCAGTGATTTGAGATAGCGCGAGACATTCGGCTGGCTCGTATCGAGCAAGGTCATCAAATCCTGCAGCGTTAATTCATCATGCTGGGCAAGTAGCGTCAACACGCGTAGTCGTGCTGGTTCGGTCAATGCGCTCAGTCGCCCGATCAGTTCCAGTTGCTTCATGGAGGTGTCGCGTAACACCACCCCGCTATGGAGTTGGGCATCAAAAAATAGGTAGAGCGTTGTGCCAACTTGGAGTTGGGTAATATGACGACCGGTGTGTCGTGATGGCACAAATACCGTTTCCTTGATGCCTGGTGCCAGACCGACCGCCCCAGCAATATACCGCTGGAGATTGTTGGCGATGGCGTCAGGTGCAATGCCCGAACTGGGTATGGAGTTTTGTAGCATCTCAACGTTTTGTTGGAGCTTGCGTTGCACTTGTTTCCATTCAGATGCGCCATAGTCTTCCCACAGCATTCGCACGTGCATCACCACCAGATCGTGGAGCTTCAGTGGATCGGCAAGCAGTGCAGCCACCTCAGGTATCACCGACTCGCTGATACCCTGTTGTTCACGAATGCGCTCATGCATAGCCTGGGGTGCTTCCTTTGCCAGCAGGTCCAGATATGCTGCAAAGTCTGACGGCGCATTGTCGATAAGGAGGGCCGCCCCCAGGTGCTCAAAGATGATGCGGTTGGCGCGGTGCTGAGGTGGTGCGAGAGCTATAGCTGTCTGGCGTACCCAGTCGCCTAGAGCAGGCATGCAATCTACCATCTCAATCAGCGCAAAGCTATTAAGCATGTTGTAGACTGGTGTCAGTTCTACGCGACTTTGTACAGGAGTGTGTGCTCCATAAAATGATCTAACCATAAACTCACCTCTTGTGGATATACACATATGTGTATATTTGTTTGGTTGAGTATATGTTGAAACCCTGTTCGTGTCAATAGCCTATCACAGCATGCTGGACAGAATAGGACTAAAGATGTAGCTACTTAGTTAGTACGTGGGGATTGGGTCTTGCTCAGAACAGCCCTCACATCACCTATGCTGGCTTATGGCCAGACAATAGCCTGCTGCTTGGGCAGCAGGCGGGGTAGTTAGCAAAGAACAAAGGACTTTATGTGCTGCGACGATGAGGATATCTGGTATCTATGACTCACTTAGATCACTTAGAGCGGCGGGCAGCAATTGCTCTGCCGCAACATCTTCCGCGATGATCGTGTTCCGATTACTGATAGCGATCACCATAACATCGGTTGAAGCACCACTGTACTCAATTGTGGCATTGAACTCGTGTTGATCGCTACCGCCTGCATCGCCAAAGCCGTGGTGTAGTGCCTGATCAAAGCCAAGTTGTTGCTTGGCACGCTCACTAAGCACAGCATTACCCTGTAACGCCAATACCCAGCGATGCAGGTCGCCAGTCGTGGAAAGCATACCGCCGTTGCCGACCAGTATCCAACTATAATCCCATGTGTCTGGCGAACTACATCCCACTACCTGATTAGGAGTGGATGCGATCGGCGTGAAGTTTTCACCCCAGAATCCCGTAGAGGTCATCCCTGCCGGAGCGAGGATGTGTTCACGGATGTAGTCAGTGTAGGTTTGCCCGGAGACCTGCTCGATGAGCAAAGCGAGCAGTGTGTATCCACTGTTAGAATAGTTCTCATCGTCGCCCGGTGCAAACTCCAGCGGCCTGCTCAAAATTTCGGTGAGGGCCTCCTCGCGTGTCACTGCCTCGAAATCACCAAGCCCTGCCGTTTCGTGGTATGTTTGTAGCCCTGAGGTGTGCTCCACTAACTGGCGGATTGTGATGCTTGTTTTATCTTCAGGAACGCTGTCAAAATAACGACTGATCGGTTCATCAAGGCTCAGGCGTTCTTCATCATCTAATTGTCCAATGGCTGTGGCGGTAAACATTTTGGTGATTGAGCCAATGGCAAATACAGTGTCGGATGTGTTCGGGACTGTGTCATCACACGAAGCAAAGCCATACCCGTCATTGTGGTGTATAGTTGCTCCCTGAGCGATCAGGATCGCACCCGAGAACCCATTTACTTCCAATTCTTGCAGTATGTTGGCAAGTGATTTTGGATTGTTTGAGAACAGAAATGTTGCTGTGAGAAAAATCCCTGATAGGATGACAGCAAGAAATAAACCTATGCGTTGTTTGTTCGTCGTGTGTGGTAGCTTCATGCCTTGTATTCCTTTACTTATGTGTTTATTTATTCGATGCTGTTGACAATCGCGATCAGATCTGCTGCACCCAATGATGCATCGGTAGTGATTATTTCAAACAGAGTTGTGTTGTTCTGCCAGCGCAGGATCATTCCTGAAGCATCGTTATTCCACACAGGTACGATAGAGACGGTTGTTTCGGCTCCTACAGCGCGGTCCTTCAGCGTATCTGCATCGATCTCCCACGCACCGCGGACCAGTTCCCCCTGGAGGTTACCAATCTGGACGGGTTCAGCCATCGCATCTGGGCCAATCTCTCCAAAGGCGATGTCGATATGAATATTTGCGGCCTGCGTATCTGTCATCGTCTCGCCAACCTGGATGCGTGTTGCAAAGTGCGTTGTTGGTAGTTCTGTCGAGATCGCCCGTTGGTGCAGCGTAAGCGATGGGGGAGTATCGCTGCCGTAAAGTAAGGTGATGAGGGGGCTGTTTTCTCGGACTACAGCACTCATAAGGGCATAATCTTCCGGCATCTGTGCTGGTGCGCGTATGGGAATGGCCGTTTGTGCCTGTGCCTCTTCCAGCGAGGCATATGCGTAAGCAGGTGTATTGAGTTGATCACTTCCGACAACGATATCCACATCGACATTGCGTGGCTGGTCAATACCGTTAAATCCGATGCGCGGATCGGTGGAATCATCAAAAGTAAAGTTGATCGAGAAGCGATTCTGGGCAGCCTGGACAAAGAGTTGTAGAACATCCTGCGCCATCACACGTACTGGTGGAACGAACAACACGAGTGTGATGGTCAATGCGAAGCTTGCTAGTGCCATTCTGCTTCCAATGGCTTTACGTGCGAGTCGACGGTGCTCCTGAGCTGATAGCTTTTGCCACAGCGCTTCTACCGCTTCTGTCGGTGGGTCTTTGTGATATTCGTAAAGAAATTCGTCGTCGTTATGCATTACTCTCGTCCTCCCAGGCGCGTCGCAGCTTTTGCACCGTGCGATGGATAATTGTTCCCACATTCGACTCGCTCATCTCGGTCAAACGTGCAATTTGTCGATTGTTCAGCCCACTTCCGTACTTAAAGGCAATCAATTCTCGCTCACGGTCGGTCAGATAATCAAGCAATGCGGCTAGTTGTTTGATGTCTTGTGCGTGTTGTACATATGCCTCTAATGCGTCATCATCCGGTGTCGCCAGTGTCTGCTCAAGGGCATGCAGGCTTGGTTCTGCTGGAGTTTTACCCATCTTTCTAAAGTGGCTTGCTACCACTTTTCGTGCGATGCCAAAGAGCCATGCCTCGAACTACCCCAGATCATCGTGATAATGATTGCGGTTGCGCCAGGCACGCTCAAATACCTCGGCAGTCAGATCTTCCGCCTGCACATCATTGCCAAGACGATAGCGAAAGAAGTTGTAGAGCCGCAGATATTGCTGGCGATAGACGCTTTCCCAGTCTATGACTACCAAGCGTTTGTGTCGTATTTTGTGAAGAAGGCGCATAGATTGTGTCATTACTATACTATTGGTCGGTTTTCCAAAAGTATCACACCAGCCATGTGCTCTTCGTGCAATAGCTGTTTGATCGCTACATCACGACAAAAGTGACACAATGCCCTACGAACATGTGACTTTCGTCCTCCGCTGATCAGGTCATTGGTGACTGACCCATCAAGCCGTTGTGAACTATGCTTATGGCAACAAGAAACCATACTGATATTGCGGGAGGACATAAACAGTGACAAATGACTCGATTATCAACATTAACGATTTACATGTGCGTTATCAGGATACCCACGCAGTCGATGGCCTCAATCTCAGCATAGGGAGGGGCGAAATCTTTGGCTTACTTGGGCCAAATGGTGCCGGGAAGACCAGTACGCTTGCATGTATCGAAGGACTCAACCAACCCACATCCGGCACCATCGACATCGCTGGATACGATGTGGTGCGTAACGCTACGGATGTCAAGCAATTGCTGGGCGTACAGTTACAGACAATCGCTCTTTTTGATGAACTAACAGCGAGTGAACTTATTAAACTTTATGCGGCTTTCTACAATGTCTATCCAACCAGAAAGCACATTACAGCATTACTGGAGCGTTTCGGTTTGGGACCGAAAGCCAGTGCTCGCCCAAAGCAACTCTCTGGTGGTCAGCAACAACGCCTCTCGCTGGCCCTGGCGCTGGTCAACGATCCGCAGATTGTGTTGCTCGACGAACCAACAACCGGGCTTGATCCACAGGCACGGCGTGGTGTCTGGATGCTCATCCGACGGATGCAGGCTGAGGGGCGCACGGTCCTGTTGACAACACACTACATGGAAGAAGCGCAGGAACTGTGTGATCGGGTTGGCATTATTGTGGATGGCAGGCTGGTTGTGGTTGATACACCGCTGGAACTGATTCGCCAGCATGCACCCACATTATCGCCCGAGGAAGCCTCGCGTCGTCAACCGAATCTGGAAGATGTTTTTCTTCACCTGACCGGACGAAGACTCGATGCCCAGGATAATCAGATAAACGACGATGATGCGATGTGGCTGACGTCTGTTGCTGGATAAGTTCTATTTTATATTACAGAAACGCTTTTCTGGAGGTTTATATGCGCCGTTTCTTTACTCTTAGCTATGCCTTGCTTTTAATCAATTTACGGAATACATCAACTCTTTTCTGGAGCTTTGCTTTTCCGATTGGTCTGATTTCGCTTTATGGAGCTATCTGGGGACAGGAGGAGTTTGGTCCGATACAGGCAATTACCTGGCTGATGGTTGGTATTATCGTGCTCAACATCATGTCGAGCGGCTTTCTGGGCGATTCGGCATGGCTTACCACGGTGCGTGAGCAGGGTATCCTGTTGCGCGTTCGTGCGACACCGCTGCCATCTAGGGTGTTGGTGGGGGCCTATGTGGTGGTGCGCCTCCTGTTGGTTATTATGCAGTCGGTTTTGATAGCTGCTGTGGCGATGCTGTTCTTCGGTGCACAGATGGCATGGAGTGGTCTCGCAGTAGCCTTTATCATCGCGTTGCTGGGTGCTATGGTATTCATTGCGCTTGGTCAGGCTATTGGTACGATGGTTCCCACTTCGGGTGCTGCGGTAGCGTTGGGCCAGGTTGTCTATTTCCCGCTGATGTTTGTGAGTAATCTGTTTTTACCCAGCGACATCCTGCCAGCCTGGATTACGGAGATTGCCAGATGGACGCCTGCCTACATGCTGGTTGATCTCCTGCGACCTGCCCTCGTTCCTGTCGTTGAGGCGTCTCAGGCCGCCTGGATCAATTTGCTGGGTTTGGGCGTATATGGAGTGTTAGGTCTTGTGATTGCTGCATTATTCTTCCGCTGGACACCCAAGAGCTAGCAACTATGTACGATAAAGACACACAGGTAGCTTCTATGTAACATCATGGGCGCTCTGTGTGTCTCGACTGTCCTACCGCTTACGATATGTGAAGAAGTGTGAGTTATGACTGACACGATGCATAAACAAAATGGCCCAAACATACCTTCATCAAAACTTGTCGATAATTTCTATCTGGTTTGGATTGTTATCTTTTACATCAACATTCTTCTGGGGGCGTATGGCGCCTATGCCAGCCAACCAGGCTTGCTTTTTAGTTGGTCAGGGCTGATGTTGCTTGGTCTTCTTGGTCTTGTATGTGCAGTCTATCATACTGTCTATATTGCTCCTTTCCACAGGGACGATTTTGTGTGGCCCTTGTCCCTACAGCGCGCATCGATCTATTTTACTGTTCAGACCATTCTACTGGGCGTGCTGCTGACTTATAACATCAGTTTTATCGGGTTAGGCTTTGCGCTTGCCGGTCAGATCTTTAGTGCCATGCGACCACGATACTGGCTGCTGCCATTTCTTGTGATCATGGTGCTTATTGCCTTTGCATTGGGACTGTACGACGAGATGCTACAGGGCGACTGGGTACCACTGCTCTCTTTCGCTTCTACTGCCAGTATCTTTCTGCTACTGGCTATTTTTATCGGATTGCTCTACAGGCAGCGTGAACAGTTGACCAATCTGGTGGATGAGTTGCGTCGGGCGAAGACTGATCTTGAGCATTATGCTACACAGGCGGAAGAAGTAGCAGTCTTGCGTGAGCGCAATCGCCTCGCACGCGAGATGCACGATAGCATTGGCCATGCGCTGGTGGTGATCAACGTGAAACTGGAAGTGGCACAACGGCTCTATGCCAGAGATACTGAGCGTGGTCATGTTGAGCTAGAGGCCACTCGCGAACTGGTGCGTGAAACGATGCGCGATGTACGTCATTCGCTGGCGGATCTTCGTGCCCCCCTCTTTGATCAGCAGCATCTGCAAGAAGCGTTGGTGCGTGTAGGCGAAGAGATTCGTTTGCGTAGCAGCCTTGACATTACGTGTGTGATTGTGGATGACTTACCCTCACCACCAGCGGAAGTCAGTGCGGCGCTGTGGCGTATTGCGTGTGAGGCGTTGATCAACGTTGAGCGCCACGCTGCGGCAGCCAGTGCAACCCTCTCGCTGGAACAGCAAAATGGGGCCTGGGTGTTACAGGTTATTGATGATGGCTCAGGTATTAAACCAGATGACGTTGTACGTCCCGGCCACTATGGCATTGTGGGAATGCGTGAGCGTGTTGAGGCACTTGGTGGTCATCTTCGCATTGCTGCCTGTGCAAGTGGTGGGACACTGGTTGAAGCAACCGTGCCAATAGACGAGTCAAGCTAGTCACAGGAGCATGCGTGTGAATACGATACGTGTACTGATTGCGGAGGATCAAACCCTGATGCGGCAGGGGCTGAAGACCATCCTTGAGTTAGAGGATGGTTTCGAGGTTGTTGGTGAGGCAGTTGATGGACAGGAAGCGGTTGAGCGGGCGCTGGCATTGCGACCAGACGTGGTGCTGATCGATGTGCAGATGCCCAGAATGGATGGCGTAACGGCAACGGCTCAGATCTGTGTGGCTCTTCCTAATACCAGGGTTATTATTTTGACCACGTTTGATTACGATGAGTATGTGTTTAATGGCATCAAGTCAGGTGCCCAGGGGTATTTGCTCAAAGACACCCCCGCCGATGATCTGTTGGCGGCGATTCGTCAGGTGCAGGCTGGCGAGAGCATTATTCAGCCCAGTGTGGCAACCCGCTTGATTGCCGAGTTTAGTCGCCGAGAGACACCGGCACAATCGCTGTATGAGCCATTAAGTGAGCGCGAGCAGGAGGTGTTACGCCTGATTGCCGATGGTCATAGCAACAAAGCCATTGCAGATTCATTGACGCTGGCTGAGGGAACGGTGAAGAACTATGTTTCGGGGATTCTGGGCAAACTCCATGCAGCCAACCGCACCCAGGCGGTGCGTGTCGCACGTGAACAGGGGCTGATCTAGTGGTCTTTTAGGATTGGATGGGATTAGCCTTCTTACCAAATTTGGCTTGAATTGCAGCAATAGAGGCGAAGGCCACCACGACAATGATGCCACATATGAAATATTCTATGAGACTGGAGTCCCATTCGTACTGAACCCAATGGAAGCTGTTATATAGAGGTGACTCTCCCTCACGTACACCATGCTAGTGCTTTTGATCGATACTAAGAGCCGCAACAGACAATGCCGCCATTACTACAATCGCCATCTGCAACAACAATTTCATTGAATGATCCTTTCGCTTTCTGCTGATGAGACCATACCTAGTATCATGGACGATCAGGTCAACCAAACGGACCCCATCGCTGGATAGCTGAACTCTTGTGTCATTCGTTTAGCACTCTCTGTTATGATGTAGCCTTTTGTCGGCTGTATATGGCGTGTATGAACAGAGGTTGATTGAAGCTATTTCAAGGCAAATTAAGAGTAATTCAGTGATGTTCTCACGAAACCTGGGCATGGGCAGACTGTGAAATGCCCGCCCATGCTGTCCATCACCTCACTATGCCTCGGTCAACTGATACAACTGGATGAGGTTGCCACAGGTGTCATCGAAAATAGCAGCGGTGGTCGTTCCCATATCGGTTGGTTCGATCATAAACGCGACTCCTAACTCCTTCAGTCGGCTATATTCCGCGTAGATATCATTTACCTGGAAGGCGGTAAAGGGTATCCCGTCTGCGACCAGGGCGGCCTTGAGTTCTTTCATTGCCGGGTAATTACCATTTGGTTCCAACAGCAGTTCAACACCATCTGAGTCTTCGGGTGATACAACTGTTAGCCACAGCGCGTCCCCAAGCGGAATTTCTTGTTTTTTAATAAAGCCTAAGATATCTGTGTAGAACATAAGGGCCTTAGCTTGATCTTGCACAGGTACACTTGTCAGCGTAATTCTCATTGGGCTTTTCCTTTCCGTAATAATTGTGTCGCCTCAGCACAGTTAAGGCTGCGAAATACACTGGGACTGATGCCAAACTGCTTCTTGAAGGCTTTACTAAAGGCTGCGTGAGAAGCATAACCGGCAGCGAGCGCAATCTCCATAATATCCACCGCACCCATCCGTAACTTACGTCCTGCTCGTTCCATGTGTAATCGACGTACGTAACTTGCGGCACTTTCACCTGTGCATGCGGTGAAGACACGATGAAAGTGTGGTATTGAAAACCCCGCGACATTCGCTAAAACGTTCCGGTCAAGCGGCTCGTCGATATGTTGACGGATATATCGTTGCACATGTTGGATACGTTGGTTATGGACGTATTGATCGCGTTTGTCAGTCACCATAGCGGTAGTATACTATCGAAGCACATGTAGTTATTATTCCAGATGTATCATTCTGCGGTAGTTCTGCATATTGGTGGATCTCTAACGTAGTTGATCGAAGCTATTTCAAAATGTAGTATGTTCCACGCTTCTCTCCCACCCGTAGCAACAGTCCGCGCTCGACCAGATCGGAGAAGTCGCGGCGGATTGTTTCGGGCGAGACATCTGGTGACATGTCTTGTAACTCACGATTGGTGATGCGCCGATGCTCGACCAGATGCAGGAGTGCCGCGATCTGGCGTTCGGTGAGCCCCATCTTCTGCCATTCGCTGATGTCGATCCCGCCAACGTCGGTCTTGTCATCGCCGATGTGGCCCTGTAAGGTAACCAGGAAACCGGCAGCAGTTTCGCGAAATTCGGGTATGGGCAGACCAGCCTCGTTCATCTGTTTAAGCATACGATCAATGCCATAGCCAAGCCGCTCGATCAGACCATAGTCGGCCAGCACCTGTACCAGCGACTCGTTGCGGGAGAAGCGTTCTGCAACGATATTGTGGATTGTGACATGACCAGGGAGGCGTCCCGGTGAGTAGCACTCCAGCCGATCAGCGTACAGTGCGATGCGAATCCCCTCGCCACGGATGCTGTAATCGCGGTGTGCCACGGCATTGACGAGTACCTCACGGACGGCACCGAGGGGGAACTGTACCCAATCTTCGCGTTCCAGACCGACCATGCGACTGCCTCGACGCATGTTTTCGGATAGCCAGATTTCGGCGCGGCGCACGGTCTCAACCAGCGTATCACGAATGTCTTCGCGCAAAAACTCATCGCTCATCTCACGGCCTCGGTAACGCACCAGGGTGACTTCACATTGAGGGAAGAAACGTTCCACGTCGTTGCCAAACAGCAATACCCCAGCGTTGGTTGGCTTATACGTGTGGTTGTGCTGCGCGAGACAGCCCCGACGCATCAAAAAGGCCAGGTTATCGGCTTCGGCAGCCGCCCCGACGCGCTGAACGTAGGTTGCTATCTTCTGGTGGTTGAGTTCGGTGTGGGTTGCGCTGTCAGGGACCAGCCGTTCCCAACTTGTTTCGCCCCGTTCAAGCAACAGTTGTCGCAGCGCATCTGGTGGAATGGGTTCGTCCTGTGTTCCACGACGATACAGATATTTGCCGTGCAGACTGTATACATGTGACAGCCCCGCCGGAATGGTGATGAGTAAGAGGTTTGTCCCGTTGTGCTGGACAATGTGTGGGAGAGGCAGAATCAATGGCGGTGTGCACGATAGCGCCGCGTCGAGAACGGCATCGCGGGTTGCATCGGCATCGCTTACTCCTTCGATTTTATGCTTCCCGGTGATGCCCACGACAACCATCCCGCCCTGAGCATTGGCCATTGCAACGAGGGTTTGGGCCAACTCATCGATGCGGAATTTGCTGCGTACATAGGCAAGATACTGCCCTTCTTTTTGGGTAAGGAGTGTATCAGGATTAAATAGTTCTTCCATACCAGAACCTCATCAGCCATTCCTTGCGTATGCGGAATTGTAGCACATATATGCGTTTACGTTAACCTTCTTAGAACATGTCAGACATCCACGGCTGGGGACCGACAAACAGCAGCCCTAACAGTGCAAGATTGCTGTCGGAGCCACTTAATGACCCTGAGACGCGTAGCTCCAACGGATTGACATAACCAGTATACAATGCCGCCAGATCCCGTACATGCATGTAGATATGCCCCTGGCCACCCGGCGAGACTTGAGCATAGCCATCGTTGACTTCCAGCATAAAACGACCATTGTTTGCGGGTAAGAGATTGTCACGTATTTCGAGGTGGAGTTCTGCCTGTAATTCAGCAGGATAGCCACGGGTGCTGAGGGCACCGACAACATCGACAATGCGAAGCATCCAGTCATAGGCACGCTGAATCGTATGTTTGGGGCGCATCCCGGCGATCAGGTTGTCAGCGAGGAGATAGAGCAATGGGTCACGGGGGCCACCCCGCCATGTCATCGACTCGACCATCGAACGATAGCCACTAAAAAAAGTGAGCAGTCTTTTGCCTGCATTCTGTGTGGTGATGCCCATATCCAGGATACGAATGGGTTGGTCTCGCCTACTCTGGGTGAAAATGACATAGCCCTCAGGTGTGCTGTCGCGTACAATCAGGTATTTGTGGGTAGGCTGATCACCAGGCTCAAGTTTCAACTGCCACATCCACTGTGGTCGATCCAAGTGTCCGGCGAAATAGTACGCGCGCTGATCATAAAGTTCATACATGTCCTGAATGGCAGCGTCGTCCTCTGCTGGTTGCATTTCCAGCGTTGTGTCACGCAGGTCAATCATTTGCAACGGGAGTTCGTAGGTAAGTTGTACACCAGCCCGTTCATAGCCTATCCGTCGATAAAATGGCAGGGTGGCCGGATAGAGAACAGAGAGCGGAATGCCTTTTTCATGGATTTCCTGGAGCATTGTACACATTAATCTGGAGCCGATGCCAGTCCCGCGATGCTCAGGGGCAACGCCAACAGCGGTTATGCCAGCGACGGGGACACGTGCGCCACCAAACCATTGGCCCATCTCGATGATGCCCAGCCCGGCGAGAACCTGGTCGTGTTGGCGCACCACGCGGTAGCCTTGTGGCCCGGTGATCCGCATCCATTTTCGCATATCGCCGGGTGAAAAGTGGAGGGCTGCTTCAACAACACGCACAAACGACTCAACGTCATTGGGTCGCAACGCACCGTATGTTATCTCGTCCATGGTTTAGAACCTTGTCATACAAACAGGCTTTTGATCCGTTACAAACAGAGCATTTACTGTGTGTAGATACTGATGGTCTGAGACAGTGGCTTGTCCATACTCATAGAGTCTTTTGAAAGAAACGACACCCATGATGAGCGAGGAGAAGGCCGAAATACTCATGTGTATGGCCACTTCGTGGTCTGCTTGATCAGTGAGAGACGGCTTACCAGCATTAAAGTGTATCACCAGGCTTCCTTGATTTTCCGGCAGAAACGGATCGTCAATGGTGAGTTTGAGCGTACAGGTCTGTGGACCAAATTGATGGTTTTGGAGTACATGGAACAGGCTTGCTGTGTTGATGACACGATACATCAGCCCGACGCCAGAGGTATTCGTTTCGTGGTAGGCATGTGGCATGATGTTGTGTGAATCGTTGGCTGGTATAGTCGGCAGGTAGTGAAAGTCCTCATCAAGTGTATGAAAGACGATGGTCTGAAACTGGTCGGCCTGTGAGTGCAAAAATGTCATCAGTTCCATCAAGACATCGCGTGTCTCATACACCAGTTCTTTCACTTCGATTTCATTCAGGGTGAAGTTGCGTCCTGTGTTGGCAGAGAAAATAAGATAGCCTTGGATTGTTCCCTCTTTGCGGTATCCGATCATCGTGTTCTCAGGTGCCTCAAACAGCACATCGAACACCTTCGTTGCGCGCTCCATCATGCCGTGTGTTGCACGCGTGTAGCGGTTGTAGCACTCCAGCATGTGCTGTTGATCGTCTTTGCTCAGAAAGTCAACATGCACTTTGCCTGGTCCTCTGGGCAACTGGCTCGGTGGGAGGCGATACTGGTTCATCTTGGGGCCATAGCCAAAGCCCATCTGCTTGTAAAAGTTGAGGCGAAACGGGTAGAGTGCGGTCAGGCACGCCCCACGTTCACGGTAGTGCTGTAGAAAGAATTCGATCATCTCCTTGGCAACTTTTTCTTTTTTGTGCAGCAGATCAACCGCGACTAACCCAACACCACCGACCAGTGTTGGTGTTTCAAAAAGAGTCATCATAAAGTCGAACAAGCGCATGCCACCGACCAGCTTATCATTACGATACAGCCCATACAATTGCGTGTCTTCTGTGTTTTGTTGAATATCGATCAATCGTTGTAAAAATGTTTGTCGTTTCTCATCGGATGCGAGTTCGATCCCTGGATATGCGTTTGCAACGATGTGGATGAATGCTTCCAGATCGGTTTCTGGTATACGCTGAATATGGCTCATGGATTGCTCCTCAACTCGTCGAACAAGGACGATACGAAATACAGCATATGGGTGATGTTGTGTCTCCAAGAGAGTATAGCACGGACGATCGATTTCCTACATTAACTGTATCTCAGAAAGAATCGTTTGATATCGGTCCAAATGCTGACTCCAATTTAGCCGTTGCAGCCTTCTAGGTTATTTATCATTCGTATGGTATAATCCGCGCCAAAGTGTAAGCTTTATTAAAAGGAGTTACTTTATGGCTGGTCAACAGTGGCAACAGCCTCCTGCAATGGAGATAGACCCGGCTAAAAATTACCTTGTCACAATGGAGACAAATCAGGGCGTCATTGTCATTGAGCTTTATCCTACCTATGCACCAAAAACGGTTAACAATTTTGTATTTTTAGCTCGTCAAAAATTCTATGATGGAATTGCCTTTCACCGTGTGATTAGCAACTTTGTTATTCAGGGCGGCGATCCTACTGGTACAGGCGGTGGAGGTCCGGGGTATCGCTTCGAGGATGAATTGGCCAACAATCCAATGAAGCACGAAACAGGCTCACTCTCTATGGCAAATGCTGGCCCAAACACCAATGGTAGTCAGTTTTTCATCACTCACTCCCCTCAGCCACATCTTGACGGTAAGCACACGGTTTTTGGCAAGGTGTTGCAAGGCCAGGATATCGTTAATGCCATTCGGCAGGGTGATAAAATGCTCAAAGTAACTGTTGAGGAAAAATAGCCGCAGCACCATTTTTTCTTATAAGTAATATCTTGTACTTCTAGCTATCCAAAGCAGTAAACCCCTGATCTCACAAACGTTATTGTTGTTGTAGATCAGGGGTTTACCTATTTTTAGGTGAGAAGACACATGTAGTAGCCTCTCTTTGCATACAATAGCCTGTCATGTGGGAAGGGAAGAGAATGAGTAATGCTCGTAAAACATTATCTTAGGATGTTTGGCGTACCATCGTGCGTTTGCTTGCACCGCCTCTTTCTGTGTATCCTGTAGTGCGAAATACACGATTTATGCTCTTTCTCGCAGGCAATAGGGTGTCTGTGGTTGGGTCTTCTTTTAATACGCTGGCCTTGAGTTTATTACTATTTGATCTAACAGGAAGTATTAGCGTACTGGCCAACCTTTGGATTGCTCGAGTGGTGAGCCGCTTGTTTGTGGAGCCCTTTGCTGGTGCGTATGTGGATCGTTGGCGTTACAAATCAACTCTTATTACAGGACACGCGTTATATGCCCTTACTGCGGCTGGGTTTCTGCTTGTTACTGGTGAATACATATGGCTGGCGTATGTGCTTACGTTTTGTCTGCAAGCCATTGAAGGTTTTGTGAGTCCAGCGCTAAATGCAAGTCTCCCATCAATTGTTGGTGAGGAAGATCTGTTGTCAGCGAATGCCTTGTTTGCCTCTACTTCTAAGATTGCGGTGCTTATTGGTCCGACATTAGCGGGGCTATTATACAGTTTAGTTGGTGCTAACCCTTTATTCCTTTTCAATGCTGTAAGTTATCTGATTGTTCTGATGGCTATCCTGCCACTTACTATTGCAATAACACGTCCTGCACCAACAGTTCGACAATCTATCATTCGTGATGTCACTGATGGCTTTCGTTTTGCAGCACGTGATGCTGTGGTGTTAACCATCATGGTAATGGTTGCTGTCAACGCATTAGCTTTACGTGTTGTAGACATCGTACTGGTACCAATGTCTGAATCGATTTTGAATGTAGGCCCACAAGGGCTTGGCTTGTTGTACTCCTCTCTAACGTTTGGTAGTCTGGTTGGGTTGCTGGTCATACCATATCTACGAAGAGTAGCCAGTTCTGTCCGTTGGCTCATTGGGACGTACACACTCATTGCAATGCCACTCATGCTATTAGCTGTGTTACCAGTCGCATCTGTTGCTTATGTCAGCATGTTTGTTGTGGGAATTTTGGTTGATATAAGTGGTGGTGTTACACGTCAATTGGTGCAGACCCAAGTGCCACCAGAGCTACGCGGGCGTATGTTTGCTGCACTCAAATGGCTATGGCGGCTGGTGTTCTCCCAGCGCTGCTAGGCTTACACCCAATTGTTGCTCAGATAGGTCTTGGGGGAAGTATTGGCTTTTCCTCTGTTATTATGCTTGTAGCTGGTCTGGCTATGTTTGGGTGGAATGTACGTCAGTCTGTAAAGTTGTAGCAAGCAGAAACGAAAAAAAGTGATGGTAGGATTTAGGGCCCTCTATCAGAGGCTTCTTTTTCGATCAATTTCTCGATTCCCCAAATGACAAGCTTAATTTGAAAATCTAAATCGCCTTCTAAATCGTCCATCGACACATGTGTTAGGAGTGCTCGTGTTGCAGGAAAACGATCGTGAGACAGTTGCTGGAGTTGTTTGTGCAGAGTATTACTCTCTGGTGCTAGTGATGGATCATCAAAAGCAAAGCTAGGCACAAAGCTCCAAAACAAATCGATAACCTGAATAAGGCTTTGTGCACTAAGTCCTGTATCATGTAGTGCTACAATAATGCGTTCCACGACATCGAATACAATAGGCACAGTACCATCAAAACGTAGCAAATACTGAAGCAAATGTGGGTGTGTGCTCGCAAGCTGATAATATGTGTGTGCCAAAGTGTGTAATTGATTTTGCCATGGGCTATCCTGTGTTTCAGGCAAATCCATTTCTGCGAAAGCCCTTTTCAATACGGCCTCAATCAAGCTGTCTTTGTTAGGAAAATAATAGTAAATAGCTTTAGCATCGACTTCCAGAGCTTTGCCCAGGCGTCTCATAGAAAGCTCTTCCAAACCATCTTGATCAATCATCTCCAGAGCTTTGTCTGTGATCTGTTCCGCTGAGAGTTGTGCCATAATTGATTTCCTCTTGCTTTTTTCCACACTGTGCAGTATATTATAATCAATTCCACAGTGTGGAAAAATGACTGGTATACATAGATAGGATATGAAACTATGCGAGATTTCCCGTTCGCTACATCGTTTTGGTTTGGTACAGATATTGAAACTGCGTCCTGTCTTGAGGGACAGCAGATCGTGGATGTTGCTGTTATCGGTGGTGGCTTTGCTGGTTTGTCTGTTGCATACCATCTCAAACAGAGTAATGCCGATGTGCGGATTGCTATTGTGGAGGCGAAACACGTTGGTTATGGTGCAAGTGGTCGCAACGCCGGTTGGCTTATGAGTATGCCACCGTTAGTATGGATGTTAGATAATTTCAACGATCCACAACGCCTAGATGATATTCGCTGGACCGCCCAGTTTTGCCGGAATAACATTGCCGAACTATCTCAGTTCGTTGAGCGTGAAGGTGTCGATTGTGATTGGACTCCGACGCATCACACCTTAGTCGCTCGCAATCCACTTGAGGTTGCTACACTACGGTGGATTGCTCCCAGATTTGAAGCGGTTGGCTTAGACTGCACATATTATGAGAAGAAACAGGCTCAACAATTTGTTGGGTATTCGGCAACATCTGCTCTGACATACGATATTGTGACTATACAGCCGTATAAGCTGGCACGCGGATTGCGTCAGTGGTTGATTCAGCAGGGGGTAGATCTGTACGAAAATACTCGTATTGCATACATTGAGTCAACAAAGCACGATATACGACTAGCTACCACACAAGGGGCCTCTCTTACGGCGGAGAAAGTGATCGTTGCAACTAATGCCTATACCAATTCTATTGACCTGGGTATAGCAACGCCATCAGCATCGATCTATCATACATACATGCTGGCAACCGAACCTTTAAGACAAGATCTCCTTGATCGTATCAGTGAGACCCAAACTCCCTTTGGCGACCCAAGCATATCCTTCTACATCGGGCGTATTCACCAGCATCGGCTACTATTCAACGGTATTGATCGGGCATCGCAAAATACTCCTGCTGATGATCAACATCTGCCATCCTTCGTAAAGTTATACACCGAGATGCTCCGACGATTCCCGTTTCTTAAATCTACACCCATTGCCATCGCATGGGGTGGTGCTGTACAACAAAATAGTACAGAGGCTCCTATTGTACGCCCAACGGCGCATAACCCCAATATCATTCTCAACATGGGCTATGGAGGTGGTAGTGGCGTCGGTATGGCACTGCTATCTGGAAGATTGACAACTGATCTTGTGCTAAACCATGCTACTAAAGACAGCGAAGCCAAGCGTTTACGAGGATTATATGATGCCAGTCATTTTTCTGTATTAGGCCCTGTACGAGCTGCAACGGGAGTATTGAAAACACTATTGTGTCGTTAGACTGAGATCTGTGTGTTAGGTTGCAAAGCTGTAACAAGCAGAAACAAAAGCTATATGGGATTAGGTTATGTATGATAAATGTTGACAACGAAAGATGGGGAAATTGTTGGCGGGGAGGGTGGGATTCGAACCCACGTGGGCTTTCACACCCAACTCGTTTTCGAGACGAGCACGTTCAACCACTCCGTCACCTCCCCACACCATGTGTGGATATGAGAGAGCGGTCGCGACCTTCTTGGTTACGACCGCTCTCTTGTTAATTTGGCGACCTCGGCGTGATTCGAACACGCGACCTCTTCCTCCGCAGGGAAGCGCTCTAATCCGCTGAGCTACGAGGCCATACTTCAACGTTGTTATACTATCACAATGTTTTGCTTATTGCAAATCAACGCGATAGGAAAAACCGTTATGAATGAATACAGGCACGAACAATATATGTTTCGTGCCTGTGTCCGTGGTAGCGGCGGGTGGATTCGAACCACCGACCTTCGGGTTATGAGCCCGACGAGCTGCCACTGCTCCACGCCGCGCTAGCATGGTGGGCGCACCGACCTACTCTCCCAGTGCTATCTACACCAGTACCTTCGGCGCTCCTGCGTTTCACGACCCGGTTCGGGATGGGACGGGGTGGGTCCACAGGGCTCGAGGCACGCCACTGGCTCAAGGGCGTACAGATGTGTGTCAGAGGTTAGCTACTTATGCCTTCTTAAGGTCGTTCCTGGTCCACTTCTGGTCTGCTTCCGCTCGTCACCGACAGCCACTGCACGTGTTCCGCCAGGGAAGCCCTCGTCCATGCGCTGCTGTCACCTGCACCCCTC
>WYDT01000043.1 GCA_013122435.1 Chloroflexi bacterium AL-N1
CAGTGTCTGCCGTTCCCCGTGGCAGCATGGACTCATTGAACGCAGCCACCGCACGGACAATGATCCCATGCTGTCATCAACAAGAATGTGCCTGTTCTGAACAGCGCCGGTATCAGCACCGCTTATGGGAACCGTAGTACTACGTGTATTCACTCCATGCAGGATATCTATGTGCGCCAACCTCATGAGATAGCACCGCTACACACTACCAATTTTGATTCATATAGATATAATATACATACACCAAAATAACATAGAAATCTAACTTTGATATGGAGATTGGCTGAATTGTCTGACCAGACACCCATCCGTAGTATTGCAGATATTCATAATTCACCTACACAGCTTGTACTCGAATTTGCTGGTGCAGGCAGCCTGGCGCTTTATTGGTTGCACAGCATTGCTGGCTCATCACGCACGATTCTGGAGGCCACCGATCGGTATGCGAGTGAGTCGTTAGCCGATCTGCTGGGACACACACCACAGCACTTTGTCTCTCAGGAAACCGCTGAAGCAATGTCAGAACGGGCCTTCCAGCGAGCCATGCGCCTGTCCGATGGAGCAGCTTATGGCATTGGTGTTGGGTGTACCGCAACTATTGCCACTGATCGAAGCAAACGCGGCAATCATAGCTGTTGGATCGCTGTTCAGGATCGCAATGGCGTCACAAGTTATAGTGTAACATTGACCAAAGGAACACGTGATCGCGCTGGGGAAGAGGCTGTTGTGGGGCAATTATTGATACGAGCTATTGCCACGGCTAGTCACCTCACTGAGGATGTACCTATTGATCTTGTGGATGGGGAAACAGTCAGCACAGCATACACCGAAAAGCCCGACCCAATCGCACAACTGTTTGATGGCGTGGTTCACTCAGTAACAGTCCATCCTGACGGACAACGCGTCGCCAACGAGACTGTCCAGGGCGGACTGCTTTCTGGATCATTTAATCCATTACACGTTGGACACGAACAACTTGCTCAAGCAGCCACCACCATGCTCAAAACACCTACACTCTTTGAACTACCGATTGTCAACGCAGACAAACCACCACTAACCTATGCTGAAATCGAACGGCGATTGGCTCAATTTCGCTGGCGCTACCCCGTGATCCTCTCACGTGCTCCTCTTTTTGGTGAAAAAGCAGTATTGTTTCCAGACTGCACCTTTGTCATCGGGTATGACACGGCACTACGTCTGATTGCACCACGCTACTATGGTAGCGCAATGCAACGTGACGCAGCCCTGGCAAACATTCGCAAACATGGAGGTCGTTTTCTCGTGGCTGGTCGCGAACAAAATGATGACTTTTATACCCTCGCTGAACTTGCCATTCCCACAGGGTTTCAGGATCTTTTTATGATGCTTCCAGAGAGGGCTTTTCGCATAGATCTCTCGTCATCTGAGATTCGTGAGCAGTTCCATAATTAGCCTTAAATATATTCAACAAGCATGATATTTTTTAATTTCAAATATTTTGATCTAAATAAGAGCAAAAGTGACAATCTGTTCTCAACTCCCCCATTGGTATTTTGAGCTTTTTTTCCGCATTAGAATGGCCAATTCTTCAGACAAATAGTTTCCTTGAAATAAGCACATACGTCAAAAGCTCGTACAACGACAATATGGCATAGAGCGCATATGTATGCCATGTTCGCTGTCAATAGTACACCGAGGAACTTTTTGCCCTCAAGACTTTTTGTTCATTTGCAAAATAACCTCTCATGCTATCATGCGGCACGGAGAGACACATATGGTATTTGGAAACACTAACGATGAAACTCGCACGTTCTATATTAGTCGAGATAAAACACTTCGTTGGAGTTTGAGAGCAATACATTTTTGAAGGTGAATACATGTACAGTCTTGTTCATCAACGATCGACCATTCACATCCTCTGGGTTATCATAACAATAGCTGCTGTTGTTGTTCCCACATGGCTTGTTCATACACGATCAGCCTCAGCAGACTCACGTACGTTTCATGTTGATTGTCAGGGAAATGATTCGGCCAGTGGTACAGCACCAGGTAGCGCGTGGCGCTCACTTGAGAAAGCCAATCAAGCACCACTGGGACCTGGAGACAAACTTCTTTTCAAACGCGGGTGTACATGGGAAGGCGGACTGACTGCAAATTGGCGTGGTGCTTCAGAAGAGCCCATTATCATTGGCGCCTATGGAGAGGGCATACTCCCCCAAATTAGTGGGGACCGTGTTGCTGTTTCAATTACTGGTCAATATCAAATAATTGAGTACCTTGATGTAACAGCTAAAAAACCACAACCATATAACGGTGCGGTACAATGCGCTGACCAACCAACAGGGTGGCGATCTGGCTTTGCATTTAACGAGGGATCGCAATATAACACTGTACAACACAGTCGCGCAACTGGCGTAGTCGCGGGCATTCACTTCAGTAGTGGATCGCATAATCGCGCACTTTACAATGAACTCACAAATAACAATGTGATGTCGCGCAATACCCCTAATGGAGGTGATGACGACTCTGGAGCGTGGGGTGTGTTGCTCAACAGCGACCATAATGAAGTTGCGTACAACACGTTCTCAGACAATAGGGCGTGCTCGGAAGACTACGGTGTGGAAGGCGCTTCGATTGAGGTATACAGGGGCAGTCACAATTATATTCATCATAATACTTCCGTAAACGATACGACCTTTACTGAGCTAGGTGGCACACCAAGTGATCAGGCAGAAAACAATATTTACGCCTACAACCTCTACGCACCTGTAAACTCACCAACCGGTATATTCCTGGTGGTACGTGGAGCAAATAGCAAGTGGGGCGGAAATCCCGGCACACAGTTTCACAATAACACTGGCTACTGGGTAGATATTGGCATCTCGTGTGGATCTGGATGTAATGAAAACATTTTGCGTGCCCACAACAATATTGTCTGGTCACGTGATGATGCCCGTCGTGGTGCACTCTTTGCTGACGCTCCCTTTGACGAACGAAACAACATATTCTGGAAGTCTGATGGTAACCCTCGTGTGCAGATCGAAGGTGGGACACGTCACGAAACCACTATCACTGCTGATCCCCTGTTTGTCGATGCACAGGCATATGATTTTCGCCTACGTCCAGGTAGCCCTGCGATTGGGGCTGCCACAAATCGCACACCGGGTGAACTTGGCATTAATCAAGACATTATCGGTGTTACCGTTCCCTTAGATGTGTGTGCTGATGTAGGTGCCTTTGAGCACGACAAAACTACCAACATCACAGAAGCAATTATCACCAACACAGATGATGCATTGGCACTAGCGATTGATGGAGAGCACATGATCTATCTGCCAATGATTATGAGAACAGCGCCATGTTTCCAGTAGCTTCAGGGAACATCTGAGCAGCAAAGAAGAGATTCGCTATATTTTTAATCTATGGGCATAGAGCAGAATCTGCTCTATGCCTGTTCATTTGTTTCCATGGTATTATTGCTCACGGATGTGTTTAGTTAACGTGTAGTGTTGCAGAGAATGGATATGCTCTATCGATTCCATCAGGTAATGTCATTATGCACATACGGCATAAGTGCTCTTTTGGCACTCATATTGCTTAATGCGTGTACTGAACCAATTGGCACTGTATCACCAACACCACACACCATTCCAACCCTCTTCCCTACACTTGACATACCATCTGACATCCCGGAGACAGATCCACCAAGCGACCTGGTTGTTCCTGATACAGGCTGGATCGCTGGTAGCAACAGTGTTGAATCACGCCGCATTCAGGTTGATCTGGGAGCAGATCTGCTATCAGGATCTATTACCGTTGTGCGTTTCGATCCGACCATAGTGCGGATGCGGGTTGCATACGATGCTGACAACCCACGTCTGTTAAGCGAATGGTTTAATGAGACAAATCCTTTGATTGCGGTCAATGGGGGGTTCTTTACCGAGGAGTATCGCAGTACCGCATTGGTCATCAGTGATGGTGCGATCAGTGGTCAAAGCTACGAAAACTTTGGTGGGATGCTCGCGGTAGCTTCCGATGGCACCGTCTCGATTCGTTCCCTCAGCCAGCAGCCATACAACCCCGATGAGTCTCTTGTTCAGGCAATGCAGTCGTTTCCCATGCTCATTCAACCAGGTGGTATTCCAACCGATGTCGACAACATAGACCGTGCACAGCGCACGGTAGTTGCACAGGATCGCAATGGCCGTATTATGTTTGTGGTGAGTCCTGATAGGCTCTTTACGCTGAGTGGCATGGCGCAATGGTTGTCTGAAAGCGATCTAGAGATTGACAGCGCCCTCAATCTTGATGGGGGGTCGTCAACCGGAATTATTGTCAATGCGGATGCAGCACAAGAACAGATTGAGGCGTTGGGGCGCTTGCCACTCATTTTGTTGGTGGAGTCGTAATACACAGCCATTTGAGCAAGAGTAGTTACAATCATTATAGCTACTTATTTGTATACCAAAGATAAGCATCTTCCAAGGTTGGTGTTACTTGTTTGGCAACTGCATTTGGTTGCTGATCTGCCAACACGCGATATTTTGTGGTTTGAGTTGTTTCAATTGTCGAGACCAGAATGCTATGCGGTTCGTGATCGTAATTTGATGATTCGAATTCCCAGACTTTATTATGTACCACGGTTAAGAGTGTTGATACTGTATCGTTGAACAGCAATCTACCTTGATACAATATGGCTAACTCAGAACAGGTCTGTGCTACATCTTCAATAATGTGTGTGGAAAGAATAATTGTCCGTTCCTTAGCCATGCGGGTAAGCAAGTTACGGAAACGCACTCTCTCTTGTGGATCTAAACCAACGGTAGGCTCATCGACTATTAACAGTTGTGGATTTCCCAACAAGGCTTGAGCTACCCCAACTCGGCGTTTCATACCACCAGAAAATGTTTTGAGTCGCCTTTTTGCAACTTCTGTGAGAGCAGTTACCTCAAGTACATACTGTAGTTGTTGTCGCCGTTCACGAATAGGAATGTCTTTCAGGGCGGCAATAAATTCGAGAAACTCATACGCCGACAAATCATTATAAAGGGCTAACTCTTGCGGTAAGTAACCAAGCATAGCCCGGACCAACCACTTCTCTTGTTCGTGATCGGTGCGATATCCATTAACAGTCACAAAGCCATCTGTTGGGCGAATAAGTGTCGCAAGGATACGTATGAAAGTTGTCTTACCTGCACCGTTTGGTCCTAACAACCCAAACATGCCAGTACCAATGCTTAGATTGACATCTTGCAATGCCGTAATCTTCCGTTGATACACTTTTTTAAGATTTTGGACGACTATCTCCATGTAGGCTCCCTAATTCAATGAATGTTGAACTCATTATCTGCTCAAATTGTTCTTCGGTAAGGGGAGAACTACCAACAGGATATTGTATTATCATCTCATCAATAGCATCTCTTAAACCGACGTTACCTTGTCGTTGATACAACTGATCAATTTGTATGACAAAATGAGCAATTTTTTGAGCTTCCTGATGTCTATCTGGCGAAATATTGGGTAACAAACCCTGTCTATTGAGCACAGACTGAGCTTCGTTATACGCACCACGATCTGCTAACTCAGGGGACTCGCTTAATATCTTCCACAATCTACGCTCATCATCGAATGTTGTTGAGTTAAATTGATCTTGAATCATAGAACGACTAAGTACGACACCCCAAGCATGTAATAATGGTGACAACACATCTGGTTCAACCAATCGACCTTGAGGGGCATGTGGCGTATTTGCACCACGTATTTGGCGATTACAGGTTTCGTTTCCGCTAGCATCATAGGTGCATTCAATAGTAATACTACGAGGTTGACCATCGACATGTAGTGATGTTCTCGTCCAGGCAATACGATCAGACAAGCTGCTCTTAGTAAGAGCTAGTGCAAGATTCCTTTGTACTAAATGAGGCTCATCAAACCATTGTTCTTGTGAATCTGAAAGCCATTTCGTTGTCAAAGGTACTCCGATTATCGAATTGCTTGTGATAATGTCTTGAGTGTAGGGTAATACCACAGCCTGATAATTCTCTTCTGATAACGGTTCACCCAGTATCTCTGCTAATGTATGACGCATTTGGAGCAGCACTGTCGTTCGTTCTACATCAAGATCATTACCCATCTGCGCTGTGTATATAGTGCCAAAATCATGCTCAGTCAGGCGATACGGTGCTGTACTTATGAGAAACTGTGGAATAGAGTTGGTCCAGATATACGTGATCGACTCTTCGTTCTGTTGAGTAGCCTGCCCAGAGCTAACAATAGTATGTTTTTGTGGTACGGTAATCGCTAAATCAGTATACTCAGCGACATGGGGAGTACTTGTGTGAGGCCAAATCCGCCAGTCACCATCGCGATGCAACATGGCTGTAGTGCTTTCTACATATGTATAAATTGGACGTCGAAACATAGTTGGTTCTTCAACACCGATACTATTAGCAAAACTATAGTCTTCACGCAGAAGACGCGGCTTACCTTGATAGGAGACTGTTACTGATACAATCTGATCTGGAATGATTGTACTACTATCTTGCCACGTAAGACGAATAACCTCTCCTTCGTATTGGGCGTCTACAACTTGATTATCTATAGTAGCCTGTACTATTTGAAAACCAGGATTAAGTGCTAACACAATTGAGTCTACGGTAGAGTCACTCGTATTCATTAATTGGAGTTGCGCTTGTACAGCAAGATGCGATTGTTCGAGAGTAGCGTCATGTGTAGCATCAACAACCTCCCAAACCTCCACCTGATCAACAACTGGTGGTGGTACAATACTATGATGTATGGCCATTTGATAGGCATATGTGGCTCCAACCATGCTAACGATGCCGCCCACCAATATGAATCCTGTCCACCAGCGGTTGCGGTGGTGAAATCCGCGACGTATTTCCCTACGTGATGAGAGCCACATTGCCACTATCGTTAGACTTATTGCAATTGATACATATAACCATAATAGTGAAGTTATTAAAGATTTCTCTGCCCCAATACCAACCAGCGGATCAATACGAAAATTCATCAGTGTATGGTTAAGAGGTGTAAACAGCGTTACGTAGGGCATCAATATACCAAGTATAATCAATGCGTGGAAGACAATAACAACGAGAAGGGTAGCCATCATGCGATTTAGCATGGCCCCAACCACAAAAACCATGCTGAATACAAAGAAGGCTAATGGTACTACAATAGCCAATGCGTAGCCCCAAAAGGTCATTACATTGGCGCTGTCAAGCCGTCTCTGAAAAATCATAAACAGCGAGGCAGTTCCAAAAGCTAATATAAGACTTATCATGAAACCGATAAATAAACCTACAAACTGCCCTAAAACAACCGTTGGTGTATCACCCTGCGTAATCCAAAACCAATCGCGTGATGTTGATTTATGCCTAAGAATTGCTTCCATAATAAACCAGGTCATTGGAATTATTGCTAAAGCCGTCAAATTACTGATCAGACTGACCAGTATGTCGAAAGCGCTGGCACTACGCGGCTGGATGGATACAACATATATCGCTAAAACAACCAAACAGGCAGAGTATAACCAGAAACCTGTCTTGCGTAATAGGAGAACTACTTCAATAAAGATGATGCTTTTTGAGATCAGAAAATCCTTATTCCTCATATACACTCTCATTTGGCAACAGTAATTCCTCATTATTCGCCAACTGCAACGACCACATCAGTAGGATAAAAGCAATAAAGTTCAGTAATATGCGATTTGTCAGCCAATCAGGACTATCAGGATGCTGTAGCGTCATAAAAGGATAAACAAGATAGGTAATAGGATGAGAGCTAAGGTTTTCACGAAACAACAATGAAAGCGCCCATAATGTTGTAACAATGACTCCTCCACTGATGAAACTACGCAACAAGAGTGAAGACCACAGGCCAACAGAACCAAAAAACAGAATAGCTGTTCCTCCCCCAAAAAGGAGTTTTGAGAAAGTTAATTGCAACTCCGGCTGGAGCAAATACCCAGAGAGAATAATTCCCATCCAAAATAGCAACAAACCTGAAGCTAGAACTAAATATCGCCCTAAAATCACATATTTCATACGATACAAAGTTGAAAAGAGTATCTCACGGCATGGATCACCAAAAACATACAAAGTACATAAAACACCAAAAACAGGTGACAATATAATTTCACCATAGACAATAAGAATATTGGCAACTTCTCTGGGCGATTGACGCACACTATAAAGTATTACCAACCACAACAACGACAAACCGCAGATAGACAACAGGGAACGCCGATTAAGTCGATAATGAGACCGATAGATATAAGAAATATTTTGTATGCGAACAGCTACTGTATCAATAAATAATTTTGGCACTATAGTCATGGAATTGGCGATTCAGAATGCAATGGTAAAACTTGTGGATCTATACCAAATGTTGATACTATGCCTCCAATAGCTCCATCACCTGATTGTTGTGTTGTAAGCCCTCGCCAGATCTGTGCTATCTGTTCATCAGACGAAACAAGAACTTTTGTTGGTGTGACTGAAGCGTCCACCTGGTCAAGAAGCTGACGATCAGGATCTAACAGCACTGGAAAAGTGAGCTGATAGGAATCGACAAATTCAGTAATTGCATCAATATCTCCTTCTTCTGTTACACCTACGATATTAATGCTACGTTCAGATGCTTGTTCATACATTTTCTTCCATAAAGGAACATCAGCATGACAAAATGTGCAATCAGTATGAAAGTAGATAAGTAGATTCGCTGTACCATCTCCCTCTGTAAATTGATATTCTGCTCCATTTACAGTGTAAAGAGTAGGAAATGTTAGTTGTGTACCTATTAAAGAAGGTTCTATAGTAGCAATCCCAGTATCGGAACGTCTTAGTAACCATTGATTCTGTATAATCTGTGCGATAAGTAGTATTGCTAAGACAACTATTACGGTGTTCGATGAATACAAAATCTTCATTAATTGTCCTGGGAAAGTTCTGACATGACGAGTGTCACCATGACTCTTAGACATACGCACTCCTCAGCTTTGGCACATTGCAAAATTGTTTTAAGGTCCTTATCAGATGCAGGGTACCCAAGACAATATAGTTTAATCACATTGTCCTGGGTACCTCTACAATTAGTTAACAAGAACCACAGGAACCATCAGAGTCTTCACTATGGCTGGAACCATCACTACATTTCCATCTAATGTCTTTCCACCAATATTTTGTAAATTCCCACGGACGCCAACAATTAGCACAACCTTCACTATAACTCCAGTCAGTTTGGTGCGAGCCAGGAGGACACTCACCAGCCGCAAGAACATTTGTTGTACCGATTTGCCAGCTTGTTATCAACGCAGCACCAATAATCAATGCCAGGGCAAACATCCTAAACCTGTAAACAACACCTTGGAAACATTCAATTGAACCATGAATTGACATGTGTCCCTCCTTATAAAATGTATACCTTCTTTCATAAGAATACACCATTGACCTAAAAAAAATCTAAATAATCGAACAAAAAGCTAAAGAATATCTAATGCTTGTAAGAACATAGCTTTTTACTGGTCCTGCTGTCTGAAGCGATAGCCAACCTTAGGTTCTGTAAGAATATACCTCGGCTCTTTAGGATATGGTTCAATCTTGCGACGTAATTGGTTAATAAAAACATGGAGAGTGGCTACACTCGTCTCATACCCTTTACCCCAAACTTTTTCCAGCAGCCACTGGTGTGTCATAATACTACCTGCATTAGACGCAAGTACAACTAATAGATCGTACTCAGTAGGTGTCAGACGAATATTGTGATTGCCAATTATTACCTGTCGTCGTGTAAGATCGATCTTTAAGTCACCATGTTGCAGTAAAGTCTGATGCATGTGTTGTCCATGACGACGCAATACCACATGAACACGAGCTAATAATTCATTCGCACCAAATGGCTTACACAGATAATCATCAGCACCATGTTCTAAACATTTTACCTTTATCATTTCATCATGACATTTTGAAATAATGATAACTGGTAAATCATATAAGTCCTGTACTTGCGTAAACAACTCAAAGCCATCTATATCTGACAAAAACAGATCCATAAGCACTATATCTGGTAGGTGATTATTAATAACACGTAGTCCATCTCCTCCATTTTGAACAGTGGTAATACGATAGTGGTGCACCTTAAACACCTTTCCGACCATATAACAAATCCCTGGATCACTATCAATCAACACAATATGTTTCACCAACAAACTCCTCATTCAGTAGACGCGACACTATAACAACCACCCCATCCAGGATGGGTAGGATGGGTAGGATGGGTAGGATGGGTAGGATGGGTAGGATGGGTAGGATGGGTAGGATGGGTAGGATGGGTAGGATGGGTAGGATGATTAACAAGATAAACTTAAGTTCTCTAAACTTTCATAATCTTGTTGCCAAATATTAGCATATCCTGTTTGTAAATGCAATACTATTCTTAAACCAAGATAAAATAAGTAAGGAGAACCTTATGACAAATCAATAGATATAGTTATAATCAGATCTACTATTTCATCACGTTGTCGAACGGGTTTTGGAGTACAGCAGCATAGTTGCTGCGTCAAAGTAAAGTATGGTTCCTGCATTTTGCAAGATACGATCAATCTTCATTTTATATTGTCAGTCTTTAACCACTTTACTGTGCAAACTTGCATCATGTCCACCCATATATGCTAAAATACAAAGAACCGTATTAGTATTAAATATATCTTTGCATCGAGGGTTTGCTGGATGCAAAGAATGTATTGGAAGAGGTCAGCGATGATCGATCGTATTGCAGAACTGTTAGGGAATGACGCTACATCCCTCCTTGAACATCAGTGCCAGACTATTGGTAAAGATCAGATCCATCTTCCTGGAAGCGATTTTGTTGATCGTGTTTGGGCTGTGTCAGATCGCAACGTTCCAGTGCTCCGCAGCCTTCAGACCTTGTTTAGCACAGGTCGTCTCGCCAACACTGGCTACATGTCCATTCTTCCCGTAGACCAGGGAATTGAGCACTCGGCAGGTGCATCGTTTGCACCAAACCCAGCTTATTTTGACCCTGAGAACATCGTGAAACTGGCAATCGAAGGTGGATGTAATGCAGTTGCCTCAACCTACGGCGTGTTAGGTACAGTTGCACGTAAGTACGCCCACAAGATTCCTTTCATCGTCAAAATTAACCACAACGAGTTCCTGACCTACCCCAACACGTATGACCAGATCATGTTTGGTAACCTGAAGGAAGCCAAAGAAATGGGTGCCGTCGCTGTTGGAGCAACAATCTACTTTGGTTCCGAGGAGTCAAATCGACAGATTGTCGAAGTGGCTGAAGCATTCGCCATGGCACACGAACTTGGCATGACAACTATTCTGTGGTGCTACCTGCGAAACAGTGGGTTCAAGGTCGGTGGTGTGGATTACCATGCATCGGCAGATCTGACAGGGCAAGCCAACCATCTCGGTGTTACCATTGAGGCCGATGTCATCAAGCAGAAACTGCCTGAAAACAATGGTGGCTACAACGCTATTAACTCGAAGGAAAATCCCTACGGCAAGACGAATAAGAAAGTTTATAGCGAACTGACCAGCGATAACCCGATTGATCTGGTGCGCTATCAGGTCGCCAACTGCTACATGGGCCGGGTCAGTCTGATCAACTCCGGTGGCGCCTCCAGCGGTGAAAGCGATCTGGCCGAGGCCGTACGCACAGCCGTCATCAACAAGCGTGGTGGTGGTGCTGGTCTTATTTCTGGTCGGAAGGCATTCCAGCGCCCAATGAAAGAGGGTGCAGCCCTCCTCAACGCAATTCAGGATGTCTATCTCTCCGAAGATATCACCGTCGCCTAAACACACGAGCAGAAGAAACGAAAAATGCTACCGACTGCGGGTAGCATTTTCACAATGTGCAACATGCGAAAATATGTCAATTTGGTCCAGTAATATCACGTTTCCTAAAAAAATAGATGGCAGTTGTCACAAACGAAACACAGTAAAATCCAATGATAATAGTCGCCTGTGGCATTGATGGTATATCCGTCATAACAACGCCGGTTAGTAACTCTGGTGTCAAACCAAAAGCGCGACTGTTCAGATCAACAAATGTCGTGATGTTCTGCTGAACCGTCAAATTATAGATGGCCTGCCATACACCACCCAACTGTGCGAATGTTGCAAACGCACCAAAACTCACATCAACCGCGAGATAGACCAGACCAACTGCCAAACCAACCAGCAGCGAACGTCCATAGATAGTCATACAGAACGTAAGCAAAACATAGGGTAACAACACATAAAGTGCACGCAATATCGCTATTGGCAGTTGCAGAAGCGTCGCGATACTGGGAACACCCGCGCCGCCCGCCGCACTACCAACCAACCAGCCAGCGATCATACCAACCACAAGCGTGATGAGTATGGCAACCAGCAACATCAACAAGATTGTGGCAAGCTTTGCCGCGATATATCTCACGCGTGCAGGATGACGTGACAGCTCAGTACGCAGCGTTCCCCAACTGTATTCACTGCCCATCATGCCAGCTGTCAGAATAACAGCAAAAATACCACCAAGCCCATTGACATGGCCAAAGATACCGCCAAAGATACCGGGAAAAGCCAGGCGTTTGGTGGTTTCTTCAATCTGCGCGGGGTGGAGTATCCCCTGTCCAATCATAGAAATGACGAGAAATTGCAGAAACTGAGCAACCAATAAAAGTAACCAGATTGATAGCAAAATCCATGTCATTGGTCGTTTGGTGAGTTTCAACCATTCAGCATGTATGAGATGTAGCATAACGATGAACTTTATCTATGTGATACTGACTCACCTGTCACCTCGAGGAAGAAATCTTCCAGACGCTCCTTATGGACACGTAGCTCTCTCACCGTGATTGCATTACCAATCAAAAGCGCATTAATTTCAGCAATACGATCTCCATCTGCGTGAACAAAGAGATACTCATCACGCCGCTCAACATCGGTAATCCAATCGATAGCAGCAAGCAACGACTCCGCCTGCTCAATATCACTCCCAATCTGTACCATGATCCCCTGGTTATGTTGAAGTAACTCCGCAACACGACCCTGTGTCACAATTTTACCCTCTTTGAGAATGGCAACGCGCTCACACAACTGTTCGACTTCATGCAATTGGTGACTCGAAAAGAAGATGGTGCGCCCCCTCTCAGCGAGCGAACATACCAAGTCGCGCATCTCCTGTTGTCCAGCCGGATCAAGACCATTGGTTGGCTCATCAAGGATGATCAGTTGTGGTTCGTGAAGCAATGCCGCAGCAACTCCCAAACGCTGTCGCATTCCCTGAGAGTAGGTCTTAAAGACACTCTTGGCTCGGTCACTCAGCTCTACCATGGCTAAGACATCGTCTATACGCTGCACAGGGATATTGCTGGCATACGCTAACACCCGCAAATTATCTCGTCCTGACAAATAGGGATAAAAAGCGGGGGCTTCAATCATCGCTCCGACTGCGCGTAACGCCTCCGTTGGGGCTGTTTGCACATCGTGCCCAAGAACAAACGCACGACCAGAGGTTGGCCGTATCAAACCGAGTAACATCCCAATCGTCGTCGTCTTGCCGGCGCCATTGGGTCCAAGAAAACCAAAGATTTCACCTGGTTTGATATCCAGCGATATATTTTCAACCGCCGTGAAATCGCCAAAGCGTTTGGTGAGCTTTTCTGTGAGGATAACTGAGTCCATAAGCCTCTAATTGGAGTTGTAGAACGATAAACAAAAACAATATAACTCCACAAATAACAGCGTTATAGCACCTGTACAAGCATTGAACATAGCTCCCGATAACACCATCATACGTTTGATCAGAAGCTATCCATACACACGCAACTCATTCCTTCGACAATGCTTGCTCAAGAGCAGATTGAGCTGCTTGCGGATTAGCCTGTCCCTTGGTGGCTTTCATAATCTGACCCACCAAAAACTTGATAGAGGCGGTTTTTCCACTGTGATAGTCTGCCACAACTTTGGGATTGGCTGCGATGATATCACGTGCAAGCGTTGTTAATTCATCGCCAGTGCCAATAACCTGCATCCCTTGTTCCGTAACAACCTGTGTGGGTGATTGTCCCGTACGAAAGGAGATTTCAAAAACCTCTTTGGCACTGGTCCGGGTAATCGTCCCTTTGGTAAGCAAGCTTTGAACTTCACCAATAAACCCAGGTCGGAAACGTGGTTCAATCGCAGAAAGATCTTCACCCGTCTCGTTGAGCAAGCGCAGTAACTCGCCAGAGAACCAGTTCACAACCTCTTTAGGCCCCACATTGAAGGTCTTGGCAGTCGCCACGGCACGTTCAAAGTAGTCGGCACGTTGTCGATCGCTTGTGACTGTTTCGGCATCAATTGTCGATAGTTCGTACGTCTCTATAAAACGGTTACGACACGCATCTGGTAATTCGGGAAGCGCTGACCGACGTTCATCGATCCATTCCTGTGATAAATAGATCGGCGGGATATCGGGCTCTGGAAAATAGCGATAATCGTTTGAATCTTCTTTGACACGTTGCAGAACCGTTTTGCCAGTAGCGTCATTCCAGCCACGGGTCGACTGGAGGATTGTGTTGCCAGCCTTTAATTCTTTGATTTGTCGATCTGCTTCATACACCAACGCCCGTTCAACTGAACGAAACGAATTCATGTTTTTGATCTCGACCTTGGCACCATATTCCTGCTGGCCTTTTGGTCGGACGGATATATTCGCATCACAACGTAATGCACCATCCTCCATATTCCCTGTATTGACGCCAATCCACATAAGAATTTGCCGTAACTTCTGGAAGTATCGGCGAGCTTCGTCTGGTGATCCAATATCGGGTTCCGACACGATTTCCATAAGTGGCACACCAGCACGATTGAAATCGACTAGCATGGAACCATCAGGCATCAGAAAACGCTTACCTGTATCTTCTTCGATATGCAACCGACCGATGCGAATACGCTTCGAACCCATATCAGACTCAACTTCGACCCAGCCATGCACACAGATCGGATCTTCGAACTGTGTTCGTTGGTACGAAGAGGGCAAATCAGGATAAAAATAATTTTTGCGGCTGATAATATTTTCTGGTTGAACCTGACAATTGAGTGCCAACCCCGTTAATGCAGCTAACTCGATAGCGTGACGGTTGATGACCGGCAGTGCTCCGGGTAGACCAAGGCAGACAGGATCAAGAATCGTATTCGGTGGGGCGTTTGCATAATCTGCGCTTGAGGCAGAAAACATTTTCGACGCGGTTAAAATTTGCGCGTGAACCTCAAGCCCAATCGTAACTTCATATTCCATGCGTCCCTCCACAAGACCTTTTCGCTTCGCTATTATAGCATAGCAGTAGCATGCTTGTGATGCTTCTGGTAAGAGTGATAGCATGGTGTGAGAGACACACAGTGTTGAATAGGACACCCACTACGAAACTTTTTCAGTTGGTATCAATGGTGTATGCGGTTTGGGGACGGTAGTGGGAAGACAAACAGTAAATGTAGAACCTTTGCCTGGCGTACTGACGGCGATAATCTCACCACCCATCATGTTGCAGAACCGCTGACTGATCGCCAAACCAAGCCCGGTTCCACCATACACATGGGGCGTTTGTGTTGCGACTTGCGTAAATTCCTGAAAGAGGTGTTTCATTTGGTCTGGGGCAATTCCTGCACCTGTATCAGCAATAGAAAAAATGACCCATTCCTGACCATTTCGCAACTCACAGTCAACCGAAAGAGTAACCAAACCTTGCATGGTGAATTTTGTCGCATTGCTTAGCAGATTAAACAGAATCTGACGAGTTTTGGTCATATCAGCATACATCGAAGTGGGCAGATTATGGCACTGGACAGTCAACGTATTGCCATTTTGTTTTGCCAACGGTTGAATAATCGCAATGACTTGCTCCACCAGCAGTGGAACATCAAAAGTCTCCAGGTAGAGTTCCATTTTGCCAGCTTCAATCTTGGACATATCAAGAACAGATGTTACGAGATTGAGTAAATGCTGGCCCGCATCCTCAATGGCAGCCACATCAGGTATCAGAGCTGTCTGATGCGTTTTGGCTATCTGGATTTTCAATAATTGACTATAGCCAAGTATGGCAGTGAGCGGCGTACGCAACTCATGGCTCATATTCGCCAGAAATGTGCTCTTCGCACGACTGGCGGTCTCCGCGGCTTCTTTGGCCATGGACAATTTGGCATGGAGTGCTATGAGTTCTTCATTTTGGAGCCGTAAGGCCTCTTCGGAGCGTTTACGTTCGGTAATATCGCGCCAGACAACCAGACGACCATTATACCGTCCACGTCGATCACGAAGGGAGGAAATTCGCAGATCAAACACCCGCTGCTCACGCCCCACACCCGTGATGAATTCCTCCGCAACCTCGGTCTTGTGCAAGTAGCGCTCAAGTACGTCCGGCCACCGTGCGAAAGCTGCATCAATGGCATGCCCGATCAGGTCAGAGGCGGTGTGTTTTAGATCTTGTTCAGCCGCCGTATTGAGATCAACAATACGGTTATGCTGATCAACAACGATTACACCATCTTCCATATGCTCAATGACCAGATCTCGTGCAATGGGTACCACATCGAGCAATCGGTAGCGGAAAATACCATAAGCCATAGCGCAACAGGAAAGCGCAAAACCTAAAGGGGTCAGATCGATAAAGGACCAGGGATTGAGGCCAGAGATGTACAACGCATTGCCAATCCATGGAGGAAACACACCCAACAATAAAATACTAGCCTGTCCGCGGTACAGGTGGGGTGCACGAACAAAGGTAAGTACCAGCAACACCGTGCCAGTAAGCAGCCCAACGTACGAATACACAATACACGCCCAGAAACCAAGACCATGATCAAAATCAAGAATAGGTAGTAAACCATCAGTAATGAGCGTTATATTGGGCCAGATTAATCCATGCAATTCATTGGTCCACACAAGCAGCAAAATCACAATGGGGCTGATGAGAAGGAGTGGAATGGTGCGTCGATTCAACCATTGACCGCGTGCAGTGACTTGTAATGCAAACCCCAGCCAGGCAAGGGCGACTGTCACAATACCAAAATATTGCACTTTGGCCCAGAAAAGCTTAGTATCAAATTGATTGGTTACGAGTTCAAGCACATAACCAAAAGACCATACTGCTACTGCAATAGCAAGTAATACTAATGGCTTTGACCCTGTAATGGTGTGTCGTCTCCACGCAAAAACACCAATTGCAGATGAGAACGATCCTGCAAGAGCCAACAATACAACATATACTGGTATGTTTTGAAATTGAGTCATGCGTATTGGTTGTACATAGTCGTTGGGGCAACGTACACTTTCTGAGCGCCTCTCCCGTAATCACACCATCCCACGTATATTAAATCCCGCGTTGTTTACAACGATGTACGTAAGTAGTCTTGTTCATGTAGTATCATGCGAAGCAGGTCGGGGCTTGTTGGCAAGTGTGCAAGCATTACTGAATGTCTTGCAGAAATAGTCATCTATACAATAACCGTATTATTGATACCACACTGTAGCGTATTATAGAATTGTATGCTACTTCTCATGATACCACAGCCTCAACCAAAATAGATAGCCTAAGGACGTATTGAATCAAAAATACGTAGCTTTATCATACCTCTCAATGGCTTAATAATACAATAGTGTGAAGTTTTCCACAGAGCTAAATATCCCCATTCTTTGTATTCCATAAAACTAAATAAATAAAAAGAGGCCGTTTACTTCGTATAGATCAATAAGCCACCATATAAGCTTCCCTCACATAGGGGTATTTGACAAGGAGGGTGCTATGCACAGAATTATACGTCTTTGCGTCATAGGGTTATTTGCCATGCTCATCTTTGGGGCTTTCAGATATAGTTCTTACGCGATCTTGTCATCCCCAACAGCAACTCCCGATCTGGCAAGTCCGTCATCAGGATTATCAACCAGCACGCCACTGGCACCAACAGCAACGCTCTATCCAACACCGACACCACCACCTGTGCACGGGCTACTGGTGTGGCATGACGATGTGTCGCGCAACGATGCCGTGACCATAGAAATTGATGGACCCATTGAGCAGGACACCAATCATACCTCTATCGTTTGGTTGGCAAATGATGGCCATCGCATCAAACTGGGGTCACTACGCCCTGTATCAGAGCAGCGTGCAACGCTCACATACACCACTCCAACACAAGAAAACCTGTTGGCTCTCTATGATCGTGTGTACATTACCCGCGCTACATCAACCGAAGAGACTGAGCGCATTGTGATGGAAGGGAAACTGGATGAGCAAACCCGCGCTGATCTCCAACGATTACTTGCACGCAGCGATGCCACACCAAACAATGTGGGGTTTGTGCCTGGGTTACGTCACGAAGCGGTCGAATTGCTCCGTCATGCTCAGTTTCTCAAGGAGGCGTTTGATGCAAATGATGTACGCTGGACCCACATTCATGCTGAACATATGGTGAATATCATCCATGGATCTAACGCTCGTGATGCAGACAGAAATGGGGGAATCCAGAATCCCGGTGATGGTTTTGGATTGCTTCCCAATGGAAAAAACAGCGGGTATATCGAAGCCACTACCAATCATGTACAGTCTCTATCCCGCGCCCCCGCTGCAACGGAAGCAATGCGCCTTTACGCACGTCATACACAGGTTACAGTAGATAACACTCGTCAACGGGTAGGAGATCTCAGTGACACCGTGGATCGCATACTAGAGACCTCAGACCACACAACCATGCAACAGGATGTGTTGCATGCACTGGTATTGAGTGAGCAACTTGTCCAAGGTACAGACAGTGATCTTGACGCACAGGTTGAACCGATTGTTGGCGAAGGCGGTGTTTTAACCCTCTATCGTCACGCACAATTGATGGCAGGCATTCCTCTCATACCATATGATGACATAGTCAACGCATCTCTAACTACAGAGGCTCTTCCCATTGAGGAGCCGGACCAAGTTAACCTAAACATTGCGGATAACACGTTCTCTCCTGCAACGATCACCATTGCATCTGGCAACACTATCACCTGGAAAAACGCTGGTCAGTTACCACATACGGTTACCGCATCAGATGAAACCTTCGATAGCACAACCATGAGCACAGATGACACGTTTGTACAGCAATTTGATCAGCCAGGTACCTACCAATACTACTGCACATTCCATGGCACCCCTGATGGATCGGGAATGAGTGGCACAGTCATTGTCACTGATGAGGCAAATCAAATACCGACACCTTAAGGTATAAAAAATCTAAGATCTATTTGGGCTATGGCGAACATAAGCCTGTATACGAATCTGCATTAGAAAGGGTAATCAAAATGGAAACAAATACACCACTTCGCCCGCTGATACTGGTTGTCGATGATAACCATCTTATCGTAGAGTGTATCGCTCATCAAGGCCACGGGTCAGCTTATGGATGGTGTACGGTATGAGCAGGATGGGGATGATACCGTGTTTTTGTCTCGCACGCGCAACGGAATCAGTCACAGGGTAAATGGTCACTGTAGCTGTGAAGCAGGGGAAAAGGGCGATCCTTGTTGGCATCGAGCGGCCAGCATGATTATTAAACTGATCAACGATATCGAGCGTATCACCTTGATCACGCCACCAATGGCACCACCGGAATGCCCACGATGTCAGGGCTATATGTTTGACCACAAAGAGTATTTTGTGTGTTCGGCATGTCAGTACACCGTGAATGCAAGCAAGAAAGAGCGTGTCAGTCGTGATCAGGCCATGAAGGATATGCAGGAATTGTATGAGCGTTGATCAAAGCGGGTTGGGGGTGTTCCCCTCAGCCCGTTCTCTTTTGGTTTTTTCGGCGGCGCGGCCTATCCTATGGGCAAGCCGTGCCGTTGGTGTCGGGGCCGTCCTGCATCTGCGGTACCGTAAGTGCCGAGCCGAAGCTATCAGAAATTCAGGAGCAGACAATGAATACTCTCAGTAGCTACACTGCGGAACTGTGTAGAGCTTTCGATCTGGAGCAGATCGAAGTCAAACCGCAGGCCACAAACAAGGAGAAGACTCGCGCTATGGCGGTGCTTTATGCCGACATGAGAGCGTATGAGGAGCGGCTAGACGAGGTGGTTGGGGTTGAGAACTGGAGCGTCATCTATCAGATGTCAGATCGCGGTGTGGTGTGTGAACTGACGATCTGCGGTGTTACCAAGAGCGGTATCGGCGACTATCCCCGCGACGAGTCGGATGACAATCCCGCGACGAGCGCAGAGGCCCAGGCTTTCAAACGTGCCTGCTCACGATTCGGGATCGGCAGATACATCTACCATCTACCAAAGGTTTGGGCAGACTATGACCGCGAGAAAAAGCGCTTTCAGAACCCCGAGCGCATTATCAACACCGTCTACGCCATGGCCAGGATTGACAATTGACGTACAACGTAGCATCATGTTTTAGAATGTCCTATAAGTAATGGGTACATGATGATCACTCTTAATCCCAATTTGCCTGATCTGTTGGCACAACATAACTGGACTGTTTCCGACTTTGCCGATCTTTCAGGGGTCAACAGATCAACTATAAACGGCATATTAAAGCCTAAACAACACCCTCACCGAAAAGGGGGGATGCTTCGCACCACCGCATGGAAAATAGCCAAAGCCTATGCTCAAATCGCTGAAATCAGCGACAAAGACGCATACTAGGCGGTGATTATTGATCAGAATCAACAAAGAACAGGCGAGGAGTGATCCTCTCCTATCACATTCTTATATTAAACGGAGCAACCGAACCATGCCACGTATCAGCCAGTTCTACGGAATCATTATCACCATGTACTACAACGACCATGCACCACCTCATTTTCACGCGAGCTATGCCGGAGATCGTGCTGAATATGCTATCTCCAACGGTACTATTTTGGTTGGTGAACTACCCAAACGTGCAAACAGGCTCGTGAACGAATGGGCAGAACTGCGTCAGGCAGAACTCTTTGAAAACTGGGATTTAGCCCGTCAGAGTCTCCCTCTTAAAGATATCGATCCGTTACCCTGAATAACGTAAACAAACAGGAGTCGCACCTATGTATGAACCAGCAGAAATTACCCAAATCACTTTTCTGGATGGCTTCCATGTCCAATTGAACTTCATCAACGGGGCCACCCGTGAGATAGATCTAGAACCCTATCTTCACGGCCCTATCTTTGAACCTATGCGTACAGAACTAGCAGCATTTCAGGAGGCCACCGTCACAGATGGGACCATTACATGGCCGAATGGCGCCGACATTGACCCTGATGTACTCTATCTCGGATTGCAACCTAACGCATCAGAAGAGGAATGGCAGGCAGCAGTAGCAGCCGAAAACGCAAAGTATTCCGTGAGTTGATAGGTGCCAGAAAGCAGACACCGATCTGCTACAATACGAGCGCTACTCTATAGCCTACACAAAGCCCGTTGCACAAACCGTGTGACGGGTTTTGTGTGCGTACAGAGCTTGTCAACCTCAATAACATGCAGTACAATCTGAACATTCAGTAGTAGGAGTACAACATGAATGAACAGGACATACTTACACCAAAGGAGGCAGGCGCGATCATCGGTGTGCACGAGGACACGATCCGACGTTGGTGTGATACTGGCGCCATCAAACACACCAAGCTTGGCGTAGGCATTCACAAACGACCACGCTATCGCATCACACGGGCTGAAGCCGAACGGGTAAAAAGAAAGTATCATGGGGAGCCTGTTGACCAAGAAGAAACCCCATCCGCGTAGTTTGCCGACGAGACGGATGGGGCTTGACCGCTAGCACCTTAACAACTGCATCAGTTATCAGGTACTGCATACATGTGCTTTGTGTAGCTAAATATTACCACACAAAGCGAGTGCTGTTGAGCACTTGTGGTGGAGCGACGGGGATTCGAACCCCGGACCTCCTGCGTGCAAAGCAGGCGCTCTCCCAACTGAGCTATCGCCCCAAAAGAATCGAGAGTGCAGCATGTCTACACTCTCGTGTTGTTTATTTGTCATGGTGGGCGTAGGTGGACTCGAACCACCGACCTCCATCTTATCAGGATGGCGCTCTAACCAGCTGAGCTATACGCCCAAGGTGAGAAGGCTTTTGCGCCCACACCGCGGGATTATAGCACGCTATAGCAGGGCTGTCAAACCGAATTTCATTTACAGATACCTGCATATAATAAAAGGACGCCCGGAGCAGCGCCCTTTTGAGGAATGTTTATAGTTAGCCAAGAGCTATTTCTGTGGTACATGTTCATGAGCATGGTAGCTTGAGCGAACCAGTGGGCCACTCTCAACGTGCCTGAAGCCACGCTGTAGCCCGGCTTGCTTGAACATCTCAAATTCGGTGGGTGTTACATACCGATCAATCGGCCAATGTGACAGGGAAGGAGCCAGATACTGCCCGACGGTTATCACATCGACGTCAGACTTTCGCAGATCACCCATAACAGCTAGCACTTCATCATTAGTTTCGCCTGCACCAACCATCAAACCGCTCTTGGTTATCGCATCAGGCACCATCTCACGTGCACGGGCGAGCAGTTCCAGCGATTGCTCATAGCCAGCTTTGGGGCGAAAGCGGCGAAACAAACGCGGTACCGTTTCGATATTGTGATTCAGGACATCAGGTCGCTCATCCATCACCATCTTGAGCGCTTCCCAGTTTCCTTCAAAATCGGGAATCAGCACCTCAATCCGACATTCCGGCAATCGCTCACGAATTTTGCGGATCGACTCCGCAAAGATATGTGCACCGCCATCCGGCTGGTCGTCACGGTTTACTGCTGTCAGCACAGCATGCTTGAGTTTGAGATGCTCAACGGTCTCTGCAATACGTTCTGGTTCATCCTCATCAAGTGCCGCTGGCTTTCCTTTGCCGATGGCACAATAGCGACAACCACGCGTACAGATCTCGCCAAGCAACAAGAATGTCGCAGTACGGTGGTTCCAGCACTCACCAATATTGGGGCAATGCGCCTCTTCACATACGGTATGTAGGCGCTTTGAACGAATGAGTCGCAGCACATCCTCGTAATTCTCGCCCGAGGGTGCCCGCACTTTCAGCCACTCAGGACGGCGCTGTCGGGGCGCAGGAGTAGCTTTCTGTGTTGTGGTTGGCTGCGATATTGGGGTTAGTGGGATAAACTCGGCCATGCTCTATGCCTTTCATGCATAATGTGCTCACATATACACTTGTTGGGCGATTACTATGCACATTACGTTTAGATTTTGCTCTTGCCGTTAGTGTAGCATATCTTCTACGTTGGCTTCAAATTGCAGATCAACCTGGAACACCTCACCAAATGCATGTGCGACTCGCCGTTCTACCTCATGCTGCGCTGGGGGATTGTCCAATAACCGAGCCATTGATGTAACATCCTTACCTACAATACCGCACGGAATAATTTGTGCAAAATACTGCATATCTGTCGTGACGTTAAGCGCAAAGCCATGTTGTGTCACACCGCTGGCGCTCAACTTTACCCCAATCGCCGCAATTTTCGCATCACCAACCCACACGCCGGTTAAGCCAGCAATACGACCAGCCTTGATACCGTAATCCGCAAGTACAACGATAATCACCTCTTCGATCATACGTAGATATCGTAAGAGATCACCACCATGTCGAGAGAGTTTGAGGATGGGGTACCCGACAACCTGGCCGGGACCGTGGTACGTAATGTCACCCCCACGATCAGACTCAATCAGCGTCACACCCTGTGCGATAAGCGTCTCTGGGGAAACCAGCAGATGACCATCCCGTGTTGCACGGCCCAATGTGTAGGTATGCGGATGTTCGAGCAGCATCAATGTGTCGCCGATCTGTCCTGACGAGCGTTGTCGCACCAATTCACGCTGCTTGAACCAGGCATCCTGATAATCTAGCTTACCAAAGCGGATCACCTGACATGTTTTTGTGTGCGTTGTGTTGATCATTCTATAGCATAGTATAGCACGCTCCCCGTGATTGTGCTGCTCATATCTGTCACAAACGATCTCATTGGTTTCTCACTTTCTCCGAAGATGTGCGTGCTATAATGCAAATGAGTTAAACAATATGTATGCCTAATTGACGAGAGTAAAACGTGTCGCTGCGTAGACGCTTAACCATCTCATATGTAAGTTTTTTTGCGATCGCCCTGATCATCCTTGATCTTGGGCTGTATATGATTGTGCGACAGGTTTTGATTGAGAATATTGACAACGAGTTACAGAGAACTGCGAACCTTCTTCAGGATAACTTTGAAAAGAGCAACAAAACAGTCCCAGCTTACTTTGATGGTGAGGGATGGAGGGTTGAACTAAATCAACCGCAAATACCAGCTTTCCGAGTAACCCGACACATCGTTCAAATATACGAGCAGAATGGTCAAGCTGTGGAAGAAACTACAATGCTACCCGCAGCTTTTTTAGCAAACCAAAGAGAACTTACACTAGTGCTTGAAGGTAATAGTGTTTTTCAAACTACTACAACAGATTCGTTTACTTATCGACAACTGCTACAACCTCTATTTTTTGGTGGCACTGTTGCAGGTGTTCTACAGATTATGAGTGATATGGGAGTGATCGACCAGGCCCTTGCCCTTTTCTCGTATGCCTTATTTAGCGGCGGCGTAGTAGTCTTAATGGCCGCAGCGTTGGGCGGGGCATGGATTACCCGTGAAGCCTTCAAGCCCATTGAGGAGATTTCATATACGGCTGAGAACATTGTCCGTGCAGAAGATTTGAGTCGGCGTATTCCGATACCAGAATCACAGGACGAATTGCAACAACTCACCTACACCATGAATGACCTGCTTGGTCGACTAGAGAATCTATTTAATACCCAGCAACGTCTCCTGGCAGACGTATCTCACGAGTTACGCACCCCACTTGCGGCAATGCGTGGCAATCTAGAAGTGCTCGACCGTGGTGCCGCACGTAATCCAGAGATGCTGGCTGAATCACTTGATGATATGCGGCGCGAGGTCAATCGCCTCATTCGTATGGTCAATGACCTGCTATTACTGGCACGCAGTGAGGCTGGACTTCAACTGCGACGTGAACCGATCGAACTTGATACACTGGTGCTTGAGATACATCGTGAACTGCGTCCCCTTGCCAGTGGCATCCATCTACGGCTTGGCAATGAAGACCAGATCACCATTGTCGGCGATCGTGATCGAATCAAACAGGCCCTCCTCAATCTTGGTATTAATGCACTGCAACACACACCTCAGGGGGGGGATGTAACCCTTAATCTCAGTCAGGCTGATGGATATGCACAGCTAAGTGTGGCAGACACAGGTGTTGGCATTGCGAACGAAGATCTACCACATATCTTTAATCGCTTCTATCGCACTGATCCATCACGTGTACGTCGCGCAGGAGGATCTGGGCTGGGTCTGGCCATTGTCAAATGGATTACAGAAGCACACGGCGGGCGAGTTGTGGTTGAGAGTACTCCTAATGTCGGAAGTACATTCACCCTCCTGCTACCATTAGACCCATCGCTCCACTTATCACAGGGGTTACAATTTGTTCACGCAAAACCGCAACTGACTGAGTAGAACACGACTTCTTAGCGTGAGCAGAACTGTTTTCTTATCGGTATTATTATGACCTCATACTATCGGTAAGATTGTGTAGAAAACCCTGTATATACTTCCTATTGACCTTATTTGATATGCGCCTATGCTATAATAAATGCTGTAGGTACTATGCCATATCATTATCACGGACCATGGATAAGGATCAATACCTTTTGTCAGACACATCACGTCCGTACCATACATCTATGATGGATGCAGATCGATGGCAGCTAGAAAAAGCGCTTAATCGTGTATTGCTGGCTGCGCTTCTTATTTTTATTGTTATCGCCGTTATGGTGATACTACAACAGGGTAGGTTGTTTGCATTTTCGAGTTTGCAAACAACTATGTTAGTAACCAGCCTGATCTGGCTGGCCGTAACGTATGCGTTTGCACGCTGGCGGCAGTTTCGTGTGGCAGGTCATCTCTTTGTGACGTTAATAATTGCCAGTCTCAGCGCGGCCTTCGGGTTACTCCCACCGGAACTGGACTTGATGCTCATTCCCTTTGCAACACTACCTATCGCAATAGCTGCGCTCCTTTTGAGACAAACAGCTTTATATATTATTGCCATAATCACTATCAGCGCTGTTACGGGTGCTATGATATGGCCAGCCATTACTTGGTCTCCCATGTTCGAGTTTGTCTGGAATCAAGAGAACATCCCTGCCGAGATAGGTGTTATTGTAGGTGGCGTGGCTGCCAGTGTACTATTAATAACCTTCATTTTGTCTCAAACACGCCATGTTATCAGTGTGCTACTGCACCAACTACAGCAAGCTGAGATCGACAAGACCATGGCACATGAGCACCAAACAGAGTTGCAAAAGACCTACGATAGCACCATTGAGGGTCTACAGACACAGAAACAGCATTTTCAGGTGCTTTTGCACCATATTGAAGATGGTGTCATCACTGTCGATAAAGACAACCACATCGTACAGGCTAATCAGGCTGCTGAAAATCTTTGGGCAACTATTGCATCTGATAAGATCACCAACCAAACCTTAGCAGCAGTGCATAACACGCTCAATCAGCATACGTCAACCGCCTCGCAAATTGAACTGATCGCCTTGCCACAGGATGAGACGACCTGTCAGGATAGCTCCTCAACCCACATTCTGCTGGATCGGCGTGCTCAAGCACGTCTGGAACGGTTACGCGATGACCTCTCAGGCTTTCTTGCGAATGAAGTGCGTAATCCATTGACATCAATGGTCACCGCACTTGATCTCACACTAGGGCAACACAATCTGCCAGAAGATGTCAATCGCGTATTGATTGGTACGCGGCAAAGTGGACAACGCCTCCTCGATCTGGTGACAACAATACTTGAGATCAATATGATTGAGCACGATCCGAACATTCTGCGCCGCAGCACCATATCACTGCGCCATGTGCTAGAAGCGAGTGTCGCACAGATGATGCCCCTTGCTCAACAAGGAGCAGTGACCTTTGCAATGGATTTGGGAAACGACTACACGGTCTTGCTCGACTCCGCACGGATGCAACGTGCGTTGAGCTATTTGCTTGAACATTCCTTGCGACATAGCCCCACCTATAGCACGGTGAACTTACGTACTGAACAACAAAACGGCATGGTAACCGTACGTATTACCGATCAAGGTCCCGGATTAACACCCCAGCAGCGTGAGGCCCTTTTTGATCGACGGATTGCTTCTGACGAACGGGGCGGGCCAGTGCTGGGGCTGGCATTCACCAAACTCCTGCTTGAAGTCCACGGTGGTTATCTCCAGGTTGCTGATAATAATGGGCAGGGCAGTACCTACACCTTTGCACTTCCGATTGAAACACCTGCCATACAACACAATGCGGATAGCATGGTGGCGATGGGCATACCCGTACGTTCAGATATATCATGAGGAATTCTACGCAATCGAATGAATCCCATCAAATAGTACATGATTGGGTTGCAATTGTGTTCATTCTAGCGTAAGATAGACATGCGAAGGAGCATTGAAGCCCTTCGTTTTTTATTGAAAAAATGTATTTTCTAACCGTTAGTGACGAGGTTTTACCCGTCATTTACAGCTTAAATATCAAGCACCGCTTTTCAGATGTTGAATGCGTGCTGGGATGTGGCGATTTACCGTACTATTATCTTGAGTATATCGTGACGATGCTAAGTGTACCGTGTTTTTATATTCACGGTAATCATGATGCAGCAGAATACACGGCTCATGGAGAAATGTTACAATACCCACGGGGCTGTGACTCATTAGAAGGTCGTAGTGTGAATCATCAGGGGGTGTTATTGGCAGGTCTGGGAGGCAGCATTCGGTATAATGATCGTTCCGGAGCCCAGTATACCGAACGACAGATGCTTATGCGTGCGTGGCGTCTCGTGCCACGACTGATCGTGAATCGGTGGATGTATGGTCGGTATCTCGACATTTTTTTAACACATGCACCACCTCTCGATATTCATAATGGTCCAGACCGACCACATCGTGGTTTCAAAGTCTTTTTGGATTTTATGGATCGCTTCAAACCACGTTACCTGATCCATGGTCATATCCATCGCTCATACAGATTCAGCGATACCGTGGAAACTCAGTATAACCAGACTACCGTCATTAATACCGCCGGTTATCGCAGGTTGTGGGTGGAGCCACGCCAACAACATGGTGTTGTATCACCATCTTCAAACAAGACAAAGTAGTCATCACATCCCATTAACAATGTATATCAAAGATGTTGGTAGGGGACTGTCGCCTACTACCAAATCTATAAACACAGAGAACGACCAGAGATGCATAAATAACAGCACCTGTTCTGGTACAGTGACACATCAGCAATCGTTCTATACTTGAGATGTATGATGAAACAAAATAGTAATTATCAGCGTTATGTAGAAGTAGGAACAATTATCTTTATGTTTGGAGAAGCAGATCTATGTTAGATCATCATGTGACATCGTTGTCTGGCATATAATTAGGATATAAAGAGGATTTTATGGACAACGTATGGGCTTCACGTGCTGCACAAGATGACTTTCGTGACGCACGTCGACAAGCATTTATCTCATCGTTAATAGATATATTTCGTGGCCGCACCAGTCGCATGGTATCACTGGAAGACATTCGTTCGCGCTTACACGTTCGTGGACAACGCTATCTGGGTGTACAATCGGTATTACTCGACAATGTTATTGGCAGTGAGGGTCGCTACGATGATTTTGATCGGCGCTTTTTGCCACGCTCTAATTCGCTCAAGGGTCGGTGGAGTAGTATTGACCGTGCGATGATACAGTTGGTTGAACTGCCGCCGATAGAAGTCTACAAAATCAGTGAAACCTATTTTGTACGCGATGGTAATCACCGGGTTTCCGTAGCTCGCCAACGTGGGCAAAGCTTTATCGATGCGTATGTGACAGAATTGATCGTTGATGTTCCGCTCAACCCCGACCTGTCAATGCACGATCTGATGCTCACAGAGGAATACAGTGACTTTCTGGCATGGACAGGACTGGGAGAGATTCGCCCTGATCAACGCATCCACTTTAGTGAGTTGGGGGGCTATCTTGAGCTGGTAAAACATGTTAATGCCCATCGTTATTACATGGGGCTTGAGCAAGAGACCGAGATCAGTCGCGATGAAGCCGTCGCCGATTGGTACGACAATGTTTATATGCCAATCGTTGAGGTTATCCATCAGCAAGATGTGTTACGCTACTTCCCAGAGCGTACTGAGGCTGATCTCTACCGCTGGATCATGGATCATCGCTGGTATATGCGTGAGCATATAGGGGCCGATCCAGGGCCAGAAAGTGCTACAAGCGATTATGTTTCACTCTTTGGTCGTAAAGGACTAAACGCTATTGGAGAGATGCTTCGCAGTTCATTTCAGAAGCTTTCCACTCGTCCATAAATATATCAATCAGGCACACCACAGGGCTTACAACAAAGCCCTGTGGTGCTTTTTGGGGAAGCTACCAACACTCTTTGTACCACACCTACTAGGTTTGGTATAAACCCATCTGATATACTGCAAAGATAGTTGTCTCTGAGCACGGTATTCATTCATAGAACAGGTGATATGGTATACACGCAACATCTCCAACTGAGATCAGCTCTTGATCACAATGGATGGACTGTGGTTGCACAACAAACCGATCATTTGGATTGGTGGGCGGCAGAGATCTGGACTATCGAGTCATACTGGAGACCCCAGGGATTTCGTTTGTATCTTACATTTCTGATTGATCCACAATCAGCCAGTGAGATATGGACAGTCAATGCAACACGACACTACCCACAGCAACAAGACGAACTTTTGATATATCTACCCTTTCGCAACAGTTGGGAGCAAAAACTACCGACATTCATCAATGACCTGAATGCGCTCCGTGCACAAGATCCACCAGCCTGAGTACCCCACAACAAGCACTTCATCATAATCCCATTAGTCATCAGCAGAGTGGCGGCGATGTTGCAGGACTGTGTCGAGCGTTTCCTGATGCTCAATCGCCCATTCGCAGAGCATTGCGATTGGCTCATGTAGCCGCCGACCCAAATCTGTCAGGCTATACTCGGTTTTGGGCGGAACAACCGGGTAGACCTTGCGCTCAACTAAGCCATCGTGTTCCAGGCGTCGCAATACCTGAATCAACATTTTCTTAGAAATATCTGGGATTTGATGCTGCAGTTCGCTAAAGCGCCGGGTGCCACCCGAAAGGCAATAAAGCATAATGGGAGTCCATTTATCGGCGATCAGATCGAGAACCTGTCGCACGGGATACCGACGGTCGTAGATAGGATGATTGTCGTTGTTAGTCTCCATAGGGTGTATAGTATACACCCAGAAACCGTGGTAAGCCAGTGCGACGTCTGCAAGCATACTCAGGCCGTTTCTTCAAGATATTTGTGTACGAAGGTTACCGCCATGGCACCTTCCCCAACCGCCGAAGCCACCCGCTTGACTGAACTGTAACGGACATCACCAGCGGCAAAAGAACCCGGTATACTGGTCTCAAGGAAATAGGGCTCACGTTCACGTGGCCAGCATTCAGGTGGACGACCCTCGGTAAACAGATCGGGTCCCGTAATCAGATAGCCCGCACGATTGCGAATAATGCTGGTGTCTCTAGCCCACTCGGTGTGGGGAAAGCCGCCAATACACACAAAGAGACGGCGTGTATCTGCCTTGTGAGTCGTATTGTCCCGTCGGTCTTTGAGCGTTATTTGTCGTAGGCCCTCATTACCATCGAGGTTAACCACCTCAGTATTGAAGCATACTTCAACATTGGGTGTATCATGGATACGCTCAGCTAGGTAGCTTGACACTGAGGCAGCCAGTGTGTCGTTACGCACTAGCATAGTGACCTTGTCGGCGTAGTCTGCGAAATGCATAACGGCCTGCCCGGCGGAATTCCCGCCACCCACAACAAAGACATGTTGATTGCGGCAAAAGGGTGCTTCCGCTGCACCAACGCCGTAATAAAAACCAGCATTCAGGAAGCGGCTTTCGTTGGTCAATCCAAGCCGACGCCACTCAACCCCAGTCGCGCAGATGTTAGCCCGCGCCACCATTTTACTCCCGTCGGCGAGATCGACAAAGATGCAATCTTCTTTGAACTCAGCCTTAATACCTTCCCGCATCAGGATCAGTTCAGCCCCAAACTTCTCGGCCTGTTGCCATGCCCGTTCGGCCAGTTCGGTCCCAGAGACACCAGCAGGGAAGCCCAGGTAGTTCTCGATAAGCGAGGTGGTTCCAGCCTGTCCACCGATGGCATGTCGCTCAATCAGCGCGGTGCGTAATCCCTCGGAAGCCGCATAGACCGCAGCACTCAGCCCTGCAGGTCCTGCACCATAGATCGAAACGTCATATTCTTTCAGCCTGGGCTGCACAACCCATCCCAACCTGTTGGCGATTTCACGAACAGAAGGGGCATAGAGTTGCATTCCATCGGGTAATTCAACTACCGGTAAGCGTACGTTAGCGAGTTCTGGTAACCCAAGTTCTTTCAGGCAGTCTGCATCACAGGTCCAGTTCAATCCAATCAAACTCAATGACGGTACGGCGCAAGAAATCACGGATTGCATATCCGTCGGCATCATCAACTTTGCCGTAGATACGAACGCGATTAGCTGGTTTTTCTTCCATTATTTGAGTACTCATACTTCTTGTTAATACATGATGTCAACGAGCGCGGGCCCAACGAGAGCCCAACATCACACCATAATCCGTAAGGCTCCGTCCTGTCTCCAGTTGACGCTGCTCCCAGATGCTGAGTGCACGCTCCAGGCTAGTCGCCGAACCCATCAGGGCTGTTGCAAGACTGGCTGCGTCGTCGGCAGCCTTCGCCGCCGCCGCAGCCGTGTGGGGACGCACCACAAAAGCCGCATCCCCCAAAAGGCATACACGTCCAAACACCATCTGCGGAACGACAACATCGATAATTGACTGGACAAACGGGTCTGGAGTTGCCTGTACAAGTCTGGCAAATTGTGGATGCAGTTCCTGTTCCGCCTGTGTATGGATGTCCTTGACGCGACTTTGCGGTACCTCGCCCGGTCCAAGTGAACTTTCGCGTTGCTGCCCCTGCGAGTCGGTGAGCAAAGCCGTGAGGTCAGCGCCTTCCTTAACGTGAACATACCACACCCAGTTGAGGCGTCGCTTACCACGTTCTATCGATGCGTCGTCGCCTGGAATCAGATAGCAAAGGATGTGACCACCAGATCGGGCATTGCAGAAAATGAACCGCTCATCAAAGAAATTCACCAGATCGCTGTCCGCTGCACCCTCCGGTAATGTGCCACGAAACGCAACATACCCAGCATAGTGCGGATGGATGTCTGGAAGAAGCCGCCGCCGCGTCTTTGAATGAATTCCATCTGTACATATAAGCAGGTCCGCCGAACAGGTCTGTCCGTCTGCAAACAGAACATTGACGTAATTCTCCTCGTTGGTAAAGTCGGTCATCGTTTTGCCAAGATGATAATGTTCGTCAGAGAATACTGCCCGTAATGTCCTATAAATTGCTTCCCACGAAGTAAAGTGCTGTGGCATGGGAATCATTTTACCCTGACCACCCGTAGCTTCTAAGTAGAGCCTATGGGTACACGATGTTGTAGGGAGCGTAGGTGCGTTGTTTTGTTGCAGCAGGGAAGTCAGATCGTCCTGTACAACAATACCAGCACCGCGACTCGTCATCTGGTGTGGTGTCCGCTCGAAGATATCAACCAGGCAACCAGCACCGCGTAAGGCCACACCAGCACAGAGACCACCTAGCGAACCGCCTGCGACAGTCACACGAAGCGATGCGACGCCACTCATGATGACTCCACTGTATTGAGTAGATGTGACAACATCAGATCAGTGGGCACAGCACTTGAGAAGACTGGTTTTCCATCAATAACAAAGGTTGGAACTCCAGAAACGCCCTGTCTGTAGGCGATGGTCTCGGCTTTAGATACGGCACTTGCCCCTGCATCGCTTTGCAGAAATGCTGCGACTTTTTCACGAGACATGCCCGCCGCAACGCCAAGATCAACGAGGACCCTTTGCTCACCAATATCTTGCCCTGCCAGAAAGTAGGCGTGAAAGATCGCTTCAACCATGGCATCTTGCACACCTTCCTGTTCAGCCAACCAGATCAGCCGGTGCGTGTTGAAGGTATTGGGGGTGCGTGTGATCAAGTCGTGGCGGAAGATGATGCCCTCTTCGGCGCCAACTACGGCAACCTGAGCATCCAGCTTGAGCGAGTGCTCCCACGAACCAAATTTGCGACTGCGATATTCCACACGATCCATGCCTTCAGGTGGCATGTTCGGATTCAGCTCAAACGGCTGCCAGTGAACCGAGAGCGTTACATCATCTGGCATTTGGGTAACAGCCTGCTCAAAGCGCCTCTTTGCGATAAAGCCCCATGGGCAAATGGCATCTGAGATAATCCTGACTTCGATTGTTTTGCCCGCAGTTTCGGCCAAATCATCCTGTGTAGCGCGAACATCTGCACTGTGCTTGATACCTATGTTCATGGAATTCATTTCCTCTTCTGATATCTACCAATGTAAGAAAGATTATATTACTTAGGTCTCTAAATAACAAGTAGTTACCTTTTGGTAACCTAAAACTGTTGCAAAGTCTAGTGATGCTATCATGCGATCAATATTGATGCTCTTATCATCAACATATCAATAGTTCGTCATCTGTCTTGAGGTTGATTGATTTATATCAATTCGTAAGTTAATATAATCAGGTATGTAAAAAGCACTACATTAGATCTACCACGACACCTGCAGATTTGTGTCTTACACACGCAATGAAACACTTATTACTTACATTTGTGATGCTGATCATGCTATCTAGCTGTGGTGGGGAAGATTCGTCGACCAGTAGAGGTGGCACAAACACAGATACGACTATGCCGCCAATCACCAATGGTAACTGGTATCATCCGCTTGTGTCTGTCACATGGCAATGGCAGTTGAGTGGGACAATTAATCCATCTTATGAAGTCGAAATATACGATATTGATCTTTTTGATTCATCAGAAGACACCATTCAAACACTTCAAGCAACTGGAAAAAAGGTTATCTGTTATTTGTCAGCCGGTTCATATGAAGAATGGCGCTCTGATGCCAATCTATTCTCTGAACAGGATTTAGGCAATCCTCTTGACGGGTGGGCTGGAGAACGCTGGTTGGACATACGTTCAAATACGGTCCATTCAATCATGATACAACGCCTCGATCTGGCACAACAAAAAGGCTGTGATGGTGTGGAACCAGACAATATGGATGCATATATCAACGACTCTGGCTTTAATTTGACTGCGATGGATCAACTTGCGTTTAATCGCCTCATTGCAAACGAAGCGCATCTGCGAGATTTGTCGGTGGGCTTGAAGAATGATCTTGATCAAATCGAGAATCTTGTTGACTACTATGATTTTGCGGTAAATGAGCAATGCTTTGAATACGCCGAGTGCGAGACACTTGTACCGTTTATCGACAATGGGAAACCTGTGCTCAATGCTGAATATCAACAAGCGTATATTGATGACGCAAATGCAAGAAACGCTCTGTGTGATGAATCTTTGGATCTGCAATTTAGCACACTCATTTTGCCACTAGCATTAGATGATGATTTTCGGTTGAGTTGTTTATGACACAACTAACGAATATGGAAATATCTGGATGATTCAACGCTTTATCATAACTACGTTACTTACTGGTATTCCTTTTGGGCTCTTTATGGGACTCTTCTTCACATTACAGTATGGTTTTTCACCAGGGTTATGGCTCGGCATCACGTGTGGGCTTTTGTTTGGTCTTGCAATGAGTATTTTTGTTGAGGTGCAACGCAGGAGAATGGCATCTCACGATAGTGTGTTCGAAGGTGAGAAAATCCTCTTGCAAGGCCCTGTCAATCATGTTATGGATGGAGAAGCACGGGGAGGGTGGCTAACCCTCACTCCAATACGACTGGCTTTCCGAAGCCATGGAATAAATGTACAAAATAATCCAGTCGACATACAACTCTCAGAGATTGAGAGCGCACGACCTATGGCAACTGCAGGCATCATTCCCAACGGATTGGAAATAGCCCAAAAGGATGGGAGATACGAACGGTTTGTTGTCTGGGGGCGTAGGAAATGGATTACACACATCACAGAGACTTTGGATACCCAGCACTATCGGTCAGCGCGCTTTAGCCCGTAGTCCAATATTCAAGCATGCTCCTACGCATTGGCTTCCCCACCCTCAGGCCCATAGAAGATAACCCAGACGGCAAAATCATCGGTGAAGTTCTCGAAGCGATGCTCGACGCCAGCCAGTACAAAGAGCACATCACCTGGCTCAAAAGGGTGGCGACTCGGCCCATTCACAAATTCTCCATGCCCCTGCATCACCACATACACCTCATCCCGTGTGTGGGGCATTTGCAGATCGACACCACGAGGCGCATAGATTTCGACCTCCAGGCTGCCGTGGCGTAGCACCGGAGCAAAGCGCTCGTTGTTTGCTCCTGGTAACTGCGCCAGCGCTTCTGCCAACGTGACACGGCACTGCTTTACCGGAATACTGCTGGAAGTCCCTTGAATCATCTCATCAATCATAAGTCGATCCTTTCACCACATATTATGCCGTAACTTTGCGGCCCCCAAAGATAGCGTGACCAGCGTGCATCCAATACACATCAACATCTGCAAAACCGGCTTGCGCTAACCATTTGAGTTGATCAAACAAACGTGATGGTTTGTCCATCGGATCAGGATAGTGATACATGTTCCATTTGTTATTCTGGAAAAACTCAAATGCTGTGGTATTGTTCTCCAAAGTCAGCGCCCGTTGTTGCACGGCTTCGTCCCATGCCTGTGCAGCAACTGCTACACCATGTTGATCTGCTGGTTGCACCACATCAGCGATCACGAGTGCACCACCGGGCGCAAGCACCGCAAAGATGTCTTGGTACAAAATCTGTTTCTGGTCGTCGTCAAGATGGTGAATTGCCAGCGATGAGACAACTGCATGGACAGGCTGCTCCAGCGTGCGCCAGTCTTGATCCATCAAATCAAACTGGGTAGTGGTAAAGCGTGCGCCATAGTGTGCCAGATTCGCCTGTGCACACTGGAGCATTTCGGGCGAGCCATCGAATCCCTGAAGCAAACACGAAGGGTAGCGTTCCAACAAGGCACCCGCGAGCAGCCCTTCGCCACAACCAAGTTCAATGACGGTAAACGAATGGTCTGGAGGTGCAATCAGATCGCAGATGGTGGCCATCTGCTGTTCACGATGCGGCACAAAGTAACGGCCAAAATCGATAAAAGACTGCGAGTCCTGTTCATCCCATTGTGGCGCTGTTTTGTCAGTCATTGATAGCATCTCCTGTATTGCTGTTATCTGCGGCGGATCGTAATCCGTTGTTCGCCGGACTGGGTACTATACACATACACAAGTTGTTGATCACTATCGTGCACCGCACGCCCGGAGGAGGCATCAATCGTGTAGCCATCTGGATATTGCATACGCGGCACATAAATCTCGGTAGGTTCACTCCCTGCTGGATCACACACATAATACAGTTCAAACAGCCCACTCTCACGGTCAAAGCGCATGTGGATTGGTGTGCCTGCCGTGCGCCGTGCATAGGGGCGACAGAAACCAAGCAACCCACGTGCACCACTATTGACATCATTCACATTGGTTTGCTGGGAACGGCTCCAGATACTGAGATCCTCAGTGTTCCATTGATCGCCCCATTGGTTATCATTATCGGCCGTATAGTTCCACTGTGTTGCATTGACCAGATTGGCATCTAACGCATTGTAATAGTTAGTGAGTGCCTGAATATGTGGTATAAATGTACTTGTGGGAGTAAGCTCATAGCCAGCCAGATCATATGGGACTCCAAATTCGCCGATAAGGGTAGGGCAATTGCCCATATGCCTGATTGAATGTTGTTTGATATCGCCAATCTGCCGAATAAATGCCTTCTGGTTACCATTGGCCCCAAAAGAGATCTTACGAGTAATGACATCAAGAGTAAGCCATGGAAGATAGCGCTTACTAAACAGCGTCAACCCATCATACCAGTGAGTGGCATTGGCAATGTTGGGCAATTCGTGATCACCCCAAGCCATGCCTGTTGGCCGCAAAATTTCATTCTCGACAAACATAATAGCATCAGGAAGGAATTGACGAATGTGCTGTGCAAAAGTACAAATAAATGGTTTCAGGTAATCCTCATCAAAGCGTACTGGTCGACCATCAATCAATCGAAAATGTTCTGGTTTCAACAAGATCGGTATGTCATTTTGGATATCCCATATACCGGCTTCGCGCCAGATGTCACTCGCGCCTGCTTGCCAAACCGTCTGATGATCAGCATTGATCGTCTGATAACCCCCCAGTACTTGAAACATGGCAATCTGACGATAGAACGGCACCTGAACCGAATAACCGCTGGCCGCTACCATACCCTGAAATCCACTGATGCGAAGACCAGCCAGTGGAGTCAGCACATTTTCGTCGAGTCGCCAACCGATATATCCGCCTGAGGCTTCGTTGAGACCACCAAACCCGATCACATGTGGCATACTGCGTACCCGTTCCGCCAATTGACACATTGCAGCGATGAAATGCCGTTGTAAAAAGTCCTGAACTGGCTCACCATTGATATGGACATGTGGTGTAAAATCATTACCACCAAAGAACAAGGTAAACATCGTACTTGCGGCAAAACGATTGGTATTGCTCGCCCAGATCATCGGTCGATAATCGTGTGGGTAGCGTCGTTGCATGGTAATTGCGGCCTCGGTTGCATCGAAGGTAGTTGGGTTAAGACCGACCGCCGTGTATGTCCAGTGTGGCGCACCATCACCACCACTCCAGCGTCCCCACACATCCTGATGGGGGTCGATAAACACATAGAATCCGTAGTCTCCCGCGCGACGAACAATCTCGGTGTACCAATCCAGATAGGCTGTATCGTATTGTCCTGGGCCAGCATGTTCAATGGCTTCCCATGTTGTTAGCATCCGTAGCACATTAAAGCCCCAAGCGCGTAAACGGGCAAAATGCTCGTCAGCGTCCTCAAGTGGGAATGGACGGCCAATAAATGAGATATCTGTCGTATGGTCAAGGCTGTCCGGCAGATGAGTTGCGCCATTGGGTGTGGTAGGAACTTTGTTGCTACCGCCGAGGTTGACACCACGCAAGAGCATGCGTCGTCCGGCCTCGTCGCAGAACCAACCGTCTTGGATGTGAATTGCTGGCATAGGTACCTTCTTGCAAAGTTCAGAATTCAAAGCGTCCATGATTATCGCATGGGAAGGTATAACCATGCAAAACAGGTCGTCAATTGTCTGATAAGTGGGCAGCTCTAAGTGATGGTTATCTCTATGGTCTTGGGTGTAGCTGCGGTTTGCAACCGTGGCGCTCATGTGTTCAAGGGCGGCTGCAAGTCGCCGCTCCCACCATGATCTGGGGCATTGTAGCTGCGGTTTGTAACCGCAGTACGAGTGCATCAAGGTGAATCCGTCGATTGCTCGTAGAAAAAAGCTCCGGGAAAATCTAGTGCCACCGCTTTTTGCTTGCCACTCCATCGCTCAATCGTAATCCGATAAACCGAGGTACGCTCAAGTTCTTCTGCAATTGGTGGCCGATAATCCTGCCCCGGTCGTAAATGACCAAAATATTTGTCGAGCAACAATTGCAGGGCCCGATGGGCCTCCTGGGTATCTTCGACAACCATAACCTGGCCAAAAACCGTCACACCGATATACTCAACACTAAATTCAAGCGCGATCTTAGCAGGCAACAGGCGCCCCATTTCACTCACGCTAAAACAGATCGGCTTACTCTGTTCAACATTGGAACGTGTGCGGCCAAACCGCGCACTATGTGTGTAAATGACATGGGACGGTTCGTCAAACACAAAGAGATTGGTATTCATAAAGGGTTGCCCATCATTGATGGTAGCAAGCACACCCATCGGCGCACGATGTAAAAAGTCTCGTATCCATGCCTCATCAGTGACCGCACGATCACGGCGGCGTACTGCGTTGATTGGCTCGGCAACATAGTCTTTTGGCATCTGTCGTTCCTAACATGATTTCAAATAATAGATTTTAGTTGGTATGTTCTTCAACCGCACGCTGCACAGTCGCCGTATCGATAACGGTTGCAAATTCATTGTGCAGACTGGCAAGCGAGCTGTTGTGAATATCTTCAGCACGATAGTGTTGTTCATCTGGCCCCACCCGATCAAATGCAGCCGTGGCATCAGCGACGACATACGTGGTAAAGCCAAGATTACCGGGCCATGCGGGTGGTAGTCGACACATAATGATTCGTCGTCAGCCCCACAATGACAAGGATATCCCAACCGTTGTGTTTGAGTTGCTCCTCCAGGTTCGTACCAATAAACACACTATTGACGTGCTTCTGGATGATCGGTTCATCCGGTTGTGGTTGGGCAAGCGGCTTAAATTCGTTGCCAGGTTGCCCCGGTCGCAGTGGTGAAGCCGATTCGGATGACATGTGTTGCACGTGAATAACCGGGCGTTGTATGGTGCGCCATGTCTTGAGCAATAGTGCAATCTATTCTTCGGCATATGGGTTGTTGCGTCGTCCCCGCGATGGATCATCGAATCCCTTTTGTACCTCAATCAGAAGTAAAACAGCATTGATCGGAAGTTGCATGACTGTGGCTCTCTTAACATATGACTACTCTCTTGATGATACACAAAAATGGACTGGACACAAGAACCATTTGTGATTATAGTAAAGGGACCATTTTCGAGGAGTGTCCTGATGTCAAAGACTGCAATGCATGCACCAATCCCACCTGTACAACTCGATACAACAGCGCAGATGCCACTGTATAACCAACTCTACGCCGGTTTGCGCGATGCCATCCTGTCCGGCCAACTAGCTCCGGGCATGCGGCTTCCGGCTACGCGTGCCCTGGCGTCCGCATTACAGATATCACGTAACACGGTAGTAAATGCTTTTGATCAACTGTTTGCGGAAGGGTATCTCGAGGGGCGTGTTGGTGATGGCACCTATGTCACCCGCACACTACCTGATGAGATGCTTCGTGTGGCTCAGAAGCCATCGATAACCACAACCAGGCCAACACAGAGTCGCCATCTTTCCAAACGTGGTGAAATATTAGCGGCAACATCAGTAACAACCGAGCGTCAGAAAGGACGTTCGGTTGCCTTTCGACCGGGCATACCTGCCTTCGATGCTTTCCCCTCTGAGATCTGGTCACGGCTAGCGAGTCGTCGTTGGCGACGACCACCGGGCGATCTGGTGAACTATAGCGATGCAGCGGGCTATCGACCATTGCGCGAGGCGATTGCCACATACCTTGGGGCTGCTCGTGGTGTGCGCTGCGTGCCAGAGCAAGTGCTGATTGTGAGCGGTTCACAACAGGGAATCGATCTCGCGGCCAGGGTATTGCTAGACCCTGGTGATGCTGTATGGTTTGAAGAACCAGGGTACCTGGGTGCACGGGCAGCACTCACAGCGGCAGAGGCACAATTAGTTCCGGTCCCTGTCGATCAGGAGGGTCTGAACGTTGCGGTTGGTTTAGCACGTTGTTTGAAAGCACATATGGTGTATGTGACACCGTCTCACCAATTTCCGCTGGGGGTCACCATGAGTCTGACACGGCGACTAGCTCTGTTGGATTGGGCAGCACATGCTGGAGCGTGGGTGCTCGAAGATGACTACGACAGTGAATATCGCTATGCAGGTCGACCCCTCGCTTCGCTACAAGGGTTAGACAGTACCGGACGAGTCATCTATCTGGGAACTTTTAGCAAAGTATTGTTTCCATCACTACGCATGGGCTATCTCGTGGTACCGCCCGACCTGATCGATCCATTCACTGCCGCACGAGCGATTACCGATCGCCAGGCTCCTGTATTAGATCAAGCCATTGTCACTGATTTTATCGAGGAAGGCCATTTTACACGGCATATTCGACGTATGCGTACCCTCTATGCAGCACGACAGGCACTCCTGGTGGAACTGGCCCACCGGGAACTGGCAGGGTTATTAACGGTGCATCCTGCAGACGCGGGAATGCATCTCGTCGGCTGGCTGGCAGATGGTACAAACGATCAGGTCATTTCGCAGTTAGCCGCCACACATGGCGTAGATGCCCCCGGACTATCGGAGTACCATCTTGAACAAGCGCAGCAAAGCGGGATTTTGTTGGGGTACACAGCAGTCGAAGAAGCCGATATACGGATCGGGGTGCTGCATCTGGGGAAGGCCCTGTCTACTGCTGTTGTGTGAAGGCACTAGGTTCAGTGCATTATGTAGGCCGCAGTTGTCGCATTCGATTAATGTGATCCATCAAGTTATGTTGAGCAAATAGCCCATGGGCTTGTTGCCACAGCGCCTCTCCCTGTTGGGGGTCACCTTTCGCCAATTCATACAACGCCCACTCACGTAATGTAATAGCTTGTAATATATCTGAGTGCAGATCAGCAAACAAACGATTACTCTCTGTAAAACAATGCTGTGCACCAATATGCTCAGGCAATTGCGCCATCGTTATCCCCAATACACGCCAGGCATCTGCAACCACACCTTGATCGCCAGACTTTTGCGCTAATTCAAGGGCATAACGGGCTTCTGGCAGAGCATCGTCAATGTTCTTTTGTCCTGCCAAAGCACGTGCAAGATAGTAATGGGCTGTAGCCGAGGGCGACTGCACATAGGTCGTACAGAGATAGATACATCTACGGGCATGGGCCTCTGCGTCTTCATACCGTCCAGTGTCGTTGTAGACTCCCGCCAGATTACGGAGTGTCCAGATCTCCAGTTCTCGATAGCCACTCGAACGTGCCATTTCAAGCGCTTCTTCTAACAAATGTGCAGCCTGGGAGAGCTGACAGATCAACCATCTCACCGCACCTTCATTGTTCAACATGATGGCAATACCAAGTTGGTCATTCATATCCCGATAGATCTGTAATGCCTGTTTTTGGTACTCTATTGATTGAAGATAATCACTTTCAGCCGACAGAGTGGTAGCAATGAGGCGGGTGCTCGTAGCTATCTCCGATTGGATATTTTTGTTGGTACTGATCGTGAGCGCTTGATCGGCTGACTGCCGGGCCAATTGATACTTACCAAGATGGACCAAGATTTGACCTTTGACGATAAGGGCCGCAATATGAGCACCCACATCATTGATTTTTTGAGCAAGAGTGTCGCCCTCCTCAGCATGTGTCAGTGCTACGTGATAGTTATGCCGTAATCGATAGATGCGTGCCAATTCGATAGCGGCACGTGCCTGTATGGAAATATTTCCTTGCTGTATTACCAGATCACGTAACGCAAGGTATAGCTCTTCCGCTTCAGGATACCGTGATTGTTGCTGTAGCCAAGGCCCTAGCTCAAGTGAGAATTGTATGCGTTGCTGGTGATAGTCAGAGAGATCTGGCAGGAGGGCCAATGCGCGCTGATAATGGGCAATCGCCGTAGGAAGCGCCTGATGATGTCGAGCATATTGGCCTGCTTGTGTGTACCACTGTGCAGCTTCGATGGGGTACTGTGCCTGTTCGTAGTGGACTGCAATCTGGGCCGCATACACATCTAGGGTATCGGCATATGCACATGGCAGCCACTGTGCCAGCGCTAAATGATGGCGCTGTCGTACATCTGGAGCCATACTCGCATAAATCACTTCATGAAGCAGATCATGATGGAAGCGATAGACTTGTGTGTTCGAAGAAGAAAGCACGTCTGATTTAACCAAAAGACCTTTCTCTTCTAAGGCCATGAGTTGGCCATGAATATCAGAATGCGGAGAAACACCAGGCAGCAACGACTGTAACTTGAGCGATGACTGAATGGCGACCAAAGCGGTGTCCCAGAACACACGCCCAACCACAGCAGCTTGTTCAAGCACCTGTCCTTCAGCATGTGAGAGCGTGTCCAATCGTGCCTGAATAACTGCTGTCAGGGTTTCAGGTACCCGCAACTGGGTCAGAGATTGCGGACGAATCTCCCATGCATCAGTGGACGTATCAATGACACCATCAGCCATGAGCATCTGGATTAATGCTGCCAGATAGAGCGGATGGCCTTCGGCACGTTCAGTCAGTATTCTGATGAGGTTGGGAGGGACTCCTTGTGCCGGTTTGAGTAACACTGCGGCAAGACGATAACTTGCTTCTGGTGTGAGATGTTGCAAGTGATGCTGCTGAAGATGGTCTAACGGCTGTTGCCAGATAGTAACCTGTTCCAACACGTTTGGCCAAGCTGCTGCCACAACATAGATGGGGGCCATATGGGGAATGACGATAAATTGTGTCAGAAAAGCCAGTGATGCTTCATCGGCCCACTGGAGATCATCAATAACAAGAACGAGCGGTGTGTGAGACGCATAGTTCAAGAAGAATTGAGTCAGCGCATTCCAGACCCAGTGTCGTTCAATAGCTTCTGCGTGGGTAGCAGGAGCTATTGATGCTTGCGAAAACACCGTATACCCCATACAAGAGCTGATGACTTTGGCAATGGCTGTTGCCGACTCTCCTAGATAGTCCGTGACAACTGCCGTAATCTTATGCTCTGCTGTTGCTGGCAGATCGTGGCTTTCCAGGTTGAAGCAAGGTGCCAGTATCTGCGCCAATAAGCCATAGGGCTGATATCTTGTGGTAGCTAACGCAACCCCGGATAAGGGCGTAAAAGGCTCAGGGGAGCTATGAAGCTGGTGTAAAAAAGCATGTAAAAGGTGCGATTTCCCAATCCCAGATGAGCCAAGTATTAACAGACTATGCAGGGTACGCTGCGTAAGAGTGGTGTACCACAAGCCAAGCATATGTTCAAGTTCTGGTTCGCGCCCAATGAGTGGAAGCGTTCCTCCAGACAAAGGATTCACCGAATGAAGATTATCAGATGACAACGGATTCTCTGAGTATGGTGCAGACATGGCAACCAATTGATCGATTTATATCGGTTATAGGTACTATCATTGTACTGAGAATGGAACTGATTTACAAGGGCAAACAGATATCTCTCGTTCATACTTGAGCCAAAGTCCATCAGATATCGACCTTCAACCATAGAAACATCATAGCCGTAGCATCTGAAATGCGTAAACTGTTTATACTTTCCCGATGAGCAATCAGGATGCAACACAACGACAATGTACTGGCAATAAGTTCACATACGACAATCGTCATTCCTGGCTATACATACAGAAGCAGAAACGTACCACCTATGGTGTGGAATGCTTTCCCCACTGTGTTTAACCACCTCAGAGATGCTGAAGCAACCCATCTGCCGTTTCCGCTACCGCCTTCTTCTCGGCGATCCAACGTGACATGACCTTAAGCGCCAGGCCCATATTGACGATCTGGCAGTGGTTCTGCCCGTGTTCTTCCCTCGTAAAGATGCGCTCAGTGGATGTTCGGCATTAAACTCCAGAAGCACAAAAGCAGCATCCAGTGGCGTGCTGGTTTTGGTAATGTACATCAGATTGTCGATACCCCACTGCTCCTGCGGCATCCATCTGGTCTTCCACTCGGTTAGTGTGTGCATCAAACGGGGATAGTTGAACAGCCAGCGCGCAAACTGCTCCACGGGCCTGGGTGGTATTTTCATGTAATCATAGGCAATGCTCAAAGCAATGACCCGCTTAATCCGTCGTTCATACACCGCCGCCCTGAAGCACAGCCAGCCACCCATAGAGATACCGAGCCAGGTTACATCGTCGGTAGCAAAATAATCCAACACGGCTTTGGCCGGCTTTTCCCAGGCGTAGTTTATGGGCAAATCATATTCCTTGAGTGCACCGCCTTGACCTGGTCCGTCAAACAAAATAACCTCATAGCCCTGGTCAGCAAAATAGCACGCCATTGAGTAAAACTCCTCGATGAACGAGTCAAAGCCACCGTGCATAACGATAGTTCCACATTTGCTCTCGTGCGGTGTCAGGATCTTTAATGCAGGCAGGTAGGCGTTTCCATACGGTATGTAGTGCCGCTCAAAAGGCTCACCAGCAAAAAGTTCGTTGTAGAAGAGGTTGGTGAATGTCGTATACAGCGTCTTCTTGGCGGGATTGGTAGGATGCGTGAAAAACTCTGCTGCGCGGTAGTAGAACGTTGCATTCAAGAGTCGTTTTTCGCTGAGGGCTTTCTCGGCTTGCCTGACCATTTCGTCTTTCCAGCCAGCCAAGTGCTTGATTTTGCTGGCAGCTTCCTGCATATCCTCCAGGCGCGCATAGCCCAGGGAATGCCATCGATTTAACTGAAAGTCGATAATCCTGGTTGGATGTAGTTGATGATAGCCCATTGGAAATTGAAAGGTAGCCATCGTACTGCACTCCTTTGTAGCGGGGAATATCGTTTTATCAGAGGCTTAATCGGGTTTTGCGAGCCCAGTTTTCATAAATGTGATGAGATGCTGCAAGGTATCCTCAAACTCATCGACATGGTGAAGATCGGCGAATTCGGCAACGTGTGTAAACAAATAACCGATGGTCTTTTTGATAAAAGGTAGTGGAAGATCTTCGCGAAATTCGCCCTTTTGAAAGGCTTGCTCAATCAGCCGCATAATGAGTTCATCATCTTCAAAGTTGTAAGTCGCCATGGCTTTATCGTAGATCGGCGTACCCTTTTCTCTGATAAAGCTCTCTGCAAAGCGATTGATAGCTGGATATTCACGGGCAAATGCCATGCTGTAACGAATCTGCGTTTTGAAAATCAAGAAAAGATCCTGTTCGAAGTCATCCGGCTGCATCACCTCGGCCAGGAATGTGCGTTTCTTCGCAATCAAAATATCGATGAGCGCGAGATAGAGTGCTTCTTTATTTTTGAAATGGTAGTAAAACTGCCCCTTGCTCATCTGAGCAGCTTTGAGAATACTATTAATCGACGCCAGTTCATATCCCTGCACGATAAATTCTTCTAAAGCAACCTGAAAGAGTTCTTCACTATGATCAAAGGCTTTCTCAAAACTCACAAATACATATCCTTGTTTTTTGCATCCCTTATAAGTTTGTTATAGACCTCTAGGTCTAGACTATCAAGTTTAATCAACTCAAAAAGTTTATTTAGAGAAGTTATAAGCCTGATAATATGTTGTATAATAATCATTATCAAACTACACCATCCATCTCACAACACGATTAACAAATAAAGAGGTAACACCAATTATAGAAGAAAGGATGTTCTGTGGAAACGCACGATGTCGTAATCATTGGAAGCGGACACAATGCACTCATCACGGCTGCATATCTTACACGCGCAGGTTGGAGTGTGCTCGTGTTGGAGCAGCATGATCGCCCCGGTGGTCTGGTACGCACAGAGGAGCTGACATTGCCTGGTTTTAAGCACGATATGTACGCCGCTGCACATCCATTGTTTGTTACAGGGCCAGCATATGCCGATCTGGGGCCTGATCTTGAACAGCGAGGGCTACACTATATCAATACCGATGTTCCCACGGGTATCTCTTTTGCTGACGGACGCACAGCGGTACTGCTGCGTTCGATCGAAGACAATATCGCTGAAGCTGAACGGCTTGCGCCGGGCGACGGATCCGTATTTGCTGAAATGCTGAAGTCATTCAAGCCGTTTGTCGATGATGTGTTCACACTCTTTTCAATGGATCTCACCTCTCATGAGGCGCAAACGATCATCTCGCGTCTTATGCGTCACGAAGACACAGTGATGTCTACAACATTTGCTCAAATGTTGTTTGATAGTGCACGTACCACTGTAAGTCGTTTCAAATCACCAGTAATGCAGGCTATGCTGGCACCGTGGGCAACCCATCTCGGACGTGTGCCAGACGACGTCGGAAGTGGTATGTGGGTAATTCTGGCAATACTTGCATTTATGAATGGTGGTATGCCCATTCCTGTTGGCGGCAGCGAGCAATTGGCACAATCTCTTTCTCGGTTGATTACTGACCACGGCGGGAGTATTCGGACCAACACGCTGGCTCAACGTATTCTGATTAAAAATGGTCAGGCAGTTGGCGTTCGCACTGCAACAGACGAAGAATTTCGCGCCAGCAAAGCCGTAGTGGCATCTGTAAATCCGGATCAGCTCTATGGAACACTCCTTGCAGATACTGATATTCCGCTGCATCTCCAGAAACAAGCCGCACGATTTCGCTACGGACGAGGATGTGTCCAGATACACCTTGCTTTGAGTGAGCCACCTCATTGGCCAGATCCCCGTTTTGAATGTATCGGCCAACCGCACCTCACCAATGGCTTAGATGATTGCACATTGGCAATTGCACAGGGCATTGCCGGATTGCTTCCCACCGAACCCACATTCACAGTTGACTGTGCATCAAGCCTTGATCCTTCACGTGCACCGGAGGGTCAAGCAGTGATGCGAGTGCAGCTTCTGGAAATTCCCTGTCGACCACGTGGCGATGCAGCCGGATTGATTAACGTTGGTGATGGTGCCTGGAAAACGGATCTCACCGAGCACTTTACTGACAGAGCCCTGGCGATTGTTGGTAAGCATATCCCCAATATTCCCGATGCAATCCTTGGATATCATGTCATAACGCCCAATACACTGGCTCATTTCAGCCCAAATCACGGGCCCGGCGATCCCTATAGTGGGGCTCACGATTTCGCACAAAGTTATCTGTTACGACCTTTGCCAGGGCAACCATGCCACCGTACCGTAATATCGAACGTGTATATGCTGGGAGCAGCTACATGGCCTGGACACGGTGTGAATGGTGGGTCAGGGTATATTGTGGCACAACAATTGCTGCACCAGTATGCTTGATAAGCCACATTATCTGAGGTTGCTAAAGAAGTAGAGGTTGTTGAAGAAGCGTGGTCTTATTCGCCTAAGCCAGCTTGCTGTGCTAACAACGCCGCCTGAGTACGATCACGGACATCGAGTTTACTGAGGATACTACCGATGTGGTTTTTTACGGTTCCGATGCTGATCAAAAGGCGCTCGCTGATTTCCTGATTTGTTTGACCAGTCGCCAGCATACGCATGATAGCCATCTCACGATCCGTCAGCAGTTCAAGACGATCCGTATTTTGTGAACGAATCGGCTGACCATTCGAGAGGCGACTAAACTCACGCAGAACCTGCCCAGTGATCTCTGGATGAATCATCGCCTGTCCGGCTGCTACCGTGCGAACCGCTTCTGCCAGGGTTTTATGATCAACATCCTTGAGCAGATAGCCACGTGCTCCGGCGGCAAGACCACTAAAAACACTTTGATCATCACGAAACGTTGAGAGGATAATAATGGCTGATCGACATCGCTGTGCACTCAGCCGACGGGTCGTCTCGATGCCATCCATCCCTGGCATACGAATATCCATCAGTATGACATCAGGATCAAGCACTGCAACTTGTTTCAGGGCTTCTAAACCATCACTCGCATGTCCAACTATCTCAATATCCGGTTTACGATTTAAGAGTGACTGAATGCCTGTACGTATGAGGGACTCATCATCAACCAGGAGCACCCGTATTTTTTGTGTCATCAAACTTCCTCGTTCAATGGGATACAAACACAGACGCTGAATCCACCAGTTTCGAGTGGGCCAGCTTCAAACGATCCGCCGAGGAGATGGGCCCTTTCGCGTAGTCCAGCTAAACCAAACCCAGAGACATTTGATGTGACGCAGCAGGATGAGGATATGTTGCAATTATCATTCCGGACATTGGCACAGATCGTATGCATTTCTTCATACACTTGCACATCAATGTGTTGAGCTTGGGCATGTTTGCAAGCATTCGTCAAACCCTCTTGTATCGTACGATAGATAGCACTTGCAACAGCAGGAGATATTGTTTCACAAAGCTCATCAAGTCGAAATGCGATTGATGCCTGTGTACTTACCTGAAAACGCTCAACCAGTTGTTGGAGCGCACATGTAAGCGATTGATCACTCACAGGCGTCTTGGCATCAATCACCGATAGCACGCTCGACCACGCAGAACGAAGCTGTTCACGTGTGGCAACCAGTTGATCTAGAGCAGCCTGGTGATCATCGTCGATCAGATCTTCTACCAATTGCAATTGTACATTAATCAGAACAAGTCGATTGCCTAAATCATCGTGAAATTCGCGAGCCAACCGAGCACGTTCAGCAGCAACAGCCAACACACATGCCTCAGAGGTTTGCTGTTCTAACTCACGTGTAAGTTCGGTCAGTCGCACAAGGTGTTGCTCATCTTCATGGCGACGATTGGCTTGGCGACGCGACATGCCAACGAATCCCGCAACGGCAACACAGGTGACGCAAAAGATGATGAGTTGTGATATATACTCGCCAGATGCAGGCAACACCCGCATAAGAAACAGGACAGTCAACGCATGCACTCCGGTAAGGAAGGTAATGATCTGTCCAATGGGAAACCGTTCGGCTATTTGCCACATAACCAGCAATAACCCCAGCATCAGTGGGAGCGTCTGGGTGAGCAATACCAGTCCTATAACCGTTACCGTTTGGGCTGCCAAACCCATCTGCACCAGCAGTGGATGCCGAAATCGCTGGGTCATCACGTAAATACCTACCAATACCCCACAGAACATCAGGACTTTCCAGAATACGGCTGGAACAGGGGTTTGTTGGAGCAGTGCGATGGGAAAAGCTAGACTCACAAAGACGATTGGTAAGACCCAGGTGAGTATTTTCGACGTCCGTGATGTCGGTAAGATCTTTGGCATGGCCATTTCAGACAATAGCGATACTGTTGGCATGGGCGGCGTGTACTCATTGCTACGCAGGGTTGCGACAGCTTCACGCAAGCGCCCAATGGTCGCGCTTGCGGCTTCACGTGTCTGGGCAATAGTCATTTGGAAACGAGCCAGGTTCGTTTGCGCTTGATTGATCGAGGCAACCACTTGCTGTTCGGTCTGGGCCAACGCTGTCCGCAAATCGTGACTGATGGTCTGCTCTAACCGTTGGCGTTCTTCCAGGATTGAAAGTTGGGAGACATCACGAAATTTGATACTCAACGCATCATAGCGACTCTGCATCTGTCGCAAAATCTGCTCTATCTGCTCCGAACGCTGATTCTGCCGCGCATAGAGAATAGCCGCTATCAGAATGCAGGTGATAGGAAAGGCAACATTCAGATTCCCCTGCACCCAATCAAGCACACTCGCCGACGCAATAACAAAGGTGCCATTCCATACCAGCCAGATCAATCCGGCAAAAGAAACCCAGAGCCACACACGAAAAAGACACATTGCTTGCAATACGACAATGAGATACACATACGCAATCACTGGCAATGGTAGCAACACATTCACCAATGCCGTCAAGGCACACTGACCCAGAAGATAGATCAACTGAAACCATATTCTACACCGTTGAATGGGAACCATCCAACAAAGGAAGAGATGCCCCCCCAGTAGGATGACGGGAATCCAGGTACTCCACCCATGAATACCCTCAGCTTCAATCGCGCTCACTTGTGTGGCAAAAATGACAACTGAGATAAGCATTTGTACTGCTATAGGATAAGGTGCACGCTCTGCGATATAGTTAGCAATATTACGCAATTTGGTCAACATAGATCATAGTGTAACACGTCTATACGAAAGGCGCGATGTGCACACACATAAACGCATGTACACATCAACAACCAAGATTTGCTCCCTTATCCGTATCTCTTCGTTATGCTTACAGCGAACCAGGCTACTCGGCGAGGATAGCCTCTTCAGCGATCTGCACAACAGTCGCCGCATCAAGCAATGCCGTTTCCTCAGTGATAGGGATGCGTTGGGTTGGTTCTACCCCCACACCCTCGAGAAAGATACTGCCATCTGGCAATACGACACGCCCCGTAGGAACCTGGAATGACATATTTTCAGGGAGGCGGAACTGCCCACGGGCAACTTCAGCCATAACCCCTGCGCTCGGGTATTGCCCGATGATTTCGATATCTGGTACCTGACTAAACCCATAAGACTCAAATTCACATGCACTAAAACATGCCTGGTCAACGAGCAGTACAATGTTATCAAAACGATACTGATTCTCTTTGGGTACGACTTCGCGCGGAGGTCCATCAGGCTCAAAAGCGCCTGTCGCTTCACTATAGTACTCACGTTGTCCCAGTGGGATCGGCTCATCGGTGAGGAAACCCGCCAGATCAAGCGAAGCACCCCCACTATTTTGGCGCATATCAATAATAACTCCGAGAACCTGTACCTGTTCAAACGTACTCAAAGCGCGTTCAAACAGTCGCACGATCAAATTGAGATCATCATAGTTCGAATTAATTTTGACATACCCGATTCCTGATGGCAATATCTCAAACTCAACGGGTAACGCGGTTGGATCGGCGCCACGGAAGAGCGACGTGACAGAAAAGCTCTCGTTTTCTGGCACAGCCGTCAACGTTTCCGTCTGGCGTGCGCCATCAGGATTCGTAAAGGTAAAGGCGGCTTCCATATCCAGGGCTGCACGAGTGAGGTAACGCTGTTGTTGATATTCACGGGCAAAGTCGGTCGAGAAAGGACCAGCCAATGGTTGTATTTCAGCAATGGCTTCCGTGACAGGTTGGCCATTAAACTCGGTTACCTCAGCACCAACCTCCATACCGACCTGAGCAGCAGGTCCCTCTTCCGTCACAAACGTCACGATGACGCGATCATCATCAAGTTGACGAACAGCAAAACCGTAGCCACCACCTGCTTCAGCCTGGAATATTTCACCACCAATTTCACCACCATTCAAACCAACATGGCCATCCTGGAAAGCGAAAGCAAAGTCGCGTAACGCCAGATAAAAGGCGGTCGGGTCTTCATTTTCTTCCGCATCTGCCACACGCGGTGCCAGCTCTTCATACAATGGCTCCCAGTCTGGCTCTTTCCCTTCAATACCATTAAAGGCATACTCACGACGAACAATCTCAAACATCTGGTCAAACGCTTCACTGTATGAATTGGCCGAAAAATCCTTGATGGCGACATCAGTTGGCTCATACAATGTAAGGCTCGGGGCTGCCTCACGTTCAACTGCAAATGGCTCTTGATCAAGATCGATCACCGAATACCCTGCCGGAACCGGCCCAACAGGATCATCTTCCGTGAACAGAAGTTCGTCCTCACCAAAGCCAGTGGGGAATTCTTGCTGATCATCAGCGGCCCAGATTACCAGTTTTCCGCCAGTTACCTCATCTTGATTTTCGGTATCGTTTGTGGTGGAAGCAAGATATGCAGGCCAGCCTTCAGACAAATCATCGCCAACTGAGAAAGGACCACCAGTCAGGTTGGGCCAGTAACTGACAACATATACCTGGACACCTGTATCGTCCTCATCATCATTATCAACATCAACAAATGTCCCAACCGGCCTTGCTGGTAAGAGTAGCTGATACTCGCCAACCTGTTCCTCTTCCGTGATATCAAGATACCCCAGTACCTGTGACTCAACTGGAATTTCCCACTCTTGATCACGCTCAACAAAACCATTCATATCGATCAGCGCGACGGCATGTTCGACGTAATAGTCGACAATGATGTCGTTGGTATATTCAAAGGTGCCTGTAATCTGCACCGGCTGATCACCTTCAACCATTGTTGCAACTTCTTCCGCTTCCTCAGGAGCAGGCGTGGCATCTGTAGATTCATCGGGCGTTTCCTCAGTTTCAGATGGTACATCTGTGGGCGTGTTTTGGGCTGCTTCCTCTGCATCAGGAGACTGACAGGCGGCAAGAACCAATGTACCCAGCAGCAGAACAACTAACCACACGGTAAAAAAATGAAACCAGCGTGAGGTTCGATTTAGTAGCGTTACATGCATACAAGTCCTCAATCTTTCCTATAGACCAAATAACCCGCACTACTTTATGTTCTACCTAGTATACACTGATGTCTGCCTGTATGGAAAAAACTACTGCGATGATACAGCTTCCAGTTGATCTTCAAGATTACCATAAATAGCTTGTAGCTGATCGATAATAGCTTCATCAGCAGGCCATAAACCACGCCCATTGGCCTCTAATAAGCGCGCAACTGCGTTACGAACTGCCTGAGGATTTGCTTGTGCCAGACGTGCACGCATCTCAGTATCTAGAATAAAGGTTGACGCAGCGTCATCGAATATCCAGGCATCAACACTATTACTGATGGCACCCCATCCCAACAAATAGGTAAAACGATTACTGATCTCTGCCGTACCAGCATACCCATGCGACAACATACCCTCATACCAACGAGGATTGAGCAATTTGCTACGTGCTTCGATCCGCACCAACTCAGCAACATCACGAAGCGGTGGCGTATGGGTTGCCGAGTAGCCCGCACCAACATCAGCATAGGTTAACCGGGGCGATCGACCATCCTGTATATGGCTCGCTGCCAGTTGTAACGCACCACTGTGTCCATAATAGTGCTGCATATCAGTCAGGCCATATTCGATACTATCGATAGCTTGAAAAACACGATCAACGGTGCCAAGCAGTCCACGTAAGGTCTCCGTCTCTGCTGTGCCAGCACGACCACCACCATATGTGTAGCCACCACGATGTAGGTAGGTTTCAGTGAGTTGGGTAGTCTCTTCCCAGGCGCTTTCCTCAATCTGTTCATCAACTCCGGTCCCATACTGACCAGGCGCCTGCGTAAAGATCCGCGCAGTGGCCTGTTCCCAACTCCGACCCTGTTCACACAAGTACAACGTATGCGCTCGCACATAGTTCTGATCTGGTGGCTCATCCGCTGCGGCTGCCCTGCGAAAAAGGTCGTCGAGCAGGTCCAGACTCATCTGGAAGGTGTCCCGAAAAATGCTGCTGATATCAAGTAATACATCAATACGAGGGCGCCCAAGTTCGGCCAGCGGTATCAACTCATAGCGCCAGATCTTCCCCTGTCCATCGCGCTCAGGTCGTGCACCCACCAATGCCAGCACGACAGCGAGGCTTTCCCCTTCAGTTTTAATCGTATCCAGCGCCCACAAGGTCTGTGCGATGGTCTGCGGATAGCAATCTTCATCATCGAGATGCCGACGAATCAATGCATCAGCCAACGCGCTCCCACGTGCATATGCATTGTCTGAAGGCAGGCGCCACGGATCAACGCTATGAATGTTACGTCCACTTGGCAGCGCTGCGGCACCGGCACGCACAGGATCAGCTCCAGGCGCAGGTTTGACATAGCCACCCTCCAGCGCATGCAACAACACATCCATCTCAGCAGTACTCTCAGTGAGTCGATCCCGCAAAAGACGCCCGTGCTCAACAAGACGCTTGAGCCACGGCATAAGATCCTCGCTCATAGGGCTAACAACCTGACAGTAGGTTGCCAGCACATCACGCCAGACCGCTGACACAGGCGTATCTATCAATATAGCTCGATACACCATCTCGCGACGTGCAGGTGGAATACGGCTATTATCAATACCAGACATCTGTAGCAATTCAGACAGCCCTGGAGCACCATCACGCGAAACATCAAGTGCTGCTTCCATCAGCGTGGCTGCCCGATCAGAGCTTGGTGCACGACCAAAGACATGCAAGCCATCAACGATGAGCCGTTGCTCTAGCTCATCAAGATACCCACGGACTCGTTGTGCATATCCTAACCAGGTTTCACCTTCAGCACGCGGTAAATCAGGCAAATCAAGCGTTAATTCTCGATCCGCTTCGTTTGAGTCAAGCTCAGCACGGATATGGGCGAGTTGTTTGTACAAGCCCGCACGAGCATACGGCGGCACTGCATGGCTTACAATCGTAGCATAACCACGTCGTCGCGCTATCGCAGCCTCAGCTGGATTGTTGAGTGGGTACAGATAGAGATTAGGCTTCTCTCCCAGTAACACATCTGGCCAGCACTGTTCCGTCAAACCTAACTGTAGTCCGGGCATCCACTCAGACGTGCCATGCATCCCAAAATGCAGTAGTGCATCGGCACCCCAGACATGGCAGAGCCAGCGATAGAACGCAATATATTGATGATGCGGGGTAAAGGAACGGTCAAACAGCAAGCGCATCGGATCGCCGGGAATTCCCATTGGTGGTTGCACACCAACAAAGATATTGCCTAGCTGAAAGCCATCAATACGAATCGCCTCCGATCCGGCAGGCGCAATCTCCCCTGGCGGCATTCCCCAGTAATCATCGACGCGTCGAGCATGGTTGGCGGGAACAGCCCGCTGGTAATCGCAGAGTGGGATTGGTAAACCGGCTTCTTGCTGATCGAGTTGTGCCAACTTCTGCGCTAATTCATCAGCAGAAGCGGGCAGATCGCCAGTGTGATAACCAGCCGCATGCAACCTTTGGAGCAACGCAAATAAGGAGGTAGGAACATCTAATAATGCTGCAGTACCAAGTTTACCTAAACCGGGCGGGTAGTTGTACAACACAATCGCCACACGACGCTCAACAGCAGGTGTACGCCGCAAATGCACCCAACTCGCCACCTGTTGTGTCGCTCGTTCCAATCGGTTAGGTGTCGCTACAATCTGCTGTTTTTGAATGGCACCAAGAACAACTGGCGCGATACTCCCATCCATCTCTGGCAAATCATACATAATAACTGCTTGCATTGGTGCAACACCATATGTATGCCAATGCATCTCATCCTGCATTTGAAGCGGCTGGGCCACCAGATAGGGTACATCAATACCACTTAATAGATCGCTTGCTTTGGCTTGATACTGCCCCGGCTTTGTTGACCCAGCAGGACCACCGACTAGCGGAAAGCCCATCGTACTGACGATAGCATCAACAGGTTGTCGTGCGACCCACTCACGTACTGCCACATGTGCTTCAATACCACTCACAAAAATGGGCAAAACTGCCAGGTCATGGTGTTCCAGTGTTTTAACCAGATCACCAAGGTAAAGCTGTTCTTGCAGCACATGTTTACGAAAGCCTAATACTGCCACAAGTGGCTGGCCCTTACGATACCGTTTGGTTCGTTTGGCCCAACGCAGATATGTTGGTGGATCAGCAAAAAGCTCTGTATTAGCAGGATGGAAACATCCCATCATAGGAATAGTTTGGACAGGAGCAACATCCAACGGCTGATCGAGGCAATCGCGTAGAATCAACCGCACCATTTGGGAGAGGTTCGCAGCATCTGGTTGGTTCCAGTAGAGATTCACACTCAACCAGGTACGAAAATCGGCCAGTTTGGCCGGCATCAGTGGTAAGAGTTTTGCGGTTAACTTGGTCAATTTGGTGTAGGCGTAGAGCGTATCCTCATCACGACCCCGTGTGATAAGCCGAAGCAGAGCTTTCATAGGTTTTGGCAGCCCACCACGCCCCTCGGTCACGCGATATGCACCAACCTGTGTTAGTGCCATGACTTCTGGCATACTCTCAAAAGCAAAAATCGTTGGTGTGCGATGCTTTGCCACAAGATCTGCCAACCAATCAGCCTGGCTACGTGAATTGATAAGGGTTATGAACAGTACATCAGCTTCAGCAATGGCGGTAATGAGATCTGGATCACGTTGTTCTACGTGTCCATCATGAAAACGCAATAGTCGCACATCAATAGTATCGACACGTAATTGTGCGCGCACCACCTCCCAGATATGTTCATTGAACCGTTCCATACCAAGAATAAAGGTTAGAGTAGGCATAACGGCGCCTCGCGAGATCTAGTGTTGAATATGGTTCTCAGCAACTCAAAACAGCACTGCAAAAAACAGGTATTGTAAGTAAGAGGGGTGGTATCACTATTGTTTGTTGTATTGGTCTGATACCCGTCATTATACCACTTAATACTATGAACAATACTGAGAAACCCATAGCCATGTAAGAATATGCCAAAAGATACTAATAACTGTTCGTTCAGAGGATGAAAATCCCACATAGCTGTTTGACAGAGTTAAACAGCTATGCTATACTCCCCAACTGCTGTGCGAAACCACAGTAAGTCTGTCATTAATGGACTCGATCTAAGGCGTGACACAAGTCACGACCAGAACGGAGTTCAATATTTTTTTGCTAAAAGCAAGTACTTGTCTTTTTACGGAATATATCAGATGGTGATTGTTTGCTTGTCTGAATATATTTGTAAAAAACAAAATGAAGACGGATAGGACCGAGGATGCCAACGATCAACCAATTGATTCGTAAACCACGTAAGCCAGTAACCAAGAAAACGAAAGCACCAGCGCTGCGTTTTACGTACAACACACTTAAGGGTAAGCTCACGCGAGGAAAAGGTTCACCACAAAAACGCGGTGTTTGCACACAAGTACGAACCATGACACCAAAGAAGCCCAACTCAGCACTACGTAAGATTGCACGTGTTCGTTTATCGAACCAGATGGAAGTTACAGCTTACATTCCTGGCGAAGGACATAACCTGCAGGAACACTCAGTAGTGTTGATACGTGGCGGTCGTGTGAAGGATCTTCCAGGTGTACGCTATCATATTGTGCGTGGTGCACTCGATACACAAGGTGTTTCCAATCGAAAACAAGGGCGATCAAAATACGGCACCAAGAAAACAGCCGGCCCAGCGCGCAGATAAGTCAAGTAAATATAATAAGGTAGCACGAGGTTAACTATGCCACGTCGAGGAACAATAAAAAAACGCATAACACCACCAGATACGCGTTATAGCAGCATAGCTGTGCAGCAATTAATCAACAAACTTATGCAACGTGGAAAGAAAACAGTTGCTGAGAGGATCGTGTATCAAGCGCTCGATCTTGCTGCTGATCGCCTGAAAAAAGAACCAATGGAAGTTTTTGATGTCGCCATCCGTAATGCGGGGCCAGCTATTGAAGTCAAACCACGGCGTGTTGGTGGGGCGACCTATCAGGTTCCGGTTGAGGTGAAGAGCGAGCGACGTCAAACGTTGGCAATGCGTTGGTTGTTGGGGTCCGCACGTAGCCGTAGTGGACGCCCAATGCACGAGCGTTTAGCAAATGAATTTGTTGATGCTTACAATAATACAGGTACTACCATTAAAAAGAAGGAGGATGTGCAGCGTATGGCAGAAGCCAACCGTGCATTCTCACATTATGGTCGATTTTAATAACAACATACTCAGTTGTGCATCGGCAGACAGCAGAAATACCGTCGTTGCTTACCGTAGCGTGAGTACATATTCTGCCCTATGGCGGTTACACAGCATCGAGTTACGTCGTCGAGGGGATATATAGCAGTATGGCACGAGAAATACCATTAGAAAAAGTTCGAAATATCGGCATTATTGCACATATCGATGCGGGAAAGACGACGACGACTGAACGCATCCTCTTCTACACAGGTCGCAGTTACAAAATAGGTGAGGTTCACGAGGGCACTGCCATTATGGACCACATGGAGCAAGAACGTGAGCGCGGTATTACCATTACCTCTGCCGCGACCACTGCTGCCTGGAAAGACCATCGGATCAATATTATCGACACTCCTGGTCACGTGGATTTTACTGCTGAAGTAGAGCGTTCATTGCGTGTACTCGATGGAGGTGTGGTAGTATTTGATGCGGTTGCAGGTGTTGAACCACAATCTGAGACCGTGTGGCGACAAGCTGACAAATATAATGTTCCGCGTATCTGCTTTGTAAATAAGATGGATCGCACTGGAGCTAACTTCGAACGTACCATCCAAATGATTAAAGATCGGTTGGGTGCCAAACCGATCCCAATTCAGCTTCCCATTGGTGCAGAAGACACCTTCCGCGGTATTATTGACCTAATTGCTAATAAAGCCGTTCTCTATCTTGATGATGCAGGTAAGCGCGAAGAAACAGAAGATATTCCCGGTGATATTGCCGATAAGTCTGCGGCGATGCGTCAAGAGATGATTGAGTCTATCGCTGAAACGGACGATGAACTCATGCTCCTTTATCTGGAGGGAGAAGAGCTTTCTTCGGAAGAATTGATGCGTGCGCTACGACAGGCAACACTTGATGGAAAAGTTGTCCCGGTTCTATGTGGTGCCGCCCTCAAAAATAAAGGTGTTCAGCGTGTGCTTGATGCTGTCATCTCCTATTTGCCATCACCACTGGATGTTCCCGCGATCACAGGAACATTACCTGGTGAGATTGCCGGAGATGAAGGTGTGGAGTTGTTTGAGCGCAAAGCTGATGAGAATGTACCCTTTGCTGGTTTGGTGTTCAAAATTGTGGCAGATCCTTACGTTGGCAAACTAGCCTATTTTCGCGTATATTCAGGCAAAATAGAGGCTGGTTCGTACGTCCTCAATACGACCCGTGATCAACGCGAACGGGTTGGGCGACTTGTTCAAATGCACGCTAATCACCGTGAGGACATCAAGGAAGTATATGCTGGTGATATCGCAGCAATGATTGGCCCAAAGAACAGTTTCACTGGTGATACTATCTGCGATCCGGAAAGTCCAATTGTACTGGAAAACATTCGTTTCCCAGAGCCAGTTATTCAACTTGCTGTGGAGCCAAAAACGAAATCTGATCAGGACAAACTGAGTACAGCATTATCGCGAATGAGTGAAGAAGATCCCACGTTCCGTGTAAGTACTAATCACGAAACAGGGCAGACGATTATTGCTGGTATGGGTGAGCTTCACCTTGAAGTTATTGTTGATCGCATGAAGCGAGAATACAAGGTAGAAGCGAATATTGGCAAGCCCCAAGTTGCATACCGTGAATCGATCAGTAAACTTGTCGACATCGAAACGAAATTCGTTCGCCAGTCCGGTGGAAAAGGTCAATACGGTCACGTCAAAATCAAGTTCGAGCCACAGGAACGCGGTAAAGGATTTGAATTTATCAGCAGCGTCGTTGGCGGCTCTATTCCCAGAGAATATATCAATCCTGTTGAGCAGGGAATCAGAGAAGCGATGGAGACAGGTGTTCTCGCAGGGTTCCCGGTGGTTGACCTGAAAGCAAATCTGTATGATGGTTCCTATCATGAAGTAGACTCATCAGAAATGGCTTTCAAAATTGCTGCCTCAATGGCATTGAAAGACGGTGTACGCAAGGGGGGACCAATTCTTCTTGAGCCCATCATGAGGATTGAGATTGTCACACCCGAAGATTTCCTTGGCACTGTCATTGGTGATGTGAACTCCCGTCGTGGGCAAGTCGAAGGGATTGAAGCACGATCCAATTCACAAGTTGTACGTGCGTTTGTTCCCTTGTCTTTAATGTTTGGTTATACAACAACTCTACGATCACTTACACAGGGTCGCGCGGCATCGTCGATGGAATTTGCGTACTATCAACCAATGTCAGATAACCTGGCACAAGAAATTATCGCAAAGCAAAACGGGTAGCTGTGGTGCTTTGATATTGACCAGTCAGACTACATGTGAAACGAAATAGGCAAATGATCTAGCTGTTAATGTTAGAAGGAGTTTCATTCTCATGGCAAAACAAAAGTTTGAGCGCACCAAACCCCATCTGAATGTCGGGACGATTG
>WYDT01000044.1 GCA_013122435.1 Chloroflexi bacterium AL-N1
ATGTGACTCTGCAACGCTTCTTTCAGCAGCAACACAGTAATAAGTGAACAGTCCCTGAAAACGTGGGCGGTGTCGGTCACGTTGCCGGGATCGCAATAACGCGGGTGTATTGGGCCAGTTCAGTACGGGCGGTTTCGAGGGCAGCGGCACCACGCGCATCAATGATGAGCGTCCACCCGTGTTTGGGCGAGTTCGCGTGTGAGGGCGCGGCCACGGCGACGTGATGCACCAGTAATCAAAATGGTTGGTGAGGTTGTGTGATTCATGTATGGTTTCCTTGACGATGGACTGTCTTATGATTGAGTTTATGATGTAGGATTAGTTTAGCGCATATGAGCACCAATCGCCTTGTCCCATGGATCAGACTGGCCGTACGCAAAAAGACAGATGGATAGCCTGTTCGTTGCCACAGGTATGCTTCTGCGCTTATCCGTACTATATAATCTAATTGACAGGACTTAGGCAAAACGGAATAATTGACACTGCGAAGAAAACCCCGTAAGGTTCCGGAATGTGACCGACAAAAAACAGGAGCCACAATGAAACGAGTGTCTCTACCTCATGGCCTGTTAAATCCAGAACACGTTGCCGCATTTGATAGAATATGCCGGGAAATGCAGCCACGCTGCTATCCATCGTTCCCTGTTCGTTGATGCACCCCGACTACGGTTGTGGCGATTTCTGGCAGGAAGTACCGCAACTGGTTGGCCGCCAGACTTCGGCGTGTGTCTTGGCAGGATCGATATCCGCTTAGTCGAACACAATCACTTCGAACGGAAGACAAACACCTATAGCATACTACAAACTATCCATATGATGTTCTCAATACATGGGTCAGGGTTCTTTGAGGTAGCACCTGATTGAGCACGCGCTGGATGGTTATTTTGCGATGACGTTGGCCTTCATACCCCGGCACACATAACCCGGTAGTGCCGAAATCGTAGCTTAGGAAGGCGTACACCACCCGGTCTTGTAAGGCTGGCAAGACTAGCCCACTATGACAGATGATAGTAGCCAGATACGGTGGTGTGCTGACATAGTAGTGGCGTGGCTCATGCCCCACGGCACTTGTGTGGTGGAAGTGGAAAGCGTTGACGGCATCGTCAATGAGCATATACATGCTGCACCCCCTTACAGAAATGACTGATTCAGTCCAGGTATTTTGGGTGTGGGATTATTGGTGTATGGTTATACCATGGACGTACATAATCCAACAACAACCACTGGGCCTGGAAATTACGTGCCTCTGGGAGTCGCTGAATAAATCGTCACCTGCACTCTGGCGGTATGATAAATGAAACTGCCACCACCGCATCCGGGTGTGGTAGTGGTAGTTGTTGGTAGCATTATCAATCAAGAGGTGCCTGCGGTTCCTCGTGAAGATCAGCATGATCATTGTGGATAATGGTTAGCGCCACGCGATTAATCAACATACCACGATAATTCATTACGTACCGATAGCTTTCCATCAGATGGTCAATCATATCCGTTGTGGCACGATAGGCATCAGCCTGATAAAACCCGTTGATCGTGAGATACATCTGTTTCTCGGTGCCACCGTAGTGTTCGACGATAACTGCTATTGCTGTATGGACATCGATTGGTTCGATAGCATGGATTTCGTGCGTAATCTGCGTCATCTCAACGCGTGTGTGCTCTGGTTCATCCTGGTGTGACATAATCTCCCTGCTACAAGTCACTGCCCAACCCAGCTACGTGGTGAGCAATTGGGTAGAGAGAACTTGTGAAATACTGGGTTCACATGATCGAACGCCACATACGGGGAGAAAAGTACGCATATATGCAGTAGATAAATAGATTGTTACTTATAGTCTATGGCGCGAAAAATACGTGAGACATACATTACATTGCCTGAGTGTCTGGTTGATCAAGAACTACACAAACAAAACGCACAGAGAGTAAAGAAGGCTTACTACACCTGCGACGATACTTCAACTACTTTTGACTAATGGATTTTGTGAGATAGGTGATTGAGGAAAAGTGGGCCGGGTGGGGTTCGAACCCACGACCATCGGTTTAAAAGACCGCTGCTCTACCACTGAGCTACCAGCCCAAGCACGCGGATATTATAACTAGAATAGCTGATAAAAGCAAATTGTGCAGGAGGATAACAATGGATGAATGATAGCATTGACGAACATACGGTTGTAGGATGGGTAAAAAACACTGTGGCGGTCCAGATAGGCCGCCACAGTCTCTGTCGCTACTCGATTTGGATGGATATATATTCGGATGGATACAGTAAAAGTATTTACGTATCTTGACGACGCATTCGTGCAATAATAACACCTATTATCGCTCCAACAACTGCGCCTGCGATGAGAATGGGTTCCATAAAGGTACTCCTTGTAAACTATATGCGTTGTCAGTAGGGCTACCTTGCGCCGTAATGTGTAATTGCCGATTTGTATGAAGAGGTGCCACGCCGTTTCTATGCAAGTTGTACAGTACAGTCGCTAAAGGTATCTGTTATACAGTGTATCAACTCATCAATACAATGAGAAGGGTGTTTTGTAAATAATATGTAACAAGCATATATGGCAATGTACTTGGATTACGTGAGAATATTTTCTTTACTAATGTGATCTGTTACACTATGTTTATGGACACACTTATATGGCAACTTATCCGCCCATTGCGGCCCCACATCGGATGGTGGCGTGTCATAGTTGGCTTGATAGTCGTGCTCTGCATCCCGTTTGCTACTGGGGATCACGATTTTTATCTCCCTACAGGATGGTTTGTGGTGGCTGCTCTCGGTGGCTTTGTGTTGGGACTTCGTTATGGCTCCACGATCAGGGTGCAGAAATCCTGGCTCATGTTGGTGAGAGAAGTTCTTGTTGCTGGTTGTGGGGTGGTGTTGCTTGTCGCGCTGAGTAGCCGCATATTACCACCGTTGTCTCTCATGATGCAAGATGTTGGTGCGTGGATGGGTTGGATCATTCAGCGTTTGCGCGACAACCTCCTTGCTTCGCCACCACCTGTTCGAACGGGGGCTTTTCTGGCAGAGGCGCTGCCACGCTTTGCGCGTGAGTTATGGTGTGCACCGCAGGCTGGTGAACAGGGGGCACGTCTGCTGCTGACGACCAGCGGTGTTGCGCTGACATGGTTAAGCTCCCTGGCATTTGGTCGGGCACTATCAGGTGGCAAGGCATTGCTAGCCTGGACGACTCCGCTTATTGTGCTGATAGTGATCGTAACCACATTTGGGGGTACACTGGTCATTCCATTGTTGTGTAGTTGTATGCTGCTGTTTATGTTTGTTATTGATGGTGAGTTTCGCCAACGTGAGCAATCCTGGCGGCGCTCTTTCACCGACTTTTCTGAAGAGTTTCGTCTCGATGGGCTGATCTGGGGTGGTGCTGCTCTGGTGATTATTCTGACCATAGCGTGGTTGTTGCCTGTGTGGTTACGCAACCCGATTGCCACAAACCTCTGGGGTGATGTTGAAGCACCGTCAGCTTTGGAAGCGCTTGACCGAGAGGCTTTTGACAGTCGACCCGTGGCCGACACCCGTCAGATCGGTCTTTCGGAACTCCCGGTCATCACGTTGGGGGAGACGCTTGAGCAAGGTGACAGTGAACAAGTCGCCCTGCGGGTTCAGCTCGATTCGCCGTTGCCAGAGTCTGCCTGGCCTCAGTATTGGCGTGCCCGTATTCTGAACATATACACTGGTCGTGGTTGGACTACTAATGCTCGTGTTTATCCACAGGAAGCCAGCCCAGTCATTGCAGATGCGTTTCCAGACGCTATGGTACAAACTATCGAAGACATGCGTGGTGAGTCTCAATTGCTGGTGGCCTTGCCAGATGTAATCAGTGTTGATCAGGCAACCAATGCAGAGCAGTTATCTGATGGAACAATTGCTGCTATGACTGTGGATGTGGCAACGACGCGCTATCAGGTTATTTCGCGTTTACAGGAATTTGCGACTCGGCCATCACCAGATAACCCACCAAACTTGAGCACCTTCCTGTCCCTTCCAGAGGATCTGCCGATGCGTGTTGAGGAACTTGCACGTGCAGTGGTCGTTGATGCAGATTTGTCGTATGAGCAGGCGCTGGCCATAGAAATGTATTTACGTTCATTACCCTATTCATATGAAGTTCGTTCGTTACCTGCCCGTGGTGATGCTGTTGAACAATTTTTATTTGATATGCAACAGGGCTACTGCACCTATTATGCTTCAGCGATGGCCGTTATGTCCCGGAGTTTGAATATTCCTGCCCGTGTGGCGGTTGGATATACCACAGGGGAGTATGATGCCGCACAACGTACGTATACTGTTCGTGAAGTAAATGCACATGCGTGGCCTGAGTTGTACATTGATGGACGCTGGATGCCATTTGAGCCGACACCTGTCATTGCTTTACCATCACGTGTGGCTCCTGTTGACGATCAATTAGTACGTGAGCCGGTTGCACCAGTGGCTGTAGCTGAACCAATGCCGTCAGTAGCGTGGGCGCGCTGGGACGTAGTGCTTGGTGTGGGCATTGCTTTGATCGTCGGGGGGATGTGGTATGTGCGATGGTGTAATCAAAGAGGGTGGCATATTCGCTCAAATACGGTAGAATATCAGGTGACCAACGTTCAACATCAATTTGAGCGATTTGGTGCTCGTGCAGGCATTGTCTGGTCTGACGGCGTGACGATCCACGAGTATGCAGCACTGCTTATTGCACGCTTTGCTCATATGAAAGATCAGATCAGAATCATCGTAGCGCTGATTACCAAAGCACGTTATAGTGGGCATCCCCTGTCTACAGACGAGATTCGACAATTGCGCGATACGTGGCACCACATTCAGATGATTGATCGACAGCAAGGTTAATTAGAAAGAATGTTACGCTTCTGTAAGACCTTCGTTACGCTTACACAATTTCTGGTGGTCATACTATCCTTACAAAAGAACAGCAAAAATAGTATCGTGTAAGGATGCCACTGATGTATCATATACTGGAACAGACTATGGGTAATGAAACTATTTTAGTCGTCGATGATGAGCCAACTATTCTTGAAGTGGTTGAACTTTATTTGCGTCGTGAGGGCTTTCAGGTTATCACAGCGATGGATGGGACGGCGGCACTTCAAGCATACCGAAAACAAACGTTTGATCTGATTGTCCTTGATCTTATGTTGCCCGGAGTCAATGGACTGGAGGTACTGCGACAAATTCGTTCTGAGCGCGATCTGCCCATTATCATGCTGACTGCACGTGGTGAAGAGACGGATCGAGTGGTTGGGCTGGAACTGGGTGCCGATGATTATGTGACGAAGCCGTTTAGCAACCGTGAATTGGTCGCACGTGTCAAGGCAGTTCTGCGCCGCACACAAAGCAAGGAATCCGCTCAGGAAACACATATACTCTCCATGGGAGATCTCCAACTGGATACCTCTGCGCGTACTGTGGCACTGTCTGGTCATAATATCAATCTTACGGCGCGAGAATTTGATTTACTGGCATTCTTTATGCGTCATCCCGGTCAGGTATTTACTCGTGAGCAGTTGCTGGACAACGTCTGGGGCTATACATTTGCCAGCGACATGAGCACGGTGACGGTCCATATTCGTCGATTACGTGAGAAAATTGAACACGATCCCACGAATCCGATCTTTTTACAAACAGTGTGGGGTATTGGCTATAAATTAGAACGAATGTAACAACCGAGGAAGCATGAATGTACCAAAAGAAATGAATGGACACTTTCGCCGTACATTTGGGCCTATACTAGGTGTAGGGCTCTTATTTGTATTTGGGTTTGCGCTCCTCTTCGCCATCGGATGGATTAACACGCATGGTCAGAATACGGCACAGCTTGTACGCTATCTCCTCATCTCAGGGAGTGTTTCCATCGGTCTGGTTGTGGCAGCTCTATTCTGGCTGCAACGTGGGCTTGGGCGGCTCTGGATTCAGGCGACCCTCACCTATACCATCGGGGTCGGTGTGGCGGTGCTGAACGTATTTACGACAGCTGGTTTGATGTTCAGCAGTGATCAAGACTACTGGATCCTCACACTGCTCCTGCTCTTTGCTGCGGTTATGTCGGTTGGGTTAGGCTACATCTTGACCTATACGATTGTCCGGCGTGTTACGGCCTTGCATGAAGGTGCCCAAGCCCTGGCAAGTGGGAAACTCGATACGCATGTTACTGCTATTGGGCGTGATGAGTTGGCCGATCTTGCCAATGAATTTAATCGTATGGCCCAACAACTCGCGCGTAGTTCTGCCGAACGAACCCGTTTGGAAGCAGCCCGGCGCGACCTGATAGCATCTGTCTCACACGATTTGCGGACACCACTCACCTCGCTCCGTGGTATGACTGAGGCGATTGCCGATGGTCTTGTGCAAGATCGGGCCATGATGCAGCGCTATCTCACTACGATGCGAAGCCAGATCGATCATCTGAGTGATCTGATTGACGATCTGTTTGAGCTATCACAGATTGATGCGGGGGTACTCAAACTAGAGTTGCAGCGTATTACCCCAGGTGATCTCGTGAGCGATACGATAGAGGCCATGCGGCCTCAAGCAAATGCGCGTGGTGTCGTATTGCTTGGGAGTGTTGATCCCGATATTAAGGCATTGCTGGTGGCACCACAGAAAGTGGAGCGTGTATTCTACAACCTGGTCACCAATGCGATTCGGCATACCCCGTCTGACGGTGCCGTAACTATTGCTATTCGGCATGCAGAACAGGGGTGCGACATACCAGATACACAACCGGAGCACCAGTCCAGTGAGCAATCCATGTATGAGCGTGCGCTCCAGGCACCACACTGTGTGATCGTTGAGATCTCTGACACTGGTGAAGGTATTAACCCGGAAGATCTTCCTCATATCTTTGATCGTTTCTATCGTGGCGAAAAGTCGCGCTCACGTGCGACTGGTGGTACTGGTCTGGGTCTCGCTATTGCGAAAGGGATTGTCGAGGCGCATGGCGGGTGTATCTGGATTGAAAGTACGCTTCAGCAAGGTACATGTGTCCGCTTTACACTGCCCTACACGACCTGAATGGACAATGTTTGAAACAGAGAGGTGTACACAAACGTATACACATGTAGTGTAAATTATATGCTCAATCTTACCATACTTTATGCCAACTTCACCAATGATGTTGCGTGCTGCACGTAGCGATGACAGTGCAGCGATGGCCAATCTCATGGTTCAACTGTATCATGTGGAACGGCCAGCGATGTTGGGTGGGCCACGCGAAGCTCAACACCAACTGCTCCGGTATATTCTCGAAGCCAATCACTTTGCGGGCATGCACGGACACTATGTGGTGCAGCAAAGCGATGAATCATTGCTTGCAACGGCTGGGCTACGTGTTGCCCCAGAGTCACTTAAGGTGGCGCTCCCTGACGGGACCTTTCGTATGGCGTGGGTACTGTTGGGACCAACGCACGCGATACGCATGTTTACTTCCCTTTACTGGTCTATGGTTACTCCACTACCACGCTTAACGCCACACCATGCCTATATTTACAGTGTCATTGTAGATGAGTACCATCGTAGAAGTGGGATCGGTCGCTTTCTGATGCAAAACATCGAAGATATTGCGCGCAATCAAGGTGCAAAAGCAACCCTCTTGGGTGTTATGCACAACAACCATCAGGCGCGACATTTTTATCGGCATCTGGGGTATGAAGTGATCCATCATGATCCGCAGTGGAAGCAGTACGTAGGCCCTTCACTGATCATCATGAGTAAGTCTCTGGAGTAGCTCATTAGCGCTATATGCTATAATAGAAATCTATACATAACAGTGTTATCAATGATCTCTATGGCAGTTTGAAAAAGGTTTTATTTATATGCCAACACGACGCGTTCTCCGCATTGATAATGATGAGGATAAAGTTGTTCTCAAGACCCGCACTCGCCCAGTAAAGTTTCCTAATCCTGGCCTTAAGCAACTCGCTAAGGATATGTTAGAGACCATGCATATAGCCAATGGGGTGGGTCTGGCAGCACCGCAGATCGGTCTTTCGCACCGTATTGCTGTAGTGTATATTCCACCTGAAGTCGAGGAACACGAAGATGGTACAACGACTGAGACAGTCCCTGAGCAAATCTATGTACTGATCAATCCCGAAGTCGTCAAAGCCAGCGATGAAGAAGAGGTTGGTCTGGAGGGATGTCTGAGTCTGCCTGGTTGGTATGGTGATGTTCCCCGTGCTGCCTGGGTAACGGTTGACTATCAAGGGCTTGATGGAAAACGCTACCGTATTCGTAAAGCAGATGGCTTGCTTGGGCGGGCACTCCAACATGAAATTGACCACCTGGATGGGATATTGTTTACTGAGCGTATTCGTGATCTGTCGACATTAAAGGATTATTCCAAAGAAAAAGAAGCAGAAACGGAATCTGCTGAACATTGATACAAGACAAGTTGGATTTACCTCAAGTATAGCGATCTGTGAGAGTTACGGCTGCTTAGAATACTGCGTATCTTATGTTGTCAGTTTGTACCATAACATATATATGACGATGGTATCCTCGTGGAAATGGGTAACTTCTCGATAGACACGTGTGTATCCAGATAGAGCGTGATATGGCAACGAAAGGATGATTTGTGTCATCATCTGACTCTGCTTCAACCTTAAAATCCTCTGCTGATTCCTCTGCATCTTCCAAAGAGGAGTACGTTTCAGCGGAAGGAACACAACCTATTGTGACCTCACATGAGGCGGCAGAGGACCTACCAGCGACCAAAACAACGGAAGAGCCCTTTGCTTCTGTACAGCCAGCGCAATGGACCTGGCCTTCCGGTCAAAAGCTGGCGCGTTGGGGGCTGGTCATTGTTGCACTGTACGGTGTTGGGTGGCTGTTGTGGACCGCTCGACCGGTGTTGTTGCCCTTCACCATTGGTTTGGTGCTAGCCTACCTCCTTACCCCGATAGTCAATATACTCAATCGTTTTGGCCCTCGTTGGTTGGCTATCCTACTGGTTTATATTTGTGGGGGCATTCTGATTGTTACAGCTTTTGCTTTTGTTGTGCCAGTTATCTCAGAGCAGATCCGAACATTAGTTGCCGCTATTCCATCGGTTGCAGAGATTCAAGAGGGTATCATCGCATTACTAGAACAGTATGAGACTAATGTTCCTGAGGAGATTCAGTTACCGCTTCAAGAGAGTCTTTTTGGTACCATTGAGACATTTCAGAGTAATTTTGATACCTATATACGAGAAGTCGGTGAGTTTCTCTGGGAGCGCGTGTTGCAGATTATTAATACGGTAACGTTTATTATTGGCTTCTTAATTGTCCCCATCTGGCTTTTCTATGTTCTCAATGATCAAGCAAAAGGACGCCAATTTATTGATAGATTGTTGCACCCACGTGCGCGTGCAGACTTCTGGAATGTGTGGAACATTAGTGACCGAGTCTTTAGTGACTACATCCGTGGACAACTTATCTTGGGGTTGACGGTTGGGTTGATGGTGGGTATTGGATTGCTGGTATTGGATCGCTTTTTCTTTCCTGGTGAGATTGATTTTATTCTCTTACTGGCAATTGTTGCTGGTGTTACCGAACTTGTCCCGATCATCGGACCGATTATCGGTGCTATTCCAGGTATTCTCGTTGGGTTTTTAATTTCTCCAGTAGCAGGTATCGCCATTACCATACTCTACATTATTGTCCAACAGATTGAGAATAACTTTCTGGTTCCCCGTATTATTGGTGAGAGTGTTGGTGTGCATCCAGCCATATTAACCGTTGTCCTGATATCACTTGGCTATATCTTTGGCCTGGTTGGTATTATCCTGGCGGCTCCGATAAGTGCCATCGCGCGTGATTTGTTTGTGTATGTGTACAACCGCCTTGACGATAAACCCCCACAAGTGGCAGTTGAAAGAGTACTTTCACTCAAGCAATTGAAAGAAGTGTCAACACCATCTGATTAATGTTCTAAGCTTTGTGGGGCTATAGTCTGCTACAAAACCTTGTGGCGTTGTGTCCCCCAATACCGACGACGATGGCGATAGAAGGGCACTTGCTGACGTAGTTGGTGACGCACACGCCATTTGATGCTCTGGCGACGCTGCTCATGGTGAAAGGGATCACTCTGCTGTAGTTGACGGCGTATACGCCAACTGCGTCCGTCGGCCAGCCCCACCACAAATTGTTTGAGATCACCAAGTGATGCAGCCTTGTCAGCCAATACCAACACCCATGCCTCACGTGAGGTGGGATGCGGGCCAAAAGGATACATGTGGCTCACAATGGCACGACATACCTCATCAGACTCGCCTTGCTCTGCGGCCCAGCGTGCTGCGATGGCACCATGGGTGGTCAGGGTTCCGTAGCGTGAGTTGATGTCGTGAATGAGAGCAGCACGTGTACACACCCGCTGGTTGGCACCTAAAATCTGAGCCAAACGATATGAGAATCTCACCGAGCGAAGCAGATGATCGTGTTTAGGAATACTGTGGTGTAAATGGTGGCGCGTCTCCACAACTTTGGGATGATTGAGTAAGTCGGCAATATGTTGCTCTAGCAAAACGCCTCCTGTTGTCGATTCGTGAAAGGTACCTTAATACTAATTGATGGTTATCTTTCTGGTTATATCACAGGTCTCAGCGTTAGGACAAGCACCTATTTGTCCTACCTTTTTCTACTCTGGCGCATTGAGATGATCCCCAATAAAAGTGGCTGCTGCCGTGTATGGGTCAATCTCACGACGTGCCACGCGCTCAATCAATGCATTCCACCCCCCAGCATCAGCCACACGTTTTCGCACGTGTTCGAGCGCCGCTTCGTACACCACCGACTCAAACCCACGTGCCACACGCTGATGCACACGTTGGGCAAACTGGCCACTTTCACGTAAATATACCATATGTGAGTCGATGGCTTCTGCGATTTCGGCAATCCCCTCATTCCGCATGGCGATGGCTAGTAAAATCGTGGGAGACCATCCTCCGTTCGAGGCACTGCCCAACTGAAGCATTGCGCGCAACTGACGGGCTGTTTCTTCCGCACCATCACGGTCGGCCTTGTTGACCACAAACACATCAGCTATCTCTAAAATACCGGCCTTGATAGCCTGTACATCGTCGCCCATACCCGGAACTTCAATGACGACGGTTGTATGTGCGGCGCCGGCGATGTCGACCTCACCCTGTCCAGCACCAACTGTTTCTACCACAATGATGTCAAACCCTGCTGCATCCATCAACGCGATAGTATCATCGGTTGCGCGTGCAATGCCCCCGAGACGGCCACGACTCGCCATGCTACGAATAAAAATACCTGAGTCGCCGCTGAGGGGTTGCATACGTATGCGATCACCGAGAATGGCACCGCCAGTGAAGGGGGAGGTAGGGTCAACAGCAATAATACCAACGGTTTGGTGTTGTTTGCGCCAATGAAGTGCAAGGGAGTTGACGAGGGTCGATTTGCCTGCACCCGGTGCCCCAGTCACGCCGATAATATGTGCATTCCCCGTATGCGTGTAGAGGGTTTGTAGTAAAGTTCGCGCGTTTATTCCGCCAGTCTCCACGAGCGTAATAGCACGTGCCAGCGCACGACGATTACCTTTGCGTAGAGCTATTGCAATATCATTTGTAGCTATATGAGTTGACACAGTGTTTTCGGGTCTACTTCAACAAAGATGGATTATGACGCATCGTTCCTGGCACCGACCGTTTCTTTGATAAAATGCACGATCTCTGGAGTAGGTGTTCCCGGGCCGTAGACTGCGGCAACACCATGCTGCTCACGGAGTTCTCTGGCATCTGTATCTGAAATAATACCACCCACAATGACCAGCACATCTTCCATCTCCTCTTCGCGCAAGCGCTGCATGACTTTGGGCAGCAGGGTCATGTGCGCGCCTGAGAGGATCGATAACCCTATCACGTCGACATCTTCCTGCGAAGCCACGTCGACGATCATTTGTGGTGTTTGTTGTAATCCGGTGTAGATAACTTCCATGCCAGCATCGCGGAGTGCGCGTGCCACCACTTTTGCGCCACGATCATGGCCATCTAGACCTGGTTTGGCCACCAGCACCCGAATTTTTCGCTCCATTGCGCTTTCTCCATCGGTTAATACAGGTATGGATGCGATGATTTCGATCGATATTTTGATTGTACCATTAGGTGGTAATGTATGCAATCAAGGTCGTTTGTCGCGTGGACCGCGCATGCCCAACATACGATTAAACAATCCTGGACGTTCGACGGCTGAACCGGTAATATTTTCATACTCAGATTCGCCTGGCCGCATGTTGGGGCGATTCTGGAGCCACGTTTCACGCGATTCACGTGCACGTTGAAAGATGTCGGTTACCTGTTCGTGATCATCGGTGTTCAGGTACTCACGCATTTCATTCAAAAAGACCACCGTTTCATCGATCCAACGGGTGAGTGCTTCCCGATTTGTGATGCAGATATCGCGATGCATATCGACATCACCAGATGCTAAACGTGACATGTCACGAAAGCCAGTGGCTGCCAGTGGCGCCATCTCTCTCCAGGACGGGCTACGGTTCGTGACCTCGACCAATGCTGTTGAGAGGACAAAGGGGAGGTGGGAGACACCGCCAACGTAGCTATCGTGCTCGACAGGATCGATATAGTAGGGCTTTGCACCAATGTGATGTACCATTCCATCGACGACGTCAAGGGCGTTCTGTTTGGTGCGAGGTGCGGGTGAGAGGCAGTACAGTGTACCTTTGAACAGATCGATTTCGGCTGCGGCAGGGCCTGATTGCTCTTTGCCGGCCATGGGATGCCCCCCTACAAAATCGACCGTTCTGGGCAAAAGCTCATCAGCCCAGGCCATGACTTGCGTTTTGGTGCTGGCCACATCTGTCACTATGGTGCCGTGAGGCAGCGTGGGTGCCATCGCTACAAACAGTTCGCGCAGCGCTTGTGGGGGTACAGCCAGAATAATGAGTTGTGCATTGTGGGTGGCTTCCTCGAGCTTCTTGACAGATTTGTCGATAGCGAGTCGTGCACGTGCATCAGCCGTGGCGCGCTGATCGTGATCATACCCGGTAATCGTTACTTCACCAAGTACGGTAGTTTCTTTGGAGGCCGAACGTAATGCCATTCCCAGCGACGTTCCGATCAACCCCATGCCAATAATGCTTATATGAATCACAACACTATTCCTTTCTTTTCATATGTTTCTGGCAAGAGACCATCTACGAATCTGGCTCTACAAATGATAAAAAGAGCATTTCAGTAACAATCAAAATCAGTATAATGAGTACCACACTAAGAAAGGCTAACACACGCAAACCTGCCAGCCCGGCACACGCAGCCAGCAAAATGCCTACCTCATGGGATTGGCGACGGGCTCGCCGGATGTCGTAGCGTCGCGCACGCCGCTGAAAAAGGCGTTGGCCAAGAATATAGATAAAGGGCAATGCTATAGCCGATCCACTCCAAAATAACGCTACCATAAAGAGCATATAGACCGGTGTATCAGGGAGGGACAAAATCCAATCAGTTGGTGATGGCACAAAAGCCAGGGTGTAGAGTAGGAGCGATGTGCCTGCGACGCCTTCAAATACCAGCCCGGAAAGTTGCAGGTGCCGTTGGATGGGAACAAAGGTCAGGAACCCGGCCAACAGCACCAGCACCACAAAAATAACGCGTTCTGGGAAGAAGATGTCTTGTGGCACGGCAAGGCTGGTGGAAAGCATCAGCGCGATAGCGCATGCCCAGCATAATCCGGCGGCTACCGCAAGCAGCAGGGCTGGACGGCGATATGTGGTGTGCGCTGAGTCTTCGTCCGAGGTGGTTGTCACGGAAGGTGTTGACTCATTCCCTGGTGTGATGGTCATGGTTTATATAGTAGTACCGTTAAAGAATGTAGATATACATGATAGAACTAGTAACAGGGAACGTCAATAGATCTAGCTATGTTACTCGTCTTCCTCATGAACAGGTGGGCTACGTTTCCCCAAGCCAGCGATGACGATGGTGTACTCACCTTTCTTCTTGGTGTCACCAAGCGTCTCGATGAGCGATGAGAGTGTGCCACGTGTTACGGATTCATATAATTTGGTCAAATCATTGGCAAGGGCTGCTTCACGATTACCCAAAACGGCGAGTGCATCATTGAGAAAAGCCTCAATACGATGAGGGCTTTCATAAAAAATGAGTGTGTGTGGTGCGTGTTGATCAACCTCTAAAAAGCGACGACGGGGGCCAGCTTTACGCGGAGGAAATCCCCGAAATGTAAAACTATGCACCGGCAAGCCTGATATGACCAATGCCATAACAAAAGCAGTTGCGCCAGGAATGAGGGAGACTTCAATATGCGCTTCAATAGCCCGCCGCACAATCGTAAAGCCCGGGTCCGAAATGCCGGGGGTGCCTGCATTTGAAACCACTGCAACTGATTTCCCTTGTTGCAACAGATCGATAATTCGTCCACCAGCCTGCTGTTCGTTGTGTTCGTGGAACGACAGTTGCGGCTTCTTGATATCAAAATGCTTGAGCAGCAATCCGGTTTTACGCGTATCCTCACTCGCGATCATGTCGACGTCGCGGAGAACTTCTAGTGCACGATACGATATATCACCAAGATTACCAATTGGTGTAGCAACAAGATAAAGCATGTAGTCCTTATTTATAGCAATTGTGAGTCAGATGAAAACATCACTTAACCAGTCTCAAACGCTTCATTAGCTGTGAAGCCAACCTCGCGTTCCTGTGTAGCACCGTTGCGAACATACAAGGTGCGGGTTGGATAGGCAAAATCTAACTTTTCCAACTCAAATCGTCGATAAATTTCAAGATTGATCGCCTGCTGAATATCCATATAAAAATTGTAATCAGGATCAAGCACGTAGTACACAACCTCAAAGTTGAGAGAGAAATCCGCGTATTCTTTGAAATGTGCTCGGTCAAAACGCACTTTCTCCTGCGACTCAACAATCTCTTGAACAATAGATGGAATTTCTTTCAATTTCTCATAGGGTGTATCGTAGGTGATAGTTAACATAAACTGAATACGCCGTTCATACATCCGTTTATAATTACGAATCCGACTACTAATCAGATCGGTGTTCGAGAAAATAATCTGTTCACCAGTGAGGCTCCGAATGCGCGTGGTTTTCAATCCAATATGCTCGACAGTTCCCATAAAACTATCGATAATGATAAAATCGCCAATTGCAAACGGCTGATCTAATGAGATGGACAGCGATGCAAAGAGATCGGATAAAACGTTCTGAAGTGCTAGTGCGACTGCAATACCACCGATACCAAGACTTGCCAACAACGTGGTCACTTCGACGTTCGGAATATTATCCAGCGCCAGTAGCAGAATGACGGAGAAAAGAACCAATCGTCCAATAAAGCTCATTGCGCGCATAGTTGTGTAGCGTCCAGCATTGCTTTCGAATGTGCGCTCACGATATTGTTGTATCCAGGCTGAAATAAAAGCGTTTCCCCAGACAGCAATCTGAATGAGGAACGTGATGATAGCAATCGTATCAAGCCAGATGGTGATCTCTCGAGGCAGTGTGAGTACTTGTGAGCCAGCATAGAGCGCGAGAATGAGTCGGACAAAAAACTTTGTTGCTGCAACGACATGAACTAGAATATCGTCAAGCTTAAAGCGTGTGCGGTGCGACACCGTGCGTACACTACGTGCGATAATTGCCTGAATGATGCGTAGTCCGATCAGCGTTATGATAGTGACAAGGAGCGCCATTCCCCAAGTTTGTATGGTATTGTTGAAGAGGACGTATTCCCAGAATGCCACAACCTTTTCCTCCAGTAGTAGCAGATACCTGTCCACAGAAAACAAACGATGTTCTTCGTAAGAACAGGATAGCATAGAACGTGCCATGTGCACGTATGATCGTTCTGTATTTTACCTGATTGGGGAGAGTATAGCATGCATTTACGAGTACAATTACAAACATCAGCATACTAGCGTGGTCGTAGGCCATTGAGTAAGATTGAAATGAACTCTTCTCGCATCTCATCTTTCGCTGTGATATATATACGTTGATTAGTATGAAATACGCCGTCGATCTGCGCGATAAAGGTGCTTACCAGCGTGTCGGGGTTGATCATGCAAATTTCGCCGCGCTCAAATGCATTGATGAAAATGTCTCGAATGGGATGGACAATACATTTACGTGTCATAATCGTTAACTGATGCAGGTGTTCCTCATCAAGCAATGGCATATCCGCATAGATCATGCGCTGAAAAAAGAGTGGGGGTTGTGAATCAAACCAATGGATTACGGCACGAAGTTGTGGTTCAATTTTTGGTTCAGTCTGTATGATAGCAGTTTCCAGGCCATTGCGGTGATGGGTAAACACACGCTCCATAACCTCAAGAAAGAGTTGTTCTTTGCCCTGTGGTGCGTGATAATACAGCGATGCACGGCGCATCCCGAGTGCAGTAGCAATGTCGTGCATGGTCACCGTGTGATAGCCACGTTCACGAAACAGATGTTCAGCCATATCGAGTACTCGTTCACGTGAGGCGCTGGTAGAACCTTCAACCATCATAGACTCCGTAACTGTTTGTCAGCGTGACTCTTCTGTCATTTATGAGACTCTCTGTAGTCTATCCGGCCTCTATGTTAGTGTCAAGTTACGACCATTGGCTGTTTTATACTGAAATAGCGTACAGAACGTCACAGGTTCTGTACGCTATTTCGATTTTTACGAAGTAAGATCGCTCTTATCGCACAAGGAGTGGCAAATAAACCGTATTTTGGTCAATTGGTGGGAGATTACCAGGACTCGTTGGCGAAGGAGTGGGTGTTGGTGTAATCGATGTATCAATTGTAGGAGTGGGTGTGCCTGGGACCGCAGTGAATGTCGGTTCGCCTGGGACCGCAGTAGGAGTGGGTGTGCCTGGGGCTGGAGTCGTTGTTGATGTAGGTGTGCCTGGGGCCGCAGTAGGAGTGGGTGTGTCTGGGGCTGGAGTGTTTGTCGGTGTGGCTTCATTTTGCTGGACCACGCCAACGGCTTGTAGGGCATTCACAAGACCAGCCCCGCTTGACTGGCGTGAGCCATTTTCTAACGCATCTGCATGTTCTTTCATGATACTTGCAATGGTTTGTGGCGAAAGGGAGACAGCATCCTCCATCGCCTGCTCTTTCATGAGTGCGGCAATTGCAGCTGCATGAGGTGCGGCGGCCGATGTTCCCTCAAAACGATAGCCATTCCCGGTGTTTACAAAGAACGTGTTCTGTGTATTGTTTGATGCAACCAGATCAGGCTTTTGACGTGTTTCAGGTGTGGTCAATATGGCTGCAGGAGTTCGTCCCTCAACAGGTCCAAAATAAACCGTTGGATCGCCGTGCGAGGAGAAATCTTCGGGAGTTTCGCTGTCATTGTACGGCACTGCCCCCACACTCACCGCTGATTTGGCTCCCAGATGGCCGAAGACCGTGGGTCCAAACGTATCGCCATCATGTGTCGCACTGTATTCAACTTCTTCTAATGCATACGACTGAAGCAGAATATACTTGAGGCGTGGTGTTCCACTACCAGCAGCACGGCTGATGATTAGATAGACATCTTTCGGCTCTTTGGCATAGAACAGGCTTTCATAGGGAAACTGCGTACCACTTCGCCCAATATTCACATTTCGGCTTTCTCTGAGGACATTATTATCCTGATCAACAATGGTAATATCCAGATCTGTTTCGACACCAAACCAGGGTTCTGCCCATTGAAAGACAAACTTTAACTGGCCGCTATTCCCCAGCTTGAAGTGTAATCGACTGTCAGTGCCGGGACCTGGGTCAAAATCGTGACAGTCTTGTCCCGGTTGTGTCGAACCTGAATCACCAGTGACAGTGGGGCAGGGCATAGGGCGATAGGCGTCTGCTTCATACGAGCCGACCGGATTGCCTTGTTGATCTTCCAGATGGAGATTCCCGACAGCCGTAAAATAAGCTGCGCCATCGTCAACGACATTGCGAATAGCGACATCGACCGGTCCAGCCTGAAAGAATGGCTCAACATGATACACAATATCATCGACAATGACATCAGCATTGGCACTCTGTTGCAGATTGCGAATATTGTCTGCAAATTCAAACACACCACCGTAGGCTGTGGCAAAGGCAAGTTCGGCACCAGGCGCAAGATCATGAACAATCTGCAGCATGGCGCGACCCTCATCCACGCTTCCGGCTGTTTCTCCTTCCGCAATCACATTCACTGGTGTTGTGCGGTTACAAGGATTCCCTGGACCGGGCAGATCGCCTGATTCAATGTCGTCATCAGCACTAATTAAATGCATACCACTTTCATCAAAGGTATCGGACAACACACCAACTGTTACTCCCGAGCCATCCACCTCAAAATTATTTCGTGCGGCGCTGGCACGGAGTTGTGTATCGCCTTCCGAGATAATACCAGGGACACAATAGGTCGATTGTGGTTGTGTGTTGGTTGTTGATGGAGCTCGATCAATGCTCCCCATAGATATTGGCTGTAGTACTTCCTGAATATTCTGCACGGCATTGACCGACGCAACAGAAAGCACATTTTGGGGATTTATATAAGCGGTAATGATGCCATATTCACGATCAACATGCGTGATACGTACACCAGATTGTGCAAGGGCATGCACGTTTGAACGTGACAGATTATTAAGTCGAATATATGTCAGTATTTCGCCCTGAGCATTCTGAACGATGCTACCCGGACCTTCATCTGCCAGACCAACATATTCTATTTGCTGTTGGGTGCTCTGCAACTGAGGGCTCGATTGTGTGAGTTGTGCAAGATTGTAGGATAACTTCTCTCTAGGCGTACTGGTCGTCGTTTTGACGGAGATCGTTTCTTCCGGTAACTCTGTGGCGTTTAAGGTCGAACTAGCCACAAGTAAAGTACCAAAACCAATACATACCAACATCCAGCGCATAGTACTGCGAAGTATTACATTGGTACGCTGTTGTTTCATCATATGACCCTCCCCGACAAATGCGGGAAACTCCAGTTATGTTAGTTGTAGAAGTATGCGTATTGGTTGATCTGACATTCCAGGTCGTTGCATCTGGTACGCTACTTTGAGTATCCCTATCAATGATCGTATAGGTTCAGGATCTATAACTACATGACGTGTATAGCAGACTGAGGTAACACGACAATTGATAGTAGTATCCCTATCTGATTTCTGAACAACAAATATCACAGCGTGTTTCAGAATAACATATTCTGAGAACCAGTGTGATTGTGCCTGCTGCCCTATGACCTTCTTCCACGATCCCATTGGATGGCTCCTCAGCTATAGTGCTGAAAGACAATCAAAAGCGCAATGACCATATCCAAACCACTAATCAATAGACAGTACTTTTGTTGTACCAGATATGTCAATCCAATATTGGTAAGCCTTTAAGAGCTTTGTAATAGTCTCAAATAGCTATGAGCATAAAATTATGATCAGATAAAAATAGTACTTTTGTATACGTTTGTTACTGTAACTATTTTATTACATTGTACAACCAATATAACAAAGATCTACTCATCATAGCTCACAAATTTTTAATCTTTATTTATCGATGACCACGCATCCACTCTACAATGCTCCCCGTATCTACCTGCGCGTAGGTAGTTTTTGTGTATGTCGCGACAGCAATAAACACCTGGAATTGTGTTCACAAAGGGATAATGTACGCTATCAGCCTGTTAAAGTGGTTCGTTTAATGATGAAAGAAAAGCTTTGCGGCTAATAACTTTATAGCCAAGCAGAAGGGTCAAACATGATTTGGAAATTAGTATCACGTGTGTTACTTATATGTATTCTGGCCATAGCAAGTCTTACGTCAGTTGCAGCACAGACCGTATCTGACGAGGAACCATCTGCCCGTGTCATCATTGCACATCTGGCCCCCTTTGCGGATACAGTAGAGGGTACATCGGTGAGTGTATTGGTGAACGGGGAGCCCGCGTTAGAAGAGTTTGTCTTCGGCGATGCGACTGATTATCTGGAACTGCCTGCAGGTGAGTATCGGGTGGATGTAGTTCCCACTGGTGCAACAGAATCGGCTATTTCCGGCGCATTGACATTGGTAGCAGGGCAGGACTACACGGTAGCAGCCATTGGTGATGGCTCAAACCAGCCCTTGGAGTTGCTCGCTTTAGAGGATGACAACAGCGCACCTGAGGAGCATCGTGCGAAGTTGCGTATTGTGCACACGGCACCGTTTGCTGCCGAATTGTCTGACACGGCGGTGGATATCCGCAAAGAGAATGGACGTTTGTTTAAAGGCTTGGCTGGGGTCGAGTACAAGCAAGCCAGCCCGTATTTAGATATCCGCGCTCGCACCTTCGACTTGAAGATTACAGCCCCTGGTGGTGATCCAACCTTGATTGATGTACCGCCTGTGACGTTTGAGAGTGGCGATATCGTGACGGTGTTTGCGATTGGTGATGGCGTGAACCAGCCAACGAGTGTGTTGTCGGTTGTGGGGACCCCACGCGATGGTGACGGTGAAGAGCCTGCTCGTGTGACCATCGCTCATCTGGCTCCCTTTGCGGACACGGTAGAGGATACATCGGTGAGTGTATTGGTGAACGGGGAGCCTGCCCTAGAGAATTTTGTCTTTGGTGATACAACCGACTTTATCGAATTGCCTGCGGACGAATATCAGGTGGATGTAATTCCCACTGGTGCAACAGAATCGGCTATTTCCGGCGCATTGACATTGGCAGCAGGGCAGGACTACACGGTAGCAGCCATTGGTGATGGTGCAAACCAACCCCTTGAGTTGCTAGCGCTTGAGGATGATAACAGCACCGCTGGTCCTGGCAACGCCAAGATACGAGTTGTTCATGCAGCACCGTTTGCGGCTGATCTGGCAGACACCGAGGTCGATCTCCGCACTGAGCGTGGGGATGTTGTTGGTGAATTGACCAACGTGCCGTATAAAGTTGCAAGCTCCTATCTGGAAGTGCCAGTTGGTCTCTATGACCTTAAAATCACCACTCCTGGTGGCGAACAGACCTTGATCGACATTCCACCGTTTATCGTGTTTAACAATACCGTCGTCACTGTCTTTGCTATCGGTGATGGTGCGAATCAACCAACTGGTGTAACAGCTATCACTGGGGGAACACCCTTCTTGGTCTTCCCCGCTAACGCACACTAGTTTCTTCAAAAATAGAGTTCATCTCAGATACAAGGCACCCATCCGAAAGGTGCCTTGTGTCGTGTTATTTTCGCAAACCCCTTGAAATAGTCACTCCCCATTTCATTATTACTTCTTCATTTGGTTAGAAACTGTTTATCTCTAGCTAATTATATGGTTAGGAACCACTTGTACGCTGAACAACGTATCTGCTACTTTTACATGCCATACTTAATGTGTGTGATGTCGATTTAATAGACATAATAGGAGTGCAAAATCATGAATACTCGTTTTTTGGTGTTAACAGGTGGATTTATTGGATTAGTCATAGCCGGAGTTGTGGGTTGGTGGCTTGTCTCACCTTTGTTTATCAATCAGACTGTCGATGAGGCTTTTCCTGTCAGCGAACAGGCTGCACCAATTGCTGATGAGACGGCCACTGAACAGCCGACCATGACTATCCCGGATGAAGAAGAACTTGCACAGTTGCCTGCCCTCACCCGTGAGGCGCTGGAAGCTACTGCCATGGTGGAGGCAATAGATATGCCCGATACAGAGATGGATGATCCAATGCCCGAAGAAGTTGCGGCTGGTCCTGAGGCAGTAGTGAACGGTCAGTTTGCCAAAATCAATGATTCGTACGATGCCAGTGGAACAGCAACGATCTACCAACTACCCGAAGGCAATCACATTTTACGTCTTGAGGATTTTAACGTTACTAATGGTCCAGCATTACGTGTGTTGCTGGCAACGAATACGAATCCTGCCACGAGCGAAGAACTTGGTGACTACCTTGATCTGGGGGCACTAAAGGGCAATGTGGGCAATCAAAACTATGACATCCCCGGTGATGTGGATATTTCCCAATATCAAAGTGTGGTGATCTACTGCGAACCATTTCATGTCGTCTTTTCGTATGCATCTCTTGATATATGAGACACGAGACATATGATCATCGGCTGTTTTTCGTATACAATAAGAATACGTCTTGATCTTACATACGAAATGCACATGAGTAACTCATACCATCAACGAGAACCTGTGCTGAGGCACTTGTGTCCTATGGCAAATCAGGATGATGAATAATGATGTTTGCACACAGCAGATCCGTTGGGCTGTCGCTGCAATGATGTAATGTGTGGAGGATGTACTCATGCTTCTTGCCGGTGATATTGGTGGAACCAAAACCAATCTGGCTATCTTTTCATCACAGGCCGGGTTACGTGCACCGCTTGCAGAGGCAACCTTTCCCAGTGGGAAATATCGCTGCCTGGAAGATATTGTGCAGGAATTTATTAAGCAGGTCAGCATGCCCGTGAATCAGGCCAGTTTTGGCGTTGCAGGGCCAGTCGATGATGGGCAGGCTGCCATTACCAATCTACCGTGGATTATTGAGGAACAAAACATACGGCAAACGTTACACCTTTCATCGGTGCATCTCATTAATGATCTGGAAGCCATTGCCTATGCCGTTCCTATTTTAGAACCAGCCGATGTACATACCATCAACGCAGGTGAAACGTCACCAGGTGGTGGTATTGCTATCATTGCACCAGGAACAGGTCTCGGTGAGGCGTATCTCACCTGGGATGGGACACGCTATCGGGCGTACCCATCAGAAGGAGGCCATGCGAGCTTTGCGCCAAGCAATGATGATGAGATGGGATTGTTGCAGTATCTACGGGGGCACTTTGGTCACGTCAGTTTTGAGCGTGTTTGTTCGGGAAGTGGTCTGCCCAATATTTATGCATATCTTCGTGATAGCCAATATGCCGTGGAAACACCAACAATCGCAGCACAACTAGCCGCAGCAGATGATCCTACGCCTGTGATTGTTCAGGCTGCACTCGATCCTGATACACCCTGTTCACTCTGTCAGGCGACCCTCAATATGTTCTTATCCATCTTAGGCACCGAAGCAAGTAATCTGGCACTAAAAATCCTGGCAACAGGTGGGATTTACCTTGGTGGTGGTATCCCGCCCCGTATTCTCAATACACTTGAGAATGGTCGTTTTCTCACGGCATTCCGTAATAAGGGCCGTTTTTCAGATTTAATGTCGCGTATACCTGTGCGGGTTATTTTGAATCCGAAAACAGCATTACTAGGTGCAGCACGTTATGGACTTGAGCGCTAGGGATGCCATCAGTATGCTTACATGTAAGGGTCGGTGGCTGGGTTTGGTTATATAGCGTACATCACGGTTTATGACGCATTCTCCCTATTATGATAGATGTGATACTCACTCACTATGAATGGAGGAACAGTTTTTATGGCACATCAGCCAACGACTGACCAACTTGCAATTAATACCATTCGCACCCTTTCAATGGACGCAGTCCAGGCAGCGAACTCAGGTCATCCCGGTACTGCTATGGCACTCGCACCAGTTGTTTATTTACTCTGGCAGCGTTTTCTCCGCTTCGATCCCAATGATCCGATCTGGCCGAACCGTGACCGATTTGTGTTGTCGATTGGCCATGCGTCGATGCTGCTCTATTCTATGTTGCATCTCACTGGTGTGAAAGCTGTCAATGCGAAATATGAACAATTGGGGGAGCTTTCAGTCACACTGGATGATATCAAGTGTTTTCGGCAACTCGATAGTAAATGTCCCGGTCACCCAGAGTATCGTTGGACTTCCGGTGTCGAGACAACCACAGGACCGTTGGGGCAGGGCGTGGCAACCAGTGTTGGCATGGCTATGGCCGGGAGCTGGATGGCAGAACACTTTAATCGACCGGGCTTTGGTATGTTTGGCTACAATGTGTATGCGCTTGCAGGTGATGGTTGTATGATGGAGGGTGTTTCCAACGAAGCCGCTTCATTGGCCGGTCACTTAAAGCTTTCCAACCTCTGCTGGATCTACGATAACAACAAAATCACCATTGAAGGTCATACCGATTGGGCGTTTAGTGATGATGTAGCCACGCGCTTTATCAGTTATGGTTGGAATGTAACTCGTGTCGGCGATGCCAACGATCTGGATATGTTGACACGGGCCTTCAACACTTTCCACAGCACACACGATCGCCCCACGCTGATCATTGTCGATAGCCACATTGCGTATGGTGCTCCCAACAAGCAGGACACCCACGCTGCCCATGGTGAGCCACTTGGCGAAGAGGAAATTCGCTTGACGAAACGCAATTACGGCTGGCCCGAAGATGCCAAATTCCTGGTTCCTGATGAGGTGCGAACCCACTTCGAGGAAGGAATTGGCGTTCGTAGCGCGACATTACGTCGTGAGTGGTTTGAACGGTTTGAAGCTTACGAACAAGAATATCCAGACCTTGCCGACCAACTTTACCAAATGCAGCATCGTGATCTTCCTGATGGGTGGGACAAGGATATGCCGACGTTTGCACCAGATGCAAAAGGTCTGGCCGGACGTGAAGCATCTGGCAAGGTCTTGAACACGCTGGCCCAAAACGTTCCCTGGCTGATCGGTGGTTCTGCCGATCTGTCTCCTTCCACCAAGACCCGCCTCATATTCGAAGGTGCTGGCGATTTCAGTGGTAGTAACCACGCCGGTCGCAACCTGCACTTTGGTGTACGCGAACATGCGATGGGCGCCATTCTCAATGGTATGTCGCTGTCAAAAGTACGTCCCTATGGCTCAGGGTTCCTGATCTTTAGCGACTACGGACGACCAGCGATTCGTCTTAGCGCACTCATGGAAATCCCGGTCATTCATATCTTTACCCACGACTCTATTGGTGTCGGCGAAGATGGGCCGACTCATCAACCGATTGAGCAACTTGCATCGCTGCGATCCATTCCTGGCCTGATCACATTACGCCCAGCCGACGCCAATGAAGTGATCGAAGCATGGCGTGTCATTATGCAACTGCGCCACGAGCCAGTTGCGCTGGTGCTGACCCGGCAGGCTCTGCCAACAGTGGACCGCTCAGTGTACGGCTCGGCTGAGGGCGTCGCAAAAGGTGCTTACGTATTAGCCGATGTGGATGGTGGTAAGCCAGAGGTCTTGTTGTTGGCAAGTGGGAGTGAAGTGGCACTCTGTGTCAATGCGTATGAACAACTCAAGGCGGAAGGTGTCAAAGCTCGGGTGGTAAGCATGCCCTCGTGGGAATTGTTCGAGCAACAAGCTGCAGACTACCGTGAGAGTGTCATTCCATCGTCAGTCACAGCGCGGGTCGCAGTTGAACAGGCCGCCACTTTTGGTTGGGCCAAATATGCAGGTATAACTGGCGAGATTATTGGCATGAACACCTTTGGTGCCTCAGCACCACTCAAAGAGTTACAACGCAAATTTGGTTTCACGCCTGATCGTATTGTCGCTGCTGCAAAAGAGCAATTGGCCGCACAAAAATAACGAGTGGTTTGCCTGACCGTAGATTTGGTGGATATGTAGTTACCTTATAAAAAAGATGATGTATTGTGATAGTGAATACGAAGTGTAATGTGTTTTCAGGAGAAATCGATGACTAAATTACATGAATTAGCTAATCTTGGACAAGCCATTTGGTTTGATTATATTCGTCGCTCATTTATTACACAGGGAGACTTACAAAAACTTATCGATCAGGGTGTGCGTGGTGTCACCTCAAACCCCACGATTTTTGAAAAAGCCATTGCTGGCAGCGCTGACTATGATGAGGATCTTCGCAAACTTGTCGCGACCGATGCTTCAACCAATGATCTTTATGAGTCCCTTGCATTGGACGACATCAGTCGTGCCGCCGATCTGCTACGTCCGCTCTACGACTCGACCAAGGGCAAGGATGGCTATGTCAGCATCGAAGTGAATCCCACACTGGCGCATGATACGGACAGAACGATTGCGAAAGGGCAACGGCTGTTTGAAACACTCAAGCGCTCCAATATTATGATCAAGGTACCCGCAACACCGGCGGGTGTCCCGGCGATCAAGGCATTAATCGGAGCCGGTATCAATGTCAATGTCACGCTTATTTTCTCGATCTCACAATATGAAGCCGTGATGGAAGCTTACCTGGCGGGTCTGGAAAAACTTGCACAGGATCGAAATGATCTTTCAGGTGTTGCATCGGTTGCGTCGTTCTTTGTCAGTCGGGTTGATACTGCGGTAGATCAGGCACTCGAAAAAGCTGGTACATCTGACGATCTGCGTAGCAAGGCTGCTATCGCCAACGCCAAGGTTGCTTATGCACGTTTCCACGAAATCTTTGCTGGCCCCCGCTGGGAGCGTCTGGCAAGCCGTGGTGCACAGGTACAACGACCACTCTGGGCGAGCACCGGCACCAAAGATCCAAGCCTTCCTGATACCTTGTATGTCGACAGCCTGATCGGCTCACAAACGGTCAATACTGTGCCACCAGCAACTTTGCAAGCCTTCCAGGACCACGGAACAGTGGCTGAAACCCTTGAGGCTGGAACCGAGGCAGCCCGCGCTTACCTCGCCAAAATAGCGGATTTAGGGATTGACCTCGGAGCTATCACGCAACAGTTGCAAGATGATGGTGTGGCGTCGTTTGCCAAATCGTTCGAGAGTCTTATGGCGAGTATTGAGGAAAAACGCGAACGTCTTCTCTCTGAACAACAAAATTACTCGGCCAATCTAGGTGACTATCAAGCGCGTGTTGATGCCGCACTGTCCGATCTGCGTGATAACAATATTGCCCAGCGCATCTGGGATCACGATTACACAGTGTGGAAGCCTGATCCAACCGAGATTACCAATCGTTTAGGATGGCTTCATAGCCCTGAAGTAATGCTGGAGCAGGTTCCAGCCATCAACGAACTGGTCGAGACTGTGCGTGGTGAAGGGTTTACTCAGGCGCTGCTTTTGGGCATGGGTGGCTCCAGTCTGGCCCCCGAGATGTTTCGCTTGGCCTTTGGCGTTAAATCAGGGTATCTAGAACTAGCAGTACTCGATAGCACAGATCCCAGCGCTGTTTTAGCGAACGAAAATCAACTTGACATAAGTAAGACTCTTTTTATTGTTTCAACGAAATCAGGCGGCACAGTTGAGACCTTCTCGTTCTTCAAGCACTTTTACAATCGAGTTGCCGATACGGTAGGCTCAGAGAAGGCTGGCCGGCACTTTGTCGCAATTACTGACCCAGGGAGTGGGTTGGATGACACCGCGAAGAAATATCGCTTCCGCAAGACGTTTTTGAACGATCCTGACATTGGTGGGCGCTACTCGGCACTCTCGTTCTTCGGGTTGCTTCCGGCTGCGCTCATGGGTGTCGATATTGCTAAAATCCTTGATCGTGCAGCAACAATGGCTTGTAACTGTGAGGGATGCAATTGCCCAGTCGGGGGTGATAACTCTGGCGCATGGCTTGGCGCGATTATAGGCGAGTTAGCCGTAGCTGGCCGTGACAAAGTTACCCTTATCACATCTCCTCCGATTGATGCTTTTGGTGCATGGGTCGAACAACTCATTGCGGAGAGCACTGGTAAAGAAAACGTGGGTATCCTCCCGGTTGATGGTGAGCCTGTTGGTGCGCCCTCAGTATATGGTGATGATCGCTTGTTTGTGTACTTACGCCTCACCGATGACACTACTCACGATGACGCGGTAGCCGCCCTCGGCGCAGCAGGACATCCCGTTGTGCAGTTCAATGTGCGCGATCTCTACGATCTCGGCGGCGAATTCTTCCGCTGGGAGATGGCAACGGTCATTGCCGGGCGTCGTATTGACATCAACCCGTTTGATCAGCCTAACGTCGAGGCGGCCAAAGTTCTGGCGCGCAAGATGGTGGCCGCATATCAGGAAGAAGGTGCATTACCGTCATTAAAGCCGACCCTCACCGAAAATGATGTCACCGTCTATGCTGATTTTAGTGCGAGTAGTCTCCAGGAAGCCGTAAAGATGTTTCTTAGTCAGGTCAAGCCAGGTGATTATATTTCGCTCCAAGCCTATGTTCCACCCACACAAGAAACCACCGAAGCGTTGCAGGCACTCCGCACACGGCTGCGCGATCAGCTAAAAGTGGCAACAACGGTTGGGTATGGCCCACGATTTTTGCACTCAACTGGTCAACTCCACAAGGGTGATCGTGGGAATGGTCTGTTTATTCAATTCACTGCTGATGCCCCACAGGATGTACCCATCCCCGCTGAAGCAGGTGCTTCAGCGTCATCAATTACCTTTGGGGTGCTTGTGGCGGCCCAGGCACTTGGTGACCGTCAGGCGTTGCTTGATAACAAACGACGTTTCATCCGCTTCCATCTTGGAGGCGATGTACTCAAGGGTCTAAAACAGTTGTAGCTCTATGTATTGCTGAATATCTATTGACAGTGCAGGTGCTTATGTGCCTGCGTTGTCTTCTTATTGCTTGTTACACGACAGGATACACGTATGATCGAAGCAACTATTTTTGATCTCGATGGAACACTTGTTGAAACAGAAGAACTCAAGGCCCGCTCCTACGCACGTGCGGCGGTGGAACTACGTCCTGATCTTGATGAGTCTGCGGTGCTGAACGCATTTGTTGATGTTGTCGGGCTGTCACGGCGTGAAGTTGCCCTGACACTGACTGATCGCTTTAGGCTTGAGACGGCGGCACGCCAACGTATGGATGAGTTTGGTGTTGACACACCGTGGCAGGCATTTGTACAGGTACGCCTACGTATTTATGAGGCGCTATTGTCTGATCCTGACATATTGTGTCAGAGTCGCTGGATGCACAACATTAACTTGTTAGAAGAGACGCGTGCATCATGTCAAAAGGTCGGGTTAGCAACCATGTCGTATTGTGCACAGGTGCAACGGGTGCTGACAATTCTGGGCATACATAATGCTTTTGATTTTATAGCAACCCGTGATGACGTGGAACAGGGGAAACCAGATCCCGAGATCTATCTGCTGGTTGCCTGCGAATTAGATGTGCAGCCAGCAGATTGTCTGGTGATCGAAGACTCGCCTACTGGTGTGCAGGCTGCACTCGCAGCGGGTATGAACGTTATTGCTGTGACTACACCGCTTACACGACCGCAGTTTCGCAAGACGGATCTGCTTGAACGCTGCTGGGTTGTCGAAGACCCGAGCACGCTGACAACCGTGATACAGAACCGGATACAAGCACACAACACAGAAAGGCAAGGATGATGGAATTAGGAATGATTGGCCTTGGTAAAATGGGAGCCAACATGACCACGTGTCTCGTAAAAGGTGGACATCGAGTGGTGGTGTATGACCGCAATCCAGATGCCGTGAAATCAGCCGCAGCTACTGGTGCTGTGGCGACTACATCGGTGGAACATCTGGTGGAGCAACTCAGGGGCCACGTGCCGTATGGATCATGGTACCGGCAGGTGATCCTACTGAACAAACCATTACACAACTTACAGTCCTCTTGTCGCTAAAGGATACCATTCTTGATGGTGGGAATAGCAATTACCAAGATTCCCAACGCCGTGCTGCAATGCTCAAGGAGCATCAACTCTCTTTTGTCGATGTTGGTACCAGCGGGGGGTGTATGGGGTTTGACCGAGGGCTACAGCATGATGATTGGGGGCGACAAGGAAGTAGTGGAACAGTTTGCCCCAATCTTTGAAACACTGGCGCCAGCCGCCGATCAGGGATGGGGCTATGTCGGGCCAAGTGGTGCCGGTCATTTTGTGAAGATGGTGCACAATGGGATTGAGTATGGTCTGATGCAGGCTTATGCTGAGGGTTTTGAACTGATGGATCACAAATCTGATCTTCAGCTCGATCTCCAGCAAATCGCTGAAATCTGGCGTTATGGTAGCGTCGTTCGTGCGTGGCTGCTTGATCTCACCGCGAATGCGCTGGCGGAGAATCCACAGTTGGAGGGGATTGCGGCCTACGTACCAGACTCAGGTGAGGGGCGCTGGACGGTTGCTGAGGCGATTGACCTCAACTGTTCCATTCCGGTGATCACGGCGGCTTTGCAACAGCGCTTCCGTTCACGTGAGGCAGAGCCTTTTGGCGATAAACTCCTTGCGGCTATGCGTAATCAGTTTGGGGGGCATGCTATCAAAGAAACGTCCTGATTAAGGCGACAATACCCCCCCGCAAAACGCACAGTTATAGCATCTGTGCATTTTCTCTTTCAGATATACAATAAGCATATCGATAGACACATCACAAGCACAGGAGGGGTTATGGCGCAGATTACAATCTATGGTTTAAGGAAGCACCTCGCAAACAAACGCAAGACTTTGTCAGATGCCATACACACTGCGGTAATGGAAGCATTTGGTCTTCCAGAAGAAAAGCGCTTTCACCGATTCATATTGCTTGATCCAGAAGATTTTATCTTTCTGCCAGATCGTGGTAAGCAATACACGATCATTGAGTTGAGCATCTTTGAGGGTAGATCGGATGACGCCAAAAGGCAATTGATTCGGTTGCTCTTCCAAAACGTGGAGCAGGAGGTTGGTATCATTGCCCATGATCTTGAGATTACCCTTGTCGAGACACCACCAGCAAACGGGGGTATCCGTGGCAAGGTTGGAGATGAGTTAGCTTTGAATTATAGAGTCGATGTGTGAGGGTATACCTGATCGTTTTTTATACTCATCAAGGATACAGAACATAATAGTATACCATTTCGGTAAGTAGGCAATTATCTCCACAAATGGCCCTTTACGAAGCAGGTGGTGTGCTTGCGGGGGTACTGCGATATTGACTCACGGTTTGCTCGATTGAACGCAGGGCCGGGTCTAGATCTTTCTCGTGTACCAGCACATAATCTTTCGCATAGCTACAAATCGTCAGAACAGACACATTGGCCTGGGCTAATGCCGTTGTAATCGTAGCTAGAAATCCTACGAGATCAGCCGGGAGATCTTCATCAAAAGCAATCAGGCGATAATTATACTGTATCCGTGGTCTTGTAAATGCGGGACGTAACACCCGCCAGTCGGATTCGGTGAGAATAAGCGTAACTTCCTGTGGTTCAACGACCATGTGGAAAAAGGGATCTTTGATGTGGCCAATCAATTGGGATAGTACCAATCGTTCGCGTTGGTCAATCCCAACGACAGCAAATTGTTCCGGTCGTACAGACCATTGTAATTGGGCAAATATGGTATGAAGTTGCACTAATTTCTGTTTGTCAGTCATGACCATTCCCCTTTGTCGGTACTGTAGAAGAGTTTGTTTCTGCTTCGAGTTGTGCTGGATGCTGTACGTGCAAGAACTGCGCCAGAACGCGGGCAAAATCATCTGGCTTTTCATCCATCGGGTTATGGCTGGAACCAGGGATAACGCTATACTGTGCTCCGGGGATGGTTTGGGCTGTCGCACGTGACATGGCCGGGGGTACTAACGTATCGAATTGTCCACTCACAACCAGCGTAGGTACTTGGATATCTGCTAGGCGAGCTGAGATTGGATTGGTAATCAGACTGTGCAACAGTATGTGTAGTGCTGTCACATCGTGATTGGCCTGATAGGCGATCCGTCGTAACGCCGGACGAATAATACCACCCCCATGCAGATGTGGTATTTGTTTCCCAATGGGCTGGATTGGTTTTGTGAGCAGTAACCCGACCCGTAATATGCTCCAGGTTATCACATTATCTCGATATGAACGGATGTACAGAGGCATCTGGCCAGTGTTTGCGGCTGCATCCACAAGTACCAGGCTTTGAATGAGTGATGGCCGTCTCAGGGCCAACTCGATAGCCACATTGCCACCCATAGAATGCCCTAACAGGACAATCTGCTCAAGTTGGTGTGCGATACAAAACTGTTCGATGCGCTGTGCGACCTGTTCCATCCGACGTGTGCTGTCTATCGGCGATTGGCCGTGTCCTGGCATATCGACCGCAAAAAGCCGTGCGTGAGGTGCCAGTGCGGTCATGGTTGCCCACCATAACTCTTTGAAGGCCCCCCATCCGTGGAGTAATACAATCGCCGGACCGATAGTTCCAGCATGTAAGTAGGCTAGTCGTGCGGAATGGCAAAATGCCTCTATTGGTTGCACTAGTGTACTTCCTCTGGTGGTCTCTCCAACATCGTCACACATCAGGTAGGGTCGGCAACAATGTAGATATCTATACCATGAGTTGCACGTAGAATTTGTCGAATAAGTGAACCATTTTGTATTTCGGCCCAACGACTACGTGCAGATTCTCCCATGACAATATGGGTAATGTCCTGAGTGTGAGCAACACGTGCGATGGCTTCTGCAAGTGGTGCGTCACGTATAACCAGGGTTTCTGCTCCTAAATTACGTGCAAACTCCATATTCTGTTCAAGCATAGTCCAATACCCTGGTGCATCACTCGCATCTGTTTGGATATGAACTGCGAGCAAATCACCATTGAGTGCACGAGATAAATGATTGGCCCTCTGTATCAAACGTTGTGAGACAGGGTTATAGCCAACACATATCATAATACGCGTTGGTTTAGCGTCAAGTTCAGTCATATCATAGATAATGGAGGGGTGTTGGGCTGTTGTTTGTGGCGGTACTTTGTGTCCATTACTATCTGTTATCGTCATAATTCCTACTGCTTACGATCCATAATGTCCATTGCTTACATAATCATTATAGCACTGAAAGAGGAGCGATTCTTAGCAATCATATAAGTAAACTATCATTCAGTACTCATCAACTCGTGACAAATCGTACTATACAATCGTTATAGTTAGAAAGAGCATTTGTTTTCATGCACCGTCTATTAGTATGTGTATGATTTTTGGTGATAAGTGAACATGTGACTCCTGGGTGAGTGATATATGTAGGATACACCGTGCAGTGTGTTTCCTCCCAAAGAGGTATGATATGAATTCTTCTGCATCCCGTGTTGAGCTGCAAATTTGGCGTGAAGCAGGCCAAGAAGGTGTATGGCGTTGTCGAGTCCTCGGACCAGAGACCCTACAGGTTGTACGATTTGGTGATGAAGCAGCGCTGAGTTCTTATGTGACAAGCCAGCTTAATCTGCTCTTTGAAATGTCCGATATAGATAACCAGGATGAAACAGCGCCTTAAACTGCTTGTAGAATAGTATTTTATGGAGTCGGTGTTATTGTTGATGTTAGTACAATAGTTGGTAGTATTGTCGGTACAATCGCCGTAAAAGACGTATCAATTGGCCACGCAGCATCCACCCCTTCCATATATAGATGAAAGTCATTCGCGGTTATGGGTACATCAAAAATAAGTGGAATACTTACATTGCCCCCGCCGGGAGGAATCAATTCTTCCATGCTCAGATCGCCATATTGCCCCCGCCCATAACTATCCAGGTAGACTGTCGAGGCACGTGGTAAAGCCTTGTAACGGTTTTGTTCGCTATCCAGAAGTGTAATCAGGTTGGCTGGCATTTGTATTGCCTCTGTACTACCATTGCTAACTGTCATCAACACGATAAGAAATTGACCCTCGGTTTGTATATGACCAAGGTCTCCTTGTACAAATACGGCATCTTCTGGACGCAGCAGACTCACATACCAATCATCTTGTTGTACCGGACGTCCTAGTGATAATGTTGACACTCTCAGTTCAGGTTCGGGCGTTTGTGTTGGTGGGCGGGTAGGTAGTATGCTATCTGTCGATACGAGTGGTATAGCAATAATCTCCCCCTGCAATGCCTCTGGATGTGTATTAGATGCAAATGGTGGTTGTGTTCTTCCAGCACCCGGTAGAGAAGGGGTTGGATCGGTCTGTTCTACATCCTCATTCTCAGATGGTGTGTCCTGGAAGACCATGATGAGAAAAAAGAGAATGACTGCTATTGCAAGAACAATATAGAGAACCCAACGAAAACGGGCGATATTTTCAAGGAATGGTGAAGCCATCGTTGATTGAGGCCATGGTTTCTCGGTCTTTGCTGTCGTTGGGTCAATATGCGGTTCTTTGCGCGCATCTTCGGTGGCAGGAACCCGTTGTTCTTCCGTCGGTGTCCTGCTATCAGCTTCAGAAAATTGTGGCAGAGCAACCGTGTGTGTAGGCGATTTTTGTGGTAGTTGCTCCTCTTCTCTTTCTGGTAGCTTCGGTTTGGCTGGTGGCATGGTTTGAGCAGGAACAAACGAATCTACCTTAGGTATGGGTTTGGTCTGATAGGATGCCCCATCAACAGATTGCTTTTGAGAAGTGGAGTTTTGTAATGTCGCAAGACCACGTTTCGCAAGTGGATGGTCTGAATTACGAGCTACAACTTGCTCAAGTGCGAAGCGTTGCTCATCACGATCTGCTGCAACTGTAGCCAGTAACAGCCATGCTCGGGTATCTTCGGGGTGGTGAATAGTAAGGACGCGGAGCAAACTGCGCGCCTTGGCGTGATTTCCTTGCTTCTGAGCCTGTCGCGCGTCACGAAGAAGCGAAACTACTATTTCCGGTGGTAATTGTTTTGAAGACGGCTCTTCCTTATCCATAGTGACAACTCTAAAACATACTAACGCGGTAGGACAATCATACAAAAAGTCCTACCGCGTCATTGCGTATCTAACGATTATGGAACGGCGTTAAGTACTACCCAACCTTGATTCGTGTTGCTACGAGCAAATACGACAAGATCGGTGGCACCTGATGGTACATCAAAAATGAATGCTACGCTGGTAAGAACACCATTGGCTGGTACAGGACTTTGCATACTCAGGTCTGCATTAATACCTGGAATAACATAGGCACCGGAAACATCTGGTAAGGGATCTCGCACTTGCCCTTGTGCATCTTTCAGCACAAAGAAATCTGCTGGTATCGGTTGAGGAGTGCCAGTACTATTAGCCACCTGTAAAATGACTACCATGTAGGTCCCCTGTGCTGTAAAGCCTCCGACTTGAGGGCCAATGAGAGCACCACATCCACCAAAACAGTTACCTGGGAATGCGTAACTCCATCCGTTAGACTCAAGAATCGTTGCAATGGGCACTATTTCGGGTGTAGCACCCGCAATATCTGCAGGTATCGTAGGAGCCTGTGGTTGGTTACCCTCGCCTTCAGGTGGTGTACCCTCGCCTTCAGGTGATGTACCCTCGCCTTCAGGTGGTGTACCCTCGCCTTCGGGGGGTATACCTTCTGTATCGGGTGTACCCTCGCCTTCGGGCGGGGTGCTTTCTGCACTGGGCGTACCCTCGCCTTCGGGGGGTATGCCTTCTGTATCGGGTGTACCCTCGCCTTCGGGCGGGGTGCTTTCTGCACTGGGCGTACCTTCGCCAATACCACCTGCTTCCGCAGTAGCTGTGGCATCGGTTGGTGCTACAGCCCCACCATTTTCCTCAACAGTAGCAGTGATGTCACCTACAGCAACAGGATCATCACCTGAGCCTCTATTAAAGAAGAAGATACCAATAATACAGATAAGTATAAGCGCAATCAGCCCTAACAGTAATGGACTCAATCCACCACGGTTGTTACGGCGATTCTCAATTCGTTCACGGGCAGTGGTACCCGTAACCCCTGCTTGATCATCGTCATAATCCCCGCTCCGTATAGGCGTCGGATCATTGCGTGGTGGCGGTGCCTCTTTGGGAACAGTATCATAATCTTCGAAGGCTGCGTCAAGTTCGGCCGCATACATCTCTTCTTCACTCAGATCTTGTCTTGGCGGTGGTGCTGGCTCTGATGGTGGTGGTGTGGCAGCAGGAGCCTCTGCTTTAGCGGTTTGAGGAGTAACCCCCATCGCCTGAAGGCCTTTAATAGCCATTTCATTGGTTGGATCAAGTTCAACCACCCGCTCTAGCGCAGCACGTCGTTCATCGGGACCTTCGGCTACACCAGCGAGCCAAAGCCAAGCCTGAACATTGTCTGGTTCTTGGCGTGTCAATAAGCTAAACAGATTGCGCGCTTCTTCGCGGTTACCTTCGCGCGCAGCCGCGATTCCGAGTTGCAGAATCGTATCTGCTTCCGCCATGCTGGCTCCTTCCTGACGGCGCCCGTGAGTGGGCCCGGTTTACTACAATTAAGGCGATTTCAGCTTGGTCGTGCCAATTTGGCAACGAAAAAGCGCAGCAGAATGGCATGCAGCGCATATTCTACCACAGCCAGGTTTTACGGTCAACCTTGTTTTTTCGCTGATGTGCTGGAAATAAGCTTCTCAAGTGCAAAGAGTTTTTTTATAGGTGCCGTGATTTGAGCACATGGGTACGCCGTTCCATACGCTACTTATCCGTGGTACCATACCGATGCAAAGCCGTAGATAGCTATGATCAAAGACGAGTGTCACCTTATAGGAGGAAGTTTTATGACCACCATAGACCAAGCAGATACAACCAGAAGGTCAGAGATCAAAGAAACCATTCTTGACGCCATTGGAAATACCCCTCTTGTGCGACTACACAAAGTTGCACGTGGTGTTCGCCCTGAAGTATTGGTGAAACCTGAATTTCTTAATCCTGGTGGAAGTGTTAAAGATCGTATCGGTTTGGCGATGATTGAGGCGGCTGAACGTGCAGGCCAGATCAAACCTGGTGGAACTATTATCGAATGTACCAGTGGCAATACCGGGGTGGGCCTCGCTATCGCTGCTACGATCAAAGGTTATAAGACGATTTTTGTTATGCCCGATAAAATGAGCGATGAGAAAATTCGACAATTGCGTGCTTTTGGGTCGCGTGTCGTCATCACGCCTACCGCTGTCGAACCCGATGATCCTCGTTCATACTATTCAGTCGCAAAGCGCCTTGCTGAAGAAACACCAAACTCTATTCTGACCGGACAATACTGGAACCCGGCGAATCCAGAGGCGCATTACCTCAGTACAGGCCCTGAACTGTGGCGGCAAACAGATGGTCGTATTAGGGTTTTTATTGCTGGAATGGGTACAGGTGGTACGATTAGTGGTGTGGGTCGATATCTCAAAGATCAGAATCCACAGGTCAAGATTGTTGGTGTTGATCCGGTAGGTTCATTGCTGCATCACTATTTTCAGACCCGTGAATTGACCCCAGCCCATGGATATAAAGTTGAAGGTGTGGGAGAAGACTTTCTGCCAGGATCTCTGGATTTTGATGTGATTGATGACACAGTCCAGGTCAGTGACCGTGAAAGTTTTGTGATGACACGACGACTGGTGCGTGAAGAAGGTCTCTTCTGTGGTGGTTCATGTGGCCTGGCGATGGCTGGGGCACTCAAATGGTTACGAAGCAGCGGGAGCACCTTGACCGAAGACGATATGGTAGTGGTGTTATTACCCGATAGTGGATCACGCTATCTATCGAAGATTTTTGATGACAACTGGATGCGTGAGAATGGCTTCTTCGATCAAACGCGTGTCGTGGATTTGCTTGCTATCCACACAGATGAGATGATTACAGCCAGCGAGAATACCAGTGTGGAAGCCGCGATTCGACACATGAAAACCCATGGCATTTCACAGCTTCCGGTACTCGACTCTGCTGGCAATTTACACGGTATTATTAATGAGGGAGATTTGCTTGATTATCTTATCTCTGGTGGTGCAATGGATCACACGATTGCAAATATCCATGCCCATGAAGTGGCAACGGTTGATCCTGAAACGCCTGTTGAAGATCTCATGATGATTTTCAGCCATAATCAAGTAGCAATTGTGGTCGATAATACGGTACCAATTGGTATCGTGACCAAAATCGATGTGATTGATTTTCTGGGGAATCGTGGACAGTTGGGAATTTCGACAACAGAAGACATATAAAAGAGGAATTGAAAGCATGCCCACAATCGATTTTACTCGCTATTATCATTATGATGAACTGACAAAGGCGCTCCAGGGTTTTGCAAAGGAATACCAGCAACTCGTACAACTCTCATCGATTGGCCAGAGCCATGAAGGGCGCGAAATCTGGTGTATGGCCATTACCAACAGTGCAACCGGTCCCACCGATGAAAAACCGACGTGCTGGTTGGACGGAAACCTCCACGCGACTGAGGTGACTGGTGCGATGGGGGCGCTCCATGTGATTCAGTATCTGTTAACCAACTATGGTCACGATCCCGCAATGACCCGGTTACTGGATCAACGCGCTTTCTACATCGTTCCACGGGTCAATCCTGATGGGGCAGAGCAATATCTGACCACGGGTCGTTACTTGCGTAGTGGGACGCGGCCATATCCATACACCGACGAACGCGATGGATTATATCCTGATGATATTGATGGTGATGGTAAGATTCTCCAGATGCGTGTCCTTGATCCTGATGGTGCGTGGAAGGTCTCTGCCCAAGATCCACGGTTGATGTGTCGGCGTGGCCCTGATGAGGAAGGGGGAACTTATTATCGTCTACACAAAGAAGGCCGTATTCGCAACTACGATGGATATAACGTCAAAATAGCGCCACCGCGCCAAGGACTGGATTTCAATCGTAACTTTCCCTATATCTGGGCACCGGAAGGCGATCAGGCGGGTGCTGGCTCCTATCCGGCTTCTGAACCGGAAATACGTGCAATTGTTCATTTTATGACTGAGCATCCAAATATCTTTGGTGCGATTTCGTATCATACCTTCAGTGGTGCTATTTTACGCCCCTTTAGCGATCAGCCTGATGATGCGCTGCCACTGGGTGATCTCAATACGTTCAAAGAAATTGGTCAGCGTGGCACGGCCCTGACAGGCTATCCACATCTGTCAGTCTACCACGGGTTCCGTTACGACCCACGTGGCGTTATGCGTGGTGCGTTCGACGATTGGGCCTATGATATGCGTGGTGTTTTTGCCTTCACCGTTGAATTGTGGGACATGATCGGTGAGGCCGGGATCAAAGAACGTGATTTTATTGACTGGTTTCGTGACCACCCCGATGAAGATGACCTCAAGTTGTTGGCCTGGAATGATAAACATCTGGATGGCAAAGGCTTTATTAATTGGCGACCCTTTGATCATCCGGAACTTGGTCTCGTAGAGATTGGTGGTTGGGACGAACGCATGACTTTTGGGAATCCACCACCACAATTTCTGCTACCAACCCTTGAACCAAATACAGACTTTGTCGTGGCTCTGGCACGGATGGGTCCACGGTTAGAGTTACGCGAATGTACAGCTACCCGGATAAGCCAGGGTGTGTATCGTCTTCACGCTGTACTGGTGAATACGGGTTACCTTCCGACATATGGAAGCCAAAAGATGTTAGAGCGTAAACTAGCACGTCCTATCGAAGTACAACTCGGGCTTCCTGCAGGTGGTGAGATTGTCACGGGCGAGGTGTGGCAGGAGATTGGACAACTGGAAGGGCGCAATCACAAACGGGGCTTGTTTCGACCTGATTTTCCAACGGATCATTTGTGTACGTTGGAATGGACGGTGCAAGCACCCGAGAATAGTGAGATTTCCTTAGCGGCTGTATCACAACTGGCTGGAACTGTGCGTGGCAAAGTTATGCTGAAGTGATTATGTGGTTATATGCAAGCGAGGGAACAACAATTTTGTTGTTCCCTCGGTATGCTTCATCAAACATGTTGTACGTGTCAAATATTATGATTTTTTACGTCGACGCTTCCAACTATACCAAACGCTTGCGGCCCCAACTGATGCGCCTGCGAGTAATAACCAGGTGATAGGTTCCATGATGCATACTTCCTTTCAGGATGTTGTGATTGATTGATGTGTAATCAAGAAGTATCTGTTTTTGATGACGATAGTTGCCACAAAAAAGTGACAATCAGGAAATGCGGAAAGAAAACTATCAATATAATTTAGCAACATTTTGCTGCATTGAAAGTATCTTAAAGAAACCATGATATTCTGCCCATAGCCTATCAGTCCTCTTGATACGCCACCATCTGGTAGATATGACAGGATGTATTATTGGTCAAGAAATGATAGAAGTTGCATAATCTCTATCTCTTCATCTTGATACATGGTTTCCGGCACCACACGTAATGTGAGCGACGCAGTGGTAAGCAGCCATCCCTCATCATCCTGCGGTGGAGAGAAAAGGTTCGTGGCACGCTCAAGCGCAATCGCTCGTACTCCTCGAAATGTGATATTCCACCCCTGATCTGTCAAGTGTTCCGCAGTATTCTTGGCTTCACTCCAACGCAAGAGGGCTGCCCACAACGTTGCGCGATCATCACTTTCTCCCGCTTCAATCAGGGCAGCAGTCTCTAGTTGCGTGTGTGCTCGCCATAGCCACAATGGTGTGTCATCTTCTGGGCGTAATGCACGAATAAGTACACGCAACCCAATCGGTTCACGGACCAATTCAGCCATTCCAACCTGACCTCTCGCTGTCTTTTTATGCAGTATAGAGAGATTGTGCGATACATGCAAGTCGGTACATACTCATTACATAGTCCCTCTACCCTGCACCTGAAGACCTGCTCAACTGAGATCAAACTGATAGGGCTTTACCTGGTTATGGTTACTACTTCATCTGAAACTGAGCAAGAACTCATTCTTTTTGCTGCCTCTGGGCGTTACCATAAGGCTACAAAACGGATGTACAAGCAGTTGTTATTCGAAGACATGTCAGGAAGGGTGCTACGAGGCCAATCAGATTACGATGAATTAGTGATACGCCGTTTGGAGCAGAGAGAAGATACGATGGGTGGATATCATATATGATCCGCCCATTTTGCTGATATGGACCTCGTGTATAGGAAGGTATAGATGACACTTTTGTGAACAAAAACTATGTTTTAAGTAGCCCTTATACCATTCTTATACTGAAAAACACTACTTAAGTGCTATATTTTCAAATCTGATTATTTGCAGATTTTCGTAATTTCAGTATAATTCAAGAACTTTCATACTGAGAAGCTATACTTATTCTCAAAGTTTAGTTGAGTGTATTTTCATCTTTTTATGCGCTTAAACTAGATTGTGGGTTAATTAGACTACCTGCCTGAAGGAAAGGAGTATAAAAGCCCTCGTTACAATTCGGTGTGTGTTTAGTGGGACATCACAATATTATTGTTGATAAAGTAATGGAGGTTCGAGAGGATATGAAATCCTTTCTCAAACGAGTTCACATGCCCATTGGTATTTTCCTGAGTGCCTTGATTGCACTTGGATTTTTGCCCGGCATTGCAGCGTCCACGTCGACAGTTGAGACTGTTGATAATGTTCAAGCAGTAGAGCGCACCAGCAAGCAATTTGAACCACAACCAATCTATAACGCTGACGGGACGATTGATATTGGCCCAGTTGTTCGCAATAAAGATATGGCCCTCAGCATCGACACTACCTCGATTCAAGCACCTACCATCCAGCAAACGGGGAGCTATACTGTCGGCGATACCCGCACTTTTATTGCCTTAGATACGCTCAATGGCTTCTTTACTACAGATTACGAGGTACGTCTTATCTCTGATACAGTTGAGATCTGGGTGCAACAAGATCTTACCTATACAGATGCGGATGGGAAAATCAATCCAATCCATCCTGACTCACGTGATCAAGAATATATCACCGATGAACGTATCATGGCCCTTGCGACGGCTACTGAGCGTGTTATTCCGATTAATGTTGAGTTTTACGGTGAGTATGCAGGTCGTGATGGAAGCAATGCACAGCTACCGACGCTTGTTCCTGATCTGAATCTCCCGGATGACTATTATGCAGGTTCTGGAGATAGTGTTATCATCCTGGTCAGCAATGTGCGCGATGATAATTTCTATGACCCGATTAATAATTCATCGTTTGTAGCGGGCTTTTTCTCTGGTCAGGTGAATGGTTTTGCCGATCGCAATATCATATCGATTGATAGCAAGCAGTGGAACAGGCGCACAGGCCCACCCGATTTTGGCTATGAGGCGACGATTGCCCATGAATTCCAGCATCTCATCCACAACGATCAGGATGGCGATGAGGACCTCTGGTTGAACGAAGGTGCCTCTGAATTTGCTGAGTTTCTGAATGGCTACCGCCCTGCTCCAGACTCACATCGTACGACTTTCTCAGAATTTCCCGAAAACTCCCTCACCATCTGGGGTGATCAGGATGGTGATCCTGACCAGAGTTTTGAAGTTCTGGCAGACTATCAAATTGCATATTGGTTCTACTTGTATGTTGCAGGTCGGCTAAAAGAGGCTGATATTGGTGTTGAGAACCAGCAGTACCTCAAGTATGTGTCTGAGTTGACCAAGAACCAATTAAATGGACCTGCAGCGTTTGACGATATGTTTGATGAAGTTGGTGCAGACTTTGATTTTATCGATGTCTGGTCCGATTTCCGTACAGCTATGCTCTCCGGCACTACGAGCGATGAGACCGAGTGGGGCGATTATATCAGTGCATTTGATAGCCCTTCAGGGGTACCGATTGCGCCACTAGACCTCGGATCGTTGCGGGAGAAACTGAACTTCGAGGGATACGACACGCCTGGTGCACCGCCATATGGTGCTGATTATATTGAGATTGGCTGGTCGGACAAGATCTCAGAAGAAACGACACTTGATTTCAATGGTGATATCCGTATTCCAACCAATTGGACGACCGTTCCTGCATCAGAAGTTGGTGTTACTCCGCCTGATGGAATTGATAACGTGCTCTTCTCTGGTCACACTGACTTGACAGACAACTTTCTTATTTTTGAAGTTGATGTTCCTACTGATACTGCTACGTTGTCATTTGATACTCTCTATAACATTGAGGCAGAGTGGGACTTTGGTTTTACTCAGGTATCAACTGATACTGAAGATGCAACAGGCTTTGTCAGCCTACCCCTCAGTGGGACAACTTCGATCTCGAATACTGGCGCGCTGCCGATTATCAAAGACAACGTACCTGGCTATAGTGGGGTCAGCGGCACAGAAGAGGCGCTTGAATGGATCAATGTAACCTATGATATGAGCGAATATGCTGGTGAAACAGTCCTCATTGCATTTCGATATGCGACAGACTCAGGAACTGGTGGTCAGGTTGCGGAGCCAAACCCCGGTTGGTATCTGGCGAACGTCACAGTCGGTGATACGGATCTGTACACTGATGGTGATGCTGTGCCAGAGGATGCTCAAAGTATCTGGCAGGCACGCGAAACACAGAACGAGTTTCGTTTGAGTGTGGCAACGTTTGATGGCGACAATGTTGCCGAGGTTGAAGATGTTGAGCTGAATGAGAATGGCAATGGCTCGTTTGATTTTAGTGACTTGCTTGATAATGAGAACTTTGATGGAGATGGTGAGCGTGTCGTAGCGATGGTCTCAGTCGTTCCGCCGCCTGCTGGTGACGACCTCATTAGTGCACCATCAGGATATGCCGACTACACCCTGACCGGACTGCCGCCCTCACTGTACACCTCACGTGCGCGTGCGATAGGGTCGGCGCTGAACTCGACCACTCGGACACCCCGTGTGTATCCTGGAGATAACCTCACTGTGACGGTGACCGTTGACAACTTCGGGCGTAACGATGATCTGGAGAGTTCAGCGGCAGCCACTGCCCATGTTGCGGTGCCGATCCCTGACAATACCACATTCGTTGCTGGATCGTTTGAGTCTGATGTGGAGCCTGGAAACTTCCAAAATGTGAATGATCTTCAGGCAACATTCGGTGGCGATTTGCCAGCCTCACCAGGGGTATACTGGACAGGCAGTGTCTCAGCGACAGCCGATCTGTCATTTGATCTGGCCGTTGCAGCACCATTAGAGATGAATTCAGAGATTACTCCAACGGTGTATATTGCTAATGCACCGTTCGATGAGAGTCCATCACAATTCTTCACTGACATTGAGGAAGCGGTAACAGTTGTTTCACCGCTAACGTTGTCTGGTGCCGAAATTCAAAGTGAAGAAGTACCAGCCGGTGCTGAGGCAAAATTCGTCTATACGTTGCTGAATACGGATGATGAAACACGTGCGGTTGATTTCTCTTATTCCCTTCCGGAAGGCACCGAACTGGTCTCTCTTGATGTACAAAACAAACCCCTTGGAAGCGATGAAGGTGGTGCTGTGGCACTTCAACAAACCTCGCGTATCCAGGTACCATCGTTTATTGAGACGGAACAGATAACCGAAGTGACGATAGTACTGCAAACCTCAACAGAAAACGAGGGAGATGTCCTTGATCCGCAGGTTGTTCTGAGTCAGCCAGACAGTGACTTTATCTACAATGAAGTTGCTGTGCCAGGCGGTGGCCTGATTGTTGGTCCACCCTCCACGGAACCACCACCTGTGGACCCGACATTGCGAATATTCCTCCCAATTGTCGCTCGCTAAGGTTGTTGCGAATACGCTACGAGAGTGTGCCAGATGGTACACTCTCTTTTTTGTCTATCCTATCTGGCTGTGCTATGATTGCCATTCGCAGCAGGTGCATTGACACCCATACTGATGAACCAATAATGAGGAGTATTGTTTCGTGGAGCAAGTACGTGCAGTTCGACGTCAACATGTGACGATTGCAGGCAATATTGGGGTTGGCAAAAGCACGCTGGTTAGTATACTGGCCGAGGATTTCGGGTGGCAGCCATACTATGAGTTAGTCGCTGAACATCCCTATCTTGATGATTACTACGCTGATCGGGAGCGATGGGGCTTTCATTCACAGATCTGGTTTCTTTCACAACGGTATGAGCAACATCAAGAAATCGCGGATACACCTGTTTCAGTATGTCAGGACCGGAGTATCTATGAAGACTACGAGGTCTTTGTAAAGGGCTTGTTGGAGCAAGGTATTTTCTCACACCGTGATTTTCGAACCTATCGTCGACTGTTTCAGGCCCTGGTGCGTGGTATTCATCCCCCGACACTTATGGTGTATCTCCAGGCCAGTGTTCCGACATTATTACAGCGGATTAATGGCCGTTCACGTGCGTATGAACGTAGTATTCCAGCAGCGTATCTTGAGCATCTCAATTGTCGCTACGACGAGTGGCTGCGTCGTTTTGAGTTATGCCCGGTGCTAACGATTGAGACGGACACCCTTGATTTTGCCCACGATGTTCAGGCACGGCGCGAGATTGTCGAGCTGATTGGCCAGCATACCGGCATGCGTGGTATTGTGCAAGAGCGCTTTATCTGAGGGTTTGCCAGCACAACCAGTCGGTTTTATAATGGTAGTACTCCAATAAAGCTACTGAACGATCATTGTAGCCATAGTTTGTAGATAGGAACACATTGTGACAACCTTCTGCGATATAGTGGCGTTCGCTGAGAACGTGCGCGCTAATGTCGCGCAGGTCATTGTGGGGAAGGAAACTGCTATTGATCTGTTGCTGGTCACACTGCTGTGTGGTGGCCACGCACTGCTCGAGGATGTCCCCGGTGTGGGGAAGACTATGCTCGCCCGTGCGCTTGCGCTTTCGTTAGGGTTAGATTTTCGTCGTCTCCAATGTACGCCGGACTTGCTCCCGAATGATGTGCTAGGTGTGTCGATCTATCGTCAGGGAAGGGATGCATTTGTGCTCCAGCCTGGTCCTATCTTCACGCATATTTTATTAGCCGATGAAATTAATCGTGCGACACCACGCACCCAGAGCGCTCTGCTTGAAGCAATGGGTGAGGGCCAGGTCACCATCGATGGTGAAACACGACAGCTCCATCAACCTTTTCTGGTCCTGGCGACGCAGAATCCGGTTGAGTTTGAGGGTACATTTCCTCTTCCAGAAGCGCAACTCGATCGTTTTTTCATGCAAATCGTGCTGGGTTACCCCACCCCGGAAGAAGAAGCGCGTATGCTACAGGTCTTAGAGGGAGCCCATCCTATCGGAAGCGTGGGCCAGGTTGTTGATGGTGGCACCCTGCCGCGGTTGCAACAAGCTATCTGGAAGGTGCACGTAGAGACGAGTGTTCGTGAGTACTTGATTCGACTGGCGAATGCCACCCGTCAGCATCCCGAATTAACACTTGGCGTAAGTCCCCGTGCGACGTTGGCCCTGTTTCGGGCAGCCCAGGCCTATGCAGCCCTTGCTGATCGAGAGTATGTTATTCCCGATGATGTGAAGACCTTAGCCTCACCTGTATGGCGACATCGTTTGTCTGTGCGTCCTGAGAGCATGCTGAGGGGGCATACAGCCGATGCGATATTGCAGAATGTTCTGTCAGAAACGTTACTCGATTTAGGTGATTAAGCAGCGATGATATGTGTCCACACGCTGTGTGGATGTGTTTTTGTCGGATGAAAGTATGTAAGGTTAGGATAGTTATGGCAAGCTCAGGAGAGCATAAGCAAGTAGGATCTGCAGTTCGTCGGGGGCTTCGATGGCTGCGTCGTGTTGTCCCAGGGTGGGCCAATTTTGAGGGGCAACGTTATCTGCGTAAGTGGTTGCCGATCAGTCTTGCGATTGGTATTGTTGCAGGCTTAGGTGCGATTGGGTTTTCCTTTGCCATCGATTTTGTGACAGAAGTTGCTCTGGGTGAGATCATCGGATATTTGCCACCGTCACCGATTGGTGAGGGCGATACCGGAATCATGTCGATGGAGCGTCCCTGGTTGTTGCCGATTGTGACTGGGTTGGGTGGACTAATCTCTGGTATTATCGTCTATTCGCTGGCCCCCGAAGCAGAAGGCCATGGTACCGATGCAGCTATCGATGCTATTCACCATAAACGTGGTCGGGTACGTTTGCTGGTGGTGCCGGTCAAATTGATTTCGTCTGCCATTACTATTGGCACCGGTGGTTCGGCAGGTCGTGAAGGTCCTGCCGCACAGATCTCGGCTGGTTTTGGCTCGTTTCTGGGCCAGCGGTTGGGATTAAGCCCACAGGAGCGTCGGATTGCGGTGGCCGTTGGGATGGGTGCGGGTATTGGGGCGATCTTTCGTGCGCCGCTTGGTGGTGCCTTGATGGCGGCGGAGATTTTATACATCAATGATATGGAAGTCGAAGCATTAACGCCGACCCTGATTGCCTCGATTGTTGGATATGCGATTTATGGGCTGGTGTATGGATATGAACCTATTTTTGGCGAACAGGTGCAGTTGGGGCTGACGCATCCAACCCAACTCCTATACTATGCACTGCTGGGTGTTATCTGTGGTCTGGTTGGGCTCTTGTACAATAAATCATTTTATGGTGTGACGGATGTGTTTCAGAAACTCCGCACGCCGCGCTGGATCAAGCCTGCCATTGGTGGTGTGCTGGTCGGGTGTATGGGTTTGGTTGTCCCAGGGGCATTGCACACCGGATACGGTTGGGTGCAGATCAGTATGGGCGAAGGTCTGTTCAACATTCCACTATGGATGGTGTTAATTTTACCCTTTGCCAAGATTCTCTCCACATCGCTCTCCATCGGTTCTGGCGGATCAGGCGGTATCTTTGGGCCTGGCATGGTGATTGGTGGTTTGCTGGGAGCATCGTTCTGGCGTTTGGGCTACACTATTTTACCCCAGATGCCCAGTGTTCCTGAGCCATTTGTGATCATCAGTATGATGGCACTCTTTGGTAGTATTGCCCATGCACCGTTGGCAATGATGTTGATGGTTGCCGAGATGACAGGCAACCTGTCGTTGTTGGCCCCGGCGATGGTTGCCGTCGCGATTGCCACGGCATTGGTTGGTAATAGTACGATCTATCGAAGCCAACTCGGTACGCGGGCCGACTCGCCGACACATCGGGTGCTGTTTAGTTTTCCGTTGCTCTCATCGTTGCTGGTGCGTGATGCCATGAGGGATGGTGGGCCGGTTATCGCTGCTGAGGCACCGTTGAGCTTGGCTGAGTCGCAGATCGATACTGATCGGACCACGGATCTGGTAGTACACAATAAACGTAACGAAGTTGTCGGCTTTATGAGTTTTAGCCAGCTCCAGCAGATTCCACCCTCAAAACGGACAACAACGCTGGTGCAGGATGTGATGGTCAGCGATATGCCACAAATCGAAGCCGATGAAGCCATGGATGTCGCGTTGGAGCGTATCGCTAGTCGGGGGCTGAGTTGGGGGCCGGTGTTAGAGTCACGTCAATTGGCAGGGCGTTTACATGTGAGCGATGTGATGCAGATCTATAAATCCACGCTTGAGCAAAGTGTGCGACGGGCGACGGCGCTGACAAGCAATTCAACGCTGTTCGAGGTACGGGTGAATCCCGCTTCGCCGCTCGCAGGGCATATGCTCAAAGAGGTGTCGTTTCCGGCAAATACGCTGGTGGTCTCGATCAATCGTGATGGGGAAACGCTCTTTCCCCGTGCGACGACACGTCTTGAAGCGGGGGATATTGTGATGGTGATGGCCGACCAAACCAGTGAGCCACAGCTACGTACATTTCTTGAGGATGCGCCAACAACGACGTTATAACGATGAATGAGCTTTTCTGGCTAACCATTTTATTGTTTGTTATTGCTGCTGTCTTGCGTAGTGAATTATTTTTCTACTTACTCTACGTGGTGGTCGGGCTGCAACTGGTGGCGCGGTTCTGGATACGACAGAGCGCACGTAGTCTTACGTGGCGACGTCGTATGCCTACAGCCGCTTTTCAAGGCGAACCCTTGCAGGTTGAACTTGAGTTGACTAACACGAGTTTGCTCCCATTGCCTTGGCTGTCGTTTTCGGAGAGTCTCCCGACAGCGCTCCACAATCCACCATCGATCCACAAGGTTATCTCACTGGGTGCGCGAGAACAACGTACTATTCGCTACACACTTATGGGGCAACAACGGGGTTTCTATCAAATCGGGCCGCTTGCCCTACGAACTGGCGATGTGTTGGGACTTAGTGAGCGAACGCTGCGTGGTCCTGATAACGATTACCTGACGATCTATCCCACGGTGCTCTCACTTGATGAATTGGGGCTGCCAGCATCGCTCCCCTATGGTACCCTTGCCGCGCAACAACGCCTCTTTTATGATCCGGCGCGACCTGCGGGTGTACGACCTTACCAGGCTACCGATGGTATTCGGCGGATTGATTGGAAAACCTCTGCACGTTTAGGTGCTCCCCACGTGCGACGCTATCAGCCTGCCATTGCGCTTGAGTCACTGATTGCACTCTCGTTTGTGCGTGATGAATATCAGGGTCGCTATATCTATGATACGATGGAACGCGCACTCGTTGCCGCTGCATCAGTTGCATCGCATCTGGTCGGTCTGGGTCAGCCGGTTGGCCTGTGTACAAACGGATGTGATCCAGCGAGTGGTTCGATGGCCACACCTATCCCAGTTGCTGCGGGGCGTAGTCATCTTATCGCTATGTTGGAGCTGCTGGGTCGTCTGGAAACAGGTGATGATGAGCCGCTATCCGACGTGCTGTTTCGTACAAGTGCTCATTTTGGCTGGGGGAGTACTGTTGTGGTTATCACGGGACAGCGTGGCGTTGATCTGGTGGCTGCATTGTTGCCGTTGAAACAGCGAGGACTCAATATTGCCCTGATTATGACAGAGCCACTACCAGACGATCTGGGGCTACCTCGTCGTCACGGTATTACGACTATGGGTTTATGGCGCGATGGACGACCAACTTTTGCATAGATACAGAAGGAGTAGTATATGCCAACCTTGAACGAACGTATTGGTGATATTGTGAAACGAAAACGCCAGCGGGACCGTTTGACGCAGAGCGATGTTGGTTCTCGTATTGGTGTCAGTGGTTCGTATATTAGCAGTATCGAGTCAGCCCAGACCAGTGCGCGGATTGCGGAGATCGAGGGACTGGCCAATGTCTTTCGGACAACGGCGATAGAACTTATCAACGAGGCTGCCCAGCTCGATAGCTATCGGGTTACCGCAACGAACCGTGAACGTGAGGCGTTTCTGGCTTTGTACGATGGGCTTTCACCCGAGAACCAGAAACAAGCACGCACCTTTTTGCTCTTTTTGCGCGATCAACAAAATCTTGTTAAGGATTAAGGTCCATTATCATAGTGGTTACCAAATATCACAGGGGCGCGACAGCTTTGAGCCGTCGCGCCGTATCAGCGCTATACGTTCATCCATCACTCATTGTTCTGTTCGTCGAGTTCTTCATCAAGCTCATCCACAGCCTGGTCGATGCCTTCATCAAGCTCATCCACAGCCTGGTCAACTCCTGTGCCGAATTCATCGGTGGCTCGATCTATTCTGGTATTCAATTCATTGCTGGCTTGATCTATGAGTGCGCCATGTAACTCGGCGTCATAGAGACCGTCTGCATAGTTCTGCCTGATTGCATTCTGCATGTGGTCATACTCACGCCGCGCTTTCTCATCGATACAATCATATGTGGCACTTAAGGCGTCATATATCTTATCGTACTGTTCTCTTTCCTGTGAATCCACACAATCATAATAATCACGCAGAGCCCGGGATGTCTCATCAAACGCCTCGCGTATCTCACCCTGCGTACGTGCTTCGATGTAGTCACCACCACCAGCCTCGGCCACAGCCTGGAGTTGGGCAGCGGTTTCAGTATCTACGTCAAACCCAATGACATTGATAACGGCCTGGATATCAGACTCATGCAGGGTGCGGGCAGCGGTTACCGGATCGCCATCGCAGGTCTCGATACCGTCGGAAACCAGATAGATAAAGTTGGCACCGCCAACACGATCAATATTGTTAAAGTCGATCTGGGCGGCTTCCAGAGAACGTGCAATCGGGGTCCAGCCGGTTGGCTCAAATGCATCAATCGCGGTTTCAAAGGCATCCACATCAAGGTTTTGGAAGGGGTACAGTAATTCAGTTCCTTCACAAGACTCAGCGCGATCGATTTCCTCGTTGGAACCAGTATGGCCATAGACTCGGAAGGCTACCTGGGCAGCTTCGGGTACCTCTTTGATAAATTCCACCAAGGCAGCTTTAGCCGAGGTAATCTTAGGTTGTCCATTAATTTCGCCTGCCATACTACCAGAGGAATCGAGAATGATTTGGATAGCCAGCGCTTCTTTGGGATCGCTACCTGTGAGCATTCCATGTACCTCACAGACAGCCTGTTGCGAGACCTCGATCTGACAGATCTCGTAGTCCTCACCAAAGCGTGCTAATAGCTCGGCATAGATTTCGTCCAGATCGTCAATAGTGGCAGTTTGGGGGGTAGGAGTTTCCTGCGGAATTTCGGTGATCGGTACTTCAGTAGCAGATGGATCGATGGAGTCCGATCGCTCTGTGGAGGGTGTTTGGTTGTCAGGCAGGATGTTGTCGGCGAGAGGCGGGTCGGTAATGTTGGTGTCAGTTTGGGTGGCCGTGGGCGTTGGACCACACTGACTGCTCAATAGCAGCACAGTGATCAGTAGCACACTCCGGGTGATGATCCGCATCATACAATCTCCATGTTGCTGTCTCGTGTGATGTTGGTGTTCTACCTGATCCACACTGACCCACCCAGCCCTTTTTGCTGTTTTCAAAGCCGATACGGGCTGCTTACCGCACGTTTCCACATCTTTGAGACAATGCATTATATTGTGTCAATAAAATGAGCTTGATTTTAACACAGGATGATCTCATTTGTTGCATTTGAAATTTTCAAGTGTTGAGTTTTCATTATTCTGGGAAGGTGAAATCCCCTACATGTGGATGGATCTGAGCTTGTAGTAAAAATGCTTGATCATGGGGTATTCACAAAGTAGGTATATCTGCTATAATATGTAGTACTTTCTATAATCAAGTTTTATAGTAATTGTCTCACTCCAAGCTGTACATGCTTGTATCTATGAAGGAGGGGATATGCCTACTTTGTTAGTGATCGGTGACAATCCTGGTACGTTGTTTTGTGTTCGTACTGCTGTGCCTCAATGGCGGGTTATCTCAGCGGGTAGTGGTATAATGGGGGTGGGTTTGCTGCAACAACATCAGTGTGCCTTCGATCTTATAGTCGTTGATACACACTTGCCAGATCTTGATGGCCTTTCGCTATGTACGCAAATTCGCTCCCTCAATCCCACCATACCAATACTATTCTATACAGATCGCCCCGTTCCATTGGCTATTTTGGACGAACTTGGCTATGTAACTTGTTTGTTGAAACCAGCGATGATCGAGGAGATTATTGCTGCTTTATATGCTGCTATTGACCAAACGGTCTCACCATCTGCATCTGTATCTCTAAAGGTGACTTACCAACAAGTTGCGTAATAGATAGTGTTTAATCTCGTGATGTAGCGGTGTAAGGGAGTGGTGGTGAGTTTTGATAGTCTGTGAATGTGGGTAAAGTTCAGTTAGTGTATAGCTTAAATGGCTAAAGTGAGCGTTCAGCTAACGCTCACTTTAGCCATTTATTGTGTTACTATACTCTCAACATTTGATGAACTTACTGACTTAGTTCTTCATAATGTGTGCTCGTGCAGATTAACTTCACCTTACACGCTGAAGATATGGGTGCCCTGCAGCAGTATTCCAGAGAGAGATCTCCGTACATTCGCACTTCTTTACGTGGATGTGCCATTATTGTATTACTTCTTTTAAGTGTTATTGTTGGATTAACACAACCAGATCTATTTCTATAGTTGATTGTTGTTGGTCTGATTGGATGGATAAGTTTATATGCTCTGTGGCGTCTATTCCTTCGCGCACGTTTTAGTACTGTTCATCCAGAAAAACTTCCACCGGGAGTGCTCGGAAATCATACTATCGAGATAAGCGAAAAATGTCTCCGTGAAACCACTGACGTGAATGATACTGCATATGCGTGGGAAAACATCGGTGCTATTGAACAGGATGAGCAATACCTATACATTTTTGTCGGCATGCTTTGTGCGTATATCATTCCCAAACAGGCATTTACAACAATCGACGAAGTGCAGGCGTTTCATCACTTAGTGAATACGTATATCCATAAGGCACGGGGAAAACGCTACCGTGCTCAGGATGTGGTGTGAGGCTATACGATTGCCAACATCTCGCAGTCCCCTTCGTTTGAAGCGCGATCTCTGCTTGAGGAGCAATCATAGTATGGTATTCCACGCTATGATTTGCAGGTCATTGATTCGTACTCTCGATCACCCCAAAATCAATTATTTCTATTACGGTGCTCTCTAGAGCAATATCTGTGCTGGTTTAAGTGGGCATGCTTGTGCCTGTGAGCCGGGTGGAGATGACTCTGTTACATCTGTGTTGCAGACCAGTGCAAGATGCCGCACCTCGTTTACACCTGTGTTACATTTGTATAGAATTTGTAAATCAAATATGTTATCAGAAAAGCATATGATGTTTACAAACAGTTTACACAAAACACTTTACTCACCTATAGATGCCGTGCTATATTAGCAGTGTCAAAACGAACGGCGGTCACACTGCCAAAGCAAACAAAGGCTGACGAAAGTCGTCAGCTCGGTACCTAAGCAAAGTATACAGGAAGGAAACAATCATGTTCAACTTCATCCGTGAACTCATCATCGACGAGACTGGCAACACCTACGTCAACGAAGCTTTGATGGCAGGAGCTATGGGTCTATTGGGAACAGGCGCTGCATTTGGTGTCTCGCAGGCTTCTGGCGCGGTTGGTAACAGTGTTACCGCAGGCATCAACGCTGCCACTGGCGCAGTGACCTATGGCACATTTGATGCAGGACGCAGTCAGCAAGGCAGGATCGATGAGGGAAGCACCACTCCTGGTGACCAAACCGGCGCTGGTGGTATGGAAAAACCAGGTAGCTAAGCTCTATTGGTTTGTAGGAGAAAGGGTGCTACGCAGTGTTATAGCACACGTAGCACCCTCCATTTGTCAAAAGGATGTGTGTGATGCAGCAGAGCCATTCTCTTTTTACTACTCTAGACTGGTTGATACGCGATGAGCAGGGTGTTCAGTCGATTGAGTTTTTAGGCTTCTTCCCGCTTGTACTGTTAACCATGATGATATTTTGGCAACTTGCTGCGGTCGGTTATACCGGTGTCGTAGCTGCCGGTGCTGCACGCGAGGGAGCCGTAGTGTCAGCTCGTGGTGGTAATGTTGATGCAGCAGTTCGTAATGCCAGTCCTGGCTTTGATGGGCGTCGCTGGTGGCGCTTGTTAACACCTCCCTGTTCGACATTTAGTGGGGCGCCTGTGACAGTTGAGGTTGAACTTGAAGTGCCACACGTGGAATTTGCCTTCTTTGGTGAACTGGACAGTTATCCACACATCAAAGCACAAGCAACAGCACGTTGTGAGATAGGGTTCTCATTTCCCTAGTGAGTTGTTCTGATACTATATGGAATTATAGAAAATATACGTAAAGAAAAACTGATTTTATTTTTGTTCTTTTCTAAGGTTTAGAAGTATCAATCTATCGCGTAAAGAGGAGGCGTATGTGAATCGCCTACGTTTGTTATATCAACTCCTACGTGAAGAAGATGGTGGCACCAGTCTTACGTTAATTATGATGACGTTTATTGTTGCCATTATGACGCCTTTCTTTTGGGATATTGCCAGTGTGCATTACACTCGTCGTTTATCTGGTATGGGTGCTGATGCTGCTGTACTTGCGGCTGCCCAAGCGTATGCACGTCAACTGCATTATACACCTGGGCATAATGGTATCTTTTGGGGAAGATGTGACTTATACGAAAATACACCTGTAAAGGTATTACTACGTTATTTGTTGAAACCTGCGTTTAATGGACCTCCAAGCATAGGTAATCCCCTTGCAGTGTTATATGCCAATAAGAATCTGAATGATCTTACATCTTTTAAAATTTGGGTGGATGTTGATAATGCACCGGGACTGTTCGGTCTGCCGATCCCCATGCTCAAAATGACGGTTGGGACCAAGCGTCAGGTGAATACAGCATATGGCGGTCTTTATCGTCGTGAGTTTGATGTGCAAAACACGGCAACAGCAGCAGCCTACCTCAGTCGATTTACTGTGACACCTCGCTGGTGTGGTAGCTTTTTTACCTATGATTTTACATTTTCCTGGAAAGTAACCCTTTTTACTGGAGATGATAGTGGTGGTGGAGTCGCTAATGCATCAGTCGGTATGGATCTTAATAGCAACATCTTTAATGACCTTGATGCTGATGGTGGGACGTTTAATGATGTGGGGAAACAGATTGCTCCTGCACAGGAATGCCTTACTAGTGATGAGACAAGTGGCGCGGTTGAGCCAGTGAGTCCTGAAGTTGCATCAGGGGCGATCGTGTTGCAATCTGAACCTCTGGCTCCGCCAGGTTGTCAATAACCATGATTGGCGCTTGGTAAGGTAACTTGATGAACGTCTAAACAATTGCCTCATCTAATCTGGCTTACAGAGAATGGATGCATTATGAGAAGCCAATTTTGCAAACTGTTGTGGGATGAACAGGGTTCAACATACGTCAATTATGTGTGTCTTTGTGCATCAGTTGTATTAATGATTGGTGGCATTTACAGTGTCTTGAATGGGAGTGGCAGTGGAGTAATGAGGGAAGGCGTTACGCGCACGATGACCCACCTGGCAGTGAATTTTGGTGAGGATGTACGTGGCCAAGGCGCACCCATACGTGGTGGCCCCCATGTGAAAGAAGCAGAAAGACGCAAAATACACGTTAAGAGCACTTCTCTTGCTTCTATTGTCCAGAAGGACGTTGAGACCACACAGATTAACCGTAAAGTCGTCACTACATTTAATGCACATACACATACATATACGCTTATCGATATAATGACGGGCGAGCGTATGATAGTACGGCCTGCGGTAGGTGTGAACGCAACGCTTGAGTCAAATACACAGGTTGCTTTGGTTGACGAGAGTGGCTACCGCCATATTGTGCTTGATTTGTTACGTCAAAATGCGTATTTTCTCAATCGCCTGACGACCGAGCGCACCCAGATAGATCTAATTACGCTACAGAATATGGGACTGGTTGAGATTATCTATGAACCGATTTCATTCAAACAGCGTATTGCACGATCTGTCTTAAGCATTTCATCGATCGTTGCGCCATCCATAGGAGTACGATAATGTGGGGATGGATCAAGAGACTTGTCTATGATGACTCTGGCAACGCGTATGTGCAATATACGCTGCTTGCTCCAATGCTCGCTATTGTTGTAATGGGCGTATACCAGTCACTTTATGGACCAGCAGGAGATCGTTTCAAAGCAACGATCCAAGATATGGCTTTTGTATATGCAGATGGTTTCGAGAATGGGGTGAATGCGCCTGGTCCCTACTGGGGTGAAGTGCCGCCGAATGTTCACGATCCATCAAAGCAGCCTATTGAAGTGCATGAGCAAACTACTCACGATATTCATACAAGTGACATAAATCGTCAAGATGTTCATGTTGAGACCATTAGAACAAGTGAGATAAAGATTGAACCATCTTCACTGACACCGTCTATCGTGAGCATCCCAGCTCTGATACGTCCAAGTATCAGGTAGATCTTCAAACATATTGGTTGTAGCTTATCTGGTTGATAATAAGGAGGCGCTGTATGTTTATGAACACTAGTCAACATTCCTGGATATTCCCCATCATATTGAGTTTTCTTAGTATCATTCTGTCCTTGACAGTCTTATTGGGTGTGTTCGGGATTACCCAGGGATACGCAGCTTTTGAATATAGATCATCTCCCGTTTACGATGTGCCAATGCCAACGAATCTCATATAATCTTGACACCGGAGAGAGATATGATGCGGTGGATACAGAAAACTCAAACCGTGATTTTGGATGAACGTGGTTCCGTGCTAGTTGACTACGTGGTTATGTTTGCAGCTATGGCATGGATGGTTTCTATTATTATGACTGTAGTAACCGACAGACGTTTCGAACTCGGGGATACGATGGGTGATACGCTCGAGGTGTTGATCGACTCCTTTACAGATGGGCAAAGTGGACAGGCCAATTTCGGCCATGCGATTTACCCCTACACAGCGAAAGAGCGTACTTCTGATATCCAGTTCCGTGGTATTGAGGTGCGTGAAAGCTCTCTCACGGCCCCCACTGATAGGCACATCTCCATCCAGACTCTGTTTCGTTCACCAATCAATCAGACAGTTATGCAGCCAGCCCGTGATATTCAGGTCCATGTAGATCGGCAGGGACGGACCCATCTTCAGCGTAGCGATCAAGAATTTATCGCGGTCTACAATCCACGTAACCACCGCTGGTACCTGGTCCACCCGGTCACCAGGGCCATTATGCTGACGGATCTGGCGACTCTGCAACGACTCGGGTTTCTCCAGTCGCAACACTCTCTCATTGGGGTGACAGATGCCACTTTAGGGATACCGATGACAGTCCCGATAGGTTCTAGCAACCTGCCAGCCGATGCGCTGGCGCTGATGTCAACGACAATGGCACTACTCGCCGGACATTCGATGGTCAGAAGGCGGATACTTCAGCATCCCCCACGCCCTCCTTTGCCACCATTTGTTCCCAGAATGGTTGATAAAGCTGGTTCAGTGTTACACATAGCGCGTGCTGGAATCCAGACGGTCTGGGCGATGAGGCCCACCAGGAAAGATATGGAGCAGCTTACCTACGGTGCACTGGCGGCCTGGGCACGCAATAACGGCTGGTTTTTGCGCCCCTTTATGTCTGAGCAATTTCATCAGATCGACTACCAAACCGGAGAAGCGGGGTGGACCACGACAGGCCGCTTTATTGGCGATGTGGCCAGTGTTTTCCAGGGAGGGTGGCAGATGTCGCAAGGGGCAGCCAGTATGGATGTACTGGTATTGATGGGGTGTTTGCTGGCGAAGTTAATGATACACTAGGTGCGGTTGTTAGGTATATCAATCTTGACGCCCCACCACTCGATCACCTATACTTTTACGACAACACATACAATCCAGGTGACTGGCGAGAGTCGTGGACAGAACCACAGGGAAACCTGGATTATACAGGACAGCCGCTCGCCTGGGCTGGACACCGCACCGTTTGTCGGTGTCTTTTTTATGAAACCCGAGGTTCCTTATGCATCATCGCCTATCTCTGGCTCATATTGAACAGGCCATACAGATCATTGATCCCGTGTTTCTCCACACACCGCAGTATCACGTCGAGTCGCTCGATCCTGTTCTGGGGTGCCAACTCATCGTAAAAGTCGAAACACTTAATCCGATTCGCTCATTCAAGGGCCGTGGCGCATCATATTGTGTTTCGCAGGTGCCTGAACATGCAACGCTGGTCTGTGCCAGTGCGGGCAATTTTGGCCAGGCCATGGCCTACGCGTGCCGTTCAAGCGGTGTATCATTGATTGTCTATGCCAGCATACAGGCAAACCCACTCAAAATTGAGCGGATGCGTGCCCTTGGTGCCGAGGTGCGTTTACACGGCGCGGACTTTGATGCCGCCAAATTGGAAGCCAAGCGTTTCGCTGCCGAGTCTGGCATGCACCTGGTCGAAGACAGCCTTGATCCGGCCACAGGCGAAGGGGCAGGCACCATGGCTATCGAACTCTTGCGCTGGCCAGCGCCATTTGATGCCATGGTCGTAGCTCTGGGAAACGGTGCTATGCTCACTGGTATGGGCCGCTGGATGAAAACACACGCACCCGCAACCCACATGATTGGTGTCGTAGCACAAGGTGCTCCGGCCATGGCAGAATCGTGGCGTACCGGGCGCATTGTTGAGCATCCCCAGATTGATACCATTGCCGATGGTATCGGTGTACGTATTCCAGTTCCCGAGGCTGTAGCGGACATGCAGGGGACCGTTGATGATGTGGTGCTGGTGAGCGATGAGACCATCCTCAAAGCCATGCAACTGCTACACCAGCATTTGGGTATTGTGGTAGAGCCGTCAGGAGCTGTTGGCGTTGCGGCGCTGCTCGAAAACCGTGCACGTTTCCAGGGCCAACGGATTGCCACGATTATCTGTGGGAGCAACCTTACGCCCGAACAGGTGCAGCAATGGTTGGGGTAGACAGTCGTTCATCCTGTGATATACTTCGCACATATGTGTTACCTTGAATGAGTATGGTGATTCATGACAACAACCCCACCTCCAGCAGAAACATTTGCTCATGCCGGAACCGCTGCCCTACCCGCAGCAGTGCTGGCAGCAATCGCTACCTGCGCCGACGCATGCCGTGCCACACTGACGAATCTTGAGACGGAGCGTGATCAATTGCGTGAAGCGCTCTCACGTCGCATCCGCATTGCTCCTGATGGTCCTACGCGACGTTTGTGTGCTGTTGATGGCTCACATGCGACCGTTGCAGCGACCGGCGCGACATTTACCGCAGTCGCGGCTGTTGCCGTGGAAGAGGCCACCTTAACAGATCAGGATGTGTTGGTGCAACTCCTGCCACCTATCGAAGAACTAGAGACCATCCTTGGTGGGGTGCGGATGATGCTGGAACTGCGGCTATTGGCCAAACGCATTCGTGCAACCACGAGTGGTTTGTTTGTGCTGGACGGCTCTTTCTACTCGACGCTTCTGGAAATCAATCGGTTGTTGATTCGGCATGCCCAGGATGCCCGCCGCGATACTCCGCCGGTGTGGTGGACACCTTTCCGCAACTTGATCGAGACGTTCTTCCAAGAGGAAGACTGGCGCCTGGTGTTGTCGTGTCGCCGGGTTATTGCCCACCCCAAGCAAGCAACGGCTGCCGATGATGTGGCCACACTTGCACCACATCTTTCAGGCACCATTACCGACCGCACCTTGTGGACAACGGTGCTGGAGGTAGGCGAACACTCGCTGCCGGTGCCATTGATTAAGGAAGATCGTCCGCATCTCCTCACCGGCTACCGTTCATCGAGTATTGCCAACTTCAATGAGCATCGCCGAGTGATCGAACAGGGGTATGGACAACTCTATGTCATCTATTACCGCCCCGATAACAGTAGGCCAGCGTACCGACTGGAATTACCATCTGCACTCATTGCACGGGAAGCACTTGG
>WYDT01000045.1 GCA_013122435.1 Chloroflexi bacterium AL-N1
CTGGCCCGCAGCTCCGGCCCTAACGCGGCATTGAAGGCCGGGTCGTGGAAGGCAACGGTCAGCGGGGCCAGCGCCACGCCGTCCATGCTCCCCTCCGGGGTACTCGGCACCAGCGTATCCGGCGAGAGGAAGCGCCCCAGCCGTGGGTCGTAATAACGGGCGTGGTAGTACAGCAAGCCCATGTCGTCGCGGCGTTGCCCGGTGTAATTCAGCGATGCCGTGTTGATGGACGACGCCCCACCACCCGCGTGGGGACCCGTCCCCCGTGGTGATCCCGCCCACAAACAAACCACGCACCATGTTGGAAAAGGTTGAACCCGTCACCCCAATCCCGTATCTCTCTGCCGCCCTTTGTCCCAACGTTCCAACGCTCGCTGGGGTGCCCCCACGCCCTGCGGTCCCGGCGTGGCACCCTGGACACCCGCAACCGATACTGGCAGCAAAGCGCATGATGGCAGTGGCTGCCTTGGGGCAAGCGTATGTAGTTATCGTTCTCTTGCCTACTCACATTGGCCACCCTCGTGGCGCTGCCCCATGAAGCTCAGCATTATAAAATGCATACCCTTATAATGAAACCAACACAAAAACCATTACAGGATATGATAGGAACACGATCCCTATTAGTAATAGAATAGCCTGCTGTTCACTCTTCATTTGCAGGACCTTCTCATCATCAGAATATATGTCAGAAAATACAAATGGCAAGAAAGTGAATGTATTGGACACATATAGTTTCTTCTTATACGCTCGTGTGACATACGCGGCAAGTTTATATCCCTTATAGAAATAAAGGATGGCCATCAATGGCCAGGTGATACTGTATGCAACAAAGGTGTAAAGGTAGAAATTATCTCCCAAGTTAGGAAATATAGCCTTCAGCACACCTTGCACGACAATAAAGGTGCTAAAGATAACCAGCCATGTCAAGACATACCAGTGTCGATAAAATGGAATCATATGGTTTCTCCTGACGGATGAACAAACAGTTTTTTGAGTTCAAACAGTATATACTGGTAGAGCGCTATCGATATTTAGCAGGAACAACAGCATCACGTAATGCACGCTCTCCTTCTGTGTATATGTCCTTCATTTTGGTTATCGGGTTGAGGCTACCTGCAGGTATGGTGACGGGTGCGATGCCGCCTTGATGCATCATATCGTACGCATACAGTTACAGGGCAGGTAGATGCCACTGCCTCACGATACCCATTACCTTACCGACAATAGATAGCACACCGATCTCCACCCATAAAGCAAATATAAATTCAGTCAGGAAACACTAAGTTTCTCGTCTCCAGAGTACGGGCCAATCCGAGTATACGACACCTTGGAAACATCTTTCAAGATGTGGTGGAAGGGGTAAAGGTTAAGGATTTACAATGGCAGACATGCGGTGGGGCGATGGAGCAATTGGACAGAGAAACATCCGTAGGTGCGTAGTTGGCCTGCTTGCCCTCACAAATTAACACAGAGATACAGAGGAGCAGAGATGAAGGGAGTGATCGTAAGTGGATGGTATCCCACATAGCTGAGCCATTCCTAAAAAAATTCCAGAAGCGAACAATATTTATCATAGAGACCACCTGATAGAAATAGCACAACTAGTCTCCAGCCCCTAGTCTCCATTAACTCTTAACCTTTACATTCCTAACCCATATTTGCCTATCCAGTGCCGTTGTGCTATAATCCTGGGGATTATGCTACTTGTTATTTCAGGGGTTGATCAAGGGAAATCCTTTGTTGTCTCCCCCTTCTTTTGTGTAAAGGGGATGAACGGTCATGTCGCAGCAATTGTTACACGAAATAGAAAGCCGTCAGTTTAAGGAAGAAATTACCCCATTTCGGGTGGGGGATACCGTACGTATAGGTGTGAACGTTGTTGAAGGTTCTCGTGAGCGTGTGCAGCAGTTCGAGGGTGTGTGTATTCGTCGCCGTAGTACGGGGCTTAATACGAATTTCACTGTTCGTCGTGTTGCATCACACGGGATTGGTGTTGAGCGAACGTTTTTGCTCCACTCCCCACGTGTCGAGAGCATTCGCGTTATTCGTCGTGGTAAAGTGCGTCGTGCGAAGCTCTACTACCTGCGAGGTCGCACAGGCAAGGCCGCACGTATCAAAGAACGACGTGATCATTAGTTCAGTGCTTTGCGTGCATGAGTGATCAGGACAATCGGGTTCAACCCCCTCATTTGTCGCTCCCCGCCCAGCTTTACGTTCAAACGATTCGCTGGGCTTTTACGCGTTTTTATCGTGAATTTTCCTGGACGTATGACATAGTTGCTGCACTGGTTTCAGCAGGTTTCTGGCATGATTGGACGTTATCGACACAGCCCTACCTGTGTGGAAAAGTGCTCGAAGTTGGTTGTGGCACAGGGAACTTACAACGGGCACTGGCTACTTCGTCAGCGCCATTAACATCGGTAGGGTTTGATATATCGCGCCAGATGCTGGTACACACACAGCGTAAGGTTGAGCAGGTTGGCCAGACGACGTCTCTTGTCCGTGGTAATGCAAACCAATTGCCTTTCCCATCTGCATCGTTTGATACGGTGGTGGCCACGTTCCCCAGTGAGTACATTGCGTCACCAAAAACGCTGGCTGAAGTCCGACGAGTCTTGTGTGCCGATGGTCGATTGATCGTGTTATTGGGCGCTCGGTTAACCGGTGATGGTTTGTATCATCGGCTGATTGATATTGCTTATCGTGTAACACTCCAGCGTTCACCACGCGATCTGGATCAGGCACAGCAACTCAAGATACCTGACCAGGAAGCGCGTGTGGAAAGCCCTTCATCCATGGTAGATGCATTCCTGGCACAATTATTGGAGCGTATGCAGCAAGTGGGGTTTCGCACACGTGACCAATGGGTTGCAGCACCGGGTGGTCAGGTGTATCTGATTTTTGGAGAGGTAGCCACGTGTCCCCCGATGTGATCGAAGAGCTTAGCCTGTACAAGGACGGATGCCACGTGATAGCTGGTCTGGATGAGGCTGGTCGTGGTTGCTGGGCTGGCCCGGTTGTGGCGGCGGCAGTTGTTCTTCCATTGGTGGTGTTGCACAAACCGCATCTGTTGTCGGGTGTGAATGACTCAAAACAAGTAAACCAGACCAGACGTGCAAAACTCTACCAGGATATTATGTGTCTCGCGGTTGGTTGGGGCGTTGGTGTGGTCCCGTCACATGTGATCGATACGCATGGCATTATAGCTGCGACCCATCTGGCTATGCAGATTGCCATACTGAAGTTGCCACAACTCCCCGATGCGCTGCTGATCGATGCCGTGACACTAAAGAACTGGCCGTGTACGCAACGCTCGTTTGTGCGTGGTGATGCCAGATGCTTATCGATTGCAGCAGCCTCGATTATAGCAAAAGTAACCCGTGATCGATTGATGGTGGCCCTGTGGAAAGCCCACCCGGATTATGGTTTTGCTCAGCACAAAGGGTACGGAACGGCAGTTCACTATCACGCGTTGCAGAGATACGGCCCTTCTCAACATCATCGTCGGACGTTTCGCCCACTGTCTGAATTTCTTACGAATGGCATCTGGCCAGACAGAGCGCGCTAGCTGCCGGAAAATGTAGAATGGTTACAGGAGAATAATTATGACGGTTGACCTTGCTGCTGGTACTTATATGCAACAATTACGGCAAACAGAACTGTTCCCCATAAGAAGTTAGTTGCGCACCTCCTTAATGCGGGAGGCACAGTGTATAATCAGTTGTTGGAGTTGGCGACCGATGTGCAACTACTGCATCAAGCAGAACCAGCGTGTTATGCGCCGTTGCACGCACTGCGTTTGCTGGGTGAAATGCCACAACCAACTATGATGGAACAGTTGCTGCAAGTGTTACCTATCAATATTGATGATCCTGATAAGGAAGTCATTCAGCTTTGGACACACGAACTTCCGCAGATTATGGCGCGCATGGGTGATACAGTTGTTGATCAACTATGGACCATCGTCGACAATACAGAGCATGAATTGACAGGCCGAGGTATTGTACTAATTGCGTTGGCCTACATTACCGTGCTTGTGCCAGATCGTCGTAGCGATGTGATAACGCAGATCCACGAGCGCTTGCCTACCAGCGAGAATAAAACGTTTACCGGGTATATGGTCTCCACACTGAGTAACCTGGGTGCAGAACAGACATACTCGGATGTTATGAAGCTCTTTCGTGAAGGCCGTGTCGATCAAGCCATCATTCCGCCAGGTGTGGCACGACAGCTTTTGCTCTCCGATAGCACCCGTCGCCTTGCAGATGTGAGGCTATCATTCTGGGAGCGGTATGATGAGTTGGGACCTTTTGGTACAACTAAGGAAGACAAACAACTTGTGTAATCACCTACGTTAAGAGGTATGTGTTATGTTGATAACATCACTTGGCGCTGAGAATCAAGCCTCAGCAATCAAGTACCTGCGTAAGTCGCCGTATCGTAATGCGTTGCCGCTCTCGAATGCGACTCAACTCCGTTCACGCAGCGATGTGTTGGTCGCAGAAGTGTATGATGAGGTGGTTGGTGTTATCTCGACATATCTTGACATTCCTATTCCTAATCTGACATTTGTTGCCAAAGATGAAACTGTGGTACAGGAACTACTACGGGCAATGCTCCAACAAAACGCACATTTGGCAGAAGAACCGATCTATGCACTATTACCGATTAGACGGCGTAATCAACTTGCGCGTTTTGCCAACATTGTTGAGGAGCCGATTGAGTATCAGATGGTCGTGGAACCGGAAACGCTCCGTGAACGTGAAGGACCGCCTGTACAGCGTCTGACCATCGAACACATCCCACAGATAGAGGCACTTGTCGAGGTGGCAGGTTTGACTGTCTGGGACACCAGCGCACTTGACCTTGGTCCCGCATTTGGTTGCTTCGTTGAAGATCGCCTGGTTGCAATGGCTGCGACACATTTTGCCACCACCGATGTCGCTGAGATTGGCCATATTGCAACCCATCCCGATTATCGCCGACGTGGATATGCCTCAGCGTGCACGATTGCGTTGACCAAAGCAGCCTTCAAACTCACACCACGGGTCTTTTTGATGGTATTGGAAGAGAATGAGGCAGCATTGGCAGCGTATAAACGGCTGGGCTTCTATCCTATTGAGCGGTTTTATATGACACGGTCAGTACTGCGTAATGACTTATGATCGGTTCCGTACTACGAGTGATTTTATCCACAAAATATCCACAGTGTGTATAAAGTAGTAACAATAGCTTTGCAAAGGCTTTAAGACTATGCATCTCAGCACTCATTTCTGGTCTTCGGTTGTAACAGGTATTGCCCTCTACCCACGTGAGCCACACAAAGCGACACTATTAGCACTTGCTGGTGTGCTGGTCGATGTCGATCATTATGTGCTGTATGCACTACGTAGCGGTGAGTGGAATCCGGTCGAGGCATTGCGCTACAACCAGCGACGTGCGTTCCCACCACGTTCAGGCGAAACACGACCGCGTTATGGGCCGCTACGCTCACGTATACATCACCCATGGTTAACGCTGCCGCTTGTCTGGCTTCTGAGTATACTCTGGCCTCCCTTCCGCCCGATTGCTCAGGGGATCTTGCTCCATCTGGTATTGGATACTGACCTGCATCTGCGGCTTGATTGGCGTGTCTGGCAGCGCGCACAGGGCCGTTGTGAGGGATGTCGGGTTGGTGGTGTGGCCGTTGCTGTACATTATGTGGAACCAATCCAGCGTGGTGGACCATTGTGGACACTCAACAATCGTACCCTCTTGTGCGAGTCGTGCCTGCGAGTGTTACGCAAGCGCAAAAAAACTGCGTAACGGATTTGTATTGCGCCTGCTTTCTGGTAATGCTATACTGCGAAACAACTCTTACCAGCACCACCTGATATCGTATTATGGCAACACTTGAAGCAACTCTTGAACGTATCACCTTTCACAGTGGAGAAGATGGTTACACTGTTGCTCGCGTAAAACCGCGCAATAAAGAGTATGTTGTAACCGTTGTGGGGAAGTTGTTGGGTGTTCAGGTTGGAGAAGTGCTTGAGCTGGAAGGACACTGGGACGACCATCCAGAACATGGGCGGCAATTTACCATTGAACGGTATCGCACGGTGCTGCCGGCCACTATCGAAGGTATTCGGCGTTACCTCGGGTCGGGTTTGATCAAAGGGGTTGGCCCGGCCACCGCCAAGCGTATTGCCGAAACCTTTGGCTCGTATACGCTCCACGTCATCGAACATGAACCTCAGCGGTTGCGCGAAGTTCCAGGGCTTGGCTCAAAACGTGCCAGAGAAATCCAGCATGCCTGGCAGGAGCAGCAACAGATCAAGGCGATTATGCTGTTTCTGCAAGATATGGAAATGACTCCCGGCCTGGCGATCCGTATTTACAAGCAATACGGTGAGCAGTCGATGAGTATTCTCCAGACAACGCCATATCGTTTAGCCGATGATGTGTATGGGATTGGCTTCCTGACCGCCGACCGTATTGCCCAGTCCATAGGCATCCCGCTGGACTCGCCCCAACGGATTGGTGCCGGTTTACGCTACGCACTCAGTCAGGCAACGGAAGATGGACACTGCTTCTTGCCATGGGATGAACTGGTACGCCATGGTGCAGCACTCCTTGAAGTCGCAACAGCCGTCGCTGAGGCCATCCTCGAAGCAATTGTCATCACAGGTGAAGTTCATGTTGAGCACTGGGACGGTGATCGCCTTGTTTACCCTCTATTTGCAGTACGTGCCGAGCGCAGTGTCGCAAGCCACATTCAAGAACTCCTCCAGACATCATCGGTTATTGCACCGTTCTATCACGCGGCCAACTGGCCTCGGGTGTTTACCTATCTTGCCGACCGACGTGGCATTGATCTGACGCAACAGCAGCGCGACGCGGTACAGATGGCATTGACGAACAAAGTGAGTGTGTTGACTGGTGGGCCAGGGACTGGGAAAACGACCACACTCCGTACCATCATTCTGGCGCTGGAGCAGCAGGGCTATCGTTATTTGCTGGCGTCACCAACGGGAAGGGCAGCCAAAAGGCTGAGTGAGGCGACTGGCGCGGAGGCGATGACCATCCACCGCTTGTTGGAGTACTCGCCGCGTAGTGATATCCACTTCAAACGCAATGCGGAAAACCCGCTTGATACGACGATGGTGGTCATTGACGAAGTCAGTATGCTGGACATTTTGCTGGCAAATCATCTCTTCAAGGCCATTCCACAGCACGCACACGTCTTGCTAGTGGGTGATTCCGATCAACTGCCGAGCGTTGGTCCGGGGCGGGTCCTGCAGGATATTTTAGATAGCCTGGCCGTACCAAGCATTCATCTTGATGTTATCTTTCGTCAGGCTGCCGACAGTGGTATTATCGCCAACGCACACCGCATCAATAATGGTGAACCACCCCACACCAGTGATCTGAGTGACTTTTTCTTCTTTTCCGCTCCTGATGCAGAACAGTGCGCCGAATTGACGGTTGAACTGGTTCATCAGCGTATTCCACGTCGGTTTGATTTTGATCCACGTCGTGACATTCAAGTGCTCACGCCCACCCATCGTGGCCCCGCTGGAGTCGCTAATCTCAATACGTTACTCCAGGCCGAACTCAACCCCTCATCCGATGGGCGGATGGAGCGCCAGTTTGGTTCGACCATTTTTCGGGTTGGTGATCGGGTGTTGCAGCTACGTAACAACTATGATCTGGATGTCTACAACGGTGATATTGGTGAGGTGGTGGCTATCGATCCGCAGGAGCAACTGCTTAGAATCAACTACGACAATCTGCGTGAAGTGGCCTACGATTTTCGTTTACTGGATGAGCTGACGCTGGCCTACGCTATCTCGATTCACAAGGCACAGGGAGCCGAATATCCGTGTGTTGTTATTCCGTTGCTCACCCAGCACTATATGTTACTTCAGCGCAATTTGCTCTACACAGGTGTCACAAGGGCGAAACACCTGGTGGTGCTGGTTGGTAATCACAAGGCCATTGGTATTGCTGTACAAAATAATCAGGTGAAGCAGCGCTACACTGGATTAGCACGTCGCTTAAAGCATGACTAGATCCCGCATAGCGCTGTTGGTTTAGTGGCTACATGCCTGTACCAGTTTGTGCCTGCTCAGTTTGGCGGGCCCGATTCTGTTGATTAATAAACGTTATCACTGCAAATGCCTCAGAGATATCTTCAGCACTGACCAGCCCAAGGTACTGTTCTCCTTCGTATACGGCCACCACGCGTACATTACTTTCGGCCATCTTCTGGCGTACTTCATCGAGACTATCACCACAATTGACCCGCACGATCTCACGGCGCATAATGCTGGTGACATACAGATCCTGCGTATTGGATGACAGGGATCGCAGTACGTCGTTGCGTGTGACAATGCCAATAAGCTGCTGGCCCTGCATCACGGCAAAATCTGGTTGATAGCTGGTCAAAATGTAGTCGACTACCTTACTCACCCGATCTCCGATAGTCAATGTCAGGGCATGTTTATTGTAGGCATCATCGATACGCAGTGTTGTCAGAACCGTACGTGCCTGTGTCTGAGCGTTTTCCTGTCCGGCACCAAAGAAGATAAAAGCTGCCACCAGAATAAGTAAAATATTGCCGATGAAGATAGCAAAAACGGCCATCAGCACCGCAAAAACCTGTCCGGTACGCGAAGCAATCTGTGTGGCACGGCGGTGGGTCATAAACATTTCGAGCACCGCACGGAGTACCCGCCCACCATCAAGCGGAAACGCCGGTATCATATTGAAGACGACCAACATCACGTTGGCATACAGCAGCCAGATGAGCAATGAACCAAGATCTGGCTCCAATCGCAAACTGGTTGTCAGTGAGTCAAAACCCAGTAAGGCTACTTTAAAGCCTAATACGACAAAGAGTATCGCGGCGATGACGACATTGACCAGTGGACCAGCAAGGGCGATCAGTAGCTCATGCATTGGTTTCGAGGGAGTGCGAGTGAGGAGTGCGACACCGCCGAGTGGTAGCAGCAGAATCTCACGTACGGGGATACCGAAGCGTTGAGCTACGATACTATGCCCAAGCTCGTGTAGCACCACACATACAAACAGGAGGATCATCACCAGGACGCCAAAGAGTGCGCCGGGTACACCGAACTGCGAACCAAACTGAAAGGCCCCAAAAGCTAAAATTAAAAAAAAGGTAAGATGTACTTTAATATCAATACCAGCAATTTGCCCAATACGAAATGACCAACTCATATGTTTTACTCCATCGCCCCGTTATTTGCGGAACGTACGTATTCATTCACAACAGCAAACAAAATACACATTTTGTAAGTTAATGTTTTACCCACAAATGTGTGTGAGTCAACAAAATTATGCTTTTATTATTTATATATACGGACATTGTACTATAAACAGACGGAAAAAAGCATAGCCGGGTTGCACTGATCTGCGTTTTTTGGCACTTGTAGGTGTTTTCTGCTACACTTGCAATGAGAGTCTTGTGAACCAAATAATCTTTGTATATTGCACATGTATTATGATGATTTCGTGTTTAAGTGAAGTGGAGCCTAGAGCATTATGACGACGTATACACCACCAGAACAGGGAGCGAATGCACCTATTATTGAGGTTGACCAGAGTAACTTTGAGCGTGAAGTGGTGGCTCGCTCACGAGAGGTACCGGTAGTCGTTGATTTTTGGGCGCCCTGGTGTGGCCCCTGTCGCGCGTTAGGTCCTACGCTGGAACGCCTGGCTGAAGAGTCTCAGGGTGCTTTTGTGCTGGCCAAGGTCAATGTTGATCAGAATCAACAATTGGCGCTGGCCTTTCAGGTTCAGGGTATTCCCGCAGTAAAAGCTCTGAAAGACGGCAAGATTGTTGATGAATTTACTGGTGCATTGCCGGAAAGGCAAATCCGGGAGTGGCTCAAGCGCTTTATGCCGTCCAAAACCGATGGTATTATTGAGGCAGCCGCAGCCCTCGAAGCAACCGATCCCGATGAGGCTATTGCGCGTTATCGTGTAGGTCTGGGCAGCGATCCGGAGAATCCTGTGGGTTTGTTCGGCCTTGGCCGTTTACTCTTTATGCGTGGTGAGCAGGAAGGTGTAATGTTATTGCAAGAGGTGCCAATCGGGTCGCCTTTCTACAGCCGCGCTCAGGGTTTGTTAGAGCTGGCCGATTTCTTTGGGCAGGCCAGCGATGTTGATGCCGCCACATTACAAGAACGTATGGCAAACGATGCACGCGATCTGGAGGCACGCTATCAGTTAGCGATACGCTACACACAGGATGAACAGTATACCGATGCACTCGATCAATTGCTGGCCATTGTGATGCGTGACCGTTCACTCCACGATGATGGTGCACGCAGAGCCATGCTGGGTATATTTGCGATGATGGGCAATGACAACGAAGTGGTGGTTGACTATCAGCGTAAACTGGCGAGTGCACTTTTCTGATGGTAATACGTGAGTATGAAGAACCACCAATGATGCGAACATAAATCCCGTGGCCCAACAACATTACTTAACCGTTGCCGACCAACGTCAGGTCACACCACAACTGTACTGGCTCACGCTCCACGCACCAGATCTGGCGCGTAATGTGCGTGCTGGCCAGTATGTTCTGGTGCGTTGTGCTGAGGTGGGCAGCTATGATCCCCTATTGCGACGGCCTTTGTTTGTGGCGGCTGTCGAAGAGGCCGTTGGTCAGATAGGGTTCTTGTATGCGCCCAACGAACGTGGCCTGGCGTGGCTGGCGCGGGGGCAGGCTGGCGCTGTGTTGGATGTGGTTGGGCTATTTGGACGCCCACTGGTTTTGAACCAACAGACGCGCAGTGTGTTGTTGATCGGTCAGGGTGAACGCTGTACACCTCTGCTTTTGCTGGCCCATCAGGCGGTGGTGCGCGGGGCTGCCGTAACCTTGTTGCTCAGCATGCCACATCGCGATGCGTTGCCACCGGCCTTTTTGTTGCCAATGGATGTGGAGTATCAGCACGTGGTGGGGAATGTGACCGATCTGCTCCTTGCGGAAGAGTCTGCGACACAGGATCAAACTCTTTCTAAAAAAGCACAGCGCAAACAGCGTAAGCAACCGAAGCCTTTGTTGTCCGAAATGCGTGCACCGCTAATCGCCTGGGCCGATCAGGTCTGTGTTGCGGCTCCACCCGATCAGCTTGAGTTGGTCGCCCACTTGATTCGTCATACGCGGTTGCGCTGGGATCGTGGGTTTGCAAGCGTAATCGTAGAAGCTCCACTGGTGTGTGGTGTGGGGGCTTGCGGCGTATGTGCCACTAATACACGTCAAGGGGTGCGGATGGTCTGTGCCGATGGCCCAGTGTTGGATCTGCGAGATATAGAGTTAGGATAACTCGATGGATTTAGATTGCATCTATCAGGGAGATTGTCGTGAACAACTGTCTGCGCTGCCAGATAAAAGTATCGATCTGATCTTTGCTGATCCGCCGTATAACCTGCAATTGAATGCGGATTTGTGGCGGCCCAATATGACCAAAGTTGATGCAGTTGATGATGCCTGGGATCAGTTCGAGGATTTTGCAGCCTATGATCGATTCACGTACGTGTGGCTCTCCGCATGTCGGCGGGTACTCAAAGACGATGGCACCATCTGGGTGATTGGTTCCTATCACAATATCTATCGGGTTGGCGCGATCTTACAGGATTTAGGCTATTGGTTTCTCAATGATGTGGTCTGGGTTAAGACAAATCCGATGCCGCAATTTCGGGGTGTGCGCTTTACCAATGCCCACGAAACTCTGTTGTGGTGTAAGAAATCGCAGGACCAGAAGCGCTACACCTTTCACTATCAAGCAATGAAAACGCTCAACGAAGGGAAGCAGATGCGGAGCGATTGGCACATGCCGTTATGCACTGGTGGAGAGCGTTTGCGGGTGAATGGAGCAAAGGCGCACACCACGCAGAAACCGGAAGCATTGCTCTATCGCGTTATTCTGTCTAGCTCCAATCCTGGCGATGTCGTGCTCGATCCCTTCTTTGGTACGGGTACCACCGGCGCGGTGGCAAAAAAGCTCGGGCGTCATTTTATCGGTATCGAGCGAGAACAGTCGTACATTGAGGTCGCGCAGAAGCGTCTCGCAGCTATTCCGCCACCACAGCTAGATGTCGAAGTATATGGCCAGTTCGAGACCAAACGTACGCTTCCCCGCGTCGCTTTTGCCGCTTTGCTTGAGCAGGGCTTGTTGCTTCCCGGACAATTGTTGTTTTACGACAAAAAGCCCGATCAGGTTGTCACCGTGCTGGCAGACGGCTCACTTCGCACGTCTGATGGCATGCGTGGGTCGATCCACAAAATTGGCGCACTGGTTGGTAACCTGCCGTCCTGCAATGGCTGGGATCACTGGTACTATGCGGATGAGCAGAACGATCTTTTGGTGATTGATACGCTGCGAGAGCGGATCAGGCAAATGGCGAAGCGAAACGAATGATCAGATGTTGTGATGAACGTGGTATGTTATGGTTTCGTACGATTACAAACAGTTCCTATTTTCTTCAGATATGTGCAAAATAGTAAGGTAAATACGTGCTTTATCATGCGATTAAGCCACTCCTGTTTCGCCTTGATGCCGAACGTGCCCACGACCTGATAACGGGTTTGCTACGGTTGGTTGGTGATGTGCCATTGGCGAGGGCGGTGCTCCAGGCTTGGTTTGCCTATGAAGACCCACAATTGTCGGTGTCGTGTGCTGGTTTACACCTGTCCAATCCGGTTGGTCTGGCAGCAGGTTTTGACAAACAAGGCACCCTGATCGCCCCAATGGCTGCGCTCGGTTTTGGCCATGTTGAGGTAGGAACGGTGACACCCCGCCCACAGCCCGGCAATGACCTTCCGCGTATGTTTCGCCTGCCGGAAGACCATGCCGTGATCAACCGACTGGGCTTTAATAGCACGGGTATGTCGGTGGTCGCGCGGCGCTTATCTACTACAAAACACCGTATTCCCATTGGGATTAATATTGGCAAAAATCGTACGACACCGCTGGAGCGTTCGGTTGAAGACTATGTGGCGACCTTTGTTGCATTAGTCTCCCTGGCAGATTATGTGACGGTGAATATCTCATCGCCTAACACTCCGGGTCTGCGACAGTTGCATGAGCGCACCGCTTTGGAGACCCTGTTACGTGAATTGATGGAATATAATCAACGGCTACCCCACCCGCGACCGCTTTTTCTCAAGGTGTCGCCTGACGAGACAGCAGCACAACTTGATGACGTGGTTCGTGTTGCGCTCGATGTAGGCATTACTGGTTTTATCGCCTGTAACACAACGTTGGCACGTGATGGTTTGTGTGGTCAGTCACGTGATGAAACGGGTGGTTTGAGTGGTCGCCCCTTGACGGTACGTGCGCGTGAGTCGATTGCTTACCTTTATCGATCAACAGCAGGTCGACTACCAATCATCGGTGTGGGTGGTGTTGCTACGGCTGAAGATGCTTATGGCCATATTGGTGCCGGAGCTACGTTGGTACAACTCTACACGGGTCTCGTGTATGAAGGGCCAGGGTGCGTACAAGCGCTAAAAGCGGGACTAGTACGCTTGATACGGCGCGATGGTTTATCGAGCATACAGGATGCAATCGGGGTTAAAGCATTTTAGTTTTTGACATTTGTCTTTACACTCTTGGGACCAAAAGAGCCGATTCATCGCTTTGTATTGTAATTTACTATTGCATTGATGCCATGCATAGTGTATAATCGGCGCAAAATAGCTCGTAAGAGCTAGCACGACGACATGCGAGATCGACATGACTGCCAAACATCATTCTAGCCACGCACCTGACAATCAAGAATCGCTTGAGTTATTAGAAATGCTCTTCGAGTCTCAACCGACTCCGAGCAATCTGCAACGCACTCCTGTTGCGCTACGATCCGAGAAGGCGCAACGTGATTATGTATTGCGTGGGTTTCTCCGGCGCACCTGGGTTGATGGTGTTCTGAAGCACTCAGAACGTTTGTTTGTATTGGCTGCTTTGATCGTTTTTAGCATCTGGCTTATTGATGGACCGATACGCGATTGGTGGTATGATCGAAGCAACACAACTGAACTATCGACAGGTGTTGTTGCCCCATCAGATGTTGCACACACGAAAGTCGGAGATCTGGTTGAAGAAGGTGTTCGTGCAGCCCCACTGCCGTACGTTACATCAGATATGTTAGCTGCTGATCCAGTGGAAGATTTTATTACGCCGCGCCAGGCCATGCCACGTGAGGCGCTTGCTGTCGAACAACAACCAAGTAAACTAGTTGTTCCGGCAATCGGTCTTGATACATCAGTCGAAGAGGTTTTTATCGTAGATGGTGTTTGGGAAGTCGCTGAATACGCAGCCGGATATCTTCATGGCACTGCTTTACCAGAGGAAGAAGGTAATACCGTTTTAGCAGGACATGCCGGTATGCGAGGCGCAGTATTTCGTGATCTGGGGCAGCTTAGTATTGATGATGATATCTACCTTGATGCTGGTGGTTGGCGCTACCACTACCGTGTGCGTCATTCCACGACCGTATGGCCAACACAGGTCGAAGTGCTAGATCCGAACGATTCGCCCGTACTGACGATGATTACTTGTACCAACTGGGACACACAACGGCTGGTTGTGGTCGCAGATTTGGTTGGTTCGCAGCCATCTCCCAGGACATAGCTGCGTTTTGATGGAGGGATGTTCTCTATGAGGCGCTTTCGTCGCACAAATTCACCATTGCCCGGGCGCAAGCCGAAGCCCTGGACGCCTCTTGAGGTTTCACTCATTGCGCTTAGTTTATTGTTGATCGTATTTCCACTATATGGCGAAGTTTATCGGTGGGTTAATCCATCGATTGTTCCTGCTGCACCATTAGGCCAACGGGTGACTGCAGTACCGTCGGAGGTGACACAGCCCCCCGCAACGCAGCCACCGGGAGCAACAAATACGCCCGATCCTGGGTTGCCCACGAACACACCGGACCCTGGGTTGCCCACGAACACACCGGACCCTGGGTTGCCCACGAACACACCGGATCCTGGGTTGCCTACGAATACGCCAGACCCAGGTGCTACACAACCTCCTGCTACGCAACCTCCTGGCGAGCCAACTGCAACATCAACACCTTTTGTCGGAGAACCGCCCTTAACTGTTGAAAAGATTGCATCTGTCTCTAGCGCAGGCCGTGGACAAGAGTTTAACTATGTTATTTCGGTATTTTCTAATAGTGAGACACCGCGCAATGTACAAGTTCAGGATGATATTGCTGCTGAATTGGAAGTACTCAGTGCCAGTCCCAGCAACGGGACCTGTACTGTGGGTGATCCCGTTTCATGTCAGGTAAGTGTGCAGCGTGGTCAACCAGCTTCAGTTAACATTGGTGTACGAGTACGTGACACGGCTGCGCCTGGTACAAGTGTATCAAACCGTGGCCTGGCACAGGACGATGCCAATAATACGGCAGCTTCCGATGCGGTTTCTGTTGAGATTACCGATCAAGTGGCACCACCACCCAATCCAACCACGCCACCGGGTCAGCCGACCACGCCACCAGGACAGCCGACCACGCCACCGGGTCAGCCGACCACGCCACCAGGACAGCCAACCACGCCACCGGCACCGGACCCACCGCCGCCGCGCGATGATGATGACGATGACGATGATGATGGTGGATCGGAACCGGCACCACCGCCGGCACCAACCTCGCCACCACCGCCGCCGTTGCCGCCAGTTCCACCACCACAACCAGCGCCGCCTGCACCGGCACCACAACCACCGATAGCAACGGTGCCAGTAGCGACTGCTATTTCACCAGGTGCTGACGCTACCGCAACACAGGCGGCTGAAGCGACAGCGACGGCGCAGATTCCAACTGCAACACCAACACCTGATCCAGATATTTTCTTCCGCATGGCCAGTGATTGGGGAAGTGCCTTTCCGGATCAGGAAGTCAATTATGTGATTGCGTTACGTAATGTACAACCGTCAGATGGTCGGGTTTTGAGTGATGTCAATGTTTCAAGCACCCTTCCATCAAACCTTGAGGTCATTGCGGCTCAATCAGACGTAGGAGTTGATCCAAACGTTGCTGGTAATACCGTTTCGCTGGCACTTGATGAACTACGTCCTGGTGAAGGGATTGAAATTGCGGTTCAAACGCGTATTGATGCGGATGTAGAGATAGGAACGCGTCTCGTTGCTCAGGCAGAACTCAATCACGAAGGACTGGAGCTACCGGCGTTTTCAAACGTGGTCACCGTGCTCGTAGTTGGTGTTGCACCACTTAATGCTCAGACAAACATCACCAGCACCGCAACACTCACGACTACGACGGCAACGGCCGCAACGGTTGGTACGGAAACACCAACGTTAACGGTTGAACTTACGGAAACACCGACGGCCACCGGCGACGTAACAACAGAAGATACGGATACGACAGCAGAACCTGAGCCTACTGATGTTCCAGCACCCGCAGGAGGAGCAACGGAGGATAGCGATACGCTACCTGCTACAAGTACTGGTATTCCTTTCCTGGGGTTCACACTACTTGGTGCAACGCTGATGGTTCGAACTGTTCGTATACGTCGTGATCAATCGCGCATATAGACAGACATAACATACGTCTCATCTGAAACAGAAAGTTGATTGTGTTTAATCACGCAACTTTCTGTTTTGATTCCTACGATGTAGCAATCTGGATCGAACATGCATCGTTATACGTATATACATACATGGTTATGTGTATATAATAGCTGTTAATATGTGAGAGATAGACATTGTAGTGACGGAAAGGCAAGGCATACCTGTGCTGCTTGTTGTTGGACTTGGTAATCCTGGTGATAATTACGAGAAAACTCGCCATAATATTGGTTTTCGTTGTGTAGACGAACTTGCCCGGCGGTATCAGTTGTCATTTCGTAGCCACCGTGGAAGCTCTATCGTTGCCGAAGGAAATATGCGTGGTCAGCGTGTGATACTGGCAAAACCGCAGACGTTTATGAATCGCAGTGGTCAGTCAGTTGTGGCGCTGCGCCAATGGTATAAAATTGCGCTCGACAACGAATTATTAGTTGTGTATGATGATGTGGATCTCCCATTTGGTGTCCTAAGATTACGAACACGTGGCGGCCCCGGCACGCATAACGGCATGCGTTCTGTCACGGCCTTACTTGGCTCACAGGATTTCTTGCGTATCCGTGTGGGGATTGATCCGGTGCCACCGAATTGGGATGCGTCAAGTTATGTGTTGGGACGCTTCTCACGAGATGAAGAGGCGCAGATCCCAGAGCTATGTGGTAGGGTTGCAGACGCGATAGAAATGAGTCTGAGCGCTGGCTTTACAGCAGCAATGAACCAGTTTAACGCAGTAAATCAAAAACAATCAAAAACCACTACAGAGTAAGAGGCGCAAAAAAGGGATTGCCTGTATGTGGCAGCCCTAATGAATACGTTGTATGATGTCGCTTTGATTCGTTCCGAGCTTATGGATTGATCTGTACTCGCATGTCGTGTAGACAACTCAGGGCACGCTGGATATTGCGATAGAACAGTTCAAATTTCTCGTGCACATCATTGCCTGGTAATTTTCCTGTCGTGAGCATATCGGCCACTAAAACCACGACCGTAAGGCTTTGCGACAATTCCGTTGCTGTATGTGAACGTGTTAGATTTAAACGACGGAGTTTATGCATGGCCGACTCAGTACGACGTGCAGCGATCTGTATGTCAGAGATGGATGCTGTTGGAAGATCTCCAGCGAGCAACTCTTGCGCCACCTCATCAAGTTTCGCAAGTGTTTTCTCAAGCTGTTCAAGAATAATCAAAGTGGCACCAACTTCGAGTTGTGTGCTTGTTGATGTCATTGTAGCCACAGTCTCCTGACGGGATTCGCTAGTTGGTAAAAGCGCATTACGTCGATCTAATTTCAATGTTGGGTTGGTGGTGTTGTAAAAATGCATGATTTCATTGTTCCCACTGGCAGAATACAGGAATGAACCTTTTCTCGCCACCCAGATAAAAAGAAGTCTGCGATGTACTGTCGTCAACACAAAGATCTTTATTACTATAGTATATTATACCGATCAAGTGGTGTTTTGAACAACGCTCTGATAGTCCTGTTTTCTTGTAGTACTAAAATACTGTTAGCTACACATGCATTATCAACGTTTCTGTCGCTTTGACAGCCATAGTTGTTCAGTGTATGATCCGCACAGCTCAGTAGATTAGGTGTTTTCTATAGACAAATGCGTTTATTCAAGCAGGACTGTACATCCATGAAAGTAGCTATCTGCAAGTTCTCCCAGCACTGGTTTGTTAGTTTACAAAGTGCCATTGTGTTGGTTGGGCTGCTCTTGCTTTGGAGTGTACGCGATGCGCCATGGCAGCCAGTCTCGTTACTGCGTTTGGATGCGTTGAGTGCGTTTTTTATCGTAGTGACTGTTGTTGGTGTGGCGCTCTCTATTACGAAGCAAACTGTTGCTATCTTACGCTCATACCGCATATGGATACCGCTTGTCTGTCTTGTGTTGGTGTACACTACTACGCTTTTTCCGGTCATTGTGGTGGTGTATATGCTGCTGGCGCTTTTCACTGTTACGAATGACAGATTGTCTGTGCAGGTGAAAACACTGTCATTCCGCGTGCTTCTGACCCAGCTACCGCAGATGCTATCGCGTGTGCCAATATTACTGGCAGCGGTGTTCTTGTGTGTAGGATACGGTATGCTAATGGCACGTGGCCCGCTCCAGTATGATGATCGTCTGGCGGGGGCGGCCATGGACAGCCTGGTTTTTTGGTTTGTCCTGCTTGCCGCCGTGGTGCCCCAATCGCGTCTGGTGCCGCCACAATCTGATGGAAATCTGTCAATTCTGTGGCGTATTGCGTGGTTGTATCCGCTGGTGCGTCTCTATAGCGTGGGACCGTGGAACACCGGCTGGTCGTTCGCTACGCTGTTGGTGGGTGCTGCTGCAGCATTGTGGCTGAGTTTGTCTGCGCTGACGCACCCACGCGGAGAACATCGACTGCATTATATGGCACTGAGTTATGCTGCACTAGCGTTGGCAGGCTTTGGGCTCAGTACCAATGCTGGTATTGCCGCCGGATGTTATGGCTTGCTGACCTATGTGTTACTGGCATCACTACAAAACAACCATACTACTTCTGAGAGTACTGTTCAAACATCCTCTGAGTCATTGTCGACGCTCTGGTCGCTTGCTCCATGGGCGCTCTCTGGAGCGATTCCCTTTACAGCTCCCTTTGTGGCTGCATGGTTGCTGGTTGGTGCGGCGGTAGCTGGAGGTGCGGGCCTTGTCGCCGGTGTGGTCTGGCTCGTCATTCTGCTGAATGCACTGTCGATGGGGTTGTATATGGCTTTACGCCCCGTTCCCCAGTGGCGCATGCCAGCAGTAGTCAGTCTAATGCTGGGGGTTGGTGCACCGCTTGTGGTGCTGAGTGCCATCGATCCCGTGATTAAGCAATTGCAAGGTGGTTTGACGGTATATGGCGATGTCAATATCTGGCCCTGGATCGGTTTGGCGACCCGCGACTCGGGGAGTACGCCTGTCACCGCATTTCCTACGATTGCGACCGCAGCCTTTATGCTGCTTCTGTCGGCGCTGGTTTATCTGCTTCTGCGCTTGCGTGAGAGCTTCCAGCTACTCCCTGTAACATCTCCTGATCTCGCTGAGACGCCGCAACAGATAACGGATGGTGGCACCCTGCGACTTGATGCAATGACAGCATTCTTACGTGAGGAAGTTGCTTGGTTACGAGCACTCCTTGGCCGTCTGGATAGGAAGTCACGCGTTGACGATGACTGAACTCCTGGTGCTGTTGGGTCGCGCCTGGTCTCGTTTGTTGCTCTATCCCGGAGGAGTTTCCGCATTTGCACTGATCTGGTTGATCAAATATCTCCAACCGCGCATCGTTCCGTCCTTTCTCCGACATTCTCTTCATTTACAACCTACCAGTTCAACATATGTCCCGGTATCTCAGCCGCTCCATACGTTTGCATCCATGAGTGCGGTGGTGTTGCCCTGGCTGGCTTTGTCATTGTTGCCTCTGCCCCTGGCTCCAGCGATGGAACGCCCTATCGATGTGTTAGTTGTTGTGGCATTGCTAGATTGGCCGTTGATACTTACCATTGCTATTGAGGTACGCCAGCGTGGTTGGTCGGTACAACAGAATAGCTGGCGGCGTCTGGCTGCAGCGTTGAACGGATATCCATCTTTTATGCTGGCAATGTTGCTACTGGTAATGGCGAGTCGTTCATTGCAGCTTGATCAGCTTACACGCCTGCCGGGTGCAGATACAGTACCTGCGATCCTGGTGGCATGGGCTTTGGGGGTATGTACATTGGTCGTGTCGTTACCACCACTTCTGGGGCTTGGCCCTTTTGCGACGGATGCCCCAGAGGATGTTGGTTTGCGTATCGGCTTGCGGCTGCGCGGGATTGGCTTGGTGGTGCTGGCGATCTTCCCGCTATTAGGCTTACTGGAATCCTATCTCTGGCTATTTCTGCTGCTATGTGTATGCATTACGGGCTACCTGATCCTGTTCATCCGACTCGCAGGACGATGGTCCGCACAACAATGGGCAATTGGCTATGCGTTGCTCGCGTTGGTGCAATTAGCCGTTTTGCTCGGCGTGTCGGTGGTGGTTTTGCAGGATCGGTTGTGATGTATTTTGTAAATTCAGTGTGATTTACTTTATTGATTTGAAAGATTAATAAAATGCCCTCTATCTAAGGATGACTCTGGTGCCGCTATCTCTGTAAGTCATTTCACTTGTTGTGTACAGTGTCAATGCTGCTCATTTGAGATTGACAATTCAATTAAGAATGCAAGTGAATATAACCTTCCTATCGATGACTATTGGAGAGACGTACAGTAATTCTCCCGCTACTGTAGCGGAATAACATCAAGGGGCGCATTACCATCGTTGAGATAGCGGCTAATCATCGCTGGTCGGTAGGTGCCACGGTCAGTGATAATAGCGCTGATGTGTTCGGCTGGCACCACATCAACCAGCGTTAGTTGCTTCTCTTCCACTACGCTTGTCGATACATCTGGCTTGGGTCCATCGTAACCAAGGACATAACAGGGTACGTTGTGTTGTCGGACCAAAGTCGCGATTTGTGATGCGCCTGCACTGGCAGTGATGCTTCCATCCAACGCAATCTGATGTGCCGCGATAATGCAGAAGTGAATGCTCGTTTGTGATAAACAATCGTTGACAGCTTCATCCTTCATCAATTCAGTTTTGATGCCCATATCTTGTGACACAGGTGACATCAGGTGTGTTCCATGGCTATACGGCTGTGCTTCGGTCGTGTAAAGTGTTATCTGTTTGTTCTGGGTGGCGTGGGCAATGTGAAGCATCCAGTTTAGCGCTGTGCCGCCAAATCCACGGGTCAGGATACTATCGCCGTCATCGAGCAGTTCCGCAGCGCGACGGCCACATCGTTCTGCAATCTTGTCACTTTGTCGTATCTTTGCAGCGATGAATTCGACAATAGCAGTTTCGGCATTTTGCCCATGGGTAATCGCGGTATCGGCTTGTTCCAGCGCCTGTTCGAGCAAATGATAAGCATTTGGCGGAGCGATCATACGTAGTTGCTCGGTAGCCTGAATGATCGCGGCGCGGCGTGGCTCAGAGGGTCGCTGTTGCCAGGCGTGGGCAACCATAGCCAACGCATAGCCTGCAATGAAGGCCGTGGGAGACTGTGGGAGCATTACAACAGCATCGAATGCCAGACTGATCGTTTCAATATCTGCGTAGGTCATAAACTCGACCTTGTCAGGGAGTTGGCGCCAGTCCAACAGTTGAATGTGGCCATGGTCGCGATCATAACGCAGTAAATCGTGTTGTGAGGTCACGCGAGGTATGCTCATAACAGGTACTCCTACAATGTATGCTTCACAAGTGCATCATACACAACACGATGAATAATAGCACGAAATGCGCCCCAATCGCGCCATGACCCGGCGATCTCTTCGCTCTGCCCATCGACAATGTGATCGAGTGTGTTGGCCATGGCTGGTAATTCTTCGATAGCGACTTCACGAAATTCACCTAGCCGCTCTTTTTCATCCTGTGGTGCTAACGTACCACCAATTTCATCAAGTAAAAAAGCATATGTGGTGAATGGTGTTGCTCTGGTAGCGCTATGCCGTTTTTTTGAGTCATCGATAGAATCCGCATCGACATCCCATGCGGTATGGTACGCAACGATGGCAAGAAACTGGCGCACCACGATTGCAAGGCCCGTTTCTTCAAAGGTTTCGCGCAACAACGCTGCTTCGATGGTCTCTCCGTGGTCAATGCCACCCGTCAGCAGACGAAAGCCGTTGGGTGGGTAAAAGGTTTTGGTGGCGGTGATCAGTTTACCGTTGGGACGCCGCACCACCATGCAGACTTCGCCAATACGGTCGTTTTTGGTTATCGGGCTGATGGGTTGACCACCAAGCTGTGCGACAGTTCGTAACGGCTCGCCATAGCGAGTAGCGAGTTCGGCTATTTCGGTTTCAATGTGGGTGGGTAGCATGAGAGTATGTTTCTTTCATCGATGTCTGTGTCGCTTGTGATTACTATCTCTCTCTACGTAGGATAGGGTCAGGTAGATCGAATTAGGGGGATGGTCTCTTTTTACTTTTAGGTGTGAATCTTGTGTAAATTCCATTTTTTGCTATAATGTAGTTGTGAAGGAGAGGTGAATATATAGTAAGTCTGACTTTCTTGCCTGCGTTCTCTTCACTTCACTTCACTTCACTTCACTTCACTTCACTTCACTTCACTTCACTTCACGTTTGTTTATTGAAAATGGTATATTTAGAGCGGTATTGAGAGAGAGTATGGCTACTACTAATTCCCTGTTTCATCATGATGGAATATCTTTGACGATATCCTGTGGTGATCCCGCAACTACTACGTTCTTAGCAACACATTTAGAACAACATGTCAGGTCCGATTTGGAGATGCCCATCATTCTGCTGGTTGATGTGCCGCATGGCTTTGCATTACGGACAAGTGAGTGTGAGGATCTGTCCTCGAAGCTGTGGATCGTAACGACCTTAAATCGGTGTTCTGACTACAATGAACTGTTGTGGGAATATGGGATACAGAGTCTGGTCAGTTATGATATGTTGTTCGATGTTCTTCCCAAGGTCCTGGTGAATGTGTCTCGTGGAGAACGTTGCCGCTATCTAACCAACCATGTTCCGCTGCTCACACCTGCCGAACGACGAACACTACGATTATTAGGTGATGGACTATCCAACGAGCACATGGCAGATCGTCTGGGAACATCGGTGTATTGCGTGAAAAACAGCGTAAAATCGGTGCTCTCGAAACTTCCCGTGCAGAATCGTAGCCAGGCAGGTTTGTACTTCTGGGGCATGTTAGAACCACAGGAAATGACCAATAGGTAAAGGCGATAGTATGTAACGTATGGAGGCGCGGCTTGGAGCCGCGCTGGTGCTGTGATTGCCGTCCTTTGCTCTCTGTAGGCGCGGCTTCGAGCCGCGCTGGCGTTGTGATTGGCCTCCTTTGTCTTCATCTTCATTTGCCCACCTTTCTCCACCGTTTTGCACAACCAATGCAATGAAAATATGTCTCTTAAGAGACTTGTTGGATTGTTAGGCAAGGAGTATGCTGAGTACATTCACCATACATTCTACAAAGCACTTCATTTGGGAACAACTTAGTATTGCTAAGATTGATTGTGTAAGAAGTGTTTTAGAAAGGAGAAGATATATCGGAATCACTCTAAACAGGTAGTCTCTGATAGCTTTGTTTGGATGTATGGCACGCTCAAGAGTTTTATGGCTTACTTGTAGACGGATTAATGGCTGCTTGATACTTTGAGTTAATATGTATCTATAATATGGAGGAGTATGTATGAAAATCCGCACCTGGCGTATGTTAGCTGCTTTGTTGCTCACCTTTCTAGTGGTTTTTGTAACACCACTTTCTACCATGGCTCAAACCCATACCGCATCAGTCCAAGAGGAGATCCAACAAGCAGAACTTGATCGCCAAATCGAGGAACAGCTTAAACTCCAAAAGGAGTATGAACGAGCTATCGTGCTTATGGAACAACATCTCAATGTACAATTCGATGGTACGTTTACTCTTGATGTTCCAAATGGGGCTGCTATTGGTGTAGACGAGCAGATCTTTAATGATCTGTATCAAGCTATGCAAAACACGAATGCTAGTATTCAGGCAGGAGTGGTATCTCCAGCAGAAGTCAGTATGCATACTTTCTCGACTTCTATAGACGAACCGACTTCGATAGATGCATGTAGTGGACGAACAGGGGTCGATTTCTTCTGGTGGGGACAACGTGTTTATCTCGACTCTTGCAATACACAAGCAATAACTGATACAGCAAAAGGTGTTGGTGCAACTGTTGGCGGTCTTTGTGCTGTATTATCAGGAATGCCTGGTGTTAATGTTCCTGGGTTGCCTACTTGTGTTGTTGCTGCTGCTATCCTGGCTATTGGTGGATTCGTGATTGATGGGATTCATACTGCTGGTGGTAGGAATGGTATTTATATAGACAATATAATTGGTCCAGTACCGCCTTATATATGGCATCAATAAAACGGAAGCTTTGTATTGAAGGTGTGCTCATCCTCTTCTCAGTAACTACTGAGAAGAGGATAGCCTGTGAGAAATATTTATACATTTCTCCGATGTTGCTAATATAAGTTTTTATATAAATAAGTTCATCTTAGAAGGACATAGACATGTTGCGAACACTTATCGACAAAATTTATCAGCCGACTACTATGGACACACAGCGTCTTTTGTTGCTACGTATCGGACTAATAGGTTTCCTTATAATCTTGGCTAGTTCTCTCACACAGCATCATGTTGCTCAGATAGCGAATGCTGGTACTGTCATTATTATGAGTGGTATTGTGCTATTCATTCTGGCACGATCACTGCCCCAGGATCGCCAACCACTCATTGGTCATTTGGTGATGGGTGGATTGCTTGCGAGTGTGGTTGGGTTGATCATTATGCTGGCTGGGAGGGCGTTCTTCATACTTACCACGTAGATACATAGATATATACGAGTTTCATTGATCATCAGTACAAACGCTACTTGAAAGGACATCAACATGTTGCAAACAATTGTGACAAAATTTTACGAGGTAGCTGAAGTTGCGCCACAACGGCTTATGTTTTTACGAATCGCACTCATATGTAATTCGATTTTTCTGGCATTCATGGCGTTTGTCTTTCAGGCTGGCCTCCTAGCAGATATTGGCCTGATGATTATCATAGCAGGTATCTTATTGGTAGTGATTGCTCGATCGCTACCACAGCATCAGCAACCAGTTATTGGTCATCTTACCCTTGGGGCCTGTTACTAACAGCGGTCGGGTTGATAGTTACTCTAGTAGGTAGTGTATTCTTCATACTTACAACATAAATATATACACATACAAAGATGTACTTGTGTGTAAATAGTAAAGTATTACCTACTGATGAAGATATCCTATTTTCATCGTGTTGTTAGCTTCAGAGCATGTCTCTGAGGCCTAGTGGTATATCATGCTATATATGCCTATCCGTCTCAGTGTACATACATTCTATCTTCTCTTCCTATTATTCCTTGTAGCGTGCAACCCGTACGAGTGGCGCGACCGCACACCACCACCGACCCCCACGCCCTTTGTCCCGCCTCCGGTGATTACCGTGCTTACCACCGATGTGCTTGCTATGCCCATCGATGTACTGGAAGCAATAATCGAGGAGACGCCGCCTGTTGAGCTTGCCGATGCTGCTATGGCACCGGTGGATGCTGTTCTGATTAGTCGTACGCTGTTGGTGCGGGCTGATACTGACACAGAGGTACGCGAAGCATTAATTGCCATTGTAGATGCTCAAAAAGTATTACTGGTGTATGAGGCGACTACGCTTGATATTGCCCAGCATCTGTCTTTGCAGATGCCTGTGAGTACCACAACCACGACACGTTCAGTACTGGCAAGTGTGGCCAAGTATTCCAATGGGGCTTATGATAGTGGAAGTATGCTGGTATCAAGAGCCTCATCACATGGAGATGTGTCTATAAAACAAGACATTCATTCGTATGTGAATGCGATTAAGCGAGACATCCGTGAACGCGATTTTGGTGAGTGAGTTTAGCTGGTACTATTGTATCATCGGAAAAGGAGTGCCGCCAATGGTTCAAAGAGTAAATGGTCTTTACGTCAACTTTGTACTGCTCCTAAGCCTCATATTATTAACCAGTTGTGGCACTACTCCTGTAGCACAGCAGCCAGCAGATGACCCTACTGGATCTGCGGTTCCCGAAACCCCCACCGCACCCGTTGAGGGTGAGGCTACCGTAGAGGCACCCGCAGAAGATGACCTGGTCTACTACTGGCCCGCTACGCTGCCATCTGGATTGACCGTGAATCCAAACAGAGTATCAGTGAGTGAGCAGTCTTATGCCATTGACACCACGATTGCTGTGGGGCGTGTGTTGACCATCTCTGGGGGACGAGCACCAGTTATGCCTGGATTTCCTGTTTCGCCACAGGCAAGCGAAACAGACACTACTGTACGTGGACAGTCCGGGACACTTATCAGCGAAGGGAGCTGGAGCGCTATTGTATGGGAGGAGGCAACCTGGGGTTATACCATCTATGGTTTGAATACCTCGCAAGAGGAACTCCTGGCTATCGCAGAAGCTCTGGAACCACTGCAACAATCCGTGTGGGAGGAACGGTTGGAGGCATTCGTACCTACCGATCAATCTGCATCTGAACTGGGGTATTTCTGGCCAGACTACCTGCCAGATGGGTTTGAAATCAATCTACGGAATATAGAGATATCTTCTGACAGTTTTAGTGTTAGTGCCACTACCTCAGATCGCTCTGTTACCATTACAGGTGGTGCCAGCACACGCGATCCCGCCTTATCAATTGAGCCTGCTTCGGTCATTGATGTAACTACCGTTCGGGGACAACCAGGCTTGCTGGTGGGCAGTGGGCTACAGCATACACTGATCTGGGATGAGCAAGGCCACCGCTACTCGATCAGTGGGAATATACCGCAGGACGAATTGCTGGCCGTGGTCGAAGGCATGGTCGCAGTACCAAGTGCAGATTGGGAAGCACGAATGGCCCGTTTGAGCGAACCAACAATGGCGCCAACCGCTGACTTGGCGTATTTGTGGCCCAGCCAATTGCCGGAGGGTTGGAGTGTGCAACCGGACGAGTCGCAGGCTGATGAGTATGCTTTTACTTTAACAATGGCTGACCCTACCGATCCACAGATGTTTGTCACGCTACAGGGAGGTATAGATGCACCAACGGTCGAAGATTTACCGGCACCACCACAGGAGACACTCGAGATTCGAGGGAATGAGGCGTTCTTCTTTACCACGGGCGGTGGTGGTAAGTATCGCTGGCGCGAGAATGGCAATCCGTATGCGCTGGATGGCTATATTACAAGTGAAATGCTCGCGCTGTTGGATGAGTCGCTGGAAACACTCGATCTGGCGACTTGGCAGGAACGACTCGCATCTATAGAGTAAGGCAAACATCAGGATGTTACAGACATTGGTTACCAAAGTTTACGAAGTAGGTGATGTTGAACCACGTCGGCTTATGTTTGCACGTATCTCGATGGTATTTAGTTTAATCACATTAGCATTGATGGTAATCGTTTTTCAAGCTGGACAACTAGCAGATGTTGGTCTGATAATCGTGATGGTCGGCACTTTTCTTAATTTAATTGCGCGATCCTTGCCGCAGGATCGCCAACCAGTGATTGGTCATCTTACCCTTGGTGGCCTGTTGCTGATGATAATCGGGTTGGTCGTTATGCTTATAGGTAGTGTGTTCTTTATACTTACAACATAACTACATACATATGCAAAGATGTACTTGTGTGTAAAATGCATGTAGTTGTATGCTAGTGTGCAGTATTTTAATTTTGGTTGTTTTGTTAGCTTCAGAGCATAGCTCTGAAGCATATTCTTGTGACATTCAATGGAGATTGGCATTGCCTAAACACAACGAACAGCTACAAGAGTTGCTCAGGCTCAATCAAGCAGAAACGGGTGAGATCGAGATAGGATTAACACGTGATGGACACCCATTAATGGTATTGCTGAGACCCTCGGTTGTTGCGCCACAAAACGACAATCGTACCCCAACACCAGTTTTATCGGCAAACGATTATTTATAATTTTCACCTTCGGTAATAAGGTGTCTCTGATACAGAGCCCTCAACAGAACTCTTGGGTCTTTGCCTGAATGTATCAGGTTTGCTGTTCTTGCATAAGCAACCGACGTGCCAGACGTTCATTGCCTACTAAATGTGTTAAATGGCGTAGTTGATGATCTTCATAGGCCTGATTGAAGATGGCAATATCCAGTGCTACCAACTTCTGAAATGCACTTAATGCCGCTTCAGGGTTCTCACTGTGCTGGGTGATCTTGGTGCCAAAGTGGAGGATAACATCAAGCATGGCAAGTGGGTAACGAATGGGCAAGCCGATCCGTACATGGATGTGACCAATCGCAATACGCCGTTGTACATAGTCACTATCGTGAGGGCCACGAAACAAATCCATAAACCATCCTGATGTCATCGAACGGAGTCGTTCCATTGATACATCTTCTAAGTACTCTGCTGTAGCTGGATGCGCTAACAATCGTTGATAGAATGTCTCGATCATTTCTGGAGCACTTTGCTCCGCTTGCGCTGTCAACTGCCCCAGAAGGAGCGCATCATTGTCATCAATAGCAAGCAATGTACCTAATTCTCCCAAAAGAGCTGCGTCTTTGATGGCCCAACTCTGGCGTTCTTTGAGCATCCCACACCTCCTGAATTATTATATGTACTATGCAGGTGACAGTGGTCAAGCACCTAATGCACGTTCCTGAGGTGCCACAATGCCTAATACCCGTCGTAATGTTTGTAGTGCGTTGCGAACCTCTAGACGTGCCATACCGAGATTAGCACCTTCCGCCAGATCAAGCACAATGAGGCTATCCTGATTGATAGGAAGTACCATAAGCAATCCAGTGTTGGCTTTAATGATCGTTTCGTCGAGCTGGCCTTGCTTAAAATCGATAGAGACGCGTTGTGTCACACCAAAAACCATTGCGGCGATAGCTCCTAGTTGTTCGAGGCGGCTCATGTCCTGTACTCGTGCAGCTAGTACAACGCCATCAGTAGCAACTGTCACTGCTCCGAGTACCTCACGTCCAATGTTCGCAAGCATCCGATCAAGAATGATGAGTACTTGTTCTTCTCGTGTTGCCATGGGTTCCTTCCTTTGCGCTTTGGTCTGTGATACCAAACCCGTCAGTCGATTGTACAGCAGGTTACGGTTTTTGGGTGGTGCCATATCCTATCTCCACTGTGTGAAAGACATACAAATTCAGGTAAATGAGGCGGTGTTCAATAGTGCGGGCGGTGTAATAAAGGTAAGTTGTAGTACTGATTTTTTATTGTACAAAAGGTACTTGTATCATAGTATTATTTATTTTTGTACGCAGTGTTTTTTTGTTAACTTAGAGTTGCAATAGAAAGATTCGAGTAAGGAGCGTACAGTAAAAACCAGGTAATATTCAGGTAGTCCAAAAGATGCTAAAAGCATAGTAGGCAGCAGACGTTCCTTCACGAGTGGAAGGTGTCTGCTGCCTTCGAGTAGTCGGGTGCCGTCGTCCGCTACTCTCGTCTATGCGAGCAACGATTATGAGGTTTATATGAGGTATCCCCTCTCGCACACCGACACCGTAGTTTGGTGGTGGATATTCGGTGGTGGATGTCGGTGCGTCTCTATCTGAACCTACTATAGCATGTTACCTGTCTATTCTACTAGTAGTAAATGCTCATTATATGGTCAGGTGATGCTTGAGTTTGTATGTGATGATATTTGCCCTTGCAGATGCGCTATGCTCTGTTGAGTACTGGCATACATAGCTGGGATGCGTGCCACTTTGATTGCCGCTTAGATGTCAACTGTCGTATCTGGCTGTGTTTGAGATGATTGTGTACCCGCTCGCAATGCGGTGACCGTTTGTTGTGCACCGGTGCTAAAGAACCCCACATCGGTGCCGCAGGTGAGCATGGTGGCGCCGCGTTTTTGCCACTCTACCACGACGGATGGTGTGCTGCTGTGCATGCCCATCGCAACGTTGTGGCGCTGTGTGGCCTCCAACACACGTTGGATCGCAGTTGTGACTGCCGGAGCGTTGAGGTCTTCCTCGCCGAGAGAGACGGTCAGATCGAGTGGCCCAATCAAGGCCACATCGACGCCGGGTACTGCCAGCAGTTCACCGATATGCTCGACGGCGTGTTGCCGCTCAATCTGGATCACCACCAAGGTGTGTTCGTTCATGTGGTTTGCCAACTCGCGTGGTGTCGCACCTTCGTAATTGGTATGGCCACGATGAGCAGACATGCCGCGCACACCTAACGGTGGGTATTTCATAAAACTCACGAATTGCTCGACCTGTTCCCGAGTTTCGACGCGTGGGAGCATCAGGCCCATTGCACCCGCATCCAGCGCCTGTGCCGCAAAGTGATACGCCAGATCGGGGACACGCACCAAGGGGACGATGCCTGCCAGTCGGGCCACTTTGATCAGATCGGCGACGGTTGGCAGATCGTAGGTGCCGTGTTCCATGTCGATAAAGACAAAGTCGAAACCGGCGTGTGCCAGCATCCACATAAACCCCGGTGAGCGTATCTCACTGGCCATGGTGCCAATCACTGCGTCGCCCCGCTGTAGGGTTTGTTTGATACGATTTTCTTGTAACACAACGTGCTCCTTAGTGCTGATTGGATATCTATTTTTAGCATACCTGAACAACACGTTATGTGTAGCATCAAAGTGAAGAGCCAGCCCCGATACAGGCTGACTCTTACACGAATACTGATCTGTGTCTATGTTTGATGTTTTAGCGTTGTTCAGGCATGAGTGTATAGTCTGAGAAGTTCCCATGCAACCGTTCGCCAGCGGGTCCTTCGGTGACGGATTCGACCAGGTATTTGCCGCCCACAAAACAGCCCTTCCACGATTGGCCCATTCCACCGAAGACCTCTTCACGGTCGCCACGTAAGCGTTGCTTGTTAACACCGACTTTGAATGATCGTAACTCACTCGCAATGTCTTGGGCGAATTCGGTATCGTCACACGCAATGGAGGCGACCAGTGAGCCGTTAGAGATGTTCATTTCGCTGACCATCTCATCAACACGATCAACGATTACAATTGTATCAATAGGGCCAAATGGCTCTTTGTAATAGAGCTGGCAGTTTCGTGGCACATTGAGCAGTGCCATGGGTGGCATGTAGGTCGAAATATCCTGACCTGGCAGAATCTGTTGTTCGTCAATGTCTCCATCAAACAGACTGATCGCGCCATTGCCGATGGCTTCGCTATACATCACCCGTAACTCTTCTACCTGTTTACTGTTGATCAACGGACCAAAGTCAAGCGTAGGGAGTGCGTCGTCTGGCTGATCGACCAGCGTAGGGTTGCCCACCCTCAGCGATTTGAGGGTTGGGAGATAGACATCCAGGAATTTAGGGAAGAGTTGACGCTGAACGACAAAACGCACATAGGCAGTACAGCGTTGTTTTCCATAGTCAAAGCCTTTTTTGAGTTGCTGCTCCAGACTCGACCAGTCGGAGAAATTCCAGATACCATAGGCGTTAATGCCTTCCATCTCCAGCATGTAGCGTTTGTCGCGGTCGTAGAGGCTGGATGCAACATCACGACCATTGCTCCGTCCGCCGACGAAGGCCAGGCAGTCAATGTCGGGATTACGCACCAGCGCGTCACTGAGTTGCCCCCCCGAACCGCTCACGAGTGAGACAGGTAACCCGCATTGGCGTGCCAGGGCTATTCCCAGCGTAAGGGCATACAGTCCGCCATCGGTGGGAGTCTTGGCAATCACCGAATTTCCGGCCAACACCTGCACCAGAATCGCGTGCATTAGTACCGAGTAGGGGTAGTTCCACGAGGCGATATTGGAGATGACGCCGAGGGGCTTACGTTTTTGCATCATCCTTTCGATGTTTTCGCTATACCAGACCACGCCACTGTTGCAGCGCTCAACATCGGTAAGTGCTTGTTGGTATGGTTTGCCAATCTCCCACATGAGGAGATGTGCCAGCAATTCACGATGGGCCTCGAGTTGGTTGACACATTCAGCTACTCGCCGTCGACGTTCATCAAGATCAATCCTGGCCCATGTTTGGAATTCATCGGCTGTGAATTTTACGGCTTCTTTAGCGGTTTCCAGATCGATCATGGGCAGACTGCCGAGCAGTCTGCCATCGACTGATGAAACGTATGATTTGGCATGCCCAGGGAAGCCCCAATCACCTTTGATAAGATTGAACACCTGCCCATCTCCGCTAAAGGTCTCCGGTGCAACATCTCTCATCTGCTTGAGCAGGTGGTGCCATTCTACGTATGGTGCGATCATCTTTGTCACAGTACGACTCTCCTTGTCGATATACATACAGCAATTGATTGTGATAAATTTCTCGGTCTCTTCATCCTACCCGACTTTGAGCCTGTTCGGCATCCTACGATAGGTTAGGTTTTGGAGGGGTTTTATGGTGGATGCGACATACATGCTTTTTATTCGTATATGGTATTGATTATTATCTGGCGTATCGATTGGAAAGAGAGCTAGTCATGGATTATGGGTATGTCATTACACAAGGTTGGTTGTTGGTCTGGCGGAATCGTTTTATCTGGATTCTGGGTTTTTTGATCGCGTTGGGTGGTGGGAGCGTTGGTCTGGGAGGGCAGTTTAATTTCAATGTTTCATTACCAGGGCCTACTTCATCAACGCAGGGACTTGATCCTGCAACCAGCGCTGAACTTGAACAGGCTATTGGTGCAGTTGAGTCGGGGGATCTACAACCATTTTTAGATGTATTGCCACTTGTTTTAGGTGTTAGTTTAGTAGTGATCGTGTTCTTCATCATTGCTGCTGTTATCATATCGTTGCTGTTATGGCTCGTCAGTCTGATTGCGCGGGCGGGATTGATTGCTGCGGTTGATCAAGCAAATCAGGGGCTGCAGCCAACGTTCGGGAGTGTTATCAGTGTTGGCAATCGATCTTTACTGCGTGTTCTGGGTGTGAAGATCATCCTGTCACTGCCATTTATTGTAATCGGTATTCTAGCGTTGGTCGTCGCCGGTGGATCGCTCTTGACACTCTACCAGTCTATTACGACAGAAAATCTATCTCCGGCTCCGATCTTTGGTTTGGTATTCTTTTTGATAGGACTGTTCTGTCTGGCCTTTCCCCTGAGTGTGTTTCTCCAGATCATTGATGCAGGGGCATACCGGGGAGTTGTTATCCAGAATATGGGGGTGTTTAGCGCGATCAGACATGGTTTTGATATCTGCTTCCGTCATTTTGTGACTATTCTGGTGCTTGGGCTGATCTTTATAGCTGCTGGTATTCTGGTGATTATTGTTTTAACCATGGTCTTTTTCCCTATCCAGTTTCTCTGGGCGCTCTTATTCTCTACAGTAGGAAGTGGCGTCTGGATGTATGTCGCGTCGTCTGCATGGTTAATGCTCTCTGCGGCGGTGGTTGCGCTCATTTCGACATTACTGGTCGCGTGGCAGTCAACCACGTTTTCACTCGCGTATCTGGAGTTTATTGGTCGTAATCAGCAATATGGATCATACGCACCACCTGCTGGTAGCCCAACCATTTGGAAAACTCCATAAAGTGGGTCTTTTCCAACACTCGCTTGTGAGATTTGTAGCATATAATAGGGACAACCATCGATATATGCCCATCTTTCGCACCGCCTGATTCTAGATTGGAATGAGGTACAGGAGTAGTACAATGGTGGACAAACGTATGTCCCTCAACGCTGCCGCAGCGTTGGTCCCCGATGGGGCGAGTATCTCGTTCGGCGGATTCACCACCCAACGCCATCCCATGGCTTTTATTTATGAGTTGATTCGTTTGCGTCGCCGTAATCTGTACCTCTTTGGTCACTCAGCCGGTAGTGACTGGGATATTCTGATCGGTACCGGGTGCGTCAAACGCGTTGAGATGGCCTACATCGCCGATGAAGCCTTTGGGACGATTGGGCCGCGTTGGCGTGTGGCCGTGCAGCGTGGCGCTATCGAGTGGGAAGATTACAGCAACTTTGCCATGGTCGCGCGCTTTACTGCTGGTGCGATGGGCATTCCCTTTATGCCTGTGCGGAGTCTGCTGGGGAGTGATGTGTTGGCACGTGATGCCCTATCCCCCGCACAACGTACTGCCGATCCTCGTACTGCTGTCAAGAAAGCGCATGTGATGGAGTCTCCCTTTGATCCTGCTGATACCGTCGTGTTGGTGCCTGCCATTCGTACAGATTTTGCGGTGCTCCATGTTCAGAAGGCAACGCCCAGTGGTGTTGTTCGTATTGAAGGCCAGGTCTTTGCTGATTTTCAACAGGCGCTTTGTGGTGATGTACTGATTGTTACGGCGGAGGAGATTGTGTCTGAGGAGGAGTTGCGACGCGAAGCAGATCACAACCGCTTACCCTATTTTGCCGTTTCGCATGTCTGTCATGCACCTTTTGGTGCCCATCCCTTTGCTGTGTACAATTATTATGATTACGATCCACGCCAGATCAATCGTTACCATACCAGTGCCAAAGAAGATGATACCTATGAGCAGTATCTGGATACCTATGTGTATGGTGTTTCCGACCACGACACCTATCTCGAAACTATTGGCGGTTCTGTCTGGCTCGATACGTTGCGTGCTGATCCGGCCTATGGATACAACCCGCATCTACGTCGAAGGGATCCCAACTGATGAGCGATTATACCTTAACTGAGCTTATGGCCGTTGCTGCTGCACGCGAAATACAGGATGGTGAGGTGGTGTTTGCGGGAACAGGGTTGCCCATGCTTGGTGCAATGCTGGCCCAACATACGCATGCCCCCGATTGTTGTATTATCTTCGAGGCGGGAGCGATTGCGAGCCAACTGGCGCATCTCCCCATGTCGGTCGGTGACCCACGGACCATGTATGGTGCTGCAACGGCGGCGGGTCTGAGTGAAATCTTTGCGTATACACTTCAGGCAGGGCGGGTCGATGTGGGTTTTATCAGTGGCGCACAAATTGATCGATATGGCAATATCAATAGCACGTCGATTGGCCCCGACCCACGTCGTCCCAAGGTACGGTTCCCCGGCAGTGGTGGCGCAGCAGATATTGCCTGCCTTGCCCGTCGCACCATTGTCATTGCCCAGCACGAGAAGCGACGTTTCCCGGAGCAAGTTGATTATTGTACAAGTCCTGGTTGGGTTGAGGGCTATGATAGTCGCCAAAAGGTTGGTCTGCGCTGGGGTGGACCAAGTGCTGTCGTAACGACCAAAGCTGTACTGCGCTTCCATGACGAAACCAAAGCGATGTATCTCTACAGTTATCATCCTGGTTTGACGCCACAGGCCATTATCGACGATACTGGTTTTGCACTTGATGTGGTAGATGCTGTTGAGACACCACCGCCGTCGGTCAAAGAGCTGCAGGTCCTGCGTGAGGTGGTTGATCCCGAGTGCGTGTTTCTGCGGTAAACACCCAGTTTGATTTTGTGCTGAGATGCTCTTCTATGTGCGAGGCGTGACGGCCTGCTGTTGCTGTTGTGCCTCTCCCCACTCACACATGACTGCTAGCACTGCTTTAAGACTTTCGCCCCGTTCGGTAAAGGAATATGCCACTCGAGGTGGTACCTCAGGATAGATCATGCGTTGAATAATGTCGTCATGTTCAAGTTCGCGCAATTGTTGTGCAAGCATTTTCTCGGTGATGTCTGGCATAAGACGGTGTAACTCACTATAACGACGTGTATGTTCAAGCAAATGCCATAGAATTAAGACTTTCCATAGAACTATTTCAACAAATAGGGGCTATTCCCATGTTTGGATAACCAAGGTTCAAAGCTCTGAGTCTTTTGATCTCTCCCTGCTGCTTTGATTGCATCATCAATAGACGCTGGTTTACATGCTTTTGGAGTAATCATTTTATGATCACTCAATGATCTTCCAGGTGACTTTGTGTCATGGATTCACTCAATCGTATATGTTTAAGCAAGCAAACTTACTTAGCTATGGTGTGCCGGGGAATAGATGTGAGGTGACAGGAAAGATGTGGATGTAAGTCCCCGTTACGACATGCGTTTTGAAGAGGGTGGTGAAGTGTGGTTGGTGGTAGTGTGTACCCTCAGGCTGTACTGGGTGGTGGTGCGTATTACTACCTTTCACGTCACGGTTGTGACAAAATGATGCAGGGAATAGAAGAGGTAATTCCTCCGCTCTTGTAATTCCTGCATCACCATTTATGCTTTTATTCGATCAATTTCTATCATCTTAATCCTCTTGTGTGTTTTTCTCCACATGGTCTATAACCTCTTCTGTGAAGATAGTACAATCTATCTCTTGTCGACAGGCATGCTATAATCGTTCATATCCATCACACACAGCGTGTTGATACGAATGAACGTATTTGTATCTGTTATACATGTACTGTGTATTGGGTATGACAACTATTCTCATAAACAAAACACATTTTGTAGGAATTGATGCTGTGCTTATCTCTACAACAACTGACCAATTGTTGCGAATAGGAATATCGCGCTACAATCTCCAATCACCATCAAGCACAAACAATGGCGAAGATATTGAACAAGACTGCTGTATTTGCGGCAGTACATTTAAGCTCAACCCAATTAGCGGTGTTGCTGCTGATGTACATTTTGTATTTGCAGGAAATATCTGCTCGAAATGCCTCAAATTGTCGGTGGATGAAATACGTGAAGTGCTGCGGCACACTGCTGCTGATTTTCGCTCTCGGGCTGCTCGTATGACCAACGAAGAACAGTCGGTTGCCAATCGCACGATAGCCGAGGCAGAAGAACGTGAACAGTGGTCGGAATGGGAAATTGTGCATGCGGGTGGGCGTGCCTTTGCTAAAGCGCGCAAAACGAGCAATCGTTGGTCGTGGTATCCGTTGCTCACTAACTCGACAGCGGTGCTGTACCAGGCATGGTTTGAGTAAGCGCTGCACCAGAAACATGACATACTGAAAGAATGCTATGAAAGTGATAAAGTTGGTGTCCTGGAATGTCAATGGTATTCGGGCAGCCGAAAAGAAAGGCTTTCTTGATTGGATGCAGCAAAGTCAGGCTGATATCATTGCTGTACAAGAGACCAAAGCCCATCCAGAACAAGTTTCACAGACGCTGTTATCCCCTCCCGGCTACCACTCAAACTGGAGTTCGGCAGTTAAAAAAGGGTACAGCGGCGTGGCTACTTTTACACGCGATCTGCCGGCTTCCACGCAGACAGGTTTGGATGACCCACGTTTTGATGATGAAGGACGTGTCCTGATTACAGAGTTTGCGTCGTTTGTCTTCTTCAATATTTATTTCCCCAACGGTGGTCGTGGGCCTGAGTGGGTACAGCACAAACTTGCCTTCTACAAGCGTTTCTTAGACATTGTGGGGGAATATCGTGCTGCTGGTCGCCCGGTGATTGTTGCTGGTGACGTCAACACGGCCTTTGCAGAGATCGATCTGGCGCGTCCGAAAGAAGGCTCGAAGAAATCAGGCTTCTTGCCGGAGGAGCGTGCTGGACTGGCCGAGTTCTTTGCTGCGGGTTTGGTCGATACCTTCCGTGCCCAACATCCCGATGTGATCAAATATTCGTGGTGGGATATGCGGACTGGTGCGCGAGAGCGGAATCAGGGCTGGCGGATTGATTATGTGTTTGTGTCGACGGATCTGCAAGAGCGTATTGTCCATGCGGACATTCACACTGAGATCCACGGTTCGGATCACTGCCCGATTAGTCTGACACTCGAAGTATAATTGCTGCGAATCGTTGCGAAGCCTCGCCGCCTTTATGATAGAATGCTACCAATCTTGTACATAGAAAGAACTTTGAACAAAGGATTACTTCCTATCTAAAGGATGTGATATGACAAAACTTGTACTGCTTCGCCACGGTCAAAGTACGTGGAATCTCGAAAATCGCTTCACTGGTTGGACGGATGTTGATCTAACGGAACAGGGTGTTAGCGAAGCCCGCAGGGCTGGCCATCAGCTGTTGGAAGAAGGGTTTACATTCGATATAGCATTTACCTCGGTACTCAAGCGCGCCATCCGTACCCTATGGCTGACATTGGACGAAATGGATCTGATGTGGATACCTGTCGAGCGTAGTTGGAAGCTGAATGAACGGCATTATGGTGGCTTACAGGGGCTCAACAAATCAGAGACCGCTGAAAAACATGGTGCTGATCAGGTCAAAATCTGGCGGCGTAGTTACGACATTCCACCGCCCGTGCTCGAACTCGATGATCAGCGCCACCCACGGTTCGATCCACGCTATGCGTCGATTGACTCAGCTGAATTGCCAGCAACCGAGTCGCTCAAGACGACCCTGGATCGTGTGTTGCCCTACTGGGAGGAACATATCGTACCTACGATCAAGAGTGGTGCAAAAGTCGTGATCGCAGCGCATGGCAACAGCTTGCGGGCGTTAGTAAAACATTTGGATGGTGTCTCGGAAGCGGACATTGTGGAACTTAACATCCCGACTGGTATTCCACTCATCTATGAGTTGGATAACAACATGGGCGTAGTCGACCGTTACTACCTTGGTGGTGATGAAGCGGCAAAAGCGGCAGCCGAAGCCGTCGCACGGCAGGCGGAAGTCAAGAAGTAGACATTATTGAGGGCCATCTATCAGTACGATAGGTGCGGTTCAGAAGCTCCAGAAGATGTAAGACAGGCCAGTGACATCAATCGCCGCTGGCCTGCGTTTATTAGCTGTGATTTACGTCGCTTTGTGTCCTGTTGAGAACTGTATCTTATGCCGTGAACGAGTCACAACAACGTGCGTTCTGTTTGCTGTTGTTGCTTAAACACCTGATATTCGACGGCGACGTGTTGAAGGAAGCGCTCAGCATCTCCGCCTTGTGGCAAGCCAAGCCGCGCCTGCAACCCACTGGCAAGTTGTACCCCCAACCGCATACGCGCATCACGACCAAGTTCTGAACGGCGTCGCAAAAACTCTTGTATCAGATCATAATCCTGGTCGTTCAACATTTGGATGTTGGGTAAAGTAACTTCACGTTGTGAGTCGCCTGGCTGTGGTGGTGCAACAGTTGAGGTGTTCGAGAGGCTTTCGAGCGTAACACCCTGACGCTCTTTGACCACCAGTGTGCCACCTGCCAGATCTCCCAGTCGTCGTGCGCGTCGATCAATGAACATCGCCACCACACCGATGCCGTAAAAGGCCGGTAGAAAATCCACAAAGCGAATGAGATTGCGAATAACCGAACTGAGAAACGTGATCGGTCGTCCTCCCTCACGTACAACACGCAACCCAATGGCTCGTTTGCCCGGACTCTGACCATTCCAGACCGCTTCAAAAGCGATATAATACCCCCACAGAAGCCCAAAGCCAACCAGGGTTGACAATGCGAAAATAAGGCTTTCCGGTGCTGCACCAAAGCTGTCTGGTGCTAGTGCAGAAGCAATCAGTCCCGCTGACACAAAAACAATGATTTGTGCAACGATAATAAGCAAAGTATCGATAATTGCTGCCAGAAATCGCGATCCAATACCAGCGATATCGTACGCAAATTCTATATTTTCGGGTGTATCAATTGTATAGCGGTCGTCCATCGATCACCTAACCTCTTTGCTACATAACCCGCTTCGTCTACACCTGTTCGGCATCACCAGGTGGTGTCGACATTAAATCTGGTGCTTGATCTGTTCCATTAAGATGGGCCATATCGTTGATTACGCTCACATCCCACCCGGCTGCTGTCCGAATGACAACCGAGATGGCGGTGTTGCCAATGTGTTGGCCCCATCCCAGGGCTTGTGGTGTTCCCTGTGTTGCGTGGGCTAGCAATGAGCGAATGGTGCCACCATGGGCGACAAGGCCAATTGTCTCACCACGATGTTGGGTGGCGATTTGCTCAACCGCCGACACAACGCGTGCACGTAAGTCTGTAATACGTTCTGCACCACCACGCGGTAAGTCTTCGCCCGCATCGATCCGTGCCAGTGTCTCAGGGTCGCTTTCTTGAATCTCTGCCCGTGTCCTGCCGCCCCACGTCCCTAAATCGATCTCACGTAATGCTTGTTGTGGTTGTGGTTCGATATCGAGAGCGGTTCCAATCGTTTGTGCCGTCATCCAGGCCCGTTGCAAATCGCTGCTATAGAGTACATCAAAATGCATGTTTTCTTCACGCAATCGTTCGGCAACTCGTTGAGCTTGTGCTAATCCAACATCATTGAGCGGAATATCCATATGGCCCTGCCATCGGCCAGTTACATTCCATTCGGTTTCACCATGGCGAATAAGGTAGAAAATGGTCACAGGTCGTATCCTTATCGTGTCCTCTGTATGGTATATACGCTGTAGAAATCATAGAGTTCCACATGTTCGCGACGAGTATAGCATTAGCGTCTGTTGAATACAAGCCGGATCTGTTTATCGGCGGAGACGTGCAACAATTCCTTGTAGTTGCTGCCAGGTTGTCGCAACTTCACTGAGACCAAATAGCGCGGTTATGCCACCGTACACGACACTGCTGATGCCAAAAGCACACGCTAGCCAGAGACCCAGCATAGCAAAATCGTTTGGCCATTGATAGATCAGCGCAGATTGGAGAAAAGGTAGTTGGGGTGTTGATACCGTCAATAAAGCCAGCAGCGCCCCACCAACGGCTAGTGTTGCTATGGCCATGCTACCAACAGCGCGCCAGAAACCTGCTCCGAAAGCACCCAGTCGTTGCCGTGAAATAATGAGCAATATGATCATTTCAAGCACATTGGCAAGGCTGAATGCGAGGGCTAATCCTGCCAGGCCAAACTCCAGCAGCAACCATGCCAGGGTAATATTAACGACTACCGTGACAACCACCACAAGCACTGGTGTGAGTGTATCCTGCATGGCATAGAATGTCCGCACGATAATCTCTGATGCAGCGAAGGCAGCCAATCCAATGGCATAAAACCCCAGTGCCTCTGCCGTGAGCATTGTGGATGCACCAGTAAAATCGCCACGCTGAAACAATAGCTCAATAAGAGGGACTCGCAGCATGCCAAGGAGTACGGCTGCTGGCAGTGCGAGAAAGAGGACACTGCGTATGCCACTCAGTACGATTTCTCGGAGTGTGTCGATGTTGCCATCGGCAAAGTGCCGTGCAAGCTGTGGGAAGAGTACGGTTCCCAGACTTAGTGCCACCAGACCATGTGGGAGTAGCATAAGCTGAAAGGCGTATGCGTTGGCGGCAGCAGCCTGTTCACCAACTACCGAGGCAAAGGAGATGATAACGATCAAATTGATCTGCCACGCCGACTGACCAAAAAGTCGTGGACCAAGCAAGCGAGCCACCTGCCAGAGTCCGGGAGTATTGAGTCGAAAGGTCGGTGTATAGCGTGCACCAACCGTAATGAGCCCTGGTATTTGTATGATAAGAAACAGGAGTGCCCCACCAATAACACCCCAGACCAGGCCAAAAATACCAATACCAAATATGGGGGCAAGCAGTGCTCCACCAATAATACCTAAGTTGTAAAGGTTTGAACCAATCGCAGGCAGCGCAAAACGATCAAATGATTCCAGCGTGGCTTTAGCCAGCCCACCAATGCCAAGCAACACTGGTTGGATTAGCAACATACGTAATAGCTGTGCCGTAAGCGCTTGGTTCTCCGGATCAAATCCCCTTGCCACAGTCAGCGCAACAAGCGGTTGGGCAAATATCGCAATCAATACACATGTAACCAGTAGCCCAACCAGAATAACGTTGAGCACACTGCTGGCAAGTCGCCAGGCATCTTCCTGACGTTGCTTGGTTAGAAAGGCTGCAAATACTGGAATGAAGGCCGATCCCAGTGCACCACCAGCAATGACCAGATAGACAATGTCGAGCACACCAAAGGCTGCCCGATAAGCACTGAGATCAAGTGAAGTGCCAAACTGGCTGGCAATAATAATGTCGCGGATGAGCCCTAGCACACGACTCAAGAGATAGCTGCCGGCGACAATAAAAGTGTTCAGAAAAGCGCTCCAACGCCTCGGTGATGGTGTGGATGGTGGTGAGCCCGTCGTTGATGACATTTGCGATGCCTGGAGCTTTCTGCTATAATCGCCGTTTAGTGCAAAGCGAAAATTTGACTGTCTATACTGTCTTAATGCAGTGACATTATATGGGAGGAATGTTACTTTGGCGAATACATCATCGGCTCGTAAACGCATTCGTACGAATGAACGCAAGCGCCTGCGTAATCGTATGTACAATTCACGTGTCAAGACTATGGTTAAGAAGGCTGAAGATGCTATCTTTAGTGGTGACTCAGCCGAAGATGCTGTACGTGAGGCACTTATATCACTTGATAAAGCAGCATCAAAGGGTATTGTTCACAAGAATAATGCCGCTCGGCGCAAGTCTCGCCTTGTGAAGAAGTTAGTCGCCAGTAAGAGCGCCTAAATCGGGATATACCATTGTCTTTGTCGGTTATGGGGAAGGCCTCTAACGGCCTTTTTTATGTGCCTTCTAGTGACACATTTCGACAACTAAAACTTCGAGCGCGGTTTCAGGGGTAATCCGTCCGGTTTTGGTGGCGTGATCAAGCTCAAGCACACGGTCGTGGAATGTAACTAACTCGGCATGGCTGAAGCTGCGTACCTGCTCCAAGGCTTTGCGTACCACAAACGGTCGCTGGCCGGTCTGTGCAGCGATATCATCGACTCGCATACGCTGGTTGGCAAACTCCTTTACGCCCAGTAGAATACGCACCTGCCGCGCAATCATAAAGAGGATGTAGGTTGGTGCCTGCCCATCAGCAAACAGGTGTCGCAGGCTCCCATAGGCGGTGTCGCGTCGCCTTTGACTGAGTTGGTCGATAAATGCAAACAAGTTCTGCTCCTGGCCATCGGTGACGAGCAGATCAATGTGGTCAGCGGTAATGTGCCCACCATGCCCGACGTAGCTGGCAAGCTTGTCCAACTCATTGGCCAGCGCGCGACCCTCGTTACCCACATAGTCAATCAGATGCCGAGTGGCCGACCCTTCAATGGTAACACCAAGTTGTTGGGACTGTTCGGCGATCCAGCATAACAGATCGTTGCCCTCTTTGGGAGTACATTCCTGAAGCTTGCCTGCTTTCTTGAGGTACGTAAAGATGGCATTACGTTTGTCAATGGTTTCGCTTTCCACAAAGATGAGATCGCATGTTTGGGGTAGACGAGTCAGATAATCACGTATGGTGTCGCGTTCTTTCCCGGCTTTCTGGTGTTTCAATAAATTGTGTACAATGACGATCCGGCACTCGGCAATAAACGGAAAGGCCTCACATTCAGAGATAAGCGTTTCGGTTTTGAGTTTGCGCCCATCAAGTGTGGAGATGTTGAGATCGGCCAGATCAGGGGGGATAGTTTGTTTGAGGGTTGTAAGAGCTTCACTGCGGGCAAGTTCGTCGGGGCCATAGATTAAATAGATCATACTGCATATTCTTCAAACAGCGACGAGATCTTATAGTAGCTCTCACCAATAAACACCCTATGACTGACGTGAACGGCGTGTTTTGAATCCGCTTTCGCAGGTGGGTGCCCGCCCGCAAGCTTCTGCGGACCACCGCATATCTTGCTATTGGTGCGAAGCTCCCTTCAAAACATATGTTGACTCAAAACATATGCTCGATCACATTCAGCATAGGGCCCCAAAATCATACCATGTGGAGAAGTATTTAGCAACTTTGTGCAAAGCGTTACTAAGCTTGCGGGAAAGGCAAACGTGTGTTTTGTAATGCCCGTTCTGCGGCGATGATAGCTGGGAAGAGCATACGGCGACTACGCACATACTCTATCGAAAGGCGCGAGCCAATGGTGCGTACCACCGGGCGCCGATGACGTCGTAGCCGTCGCAATATGCGTCGCAGTATCAGGTGGCTGTGGCGTACCAGACGATCTTTTCGACCCAGAAGGAGAATTCCTGGTATCAGAAATGGCCATCCAGGGAGAATGGGCAGAATGATTCCGAGAATACCAACAAATAAAAAGAGCGCACCAAAAATCCATCTCAGGACTTTGGATATTCTTAAAAATATATGATAGAAGACCATGGACCCTCTTAGAATAAGCTGTTTTGGTTGAGAGCATTGGTATGACGATGCAATAGTAACATAGGTTGCAAACTCAACAGGATGTTACTGTGAACTATACCAACATGAGTAACATGTAGCAAGGGAAAAATTCCCCGGTTTGGGGTGAATAGTTGGTAGAAAATCTGTACTGCTTGTTTTGTACGTACCACTGTATTGAAGCATAGAAAGTTTACTATCTAAAGGAGTTTTTCATGAAAGTCCGAGCTTTCGGAAATACGGATATGCAGATCACGCCGATTGGATTTGGGAGTTGGGCGGTTGGCGGTGGTGATTGGTCGTTTGGATGGGGGTTACAGGATGATAAAGCATCGATTGAGGCAATTCAGCGCTCACTCGATCTGGGAATGAATTGGATCGATACGGCACCGGTCTATGGTCTGGGACACTCGGAAGAGGTTGTTGCTGAGGCAATCAAAGGCCGTTCTGAGAAGCCATATGTCTTCACCAAGTGTTCGTTGGTGTGGGATTCCCAGCGCAATATTACCAGCAGTCTCAGTGCCGCTTCGGTGCGTCGTGAGGTCGAGGACAGCCTCCGCCGCCTCAATGTAGATGTCATTGATCTGATGCAGATCCACTGGCCCAATCCTGACCCTGATATCGAAGAGGGGTGGACGACGATGGCCGAACTACAGGCTGAGGGGAAGATTCGCTATCTTGGGGTGTCGAACTTCAGTGTTGATCAGATGCGGCGGGCGCAGGCGATTGCACCGATCTCATCGCTGCAGCCGCCCTACTCATTGTTGAGCCGCGACATTGAGGAGGAGATTCTGCCGTTCTGTCAGGAGCACAATATTGGTGTCATTGTGTATTCACCAATGGCCTCGGGGATGCTTACCGGTGCAATGACGCGTGAGCGGGTGGCGGATTTCCCTGAGAACGATTGGCGGCGAAACAATCCTGAATTCCAGGAACCGCGCCTCTCACGCAATCTGGCGTTGGCTGCGCTGCTGAGTGAGCTCGGTGAGCGGCATGGCCGCTCTGCCGGTGAGGTAGCAATTGCGTGGACGTTGCGCCATCCTGCGGTGACCGCAGCTATCGTTGGTGGTCGCAATGGCTCACAGATTGCTGGCATCATCGGTGCTGGTGATTTCCGTCTGAGTGGTGATGAGATTGGTGAGATCGAAGAGTTTGTTCGCAGTAATCCCTAAGTATTTATCGCTTCCGAAAATTCTTTATTGAGCTTCCGGAAGCGTTTAACTACCTTCAAAACACCTTGCCTCCCTCCTCCTTAGATATATTTCCTTTATATTTAGCTGTGCAGACGTGTGCTGGCTATGCCAGACTGCTGTTACTACGAACAATGTTATACCCGTACTGTTTTAACTTTCTGTTACATTTCTGCATCACTACACGTTATAAGATATAGAAGGAAAATAAATGTTCCATTGTGTTCTCATCTTTCTCTCTGAGAATAATTATGTAAGGAGATTACAATGCAATTATTTGAGAAGTTAACCATCCGTGAAGAAGAGGTTTTTGCACAGCTTTCTGAAGGTAAATCAAATGTAGAGATTGCTGTTCGTCTCGGTATTAGTGTACATACTGTGCATAATCATATGAACCATATCTTTAAGAAGTTAGGTGTTAGTAGTCGTGTCTCAGCGAGTAACTTGTATTGGTTACGGAGAGGATCTCAATTGACAGAAAAGAAATAGCCAGGATGGGCTATTTACATTTTTAAAATATTCTATACAATAGCTATACATCATTACTACAAAGATTTTATTTACCATTACGTCATTTATATAATGTTGTTTTATCAGAGTGGAAGTTTTTCTTAGAGGAACTATCATAATCCTATGGACGTCTTCTAAGAGAGTGTACGTGATTGACACGTAGAGTAAGAGGCGCTTCGTAGCGAGGAAGTTAATATCATATCCACTATCATTTTTCTCCTTGTTCTGGGCATATACTACTGTACAAACGTATCATATGTACATATGCAAATCAGTATTTGAATAACAAATGTTGAGTTTAACCATGAGAAAGGGGGATTTAGTCAGACTTGATCTATACTCGAAGGTTTATGTGTGTAAGTGATTTTAGTAATTATTGAGGAGGTCTAATGAACAAGAGAAATTCATTAACAAAGTCGATGTCTTCGTATACGTTTTGGATCTTTGGAGGAATTACATTAGCACTCTTCTTGCTCTCTTTTCAAGCAGGCGAGGCGATAGCTCATCACGTTGGGGCCAGGCTATAATTCAAGAGGTCACCTTATTTCTAATGGTAGTATTAGTACCTGTCATAATGGAAGTTATAGTGCAGAGGCCGATTATGCAGTTGACACATGGACTGCTGTGATGCCTGATAGACCTGATATTTTTTACAACTGTAGTAATGTTGAGCTAAGAACCCGTTCGATAGATCTGAATCGTGTTGATCCCCTTGGCTATGTTATAATTTGTTCTCCCATTCCTTCCATCTGCTTTGATGCCTTCACAGGCGATGGTTCTGGCGCAGACCTTGATACTGTTTGGAGGTATTCAGAGGCGATTCTCAACAGTGACTCGTCAGCTTTAGGTCCGGGTGGGGTAGTCGGGATACACGCAGACATACCTTCTTGCATGAAATTAGGACATGCCGTTGGTTCATTAGCACACCGCTCCGAGACAGATGCAGTCATGCGTCAAGGAAAGCTCACCAATATTGTACCAATCCAGGTCGAAATAGACCTCATGGATGCAAAATATCAGGTGTTTTGTGGCGTATTATAATTAGGAGTGTATCTATAAAAACCAAACTAATTATCAGTTTAGTGTGTATCCTCGGATTGGGAATTGGTTTTGTGAGCAGCTATCAATCGCCCTTTTCTAATGATACAAGTATCAAACAAACGGTTACCCAGGGAAATTGGTTTACTACATTCTCTGACGAACACCATGTTTCTGAAGATGAAGACAAACTGACTGCTCACGGGAATTGGACCCATTTTGTCTATACGGTAGATGAATTATATGATGTAGCTGATGTTATTGTATGTGGTCGGGTAACCTCAACACACAATCGTCTCCTCACAGAAACGTTGCCCACATATGGTTTGCCAGACGATCTGGCTGAGCGAGCCAAAGAAGTACCACAATATATTCTGACTCTTGAGCAGGGCATGCGTGAACGTGGTATGGAAGGTTCACCTGATGATCTTACACAGGAACAGAAACTGGAAATACTATCGGGAACGACCCTCGAAAAGAAAATAATCAGTGAAGAAACCTCTCATGTACCTTTTATGGATACCACCTTTGAGGTGACCGAAGTTCTCAAAGGGGATGCTGGGAAAGAGCTTATGGTTACGCAAATCGGTAGCGAAATGCCTGCACCAGGTCTTGGTAATGAAGAGGGTACCCACATGACGAATCTGGAGTTTCCCGAAAAATCCTGTGTTAGTAGTGGGAGAGGAATATGTATTGTTCCTCAGGCATGGAAAAAACGAGGATGGCGAAATAAATACGCAGGGCCTTCAGTTATATGATCTGACGGGACCAACCGGACAGTTTCGTATCGACGGTGACTACGTAACGAATGCAGGTGGTGATCACGCAGCGCATACTGTAGGTACGGAAGACCAAAATAAACTGCCGACGGATTTGAACACCCTTATAGCGGAAGTAGAACAACTCTCAGAAAAAGAGTAAGTTTTTCCAACTCCAAATACTTTTGAACAGGCAGGCAATTGCCTGCCTGTTTCTTTTTGTTCAAGCTTGTAGAGAGTTGTTGTCAGTGTGTGTTTTTCTGATCAATCCTCTCTATTACCATCAGCTTTCTATTGCTGCCTTCCACCCTGCGTGTTTTCGCTGCTGGATATCTTTCTGCCCCAATCATGCTCCTTCTATCCAGGCGTTCGCGAAAGTACACTATTTCTTCTCAAAAATAATCCAAAAAGGTGCATCAAAATTGCCTCAGCGAACGTCATAACAATACTGCTTGAATATTTGACATTTCCGTAGGTGTTTGGAGGTTCCCCATGCGCCGTTTGCTTTTGCTTTCTGTTGTAGGTGGTCTGTTACTCATCGGGCTCTTGATGTATACCGTGGGCATACCTACTCAATCCTCTATGTCGTCTGCTTCCGGTGGCTCACAGGTGACACAGGTGGATACCTCTGCGTATCCAGATATTACGCTCTTCGTCAGCGTGACGGACGATTATGGCGATCCTGTTGCTGGCTTAAATGTCGACGATTTTGATATTACCGAAGATAATCAGTCGGTGACGATTACCGATTTTGCTGCCGGTGGTGCGAGTTCGATTGATACTGTTCTGGTGATTGATCGCTCAGGCAGCATGGATGAGTCGGGCAAAATGGAGGGCGCACGTAAGGCTGCGCGTGCTTTCGTGGAGCAGATGCGCCCCGGTGATCGTACGGCACTGGTTGCGTTTAACTCCAATACTGATGTGTTGCAGCCGTTTACCAGTGATACACAGACCTTGCTCAATGCGATTGATCGTCTGCGCCCCGATGGTGGGACTGCCCTCTACGATAGTGTTATCACTGGGGTCGATACGCTCAGCATGAGTGAGGGTCGTCGTGCGCTGCTGGTGCTAACCGATGGGCAGGATTGTCGTGAAGCAAATAACTGCCCCGCCGGATATGGTAGCCGTGATAGTCTTGAACAGGCGATTAGTTATGCTGTTGGCCAGGAACAGAGTGCGTATGTGATCGGTTTGGGCAATCGCGACAGCAACGATGAGGATGGCATCGACGAGACTGTGCTCACACGCATCGCTGAAGAGACCAGCGGCGACTATTTCTATGCTCCTCGCGCCGACGAATTAGCTACGCTCTACACGCAATTGGCAGGCAACCTCCAGCAAGAATACCGCATTACGTATACTAGCCCGCGTCCTTTTTATGATGGTACCCGTCGTGACATCGCCGTAAATGTAAATGATGTTGCGGCGGTGGGTGGTGGCTATGTCGAGCCGCATATGATCTATGTGCGTTCCACACCACTCGTTGGTGTGCTACTGCTGTTGCCTGTTCTGGGAGCTTTGCTCATACCAATAATGATGCGGCGCCGTGAAACACCCACTGATGCACCGATCCCTGCAGCATTGATAGCAGGCAACCAGACAATTATCGATGTACCGAGTGTGGTGGTTATTACCCCAGAATTACCCCATTGCCGTCGGTGTGATGCGGAGTTGACTGTGGCGGACGCGAGGTTCTGTAATATCTGTGGTGCTCCACAAACCGCCGCCATTCCTGAACGCCGTATCTTCTGTGATCAGTGTGGCCGTCCGATGCGCGCAGGTGCTCAGTTCTGCTCGAACTGTGGCGCACAGGCCGTGACACCGCAATTACTCGCCGATAAGTAGCAACAGTGCATGATGGAGTAACACAATGAATAAACCTTGGCAAATCTATTGTACAGCCGTACTTGGCGCGCTTGGTGGGCTGCTTGGCTGGTGGGTCATTGGGAGCTTTTCTCTGGTACATCTCAGTATTTGGATAGCTTTTCCGATTGTTGGAGCCGGTTTAGGTCTTTTTATAGGGGGCTGTGTTGCCGCGACAGATGGCGCACTGATCAAACGTGTGCCTCGTCGTGCGATCCGTGATGGGTTCTTCGGGGCTGTGGCGGGATTAGTGGCCGGGCTGGTGGGCCTGCTCCTCGCAGAGATTATATTCCTTACCATGGGCGCCGGGTTTGTTGGCCGGATACTGGGATGGATGTTGCTGGGTGGCTTTATCGGTCTCTCTGATATGGTTGTGAGTCGCCAGCGACGCCGGGCGCTCTTTGGTGCCTTTGGTGGTCTCATCGGCGGCGCGCTTGGTGGGCTGCTTTACGAAGGGCTGACACAGTTGTTTCTCGCGCAGAGTGGTCTTACCCAGGTCGTGGTCGGTGGTGTTGGGCTGATGTTGCTCGGCGCGTGTATCGGCGCTCTGATTCCACTGGCGCGTCAGGTGCTCTCGCGGGGCGAACTGCGTGTGCTCAATGGCGATCAGATCGGGTTGGTACGCGAGGTAATTGACCACACGTCGATTGGTCGTTACGATGGCTGCGACATCTATTTGCCTGATCCAGCGGTTTCATGGCGGCATGCCAATATACGTCGTACATCACAGGGCTTTACGATGGAGATCGCGGAGCAATCTGAACAGGGTGTAATGGTGGGCAATCAGCAGGTGAATCCCGGCGATGTGTATGTGCTGCGTAGTGGTGAACGTATTTATCTGGGTGAGACTGCGCTGGAGTTTGTGGGGCGGTGAGGAAGGGTTGAGAGGCTAGAGACTGGAGACTAGGGGCTTGTTTTGTTATACACATACCGATGGGTCGCTTCTGGAACTTTGTATGTTATCCTAGCCAAGCCCTTGGCGTAGTACATATAATTTTTAGACAAATGAAATGCACAAACAAAAATAGGAGTAAGTTGATAACTTACCCCTCTGTAGTGGCTCCCCGACTAGGACTCGAACCTAGAACCTACTGAGTACTAGTCAACCAGTTTCAGTATACCGAAGAACGCAAGCGCTCCATACGGTCACTAGTCGTAATCCTGCATCGTGGCCACTCGCCCCGGCACTCCTGGCCGAGAGCGAAACAAACCGCTTCCACATATATCAGACACTTTCATTATACACAATACGAAGCATTTTACCAGTCCCCATCAGCGGAAAATTCGCTGATGGCTTTTCTGTAGGCGGTTTCGGTCACGACGCGCATAGATCATCGTCGTTGCAATATCGGTGTGTCCGGCCAGTTGTGCGACTTCAGAGATATCTAGCCCCGCGTCCAGCGCCGCGTGCACAAACCCATGCCGCAAACAGTGCACCGGCGCAGAATGCGGCAGCGTCACCCCAACCGACGCTGACAATCGCTTGAGAGCACAGCGAACGGCATCACGGGTCATTGCTCCGCCATCGTTCCGCGTCGAGCAGCCCCGTATCACGAAGTCACCGACTGGACCACGCCGAATAGGGAGGTAGTCGGCCAGAGCCTGAGCCGTTCGGTCAGACCAGAAGACCCAGCGAAAACGACCTCCTTTGCCGACAACTTTGGCGGCGCGGTCGCGGATCGCCAGGTCGCTATCGGTGAGGTGACACAGTTCACTGACACGCATACCGCTCTCATAAAGCAACAACACTGTGAGACGGTCGCGTGCAGACCGCTCAGGGTACTCATCGTGTGCCAGGTCACACGCGGTCAACAGTTCAGTGATGAGCGACTCAGTAGCTGCCGGTCGCTCTCGCTCGGGTATCTGTGGCCGAGGAATACGACCACGCTCGAAAAATCGGACTTGGGTATTGGTGAGCAGGTTCTCATCGTCGAGAAAGCGCCAGAAGGCTCGTAGTATCCGGTAAAAACTATCGACCGAGGCAGGTGTGAGGCGTTTGCCGGTGGCAGGTCGATAGGGGTTGTTTTGGTGAGCAACATGCTCATCAGTGAGGTACACGAAAAAGGTGCGAAGGTGATCAATGCTAATCAGATCGATGCACTCGGTAGCATAGCGCGTGGTGTGCCACTGCTGCCAGAAGTGGAGCCGACGACGGTACAGGTTGCGTGTATCAGCGCTACAACCCTTCAATCGTCGGTGCAACAGAAAAGCATCAACAGCCTGGTCGATGGACATGGATATTCTCTTCGTTTCAAGAAAGATTACGAAAGAGAATTGTACTAGCAAAGGTAGGAGTAGCGGACAGGGCCGCTGTGAGCGGACAGGGCCTCTCCTGTCCGAATGTGTTGTAGAGGACGGGGTCTCTCCCGTCAAAAAACTAAACACCTGAACAATGCAGGTGTTTAGCGTGGAAGTTACGGCTTATTCCATTGTAGCACTGTGCGTATTGTAGCACACCGTTGTGACAAAAACAGTCACAACTCTGATGAAAAGGAAGGATGTTATGGCACACAAGCTTATTCACCGACTTCTCGACTGGCTGAAGTGGCGTGCGAGGGCTGCCGATGGTCAAGGCTTTATAGTTGGTCACCGCACTATTGCCGAGCACCTCGGGTGTTCACCTGGTGCACTTCCCAAACTGATGCGACAACTAGAGCAGAGTGGGTGCATTCGACGGGAGTCACTGGGGTACAGCCAGAAGATCTACGTCCTCAGCAATCAACCTGATCACCTCACCGATCTGACGAGTGATCATCCCTCAGAACGATCACTTTTTATTGATCAGTCTACTGGATTGTTAGATCGATTGCTTACATGGTTGTCCTGGCATGCACAGGGTCGCAGTTGTATTGCTGGTCATCGTGCTATCGCTGAACACCTCGGGTGTTCACCTGGTGCACTTCCCAAACTGATGCGACAACTAGAAAGCTCTGCGTGTATTCGACGGGAACAGATCGGGAAATATCGGCGTATTTATGTCACCTCTCATGTCGATCACCAGATCGATCACCTGATCGATCTTAGCGATGATCGATCACCAGAAATTGATCGCCCGATCACACACGACGAATCACTGACCACAGCCACGTATACCGACGTAGCAGATCGGTATGATCGATCTTGTGATCGAGGAGTCGTTCATGTTGGTATACATGATTCATTAGGAGGGGGAGGAGTCACGCGCATGCGCGTGTTTCATTCTATTGCGAATAAAAAGTTATTTCAGACTCTCTGCGATAACCATGTCACCAAAACCGTTGCTGCTCAACTCGCCGAGCAGTACCCCGAACGAGCCCCCCAGGATTTTTTAGACGATCTCACCAATGCCAAAAATACCCCCCGCGTCACCAGTCCGGTTGGGCTGGTTGTCCGACGCTGGCAGCTTGGTGAGCGTGTGCCGGAATGGAGCAACATAACACAACAGGAGTCTTCCAATGGGTCAGGAAAACCACAAAAACAACGGACTACAGCGCATCAGTCCGGGCGAACTCGCAGCTTTGGCATTGGGTCAGAGCCTCTCTACGAGTCAACCTGGCAAATGCCATCACCAGAACGAATTGAAGAAAACCGTAGAAAACTCAGAGCAATGGGACGTTTGTAATCGCTGTGGCGGTGCTGGGTGGTACAAAAAACCAGTTACTTTTGATTATCCTGATTTTGCTCGTTTGTTTCCCTGTGAATGCACGCTTTCACAGCAGGAACAACAGGCAGCCCAGCAAGCACAGTTTCGTAAACAGGAACTCCTTGCACACCTTGATGAAGAACTGGGGAATCTAGTACATTGCCATCTGGGAACCTTTGATGTGCAACGACCGCTACAAGCTTACGATGGCCGAGATGAAGCAGCACAACGGGCAATGTTAGAAGATGTATTTATACGAGTGATGGAATATACTGAGCGGCTTGATGGCTGGTTGTACCTGTATGGAGGGTACGGCAGCGGAAAGAGCCACCTCGCCGCTGCCATAGCTCACATTGGTATCGAGCGTGGCATGTCTGTGAGTTATGCCAGTGTTCCACAGTTGATACGCTTCATCAACAGTGGTTTTGCTGACCGTAGTGCTGATGCACGTATGGAAGCGCTGCAAACTGTTGGTATGCTGGTGCTCGATGATATCGGGACACAACCGAATACCGAGCACAATAATACCACACTGTTTGAGTTAATCAATGCACGCTATCTGTATCAGCGTATCACAATCCTGACCAGTAACAAGGCTGTAACTGCCCACGAAGGACGCATTGCAAGCCGTATCTATGGCCGGGCCTATATTATCGAACTGAATGTTGATGATTATCGGAAATACCAAACACCCGGAGGTTTGCAATGATAGCTTTACTCCTCGATGCAGCAATGAAAATCTTTGGTATTCACGCTGCTACTATCCTCGGTCCCTCACGCGCTAGTGAGGTTGTTGATGCACGCTGGGCTGTGATGTTTGTCCTGGCCGAGCGCCACAACTGACCACCGACGCGGATCGCCCGAGCGCTCGGGGTGCATCATTCGAGTGTGCTCTATGCACTCAAGTTCATCTATGAGCGCATGGCGCAGGATAAGATTTACGCGCACCAGGTCAGGCAACTGATGCAATCTCAGCCCAGAGCCGGTACACCGTCAGCGACAACCGAGCCGGTCGCAGGTGAGGCAGTCGATATTCAGTTATTCGTTGTAGAGCCGTGGGGTGTTCCCTACGTGGTGACGGCGTGAGGTGACTATGAAGACGTATGATATCTTTCTTGGCTGGTTCGACGATAGTAAAAACCTGACGACTACACAGAAGATCAGCGAGGCTATCACTGCCTACATCAAGCGTTTCAAAAAGACACCCAATGTTGTTGTAGTCAACGAAGCTGACCGCGCAAGCCTGGCGAACCCTGAGCTTGTCGAAGGGGTAGCCGTTCGTAGCGAAAGCTACATGGTTCCTAACAACTTCTGGGTTGGGAGGGAAGAGTAATGGCGTACCCAGGTGGCAAGGCCCAGGCCGGTGTGTACCAGGCAATCATCCATCAGATACCAACACACACCTTCTACGGTGAGCCATTCCTCGGTAAGGGTGCGGTGTTGCGGTACAAACGACCAGCTACGCGCTCTATCGGTATCGATGCTAATCCTGACGTGGTGCAGCACTGGCAAGAACACTCCATGCCTGGTGTCATCGTTCGTTGTGGCGATGCCCTCGAATTTCTGAACAGCTTCCGGTTTGGACGTGATGCGTTTCTCTATCTCGATCCGCCCTATCTGATGGAAGTTCGCAGCACCCAGCAGGCATATTATCAGCATGAGTTTTTTGAGGATGAGCAACACCTGAAGCTGCTGAGGCTGATCAAGACACTACGCTGTAACATTGCCATCTCGGGCTACTGGTCTCAGATGTATGCCCAGATGCTTAGTGACTGGCGGGTGATCAGCTTCAACGCGGTGACTCGTAGTGGCCGCGTGGCAACCGAACATCTCTGGATGAACTATCCCGAGCCGGTCGAGCTTCATGATTACCGCTACCTTGGGAGTAACTTCCGAGAGCGAGAGCGCATCAAACGCAAGACTCAGCGCTGGCTACAAAAGCTCAAAGCGATGCCACTGCTAGAACGTCGTGCACTGATGGCTGCTATCAATCAACTCTCAGCTGACATCGCCACATCTGACGATGACGGAGACGGGAGAGGCCCCGTCCTCTCCTTCCCATCGCCTGATCTGGCGATGATGGCCAACATCGACGAAAACGACGATAGCGCCGGAGGTATCGCCACGAATGGCGATGCTGGAGCATTGGAGCGGTCGCAACCAGAGATAGATCAGTTTTTGAAAGAATGCGAATTGTAGGGAGAGGTCTCGTCCTTTCTCATGTATCCCTAGAACACCAGGAGTCGTAAAAAATGAACCATCTTCCAACCCCGCAAGTTGATACAGTCTTCAATTTTAGAGGCTTCTATGATGGTGCAGCGCATTGCGGTCTACGTATCTGGCAGCACCTCGATGATGTTGCTGTCGTGATGCTGACTGAACTACCTGATAACCCTGGTATCAGTGTTACGAATGCCTTTGAATTTATCGCTACACAGGTCGTAAGAGGGTACAGCCTTAGCCCGACGAAAACAATCTGGATTGAACACTGTCCAAAAGACCAGCAGTTAGCATACTCGCTGGTTACCCTGAAATGGCAACAACAATGGAGAACGCACTACGCTCCTCAGTGGGGTTTTCTTAATGATGATGCGCTACGCCGCATTGTGACTGCACCAGGTGTGTATCTTCAGCAGTCAATAGCTACAAAGAGCGAAGACACCAGCGAGGCCCCAGAATGTCAAAGCTAGCACAGATCTACCAGGAGCTACGCCGCCAGGCAGCCCGAACCGGCCAGGATCGCGCTGCCGATCTCCCAGGTGGTGCACGGATCGCAGTGCGCGACACAGCCGTGTCGGTCATTGTCACGTTTAGCCGGAAAGGAAAGAAGCTGGGTGATGTGGAACTCATCACGTTTCAGCGTGTGTGTGACATTCCTGCTGGGGTCGAGCGGATACCCAAAGAAGATCAGGCTGCGCGAAAACGAGACGGAGATACCTACCATACCGTGAGTTATCGATGGAGGAAACTACATGAGAATCACCATTGAGTCGACTGAGAAATTGATCACCCTTCGCACCGACACAGGCACTGTTCCCGCTCGTATCTGGGAAGGTGTGAGCGAGTCAGGTATTCCGGTGATTGCCCTGGTGACACGCGTTGCTGTCGCCGAGAGCGCTGATACGACAGCGTTTGAAGCCGAGCTACAGCAACACCGAGCGCCGAGCGCTGAGGTCGAAGTGTGGCCGTTGAAATTAGTATTGTGAGGTGTGATTATGAGTATAAGAATGATAGACATCGCATTGGAATACAAAAAAGCAGGGTTGAGTGTTATCCCGATATCGTGGGGACTCAAGAACCCAAACGATCTGGTATTAGAACAAACCACTGAGATACAACCCATCTATCCACCGGAACACAGACAAGCCCCATGGCGGGTCTATAGTCAGCGAAAATCGACGCTTGAAGAGATGAAACTATGGTTTAACGACCAGGCACCAACAAACAATATTGGTATTGTGTGTGGTCAGGTTAGCGGTGGCCTGGTCGTGATTGATTTTGAGCACCCGGCGTGCTGGCCGACATGGGCCAGATTATTGGAGCGCAATGGAAGCGGAGCAGTCCATCGCATCCCTGAAACACGATGGACCGGAGTCGCATTTCCCTTACTCCGCGTTCTATATGCTCACTGTAGCACGAAAGGAGTCGCACTTCTGTGAGATACCTACAATCGACACAGAGCGCGTTTTAATGTCTTATGAATAAACCAACAGCTACAGAGTCGGAACTCCTAGAGCAATTACTACAAAATACACAAACATCAAACACCAGTAATCATTCGACACAGGCAAGTGTGCCACCACAACCTGTTATAGTGGTTCAGCAGCCAACACAGGCCAGCGCCCAGGGCAAATCTAACAACACTCAGAAGACCGCCCCCACGCCTGTACCCGTTGAACTAGACACGGGCGTGCTAGAAAAAGAGCATATTCGATTTGTTGCACGCTGGGCGCTGCGAATACTGGCACTGATAGGGGTGCTTACTACCGCATTTGGGTCAGTTATCTCTGTCAATGGAGGCTGGGAACCATCATGGGCATTCTGGCAGGGTATCCACCCCGCCGCTTGGGTACTTGGCTTGATTATTCAGTTCATTATCGTACTGGTGCAATGGTCGAGTGAAATAAAGAGTGTTTGGTATATTGCATCGACCATCGTCGATAGTGCACTAACGTTCTGGGGCTATTGGAACGTGTTTGATGACATTTTGGTTGAGCGATTTATCTATGTAATACCAACAATGGTCGTTTTTGGTATTGTGTGTATTCTTGTTTCGGTTTATCCTGAACAGGTGATGGTAATCAGAAGAAGGAAAGTATAATATGACACCACAGGAACGCGGTTTACTTATTCTCGGCCTGATCACCTTTGGTGCTTTGTTTCTGAGCGGTGCGATCTGGTTGAGTTGGCGTGTCTACATTTGGCGCATCAACCGACGCATTTACCAAAATATGCAACAGAACACACCAGCGGTAGCCAGCCAGGACAAAACGATCTCTGTTGAAGAGATCGCCCACCGAGCTATTGCCTGTCTCAAAAAGGCCGAGCAACGGATCGAAAAACTCGAAGCCGAGTTACAGCGGATACGAGGTGTTGCTATCGATCCGGCATGGGACTGGTTGACCGCGTTCACCAACTGCCTACACTTGCTCGTTATCGGCCACAGTCGCGGTGGCAAAACAACTGTCATCCATGAGATTGCCACCCGTCGCATCAAGCGGGGTGAGACTGTTTTTGTGTGCGATCCCGACGCAGCTAAAGGTATGTGGCCAGGTTGCGATGTCGCTGGCTATAACAATGATTACAAAGCTATCAATCAGTCTATTACCCGATTTGCTGATGAGATGGAAGCACGTCGGAAACTTCGTAGCAGTGGTATTATGCGAACCTTTGCACCTGTGCACTTGATCATCGATGAGTATGCCGATGTGGTTGAGCAGTGCGATGATGCACAGACCACTATCGAACACGGCCTACGTCGTTGGGGAAAACTCAACGGTCACATCATCATTGGTGTGCAAGATAAACAGGTGAAGACGATGAAAATGGAGGGCCAGGGCGAACTACGAAAGAATTTTGAGTACACCGGAGAGATCTATATCGAGCAAGAGCAGCGGCAGATTATGATCTCGAATGCCAGTAAGAAACTTGGGATCGCTCCTGTGCCTGAGTTAACCGATCCTGAGTCGCTGATTATCCCTATCGAGTTAGATACGAGCGACGCCGAACGGTTGCTAGAGAGGCTTTTTATAACAGAACATGTTCTCGAACAGCCAGAACAACAGAACACACGCGAACAGCATCAGAACGGCACAGAACAACGTACAACCTGTTCGGAACACAAGAATATTGATAAGCTTATCGAACCAGAACAGGCGAAAAAAGAACCACAGACTACCACAGTGAATCGTTCTGAGAACACCTCAGAAGATGACACAGTTATTAGTGAAGAACCACCGACACTCGAAGAGTTACCCAAACTGGCCAGGGCTATCGAAGCACTGGCCAAAGGTGAGGGCGTCGTCGAGGCGATCTACTTTGGATGGGGATTAAAGCGAGGAGGGGGACCTAAGTACAAGCGTGCGCGGTATCTCCTCGAAGCTGCGCGGTCTGAGAGTGAGGTGTAGTGATGGGTGTAACTACTAACATTACCTATGCTATGTGCTCTCTAGCGAGTGCCAGTATCAACTATGCTAGAATGCTTCCGCGAGTAGAAACACTCGCGGGACATCATCACCCCGTTCTTGCTACCTGAGCGGCAGCGAGAGCGGGGTTTTCATTGTTGACAGCCGTGCTATACTCGCGCCGTGATGTGAAAAGACCACTCCTACAGGGAAAACCTGTCGTGAGTGGCTTTTTTTGTTGGGTCGTAGCGATCTCTAGCGCGGTCGCAACTCGCTGCACCCGTACGGTGTCAATCAACGGGCATCTCACTTTGTGCCGACTGCGCGTACGATGCGCTCCGCGCCACGGCAAAATGGCAGGACGCTTTGAAGGACACGGGCCGATCAAGGCCGCCGGCCAACGCCTCAAAGCGAGCGAGTACCGATTCCTCAATCGTCCCAAGTTCTGCGTCCGTGCACTGCACCAGCAGCGCCTTGGTCGGCGGATTCTCTACCATCATCTCCCACATCGCGCGAGCGGTCGGGGCGGTTAGCACAGCGTCGAAGACCGTCACTTCGACATCCGTGAAGCCACAATCCGTAAGCTCCGTCTGGAGGCCGTCGCGCGATGTAATGTCGAACCACCCCGGACGTGGCAATGTTCGGAGTCGTTCCGGAAGGGCCGCCATGACCGGCGACATTTGCAATCGCGCAAGCGCATTATCCTCGGGGC
>WYDT01000046.1 GCA_013122435.1 Chloroflexi bacterium AL-N1
ACTTGCATGTGTTAAGCACGCCGCCAGCGTTCGTCCTGAGCCAGGATCAAACTCTTCATAATAGCGGTGGTGTTAGTCAACTACCGTAGTAGCTGAAGCACCCCACTGAATGGGACGAAAGAAAAAAATAGGTTCGCACAAATTGTGTGTCATCACGATTCAGTTGTGAAGGTACGCACAGCCTTTCACGACAGCGTCAAGAGAGGGCAGGTCACCGAGAACTAGGATGGTGAACCGACCGAGGTTACCCGGAAGGGGTAACAAACTATAGGAACGGACGGTGCCGGGAGAAGCTGAATTGTTTGGTCTACAGATGTTACTCTGTGAGACGCTGTTTAGAACAACCTTGAAAGTATATCACAGTTTTTTGTTTTGTCAAGCCACTGTGTTTTGTTGTTCAGGATTGTTGTGATAACCTGTAAAACTTCGGTTTTTCGCAACAACGGGCGTAATTATATGTGGAATGTGTAATCTTGTCAAATTGTTTTGGGAAGGACAAATCACGAAACAAACAATAACACTTTAAGCCTTTGTAAAGATGAATAACTCAGTCTGTCTGGTACTCATTTCATAAGCTGCAATAATAATTCGATCGAACAATTTTCTTCAATAATACTCGCCAACCGATCATACGGGTCGGTGATCGACTCTGATGTAGCCACATCGGTCCATCCAAAAGTCTTCAACCATGCATGGCGAAACGCTGTGTTATCAAACAAACCATGAATGTAACAACCCCATATTCGATGGTCTTCGCTGATAAAGCCATCATTCGCAGAACATTCGTTGGTGCCACGACGTGTGATGGTAAGTACAGGTTGTACATCAGTGGCTATGGTAGTTCGTCCTGCGTGAATTTCATAGCCGCGTAGCGGAATGTCCATGCCCCATGGCGCTCGAGATTGTGCTTCTATCTGAATGGTGTGTTTGTCTCTTACAAAGGTAGTGTGTATTGGAAGCAGGTTCAGCCCGGTTTCTATGCCCCCGTCACCCTCAACACCTAACGGATCATTGATCTGTTGGCCAAGCAGTTGGTAGCCACCACATATACCAACCACGGCGCCCGAATATTGCTGGAGTGCTTGATCAAATCCTTTTTCACGCAACCAGCGCCGGGCCGCGAGCGTATGTTTGGTACCAGGGATAATAACGGCAGCAGCATCGTGTATCGCTCTGGGATCGCTGATATAACGCACGATAACACCTGTCTCACGAGCAAGTGGATCAAAGTCGTCGAAGTTTGCAATGGCAGGAATCTGGATGACGGCAATGATCAATTGATCTCCATCTGTTTTAGGTTGCGGACGTTCGAGTGCAACTGCATCTTCCTCTGCAATACCTAAATCATTAATCCAGGGTACCATACCAAACACTGGAACACCACTGCGCTCTTCGAGAATATGCACACCATCGACAAAAAGGTCGGGGTCACCCCGAAAGCGATTGATAATCAGGCCACGAACGAGTGACCGCTCCTCTGGCTCGAGCAGATCGAGGGTGCCGAGCAGCGCGGCGAAGATACCACCCACATCGATGTCACCAACCAGCAATGTAGCTGCCTGAGCATAGGTTGCCACGCGCATATTAACAATATCGTTTGGTTTAAGGTTGAGTTCGACGGGGCTTCCCGCACCCTCGGCAATAATCAGGTCATACTGTTCGCGCAAGGTATCGAGGTTGCGTGTCACCACTTCCCACAACAACAATTTACGCTGCCAGTAGTCGATGGCTTCCAGTGTTTGCCACACCTTACCTTCGACAATGATTTGGCTGCGGCGATCTCCTTCGGGTTTGATCAGAATAGGATTCATATGAACAGTCGGTTCGGTTTGGGCAGCGGCGGCCTGTACCGCAATACTGCGGGCAATCTCGCCCCCATCAGCGGTGACCGCCGCGTTGTTGCTCATATTCTGGGATTTGAAGGGTGCAACGCGCAGGCCACGGCGCGCGGCGATACGACACAGCCCAGTTACGATGGAGCTTTTGCCAACTGAAGATGCCGTGCCAACAACCATAATTACAGGAGCTGTCATATTCATCTCATTTCTCGCTATACGTCAGGAGTGCTTGCCATGCCCCAATAAGTCGCTGATTGTTTTCAGGACACTGTGGTGCTATGCGTACATATTCGGGCAGACCAAACGAAGCACAGTCGCGTACGGCAAAACCACGTTGCAAAAGCGACATCCGCACCTGAGCACCGTTCCCCGCTTTCACAAGCATAAAAGGCATATCGTTACGCACAATCGGTAACGCAAGGTTCGTCATTTCTTTTACTATATAATCACTGCCCTGCCACACAAGCGGAATAGTGTCATGTAGAAACGTTTGATCTGCTAGCGCTGCTATCGCAGCCACCTGTGCAATGCTGTTCACACTCCAGGTTGGCTGATATACGCCAATACGTTTAATGAGTGCCGGTTCCGCGTGCAGGTACCCGAGGCGTACTCCGGCCAGCGCATAGCTTTTGGTTAGCGAGTGTAAACGCAAGACCTGTGGCAGAGCCAATTGGTCAAGTGGATCATGCAACGGATCGGCATCGCGTGCAAAGGCGTGGTAGGTGCGATCAAGCACAAGAAGGCTATCACACATGGTACACACTTCAGCGAGAGCAGCCACCTCTTCCATAGGCACGGTCTGGCCAGTTGGGTTATTGGGCATGCACACCCAGACCAGTCGTGGTTGATAGCGCTTGATAGCCTTGCAAAGCGTCTCAATGTGATCGGGAAATGACTGTGAGACAACCATGCCACCAGCCAGTCGAGTGGCGTGTGCGTACTCACCAAAGGTCGGTTCCACCACCAGCGCTGTGTTACCGGGATTGAGCAATGCACGCGCGATGAGATGGATAAGCTCATTGCTACCATTGCCAACCAGAAGATGGGCCGGGTCGCAGCAGTGGTGTTCGGCCAGGGCCAGGCGAATTTGATAGCAACTACGGTCTGGATAGGATGCAAGATCCACATTCGCCACTGCCGTTCGTACACTTTCAGGTGGTCCAAAGGGATTGATGTTGCTGCTAAAGTCACACATGCTGTCTGATTGTAGCCCGAGTGTTGCGAGTTCAGCATGGTCAAGCGCACCGTGGATCATGTCTACCTACTTTTTGTAACCAAAGGAACAGGAGTATTTTACTCCTTTTTCGACCAAGGAGCAGCCAGTTCGCGCAATTCGACCGGGATACCCGCGACAACGAGATAGACCTCGTCCGCATTGACTGCAATGCGCTGAGCAGCACGACCCAGCAGATCGCGGTATTGCCGACCAAGCAAATACTCCGGCACCAGCCCCATACCAACTTCATTGGTTACGACAATAAGGGTCAAATCGTATTCGTATGCGGCAGCGATCAATTCCGCAACTTCTTCATCAACATATGGTTCTGGGTTATCCTCGTGTGCGAGCAAGATATTGCTGACCAACAGCGTGAGGCAATCGAGCAACACCGTCGTCCCTGTGTTGAGTTGGCGCAATGCCACACTGACATGGCGCGGCGCTTCAAGGGTCTGCCAGTGCGCTGGTCGCCGCTCACGATGCAGGGTGATTCGTTGGTGCATTTCTGCATCGCCAGCTTCTGCTGTCGCAACATACACGACGCTATGGCCCTGCAACTGTGCGTACTGCTCTGCACGAGCACTTTTGCCACTACGAGCGCCGCCGGTAAATACAATAATTCTGGTCATCGAAAACTCACTTTTTATGTTGCCTTAGCACATGTACTTACAAACCGTTGCGCCATCTTAGGATTAGCCAGCCAGTGGAGGTGAATGTAACTAGCAATCAGGTTGTTAAGATAGGCACCTTCGCCATAGCTCTGGGTACCATCCGGCGCGAGAACTGTATACGCGGCAGGCAGGGTTGCTGGCTGCCCTTCCCAGCGTGAGTAATGAAACTCGTGGCCGCGCATAGTCTCGTTCGCGGTGAGCAGTGGTCCGTCCTGCGGTGCACGGATGGTGCGGTAGCCCAGCGCCAGTCGGTCGGTCATCACACTCCGACCGGGTAGCAAACCCACCATCGGCCAGGTCTGGTCCTGCTGGTCGATCAGTTGTTCGGTGAGATACATCAGACCACCACATTCAGCGTAGATAGGGGTACCCTTCCTGTGAGCAGAGCGGATAGCATCGTGGATTGCCGTGTTGCGGCTCAGAGCCTCGGCGTACAGCTCGGGAAAACCACCACTCAGCATGATGCCACGGGTCTCTGGCGGGAGTACGGCATCTGCGATGGGGCTAAACGGCACAACCTCAGCACCAGCAGACTCAAGCAGTTCGCGTGTTTCGTGATAGGTAAAGGAGAAGGCAGCATCCTGTGCGACCGCAATGACTGATCGGTGTGCAGATGGTGTTATCGATGGCGTTGTAATGGTTGGGGAAGGCAATGGTGGAGCAGTGGCAGCCAATGCCAGCAAACCATCGAGATCACATGTGTCTGCAATGAGATCCGCAATCTGGCCCAGCGTATCGATCCAGGGTCCTTCTTCCGCAGTCGTAACAAGGCCGAGATGGCGTTCGGGAAGTTGAATGGCTGCGTGTCGTAACAAATACCCAAAACACGGTATACCCGTATGGTGTTGAATTGCTGTAGCACAGAGGTCGGCGTGGCGTGCACTCCCCATGCGGTTGAGCAGCACGCCACCAATACGGACCTGTGAATCAAAGTTGCGAAAGCCATCAACGAGTGCGGCGACGCTGCTGGCCATACCAGATGCGTCGACGATCAACACAACAGGAGTGTCTAACAGGCGGGCGACATCGGCACTGCTGCCACGATCATCGAGCGCACCAAGGCCATCGAACAGACCCATCACCCCCTCAATCAGTGTGATATCGGCGTCGGCGCTGGTGTAGGCAAACAATGTGCGAACCTGCTCCTGATCCAGGAGCCAGGTATCAAGATTGCGGCAGGGGCGATCGGCAGCCTGCGTATGATAGCCAGGATCGATGTAGTCTGGCCCACACTTGAACGGCTGCACCGCCAGCCCACGCCGACGAAACGCACCGACAAGGCCCACAGTCAGGGTTGTTTTGCCACTGCCACTGGCCGGGGCCGCCAGCATAAGTCGTGGTGACATAGTATTCCTCAGTTATAAAAAAGTTATATTAAGCCATTCTGGTAGACAAAAACCGCTACCTGTGTTCTGTCGCGTAAGCCAAGCTGGCCAAGAATGCTGGAAATGTGACTCTTGACCGTGCCTTCAGAAATCACCAGCGTATCAGCGATTTCGCGATTGCTGGCTCCCTGCGCGATCAGGTGCATCACTTCGCGCTCACGTTCAGTGAGCCCCTCAAACCGCTTCATTGCTGCCCCATCAAGGGCGTTCACTGTATGACCTGTTGCATTTCCCAGCGAACTTACAACTTTGAGCGCCGCAGTCGAATCAAGTTGCACCAGCCCTTTATGCGCGAGTCGCACTGCTTCCGCCAGATCTTGTGCAGGAACATTTTTTAAGATATACCCTACTGCACCCGATTGTAGGGCTGTGATGATATATTCTTCGTCATCGAACGTTGTCAGCATAATCACACGGCAATCTGGCGCTTTCTTATGTATTTCGGCAGTCGCAGCGACTCCGTCCATCACGGGCATACGAACATCCATCAACATGACATCAGGGCGCACATCCAAAGCCATCTGCACCGCCTCAACTCCGTCGGAAGCGGTGCCGACAACCTCAATGCCGGATTGTCGCGCCAGAATTGAGACCAGGCCATCACGCATCAATTCTTGATCATCGACAATCATCAAGCGTATTGTTTCTGGACCTGATTGTGTCATAACAGTATTATCCAGCAAATGTGCTCATTTTCGCAACCGTAATATGGAGTTGTGTGCCTAAGTTCGGCTGACTCTGGATCACCAAACGACCGTTGACCAGTTCCAGCCGTTCTTTGACACCACGCAGGCCAAAGCCCGTTGGTAGCTCGTCCTGATGTTGCATACCTACGCCATCATCCTTGAGCACAAGCGTTGCCTCTTGTTCAGCAAAATCAATGTAAATCTGCACGTGCCGGGCCTGTGCGTGCTTATGAATATTGGTCAATCCTTCCTGAATCGCTCGGTAGATCGCCATCAACTGCTGTTTTGAGAAGCGTGTTTCATCACCCACAATAGACAGTTGTATCTCAAATGGCAGGTAATCGAGGTTGGCTATCAGCTTCTCCAGTGCCGGACGCAGTACAAATGGAGCCTGGTCGTGTCGCAGCGTACTGACCGACTGCCGCACATCGGTGAGAGCCTGATCGGTCAGACGTTTGGCGTTGTGAACGGAGGTGAGCGTCTCATCAGGACTTTCGGCGTGAAGCGTCAGGGCTTTTTCGAGTTGGATGCCAATGACGGTCAAGTAGTGGCCCAGGCTGTCGTGAATGTCACGGGCGAGGCGGTTGCGCTCTTCAATCATCGCCATCTCAGCGACCTGTTGGGCATAGTGGGCCAACTCACGGTGAGACTCGGCAAGTTGCTGATGCGACGTTTCGAGATCCTCTAGCAGCGTTTCGGTACGGCGTCGCTGGGTACGTTCGCGTTGGATAGCCATGGCAGTAATCGCGACTAATATCAGCGTGATCAGGAAGAGCAGATAATTGTTGATACTAACGGGATCACTCAACCAGTCGGGCTTAAGCATAAGATATTTGATAGTGAACCATGCCAGCAAACCGACGGATACTCCCAAACCCATGGTTCGGCCAAACATGAAGAAAGCTGGAAAGGGGATCGTTAGATACAAGATCGAGGTATAGTTAAAGCCATCGACCCACATGATGATCTCTATCAAGAAAAAATGAAATATGAGCAATGCAAGGGCAATCGAACGGGGTGGCATCTCACCAAAGCGTCGTTGCACCAATCGATCCAACCCAATAAGCACCACCATCGCTGTCACAACAGACACAAGCTGAGGGACATTCAAAGCGTGTGAACTGAAGATGGATTGCAACAAAAGCGCTGCGACACATAGAACACCCACAACCAGCGTCACACTACCTGCTGTCGTCGGAATAAACCAACTTGCTTCAGACTGTACTACGTTCGTTTCTGCGTGTGACATGTATTACTTAATTTTCTTCAGGGTCAGGACGACATCAAGTCATCAATTTATAGCATAGCACACTTGCGACAACTTGCCATACCACGAGAGAAAGAACTCCATATAACCTGAGTCGTACGACGAAAGGCAGACAGGCAGATCTAACTCTTGACAGCGCAATATCTGACCAACGAGTAATGTGCATCTCCGCAGAAATCACTACACTGATGGTACTCAACCAACGAGAACATCAATAACATTCTAAAAATCAAAGGTTTTATTATGACAACAGTAGAAACAAACAAACTACAGAAAGATACGTCAACACGACCCAGGTGGGGTCTTTGGGTTGTAGGCATACTGGGTACGCTCCTCCTTGTTATTCTATTGCTGGTGGGTGGTACTCTGATCTACGCATCGAGTAATTTGCCTGAGTCGCCTATAGCGCCACCGACGGCAACGCTGAACCGTTTCGATGGTCAATATCTCCTGGCGCTCTCCGATGCTGATATGGTCGCGACGGCGTATGCAGATGGTCAGCTACAACAAGTTGACGGCATTGCAGATGCGCTTACGATTGCTTCACTCCCACTGGACACCGCATCGCCAGAACTGACCGAACTCCGTGTCTCGAATTCAGTGATGACCTGGCCACAAATTATGACTGTATCACCAGATGGCAACACGATCTATGTTGTCGAGGGGCGTCCAGAACTCCCGGATGACGTTACTCAATTTGAGGATGTTCAGCGTGACTGGCCCGCTGGTGAAATCCTCACACGTATCGATCTGTCGGCGGGTGTGGAGAATGCGGTTGTGGAGACCTTTCCAATTGGGGTAAATCCAGTGCACCTGGCACTTACTGCGGATGGCGATTATCTTGCGATTGGGCTGCGTTCTGCTGGCGAACATATTGTCGAAAACCACCTGGCCATTGTGCCGACTGCTGAACTGGGCAACCCGGACGCCTATCACTATTTCGAGGTCGAGAACGCCGATGGCGAGATCGTTGAGGAAATATCGAGTGTGTCGTGGCACCCTTCGGGCCGCTATCTGGGTGTGGTGGTCGATACTCAAGAGGTTTTCTTCTACGAGGTAAGCCACGGCGACAATGGCGAAACAACTGTCGAACCTTTTGGCGAACGCTTCCCCGGTGGACAGTCACTTAGTGTTGGTCGCTTTAGCGCGGATGGGCGTTTTTATTTTGTATCCGAGTTGCGGTGGTCACCGGACAACGACCTCTTGTACATGCTCACCAATCCACCTGGCGAGATGATTTCGATTCGCTTTGATGAAGCAGGAGCGCATGAAGAAGTCTCGCGTGTGCAGGTTGGACAGAGTCCTGAAGGCTGGACATTTCATCCAAGTGGCCAATACATGGTGACGGTGAATATGCATCGCACCTATGCGCCGGATAATATCGCATTTCTGCCTGGCGGCAATCAGAACTCTTTATCACTCGTCGAGATCAATCAAGACACCGGTGCGTTGACCGTCCACGGTCATTATGGCTTCGAAGGAGTTCTGCCAGAAGATGCAGTCTTTGACACGCACGGAGATGCCCTTGCGGTTGTCATTTACGAGTATCGTGAGGACCGTCCACACCGTGTTGGCGCCATTGACTTCTGGAACCTGGTTGAGGGCGATACGCCAACACTCGAACGAAGCAGCACCAGCATTCCGGTCGTACGTGGCGCCCACATTATGGGGTTGATTCCCTGAGTACAGTCCCATTTTATCCCTGACAAATCGGCCTGACAACTCAATCAGGTACGGGAATCAGTCAGGCCAGATACTACGACAATCGAGGAGACAACACCATGGGTCAAGGCGTCGTACAACCATTGGATCGGTCAAACAGGACAGGTAGCCTGACGTGGGTAATCATGATTGCGCGTGTGTTGCTTGGTGCACTGCTCATTGTCAGCGTGGTGGTGCGCTTGATTGCTGGCGAGCAGAGTCTCGGCGGTTTTCCACCCGCTGCTCAGGCGTGGCTCAGTGCTATGGATGCAACAGGCTACTTGCAGCCATTGTTACTCCTGACAGAGTTTACCGTCGGCATTGCACTCATCATCGGACGGTTTGTTCCATTAGCACTAATCGTCTTTGCACCAATACAGATCAACATCACACTCTTCCATCTATTTCTCGATCCACGTCCGATACGGCTGGTTCAGATTGTGTTGATGAGTGCAGCGTGTGTACTCCTTGCGTGGCATTACCGTCGTGCATTCTCACCGATCTTGCAGGCACCACCGCAGGCAACGTTGCTCACGCTACGGCGGGAAAACCAATCACGTGTGTCTATTGTTGCTCGCACGCTATTGGGAGTTTTGTTTGTCGTGACAGGTCTGGCAAAACTGCTCTTCGGTGGGCCGCAGGAACCAACTGCGTTTGTGCTCGCGATGCAGGAAACCGGCTATCTCTACACATTATTGGGGCTGTTGGAAGTGCTGGTGGGGCTGGCACTCATAATCGGTCGGTTTGTACTATTGGCGCTGATCGTGCTGACACCATTGCTGGTCAACATCCTGGCCTATCACCTGTTTATCGAGCTGGCCTCACCATTGGCGCTGGTCGCTGTGCTGGCAACCATCGCTGCTGCGTATCTGACATGGCAGGAACGAGCCAGGGTTTTGCAGCAGAACATCTGATTAGGCATGTTCTGTAGTAGTCACCGTAATACATACCCATGCAGGAGATTCCACGGTGGCAACCATATAACCTGCCAAATATAGTAGTATAATTGAGATGGAATGTAGGTAAGAATGTTCTACGGCAGGTACCGTCAATATTTAGATCGCAGGGAACTAGTGTCAACGCAAAAAGACTGGTTCAGTTTTCAAGAGCAAATATGTGACCATTTTATTTCGCTAGGTGCTGATGCTCAAACAAATGTACGTATTGAGGGCATTAGAACTTGTCATGATATTGACGTATTCATTAAGGCCAAATTTCTCGGACAGAATATGATTTGGGTAATCGAAGCTAAACATTGGAAAAAACGGGTTAATAAGAGTCATGTACTAGCTTTAAGAACGATTGTTGATGATGTTGGCGCTGACTGCGGCTTTATCGTTTCCACTAAAGGATTTCAATCTGGTACAAGGGCAATCAATAATCTATAATTTTCAACAGTTACAAAACTGGCTCAACCTAAATCTAAATTACTTTGAAGAAAAGTTACTCATCGCAGAATGGGAAATGTACAAGAATGGAAACTATGCTCCAGACACAGTAAGAACACCACCAGGAGAAACAACGACCACCGAAAACTTAGCAAAAATTCAATATGCAATTCGAAAAGATCAACTAGAAGCGGAAGAGTGAACTAATTTATCAAATAACTTAGTTTCCTGACTAATATGTTGCGGTCTAACTAGGCGCTGAAACGTATTCGTCATCATCCTTCTGAATTTCCACAAAGAGTTTTGCATTTGTTTCACCCTTCCTAGAACGAACAAGCATCACACCTCATCTTCTCGCGCAAGGTAGGCGACAATCCAATCGCGTGCCTGTTTTGCACGAGTCGGGTTGCGGCCTGCTGTGCTCACGGCGATGGTCATTTCGTCGTTGCGATACACCGCCGGCACGTGAAAGGTCCCTTCAGCTGGGTTGTCGACCACGTTGCACAGCAGGCCGCAATGTGCAGCATCCAATGCCACCTGAGCGTTCACCTCACGTCGATTGGTTGCTGCAAAGACCAGATACAGTCCCTCTGGGGTATCCTGATCCAAGTCTCCAGGTTGGTAGACACGCTTCTCCCAGGTAAGGTGTTCTTCTTTCACCAACTGTTGCAATGCACGGGTGATAGCAGGACTAATGAGGTATACCAATGCACCCGCAGCCAACAGGCCTTGCACTTTGCGCTCAGCCACTCGCCCCCCACCAATCACAATCGCAAAGATGCGCTGCGTGAGGGTGATAGGATAGGTAAACTGTTGAGACATAGCGTGCTCCAGCGAAGACCATAAAATGGCTGTTATGGCTCATCCAGATACCACTGAATATCGAGCCCCGTACTTTCCAGAAAATCCTGATCATCAAAGATGCGATCAGGAGTGTCGACGCGTAATATACGCCCGGCTTGCATCACCACGATCAGGCTGGCCCAGTGGCGTGCCACTTCGATGTCGTGAGTACTCAATACGATTGTCTTTCCCAACGTTACCAGACGATGGAAGATCCGAAAGACCTGTCGCCGCATCGACGGGTCGAGCCCAGACACAATCTCATCGGCCAGCAACACCTCAGGCTCCATCGCGAGGACTCCCGCCAATGCTACCCGTGTTTTTTGACCACTACTCAAAGCGTGGGTAGGTCGCTCCAACAGATCGGTGACCTCACACATGTCCGCAGCAGCCTGGACACGCGCTCGTGCTGTGGCTGTATCGAGACCAAGGTTGAGTGGCCCAAAGCTGATATCCTGAGATACACTGGCGCTAAAGAGCTGATCATCAGGATTCTGAAAAACGAGTCCCACACGACTGCGCCACACTTGAAGCATCCGACGGTCGTAGGTCATTGTCTGGCCATCGAGATGCACCGTGCCCCTATCAGGCTGCAAAATACCATTGCAATGCAGCAGGAGTGTTGATTTGCCTGAGCCGTTGTGACCAAGCAAGACGATTTTGCCACCAGCCGGTAGCTGCAATGTCACATCGTCCAGAGCTGACTCTGAGTATCCTGGATAACGATATGATATATTGTTGAGTTCGAGTACGGGTATCATAGTGCACTCAACCATCGCCCGCCGCTCAAGCAGCAGGCTTCAACAACTCCGCCTGCTCAAGCAGGCTATATTCGAGTTCATCATACCTAGCGCGGGGCTTTAGTCCCGCGCGGCTTGATCCAAGGAAAGACCTCATCACAATACAAATCTCACAAGAAGCATAGTCGTGCCAATCGCTACGGCCAGCCACAACATATGCTTGCTGCGTTGATAGCGAAGCGGCAGCACTCGTAAGGTTCCGGCATAACCACGACTATCAAGTGCTGTTTGTAAGCGCTGACTACGGCGATACGCATCAATAAAGAGCTGACTGCCCAGCGTACCAGCGCTCATCATACCGCGCCAGAATGTCCGATAGCCCAGACGGCTATCCTGTGACACACGCATGCGGTTCAAGCTCTCCAAAAGCGTAAAAATAAACCGATAAATGACTGTCATCAGGTCGATCAGCAAAGCCGGTACGCGCAAACGCTGCAATAAGTTGATGATATCGATCAATGGGGTGGTCATGGCCAGAAAATTCATGGCGGCAGCACTCCCCAATGCTCTGGTCACTAATAACACTGCTGTAGCAACAGCGGAAGGGCTGCTGCTCACCCACACTGAACCAACCTGCCACGCCCAGCTTGTGCCTAACACCGGTGGGTCAGTGCTAAAACTCAGCGCAATGCCCACAACAGCCAGACAGAGAAACATTCCTTCGGCCAGCAGCACACGCCCAAACGCCTGCTTTGGCACACCAGCCCAGTGTGTCGTCAGAATCCACATCCAACCGATGGCAACGACCCCAACCAACGGACGATTGAGCAACAAACAGAGCACAATCACGAGTACTGCTAATCCGGCCTTCTGAGCAGGATCAACACTGCGAAGACGATTCGTGTAGGCATATCGGTCAATGATATGCATACATTATCGACCAAGGCCAAAGAGTGTACAACTACTCGTTGCTATCGTTGCCATGCGTATATCTTCTTTCGCCACGCTTCAGGCCGAAAAAGTAGCCGATTACGCCTGCACCAATAGCCGCCTGCAAAGCGAAAAGTAAGCTCTCTGTCTCACCACCAGGTGGCTCCCACAATGGTTCAAACCATGGTTCAACGTCAGGATTAATCGTCGTGATAATACCTTCCGCAGCGCCATCAGCACCACCAAACTCTGAGCCGGGATGCAGGAACAGCGGCACAATCGCCAGGACAACAATCGTCAGAATCAACAACCAGATCGTTGTAGTGCACATAGGTTTTGATGTTTCACGTGATGTCATCTCACACTCCTTTGACGCCAAGCGATTGCAGTTCAGTGGTCGCCGTGGTACGCAGCGCATTCAAGATCAGCACGGTCAGAATACCCTCACTAATGGACAACGGGATCTGAGTTATCGCAAATACCGCACTAAATTCAGCAAATGATGCCAACACACCACCAACCGGATCGGGATATGCCAAGGCCAACTGCAATGATGTCGTGACATAAGTCAGGAGATTGGCAAGGGCCGCCGCACAGAACACCACCAGCGCAAAGGGCGCCCGATTTTGCAACAGGTGCCACACCCCCCACGCGACGAGCGGGCCAACAATGCCCATGCTCACCGTGTTCGCACCAAGAGTCGTCAGACCGCCGTGGGCCAGCAACAACGCCTGAAAGAGCAACACAATCGCACCCAACACACTCATCACACCAGGGCCAAAGAGCATCGCCCCAAGACCTGTTCCCGTCGGGTGGCTGCTCGAGCCGGTCACACTGGGAATTTTCAGCGCACTAAGCACAAAGGCAAACGCACCAGCCAGACCAAGCAAAAATCGTGTTTCAGGCTTTTCAGCAACGAGCTGGCGAATACGACGAAACCCCACAATCCAGAACGGAATGGCTACGGCGAACCAGATAGCAGACCAGATCGGAGGCAGAAACCCCTCCATAATGTGCATCTCAGTCGGTTTTGCCCACACAATCTGCACATTGATAAACCAGAGCGCCACCATACCGCAACCCAACTGCAGCCATCGTACAAACGGCCTAGGTGATAGCATAAACTCCCTCCTTATAAATGTATCGAAACCTTCCAATGCTGTTCCTTCTTGATCTGTTTAAGGATGGTATTTCCCGTAAACAGTACACCTACCGTCAGCCCTACCGCCCGGCGAACGATCCGGCGTGCCTCCGCCAACATCACCACATCAGGGGTTTGTGAGCCATCCCCAAGGCTGTAGTGGTCACGCTTGGTGAGCGTGGTGTCAAGCGCACCCGCCATCGTCGCCATAGGCCAACTGGCGTTGGGTGATGCTGTACGCCCCTGATCGCGCATAGCCACCCGCAACGCCACAGCACCACGCCCATTGGTGACCTGCGCTGCTAGAGCGATAAGCACCGCCGTTAGTCGCGCAGGAGCAATGTTCAACAGATCGTCGCAGCGAGCAGCGGCCTTGCCCAGATACTCATAGCGCTCGTTGCGATACCCCCACATGCTGTCGGCAGTGTTGCACACGCGATACACAACGAGTCCCGGCAGGCCACCCAGCAGATACCACCACAGCGGCGCCATCATACTATCCGAGAGGTTCTCGGCCAGCGACTCGATGGCGGCAGCGGAGATCTCGGCCTTACTCAGATCATCGGTTGGTCGGCTGACGAGGTGCCAGCCCAGAAGCCGCCGCGCCTCCACCAGATCATCACGCTCTAAAGCTGCCTGCACCTCGCCAACTGCCCGATCCAGCCCACGATAGGCCAGTAGTGTCGAGGCGAGTGCACCCTGCACTAGTGGCTGGCGTGGCACCAGCGATGCCAGAGCACCACCCAGCACCATCCCACCTGTGAGCCACCCGGCCCCCCAAGCCAATCGTGGCACCGCTCGTTCTGGAGCCAGTCGCTCTCCTACCACAAACCAACGCCCTATCAGCACCACCGGATGGACACCGGTGGGCAACTCATCGAGCAGTTGGTCCAACGTCAGCGCAAAGAGAAGCGTCGTAGGGGCGTTCATATGAACGCCCCTACGACGCCGAAGAACCGCCCATCCTGGGGCTGTCCCATGCCACATCCGCAACACCCGACCGGGCATTCGCCGACCGGGCCATGGTAAATAACAGATCCGACAGACGATTGAGATAAGTAATGACATGTGCATTCACGGTTTCCTCGCGCGCCAGACTCACCACGTGGCGCTCAGCCCGACGGCAGATCGTACGCGCCAGATGCAGATGCGCTGCGGCAGGCGTACCACCGGGCAAAATAAATTGTCGTAGCGGTTCTAACTCATCCGTCAAACGGTCGATGGTCTCCTCCAGAAACGCCACCTGAGCCAGGTTCACTCGTGGGATGTTGGGCGAGTCCTCCACCGCCGTCAGGTCTGAGCCAACCACAAAGAGCGTGTTCTGCACCTCGGCCAGCACTTGATCGAGTTCGGCGTTAAGGCCACTGGCCCGCGCCACCCCAATTGCAGCATTGCACTCATCAACCGTGCCATAAGCCTGGATACGCAGCGCATCCTTGGGAACACGCGCCCCACCCCACATACCTGTCTCACCACTATCACCAGTTTTGGTATAGATCTTCATGGAAAAAACTCCTTCGTTTTACTACTAATATTCTTGCCGCCGTCGCAATTCACTTAGCCCAAGTGATTCGGCAGCCTTTAGTAATTGTAAATCAAGTGGGTCGGGATCTTGCCACAACCCACGATCAACTGCTTCTAACAGACGCTCCGCCACCGACTGCCAGGCCCACGGATTGCTGTCGGCAAAGAACTGTTGCATCTCCTCATTGCGGAGATATTCATCGGCAATAGTGTGGTACATCCAATCATCGAGAACCTGGGCCGTCGCATCGTAGCCAAACAGATAATCAACGGTGGCAGCGACTTCCAACGCGCCCTTGTACCCGTGGCGGCGCATGCTCTCGATCCACTTGGGATTCACCACCCGACTGCGAAACACACGGCGCGCTTCTTCACGCAGATCGCGCGTGTGAGGTCGCTGCGGATTGCTGCTGTCGCCAAAATAGCGACGCGGGTTTTGCCCACTCAACGCCCGGATCGTCGCGATCATGCCGCCGTGAAATTGCAAATAGTCGTCGCTGTCAAAAATGTCATGTTCGCGATTGTCCTGGTTTTTGGTCGCGACCTGCACACCACTCAGCGCCTGACCAAAAGCCTCGTGTGCAGGGGTGCCCTGCTCGTCTGCGGTGTAGGCGTACCCACCCCACGTGATGTAGGCCCGCGCAAAGTCGGTTTCGTCCAGCCAGTTTTGCGCGTCGATCAGCGGCAGAATACCCGCACCATAGCTCCCCGGTTTACAGCCAAAGATGCGATAACGAGACTGTTGAGCAGCAAGCTCTTGCACCAGCCCTTCGCGCAACAATTGTTCTTCGGCTTCCACTGCACGCTTGCGCGGGAAGTTCTGATCGAGTGGTTCGTCCAGCGCAATCACTGCCTGTGTGGCCTGGTCGAGTAGCGTGATCAGGTGAGGGAAGGCGTCGCGAAAGAACCCACTGATGCGGCAGACCACATCGACACGTGGGCGGCCCAACTCCGCCAGCGGAATTACTTCGACGCCAACCACACGCCGATTCTCGTGTTGCCACGTCGGACGCACACCCAGCAACGCCAGCACCTGAGCAATATCGTCACCCGAGGTTCGCATGGCGCTGGTGCCCCAGATACTAATGCCAACGCTCTCAGGGTAGCGCCCTTCCTCGACCTGATAGCGCCGTAGCAACGTGTCTGCAAGGCCCTGCCCGACCTGCCACGCCGCCACACTTGGCAGTGCCCGTGGATCGACCGCGTAGAAGTTGCGGCCTGTCGGCAGTACATGAGCCATGCCACGGGTCGGCGCACCACTCGGCCCGGCAGGCACATGGCCGCCGTTGAGTGCATGGAGCAGGTGTACAATCTCGTCGTGCGCGCCCTCGTGCAGTTTGGGCACAATCTGTTCACAGGCGAAGTGTAGCGCTGCTGCGATAGACTGTCTGGCAAGCGATTGATGCGGTAGGCGAATATCGATAATGCCATCGATCTGTTCCGCATCCCAATCCTGTGTGTTCAGCAAACCCAATAAGTGTTTACACTCAGCTTCGATAAAGGCAATCATATCGGCATTGGTGTGCAGTAGACGATCACTCGCTGGCTGGCTCACGCCAACCGCCTCGCGCCGTCGCCCCGGCTGCTCTTGCAGCGCTTGCCAATCCTCACCATGAGCTTGTGCAACGGCATGCGCGAGACTCGGCACATGTAAGTTGGGCAATTTGAGTAAGTGAAAGATCAGTTCAACTAATTGATCATCCTCCGGCATCGTGCCCAGAATATGCAATCCATCCCGGATCTGCGCGCCGGTCAACTCACACAGATAGCCTTCGATATCCTCCAGCAGATGCGCGACCTCGTTGCCTTCGAGTTCGGCAAAGGCCGTCGGGGTGCCATCTTCAAGGAAGGAACCATCCCAGTCGTGCGTGTGATCGCCGTGGTCGGCCTTGAGAATGTAGCTCAGATCGTCATCGAGTTTGCTCTTCTGCACGGCATCCCAGATCTGGCGTTGCAACAGCGGGAGTTTGGACGGATCGAGCTTCTCGACCTGATAGTACTCATCAACCAATTGCGCGAGTTCGGCCAGATCGCCATAGCTGCCTGCGCTTGTCATCGGCGGCGTCATATGGTCAACGATGACCGCATGGGTACGGCGTTTGGCCTGGTTGCCCTCACCCGGATCGTTGATGATAAACGGGTAGATCAGCGGCAGATCGTCGAGAAACAGGTCGGGAAAACAATCACTCCCCAGCCCAACACCCTTGCCGGGGAGCCATTCCAACGTGCCGTGTTTGCCGACATGCACAATCGCATCAGCCTGCCAGGTGTCGCGTAGCCAGCGGTAGAGCACATGGTAGTTGTGGGGCGGCGGCAGATCCGGCTGGTGATAGATCGCGTTGGGGTCCATATGATAGCCACGGGGTGGTTGCAACGCCACAAATATGTTGTTAAAGGAAAGCCCAGCCAGTGCGAACGCATCGTCGTGCACATATGCCTTGCCAGGAGGAGCCTCCCATTGCCGCACAACATCCCGCTGGCGCGACTCAGGGAGATCGGCGAACCAGGTCTCGTACTGCGCGACTGGCACCTGAAATGCCTGGCTGAGTTGGGTTTCGGTCAGCCATGTCTGGTCATAGGAACAGCGGTCGATCAGGTCGAGGAGCAACTGATCGCTGGTCGCGGGCAACGTGCTGATGGTGTAGCCCTGTTCGCGCATGGTGTGTAACAACCGTAACAACGAGGCCGGGGCATCCAGACCAACAGCGTTGCCGACACGGGCAGCCTTGGCGCTGCTGTTCGTCAGCACAAAGGCGATACGCTTTTCCGCATTGGGTTTGTGACGCAGTGCTACAGTGCGGCGTACCAACCCCACCAGCCGCTCGATCCGTTCGAGGTCGGGCATGTAACGTGATCCAGCAGACTCGTCAGATGCCTCTTTGAAGGAGATTGGCACCGTGATGATGCGACCATCAAACTCAGGAATCGCCACATTCATGGCCGTATCGAGCGGACCCAGACCGCGCCCCGAACGCTGCCACTGCACCCGCTGACTTGAGCTGGCGATAGCCTGGAAGATTGGTACATCAAGCGCGGGAAGCTGTACCTGCGGCTGCTGGTTATCCAGATTGCCAATCGCAAAACTCAGCGTCGAGATAATCGCATCGACCGGTCTATCGTCTTTCATGAGCTGCAGTGCCGTAGGCAACTCACCATCGTCGCCATCCTTCAACGATTGAGTGAAGATGGCGCGGGCCTGCAAGCCCTGTGACGCAAGTTCTTCGATAATCGCGTCCACAAAGGCCGTATTGCCACTCAGCAGATGGGCGCGGTAGAACAAAATGCCGACCGTTGGCACAGCCTGGTCAACAGCGGATCGCACCTGTGTCGCTGGTTCATACACGCCATGACGGGGCAACTCACGCGGCGGGTCATATCCCCAGCCCGTGACAAGCAGGTGATCGCTCAGACAACACAACCCGTTCGTAATATTTTCGGCGCCGCCACTTTGAAAGTACGCGCTGATGGTATGTGCTAAAGGAACGCCGACATTCGAGCGGGCCATCAGCTCAGGATCAAGCGCCTCGGCACTCGGGAGGCACAGCACAAAACCGCCGGTCTGGTTGGCCCACGCGTCGAGTTGGGCGAGGCCGTGCTCGAAGGAACGCGCACCACTCAGCAGCCGCACTACGACCACGGCAGCGTGGGGCAACAGATCGTTCAGCAGCCGCTCAACGACCTCATCATCGCGGAGATGCCCAATGTTCGCGGCGTGCAGCGCAGGAAACTCGTCGGGCAAGCGTGGGCGAACCTGCTCTAACGTTAACAGATCGGTATCGGCCTGAGTGAGAAGCACAATCCCGTCGCCAAGTTCGATAGTCGCTGGCTCCTGCGGCGTTGCCACGGGCATCTGACCAGCATTACCATCCCAGGCAAAGCCATTGAAGACATGCGGAGTAAGCACGTCCGGCACCGGCAACACACTGTCGGCATTGACCATTGCTTCGATAAAGTCGTAGAGCGCAATGATCAGCGACTGTTCGTTGAGCGAGTGAAACCAGAATGATCGACCGTCGAACAGCAGCATGCTGACATTGGCCAGCGGACAGGGTCCCAGACACCCACCCATATTGAGGTGGACGCGGTTTCGCAGTTTGCGGCGCTCCCACTCGTTGTGGTAGAGGTCTTCCCAGATCGGCGCAAACCCTCGGTCGGTGTGGCCACAACAGCAGCCGGTCGCACAAACGGTGAGCATGCCACGCTTCCGGCCTGCGTTGACCATCCGCCCATCGAGGCGCTGCACCATGTTGCGTTGGAGTTTTTCAGACATTCTGTTGCTCCGATCAGAACTCAATTCCCGCCTGTGCACGGATACCTTGCTCATTATAGGGATGCTTGATTTCGCGCATCTCGGTGACCAGATCGGCGAACTCGACCAGCTCCTGGGGAGCGTCGCGCCCGGTGATGATGAGGTGCAGCATCGGCGGCTTGTGCTCACGTAGCCACGCCACGACCTCATTAGCGTCGAGCCAGCCAAAGTGCATCACATAGGTGAACTCATCCAGAATGACCAGATCGTGCTCACCCGAAGCAATAATTTCCTTCGCATTCTCCCAACCATGCAGCGATTTGGCCTGTGTTTCGTCGATGTCGTTCGAGGTCCAGGTAAAGCCATCACCAACACCGCCAAAGGGAATCTCCATCTTACGGGCGGCGCGAGTCTCACCAAAATTGGCATTCTCGTGCTTGAAGAATTGGATGACGCGGGTGTTCATGCCACGCCCCCATGCACGCGTCATCACGCCCAAAGCAGCGGTCGTTTTCCCCTTGCCGTTCCCGGTATTGATGATCACCAGCCCCTTCTTTATATTACGTTCACGGGCGGCGGCACGACGGGCTTTCTTTTCCTCAGACGACTCAACAACTGTTTCGGCTGCCTCAATGGTGGTATTGTCTTCCGGCTGTTCTTCGGGCAGCGCCACATCACCCCGCACATCGGGCGCATAGGACGGCTCGTCACCAGCCGGATAGTGGCGATGGAAGATGGCCTCCTCGACGGGCTGGCCCTCCAGCAGATGCTCCCGCACGATGCGCTCCAGCAAGGCATCATCGACGTGGTGATACCAGATGCCGTCGGGGTACACCGTGAGAATCGGTCCACCACTACACACACCCAGGCAGTCCGTCGTCGTGCATTTGACGCGCTGCGGGTTACGTAGCTTGTTCAGACCGTGCTGCGGCGCGAGCGCATTAAAACGCTGCTGAAGCCGTTGCGCCTCTTCCGGGTCGGCACAATCGCCGTGGGTACAGATAAGCAGATGTCGCCCATACGGACGCATCGATGGAGCATTCGAGTCAGTCATGGTGTATTTCCTCGTGAATAGATTTTGTATTGGTTGAATGAATGATCTGGCGCAAAAAACCCACTACATCGTACAAAGAATGACAGGTGCGTTGCTGATCGGGGGTCGATATACTCCAGTGTGGCTGGCTGTTTGCTTCGGAAACAGTGATATGAAACGAAGACTGGTTGGTGTGCTGATTCACCTGAAAGCCCTCCCGTTCAAGTGCACGGGCTGTCCACGCCACAGCTAGCCCATCGCCGCTGAGTGAGATTGAACCATTGGTATGAGCGTTGATGCGAAAGGTGCCACTGTGTCGATCAAACTCAATCCCTTCGCTGTGAAACGCCGCTTCGAATGCACCACTGAGCACCAAATCTTCCGGGGCACCGACATGCATCGTCCCGCCGGGTGCCATCAGCCAGAGCACATCAGCGCTGCGTAACGCCAGATCAAGGTCGTGAGTCGAGAGCAGCACCGCTCGGTCAGTACTGCGTGCGAGTTGGCGTAGCAGGCGCATCATCTCGACGCGGCGTGGCAGATCCAGAAAGGCAGTCGGCTCATCCAGAATCATTACCAACGGCTCTTGCGCCAGCGCCCGCGCAATCATCACTCGTTGGCGCTCCCCATCACTCAGTTCATCGACCTGCCGCTGCACGAGTGGCGTAGCCCCAACCGCTTCGATGGCCCAGCGTACCACCTCCTCGTCGTGTTCGGTCAGGCGGCCCGACCAATCGGTGTAGGGATGGCGCCCCAGCACAACCAACGCATAGGCCGAAAGGTTGCCCACATGGACCCGCTCGGTCAACACGACGCTCAATCGCTGGGCCAGATCACGCAGCGGCAAACTGGTGATGTCGATACCACCCAACTCGACACGGCCACGCAGCGGTGGTTGCATGCCTGCGAGTGTACGGATCAGCGTGGACTTGCCAACACCATTTGGCCCCAGCAGGCAGGTCACTTCGCCCGTCCGTAGCGCAAGTTCGAGGCCCTGCGCAACCACACGATCAGCACGGCGCGGGACCGCATAACCAATATCAACGGCTTCAGTTGTGAGTACTGTTTTGTTCATGATGCAAACGACGCCTTGATCGAGTTACGCCGCAACAACACCCACACCACAACCGGCGCACCAATCAGCGCCATTACTGCATTGAGTGGCAACACGGTCTCGCTCCCCGGCATTTGTGCGATCATGTCGCCCACAATCGCACAGGTAGCCCCCAGCAGTGTGACGGCAGGCACCAGCACGCGGTGGTCGGATGTAGCAAGCAGGCTACGGCAGAAGTGCGGCACCGCAATGCCAAGGAAAGCAATCGGCCCACAGAACGCCGTGACCGCACCGGCCAGTATTGACGCACTGACGAGAATCCAGAAGCGTACCTGTTGCACCGGAAGGCCCATACTGCGAGCGTAGGTTTCTCCCAACAACAACGCGTTGAGTGGCTTTACCAGCACATGCGCGATGATCAGTCCCAGCAGAACGGTCGGTGCAAGCACCTGCATCTGGCTCCAGGTGACGCCGCCAAAACTTCCAAAGGTCCAGGCGATATAGGCCGTCACGCGCTCGGCAACACTAAAGTAAATGAGCAGGCTAACCACCGCACCTGTGAGATAGCCAATCATCAGGCCGACGATCAGCAGAGTAATACTGCTCTGGACCCGACGCGCCAGCAATAACACAATGGCCAGCACCACCGACGAACCAGCGCAGGCAGCCACCACCAGGCTTACATTGCTCAACAGGCCAGAGACCACCAGTATTGCCGCCGTCCCCGATGCCCCAACCGAAAGCACGACCAGCGCCACACCAAGGCTGGCACCCGAACTCACACCCAGCACAAAGGGATCGGCGAGCGGGTTGCGAAACAGCGTCTGCATCTGAAGGCCACTGACACCCAGCGCCGCACCAGCCAATACCGCAGTAAGTGCTTTGGGCAGGCGAAAATTGATAACAATGTTCGACCAGGTTGCGCGGTCTGGTTGACCACCCAGCAGAATCGTGATGATGTTGTCGAGTGGAATGCGAACTGATCCAGCAGTGAGGCTGAACAGGAACACGCCGATCAGCAGCGCGAGGAGGCCGAGCAGTGCCACAGGTCGTAGTCCTAAGCGTGGCCAGACTATCTCGGTTGTCGTCTGGGTAGACCTGGAAGGAATTGTTGTGTCAGCCATTGAGTGTCCTTGTTATGATTGGTTGGGAGAACCCAAACAGGTGTCTCCCCTCGGCCTGCTTGAGCAGGCCTCTTTGCCCTAGCCCGCTGCTTCAGCGGCGGGCGCCTGACCAGCGACCTTCGACACGCTCAGGCGGCAAATGCATCTACGTATGTTGTGAGGGCTGAGCCTTCGACAGGCTCAGGCGGCTACGGCTGCCAGACCTCCCGCAAGCCATGCCTGTCGTGCAACACCCCACTCAGCAACTATCGATGATGTTTTCAGGCCTGCTTCAGCAGGTCGTGTTGCGAGCCCGCTGCTTTAGCGGCGGGCGCCTGACCAGCGACCTTCGACACGCTCAGACAGCCGTCTTGCACTCGCCCCGCTTCCTTTACATTCCAGCTCATCAACTGTCAGCACCCTCGCTGCTTTGTGGGAGTTGTTGATAGAAATAGAGTTCGTGATTCGGCAACAGGTCTGGGTGAAAAATCTTGATCAGGTCGGCTAAAACGAGCTGAGGGTTGGAAACCCCGGTCTCCCAATAGTCATTGCCACCAAAATTGTTCAAACGGGCATTGTTGTTATACACCGTCCCATTCTGGAAGGCAGCAAAATCTCCAAAGCGCTCGTCGGCAGCCAGCGCCTCGTCAAGACTAGTCCAGATGCTGGTGTTCACCCAGAAGTCAGCATCAGCGGCGCGATCAAAAACGACCTCGAAGCTCAGTTGCTGGCTACCCGTTGATTCATCATCAGCCCAGAGGTAGTTTGCGCCAGCGTCAGCCAGGTACTGTGCCATATAGCTTTTGCCACCAGCCATAAACCACGTACCTTCGAATGGGGCATTTACAAAGACGGTTGGCTTATCGGTCATCGCAGTGGCCTGTTCGGCGAGGGCATTATATTCAGTAGCCATTCCCTCGAAAACCTCTGCTGCACGGCCCTCGTCGTTGAAAAAGGCTCCTGTGAATTTGAGCCACTCAGCCCGACCTAACGGCGAGTTCTCCATGTACGATGAGTTCAGCGCCACACTCAGACCAGCCTCAATCAGTTGGGGATGTACATCAGACTGTGGATCACCAAGGCCATAGGTCATCACCAGATCAGGTTCGAGATCAAGCAATAATTCGACGTTGGTACTTGCACCAACACCTACCTCGGTCATCTCGTTGGCTTCGATCCGGTCAAGCACCTCTGGCGTGTTGATGTTTTGAAAGTCATCATGACCAATCAGGCGATCAACTCGATCCAGACCAACAAGCTGTGGAAGCTGGGTGGTCGACATGGTCACGATGGTGTCAATCGGCACCTCGACGATCTGAGCATCATCAAAGCCCTCTGGTGCAGGCGTGCCACACTGAACGAGGACATACTGGAAAGTCACATCGGCATCGCGCCACGGGTTGAGCACGTTGATGACTTTGTAGTTGTTGAAGTATTCGACCTCCCAGCCGGTAGAGTACTCGATGCTAGCCTTCTCGGGGAAGTAGTCAACACTTTCGTCGTAGGTTTCAACACAGCCCTCGGTCAGATTAGCGGACACTTCTTCAGTAGAGCCCTCATCGGATGTGGTATCCTCCGGTACCACAGTCGCACGGCTTTGCGGGGCCTCCTCAGCTTCGGTAGCGGCTTCTTCCATCGGTGCGTCGGTTGGAGACTCCTCGGCTGGTGTCTCGACAGCTTCGTCTTCGGCAATCTCCGTTGTTGATGCGGTATCATCCTCTTCTTCGGCAACAGGTTCGGTTACTGTGGGGCCTCCGCATGCGGCAAGTACGAATGTAATAGTAGTGCACAAGATTATAAACAGATTCCGGGAAATACGTCGCATATATCGTTCCTTCTATGTTGCTCAAAACACACCAAAAACCCGACCGTTACTCGCGGTCGGGTTGGAAAAACTCTATAACGCACAGAGTCATACCACAGCCTACGTGCTGCACCGTCATCCCTTTCCGCGAGGCAATGAACGATTCAACAACGGCGGGCGACCTGGCTTGGACAAATGTCCTTACAGTTGCGCGACAGCGCCGGACTCACACCGGCTTCGCCTTTCAGTCCTGGCATCCGGGCCTCGGACACCGTTATTGAGGTGATATTTGTATGTAGGTAATAACAATAGGATTATAGCACGAGAGCCTATTTGGAGCAACACCATGTTGAGGAATGAAGAGTAAAAAATACAAAATATAACTCGACAAAATAACTGATTACAGAGCAAAATGGAAGATAATTTCTTACTCTGTAATCAGTGGTTCTCCCTTTCATATTTCGCGTCAAAACTCAATACCGCAACAACACATCCATCCTCACCCGAATCTCTTCCACCCCCGGAATAACGGTCGTCATCAGCTGGCGATTGTAAGGCACCGGATTATCGGGCGCAGCGATTCGTGTGATGGGCGCATCGAGCCATTCAAACGCATCCTGTGCGATGGTCGCCGCGATCTCAGCACCAAACCCTGCCGTCCATGTGTCTTCATGCACCACCAGACAGCGTCCCGTTTTCTCGACCGAGGCCAGCACGGTTTCACGATCCCACGGCACAATCGTGCGGAGATCAATGATCTCGACAGAGTCCCCAAAAGGCTGGGCTGCTTCAAGACAGCGGTGCAGCATGGCGCCCCAGGTCACCACGGTCACAATATCACCTGCCTGGCGCACCTTAGCCTGTCCAAACGGCACGATATAATCATCACCGGGGTAGGGTGTACGGCCTTCAGGTGTATCAAGCAGCGCGCGATGCTCCAGAAAAAAGACCGGATCATTGCCACGTAACGCCGCCCGCAAAAGCCCGGTGGCATCAGCAGCATTCGAGGGAAACGCAATCTGCCAGCCAGGCGTATGGGCATAGATCGCCTCGCCCGAGACACTGTGCCATGGATCGCCCGTATATTTGCTAAATCCGACCGGCATGCGTACGACCAGCGGTACGGCAAAGTTGTTGTTGCTCCGCCAGCGGATCGACCCACAATTGGTAATCTGCTCCATGGCTGGATCGGCATATTTGCGAAACTGGATCTCCGGCACCGGCAAAAGACCCGCTAACGCCATCCCTACTGCACGCCCGATAATACCCTCTTCGGACAGCGCAGTATCAAAAACACGGCCCTCACCGAACTGGTGCTGCAAATCACGTGTGGCACCGTGAACGCCACCTTTGCGACCAACATCCTCACCAAACACCAGCATACGCGGATTGGTTGCTAATTCGTGCGTAAGCGTTTGTCGTACGGCGTCGATCATGTTGATGCGTGGCCCGGTTGCGACCTGGCTTTCCGGTGAGGCGACCATCGGCTGGTAATTGCCAATGCCACCGGCACGCTGTGGATGCGCTGGATCGCTAAACATAAACTGCGAACTGGTGGCCGGATCCGGTTCAGGGCTCGCTAGTGCCTGCTCAAGCTCTTTACGGACATCCTGTTCAACCTGAGCAACTAACGCTTCCCACTGTGTATCCGTCCAGCCCTGCTCCAGCATAAAAGCCCGTAGTCGTGGGATTGGATCGCGCTGCCATTCAGCCTTTTTGGTTGCTTCATCCTTATATGCCTGCGTATCCGTAATGGAATGTCCATTTAATCGTGGAACACGGAATCGTAGCAGGACGGGACCAAGAGATGATCGGATGTGGTCCAGTGCCTGATCTATCTTTGTCGCTGCATCTATGGGGTCTGTTCCATCGCCACTCAATAGTAATACGTTCTGATACGACGCAAAATTGGCCATGATATCGCCATTGGGGACCTGCAGCACGCTCGGTACAGAGATAGCATATCCGTTATCTTCAATAAAAAACAACAATGGAAGCTTGAGCGTTGTGGCCATGTTAAAGGCTGACCAGAAGCCCGGTGTCGCAAGTGAGCCGTCGCCACCGAACACGACCGCTGCCGTATTTTGCCACGCTTGATCCTGTAAGACAGACTGATGGTAAGTAATGGTCTGTGCCCACCCCGCCGCTGGGGAATACTGACCGCCCACATCGCCGGCCATTGGCAGAATTGTTGCACGCTCGCGCCGTGGCATATTGTAGACTGCACCAACATCACGTCCACCACTCAAACTGTCCACACGCGCCATAGAACTGGCCAGCCCTTCAGCTATAGTCATGCCCTGTGACAGCATAAAAGGCCGTGAACGATAGTACACAGATGCAGCGTCATGCGGTTGGTTCAAGCGCAACCCCAACAACACCTGTGCTAACTCATGACCACGTGCCGAGAACTGATAACGCACGATGCCAGTCGGGACCAGTTCCTGTTCCTCCAGATCATCCAGAGTACGCGAAGTAAGCACTAAGCGAGCTACTGCAGCCCAATCAACGGCGTTCTGAAAGTCAGTGGTTGATTGGGAAACTTGCTGTGTGGTAGAAAACAATGGCTCAGTCATAAACGTATCACCTCTTTGTGACTTGTAGCAGATAGCAATTCATTTGTGGACATATGCTACTACTTAAACCCATACACAATTTGGACTTTACTCACAATTACAGGAATTATAGATACAGAGTCAGCAAAAAGACAAAATCAAAGAAAAGTACAGCTTGACAATGCTATAAGAAAGCAGTTATTATGTTTTCCTAACGAGCGTTAGTTAGATATACGTATTATGATACACGAACATGCGTCGACACGCAAAGATCAAATTTATCATGTCGCCGAACGCCTGTTTAGCGAACGTGGGTATCACGCCACGACCATGCGCGAAATTGCGCGTGAGATCCATATCGAAGGCGGGAGCCTCTATAGCCATATTAGTAGTAAACAGGATTTACTTTACGCCATCGTATTGCGGGGAAGCGAGCGTTTTCTCCAGGCCGCACGAACCGTCGTATCACTAGATGGGTCTGCACGTGAGCAGTTGCGAGACCTGATGCATCGGCATCTGGCCATCATCGCCGAGAGCATCGATGGTGCAGTCGTGCATTTCCACGAGTGGCGCCATCTCGATTCGGCTAAACGCACAAAGATCGAGCAGCACCGTGACGAATACGAGGGCTATATCCGTCAGATCATTCGCAGGGGCATAGACAACGGCGAGTTTGCACCACAGGACGAACGGTTGGTTGGTATACACATTTTGTCTTTGTTAAATTGGGCCTATCAGTGGTACAAACCAGAAGGCCGTCTCAGCGCTGATGCATTGGCTCAACAGTTTTATGAACAGATTATGTGTGGGCTTGAACCACGCAACACGTGATACATCAAGTATAACCAAACTATACGAGGTAGATCAATGACGACGACACAAATAAACGAGACAGAGCAATTAGAGCATTTCAAAGCGCATATTGCAGCAGGTGGCAAAGTCGAGTCAACAGACTGGATGCCCGATGAGTATCGCACTGCCCTCATTCGCTTTATCGAAATGCATGCGAACAGTGAGCTGATGGGCGTGTTACCGGAGCGCGATTGGATTCTGCGCGCCCCCACACTCAAGCGTAAGCTGGCCCTCACTGCCAAAGTGCAGGACGAAGTTGGCCACGCTCAACTGCTCTATCGCCTCGCCGAAGACCTGGGCAAGCCACGCTCCCAGATGATGGACGATCTCCTTGCCGGACGGACCAAGTTCCATAATGTGTTCCATTATCCCACCCACACCTGGGCCGATGTTGGTGTGATTGCGTGGCTGGTCGACGCAGCAGCCATCCTGAGTCAGAAGGCGTTACTCGGTACCAGCTATGCGCCGTATGCACGCACCATGCAACGCATTTGCTGGGAAGAAAGCTTCCACATCAAGCATGGGTTTGATATTGTTGTTACGATGGCCAAGGGGACTGCTGCCCAACGCGAGATGCTTCAGGATGCACTCAATCGCTGGTGGGGTCCACTGATGCAGATGCACGGCCCACCAACCCCACCAGAACGCGACCGCGACCTGACTGTGTGGCGCATCAAGACGCGCTGCAATGAAGAACTCCGACAAGAGTTTATTGCTATGTATGTGCCGCGTGTGTGGGAACTGGGACTAGCGCTGCCTGACCCAGCCCTTCACAATAATGGTGATGGCTCGTGGAGCTACACCACACCCGATTGGAATGAACTTCGTACCGTTGTGTCGAACAATGGTCCCCGCAGCGCTGCACGGCTGGCCTTCCGCCGCGCATATTATGATGAGGGGGCATGGGTGAGAAGTTAGAGTCTAGGGGCTGGAGACTAGAGGCTAGTTAACGATTTCTAAGAGATGAAAGTTGGAGATTCAGTGTTAAGGTTTCAATGGCTCAGGCAGGAAATGTTCAAGAGTTATCGTGATCTAGAGGTTTGGAAATCGGGAATGTCACTTGCGAAAAGTATTTATCAAGTGACAAAAAGCTTCCCTGATGAAGAAAAATTTGGGTTGGTAAGCCAGATGCGACGGGCTGCAATATCAATTCCTTCAAATCTTGCTGAGGGTCACGCTCGCTCAAGCACAGCTGATTTTCAACGCTTTATCTCCATCGCTCTGGGATTAGCAGCCGAATTAGAAACGCAGGTCCTACTCAGCTTCGAACTAGGCTACCTGCAAGAAGAACAACAAAAATCCCTTTTATCACACTTATCCGAAATGGGCCGAATGTTACGAGGTTTACACAAATCTCTCTCAAAACACCTTAGATAACCATGTGTATCATCACTAGTATCTAGTCCCTGATCTTCTTAACAGAGGTAATCATGAATCAGACTCCTCCCCAAACCTACGAAGTCTTCCGGCGCGAGAAAGAAGGCGCCCCCATGACTCACGCGGGCAACATCACTGCCGATCGCCCTGAGCTTGCACTGATCTATGCACGCGAAGTCTTTGGGCGGCGCAGTGAAAGCATCGAACTATGGGTCGCGCCACGCGAGGCATTTATGATGCTCAGCGACGACGATATCCTGCAACCACCACTCGACCGTTCCTATCGTATGGTTGACGGATACCGCATGCGCGGGAAACTACGCGATACGAAAACCGCAGAACAAAGCCAGATAACCGGCCAACCAACGTCAACGGAGACGAAAACATGAACACCGCCGTGGAACCAGTTACTAACCTGACACCAGTTCAGAAGCAAGCCCTGTGCGAACTCCTGCTTGCCCTTGCAGACGACGAATTTGTGATGGGGTATGCCAACAGCGAGTGGACTGGCATTGCACCGATTCTGGAAGAGGACATCGCCTTTAGCTCACTGGCGCAGGACGAGATCGGCCATTCACGTGTCTTCTACGAAATGCTTGCAACCCTCGAAGAACAATCTGCCGATAGCATTGCCTATGGACGAGAACCATCTGGCTTTCGCAATGCCCAACTGGTCGAGCGTGGGCGAGGCGATTGGGCCTATAGCGTAACCCGCCAGTTTTTCTACGATACTGCCGATTTTGTGCGGATCGAGAGCCTGCAAAAGAGCACATATCAACCATTGGCCAAAGCCGCTGCCGGTATTATTCGCGAAGAAAAATACCATCTGTTGCATGCCAATACCTGGCTACAACGCCTCGCCGAAGGAAACGCAGAGGCACAACAACGCCAGCACACCGCCTTTGATGCACTCTGGCCCGATGCACTGGGACTATTTGAACCAACCAGCGGTGCGACAGAACTGCTCGCGACAGGCATCCTACCAGAACCATTTGAAGCACTACAAAACCGCTGGATTACACGCATTGAGGAACCGCTTCGCCGCCTCAGCCTACCTTTTCCCTTCATCGATGCCAGCGAACGATGGGACACACACATTACGCCTATCTACGGCGGTCGGAGAGGCGAACACACGCAGAGTTTTTTAGACCTATACAGTGTGTTTACCAGCGTCTACCAGCTCGATCCTGAGGCTGACTGGTAGCAACATTCAAACACATCAAACGTAAAGCAATCGAAGGGGATTAAGATGACTGATACTTTTGTTGTTTCTGAAGAAACACTATGGGACGCACTCCACGATGTTCCTGACCCTGAACTACCACACATCAGCCTGATCGACCTTGGCGTCATTCTGCGCGTCGAGTTGGACACCCAGGCTGCCTTTGCACGCGTGTTGCTTATGCCAACCTTTCTTGGTTGTCCGGCACTGGAGATGATGCGCGATATGATCCGTGAGCGATTGGAACAATTTGACATTACCGTTCAGGTCGATGTGACCGACGAGCAAATCTGGACCAGCGACCGCATTAGTGAAGAGGGCCGCCGCAAACTGGAAGAGGCCGGGATTGCACCGCCGGCACCAAACAATCAGAACAACACCATCATGTTGCTCGAACCAGCACCCTGCCCACATTGTGGGTCGCGCAAAACATCGCTTGAGTCGGCATTTGGACCAACCCTTTGCCGTGCGATTGCACACTGTCGCGATTGTAAGCAGCCATTTGAACAATTCAAACCATTATAATAAAACAAATTGAGCATTTCAGGAATATTTTCCCTGTAAATAAATCCGAATAGCTGTTTGGCGAGTATTTACAATAAGAGAGTAGATCATTGCCAGCGTTTGTTCCAAAAATAACAATCAACTCTCGTTTTAATGGACATACGTCAAAGAAAGGCGAACAATGATGAAAAACGTCAAACAGCTCTTAACCAGCAAAAACGATAACGTATGGTCAGTCGGCCCCACAACTTCTATCACCGACGCCTGTAAGCTGATGGCAGAGCAAAAAATCGGGGCACTGGTGGTGGTTGAAAACAACAAAGTCGTTGGAATTGTTTCTGAACGTGACTTTGTTCACAAAGTGTTATCAAAACAAATCTCCATATATGAACTCACCGTAGGTGACGTTATGACACCTAGTATAGTTTCTATTCATCCTGAATACAGTGTTGAGGAGTGTATGGTGCTTATGACGGAAAACCATCTTCGTCACCTACCAGTTCTTGATAACGAACATGTAGTAGGAGTTATTTCCATACGGGACGTGGTGAAAGAAGTAGTGGAAGAAAAAGAATTTATGATTGGCCAACTCGAAAATTATATTACTGAACGACGTTTCTTGTGACTTTAAAATTTGAATATGTGAAATAATTCATTTACTGGTACAAGATATATTTTTACCCAGAATGCAATAGCTTCCCCATCACAGCCAACGTTTTTGTCGATTAAAATAAAAACGTGCAAAGGAGCATGCCGTGATCTGGAACCGTGAGATTGAAACCCTGCCACGTAGTCTCCTCCAGGATCTGCAACTTGAGCGACTACGTTGGAGTATTCGCTGGGCCTACGAACGCGTTCCCTTCCACCGAAAACAGTTCGACACCGCTGGCAGCACACCCGACAGCCTCACCACCCTTGACGATTTGCGTCGCTTCCCATTTATGCTCAAAAGCCACCTGCGCGAACACTACCCTGATGGCTTGTTTGCTGTTCCCAAGAGCGAGATTGTACGCATTCACGCCAGCAGTGGCACGAAGGGAAAACCAACCATTGTCGGCTACACCCGCGAGGACATCGACGTGTGGGCCGAGGTGTGCGCCCGTTCACTTGCCTGCGGGGGCGCTACACCGGAGAGCGTCGTACACGTGGCCTATGGCTATGGGCTTTTCACCGGCGGGCTAGGAATGCATTATGGCGCCGAGAAACTGGGCGCTTTGACCGTACCCGTTTCCGGTGGCAACACACCCCGACAGATCACCCTGCTCCAGGACTTGCAGGCCGACGTTCTGTGTTGCACACCAAGCTATGCACTTAACCTGGCCGAAACCATGTACCAGCGCGGCATCGATCCGGCAACACTCCAGCTACACGCTGGTATTTTTGGTGCCGAACCATGGACCGAAGGCCTGCGCGACCAGATTGAGGAAAAACTCAATCTCAAGGCACTTGATATCTATGGGTTGAGCGAGGTAATCGGACCGGGTGTATCGATGGAATCGATAGAAGACCAGCATGGTCTCTTTATCTGGGAAGACCATTTCTATCCCGAAATCATCGATCCAGCGAGTGGTGAAGTATTGCCGTATGGAGAAGAAGGCGAATTAGTCTTTACCTCACTTACCAAACGAGCATTTCCGGTGATCCGTTACCGCACGGGGGACATCTCAACGCTGTTTGTGGAACCAAGTAAAAGTGGTCGCACCATGGTGCGGATGGAGCGCGTCAAAGGGCGTAACGACGATATGTTGATTATTCGTGGTGTCAACGTATTCCCCAGCGAGATCGAGCGGGTATTGCTGCAACAGGAGGAGTTGGCACCACACTATCAGATCGTGCTCTCCCACGAGACAGCGCTTGACCAGATCACCATACGCACCGAACTCACACCACATCTGTATGCAGATTTTAGCAACAACCCTGACAATCCAGCCATACAACACATCACCAATCGTGTGCGTGAAGAACTCGAAGGTGCACTTGGCATCAATCCTGCTGTCGAGATATGGGCGCCCACCACCATTCCGCGGAACGAGGGCAAAGCCGTGCGCGTGCTCGACCAACGTGGATAACCGTATCAGGTTTCTCTCTGGCGAAGTTTTTATTCATACAGGAGTAGCATGTCATGATTAAATTGGTTGCCCTTTACCAACATCCTGAAGACAAATCTGCTTTCGATAAGTACTACGAAGAAATACACACACCGCTTGTGAAAGCCATGCCGGGTCTCCAACGGCTTGAGATTGCACGTGTCACCGGCACACCAATGGGTGAGTCTCCCTACTATCTGATTGCCGAGATGTACTGGGAAGACACTGCCGCTATGAATGAGAGTCTGGGGAGCCCGGAAGGTCGTGCCGTCGGCAAGGATGCCCGTACTTTTGGCAATATTCTGTCAATGCATATCGCTGAAGTCGAAACATAGCTCCGTAATGGTGTCCGGCAAAGCTCACAAGATGCTTGCAGGTAACCAGTCCTGACACAACACCGTCGATTCTCGCAGGTCGCACTACACCTGTACCGATAAGTTGTGATACAGTTGTACATATAGCACTTAAAAACCTAATCTATAACTAATGGCGTACGGCATGACCGTACGCCGATTTATGCCGTTCACAGTAATGAAAGAATGCGCTATGAGCAATGAAGCACTAGTATTGTACGAAATTCAGGGAGCCATTGCGACGCTCACCCTCAACCGTCCCAAAGCGCTCAATGCACTCAGTCCTGAACTGATGGCCGAACTCGCCACTATCATGGAAACACTTGATGAAGATGATACCGTTCGCTGTATTGTTTTGACAGGCGGGCCACGTGTTTTCGCGGCAGGAGCCGATATCAAAGACATGGCCGAACGCACATCCACCAGTATGGTTGAACGACGTAGCTTTGCTACCTGGGAGCGAGTCCGAAAATGCCGTAAACCGATCATCGCAGCAGTCAGCGGCTATGCACTGGGCGGTGGCTGTGAGCTAGCCATGCAATGCGACATGATCGTCGCTAGCGAAACAGCACAGTTTGGTCAGCCAGAGATCCACATTGGTATTATGCCAGGCGCTGGTGGCACCCAACGCCTCGCGCGCGCTCTCGGTCCGTACCGCGCCATGGAGATGGTGCTCACCGGCAACATGCTGAGTGCACGAGAAGCACACGCCGCCGGTCTCGTCAATCGGGTGGCACCGATCGAAAGCTTTCTGGATGAGGCACATCGCCTGGCTTCTGAGATCGCCTCACGCGCACCCGTCGCCATTCGTCTGGCACGCGAAGCCGTTCGTCACGGTGTCGAAACGACTGTCCGTGATGGATTGGAGATCGAACGACGTAATTTCTATCTCCTTTTCAACACCGAAGATCAAAAAGAAGGTATGCAGGCATTTATCGAAAAACGGCCCGCAACATATAAAGGTAAATAGCACAGATGATATGGCAACAAAGCCACGCAGTTGCCAAGCGAGGCACACATGAGTGAAGTATCAATGATTGTATACGAAATAAACGAGGGTGTTGGCACCATCACGCTCAACCGACCCGATGTATACAATGCCTTTAACGAACAACTCCACACAGAGCTTGCCAGTACGCTCAAACAGGCTGAACGTAACGACGAGGTGCGCTGCATTGTTATCACAGGCGCAGGGAAAGCCTTTTGCAGCGGACAGGACATTAAGGACATACCACTGGACGGGTCACGCTCGTTAGGCGACAGTGTACGTAATTACTACAACCCGCTGGCCTTAAAACTGCGAAGCATCCCCAAACCCATTATTGCTGCTGTCAATGGTGTGGCAGCTGGCGCAGGAATGAGCGTGGCGCTCGCCTGCGATTTTCGGGTGGCGGTCGAGAACGCGCGGTTTGTCGCCGCCTTTGCCAACATCGGGTTGGTCCCAGACACAGGACTCACCTATTTTCTGCCGCGTCTCATTGGCCATGCTCGCGCTGTCGAACTCTGTATGCTTGGTGGTACAATTGATGCACCAACAGCATATAGTTATGGCATGGTCAATAGTGTTGTCAGCACCGAGGAGTTTCCTGACGTGGTACGACAACTCGCGGAACGCCTGGCCAATGGTTCTGCCACAGCATTGGGCCTGATGAAACGGAGCTTTGAGCTTTCCCTCAACGGCTCACTTGAGCAAGTGCTCGATTACGAGGCCCAGGCCCAAAGGATTGCAGGCGGTGGCCCAGACTACGCCGAGGGCGTCCAGGCATTTCGCGAAAAACGGAAACCGAAGTTTAGGGGTTAAGGGCCAGGAATCAAACGACCTGCAGGTGGGTGGCTGGCCCGTCCATCGGCATCTAGCCCGTCCATCGGACCAAACATATCTTCGCTCCAAAAGGTTTATCTATGCACCATGAAACAATTGCAATACTTGGTAGTGGCACGATGGGGTCAGGCATTGCACAAGCAGCACTTGTTGCAGGACTACCAGTCATTCTATATGACATTGATGATCAAGCGCTCGAACGTGCCCGACAATGCATCGGTAAGGGGCTCGAAAAACAGGGCCATCCGCATCTTGTAGAGCACCTGCGTCTCGTTACCGTACTGGCCGATATTGCCAGCGCGTCCCTGGTAATTGAAGCCGTCCCTGAGCAAATCGAGCTAAAACGTGAACTGTTTGCACGTGTTGGCTCAATCTGCCCAGCACCCTGTGTCATCACCAGCAACACCAGTTCGCTACCAATTATGTCGTTTGCGTCAGTCTGTCAAGATCCACAGCGTGTCGCCGGATTACACTTCTTCAATCCGGTGCACCGCATGGCCTTGGTAGAAGTTATTCAAACCAATCAGACTGATGCGCTAACTATCGAAACGCTGTTGGGTTTTGTAGAGCGCCTAGGCAAAACACCTGTCCTGGCGCGCGATACACCTGGTTTTATTGTCAACCGCGTGGCACGGCCTTTCTACGGTGAGGCGTTACGCATGTTCGGCGAACGTATCGCTACCCATACGGACATCGATACTATCATCCATAAAGCTGGCGGCTTCCCACTTGGGCCATTCGCGCTTATGGATCTGATCGGCATCGACGTTAACTTTGCTGTGACCTGCTCGATGTATGAACAATCATTTGGTGAACCACGCTATCGACCGCATCTCATTCAACAGCAGATGGTTTTAGCTGGCACAATCGGACGTAAAACCGGTCAAGGATTCTATACCTATAATGATAATACACCGACAGCGAATCAAGCCACAGCAGATGCTCAACCGCTCTCGGGCGGTGTCCTGATGGGTGGCGGTAGCTGGGCGCCTGGCCTGGCAGATCTGTGCACACACCACGGCCTGCGCGTTATTCGACCCAAACCTGACTCAGACGGCGAAGACTCCGCAATTGCGCCGGTCTTTGAGTCACAGCTTTCCATTCAGAAGGAAGTCCACACGGCTTTCGTTATCGCAGGGAACCGTGAGCATGCCGATGAACAGATTGCAACATTTGATCGACTGCTCCCGGCCAAATTGCCTATTTTTGCCCAATGCTGCGATATCCCGCTTGGTGAGTTGGCAGTCTCACTCCGCCACCCTGAGCGGCTGGTTGGCTTTGATGGATTGTTCACCGATAGCATAATGACACTTGTAGCCTTACCTTGTTTGAGTGACGAAGCGCGCACGAGCGCCGAGGCACTTGTCCGGGGACTAGGCCGACAACCAATCTGGATCACAGACACACCAGCGTTGGTGTTACCACGCGTAGTTACCATGCTCGCAAATGAGGCCGCATTTGCCTTTGGTGAAGGTATTGCAGATGCAGATACTATCGACACTGCCATACGACTGGGAGCCAATCATCCTATAGGGCCGTTGGCACGTGCTCAACAGATTGGCTATAAAAAAATAGTTGCTATTCTCGACCACTTACACGCTGAATACGGCGAAGAACGTTACCGTGTTGCACCCGCACTAAGGCGGGCTGCACGTTTAGGCAAACTCTAGAGAGGTTCTATGTCAACTCCAGTTATCACGCATGCCCTACGCACACCCATTGGCCGCTATGGTGGTGCACTTGCGGGCGTTCGCCCCGACGATCTTATGGCCATCGTCATTCGCGCGTTGGTCGAACAAAGCGGTATCGACCCTCAACAGATCGAGGATGTGCTCGTGGGGTGTGCGAATCAAGCCGGTGAGGACAACCGTAATGTCGCACGGATGGCCACACTCCTCGCTGGGCTGCCTATCGAGGTGCCGGGGCAAACCATCAATCGACTGTGTGGTAGCGGTCTCCAGGCCGTCAACAGTGCCGCACACGCGATTATTGCTGGTGAAGGTGAGATCTTTATTGCCGGGGGCGTCGAAAGCATGACCCGCGCCCCACTCGTGATGGCCAAACCTGATACAGTGTGGCCCCGTGGCGGCACCCAGATGCACGACACGACGCTTGGTTGGCGCTTCACCAACTCCAGACTCACCGAGGCACACTATCCCTACGGCATGGGTGAAACGGCTGAAAACGTGGCCGCACAGTATGGTATCAGCAGGGCCGATCAGGATGCGTTTGCGCTGGAAAGCCAACGACGCTATGCTGCGGCTGCCAAGGCTGGACACTTTATAAATGAGATTGTTCCGGTCTCGCTACCACCAGCCAGACGTGGGCAGGAAGCACAGATCATCGATACCGATGAGCACCCACGCCCCGATACATCACTGGAACGACTGGCAAAACTCAAACCAGCCTTCGGTGGAGCTGATCGAATGCGTCCCGATGAGGTACCTGTGAGCGACGGCAGTGTGACCGCCGGGAATGCCAGTGGTATCAATGATGGATCAGCGGCTTTGTTGGTAATGAGCGAGCACATGGCTACCAAACTTGGGTTACGGCCCCTGGCCCGTATTGTCGCCACCGCCGTCGCAGGGGTCGACCCCGCATTTATGGGCCTCGGTCCGATTCCTGCCACACGCAAAGCGCTGGACCGTGCGAAGCTTACTATAAACGATCTCGATCTGGTCGAACTCAACGAGGCTTTTGCCGCACAATCTCTGGCATGTATCCGCGAACTTGAACTTGACCCAAATCGTGTGAACGTCAACGGCGGTGCGATTGCACTGGGGCATCCACTGGGGGCTAGTGGCGCACGTATTCTCACGACACTGGTTCACGAACTCCAACGGCGTGGTGGTCGCTATGGCCTGGCAACCATGTGTATCGGGGTAGGACAAGGAATCGCGACGGTGATGGAGAGCGGCGATAGGGGTTAAGGGTTAACCAGTACGCGAGCCACCACCTACACGGTATTGTTGATCGCTCAGTCGCTCCAAGCGTCTCCGTGTTAAGATCAATCACTGACAAAGTTTATATTATAATAATACTATGAACCGTAGTAAAAAATATCTCTTCACGTGAGAAGCCTTTTTGGTATAATACGTAATCACACACCAGAAACATTAAATAGCTCACATCTATATTCAAACATTGGATAGATGTGACTCTCTTCTCCAGCAGGTGGCCTATGCAAGGGCATAAGGTTTATATCGGTCTCGGCAGTAACCTTGGAGACCGTATTGCACATCTTCGTGAAGCAGTTCGTCAGTTACAAAACATTATGACTGTTGATAAAGTGTCCCAATTATACGTAGCTGCACCGCTTGGTTATGTACGAAAGGATGCCTTTATCAATGCTGCATTGAGTGGCTATACCCAACTGAAGCCGATGGATCTCCTGGTTCAGTTACAAGCGATTGAGCGTGCGCTAGGGCGGCGGCGTGTGCAGTATGGACCACGCCCTATCGACCTTGATATTCTCTTCTACGGTACAATGCAGATCGACGCCCCCGGACTAACTATTCCCCATCCACGTCTTGCAGACCGTGCTTTTGTACTCAAACCCCTGGCAGATATTGATCCCCAATTGATGCACCCAGTTTTATACTACACAATAACGCAATTGTTGCACGAAGCAGAAGATGCCGACCAGGTACACGTGTACACTCCTTTACCATAACACGCATGACCCTACCACCATCACACGTAGTGTTTGTCACAAATGCCTCACTATTTTCTCATCCTTGATCTGTGTTCATAGGCGCTATACTGTATCATGAGTATACGTCTGTGTAGCAATTGACTCAAGCGTAAACAAAATTTTCATTATTTGGTATCATGCAAGAATAAAGAAGATCTCGATTGAGGCTATAATGAGTTTGTATCACTGATGGTTGTGACAGGAGATCACTGGAAGAGGCATCTATGACAAATATACTTATCGTTTGCGAATCGACCAATCAACGCACGTCGACATCGCATATCCTTCAGTCTGGTGGCTATGATGTTGTCGAGGCCGCGAATACATCAGAAGGTTTAACCTGTGCTGAACAAGACCATCCCGAATTAATTGTATTAGATGCACGCTCGTCTGATGTAGACAGTGATGCCTTCATTCATACCCTACGTGCCACACAACCAACTTCTGCTGTACCAATATTGATGCTTCACGAAGATTGTGCTCAACCAATGCATGGTACGAGAACAAATGGCACTAGTCTCAATGGTGCTCCAGATGCATTACTCTGTACACCAATCCAGGAACAAGACTTACTTGTGTGTGTACAGACGATGCTGCGAATGCGCGAGACACAGACAACCCTCTACCATCAGAATCAGCGCCTCAAGGCACAGCTCGAACTGCTCACAATCGCCAATCGCTCGCTGGATTTACGTGTATTGTCAGAACAGCTACTTGACTGTGTGTTGTGGATGGTGGGACTCTCTTATGGTGGTATCTGGCTCTATGATCGAGATCAGATCGTGTGTCTGGCACAACGTGGTCTCAATGCAGAACAGACCGGTGGTTCAGCACGCCGTCGGGTGCAGGTCGACTCACCATTTGCCCATGCCCTACAAAGCGGCAAAGCGATCTACTACGACATGGTTGCTGCGGTAGGTGAGTCTTCTATTCCTGAGAAGCCCCACCCTCTTGCTATTATTCCGCTCATGATAGAGTCTGAAGGTATTGGGGTACTACAGTTAAGCACTATTGACGGCAGCGGTCCTGCACCCGAGGATTACCACCTCCTTGATACGGTACTGATCCATATTGCACGAGCCATCAATCGTGCACATCAATATGAGTGGTCTGAACGGCAGCGTTATCGCCTTGAACTTGCTGACCGCAAGAAGGATGAATACATTTCTATCATCTCACATGAGCTGAAAAACCCGATGGCCTCAATTAAAGGGTATGCTGATCTGGTGCTACGTCGCATACGTAAAAACCCTGATGATCCTAATCGCAAAGGGCTAGAAATCATTTCGCAGCAGGTAAAGCGGATGACTGGCCTGTTAGAACAACTGATTGACTTCTCACGCATCAATATGAATCGTCTGAAACTCAACCTAGAGCAGTGTGACATTGGCGATATCACCAAACGCGTGGTTGAGGATCTACACGCCACCACCACACAGCATCAATTAACCCTTACCATCCGAGATACACCCCTCATTGCTCCGCTCGACGAGCCACGTATCACTCAGGCGATCAGCAACATTATCGGCAATGCGATCAAATATTCGCCTGCCGATGGCAGTATCACCATTCATATCAAGCAACACCAAACAGATCCACGGGAGGCACTGCTTTCAATTAGCGATCAGGGAGTAGGTATACCTGAAGCTGAACAAGATAAACTGTTTCAGCGTTTCTTCCGCGCAAGTAATGTGGAAGAGGATGTCACAGGCACCGGGTTGGGCTTGTTTATCACCCGTGAGATAGTCTCACGACATGGTGGAAGGATCTGGTTTGAAAGCCACGAGGGACAGGGAACAACATTCTTTATCACACTTCCACTGGTCAGTGTGATTGAGCAACCAGATTTATGAGAAGCCTGTTCATATTGGTAATCATCATCATGATATGCGGATGTGCTGCTTCTCCACCATCCGGCGAAGTAACACGTGAGCAAACACCAATAGTCGAAGCCGTCTCAGATACATCAACTCGCATCCCAACTAATGCATCTACCTCAGCAACCACTACTTTGATACCAACTCCCATGCCACCAACCTTCACACCTGCGACGATCCCCACAGAGACACCCACCACTCCCCCTGTTGAGCCAACACCGATACCAATACCAGCACGTTACGGCTATCCGATTGGGCAACCTGATCATGTCCCAGGTGACGGGTTTTTTATCCGCCACGGCTATATGGTTGAAAATACCTGGTTTAATCCTGGTTACTGGCATGCTGGCGAGGATTGGTATGCCGTGGATGGCGGTGAGACTGCCGGCGCACAGGTCTATGCGGTAGCGGACGGCGAAGTGGTCTACAGCGGATCGAACTACCCTGGATTGGTGGTAATCGTACGCCACGATGATGAACTTTTTTCAATGTATGGCCATCTCGATCCAACAGTTGCAGTCCAGGCAGGGCAACGTGTCATGCGTGGTGATGTCATCGGAACCGTGTTGCGTCGCTCAGACAGCGTTCCCAATCACCTGCATTTCGAGATTCGTACCTTTCTGACCACACCCGAGGTGAATGGCGCAACACCACGTTACAACTTTCGCTGTGGCATAAACTGCCCACCCGGTCCCGGATACTGGCCCCACAACGCCCCTGATCTCCCCAGCAATATGGGATGGTTGAACCCAACCCATACGATTGCCGAACGTGCATTTCCTGGCACCAATGATACTACGCCAATTGGCAACGTTGTTGTGGCAACACGGCCTCTTTCTACTTCTGTTTCAGTATGGCCCAGTGTGCCAGATGGTGATCCTGCGGTGCAGCCAATCGAAGAAATTGTCCTGACGCCAGGCGAACAATTCCCTTTGCTGGAGGTGTATGTGGGCAACGAGGCAAGCAATACGCTACACGCCAATACCTACCAACTCTGGTATCGCATTCTTCTAGCCAGTGGACAGGAAGGCTGGGTGCAGGCGGCCATTCCCAGTACATTTGAAACCAGCGCTGACGGCCAACCATCAACAATCTGGTTTCATTTCCTGCCGTTGTAACACACTTGTAATGTTAGTTCTAAAACACGTACTCAACCCTGTTTGTACCTTTCATTTGCGAGAAATTCTCGTATATATGACATATTCTCCATCTATTTTACACATTAGTACTGGAACAAAATCCTGTTCTTTAACGTTAATATTAGTAGATAACCTTCATCAATAGCTGTCTGGAAAGATAAAATAATGATTAAACGTATATTTCATAAAAACATATTACTAATTGTTGTCCTTTCGATGATTTTAGCCGCCTGTGGTATTAATACCTCCGATGTTGCCACAAATAATCTATCTGAACCCCAAGAGGAGACTGATATGCCAACACCTGCCCCAGAAAATGTCAATGAAGCAACTGATGTACCTGTGGCAACACCAGAAATAGCAACACCTACACCTGAGACAATACCTGCGCCGGATGTAACTATTGAACCAACTGATGAAACGCTTCCCCTGCAACAATCGACAGCCGCCACACCAAACACGACGGAAAACGTTGCACCAACCGCCGCATCGGTAACCGCATCGCGCACCAACCAGTTTGGCGAAGAGATTATGTTCCTGCGCGCAGGTAGCCTCTGGGCATTCGATACCCAGTCAGGACGGGAACGCCAGTTAGCAGAAAACGTACACTCATTTGCGGCCGCGCCCGACGGAACACGTATTGCCCTTATTCGTAAGATCGATGAGCAATTCGATGTGTGGGTCATCCAGCGTGATAGCAACGCTTTAACACAACTCACGAACAATGAGCGTACCGAAGCAACGCTATCCTGGGCCGCTGACGAAAATGCATTAGTGTTTGCCTCTGCTGAGACCGCTGATCCATACACCCGCACCTGGCCACAATGGCCCCAGTGGTGTGCCACAAGCGACGTACGGGTGTTTAATCTCACAGCTGATACCGAAACGACCATCGCCGATGGCTGCGATCCCGCTATTTCACCTGATGGCCGTCGTATCGTCTTTGCCGCACCGCCAACAGACACACAAGATGGGATTGAAGGACCCAATAGTACGAACACAATCCGCCTGGTCAACCGTCAGGGGGAAAATGGCTGGAACTTTGCGGTTGCCGAAGGGGAAATAAGTGACAATCTTGTACGCGATGGCCTCCTCGTCTATGCACCATCATGGTCACCAGATGGTTCCCAGATCGTCTATCATCGTTTTCTTGGGTATCAGGCGCTGGTTGACATTGCCATTACTGAGGTAAGTGGTTCGTTCGATGGACAGGGACAGCCCTTGTATGGCGGTGCTGGCTGGTTACTACCTGCCCGTGTCTCGCCGAATAATCAGTTGATTGCTATCACCGAGTACAACTACAACGATCCACGCGGACTGAACGGCTACGATCTCTGGTCCGTAACCGTTATGAAGGTCGAAGGATCACGCGAAATCCCCTTACCAAGCCGTACGCTGGACGCAATCGGCGAGCGTTTTGACACTCTCCCACGTGCACAACAGGTGGCATGGGCTCCCAACGGCACAACCCTCGCTGTACAACTACCATCTGGATGGAGTGCCAACATGCCCCCGGTGCGCCCAGACGAAGGAGCAGCTTTGAGTGATACCGGAGCAGCCGGTGAGATTTGGCGCTGGCAACCAGGAGAGCTGCCCAGTGAACGTCTCGTCGAGAACGTCGATGCAGCATCTCCCATCGAGTGGGTACCTGCAGTTAGCTAATCATTGCACTCACACCAAATCATATCCAGAGCCGCCTACTACGTGTAACGCGGCTTTTTTAATGTTGTGATCAAACTTTGAGTAGTGCTGCATCGACATGCTGTTCCTCTGATTGGTCTATCGCTGGTGGACGCCAGAGTAACAATGTCAGGATAATGCCGGGGACCATAAAGACCCCTGCAACCACCAACGCAATCATGCGGGGGTCCCAACCAGCATCAGCAGCCAAACCAATAATATAGCTCGACATGGCGGTGGCAAAAGTCAGCAGCGCTAATTCAATCGCAAATATACGGCCCTGAAGTTGCTGGGGGACATGCATTTGGAGCAATGCCGTACTAAAAACCCATTGGATACTGCCACCCATATGAGCAATACCAACAACGAGCATGGCGATGGCGAGATTTGGCGCACCACTAAAGGCCACATAGCCAACAGTGGTAATAAGAAAAGAAGGCCCAATGGCACGACGCAAAAAGCAGATCGACTCACCACCCAGGTACCGCGCGAGGATTGGCCCGATCCCCGTACCGATACCACGAGCCGCATAGAGAAGACCAATACTAATAGCGCTATCTTCCCCCAACGGGAAAAGCTGTTGTCCAACAATGGTTAACAGCAAGAGGACACCGCCACCGAGACTCCACCACGCTTTGGAAGTTGCATAAATAAAGACATCTTTTCGCGTGAACACATACGTCACGCCTTCACGCAGATCGTGCAAACCGCTTGATGGAACCCGGTGATTAAGATGAGTCTCCTGCATACGGATCTGGCTAATGATCACCGCCGAAACAAGAAAGGTAATCGAATTGAGCACAAACGCAACATCAGTACCCAGCAAACCTGCCACAAAACCACCAATACCCGCACCCAAGGCTAGCATCGCCGACCATGTAGCGCCACTAATGGCGTTGGCGGCCACTAATTCCTCGCGCCGGGTAATCATCGGAATAGTGGCAGAGCGAGCGGGCTCGAAGAAGGCTGCGAACGAGAAATTGAGCACCGTGACCACATAGATAATCCAAACACTACCTGGATCGCGCACCAGCAACAGCGCCAGCACCACCACTGCACGCAGAACATCGGTGACAATCAATACAAGTTTGCGTGGCAGCCGATCAACGATGACGCCAGACCACGGGACAACCAGGGTTGCCGGGAGAAATTGAGCAACGAGCAACGCACCAACCGCTTGACCCGATCCGGTCAAGTTGTATAGCAATGCATAGAGGGCAATTGAGTTAAACCAATCACCAAGTTGACTGACGATTTGCCCGTACCACAGGCGACGAAACACTTTATTTTGACGCAGCAGTTCGATATACCCGACTGATCGTGTTGCCATGATTACCCTTTGCATGTTCAGCGTGGTGTGGAGTCTGGTTCACAAAAGTAGCATACACAATAGACCCCAGGCGTTGATTGTCGCACCTGGGATATCCACACATGTTAGGCTATTTGTCTAACAATTGGTTGCATTATAACGGAGTCAGCAGAGGTATGCTCTGTCACAACGATCAGTCAGCAAAGATGTTGTGACCAAAGAAACACCATAGGCAATGGGGCGATAGGCGTTCAAACGTTGGGATGTTGGGGCGATTGGCAACAACTCACAGATGCAACGTTGGCCCATGTAACGACTACCTCTAGCCACTTATCCCTACCCCTGTCTCCAGCCTCCAGCCGCTCAACTCAACCCCTCACAACAAAAAAAGAGCGTTCAATCGAACACTTTTGTTTGCCGCGTAATATTGCTTGTGATTATTTTGCCAGAATAAAGTTGGTAATGGTACGTTGATTTGCCGGACGTAACCGGTAGATATCGACGATTTCGGCGAAGGCACTGGCAGGACTCCCCAGAAAAACCTCTGGTATCAACACATGATAGCCTGTCCGCTGCAGATTGTTCGCAATCTGCGTTGCGAGCGATACATCATTTGTTTTGCGAAAACGGCGAATGAAACGATCAATGCGTCGTAAACTGTAGGCTATGATGCCACGTGATGCAGGGAGTCGCTCCTCATAGCTTTGTATGTAGGGCTGTACCTCCCTGAGCACAACCCCCAGTTGTCGCCTGCTCCCAATACTTAAAACACTGTTACGACGATAACTAATGCCGACCAGTTCAATGTTCTCCCAGGCGATAAACGCTGATGAACTACCAAGATTAAGGAGCAATCCCTTGGAATCAAACACAATACCGGCTCGTCGATCAGTACCGAGCTGCCAAAAGGCCAGTCCAATCGCTAACAAAAAAAGAGCCAACAAACGTGTACTGATGGTCAGGACAATGAATTCTGGATGGTTAATGACAAAGAAATCGCCATTTACAAAGTACCAGGTGCTGAGTATCCAGCACACCAAGGCGACAGCTCGCAGACGTGAAAAATTTGGGATGATACGCATACCGCTCCTCTACCGTCGATTTTACAATCATTGGGGTAGATTCATTATGGTCGTTATAAAACTGCTTTTTTAATTGTAGAAGAAAACAAGTTTCCGTCACAATAGGAGGAGAGTACTAGCTCATATAGGCCCACCTATTTACCAATTGTTCGTAATACACGCGGCGGTAAAAGCCAGCTTAGTGTACCCATATGTGCTTCAACAGCATAAAGATCCACCTTCCCCAAACCGCCTTTTTTCATCACGACATTGCTGCCCCCAGTGAGTGTACCAATCAGGTTGCTAAAGTCTGGTTCATGACCCACAATCAGCACTCGTTCTGCACCAGGGTATTGTTGGAGCAGCGTGCGTAGTTGGGCAACATCACAACCAAGGGCAAGCTCCTGGGCCTGCTGCACCGTAATTCCCAGAGTTTCTCCAACGATTTCAGCAGTCTGTTGTGCGCGTACCAGAGGACTTGTCAGAATGATGTCCAGTTGAATAGCTAACTTTTTCAGCGCATGTGCTTCCATATACATCTTGGTAATGCCATCATCTGTTAATGGGCGACCCACATCTCCGCTGCCATCCGGCCCAACATCTGCCGCGATACCGTGCCGTAAAAGATAAAGCTCCATGTGTTGCTCCTATGCTATAATGCCCCGACAATAACTATAGAGTAATTTCTAATCTGTTGCGGTAATATTATGACACAATCAGTCCCGGTTTTGGATTTTGGCGCACAAACGGCCCAATTAATTGTCCGTCGTATTCGTGAGTTAGGCATTTATAGCGAGCTACTGCCGCATGATGTCAGCGAAGATGAAGTACATCGCCTCAACCCATGCGGATTGGTTCTGTCCGGTGGAGCAGCCAGTGTGTATGATGAAGATGCACCACAATTGCCGTCGTGGGTACGCGACACCGAGTTGCCGGTACTCGGCATTTGTTATGGTATGCAACTTCAGAGCTATGCCCTTGGTGGACAGGTATCATTGGCAGACGAGCGCGAGTATGGTCCGGCAACCATTGAACTGTTGGAGGAAGGATCGATTTTTGCTCACACCCCCCGTGAGCAGCCCGTCTGGATGAGCCACGGCGACCGGATCGAAGCTTTACCACCTGGATTTCGTCCACTGGCGCGCACAACAAATGCCCCCTTTGCAGCCGCAGGCAATGATGCACGTCGGTGGTATGGCATTCAGTTCCATCCCGAAGTCGTGCATACACGTTTCGGGAGAGATATCTTACGTAACTTTCTCTACGATGTCTGTGGGTGTACTGGAGATTGGAAAGCAGCGAATATTGTGCATGAAGCCATTGAGCGTATTCGTACACAGGTGGGCCATGGGCATGTCATCTGTGCACTCTCCGGTGGCGTCGACTCGGCGGTTGCTGCGCTGCTTATGCATCGTGCCGTGGGTGACCAATTGACCTGTGTGTTTGTTGACAATGGCCTGTTGCGACAAGGCGAGGCTGAACAGGTAGTGGCGACTTTCCAGGAACATTTTGGCATCCAGCTTATTGCCATACCCGCCGCTGAAGAGTTTCTCAGTGCGCTCGATGGTGTGGCAGACCCTGAGCGGAAGCGCAAGATTATTGGTGAGAAATTTATTCGTGTCTTTGAGCGTGAGTCGCAACGTATTGGGGATGTGCAATTCCTGGCTCAGGGGACACTTTATCCCGATGTCATCGAAAGCCGTGCGCCAGATCGGGCAAAGGGCGTCACTATTAAAACCCATCATAATGTCGGTGGTTTGCCCGATGACATGCAACTCACTCTGGTCGAGCCATTACGCTATCTGTTCAAAGACGAGGTGCGTGCTACCGGGTTAGAGTTAGGACTCCCCGAAGATTGGGTATGGCGACATCCGTTCCCTGGCCCTGGTCTCGCGGTACGTGTGCTTGGCCCGGTAACGTGGGAGCGGCTGGAGACACTACGCCAGGCGGATGCCATCTTCATAGGAGAGTTGCGCGATGCCGGGTTGTATCGTGCCACACAACAGGCCTTCGCGGTTTTGCTACCAATCCAGAGTGTTGGTGTGATGGGCGATGGGCGGACCTATGCTGACGTAGTAGCATTACGAGCGATTACGACCGAGGATTATATGACAGCAGATTGGGCACGCTTACCCGAAGATTTGCTTGCACGGGTGAGTAGCCGCATTGTCAACGAGGTACAGGGCGTCAATCGGGTGGTTTACGATATCTCCTCGAAACCACCATCGACCATTGAGTGGGAATAAAGTGAGATAGCACATGTCAAACAAAGCACTGATGCGGGCCAATACACAGTTTGCCTGTGACATATTTCAGGCATTGTCGCACGAGACACCACATATCAATCGCTTTATTTCGCCGTTGAGTATGTCTCTGGCCCTTGCAATGCTCTACAACGGTGCAGATGGCCAAACACAACAAGCTCTTGCCCAAACCCTTCAGATCGCTGGGATGTCGCTTGACGAGGTGAATCAAACCTATGGCTTATTACGCCACGAACTCGATGCACTTGATCCCCAGATTCAGTTGACCCTCGCCAATGCCTTATGGACACGACAGGGTGTAGCGTTTGAGCCTAACTTTCTCCAACAGTGCCAGCATCACTACCACGCAGAAGTTTTGCCAGTCGATTTCCACGATCCCACAACACGCACACAGATTAATCGTTGGGTGTCCGACCAGACGCAGGGCAAGATTCCAACCATCCTTAACGAGATTCACCCGCTCACCATGTTGATCCTGATCAATGCAATGTATTTCAAAGGAAACTGGAGCAAAGCGTTTAATCAAAAGAGTACTCGTGAGTGCCCATTTTACCTCCTTGATGGTAGCCAGAAACCATGCTCAATGATGTTTCAAAACGGCTCATTTCGTTATTTCTCCGATAATACTGTTGAAGCGATAGCCCTGCCCTATGGCGATGAACGGGTCAGCATGTATCTCTTTTTGCCAGCCGAAAACAGCAATCTGGCCGCATTTGTTCGCACCCTCACCCCCACCAACTGGACAAACTGGATGCGTCGGTTTAATGTGAGAGAGGGGAACATATCGCTGCCACGCTTCAAGCTTGAATATGAGTTGGATCTCAATAGTGTGCTAACAGCTTTGGGTATGGGCATAGCATTTAATGCACAAAACGCCAATTTTAAGCAGATGGGTCTCTTTCAGGAGAATCTTTATGTGAGTCAAATCAAACATAAGGCATTTGTCGAGGTGAATGAGGAAGGAACCGAAGCGGCAGCAGTTACAGCAGCCGTCATGCAATTGACGAGCATGATGCCAGGGCCAACACCGTTTCACATGACCGTTGACCGACCCTTTTTTTGTGCAATAGTGGATGATCAGACCGGCGCCATGTTGTTTATGGGTGCCATAGTTGAACCAAAGTGAAGCTATGACAGTTGTAACATCTCCAGGTAAATTAATCCTCTGTGGTGAGCACGCAGTAGTGTATGATCGTCCAGCGATTGCACTCCCCCTCACACAGATATGTGCCCAGGTTCACGTTGTCGATAGCCCATACGGTAGTGGAATCATGTTTGATGCACCCAATCTACAACGTCATTGGACGCTCGCAGAAGAACCGGAAGACCCGGCGAGTGCATTAGTTGTTCACCTTCTCGAACATGTAGGGATTGCACGCAATGGAAAGACTCCCGATCTGCATATTACCATTACTTCGGACATACCAGTTGCTGGAGGGCTAGGCAGTGGTGCGGCGGTCGCTACAGCCCTGCTACGGGCTATCTCCACTCATCTTGATTGTACGCTCTCTCGTGAAGACGTGTCGAAACTGGTCTACGAAAGCGAACGGCATTTTCATGGCACCCCAAGCGGTATCGACAACACCGTCATTGCCTACGAACAACCGATCTGGTTTTGTCGTTCCTCAGCTTACAGTCCGTGGCGTACCATACCGACACAATCCATGTCAGCATCAGCAGAACCGCATATTCAGCCAATCGTTATTGCCGGGCCGCTGACTCTGTTGATTGGCGACACTGGCATACGCAGTGAAACACGCTTGCCGGTTGATGCGGTGCGACAACGACGGGAGCGACAAATACTGCATTATGAGGCGCTGTTTGATGCGATTGGTGCAGTCGTCACCCGTATTCGCGCAGCCTTAGCTGAAGGAAATCTGGCCGCTTTGGGGTTGTTGTTGAATAATAACCATTTATTGCTACAACAGATGGGAGTATCTTCGACAGAACTCGATCAGTTAGTGGATGCGGCCAGAGAATCTGGTGCATTAGGTGCAAAGCTCTCGGGGGGCGGTTGGGGCGGAGTCATGTTGGCCCTGGTTGAGTTGCCCCAGGTGAAGCAAGTATCCAAAGCCCTCCTGGCAGCAGGTGCAGTGCAGGTGTATCAGACACAGATTGCACCCACCACCAAATCATGAGTGACCTGCACACATGGGTGGTTCCCCACCAGATCAGTGCATTGATGGCTGATTTATCGTGCCGCTGGGGTATCTGTGGCGGGTGGGCGCTTGATCTCTTCACAGGCACTCTTTCACGACCTCATAAAGATATCGACATTGCGATCCTGCGACGTGACCAGCTGGTGCTCCAAACGTATTTATACGAACGTGGTTGGACATTAGAGAAAGCCCACGCTGGCAATTTGTCCCTCTGGTTACCTGGCGAATACCTGACACTTCCCTCTCACGGTATCTGGTGCAATCAGGCGCATTTTGAGCCCAATTTTCTCGAAGTGTTGCTCAATGAAGCGACGGACACCCATTGGTTGTTTCGTCGTGACCAGACGATTACCTGTGGACTGGAGCAGGCTTTTCTCTTTTCACAATCAGGTATTCCCATACTGGCTCCCGAAATAGTGCTTTTGTATAAATCGAAATATGTCGCCGACGAACATACGGTTGCCGATTTTCAGAACGTATTGCCACTGCTAGACACCAACCGTCGACATTGGCTTTGCGACGCTCTCTTTACACTTAATCTTGACCATCCATGGATTGCTTTGTTAACTCCCTAACAAATACTAAGAAAAGTTTCAGCCAACTTCAAACAAGCTTGGTGCCTTTCCGATAGTTGATAGTAGAAGTGTGTTTTTGATTATTGCAATCAATAATTCACATTGTTTACGAACAGCTATGGCAATCTGTTCGTGGGATGAATGCCCATGTGTTATTAGAAATTCACCCCCACACAGCGTTTACCTGAGTAGTAGTACTGCGGCTTATTCAAATATACAACGTACGCAAAATCTGTAAACCATTTAGGCGTCGATATGTTTTACAGGTGTGAGCAAGGAGTTACTGGTATGACAAAGCATGGCGCAACCAGTCATCGTGGTACGAGTCACGTTCCAGGTTCACCGTTTGCCAAGACGGGTGTTTTTGGACGGATGTTTCCAACCCTTCCCAGCCAGGATTTTGATAATGAACTGCTTGTTGAGTTAGGGAAAAAGGGCGGACCGATGGATGAAGGCAACGCTGGAGAGGAAGGCAATAGTCCCTCGATACCAGCCGGCTTCACTTTCCTTGGGCAGTTTATTGACCACGATAGTACGTTTGATCCAACTTCGAGTCTGGAACGGCAAAACGATCCTGAAGCGATTCACAATTTTCGCACGCCCCTGCTGGAACTCGACAGTATCTATGGCTCAGGGCCAGAGGCGAGTCCGTTTCTCTATGCCAGACCCGAGCGCGGTCACCCCGTTGCCAAGTTGCTGATTGGGACCAATGATGAAGGACAGCCCGATGATCTGCCGCGCAACAGTGAAGGCGTCGCCCTGATCGGCGATCCCCGCAACGACGAGAACCTGATTGTCTCACAGTTGCATGTGGCCTTCTTAAAATTCCACAACCAGGTTGTTGATTATATAAGAGACATCACACCCGCTTCAGAGTTGTTTGAAGAGGCCCAACGCATCGTCCGCTGGCATTACCAGTGGATCATTGTCCACGAGTTTCTTCCGCTTATCGTGGGGCAGGATGTGGTCGACGATGTGCTACAGCATGGGCGTCAGTTCTATCGGTTCCATGGTGAACCATTTATCCCCGTTGAGTTTGCCGTAGCCGCGTATCGCTTTGGCCATAGCCAGGTTCGCACCGGATATCGTATCAACGAGCAGGTGGCGGCCCGCCTGTTCCCCGACCTGAGCAGTGGATTTGAGCCAGTTCCCACTGAAAAAGTCGTGGATTGGCGCAACTTCTTCCAGATTACCGCCGATGGAAACCCACAGCCCAGCCGTCGCATCGACTCGAAGATTGCGTCGGTTTTACTCGACCTGCCCTTCATCCCTGATCCACGCCCCGAACGCCGCTCACTGGCAGTGCTGAACCTGTTGCGTGGAGAGTCGTTTGCACTGCCGTGGGGTCAACGTGTTGCCAGCGCCATGGGCGTTACTGCTCTAACTGATGAGGAACTTGGCCTCAGTGATCTGGGCTTCCCACCCGGACGCGCACCGTTGTGGTTCTACATCCTGAAAGAGGCCGAAGTCCAGCATGAAGGCACCCGTTTAGGAGCGGTTGGTGGGCGCATTGTCGCCGAAGTGTTGCTGGGGCTGTTAGAGGGTGATTTCAAATCGTATCTGTGTCACGATCCGCTGTGGAAGCCATTCCTGCCCCGCACCGACCACGCAACGTTCACGATGGCCGATCTGCTTATCTTTGCCGGTGTCGCCAATCCCGTGATACCACGTGTGTACACGGTGCAACCAGGCGATACGCTCCGCAGTATTGCACGTAGCTTTTACGGCGATGAGTCACGTTGGAAAGACATTTTTGAAGCCAATAAAGACCAGATTAGTGATCCCAATCTGATTTTCCCCGGCCAGACCCTGACTATTCCGCTGTAGCATAAACTATCCGATCACCTCAAGACCCTAAAGGTTTTTTAGGGTCTTATAGTGCTATTGAATAAAGAATGGCGGTACAGTAGAAACCGTTCGGGGTACATGCCCACCGAACACTCGGGAGATGGTTGGGCGGGGTTAGGGCTTGTTGGTGGTATCTGGGAGATGCCTGCGATTGGTAGCGGAATTATACAATGACAACCGCAAATAGTTTGAAATCACAACTTTTTATTGACAAGAGGTTTATAATAGAGTTGTATCCTCACCATTTTGAACAGAGAAAGAAGCTGTATGTTGAACCCACGTGTGGGTTGCGCGTTCCTGCTGCTCTTCGTCCTACTTTCGTCGCCCATCTTTGCCACAGCAACCGAATCTAATCACAGTTCGTCGGACAACCAGCATCGCATCGCATCGCATCGCATCGCATCGCATCGCATCGCATCGCATCGCATCGCCACTAGAGTGTAAAGGCGACTCATGTGACCGTATCGCCGCTGAGCCTGTCAGGATTTTCACGGATCGTCTGGTCGTTCAGGTCAGCGATGATGGACGCTTCAACATGGGTGCGTTTCCCGATCCAGCCACAGGCGACGCGAGGGCTGACAGTTGGGATCTAATGTTCAACTGGCCCAACCCCCCGAGCACGTCGTTTACCACCATACGTATTGGTGGGAATGATTTTGTCTATGGTTCTGCCGGAACACTGATAACGGCACCTACCAATGTCGATACGCGCACCAACCGGAGCCGCTGGCGCATCAATGATATTGACACCACTCAGGAGTTGAAACTGGTCGAGAACCCCCAGACAGGTCAGATCGATGCCGCACGGATCAGCTATACCCTGCGGAATACGGCCAGTGTCGCTCGGGCCGTTGGTCTACGAGTGATGATTGACACCCAGATCAATGATGCTGATGGTGCACCTTTCCGCATCCCTGGTCGTGGTATTATCACCAACGAAACCGATCTGCTGGGAGCGGATGTCCCCGACAATTTTCAGGTCTTTTTTCAGGTCGACAACAGTGAGCGCGTGGCCGCCGGAACGCTCGTCGGTGGTGCAGCCACGCGACCTGACCGGCTGGTACTGGCAAACTGGCGGCGGATTCGTGAGACTGACTACGCCTTCACTCCTGATCCCAGTGTCTCCTTTGGTGGTGATGACAGCGCCTATGCTGTGTATTGGAATCCAGTCACGCTCGCACCCGGCGAAACGCTGACCTATGCCACATTGTATGGTCTGGCCGAAATCGAAGCCGATCTGCGGCCTCCGCTGGCGCTGGCCGTGAGCAGCCCAGCTACTCTGACGGTCGAAGAGTCCCAATATATTCCTAATCCTTTTGACATCACGGCCACCGTGCTCAACAATGGCACGGCTACCGCCACTGCTGTGCAGGCCACCCTCAACCTGACCGGCACCGCAGGACTCACCCTGGTGGAGGGGGAACAAACCCAGGTCATCGGCGATCTCCCCGTCGGTGAAGAACGGCAGGTGACCTGGCGGGTGCAGGCGGCATCGCAGGGCCGAACCGAGACCATCCCATTTGCCGTGGTAGTTGAAGCGACCAATACCACAGAGAAGGTGGTGACCCGTGCCATAACCCTACCAGTAGTCCAGGGCGAACCACCTCCGTACACCCGTACTTATTATGTTGCTTCACCTGATGACGAATCTAATCGACAGTTGGGATGTAGTGCACGGCAAAACGGTGAACGGGGCTTGGTCATTCTGGTATTTGGCTCACCCCGTGAATTAGGAGTGGATAATCAGGGACAAACTATTTATGGATCGCGTTTGTTGACAGGGCTTCAACGTAGAATATCCCTAGAAGAGATAGCTAATGCAGTGAGAGGTTTCGCAGAGGGGTATATAGATGGTTGTTCTTCCTCACCACCTCCTAACTCAACTCAAGCAAATCTGACCATCATAGTTGGAACATCAAATTCTAAGGTAGATATCACACCTGATAATGGTATAACTAATCCTGTGGATAATCCAGCACTGACGGCTGATCATGGAGCGGCCTGGGCTCAGATGATCAACGAGCTTAATGCCTATCTCATGCAAAATTATGGACGAAAAGTACGTGCTGCCGGAGGTTATGATGCTGAACAGGAAGTCAGTCAATGGAGCAGCCCACCACCAACACGTGCCTGGGCCACTGGTTATAACAGTGCGGCAAACTATGTCTACTTTAACTTTGGCAGCTGTGATGGGTGTCCCCGCACCAAACCCCGTAGTGAATGGACCGATGATCCTGCCGACCCTGATAATCTGTTTGCCGATATCCCGGCCTTAGAGTTAGCCTATGAATTGTTCTGGGGACTCCGTTGGGGCCGCCCACTTCCACAAATATTCAAAGCAGAGTATGCCTCTCAGTGGTACAACGTCAAACGGTACGGTCTCGAAGAATATAACAGAGTTATGTTTATCAGTGGGGTAGCCACCAGTTGTGGTCCTACTGCCTGTGATTTCGATGATCCCACCGACTGGCGGGGTAAACTGGGAACGGATGAATTCATCTCACCCAATCAGGGCTGGCAGGCACTGTATGATACTATGAATGCGCTTTTTACCCCTGAACAGTGTAATGACCAGACATGTGGCTTTATTAATCCAGTCAGACAGTTACAACTGCCCCACATCACTGATTTTGCCAACGGCGCAGGCTAGCTATAGAGAAAGTGAGTGCATGACCATGCAAGAGAATACACCATCAGAATTACGTCTTCCTGTTATGATAACCTGCCTGCTGGGTATTTTTGTGTTGGTGTTGGTCAGTTGTGGCCAACGGGAACCAACCATAGCGGAATCATTTCAGGCTTACCCGATTGCCACACCAACTCCAACAGCTACGATTCATCCACTTGATGCTACCAAACAAGCTGATGATGAACGGATTGAACGCGAGCTAGCCACGGCGGAAGCACTCCCTACACCAATCACACGGCCCCCTACTCCAACCGTTCCAACGCCTCTCCCTTTAGAGACAGGACTGCTCAGTGAGTGTGAGACTGCCTACGATGGATTGGTTATTCCTTCCAATTGCTGGCTCGATATATTCAACAACGAATATGTTGTGTTGTTTGCCGGAAAAGACCCTAACAATCATAACCAGGGGAAAATCGGTTTTTATACAGTCTCACTTGATGAGACCGTCATATCCGATTTTCTCGATTTTCCTACTCCAAGCGAACATGGTGCGATACGTATTATCAATATTACTGTCCCTCGTTTTACAGTCACGGCTGAAGATGGCACACGCTTTGTGTTTAATCTCGACACCCGTACCTGGGAGGATCCACCGCCCTATCCTTAGGATATGCCCAGACTTTCCTCAGTGATGCAACGCATGGAGTGGCGTACTGCCACTCCACCTTGGTTTTTCTACTGACCCGTTATAAATCACCCTCCTCCTGCGTACAGATTAATAGACACATAACACACAGGAGGATCAGTATGTTCGACCAACCCCTTACGCGGCTCACATTCGTCTCGCTCATTGCCGTCAGCATGGTCAGTTGTGGCCAGCGGGGGCCAACC
>WYDT01000047.1 GCA_013122435.1 Chloroflexi bacterium AL-N1
TCCTTGATAGCACCGGGTCGGTGCAAAGCACCACCATCTGCGCGCCCGCTGGTATCACCCGACGCTCGGCACCTTGACCAGTCGCGCTCCCTTGGCGGGATGTGACACCCAGCCGTACAGTTTGCATCCCTATCAATATGCCTATAGTACGCCCACGACCTGGACCGACCCCATTGGAAAATTAGCCATCTTTGTCCAGGGGGGATCGGTGCTGATCCGCCTGATCGAGAATCAGCATCAATCTGTGATTTGGCGTACAAATTCGCTGATGATCATATTGTTCCTGGGAAAGTAATTGCGGCTAATGCCTCTGATGGAGCGCTTGCCAAAGGGGTAATAGAGATTATTAATACCTACAATGCGACCTGTGGTCAGGAACCGATTATGTTGGTTGGCTATAGCCGGGGCGGGGCTACTGTCCAAAATATGGCCTGGATGACTTGGATGGCACAACCCGAGGTTGAGATTGACCTGGTGGTGACCATCGCCCCGGTAGAATTCGCTCATCCTGTGTTTATTTCTCACAAACAGCCTAATGTAAAACGCCATATTAATCTACTCTCTGGACAAGAATGGGCCGCTATTCCCATTGGTAATCCTGAAAAGGTATATCCACCGGACATTCCGCTGCCTGAATTTCGTGTGCCAGAAGCCGATATAGAGCGCGTTTATAAAGGCACCAGCCACTTTAGTATCATTGCAAGAGAAATGCTTATATACACCAGTTTGGTACCAGTCAAAACCAAACCAATTACACCAAATCCGGTCTGGACACTGATTGAAGCCGAAGCAGCTGCGCTTTCATAACGACTGTAAGAAAGGATGTGATGATGGTAAGCTATCTATTGGGGAGAATTACGTGTCTTGGGGCAGCCAGTGTCGTGCTCCTGGTGGTGTTAGGTCTGACGCTTTGGTGGGTCTGGCCCACCCGCGCACTGGTCGCGACCCACACTGGTGATCATCTGGGTACGATCATCCTTTGGGGTGTTCAACATCACCAAAACCTCACCCAACATACCACCTATCACCTGACCCAGCAGACCTTTGTGGAGTCATTTGAGCAGCCGGGGCGCCCCTTCTGGAGTATTGTTGAAACGATCCGCTTTAGTCATGATGGCCACTTGGTGGCTGTCAGTGGTGCCGAAGGACAGGTGCTAATCATAGAGGTAGCGACGGGAACAGTGCAGCACACCCTCCGTGTGCCTGAAATAGACAGTGACCCCGTGAATTATCCCACCGTGATGCAAGTCGCTTTCAATCAGGCTGGCACCCACCTCATTGCCGGAGCGGATGATAGCCAGCTCTCACTCTGGGATATTGCATCGGGCGATCTCATTGTCCAATGGGCTCCGTGGGATAGTGCAACCACACGGGAATTACACTTTTATCCAACCGATAATGAAGTACTATTTCTAACGAAGCGCAATGCCTCGGTGTGGTCTACAACAACCCAGCAACGACAGTGGACTGGTGCACTACGCGGCTTTGATATTCCAGCCATGGACTTTCATCCTCATCAACACGTGCTGGCCCGTGCTGGTCCCAGTTATGCTGGGACCTTTACGTCTGGTCTCCCGCTGATTGGTCAACCTGATGGTACCATCTATGTTGAACGACTGAATTCCAACCAATTGCATAATCAGGAAGGCAACTGCGCCATTCCAACACAAGAAACAGATCGCGTGGTAGCCTCGTCGCCATGCCCCCGTGTGGAACTGCTCCAACGATTGCGTGGTCACCGGAATGTGGTCTTGGATATGGCGTTCAGTGCTGATGGACAGTGGTTAGTATCAGGAAGTCGAGACCAAACGGTGCGGTTGTGGCATCTCAACGTCCCATGATGTCGTGTAGCATGCGAAACGTCGTCCTGCAAGGCCATCCTCAGCATTAGGCAGGGGATGGCCTTCACGGCATAGCATTCCATGCGTATACCACGCACGTAACCTGCATGTACTCAGATTCCTCCACACGTCTGAGGAACGCGGTGGTGCTGCCGATCATCTCATCCCACTACCGACAAGGAGACGGTGAAGTGGCGGTCACCTCTTTGGACGTGGTGGAAACGCTGGCAATCGTGTGGATCGGTGTCACATCATTATAGGGCAGTTTGTCAAAGCGCTTTGACAAGAAAGCCGGAACCTGCTATAATAGAAGTATGAAGGAATCCCGTGTAAGTCAAGCAACCATTGATGATGTCGCACAACGTGCCAGGGTGTCGATCAGTACCGTGTCGCGTGTGCTCAACAACCGTGATCGGGTGCACCCGGAGACTCGTGAGCGGATTTTACGCGCCATGCGTGAGCTACAATATCAGCCTAGCGCCATGGCCCGTGGTCTCGCCAACCAACGCACTCACACACTGGGCTTTATCATTCCGACTATTAGTGATCCCTTCTTTATAGAGATTGTACGTGGTGTTGAAGATGCCGCAAGTTCGGCTGGTTATAGTTTGCTGGTGGCCAGTCAAGCACAAATTACGGAACATCCACGCTACACACAACTCCTGAACCAACGGCGTGTTGATGGCGTGGTACTGGTCGCTATCGAAGTACAACGGCGTGACATCGAAGCTGTATTACAGTCAGGCATACCCATTGTACTGATTCAGCAAGATATTGGTGCTGGTATTCCAACATTTATTGCTGACAATTACGGCGGCGCATGTCAGATGACTGAACATCTTTTACGCTGTGGGCATCGACGGATTGCGTACATCAGTGGCAGTAACCATACACCTGACAATGGTGAACGTCTTCGAGGAGTACGTGACACACTGACTGCACATGGCCTCAGATTACCTGCGAACCGTATTGCACAGGGCAATTATCTGCGGGGGAGCGGGTATGAAGCTATGATGCAATTGCTCAAACAGACTGAGTTACCAGACGCTGTCTTTGCTGCCAATGATCAGATGGCAAGCGACGCACTGATCGCTCTGCAAGAAAACGGATTACGTGTACCAGATGATGTTGCAGTGGTCGGATTTGATGATGTACCACTGGCCAGTTATGTGACACCAGCACTAACGACCGTACATCAGCCAGCGTATGAACTGGGGCTGCAAGCGGCGCAATGTGTTTTACAGGCACTCGAAAAACCCATGAACACCGAACATGTAGTGTTGCCAACGCACCTGGTAGTGCGAAAATCTTGCGGTTGTCCATAAAAGAGGATTTGTACAGGTCAATTATAAGCTGTTTGTCGCAGCTTTTCTTGTCGGTTTTTGTCAAAGCGCTTTGACACGTTTATGCCAACGTTCGAGCCACAACATACCGTCAAAGGCTGACGGCTCCCACAGGAGCGAGAAAGGACATGGTTATGATGACCACGCATTTGTCTCCATGGCGCCAACGCACGTTTTTACTCACCTTCCTGGTACTCATCGCCGTTTTAGCAGCATGTGGTGGTACCCAAACTGCAGAACAACCCACCAACCCGGAAACCGCACCCGAGTCAGAGCCAGCAACGGATGCACCCACAGAACAGGAAACGTCACCAGAGGAAGCAGTCGCCCCTACAGATGCTCAGGATGCTACCATCCAGATCGCCGTAGTTGCCGGGGCGATGCAGGACACGATGCAAACCCTCGCCGACACATTCGAGGCAGAAAACCCTGGTATAAACGTCGAGATTATTCAGGAACCTGAGGGAGGTGCCTTCGAAGCACTCATTGCAGCCGGTAATCAGCCCGATATTATCACCGGATCTTTTGGATACATGCCCGCGAAATATGCCTCACTTGATGCGCTCATTCCCCTTGAAGACCTCAAAGGTGCACAGGAACTGTTTGCTCGACTCGATGAACGCACAGTTCAACAAGACCTCGGCCATAACTACTATGTGCCGCTTGGTGTCGACATCACCATGATGATTTACAACAAAGGGCTATTTGAGGAAGCGGGACTCGACCCGGAAAACCCACCCCAAACCTTTGAAGCATTTCTTAATGCTGCGGAAAAGATTCAGGCACTGCCCGCCCGCGAAGATGGCACCAAGGTCTATGGTACGGTCTTTTGGAATGACGCACTCAGTTGGGGCGGTTGGTACTGGAATATGCTCCAGCCAATCTATCTGAATGCTAATCAGGGTGAGTGCGACCTACTTAACCAGCTTGGTACAGATATTGTATTTGATGACTCAGCCTGTACGATGGATGAATTCTTCGCCTTTACCATAGCCGCACAGCAGTACGCCCCACCAACGATGGAGCAAGACTTCTTTAGCCGCTCCATCGGTATGTGGCCACAGTATGGCTACTCGTGGAAGCCCAACCTGGAAACTGCCAAAGATACACCGATGGTGATCGGTGAGGATGTGGGTATTGCGCCAGTGCCGGTGCCCAGTGAAGGTGACACCAGCTACACCACGCTTGGTGGACGCCCACTGATGATCATGAAGACCACACCTGAGCGACAGGAACGAGCCTGGCAGTTTGTCCAATTCTTGATGGAAGATGAGCATAATCTCCAGTTTATTCAGGAACTCGGCTACCTTCCAGCCATTACCAGTCTCCAGGCGAATCCTTATTTTGCAGAACCAGCACGCAAACCCTTTGTGGATGCACTTGAGCATGCAGTCTATCCACAGGCGATGGCCAACTTTGATAGCGCTGCAAATGCCTTGCTGCAAGTCTATCAGGAAGCGGTTGTTGAAGGGAAAATGGAACCAGAAGCAGCCGTCACAGCGGCGGCAGAACGCGCACGTGCGGCGCTTGAGTAACGAATGTAGGACTGGACACTAGCGTTTAATCCTGGCCACATATCAGTTGGATTGCTAAGGTAGCACAATGGCAACACAAGGCTTACAAACAAGTACCAGACAACCGACGGCTCAGAGGCATCGTCTGTTTCGTCAGATTCAGCGTCATCGTTGGGGGTATATCTTTGTGTTGCCATGGATTCTCGTGTATCTGGTGTTCCAGCTGTATCCGCTGTTGCTCTCGTTCTACCTGACCTTCTTCACCTATTCATTCGTCAATCCCGATGATTTGCGCTTTGTCGGTATTGGCAACTGGTTACGTGGACTCGCCGATCCGCTCTTCTGGTTGAGCCTCTTCAACATCCTGTACAACCAGACTATTTTCATTGTGGTGAAGACAGGATTAGGTTTAGCAACCGCGTTATTGCTCAAACAGGTGCTTCGGGCAGGCCGTATTTTTCGCACGATATATTTCACCCCTGTCGTAACATCGGTGATCGTACTGATGTTGATCGGTGAGTATCTCGTTGGGCCAACCGGACCAATCCAGAGTCAACTCCTCAGTTGGGGCGTCTTCGAGCAACCAGCATTTTGGAAATCCTCATTCTGGCTACCTATGCCGATCATTGCGCTGATTAACTCCTGGAAGTGGTTTGGGATCAGCACAGTTATTTTACTGGCAGGACTCTTCGCTATCGACTCGCAGTTGTACGAGTCGGCCAGTCTCGATGGTGCCAATGCCTGGCAAAAGTTTCTCTTTATCACCATCCCACAACTGCGACCACAACTCTTCTTTCTACTCGTGGTCGACGTTATCAATGGCCTTCAGATGTTCAGTGAAGTATATGCGCTGTTCGATCTCTATGGTGGCAATCATAATCAGGCGCTGACACCCGTTCTGTATCTCTATGCTCAGGCTTTTGATCGCTCGAATATGGGCTATGCTTCGACGCTTGGATTAACACTTGCTGCGATTATTGCCTTTATTACCGTGCTTCAGTTCCGTTTGATCAACTGTGGGAACGAGTGAGGAGACCATACATGTCTGCGTCAACAACAGCAACACACCAACCAAAGCCGCTACACCTATGGGCTGCGAAGATGCTCCCTTATGCGTTGCTCTGCGTTGGTGCATTGATCGTGATATACCCATTCTTTTATATGGTGATGAATTCGATCAAGCCTGGGACTGAAATTTCACATAGCCCTAACGCGCTCCCGAGCCGCATCACATTCTCGGGGTATATCGGGGTGTTTGAACGGCTCAACATTCTGCAACTGTTCCGCAATTCCCTGGCGCTGGCGGGGTGGATCACGATTCTGAACACGTTTCTCAGTGCGTTGTGTGCCTATGCGCTGGCCAAGATACCGTTTCCGGGACGAGAAAAACTGTTTTCGCTGATGCTCACCACCATGATGATTCCGTCGGTGCTCTTTCTCATTCCAACCTATGTGATTATGTACAACCTGGGCTGGGTCAACACCTTCCGTGCGTTGATCATTCCGCAGGCAGTGGCGGTATACAACATCTTCCTGTTGCGCCAATTTATGGCCGGTATTCCCGATGAACTGGTCGAGTCAGCCCGACTTGATGGCGCAAATGATCTGAGTATCTTTATGAAACTGATTCTGCCACTCATCCGTCCTGCCTTAGTGACCGTCGCTATTCTGACGTTTATGGGCAGTTGGAACGACTTTCTCGGCCCGCTATTGTATCTCAATCGTCCTGATCTCTGGACGGTCCAGCTAGGATTGATGCAATTTCAGTCAAGTGTCCCTGGTGAAAATGCACAGGAAATCTGGGCAGCCATCACCATGATTACGCTGCCACCGATTGTACTGTATTTCTTCCTGCAGGATCAGTTCATCCAGGCGTTTGCCAATGTACGTTTCAAGTGAGCCTACCATGACGACGATAAATCCGGTCACAATAGAGCCTTCCACACCATACAAAACCACGAAGCGACTACGCACCGTCCTGATCTGGGTCGGCGTGGTGATCGCGTTGTTTGTGGGCATGTATGCGATGGCTTGGGCGCGTGCGAGCATGCTCACATCACAATTTATCGCCGATGCTGAAGCGAGCTATCACCATAATAATTACATCGACGCCCTTACCGGCTATGAAGTGTTTGATGAACAGACCAATGTCTACATTACACGAGGTGGGTACATGCAGGTGGTCGCCATCTGGTCCGATCCCTACGCATGGCCACATCCTACAGGTCTTGCACACGCCCGAACACGTGTAGACGAAATCCTGCAGCAACACCTGACGATTGCAGACGCAGAGTCCTTTGTACAAGCCAACATTGGCCAGACCAACCCTTATCTCGGTGTGGTCTATCTTCGTCTGGGCGAACTCTATGAGGAGGTGGGCGACACCAATGCTGCGGTGGACATTTACACAACGGTAGCAGAACTTTTTCCTAATGAATCCGCACTCATCACCCGTGCACAACAACATCTTGATCGGTTCGAAGAGTCGCAAAACGAAACGTCATCACGACATCAGCATCTGCCCACTACAGCACATCAACAATACGATACTCTTGACCATCTTCGTAAGGAGGAATCTGATGCACAATACAACGAAGTATCTTAAACCACTGTTGGTATTAGTCATGCTCGCAAGTATGGTTTTGCCAGTACATACCCTCGCACAAACAGATGACGGCGAACGGATCAGTAAAGGGGACTTTCACACGCTGTATCGGTATGCCGCAGACACATGGCAATCGTTTGTCGCCATGGCCAGCCCCACCACGGGTCTGCCCGCCGATAATCTCAGCGCCGAAGGAGTACGTTCCGCATACACATCGCCAACCAACATCGGAACCTACCTGTGGAGCACCATCGTTGCGCGCGATCTGCGACTGATTTCGCGACAGGAAGCACGGGAACGCATTTCGGCAGCCCTCGATAGTGTCGCGCAATTGGAACGCCACGAAGCCAGTGGACAGTTCTACAACTGGTATCACCCTGACACGCTGGAGTTATTAACCGAATGGCCCGACTCGGGCGACCCGATCTACCCTTTCCTATCAAGTGTCGACAATGGCTGGCTAGCGGCCGCACTGATCATTGTAAACCACGCCGAACCACGACTACGTAGCCAATCACAGGCGATTCTGGCTGATATGAACTTTGGTTCCTACTATGATCCCGAGGTGGGACAAATCCGTGGTGGCTTCTGGGATGCTGAACCACCGGGCTGTGCAGTTGCTGGCACGGTCGGTGATAGCAATGTTTTCTTCACCTGTCATCACTATGGTGCCTTCAACACGGAGCCACGTATCGCTAGCTACATTGGCATTGCAATGGGTGATATTCCACCAGAGCACTATTTCAGAACATGGCGCACCTTCCCCGACACATGCGACTGGTCGTGGCAGGAGATGAAGCCAGGTGGTGAGTGGCATACCTACATGGGAGTCGAGGTTTTCGCAGGTCACTACACCTATCGTGGGATGCGAATCGTGCCGACATGGGGTGGGAGTATGTTCGAAGCATTGATGGTACCACTGCTCATACCCGAAGAGGATTGGGGACCACACAGTTGGGGCATCAACCACCCGCTGTATGTACAGGCGCAGATCGAACACGGTCTTGAAGAGGCACAATACGGTTACTGGGGGTTCTCGCCTTCCAACAATCCGGCGGGTGGCTATCGTGAGTACGGCGTCGACGCGATTGGCATGGACTCGGCAGGGTATACCTCTAACCAGGAGCGCACCTCATCGGACTATGGATTCACAGGCTGCCCAGACCGCGAACCCCAACCACTGCCAACACCAGAAGATTATACCAACGGTGTGGTGACACCACATGCCTCATTCCTGGCGCTGGATTTTGCGCCGCGTGCCACGCTGGATAACCTGGATAACTTGCAACAAGACTTTGACATCTACGGTGAGTATGGCTTCTACGACGCAGTCAACGTCGACACTGGTGAGGTCTCACAATACTACCTGGCACTCGACCAGGGCATGATCATGGCGGCGATTGGCAACGAACTCCGTCAAAACCGACTGCAGCATTACTTTACGCGTGGTGCTGTTGAACGCCATGTCCGACCGCTGATCGAGATGGAAGTATTTACCGCTGGGGAATAATCCAATTTTCACAGCAGGGTTTCTGATTGCATGCCCTGCTGTAACCATTGCTCCTACAAGCAAGACAAGGACCGCGACTATGGCCCTATTTCAAACCAACTATGGCTACTTCTGTGATGATGGCAAAGAATATATCATCACACGACCAGACACACCCATGCCCTGGATCAATGTTATCTCTAATGGTGACTACGGGATGACCCTCTCCCAGGCCGGGAGTGGCTATAGCTGGCGTACACACGCAAGCCTCAATCGGCTGACACGTTGGGAACAGGACCTGATCCGCGATGAGTGGGGCAAATATCTCTATCTGCGCGACAGCGCCAGCGGGGCCATCTGGTCGGTCAGTCGGCAGCCATGTGGCGAGGCACTGGAGGATTATCGTGTGCGACATGGCATGGGCTATTCGGTGATCGAGGGCTGTCGTGAGGGGATCGAACACCAGGTGACGTACACTGTACCACTCGACGACCCCTGTGAGCTTTGGATAGTACGCCTCCACAACCACGATACACAGACACGCCACATTCAGTTGTACAGTCACTTTGAGTGGTGCCTTGGAGCCGCCCCCGATTGGCACCGCGAATTTCATCGCACGTTTATCGAGACCAAGTATGTAGCCTCCCATAATGCGCTGCTCGCCACCAAAGTGTTGTGGGATCTGCCCGGCGACACCAAAGCTCATTGGAATCGTGAATGGGCTTATGCTGGATTCCATAGCGTGTCGCCCAGTCCCGCAGGATTTAATGCCGATAAGTATGCCTTTCTGGGACGACATGGTACGCTTGCTACACCATATGCATTACAAAACGGCCTATTACCGGGCAAAGTGGGGCGCTGGCATGATCCGGTGGGAAACCTGAGTGTCGACGTGGAACTAGCGCCAGATACGACCGTAGAACTGGTCTTTGTTCTGGGTACTGCCGATAATACTGAGCACGCATTACAACTGGCAGATTGGTACCGTGATCCACAGGCGGCCCAGACCGCGTTGGAAAAGGTACAACGATTCTGGACAGAACTCACGAACGAACTAGTCATTGAGACGCCTGATCCAGCGTTCAACGTGATGGGCAATGGTTGGCTGCAATACCAGGCAATTGCGGGGCGGTTATGGGGGCGCAGCGCGTACTATCAGCTTGGCGGAGCTTTTGGTTTTCGTGATCAGTTACAGGATAGCCTGGTCTGGTTGCTGCTTGGTCGGTCCGAACAAACACTGAAGCAGATTAAACTGCATGCCGCCCATCAATACCATGATGGTGTCGTGCTGCACTGGTGGCATCCCTTGGCTGAGTCGGGCTTGCGTTCAAACTACAGCGATGATTTGCTCTGGCTGCCCTTTGTGGTGCTGCACTATCTGCACGAAACAGGCGACATGTCCTGTCTTGATGAGATAATCCCCTTCTTCGATGATGGTTCAGCATCTTTGCTTGAGCACTGCCGACGCGCATTTGAGGTGGCACTGAGCCGTTATAGTGCCGGGGGTCTACCACTCATTCTCGCAGGCGATTGGAATGATGGGCTTAACGCGGTTGGGATCGAGCGGCGTGGCGAAAGCACGTGGATGGCGCATTTCCTGCATTACTTGCTGGTAGCATGGGCTGATCTGGACATCCTTGATAACACTACCCAAAAGCGTTTTCAGACGGAAGCAGATGCTCTGCGGATTGCAGTCAATGAGTATTGCTGGGATGGCGGTTGGTATATACGTGCAACGACCGACGCTGGCGCAGTGCTTGGTTCATCAAGATGTGCTGAAGGACAGGTCTTTTTGAACGCACAGACGTGGGCAGTGCTGAGTGGAATCGCACCATCAGAGCGTGCCCAACAAGCAATGGTTGCGGTCCGTGAGCGTCTTTATCAATCGTATGGGCCACTACTATTGGCTCCGGCGTATGCACATCCTGACAGCACTATCGGCTATTTAACTCGCTATGCACCTGGTGCCCGTGAGAATGGTGGTGTCTATGTCCATGCGGCATGCTGGGCGGTGCTGGCCGAACGACAGATTGCCGGTGCAGATGACGCATATCAATTGTGGCGGAGTTTTTGCCCGGTAGTACGAGGAAGCGAACCAACGGCGTATATGGCGGAACCCTACGTTATGCCGGGGAATGTTGATGGTCCCCTCGCCGATCTGCCTGGGCGCGGCGGATGGACCTGGTATACTGGCGCGGCAGCCTGGTGTTTGCGTGCGATGGTCGAGGGCGTGCTTGGTATTACTGCTGATCTCAGGGGATTACGTATAGAAGCAGATTTGCCACAGAGCTGGTCGACTTTTCGGATGCAGCGACGTTTTCGTGGTGCGACGTATGTTATTACTGTGCGACGGGCCATCAATACCGAGTCATCAGGATGTTGGGTCGATGGAGCGCTATGGGACAGGAAGTATCTGCCATTAGCTGACGCAGGCACTACAGTGCAGGTCGATGTCGTTATCGCTTGAGTTATGTCAACACATAGTTCGCTGACTGTCTGTCACAGTAGTTTACCTGATCCAGCCCTCAAGCTTTGCAGGATGGGATATCTACATATGCACGCAAATAATCATTGAGAAAGCACCCTCCTGGGTCGAGTTGGGCGCGCAGATCCATAAAGTGATCCCATTGCGGATATAGTGCCCGGAGTTCCGCTGCGGTGCAGGTATGGAGTTTGCCCCAATGTGGGCGTCCGTCGTAGGTGCGGAAGATATCCTCAACCAGATCGAAGTAGGGGCGATAGGCCATTCCTTTGAACATATGCACAGCGATATACGCTGACTCGCGCTGGTAGGTGGGGCTGAGGGGAATATCGTCCACCGCGACGAAGCGACATTCCAGCGGGAAGTGCACATCTACGTCCTCACGGGTGATGGCCGCTTTAATCGTGTACAGGCAATCAACAAAATGTTCGGCAGGGATAGTGTATTCCATCTCCTAAAATTTGACTACTCGCACGGTGGCAAATGTCTCATGGCTGGCAGTCACATCATGTCCATTCGAGATCAACGTAGACATCATACGGGCGATGCGCTTTGATTGCCATGGAAACTGCCATGCAGCGGCGCTGAATCCCCAGAAGGCCAGGTTTTCAATCACGTTCTCATTAAATCGCCGGAACAGGCTTTTGTGCTGTGCTGGTTGATCGATGATATTCATCGTCTTCACCAACGTCGTTTCGGTGTGGGGAATCCAGTAGAATTCAAAATGCCGATGTTGCTTGAGCTTGTCCAGATTATGCAGCACATCCTGTAAGGGCTGTTTGTACCAGTGATAGTCCAGCGTGTAGGCGGGCATACACTGGAGCGTCACCTGCGTGATGATACCCAACGTTCCCATCGAGACCTGCGCTGCTTTGAAGATGTCGCGGTTTTCCGTCTCTGAGCAGTCGATGACAGCACCACTTGCTGTGATCAATCGTAAACCAACCACTTGTGTAGCAACGCTGCCGAGTGCAGCACCACTGCCATGCGTACCTGTGCTGATCGCTCCAGCGATGGATTGCACATCAATATCTCCCAGGTTGATCTGGGCCAGATCCACGGCTGCCAGGTGTTTACCTAGCGCTTTGATCTTCGTCCCACCCCACACCGTCACCTGATGCGTGTCATGATCCACATTGATGATACCCTGTAGCTTATTAAGCGAGATGAGCACATCGTCCGTTTCGATCAAGCGGGTGAAGGAATGGCCCGATCCAATGACACGGATGCGGCGGTTCTGTTGCGAGCAGGCTTTAACCAGGGCGATTAATGCCGCTTCTGTTTCCGGCGTATGGAGATTTTTCGGTGTAAAACGGACGGATCCCGACCAATTTTGTATCTGTGTCATGTGCCTACTCACTTCATTCGAGGAATAAATTCCTATAAAAAGCATTGCTGTTCGCCTCGGTAGGTGGGCGCTTCCGCGATGATAGCATCCCCGCGTATCAACAACAGCGTATTAAACCGCTCGCAGAGTTCCCCCGCTTTGCTATGGCGCAAAAAGATTGGATCACCAAGGCGCAACATATGCGTGCCAGCATAAACGATGGGCGTTTGGACTTCCCCAGATCCTTCCAGGCTGGTGAGTTGTGCTCCTTCCGGAGCATAGATGACAGGTTGTTTATCCGCACTGACGGCACCGGACGCGATATACCCACCGCCGTGACAGGTATATATGCCATCTTTAGGTTGGCGCACAATTTCGAGGGCGAAACCCGCCGCTGGTTGATGCTTAAAAGCGCGGTAATTGTCAAACAAGCCAGGGGCATAAAATCCTGACCCGACGGTAATCTCTGTGACATGTGTTTCCGCACAGGTGCTTTCCATGCTGCCGGTTCCTCCCCCGTTGACAAAATGGAGCTGAACGCCTTTCTGCTTGAGCGCTTCGACAATGGCCGTTCGCCGTGTAGCGATGGGTGCAACAGATCGCTGTTTTAACAAGCGGATAACGCGGTTACGTAAGCCTCCTTTAGGGGTGTTATCGCCTATCGGCGATCTGTGCTTCGTAACCCATAATGCCATCCAGAGTGATGTTTGGGCAGTGTTCGATAGCAGTGCAGATGTCCCGCGCATGATCAACCGTAGTGACACTGGAACGCCACACGCCAAAGTGCAAGCCAGGGAAAGCTACCGACATAGCCACATCCAGGCATACGGGCAGTACCACATCCTGGCTGGCGGCGATGGCTTGCAAGTGGTCGATGTGGGCAACGGAGTCGATCATTAGGATGATGGTTTTGCCGTTGCGGACTTCCACACAGACAGCGCGGATTTCCGCTGGATGCCAGGAGGGATAGCCCAACAGCAGGTCATCATAACCCTGTTGACTAAGCCACACCGCTTCTGGCACGGTGAAGCACATAAGACCCTGGATCTGAGAATGTGCCTTGAGTAGATGATCTAGAATGGGACGTGAGCGTACACTTTTGGAGGCGATACGAATCTGCTTATCACCTGCCCGTTTGACGATTGACTCTATGTTGGCGTCGAGTGCGTCGAGATCGACAAAGGCAAAGGGCATGGGTCTACCATCAAAGGTGGATTTTAAATCAGCATACGTTCTCATACATATGTTGCCAATGGATTGGGAAGGTTGCAACGTTATGATACCACATCGACGAAGCGACCACCGTGCCAGAATCTCGCCGGGGTGTACCAAATCGCAAGCTATACGCACTGTGTCGCGATCCTTCCACTGCTCACACGCATTACACCATAGCTGCATAAAATGGAAGCTATCTTCCGCTTTTCGCAAAAAAGTGCTATACTATGCCACATCAAGCAACACAGGGGCAATCGTATTTATGAGCAAAGCATCAGGGGAAGCGCGTCGTCAACGGAAAGATGTACGACGCAACTTAGAGCGTGTAGTGCAGGCTGCACGAGACCTTTTTATGGAGCGTGGCCCCGACGTGACGATGGAGGAAGTCGCACGTCGAGCAGGAGTTGGTGTTGGCACCATTTACCGACGTTTTCCCAGCAAAGAGCATTTGTTTGAAGCCATAAGCCACGCGGCCTGTGATGATATGCGTAGCTGTTTTTTGGAAGCAGCACAGGCTGAACACGATGCGATTAGCAAACTACGGGCATTGATCTTTATCAGATACCAGCATGGTCAGCAGCCAGTTACGTTGATCGATTTCCGACCAGGCAATCCTCATACTGCGGAATCTGACCACGCTGACCACGATCCTACACAGTTGTATACCATTCTGCATAACAAACTTCAGCAAGTCATTATTGAAGGGCAAGCACAGGGCACAATTCGACCCGGCAATCCAACTATTCTCGCCGCCTTATGCCTGGAATTACTCAAACCAAGTACGATACAGAATCTGCAAGGTGTGGCTGGCGAATGTACAGAAGAAATAACAGAGCAAGTGGCTGCCTTTGTACTCAGGGGCCTCACAAGCTGTTAACGCCATATGGAACTTCTTATGGTTATGCAAGTTTATTGGCAATATTTGGCGGCAGTTTTGCTCCGTGCAAGGATCGCGCTGTGGCCAGTTGATCCGCAGTAACAATACACTCAGTGAGATTCGCCCCAGTTAACTCAGCGTTTGTCAGGTCCGCAGCTGTGAGATCTGCGCCTGAGAGATCCGCTTCGTGCAAAACTGCTTCTGATAGGTTGGCTTGACGCAAATTAGCTCCCATCAGTTGCCCGTCAGTCAGATTGGCTCCGTTCAGATGAACATCACGAAGATTGGCATCGACAAGATTTGTTTTATACAGATACGCCTCGGTCAGATCGGTCTCCGCCAGATTTGCCTCAATGAGATACGACCCACTCAAATCAGACTTCGACAAATTGACTCCCGCAAGAGTCGCTCTATGGAGATAAATCTCAATAAGTTGTGCTTCGCGCAGATCTGCCTGATACAAGTTGATAATCGGCGGTGTCACGTCTTCCACACCATCATTTGTTGAACGCATAAATTCTGTGTATCCAATCAACTTTGATTCGTAGAGGAATTGAATAACGCTCGCCTTACGTGCACCAGTCAATCTGCTTAGTGCTGTAAGTGTGTGGGCTCGTGCAATGTTGGCAACAGAGTCATGGGGGTTTGCAGTGTCTAGGCCATCACGCAACACAAGATGAGTCATTTGGTCAAGGTATGACTGGAGCACTGCTTCCTGAGCCCGCTGCTGTTCGATCTCACGAGCATCATTAGCACGATTCTCTTCAATCTCACGGGTCTCTTTCGACTTTTGCTCTTCGATCAGGCGTAACTCCTGAGTGCGATATTTCGTCATCTGGGTAGTGCGTTCCTGAAACACGATGCTGACCCACATGGCTAATATAATGACTGTCGTGGGCAATATCAGTAAATTGAGCCAATCCCACAAACCGCGCTCACCGACACCTTCCTGGCTCAAAAGCTCAATCTGTGGTAATTCAACACCGGTTAATTCCACAAAGCCTGGCAGTATCAGTTGTACAATAATGTAAACCAGACTGACTACCACCACGAAGCCAAGGATGATTTTTGCCAGCGTCCACAGTTGTTGCATACAACTCTTCTCAATGATCCAATTCAAAACGGTAATAGAAGAACAGTAAACAGAGACACGGTACCTCAAGACGAGATACCGTGTTGGATTATGGTGAGCCGCCAGGGACTCGAACCCCGAACCAGCTGATTAAGAGTCAGATGCTCTACCATTGAGCTAGCGGCCCATCACCATTGGCAGATTATAGCAGATACACCTTAAAGATGCAAGTTAATACGTGACTGGTAAGCGCTATATATGGTATCAAGCGAATTTGTGACCAGAAGCACGATAGCAGTTCTGCTATCATTTTGCAATAGGTACTGCTACCCTTAGTGACCTTTATAAAGCACAGCTATGCTTTAGAGGGACTATCTGACCATAGTTTGGGAGTAATTGATAATGTTATTCTTTCATTGACAGTACTTATATGCTTTTAGTAGCTTTTGTGATAACTGCTCACAGCAGCAAGGTTTTCTTAAAGAAAGGATGTGTCGCATCATGCACGATTTTCTCCAAATCAAAGCAGCAGCCAAGTTTCTGGGAGTTTCACCAAATACACTACGTAACTGGGAACGCAGTGGTAAACTTACCACTTACCGACACCCGATCAATGGCTACCGTCTCTACAAAAAGACTGACTTAGAGACTTTGCTCTCATCAATTCAGCGCTCTGATCAGACGATATCAACGAGACAAACAGATCTGCTTGTCTCACATTAAGCGTGTATCCGTCTATCATACCGTTATAATGTGGCCACAGAGCTTTCCCACTAGTGTTTTTTTCCTACCCCTGCCAAGATCGCAGATCGAGATGGTTCATCAGTAAACAGGGTGCTTGAGCTATCTGGTCGCCACGACGGAACAAAAACAATTCCTGGTTCGACAAGCGAAAACCCATCAAAAAACGCCGTAATCTGGTTGCGTGATCGTGAGCGAAGCGGTTGAGTTGAACGAGCATACAGCTGTTCAATTTGGGCAACTAGTTCAGGTGGTGCCTGATCATGCGAACCATGCGACAAAACCAGATAACTCCCTTTGGGAAGCTTGTTCGCAAACGTCTGTATGATCTGATGTGCTTTGACATCGTCTGTTACAAAATGTAAAATGGCGACCATCAACACAGCTACTGGTCTTTGAAAATCAAGTAATGTTACGATATTTGAATTCCCAAGGATCGCTTCTGGCTCACGTATATCTGACTGAACAACAACTGTGTACGCGACGTCTTCAAGCAAGGCACGGCTCTGTATTACAGCAATCGAATCAGAGTCTACATAGGCGACACGTGCTGAAGGCAAAGCGTCCTGTGCTATTTCATGGACATTTCCCACCGTCGGCATTCCAGAACCAAGATCAAGAAACTGATCAATACCCTGATTCAATAAAAAAGCCATTGCACGCTGGAGGAAGGCCCGGTTAGCACGAGCGGCATTCGCTGCATCGGGGTACATTTGACATATCTGATCTGCAATACGTCGATCAACCTCAAAGTTATGATGTCCCCCTAAAAAATAGTCGTACATACGCGCTGGATTAGGTTTGTCCAAAGGGATATTTGTCGGTATCCAGTTCTCTTGTGACATTATAGTACTCCTTCAGTATAACTACCATCACAAAAAGAAAATGTCTTATAGGTTGCCGTATTATTTATGAGGTAAGACAAGCAATTACTACCTAGGAGTATACCATGTTGATGTGTCGACAACAATGGAACAGAAAACATCGTTAATGGTACCAGCGAGATTAACGCTTTAGGACAGCACTGTGGCATTTTTGGCATGTGCAAGGATATGTGCATGAAGGACGCAAATGGATGGAGCAGATCTGTCATTTGGCAGAGGATATCTGCTGGCAGCATTGCGCCCCTTTGTGGTTAGGTACTGGTGTTCTGGCATTGTATCAGAAGGCATATGGTCTGGCTCACCAATGTCTGATGCAGAGTCTTGAGTTGTGGTATTACCTCGATGATCACCATGGTATTGCCATCACCCTCGAAAAACGGGGCGTTCTGGCCACCGCACAAACCAACTGGGAAACCGATCACCGCTCCCTGCAGGCCAGCCTGGGCCTGTATACAGGCCAGCATGATCAGATTGGGCAAGCTTCTGCACTACTGAACACAGGAACCCTGGCCAATAAACAGGGGCAGATTTCATCAGGTCGTGACTATTATAAACAGAGCCTCGCTCTTGCACAACACCTGAAACACCAACCAAGCATTGCGAACAGTATACGCAATCTGCGTGTAACAGCCCAATATGAGAGAAACGATGATCGCGCTTACACATTATTCACGCAGGCGTTGCACCTCTTTCGTGTTCATCAGGATGACTATTGGTGTACGATTATTGGTCTCAAACTCAGCATGGTATCACTGTACCAGCAGAAATCATGTCAGGCTATCCATTATTTATACGCATGTTCGGTTTCGGTACAGCGTTTTGGCAATACCAATCTGCTCATACAATATCTGGCATGTTGGGCAGCCCTTGGCAGTCTGTATGATCATCACACACCTACTATCCAACTGTGGGGTGCCACACAGGCACTCTGCCGATGCTTTAATATTCCCGTGGGCCTACCAACCAAACACTTTCTTACGAAGTTCCGTGACTCAATCCGTGACAACTATAACCCTGCCATATGGGAAACTGCTTGGATTGAAGGGCAAACGCTGGCAGAGGGAGGGAACATAGATGCTTTGTTTGAATTGACCGATATTGTGAAAGAACAGACAGAAAACCTGTATTTCCATAGCGATTGACAAGAAGTGATCAGAGCAACAACCTCCCTATGTCTCTGAGACATATTGCTTTGTGACGTATAATAGCTACATATACGCGGATAAGGATATGTAGGACGTTCATGCACACATACAAGCCTCATCGTTGGTTGGCGCTGTTTATTGGGTTGATCGTTTTTGGCTTTGGGCTTGCTTGTGTCATTCACGCAAACTTGGGATTAGGACCATGGGATGTATTACACCAGGGTCTTTCCATCCACACCGGCATCCCCATCGGCACTGTCAGCATTCCGGTGGGGTTTTTGATCATGGTGGGATGGCTTCCGCTTGGGGAACGCCCAGGCTGGGGGACACTGGCCAATGTCATCGTGGTCGGGCTGATGATCGACATCGTGTTGTGGGTTTTGCCACCGGTTGATCATCTGGTGGTGCGTATCAGTTTGTTGGTCGGTGGCATCCTGGTCAGTGGCGTTGGCTCGGCACTCTACCTGAGTGCTCATCTTGGTGCTGGGCCTCGTGATGGGTTGATGTTAGGTCTGGCACGCCGCACTGGCTGGAGTATCCGCTTGATCCGCACAATGATTGAGTTAATCGCATTGCTTGGTGGCTGGTGGCTTGGCGGTACGATTGGCATTGGCACATTAGCAGTGGCCTTTGGGATCGGTCCGGTGATCCAGACAGCGTTGCGCTTCTTCGACAATCGCTTCCAATTTGCCTATCCGCATGATCCACAGAAAGCACCAATTTCGTCATGAGGCCCCGAGTCGATGACGGACAGGGGATGTTGAGTGACGCAAAATAAGGCTGTAACGAACCAAAAGACGTGAGATACCGTACCGTCAGCTATCTAGCTCAAGCAGTTCCAATGCACGATAGAGTGAACATGGCACGGTGTAACTACATTTCTATTAATTTACCGCAGATCGTGACATTGTCCCAATGTGTTGATGCCCACATAGATTGTGGTGTTGTTCTTTTACACAGTCAATAAAAGCCTGACTGGTATGGCTCAGTGTGCGGCCAGAATGCCACGCGGCAACGATATGGCGTGTCGGCTGTTCGTCTCTGACGGGCAGATACACACATGTATGCGATGGATCAGTTAAGGCCAACATTTCTGGTACCAGTGAGATGCCCATACCAAGACGAACACAATGCTGAACAGTCGTGAGTTGAGCATTCTGACAGACGACAACGGGAAAAATATTTCTCGTGTAGCAGAACGATTCAACCTGTTCACCTAAACAATGTTCTTGATCAAGCGCAATAAATGGGAATTGTTCAATTTCGTTGGTCGAAATCGAGCTGCGCTGCGCCAATGGATGATTCCATGGTAAAGCAACCAGAAATGGTTCAGTAAACAGTGGCTTGGTCAGCACCGTTTTGTTTTTGATTGGCAAACTCACAATACAAAGATCGATGGTGCCATCAACCAGCATCTGGACTAATGTTTCAGTTACGGCTTCTTGAATGATAATCTTTGTATCGGGATGATGTTGGTTGAATTGATAGAGCGAATTAGGCAACAGAAACGGTGCAATAGTTGGGAGGATACCCACTGCAAGTTGCCCTAGATGAGGCGTGTCGGTGACTTCTATTTTGATCGTGTCAACTGAAGCAAGAATTGATCTGGCGTGTGGCAAGAGTTTGCGCGCAGCATCCGTGAGTGCCACCGTTCGACCGAGTCGGTCAAAGAGCGTGACACCAAGCTCATGTTCCAATTTCACGATTTGTTGGCTCAATGATGGTTGCGCGACGTTGCAATGTTGTGCAGCACGCCGAAACCCCCCTGTTTCAGCCACCGCAATAAAATAACGGAGTTGATGAAGCTCCATAGAACCTTCTTTGATAGTTCCTGCCTATCGTGACCGTAGGCAATACATATTTGATTTCCATTAATATATAGTTTATCATCTGTTTGTCCTTTCAGCCAGTACAAAAATAAGTGTGGATGTGCTTTCTTTAGGTTTGTTTCCTCCCTGTAAGATCTGTGGTCAAAAGGGTGCAGATTTCTCGAAACTCATCGTTTTGTAAAGAACTGACCAGACCTATTGATACGTAGTAATGTATATTCCACGTAAAAAGTAATACTATCAAATGTCTATAATTATGGCCGTTAGAATGTAAGCAACGTTGCTATAGATATTGATAGGTTTGTTAATCAAGATGTATTGGTTCTTTTAGATTATTAAAACGTTAACATGGAGGTTGCGTCAATGATCGAAAACAAAAAGCTGACCACGTCCAGCGGTGAATCGGTTGGTGGTAATCAAAATTCATTAACAGCAGGTCCACGTGAGACTTTGTTACACCAAAATTATTTTTTGATTGAAAAACTTGCACACTATCTGAAAGGATAAGGAGAACAGAGATGAATGAAGATAGCAAATGCCCGGTAACGAACGGAACGTACAAACAAGTAGGCGGCAGAGGAACATCAAATCAGGACTGGTGGCCGAACCAGCTGCGGCTGGACATCCTGCACCAGCATTCCGCTAAGTCCAATCCAATGGGCGAAGATTTTAACTACGCCGAGGAGTTCAAGAGCCTCGATCTGGCAGATGTGAAAGAGGATCTCGCAACGCTGATGACCGACTCTCAGGACTGGTGGCCGGCGGACTTCGGTCACTACGGGCCGCTGTTCATCCGCATGGCCTGGCACAGCGCCGGTACGTACCGCATCGGTGATGGTCGCGGCGGTGGCGGCAGGGGGCAGCAGCGCTTTGCGCCGCTCAACAGTTGGCCAGACAACGTCAGCCTGGACAAGGCGCGTCGGCTGCTCTGGCCGATCAAACAGAAATACGGCCAGAAGATCTCCTGGGCTGATCTGATGATCCTTGCTGGTAACGTCGCGCTGGAAACGATGGGTTTCAAAACCTTCGGTTTTGCTGGTGGTCGCGAGGACGTCTGGGAGCCGGATCAGGACGTCTACTGGGGTCGGGAAACGACATGGCTGGGTGGCGACAAGCGCTATTCCCGCGGCTCGGAGGGGGTCAAGGGTGAGGGCGTACTCGTCTCCGATGATAATGCCGATGGCCAAGCCCACTCCCGCGACCTCGAGAATCCGCTTGCTGCCGTGCAGATGGGACTGATCTATGTCAACCCGGAAGGACCGGATGGCAACCCGGATCCGATCGCGGCGGTCAAGGATATCCGTGAGACATTCGCCCGCATGGCCATGAACGACGAAGAGACGGTTGCGCTCATCGCTGGGGGGCACACCTTCGGCAAAAGCCACGGCGCTGGACCAGCAACCCATGTGGGGCTCGAGCCCGAGGCAGCAGGCATCGAAGAGCAAGGTCTCGGCTGGAACAGCAGCTTTGGCACCGGCAAGGGCGGTGACACGATCACCAGTGGTTTGGAGGTTACCTGGACCACCACGCCAACGAAGTGGAGCAACAACTATTTCGAGAACCTGTTTGGCTATGAATGGGAACTGACGAAGAGCCCGGCTGGTGCACATCAGTGGCAACCGAAGGATGGCGCTGGTGCCGACACAATTCCAGATGCCCACGACCCATCCAAGCGTCACGCGCCAACCATGCTGACCACTGACCTTTCCTTAAGGTTCGACCCAGTCTACGAGAAGATCTCACGGCGCTTCATGGAGAATCCGGATGAGTTCGCGGACGCCTTCGCTCGTGCCTGGTTCAAGCTGACACACCGCGATATGGGTCCACGTGCACGCTATCTTGGCCCGGAGGTTCCTGCTGAAGAGCTCATCTGGCAGGACCCGATTCCTGAAGTCAATCACAAACTGATCGATGCACAGGACATCGCCTCGCTCAAGAACAACGTGCTGTCATCTGGACTGACGGTGTCACAGCTCGTTTCGACTGCCTGGGCAGCAGCCTCCACCTTCCGTGGCTCCGACAAGCGCGGCGGTGCGAACGGCGCACACATTCGCCTCGCGCCACAGAAGGACTGGGAAGTCAATCAACCAGCCCAATTGAAAACTGTGCTTCAGACCCTTGAGGGAATCCAAAAGGAGTTCAATAACGCGCAGTCCGGTGGTAAAAAGGTTTCACTTGCTGACATGATTGTCTTGGGTGGCTGTGCAGGTATCGAGCAAGCTGCGAAGAATGCTGGTCACGATGTGACTGTTCCCTTCACGCCAGGACGCATGGATGCCTCGCAGGAGCAAACCGATGTGGAGTCATTCGACGCACTCGAACCAGCTGCAGATGGGTTCCGTAACTACCTCAAAGCCAAATACACCGTATCGGCAGAGGAACTGTTGCTTGATCGTGCACAACTGCTGACGCTGACCGCCCCTGAGATGACGCTTCTCATTGGCGGTATGCGGGTTTTAAATGCCAACTTCGGACAGTCGCAGCATGGCGTCTTCACCAAACGGCCAGAGACGCTTACCAACGACTTCTTCGTGAATCTGCTGGACATGAGCATCACGTGGAAGGCAACAGCAAAAGACAATAACGTGTTCGAGGGTCGTGATCGCGCAACGGGTGAACTCAAGTGGACCGGCACCCGCGTCGACCTCGTCTTTGGTTCGAACTCCCACCTGCGGGCCCTGGCAGAAGTCTACGCATGTGACGACTCTCAAGAGAAGTTCGTGCACGACTTTGTGACCGTATGGAACAAAGTAATGAACCTCGACCGTTTCGACCTCGCTTGATCGGTAAGTGAACGTCTTCGACAGCTTCTGACACGGCGATAAAAGCGGTAGGTGCTAAGTAACCTAACGAGAGCGTTGTTTGTAGAAGAGTGGTGTCATCGTACACCACTCTTTTTTTGTCCCCGGTGAGACGTTCCTTCAACCTCGTTACACACAATTACAGACAACACATTCTTGGATTTTATCGACCTGATGATATGAAGATTTCTCATGATGAGCAGATGTCTACTGACATTTTGAGTCGTTCGTCCCAACACATGGGTAACCGAAAGTCTAAAGGATGGTCTTACCTAAACAGATGGTTATTTCGCTCTTGACAATTATAGAATAATATTCTATTCTTAATGTATAGAACGATATTCTATTTTAAGGAAATGTACATGTCAAAACAGCGAACACTCCAGCTTGATCATCAACACAACATTGTAAATACAGATACGCCAATATCTGAGCCAACGAAAGCGCAAAAAAAGATCCATAGAGGTTCGCTTTGGACTGGGCCAGGAGTATTACTTCGCTTGGAAGGGCTCATGCTTTTAACGATGGCAAGCTACTTCTATGCACAATATGGCGCAGGATGGTTGTTCTTCGGTCTGTTTATACTAGCCCCAGATCTGTCGATGGTAGGCTATATTGCAAACCCTCGTGTAGGAGCCATCATCTACAATATCTTTCACACCTACGTATTACCAACGATCCTGATCGTATCTGGTATTGTCATCGGGAGCAGTCTGATGATATCGCTCGCACTCATCTGGTTTGCACATATTGGTATGGATCGTCTTTTCGGATATGGGTTAAAATATATGAGTGCCTTCAAAAACACCCATCTTAACAGAGTATAATTTATGCCATATCGTATGACTGAACAGGGGCGGCAGCGGCGGGCTGAACGGCGTTCTACTATTCTTGCTGCTGCCCGAGAGCTTTTTATTGCCCAGGGCTATGAGGCGACAACGATGCAACAGGTGGTTCGTGCGGCGGGGACATCTATCGGAAATTGTTATTTCTACTTTCCGAACAAACACGCCTTATTGCTGGCACTGGTCGACGATCTGAGTGATCAGATTGGTGCTGCATTCGATCAGGTAACTCAACAGACACCTGATGGACCTGAACAATTAGCAATAGCGGTGTATGCTGCTGTGACAGCACTACTCAGGCAGGCAGATATGGCACGTCTCCTGCTTATAGAGACCGTTCAACCTGATGTTCAAGAACGGATCACTGCACAGTTTATCGGACGAACAAAACGCTTTTTTGAGGCACATCCACATCTATCGAGTGATATACCTCCTACCTTGATCGCTCACGCATGGCAAGGGTCCATTTTCTACATAGTGCGTGGGGCACTTGAAGGGAAACTCTCTGCTGATCCCGAAGTGATCGGGCCATTTTTGGTACGCTGGAATCTTCAGGCACTTGGTCTATCCCAAACAGCCATTGATGCGGCAGTAGAGTCGATCACAAACTGGCCAGTACAGCGCTGATCAGTTTGTGATCATATTTATCCTGATAATGTGCTCAGGTCAGGTAATCATTTGATCTGCCGGTAAGTTCTGGAGATCAGCCCATGGTGAGCGCATGGCACCGCTGCGAAGCTGACGGCCAAGGCGGAAGGCCAGCACCAGGAGGATCGCCACTACAAGTGCCCCCAGTGATGCGTTGTACACCATGGTATAGCCAAAGAGCACATTTCCTGACTGTTGCTGAGCAATATCACGCGCAAGACCACCACCGATGGTGCCAAATCCCTGGGCGAGAGCTTGCATAATGCCCCAGAGTCCGAGGAACAAACCAGTATGATTACGGTCGGCAAGCATCATCACCAAGGCAATACTGGCAACAATAAACATGCCTCGCCCCATCCCGATCATCCAGACCCCCGCTCGGAATGTGTTCACCAGCCGATCTGGCCCCGCATAGCCCACCACCAAAAAGCCAAGCGCTCCGATAGCACACCCCAGATAGATCGGGACGATTGGTGAGAACTTGCGCCACAACATCCATCCAGCCATAATAATTGAAACAAACATAGCGGCACCCCACCACGCAGTAAGCTGGGTTGTAGCACTGACACTCATGTCCAGCACCTGTCCGCCATACGGTTCAAGTAACACATCGTGGGTGGCAAATGCGGTAGTTGCGACGAAAAGCACGATAAAGAGCTTACGCAATGATGACTGGCCAGCAAGCATGCGGAGTGACTCACCGAGCGATGTACGGACACGCACCGTATCAAGTGGAGCATCAATGATACCATCAGGTCGCAGGCGTTCTTTGTTCCAGAGCGAAACAAAGGTGAGGAAGATAAATGTGACTGCCGAGCCTTGCATAACACGAATAAGTTGCACATGGCTGTATTCCACCAGTAACGAACCAATGATCAGCGAGCCAACCACGGTCCCCAGCACAAGCAAGGTCCACAAGACTGCCAGCACACGCCCTCGTTCTTTCGGAGGTGTAATATCGCTGACCGTTGCCAGGTAGGTCGTCTCTACCATATTCACCCCAATACCATACACCAGAAAGATCAGCACGCAGACAAACAGAGCGGGCCAGAAGGACAAACTGCCATTTCCACCAAGCAGAATAAGCGAGAAGGGCACACAGGCAAGGCCACCATACGTCATCATCGCACCAAGTACTGTGTAGGGAAGGCGCCATTGTCCTTCCGCACGACGTTGGTCAGTATGGAAACCGATGAGTGCACGTACAGGCGAGACAAAATAGTGAATGGCGATCAAAGAACCGACGGCAACGGCAGGAATGGCAAGCTCATCAATCAATACACGGTTAAGCGTGCCAGTGATTGGCGCAAGCGAAAGCCCCATACCAAACTGGAATAAACCAAGACGCAATACGCCTAACCAAAAACGCACCTGTTCATGTTGATCGAACCAATCTGCAATAGCCTGCATAGATCTTGCCAGCATCTGGGATAGAAATCTGGCTCCTGTGGACATAGTGAGGCCTCCTCGTGTGTCTGGCACGTCACACGCGCACAGAGGAAAAGCTTGGTCCTTAAAGTACTCATTTCCTGTTGCGGAAAAGCTGTGTAAACTTATGTAACATACTCATCGCTGAATGTCAACAACGGGCTGTAGTTCACACGGTAAAATATTTGTTGTTTACGGAGAGTGCCTTTACAATGTGGCTGAACCATAAAACTTTAGCTGAACACAGTACGTAGTATGACTGTGAAAAGTCCCGACAAACCAATGTATGCCAACACGCTGGAGAGGCCTTGCATGAATAAACCATATAAAAGCCCAATCACTGCACCATTGGACCCACGAGATCTCGAACCGATTCCACCACCGTCGGGGACGCCTTCATCACATACAGCAACATCACCACAGAATATGCGATGGTTAGTCTGGCTGGTAGTCGGTTTAACTGGGCTGCTCTTTGTATTAGGCTGTTTACTCGTAGGACTCTTTCTCGCCTTTCCCGCGCTCCGCACAGCGGCGGTTGGTTTGATATCATCACCACAACAGCCACAAAATGCAGCACCACCTGAAGCACCGACAGCTCTATCCATGCCTGCACGACCACTGGCACTCGAGGAAACATTTGATCAGCCAACCGAACAATGGGATCAATCATCGGCGCAGATTGTGGATGGTGCCTATGAATTACGCCTCGACACCCCCAACTACGATAGCTATGGGCTGCTGCTAGGTAATGGTAGTCAGGAGTTTACCGGCATTGTTGTTGACTTTGAGATGGCAGTTGACGTGCAACAAACAACTGGTCATACAGACTCAGAATATGGTATTCGATTTCGACAAACAGGTCCCGGCGACTATCTGATGTTTTCCATCAGTAGTACGGGATACTATCGATTGGTGCGTGTACAGAATAACGAGTATGAGTCGGTCATACCCTGGACATTTGACCCACAGATCGAGACTGGTCTGAATGCTATAAACCGGCTAGGTGTTGTTGCAGAGGGGCGCAACTTGGCGCTATCGATCAATGGCACAGAACTCGCCAACACCACAGACGATAGTCCTGCAGCAGGTCAACTAACATTAGGGATCGCCACATTTGATGAAGGTGGTAGTATCGTACGTTTCGACAATGTCGAGGGACAGGCAGGCGCCTTCGATCTTGCCGAAAACTTTAGCGATCCTACCACAGCACAATGGAGTACCGGAAGCACACTGATCGTCGATGGGGCCTATGAGATTGCAACTGATGGTGGGGTCATCACATGGCAACAACCATTACCTAATGGCGCCTCAGAGGTCGGTGATTTTGCACTGGATGTTGAGGTCACATTAGCTGAAGGGAATACTGAAAATGTGCGTTATGGTGTGCTCTTTGGTGACAGTGGCTCATTTGACTACTACACCCTCTATCTTCTGCCAGAGGGGGGTATCACGATGAACTACCGCGACAGTAGCGGCGAGTCTGTATCGCTTATTCCACCTGTCGAGGTGCCAGAGGTGAAACCAGGTGTCAACGAAACCAACCAGATTGGGGTAGCTATCAACGATGGTGTGCTTCGTATCACCATTAACGGTGTAGAACTTACAGAACTCGAAACACCCCAACCGATTCGTGGCATGGTTGGTCTCGTCGTTGCCAGTGATCCTGGAAGTCCTGCAAATGTGCGCTTCGACAATTTTCGTCTGGAAGAATAGGGCAGATTGCCCTCTTCAATTTTACTCTGCTACTAACCGCAGAACCTCTTCATGCAGCAAACCATTGGTAGCAATCGCCTCCTCATTGTGAATTGAGGGAGTGCCATGCCAATCGGTGAACGTACCACCGGCCTCCTGCACGACAGGTAGAAGTGCCGCACAGTCCCACACGCTCATGGCTGGATCGAGCATCACCTCAGCGCGCCCGGTGGCCACCAGCACATAGCCATAGGCATCGCCCCAGGTACGCTGCATTTTGGTGGCTGCCACCAGACGGCGATACGGGGCTTCACGATTAAACGGTGCCATACTCTCGGTATCGGTGGAGAGCAGCAACCCCTCGCTTAGCGTGCTCACCTGCGAGACCTGTGCACGCCGACCATTCCACAGGCATCCCTCACCCTGCGCTGCAATGAGGAAATCACCCATCGCGGGAATATTGACGGCTCCCACAACAGATGTTCCTTCTTGCTCTAATCCAACTAATACCGCGTAGAGTGGCACACCCCGTACAAAAGTCCTGGTACCATCAATCGGGTCAAGAATCCAGCGATGGCTGGCCCCAGAACGGGTCTCACCTTCCTCTTCGCCCAGTATGCTATGATGAGGGTAGCGCGCTTCTATCATCTGTCGCATCAATCGTTCGGCCTCACGGTCAGCAATGGTAACAGGTGATTCATCTGCTTTGAAGTCGGTAGTGATGGCTGTTTGAAAGTAGCGTAACGTTAATTTACCGGCTTGCCACGCGAGTTCAGCAGCAAAGTCGCGCAGATCATAGAGGTTCTCAGATGCCATAAACTCCTCAGTGTAAAAGCTATGAGATCGACAATATATCGTGTACTATTTCTAATAAAACATCGTTCTGTGCCGGAGTGCCGACACTAATGCGAATGCAATCACGTAACAGTGGTTTGTTGTAAAAACGCACCAGAATGCCCCGCTGCATTAATGCTTCGTACAGTTCCCGTGCGCCATTGATATGATTCGTTGGCAACTCACCAATATGACAGAGCAGGAAATTGGCACTACTGGGATATACAGAAAATCCCGGAAGCGCACTTAACGTATCGTAAAGCCGTATGCGCTCATCAATAATCTGAGCCACGGTCCCCAACAGATGCTCAGTATCCTCAAGCGAGGCCAGCGCTGCGACCTGGGCCGCCACATTGACATTGTAAGGTTGCTTAATTTTCCACAGGTGTGCAATCAATGCTTCGGGAACCAGACCATAGCCGATCCGTAACCCGGCCAAGCCAGCCCATTTGCTAAACGTTCGCAGCACTACCAGATTGGGATACTGGCCTACCATACCGGCCATGCTGGTACCAGCAAACTCAGCATAAGCTTCATCAATGATGACCAACAACGGCAGTTCGAGCAACCGCTCAACCGTCTCCTGACTGATCGAATTACCTGTCGGATTATTGGGTGCGGCGATAAACATCATTTTGGCATGGTGTTGCTCAACCGCCTGGGCAATCCCTGCCAGATCAAGATCAAACGCCTCGTTACGAGGAACATTAATCACACGTGCCGCCTGTACTCCCGCATCGAATGAGTACATGCCAAAAGTCGGGGGGCAATCGATAATGGCATCACCTGGCTGTAAGCAGATCCGCATCAACAGATCAATGATTTCATCCGAACCGGTGCCGCAGATAATCCGTTCGGGCGATTGTTGCGTATACTTACTAAGCGCGTGACGTAATGCCGTATGATTGGGATCAGGATAGATAGCTACTTCAGTCGTTCCACTCAGGTTTGCCAAAGCTGCAAGCGCCTGCGGGGATGGGCCATAAGGATTCTCGTTGGCATCAAGTTTGACAATTTGGTCTACCGATAACCCTAGTCGTCCGGCCAAAACATCGAATGGTTCAATCGGTGCATATGGTTCAAGATCAGCAATATCGGGGCGCACCAGGTGCCTGACTGATGGCATTACTTCATTCCTTTGCGTGCATGTGTATTGACAATATGAATTATACCCTGAATAATACCACGATGGACGTGATACTACATTTTGTATTCTGTGATCATTGAGGTGAGGTTTTCCCAAAGGGCATCATGTTTACTAACCAAAATACCCTGTTGCTCGACAATCCAACTCAACTGAATTACGGCATTGCCGTAGCCGACATCAATCACGACGGTACTTTTGAGCTGATAGTCGCAGGTTTTGGCTCTCCTAATCTAGTGCTGAAGTGGAATGGGCAGGGGTTTGTGAATATCGCTGATGAACATCTCGCTGACGCAGAACGCCAGGCCATCGGCGTAGCTGCTGGAGATATCGATGGCGATGGACGGGAAGAGCTTTATGTACTCAATACCGACACTTTTGGTGGACGCAAAAATGTTGGTGATCGGCTGTTTGACTTTCGTGACGAGCAATGGACCGATCTCTTCTCGTTGTCTGAATATCAGGAGGTCCAAAATCTCACTGCGGGCCGTTCGGTCGTTGCATTAGATCGGTATGGCACTGGGCAATACGGTTTTTTTGTGGCAAACTATGGTGGACCTATGCGACTGTATGAGTTTAACACTGAAGGACAATTGTCTGATGTCGCACCACAGGCCGAACTCAACTTTGTAACTGGTGGGCGTAGTGTCGTTGCACTACCGCTCGTATCCAAACGGATGGATCTTTTTGCTGCAAACGAGCGCGGTTCCAATTTTCTCTTCCACAATAATGGGGATGGAACCTTTAGTGAAATAGCCCAAACGGCTGGCGTCAGCGATCGCTTTGAGCATGGTCGGGGGGTGGCAGTGCTGGACGCCAATGGGAATGGCTTCTTTGATCTAGCTTATGGTAATTGGGAAGGCTTACACCGTCTCTTCATCCAAACTATACCAGGACAATTCACTGATCAGGCCCCTCCGGAGATGGCCAAACCCTCGCTCATTCGTACAGTCATCGCTGCTGATTTCGACAACGATGGCTATGAGGAGCTGTTTTTTAACAATATTGGTGAGCCCAACCGACTATTTGGGCAACGCGATGGTGCATGGGTCTCCCTCGACATCGGTGATGCTAATGAGCCAGGTGGCCTCGGGACCGGGGCTGCAGTGGGGGATTTTGATGGTGATGGGCGGCTCGAACTCGTGATCGCTCATGGTGAAACTGATGCACAACCACTAACGCTGTACCATACCCCAGACAATGACCATGCATGGCTACGAGTACTCCCCTTCACTGCACAGGGTGCACCAGCACGCGGTGCTGTCGTTATCTTGCATGCGGGTGGGAGGACTCAACGACGTACCATCGACGCTGGAAGTGGCTATCTCTGCCAGATGGAACCTGTAGCACACTTTGGGCTAGGCTCGCTTGAACACATTGATCGCATTGAGGTACACTGGCCTGATGGCGCGTTTGTCACGATTGATACGCCTCAGACACACCAGCTTATCCGTGTGGCGCATCCTTAGTTGCATAAACTTCACATGGGAGACTGCGGGAGTCATCCTTCCGCAGTCTCAAAGAACTCACTATGACCAGGCGAGGATCTTCTCATAGGTATCGTACTGCTCGGCAACAGACATCCCTACCCGTTCATACAAGCGGGTGGCGCCTGTCTCATTTTCGGCATCAACACCAAGACCAACCCGATACTGTCCCTGTTGATAAAACACGTTAAAGACGTGATATAAGAGGGCAGAACCAACCCCACGTTTACGCCATGGTGAAAGCACACCCAGGCTTCTTACCCAACCAAGCACCTCACGGTCGTAGCAGAGGGTTGCCCCAACTGCCGTATCACCATCAAAGGCCAGAAACCATAGTGAAGGAACATAATCCTCACGCTGTGATAGCTTTCGCACCCAGGACTCGAATGATGTGGGTGTGTGCCCCCAATGCTGGGCAAATGACTCCTCGATCAATGAGTGGATGATACGTTCATCCTGATTTGGTGCAAACATCCGAATAGTAATGCCATCAGGATACTGAACCTCCGGTGGCTGTTCCAACTCAATCTCCATACGCCAGAACTTTCGTACGAAGATATATTGTGCATCCGCAAACAACTGCGAGGCACCAGTGTTATCCATATTAGTGTGAGCACGTAACGTCACCTCGGGCTGTGTGTCGTCAAGTAGTGTACGAGCCCGCTCTTCAGCCAATCGCAACAGATAGGTGCCCACACCCTGATTTGCATAGTCTGGGTGGACATAGCCATCAACCATTACTGTTGGATGTGACTCTTCGGGTCGGGCCTCTTCATACCCTACGATCTTCCGATCAGGTGCAATGGCCAACCAGATATCTGTTTCCAAACTAATCTCACCGCTTTTCCAATCGGCAAGTAATTCACTCACATTCTCATCTGCTTCACCACCTTCAGCTACAGCGCACGTGTTAATGAGTTCAACAACGGCTTCAGCATCATCCATTTTGGGAGCACGAATCGTTATTCCTGTCGGTAGTGTGGCTGTCATGTTGTTTTTCCTTTTGTTAGATTTTTGTGGATAGAACGACGTGGACAGTGGCTGTACAACATGGATCATGGCAGCAGCCACACAATGAGGAATCTCTTCTAAGAGTCCTGTTTCTTTGATAGAAGTTGTAGGTTGGTACAAAATCAGGGAGAAAGAAAGTAAGCTACACAGGTAGTACCCTATGTCCAACCAATGACATTGCAAAACCGCGCACAGATCCGACATCACATGGGACGCACCACAGATGTCATAAGACGATATCGTCTGCTGTACAGATGATCAGTTGTACGGCTTAACGCGATTTCATTGGTGTTTACCTCACTTAATAGAAGATTGCATTATTATATCAACCTCAATGGCGCCACAAATCGGGCTTTAGTCGGATTCGTAGCTCCTGGCTCAATTGACAAACAGGTTACACGCATGGTACCATTTGACCAGAAACGTTTTTTTGGTCAAATATTATGAGTAATGCTATTCGTGCTAACCGTATCCTGGATGCAGCAGTGACATTGATTGCTCATTATGGCTACGACAAAACCACCGTAAGTGATATCGCACGCGAAGCCAGTGTCTCCAAAGGCGCGATCTATCTGCATTGGCAGAGCAAAGAACAGCTTTTCAATGCATTGCTTGTTCGCGAAGTCCAACAGCTTTTAGACGATACAATGTCCCGCGTGGAGGACGATCTACAGGGCGGCACCATCGACCGTATGTATTACCATGGACTACTCGCACTCGCTGCCCATCCACTCATGCGCGCCCTCTACACAAGCGATAGCCGTATTCTTGGCGACTATGTACGACATCAGGGGCCAGGCCGTTACACTCAGCGCTTTCTGTTTGGGCAGATATTTGTGCAGCGTATGCAGACAGCCAGGCTCATACGCGATGACCTTGATGCAACGATGACATCCTACCTGTTTAGCATCATCTCGTATGGCTTGATGCAGATCGAAACTTTCATCACCTCTGAGCAAGCACCAGCACTTGAGGAAGTTGCCAGCGCACTGGCCGATCTGGTGCGACATGGATTTGCCACCGAAAATAGGGATAGTGAGGCGGGTAAACAGGCACTGCGTTACCTTATCAATGAAGTTAAACAAACATATATAAGTCAACGAGAGAGGAAACAAGATGCCGACGATTGAGACAAATGGCGTAACCCTGTTTTATAAAGTAATCGGGAACGGACCTCCGCTGGTGTTTACGCATGGCGCGGGCTGGGATCACACACAGTGGCAACCACAAATCGCCCATTTTGCCAACCGTTTTCGAGTCATTGTGTGGGATGTACGGGGCCATGGTCGTTCGACTCTGCCAGACACACCGGTTGATCCAGCTGATTTTTCCCGCGATCTGGTTGGGTTGCTTGATGCATTAGATATCCGTCAAGCCATTCTGGTCGGACTTTCGATGGGCGGCCATATCTCATTGCAAACAGCCATCGGATATCCAGACAGAGTGGCAGCCCTGGTGTTGATGGGCACACCCTGCACCAATAGGTTCAACTGGCGCGAACGTTTACTGGTGCCGATCAATCGCTGGTCTGCTCGCCTTATCCCCATGTCGTTCCTCGCCAAATGGACCGGGCAATCGATGGCGAAACACTCGGCTGCCGCTGGCCAATCGATTGATCAGGCGATGCGGCAGATTTCGTATGAGCGCTGGCAACGGATCTGGCATGCTGTTACCAGTATGGAGAGCCGCGCAGGGCTGCCACAAATCAGCTGTCCCACCCTTATTCTCGAAGGCGCGGACGACTGGTTGGTGCAACATCAACAGACCTATCTGACGACTCACATTCCACAGGCTACTCACCATGTCATACAACATGCGTTTCATGCCATCAACTGGGATAACCCCCAAGATGCCCATCGCTATATCGATGAGTTTATCGCTGGTCTACCTGCCACAATAGACAGGTAAAGCAAATCCATGCCAACTACAGTAACAAATGATATTACTATGGCGTACGACATCCACGGCGAGGGGACACCACTTCTGCTTATTCACGGTGGAGTTATCTCCCGCACAGAATGGCAGCCACAGATCGAGGAATTTGCAAAGCACTATCAGGTCATCACCTGGGATCTCCGGGGCCATGGCGAGACTTCATACACCAATGTACCCTACTCAGTAGCGCTCTTTGCAAGCGATCTCGTTGTGTTGCTTGACACTCTTGGTATTGAGCAGGTCATCTGTTGTGGACACTCGCTCGGGGGCATGGTGGCCCAGGAGCTTGCGATTCGCTACCCCGACCGCATCCGCTGCCTCATACTGGCGGAAACATCGTATGGTACATCCTCCACATGGTGGGAAGCACTCCAAACAGTTATGGCTCGTTGGACCTTTCGCCTGATGAGCGTTAAGGACATGGCACGTTTGAGCGCACAACAGATCGGTAAATGGAATCCAGAGGTCGGGCCATATCTGGAGCGTGAAATGATACGACATGCCAATAACAAAACAAACTATCTCAATATCTGGGAGGCTGTACTCACCTTTGACAGCCGCACTCGTATTCAGCACATTACATGTCCCACATTAATCCTCATTGGTGAGCACTATCGCCAGACACACACACAAGCACATAAGATGCAGCAGCGTATTCCCAACGCTAAACTGATAGTTGTTCCAAACGCAGGACATATGATCAACTGGGACAACACCGCGTTTTTCAACCAGGTCGTGCTTGCGTTCTGTAAACAATGTGACTAAGGCTACAACACGATCACGCAAAACACCACGCTTCTTCAGCAAATCTTCAGTTTGCTTTAAGTCCGACTACAGCTTTCTCCAATAATCTGAACCTACAAAAATCTCACGATATATGTACTGTGGAAAAAGGGAATATTTATAATGAAAAAGGCAATTTCAACTAAGTTGCATTATTATGCCACTATGTCTTTGAGTATCGTACTCCTAGTGATAATGAGTTCAACCTCTTACGCAATAGTTCAAGGACAATCACACACGAGCGTATCAAACAGCGATATTCTACAATCAGACAGAGATTATTACGGCTTTATCGAGTCTCGTCCGTCCGGCACCGCTGGCACCTGGGTTGTCAGTGGTCGCAGTTTCACCGCCACCGATAGCACCCGTCTCGACCCCGATGATGGTCCGCTTACTGTCGGACGTTGCGTCTCGGTTGACTACGAAGGCGACCTGGCCCGTGAGATCGAGAGTGAATCGGCCAGCGACTGTGATAACGCGCCTAGCCCACCCACACCACCCGGCCCCGGCGATGATGACGACTACTATGGCTTTATCAAGTCTCGTCCGTCCGGCACCGCTGGCACCTGGGTTGTCAGTGGTCGCAGCTTTACCGCCACCGATAGCACCCGTCTCGACCCCGACGATGGCCCGCTGACCGTCGGGCGTTGCGTCTCGGTTGACTACGAAGGCGACCAGGCCCGTGAGATCGAGAGCGAACCCGCCAGCGATTGTAACAATGCGCCTAGCCCACCCGACCCTGGCGCAATCAATATATATCTCCCTTTGATTATATGATAAAATCATTGGCATATTCCATTTAGTAAACGCAAACAGAGAGGGTAATAAAGCCCTCTCTAAGGCTTTTTGGGAATAGACTATTTCTTGTCTGCAAATACCTAACTCGCAAATTGAGAAAGTAAACACACTAAATAAATATCAATGTTATTAAGTTGAAAATATAAACACTTGAAATACATCAATGCTTTTTATTGTATGAATCACAAATTACAACAAAAAATTTTTATACCCAAAATATAAACACCAGAAATAATTATCTACCTCTCAAAATAGCGATTTACATCAAAATAACTCAAAAAACCCCAAAATCACTCTGCAACACGTTCATGAAAGTAGATGATAGTAGTGTGGATGGGAGCTGTAATATGTTTAGAAATTCTAAGAAGAAGCCGTGTCGGAAAGGTACCCATGTATGGGAGTGGGAGCGAGGTAGGTGTCCGGGTGAAGAAACTCGCAGATGTGGCAGATGTGAGCAGAAAGAGGCTTATGACCCTCATACATGGGGGGTATGGCAGTATGAGTCACCAATGACGTGTCAGCAGCTACGTTACTGTCTTGTGTGTTTTGAAAAAGAAGTAGGCGCATTAATACACAAGTGGAGTCTATCACCATACTATTTTGATGAAAATAACATTCCCATCTTTGTCTGTACTCACTGTAAAGAAACAGGAGCATCTGAGGAAGCAGACAGGTATCTTATGTCTCATGAATACACATAATCACATACTAAACGTATTGAGTAATTTATTCTAACTCATGCCTGACCCGCTGGCACAACTTACCAGCGGGTTAACCAGAACAAGTCAATTTATACTGTAACCTCACCTGAAGGACTACCAGGCCTAACTATCTGCGACACCAGTTCACTAGTACAACCAATAGCAAGCCACCGACCAGGGAAAACATCTCCTACATGTAAACTATGAACACAAGCACGCGGACTTGATCATGTGAAAAATAGGACTGTAAATTGGACCAAAAAAGTAATAATGTTCGTTACTCTTCTTCTTTAATCCACATCAATATTTGGCATCGATTGTGCAAACAGTACAGGAAATCAGCTTTACTATATGCCAGGAGGAAGAGATGCTGTTACACCGTATACGCACAATACAAAGCACCACACTTCAGGCGACCGACAACCTGATTGTCTGGGTCGACCATATTTAGTATCACCTGGTTAGATCAATGCGGCTAGTTGGCCAGAACAGTCATTGTTGATTTGTACAAAGAGACAATTAGGAACGGGCCAGAGTACGATCCTGAGACGCTCCTTGATCGAGACTTTGAGACGGTGCTGTATTAGCCCTACGGAAAAACTATCTACTGGGAGTAATCGGTAAACCAGGATACATAAAACCACATTGTAAGAAGGTTGTAGTGAGTTACAGGATTCAAAGTTTTCATAGACGCGATACTGAGTATGCCACGGCAGTGCAGAATGCCGAAGCAGGTGCCTTATTGTGGCTATCAACCCAACTCGGTGTGACCTTGACAGGAACAGCAACGACGGCTTGTGTGGATCGTGATGGGTCGTATCTCTACAGTATTACGTTTACATATCACGAAGAGGTGCAGGAAATCGTTATCTAATGTGATTGATACCTAATATGACTGAGCGATCATGTACACAATTACTTGCCACATAGCTGCGGGAGGATATCTTCCGCAGTTCTAACCACACCTCAACCTCGTCCGAATTCACCTGACAACGAGTTATTGGCACGTAGGAGAAAGAACAGGAGTTGTGGCAGGCTCTCACGGTCTGGATGCAGACAATTCTGTCGAGATGGTGTCAGGGTTCTCGGTAGACCGATGAAGGGGTCGGCCTGCTCCGTCCCGCCCGTAGGTGGACGGCTGGCCTGCACCCCAGCCTTACCATCCACCGAATACCCCATGGAACACAGCGATCCAGCGGCACAAGCGGGGAGATCTCGGGCCGCCGTGTGACGCCTCCCGCACCATGGCACTCCACCCCATCACGCATACGACTAGCTATCACGGTTTACGCGCAACACCGGCCAGAAAATAAGAAAGGTCGGGCTTTTCGGCAGTAGAGTCGGCACGCCAGTGCACTGTATCAACAATACCTGGTTCGACCACTTCGAGGCCCTCGAAACATTTTACAACCTGATCGCGTGTGCGTATCTTAAAGCCCTGGGTTGCTTTGGCATAAACCGACTCGACCTGATCAACGGTCGGATCAGAGGTGATCCCTTCAATATAGCTAACATGGGTGATAATCATGTAGCTGCCGGATGGAATGGCTTCACGAAAAGTCTGTATGATACGATAGAGCTCATGGTCATTGGTCACAAAGTGTAAGAGTGCAACCATCAAGACCGCAACTGGCCGTTTGAAATCCAGTAAGCGCTGTGTTTCGCTATGGTTGAGGATGGTGTCTGGTTCACTGACATTGGCTACCATCGGGGTCACACCTGGCATATCGGCAAGTATGCGTTGACTCTCCGCTATGGCGACCGGGTCAATATCCACATGAATAATACGCGCTCGGGGATTCTTGGCATGGGCGGTTTTATGGACACTGCCCTCGGTAGGAATCCCAGCACCAAGATCTAAGAATTGGTCAACCCCTTCTTCGGTCACAAAGGTGACTGCGCGCTGCAGAAAAGTCCGGTTGGCCCGTGCTGCATAACGCATGTTGGGAAAAAAGGCGATCACACGGTCGGCGGCCTGTCGGTCAATCTCAAAGTTATGCGAACCACCTAAATAGTAATCATACATACGAGCTGGACTTGGTTGATCAGGATATGGACTCGGCTTTTCAAATTCTGTCATCTGTGATTCCTCGTGACGCTCTTTGCTTTGGGGAGCACGTTCGGCATGGTGAAAAGCGAAAGGTAGTACATCTGATAAACGCGCATATTTCTACTATCCATATCATATGTGTCGTAAACATTTTGTCAACCCTATGGTATGGGGTACCAAGAACCTCATCATGCCGCAGACCAACCACCATCAATCTGAATACTTTGACCTGTTACCTACGCACAATGGGCAAGAAACCGTGCGGCGTCCGCAACTTCAGCAGGGATACCTGACCGTTTGAGCGGAATTGCTGCAATGGTCTTTTGTACAAACTGACCTGTTTGATCTGGACTCACGTTGGACTGGATCTGTGTATCTTTGATCAATCCTGGCGAGAAGGCATTCACACGTATGCCTCGTGGCGCCAACTCCACTGCTAGTAAGCGAGCCATCGCGCTGATAGCCCCGTCGATAGCAGTACCTGCACTGAACATAGGCATTCCAATGACATCGGCTGCGCCTGAACACAACATGATGCTGCTTCCTTTTGGCATTCTTGATGAAGCGTAGTGAACCATACTGAGTTGCCCCAACGCGTTGCGAAAAGATCGCGTACTGCTTGTGGTGGCATAACATCGACGGGACCGAAGAGTGCTCCTCCTGCACAGGTGACAAGACTATCGATTCGGTCGAGGTGTGCACAGAGGTGTTGGACCTGGTCGTCGTTTGCGACATCAACGGCGATAGCCTGGACAGACGGACCAAGACGTGCAACTGTGTCATCAAGACGTTGTTGATTGCGGCTTGCGAGAACGACCTGCGCTCCTGCCTGAACAAATCGCTCAGCAATAGCGTACCCACTGCCTGAACCCCTGCCAGTAATCACTGCTGTCTTATTGGCTAGTTGAGACTCCAAGGCTTCCTCTTTTTTTAGATGGATATACCATAAATTATAGCAGATTTGAAATATGGCTTTGAGGGAACACGGAGGGGGTGTAATGGTTAAGGGTTCGTTTGTGGTTGGGGCCGTCCCCTATGGCGGCCCTATTTAAATAACTCTACTCAACTACGAGCATGCGCGTGAGCAGCGACACGATACACATACGCGGAGATGCCTTCGTGCTCGATACTGAACTTCTCAGTCGTCGTCATGTACACAAATGCAAATATCCGCAATAATCCATATCCGATCAGCACCCCAAGTGCATTAAACAACAGATCATTGATATCGACAAAGCGATAGAAGTAGCCTAATAGTAGCGATAGAATATATTGCAAGCCCTCAAATACCAGCCCCAGCGCAGGTGCAATCCAGAGATAGTGTTTGGACTTGAGCTGTATCAGAAAATGTAGCCCAAAACCAAACGGCATCGTCAACAGGATGTTTTGCATACTTGAAATAAATGAGCCTTCCAAGGCTGCATACGGTCCAAAGTAAAATGGTATCAGATTGACATAGAGGTCTGGTGCTCCCTCTCGATGAGCGTCAGCAAAATCACCTGTGATGTGAATTGGAAAAAAGACTTTATCGATGGCAAAGGCAAGATAGGTCCAGAAGATACTCAGAAAGAAGAGATACGATAGATTAACCTTTCTACGATATGCTAAAAGTAATATAGAAATTAGAAGAATAAAAATGATGGGCCAAATTTCATACATACTATCGCCAATTCCTACAGCCATGAACATATGTTTACCTTCTCTTGATAAAACTGTATACCATGATCTAAAACTACTGTAAAGGTTCAATGTATTCTATGTAAATCATTGAATCTTTACAAATGTTGATGTACTAGTAAAGGAATATGGAAATTTCAAAGAGATACAAACCTAGACAAGGTATCTCAGTATTATTACTACTTATATCAACGAACTTCTAAAGTTCCGCTACCTTCAACTTCCCGACCGTCTATGACTGTTCGCCATATATACAAATAATATTCTGAAGAAGCTTCGATAGTACCACAGTCTTTGGAGAAGCTAACTGCATGTCGTTGCCCTATATCGTTGGCAGGTGGATATATCTTAGGTGCACATATTTTATCTGAGCCGATAAGCTTCTTCTTGTGGACTTCGATTGTATGTGGTTGTACCCCTGTAGGACCAGGAGCTATATTAGTGGTCCAAACCTCCCCACTTATTGTTAAGACACCTGCTGGCAAATTACGTATGATACCATTGACGGAACCATCTACGACACGCCCATTCAAACCCTGATAGAAATACCAACTTTCACTATGTGCAAGCACGGGGCTTGCCATCATGAGCGTTACAAATAGTAAAGACGTAGTGATGATAAGCCCGTTCATAATCGATGACCATTTGAAAGATCGCATTCCTTGCCGCCTGTGGCATCAAAAGTGACCAAAGCACAATATACCGCAAACCATAAGGCTCTATTGGCTACTCTTGTAAAGAGACCTTTAACAAAATTGAAAGTAGTACTAAGAAGATTATACAGGCTGTGCATTTAATCGCTAAAAATACTTAACTGTGTTATACCTTTTTTCTTAAGTAAATGATAAATAGCTGATAAAATGATGATATGCATGTCTACGTAGTAGTTTCTCTTATCTATCAGATTAATTTCTGACACCAAGTATGTTTGTAATTGTGAGTTCTTTTGCGGGTGTATGTCTCCAACACATTTGCTCTTTAATCGACAAACACAGGGGCAGTGCATACCCCCGTGTTGCTATCAGTCTGTCTGGGCTTTTCTACTCCCCCAGCGTCACCCTTAGTGGGCGTGATGCTTCAATCGCCTGTTCGCTCCACCAGGCTTCGTTGCGTAGCCACTCTTCATTGACATACTCGGGCCGTAATCCAATGGCCACGCTGTAGTGCTGTGTGGCCTCATGCGCTTCGCCAATACTATAGAGTGCCATACCCAGTCCGGCATTAGCATCGGGGCTTTGTGGCGCAAGCGCTACGGCTATGCGCCATGCCTCTGTCGCTTCGGTCACGTGTCCCTGGTCATACAGGCAAAAGGCTTTGTTGTTAAATGGTTCATACCATTCTGGCTTCACTGTAATAGCTGCCTCAAAGTACTGAATGGCTGTATCGCATCGCCCCTCCTGCAAGAACAAGATGCCCTGTTCATTAAGCAACTGGGAATCGTTAGAGAGTGCAGTGGCAATTGGTACGGCAATTTGATCTTGGAGTGGCGATGACGATGCGGAGATCGAGCCCCATAAACTATACAGAGTAAAGATGAACAACATCATCCCAATCAATCCTGCTACCAGACGACTTAGCCACGAGTGGTGTTCTTTAGGTTGCAGTTCTTTGATACTTCTTTCAACCATATGTATGTCATGTTGTAGTTGTTTGGCATTTACATTGGGTTGTCCATCCCATAGCTGTAGTGTTTCTCGTTGGATAGCATACATCCGTTCAAGCCAGACTAAATGCTTGATAGTAAGATGTTCAGGTAATGTAATCTCGTACACCTCTGTGTAAAACTGATTTTGTTCGTTCAGCACAATTTGTAATTCGTCCCAGATGAGTCTCCACGAGCTAAGATCAATGTTACCTGTCTGCCGTCGTCGTCGTTCTAACTGTTCCAGCCGTACTTGTTTTAGCCGAATGCCTTGGAACAAGATATGTTCATTAATATAAGCGATATGCGTGATCAGGAGCTGACATGTTGAATGGCTGATGGTTTCGGTAGCGTTCCAATGCGCGAGAGTCTGATCGAGGCTCTGACGGAAAGCTGTGTGCCATTCAATACTCCTGATGAGTACTCGATTAAGTTTTTGGCTGTACAGTGTTGCGTTGTCGTCATAGGATGAGATTGCATCAATCGATTGTATTAATCTCTGTACGTACTCCTGTTCATACGTGATTAGCTCATTAAAGGCTTTTTCCCACCAGTAACCATTGTCCCAATAGACGGAATCTTCACGATCTTGCTCAAATTCTTCTAACCTCTGACGCGCAGTTTGCAAATCCACTACCATTTGCTCTTTGTGACTGGTCATGGTTTTGTTTTCCATTTTTATAGTTGTAGATAGTAGTGAAGGTTGTATGTCCGATACGCTAATGGGTTAACTGGATGACCGGTTTATATCAGGGGTGGGGTGCATGTTATCTACCCGTTTTACATTCTCACTTACTAACCCTAACCCTTAACCTCTAACCCTTATCACCAGTGTAACGAATTGACTGTGCACAAATGTGGTCATTTTGTAGAACGGAGCATCCAATTTTCCTCGTATTTTGCGGTGTTACAACCGCACTCATATTGCGCGTTGCAGGTGAGTCAGTAGATGGTACGCCTGGTGGCAGTACTCTTGTTTGCGATCTCAGACTTGCTGGCAGAACAGAGCGTGATGTAGGATATAACCTGGATTGTTCACTGTGCTCTGTTCTGCGCGTTTCCTCAATCCTTTTCCTCCGTTCCACTGCCGTTCACACGTTGTGCACTATCGAAATTGATATAGATGCGTGCGTTAGCCATCTGGGCCAGTCCGTTGAGTGTCTCCAGTTCGCGCAGACGCATCAGGGCCGGGTAGTCGTTGTACGCCTGAGCAGCTTGCTCACGCTCACGTAGTGCCTGGATTTCGGTCTCCGTCTTGATGCGCTCAACTTCAGCCTCGTTCTGGGCAGCGAGTTGCTGGGCTTCAGCCTGAGCAGCAGCCTCAAGACGCTTGGTGTTGGCACGGGCCTGGGCCTCAATGGTTTGTGTCTCGGCCTTTGTACGAGCATCAATGAGTTGGGCCTGGCTCAGACGCTCTGCTGTCAATACGCGATTCATGACATCCTGCACATTACCTGGGAAGATGAGATCCTTGACGTCGGCGCGCAGAATCATGACGCCATACCGGGCTGCTGAATCCTTGACATCACGCAGGATGTCTTCACTCAACTGGTTGCGGTTCGTCAGGATGCTTTCCAGGTTCATCGAGGCCAGCGAGCGACGGGCGGCAAGCTGAACGTCGGTGTAGATACGATCTTCGTAGTTTTCAACGGCGTGAATAGCAGCCTGTGGTTCGGTAACACGGAACTGCACGATAATGCTTACACGAATAGCAACCTTGTCTGCCGTCAGGATTTCCTGGCCTTTAATCGTAAGATCACGCTCACGCATATCAACCAGCACGACTTCGATGCGTGGCTTTTGCAGGGCGAAAATGTCTCGTTTACCGCGGAGCTTGTAGCGACCAGCCTCAAGGATTTTGGTCATCACACCATTCTCGTACCACAACCCGCGGTGGGTGTCTTTGATGATGATTTCGTTTTCAGTGCGAGTCATGTGGCCTCCTTATTGAAACCTTTGAGGTCCTTGCGTTGTTGTTAATTTAAGGCCCCGTAGTCAGGTTGATCTGGAGGACGAATTTTCAGATAGATGTCACCTATCCACCGTGCGGTGAAGGAATCGAACCTTCATTGTAGCGGTTCCACCTGATGGCCATTCGCTCCTAACCTACCGGGGCCGTCGGCGTAACTAAGGGTTATGGGTTAAAGTGGTTAAGGGTTACCAGACCATAGCCTCACTAACCCTTACCTGTTATCCCTTAACTCTTACTCGGAAGTGTTATTGCCATAACCTGCTCAACCAGTTCAGCGCGAGTTGGCAGGGCCAGTAGCGGGAGCAGGTTCGGGAGACTGTAGTAGTCACCCATGAACTCCCAGACGGTCAGTGGCATGTTGCACTGCTGCAGCAGGTTCAGAAATGGGCGATGAACAGAGCCAACGGTCACAATGGTGACCTGTGGGCTGCTGCCCATTGTGCGTACGTATGCATCGTACGCATCGTGGAACCGAGGTGCGGTGTTGTCACCACAGTCGGTGATGATCACGATCTGCTCGACATAGTGATGCTCACGCATTAGCTTGTCAAGCGGTGCGCCAATGCTGGTGCAGCCACTGGCACGGATCATCTTGAAGGCCTGCTCCCACGCACTGCGCTCGACGCCCCGTGCGGTGACCTCGAAAGTAGCATTATCGAAGGCCAGCACACGGAAGTCGTCACAGACCGCGCTGATCAGGGCAGCAACTTCCTTAGCGACTTCAATCGCCTGGGTCATGCTGCTGCTCTTGTCAACAAACAGCGCTGTTGGTCGTGCAATACGCGTCATCTGGGCAACACGCTTGTCAGTTACCTCGGTCAGCACAGCCTCAGTCTGCTCGTCGAGCTGGGTGTGCTTGATAGCACGTGTTGCCTTAAGCGTCGAGACACGCTTGTCGCTCTGGGCGGCGCGGAGCTTCTCCTCGATCATCTCCTTGACCTTTGGGCTGTCGAATGCACCATGCTTCTTGAGCGACTTGAGGTGGTTGATCGTCTCCTGCGGTGTCATCGTTTCGATGAGTGCAACCAGTACACTGGGTGTGATGCTCTTGACCGCACCAACTGCCGTGGTGTACGGGATGCGGTGCTGGACGATCATCTGGGCCTGCTTACCCGATTCGGTTGCACGTGCTAGTACCTTGAGGTGATGTAGTGTGCTACCCGCTGGCGGCTGCTCGTCGAACAGGATCTGCTGTGCACGCTTACCTGGAGCGATACGCAGACTTGCGTATAGGTGCTTCAGGTCCTTACGGCTACGGAGCGCAACCCGGTCGAAGCGCTCTGGCTTGTCTTCCAGGTGTCGCAGGTAGGTCACAATAGCACTCTTGAGCGTACGTGGCACCTTACCGATAACCACCTTGGCGTGATCGAGTGCGCTGGCGACCATGTGTGGTGGCAGGTTCTGCAGCAGGATCCAACCAGCCTCACGGTGCTCAGCAAAGTCGCTGGTGAGCAGATGGGCTACGAAAAGCACCTTGTGGTCACGAACCTCGCCACGGCCACTGTACCATGCAGCCAGATGGCCGTAGAACAGCGGGTCCAGCTCGATAGCGTCCTTATGCAGCGGAGCACGATCAGCCAGCTTGCCGTGTGGTGTTGCAAGGAACGAGTTGAGTAGTTCGATACGGATGTCAAGCTCAGTCATTGGTGCACCTCCTGCACGAGTATCTGGCATGGTCGATGGTATGTTCGTTGGTGATTGGGCCGCTGATGCTGGCGACGTTGGTCGCTCATCATCGGAAAAGATGCGATTGAGCCATTGCCATATGTGCTGCATCGGCGGCCTCCTTACAATTGGAAATAGAGTGCATAAAAATAGGGTGCTTACCTGCCCTGTGCGCTTTGTAGGACAGGCTACGCCCCAATAGTCAAGACGTGCAAATTGCTCCAGCGCCGCCATGTGGCGGGACAACAATGGGTTAATATAGACCCGATTCTCTTCCCCAAAGAGATATGTGTACACTGGTTCAATGAGAGTACGCCTCTGGAATATTTGTCATTGGGACGCATACAAGTTGTATGCTCCAAATGGAGTTGGAGTACGCGCAAATGTATGTGTGAAATGAAATTCAATGTGTGGGCCGCCACGGGGACGGCTCCGACGTTTTCTTTTCTCTAAACCTTATCCCCTACTCATCCATAAAACGCAACTGGTCGGATGATAATGGCCTGTGGCTCACGCACAACGACATAGTCATCGAGTGCCTCAACCGCGCAGTCGTAATGCTTGGCCAGTGCCACGCGAAGCTCTGCGTCGCTGGCGTTTGGGCGAAGGGCCAGTGTATCGAGCGCAAGCTCTTCGCTGTAGCCATTAAAGCGGACATGGAGTAGCTTGGTGTCATGCATTAACATAGTGATGCTCCCCTATCATACAGCTTGTGGCTTGTATCTGGTTGACACAAAAGAATGGCGTGCGAGTCGCGCAGGCGGAGGGTTGCCCCAAATCGATGGATTAACTGTCCATTGCGTCAACCATTCCGCCACTTCTCGGTCGAGAAGGCAGGATTCGAACCTGCAAGATTGTGTACGCCTATGCTGTGAGAGCACGCCATCTGCGTCGGTCAATACAGAGCCTATACATATCCAAATGGTCAGGTCGGTGGGAGTCGCACCCACACCCCCGGTATGGCACACCGGTACGCTCCTGTTGACGCCACGACCTGCTTGGTACGGGAGAGAGGACTTGAACCTCCAACCTCACGCTCCCAAAGCGCGTGCGCTGCCGCTTGCGCTACTCCCGTACATGGTACCCCCGGCACGATTCGAACGTGCAACCCCCGCCGTGTAAAAGCGGTGCTCTGACCAGTTGAGCTACGTGGGCAAATGGTTGGATCGACTGGATTTGAACCAGTAACCGCATGTGTATCAGACATGTGCTCTGACCAGTTGAGCTACGATCCAATATGGCTGGCCTGACAGGAGTTGAACCTGCACAGCAACGCTTAGAAGGCGCGTGCTCTCTCCGTTAAGCTACAGGCCAATGGTCGACCCGGTGGGACTCGAACCCACAACCGCGTGTGTATAAGACACGTGCTCTCACCGTTGAGCTACGGGTCAATGGTGCCCCCGACTGGATTCGAACCAGTACTGTACAGCATCTCGGACTGCCGCCTCTGCCGATTGGGCTACGAGGGCATGTAATCATCTAGCGATAGGTGATGGCGTGATGGGCCCCTAACCCCATAACACCCTGACTGGTAATACCCCATCACGCCATCACCCGCACCACAGTCAGCAATTGGCACCCCTGGTGGGGTTCGAACCCACACTGTACAGCATCTGAAACTGCTACCTCTGCCGATTGGGCTACAAGGGTATGGTGGGTCAGAAGCGATTTGCACGCTCTTAGTCAGAAGACGCTGGTTTTACAGACCAGTGAGGCTCTCTCGCGCCCAGGCTGACCCATAGCGATGCAACGTACAAGTTGTGTCGGCGGTTGGAATACATACCGAGATTTGAACCCGGAACTACTGAGTTACGACCAGTTGCTCTACCATATTGAACTATATGTGTACGTCGGTACTGTGAGAGTACGTTGCACTGGTACCCCTGGCTGGACTCGAACCAGCACTGGACGGTGTTTAAAGCCGTTGCCTCTGCCGATTGGGCTACAAGGGCATATTGTATTGGGTGATGATACGAACTCGTTCTCCTCTCTGCACTGGTACCCCTGGCTGGATTCGAACCAGCACCATACAGTGTTTGAAGCTGCTGCCTCTGCCGATTGGGCCACAGGGCATTGGAACGAGAGCCTGGATTCGAACCAGGATAACAACGTCCAAAGTGTTGCGGCCTACCGTTAGCCGACTCTCGTGTATTGGTCCACCCGGCAGGTATCGCACCTACACCTCCTGTTTTTCAGACAGGCGCGCAGACTTCTACGCCACAGGTGGATGGAGCCGTCGCCCGGAATTGCACCGGGGTCGCCGCTGTACCAAAGCGGTGCTCTGTCTGCCTAAGCTACGACAACTGGTCCCGTTGGTAGGATTCGAACCCACACCACCCTGATTAAAAGTCAGATGCTCTGCCAGTTGAGCTTCAACGGGATAGGTGGTACCGCCGGAAGGACTCGAACCCTCATCTCCTCGCTTAAGAGGCGTGTGCGTTGCCATTACGCCACAGCGGTATCTGGTCTCCACGGGAGGTGCTGCCCCTCCTGCCTCCGGTGTGTCATACCGGTGCTCTCCTGGTGAGCTACGCGGAGTAGTGGTACCGAGACAAGGGTTCAAACCTCGATCTCCTGGTTCAGAGCCAGACGTCCTATCCATTAGACGATCTCGGTAAACTGGCACCGCCCGGAGGGTATGATCCCCCAACCTCTCGGTTCGAAGCCGAGTGCTCTGTCCATTTGAGCTAGAGCGGTATACTGGTGACCCCGGCGGGGATTGAACCCGCGTTCCCGGTTTGAAAGACCGGCATCCTAACCATTAGACGACAGGGCCATTGGTGGACTAACCAGGAATTGAACCCGGATCTCCGCCGAGCCATGGTGGTGCCTTCCCTTTAGGCGATTAGCCCATGTATCCATAGCGTACAAGTTGTATGTGCGGTTGTGTGCTTTGAGCTATCCCCGCATAGTAATGGTGCGGGGACTTGGATTCGAACCAAGAACCATTAGTTGATGAGACTAATGCTCTACCTATGTACGCCCAGACGATAGGGGTACGCTATGGAAAACTGGAGCCTGCTGCCGGATCTGCCCCGACTCTCTCCCGGTACGAACGGGATGTGTTGCTCATACCACTTAGCAGGCATGTGGTGGCGCTGGGTGGACTTGAACCACCGACCATCACCTTATGAGAGTGCTGCGCTGACCGCTGCGCTACAGCGCCATTGGCGACCCCGGCGGGACTCGAACCCGCTTTGCTGGTGTGAGAGACCAGCGGCCTAACCCATAACCGACAGGGTCGTACTGGTGGACACAGGTGGGAGTTGCACCCACATCACCCATTTTGCAAGAATGGTGTCTTCCTGTTAGACGACTGGCCCAAAAGGAAAGTAGAGGAATCGAACCCCCGTGTTTGTACCACGCCCTGGTTTTCAAGACCAGTTGCCCACCCGTGAGCGGTACTTTCCATACTGGAGGAAGGGATGGGAGTTGCACCCACAAGGCTGCGCGCTCGCCTCTTTAGCAGAGAGGTGCCGTCACTGATCGGCTAGCCCTTCCATCTGGAGTCGCACGTGGGAATCGCACCCACATCCAAACGTTTTGCAGACGTTTGCCTCACTACTCGGCCTGTGCGACATGGTGGGAGGATGTACCAGTGCTGCCCTGGTGCCTCCACATTCACAGTGTGGTGTTCTCCTGTTGAACTAACATCCCCACAATGGTATGCCTGGTAGGACTCGAACCTACACTGGGCCGGTTCTAAGCCGGGCGCCTCTGCCGATTGGGCTACAGGCACATACTGGTAGCGGAGGCCGGAATTGCACCGACGTCTTGGGCTCATGAGACCCACGAGCGTTCTGCTGCTCCACCCCGCGTCATAATTAATGAGTGATAGTAGTGTACAAGTCACATCGGCGGTTTTGACGCTCTGCCAATTGAGCTACCCCCCAGAACAATGGTTGGGGGGACCGGACTCGAACCGATAACCTTCCACAGGTACAGTGTGTACGCCTATGCCGTCGGGGTACACCACCTATCAACTACTGGAGCCGATGGCGGGAATTGAACCTGCGACCCGCTGTTTACAAGACAGCTGCTCTGACCATCTGAGCTACATCGGCATATCTGGCGCCTCTGGCCGGTTTCGATCCGGCGACCTCCTGCTTGACAGGCAGGGATGCTCCCACTACACCACAGAGGCATTGGCGGCCTGGAGGGGTTCCGCCCCCCTACTGCTGGTTGACAACCTGCGATGATAGCCATTTCACCACCAGGCCACTGGCATCGTCCCCAGGACTTGCACCCGGAACCTCCGCCTTCGCAGAGCGGCGCTCTATCTGCTTGAGCTAGGACGATATATGGCTCCTCGACCAGGATTCGAACCTGGAGTCAGCTGATTAACAGTCAGTCGCTTTGCCGTTAAGCTATCGAGGATCATACATAAACATTGCGGTGTGTGATGCACGTTTCGTGCGCCACAAGAATAAAGAGAAATCTTCAGTTGTTAAAGTGCACAGGTTTCCCTGTCCTGGCACGAGTGGAAGGATTTGAACCTCCAGCTCGCGGTTTTGGAGACCGCCGCTCTACCCATTGAGCTACACTCGCATACTGGTCGGGACGGCACGACTCGAACGTGCGACCACCGGCTTCCGACGCCGGAATGCTTCCTGACTACACCACGTCCCGTCAATACAAAACACCGGGCCTACCTTTGCGGCTGACCCGGTGTCACAGCAGAGCTATACGCTCTACGCATCTCATCCGAGCCAGTTTGGTCCATCACGCGCTGACAACAGCGACACATGAGGCATGCCAAAACAATTATCTGGTTGTTCTTGCATCGGTATGTGCTGGTAACTGTTGTATGCGCCAATCATTGAAACCTCGTGTCGTTGTGTAACGTCTCTTTAAACAAATATTATTATCTGGAACTGAAAACCTATCTCTCGTTCGATGTGCCTGAAGTATAGCACGGTTCCAAATGGGTGTCAAGAGGTCAATTTGGGTAATTTTGGTTCAATTCAGGTTAAGATTATTCAGGAAGGGTTTTTATGTTTGATTGAGCTATTTCGCTTTCAGAAGCCATATACACACGTGTGCTATAATCCTGGATCGTGGTTTTGGATGTTGATGGCATATAGCTAGAATACAGAAAGATAATACAATGGTGTCGCACATAGACTCCGATAAAGAGGATAAAAATAGCTTTTCCGCCAGAGAAGGTTTTGCCATATTTGTTCGATTGCTTGGCTATGTCAGACCGTATCTCAAGCGCCTCGCTCTTGGCTTTGTTGTGCTGCTGATTGGCGCAATCATGACTGCCGTGGTACCACTGATCATCCGTACGTCGGTGGACCAGATTATCACTGAGAACAACACACAACTCCTCGACCAGGTGCTCCTCCTGTTGATCGGCATCTTCCTGTTTCAGTCAATACTCAACTATATCGAGCATATCGTGATGGCCTATGTCGGCGAAAGTGTAGTCGCCAACCTGCGTAAGCGACTGTTCGATCATCTGCAATCGCTCTCGATGAGTTTCTACAACAACAGCCGTACCGGCGATATCGTCACACGTATCACCAGCGATTCCAGTCTGGTGCAACAATCGATCTCGTTTGAACTTGTCCAGATACTAAATCAGATTATCACCATTGTGATTGGTCTGATCGTGCTTTTTGTGTTGAACTGGCGGCTCACAGCGATTATCTTGCTGGCTGTGCCGCTGATCTTCGGGCTCACGTTTTTTCTCGGTCTACGTATTCAAAAGGCGGCCAATCGCATGCAAACCAACCTGGCAGAGGCCGCTAATGTGGTCGAGGAAAACATTCAGGGTGTGCAGGTCGTCAAGTCTTTCGCACAGCAGAGGTACGAGAATCAGCGCTTCTCTGGCAATGTCCACAACACCTTTCTGGCCGCGCTGGGTCTCGCCCGACTCTACGCCTCAATGATCGCGCTTACGGGTTTTCTGGGCTTCGCAACGATCTCGATTACGCTCTGGTATGGCACCCGCGAAGTGTTGCTGGGGCAATTCACCGCTGGTGGGGTGGTCGCGTATCTGCTGTTGGCACTGTCAGTCGTGGCAGCGATGGGTATATCGGTGATGTCTTATGGGCAGATCCAGAGTGCACTCGGCGCCGCCCGACGCATCTTCGACATGATCGACATCATCCCGGAGATCACAGAGCACCCCGATGCACGCCAGCTAGCGGCTGTGCGAGGCGAAGTCCATTTGGAGAACGTGTCACACGCCTATGAGCCCAACACATCAGTGCTGCGTGGTATCACCATTCATGCCAGCCCAGGGCAGACCATCGCACTGGTTGGCCCGAGTGGTGCTGGTAAATCCACACTGGTCAACCTTATCCCGCGCTTCTACGATGTCTCTGAGGGTGCCATCCGCATCGATGGTCATGACATCCGTAACGTGACACTGGAAAGCCTGAACCAGCAGATCGGCATTGTTCCGCAGGAGACCTTTCTTTTTGCACAAAGCATTGCCGGCAATATCCGCTATGGTAAATCTGACGCAACGCAAGCAGAAGTCGAAGAGGCCGCCAGAGCTGCGAATGCCCACAACTTTATTGTCAATGATTTATCTGATGGCTACGAAACACTGGTGGGTGAGCGTGGTGTCAAGCTGAGTGGTGGCCAGCGCCAGCGGATCTCGATTGCCCGTGCGATCCTGAAAAACCCACGTATCCTGATTCTGGACGAGGCTACCTCGTCGCTCGACAGCGAGAGTGAACGCCTGATCCAGGATGCCCTCAACCGCTTGATGCAGGGGCGCACCTCGTTTGTGATTGCTCACCGACTGAGCACCATTGTCAATGCAGACTGGATTGTCGTGCTTAACAACGGCCAGATTGTCGAGCAAGGTACGCACACAGATCTGGTTGATCGATCTGAGGGTTTTTATCAAAAGCTGTACAAATTCCAGTTCGCACTGGACCAATCGTCAGCAGCCTAGCTGTAGCCGCAGTTTGCAACCCCAAGCAAGTGACACAGAAGGACTTGCGCGGATTAAGCATATTCTTCGTGATCATGTGACACGTTATGGGTTCCGTGACCATCTTGAGGTACATTGGTCAGATGAAGTTAACACCGAAACGTGAACGTTTTTCCATCTATGCTAGCTATACAGAGATTGTAAACAACCATATACGAGGCTGAACATGTTTACACAATTACCACTGATGCTCGTTCTTTTCCTTCTGCTTTCTTTCGCAGCGTGTCAATCTACTCCTACTGCTGAAGGAGACCCCACCGCCGAACCTGCTGCCAGCACCGATAATACTTCCGACCATACTGCTGCCGATGATACCGCTGTTGAGACTGATACCGCTGCCGATGACATGGCAGCAGACACCGCCACTGAGCCGGCTGCCAGCACCGATGACCCTCGTACTATCACAGATGCACGAGGAATAGGAGATGACCGTACCGGCTAACCCGCAGCGGGTGGTGGTGCTGAGTGAACAGGATTTAGATGCGGCCCTGGCACTCGATGCTTCAGTTGTCGGAACAGTCAATGGTCGTGGGCAGCCACCACCACCACTCTACCTCGGCGATCGCGTAGAGGGTATCACCTCTGTTGGGAGTTTCACGGAGCCCTCGTTAGAAACCGTCGCCGAGCTTGACCCTGATCTCATTCTGATTGGTGGTATCTTTCCGGCCATTGAGGAACTCTTGCCACAACTCGCAGCGCTTGCCCCACCGTCGTTACCTATGCACTGGAGGATGACTGGAAAACAGCCTTCCGTGGCACCACCCAGGCATTGAATCAAGAAGCGCAGGCAGCAACGTAGCTGGCTGACTATGAAACACAGGTGCAGGAGACCACACACCTTCTCGGCACGAACGCAACATCGGAAATCAGCATTGTGCGGTAGAACCCTGACGGTCCGGTTGTGATGACCCCTGAGTCTTCTGGTGGGCTGGTGTTGCGCGATGTCGGGCTCACCCGACCTGAAGCCCAACAGATTGAGCGCTGGCAGGGACACTACCACTCTGAGCCCTTGAGCCTCGAGCAACTCGACCTCATTGACGGAGACTGGCTGTTCCTGAGCACGCTCAATCCTGATGGTGAACAAGCCATGAATGACGCGATGGACAACCAACTGTTTCAGCAACTCAACGCTGTCATGAGTGACTCTGTGAGCGTTGTCGATGGCACCGTCTGGACCAGTCGTGGTGGGCCGCTGGCTGCCCTGATCGTGCTGGAAGACATTACCGAAGAGCTGGGAGAGTCGTAAGCCCCTTTATAGTTGTCTCTGCTACTCCAACGAGCGTATAAGATTGGTGCGCTCGTTGCTTATGGATGGTCATCAAATCTCCACTCCACTCCTCCCCCATCCGCTCCAGCAACGGCATCGCCTCACGCTGCTCAGGTCGATTGACCTGGATGACCAGCAAGGTCCCATCAAGCTCAGCCAACACCCAATTATCGCCATTTTGCTCTTCAAACTCCCAGGCATTGATGGTACGGCCATCTATGATGACCTGGCCTGGCTTACTCTCAAGCCAGGATGCGTGAGATCGCAGATACGCCATCAACGTATCGGCGGCTGCCATATACATCGTGAAATATGCACCATTTACGATATAATTTGCTTTCATGGCCATACCATTCCACACAGCAGAATCGAATAGACCATCGCTCCATGCTGAACTACCTTCAAAATTGGCTTCGTAGCCACTCAAAATAAGATCTCTGCTTTGCGGTAGTCCAAACATCGGTGTCGTCATAAATGGTAGCACCTGCTCACGATCAAGCGTTATTGTTGGCGAATCAGGCCATCGGAGCGAACTAGAGTTTATATCAAGAACGGTATCGGGTGGTGTTGCGTCAAAGACATCATCCGGCACTTGAGCAAGCGAAATAACCTCGTCGGTCACGGCTTCTGTTGATGCAAGCAAGACACTCTGTGCTATCGATCCACCAGCCCGGACTTCCAACCGCTCAGGTTGGTCGCGCTCATCAAGATAGATCAGACTAATGAGGCTGGTATTTGACAGGTCGGCTATATAGGGAGACTCGTACCAGCGATCAGTATCAGAAAAACGTTGTGTACGTTGAGAGGCATATCGCTCAGGGAATGACGGCTCCA
>WYDT01000048.1 GCA_013122435.1 Chloroflexi bacterium AL-N1
CTCTCGCCCTCTCGCCCTCTCGCCCTCTCGCCCTCTCGCCCCCTCGCCCTCTCGCCCTCTCGCCCTCTCGCCCTCTCGCCCCACCGCTCAAACGTCCATCCGCTCCCACGCCTCCAACACCAACCGCCGTGTCCGATACTCCCCATACCGCTTCAACTCCTTCTCCTTGAGCACCCGAAACGTCTCGCCCGGAAAATCCGCCCCGTACACATCTGCCGGATCGAGAATGTACCGCAACTCATCGCGGGTCAGGCCATACAACCACGCAATGCGCGCATCCAACTCGGCACGCGCCACCGCCCGCCGCTCCTCGTCCCAGCGAAACGGTGGCAACGGCACCCCCGCCCGTGGCGCAAACGCCACATCGGAGACACCTGCGTTGCAGGCCGCATGGCGACGACGCAGCGCCTCCCGCAGCTCTGCATCGGCTTCCTCCCAGACATCCACCGCAAACGCGCTAAGATTCCAGGCGGTGTACACCAGCTCCAGCACACGCGGCACGATAAAGGCGATGTCGTCTTCGTCGAAGCGCTCTGGCGGCAGAACGGGAAGTTGGTTAACAATGAAAAAACTAAGCGATGTACCACCAACTTTTTGTCGCACCACAAAATCAAGTGTCAAACTATTGATCGTCGCGAGGAAACAGGCAGTATGGTTCGTCTGAGCATTGTTCAGAAAGAGCAATGGTGTTTTATGATTAACTGCGTATTTCGGAAGCACGCTAAAAAGAGCGGTTCGTTCATCTGTGGAACGAGCGATATCACGAAAACCGAGTAGCCACTGCCGATCCCAGCGGTCCTTGAGCCGCTCCGCGACCTCACCGACGCTAATCCAGTAGCGCGGGGTGATGGTGTAGTGCGGGTCGGCGAGTTCGGCGGTGGTGCTGTCGCGGCTGCTGCCTCCTTCGTAGGTGGCCCAGCGATGCGTAAACTGGTGCAATAACTTCGCTTCATACAACGGCAGCAATCCCTCGTCTGGATCGTTTTGGAAGAGGTGGCTATCATTGGCCATGTCAAACATACGTAAAAAAGATATTTCCCACGGATTGATAATTTCGTCGTTGTCCTCATCTATACGCAGCAGAATCGGCGCATTATCGTAGATTTTCTTCGTAAGGTTGGCATCAGCGCGGGTGCGAAAGACAGGGCAGGTGTTGGTGTTTGGGTTGAGCAGCGCAAGCTCCTCCGCGCTAAGGGTAAACCGTCGTTGCTCATCGTCCAACTGCTTGATATTGGTAGCAAAGAAAACAAAGTGGGTTGGCTGTGAGGTTACACCAAGTGTCAACAGGCTAAATTTGTAACTGCGATGTACTCCTGGAAAAATGGCCTCGCGATTCTCAAAGTCGTACAGACTGATAAGCTGTTTGTCTGTGTTGATCCGGCCAAAAAAGCGCTTGGTCGTATCATCTGTCGCAATGCCCGTCGGCACGATAATGCCGGCGCGCCCGGTTGGAGCCAGGAGATCACGGGCATGTTCTGCAAACAGCGCATAGGTATTGACATCACCAACCGCTGTCAGTGGGAAACGCCCCGACGCACGCACAAAACGGCTCGCGGCTTCTGCGCGGTGTTTGGCCTGATCAAACCGCTTCACACGGGCCTGCTGCGTCTCATCGCCATTACGCCATTCTTTGATGAGTCGTTCGCGGGTGGCTTTGTTGGCGGCCCGTGCAATCTCTGGAATATCGACCCAGTGCTCCTGTTCCTGCAACTTAATCCGCTCCCACGGCGGGTTGCCCAGCACCACATCGAAGCCGCGTTGGTGCTGCTCGTCGGCACCAAACACCTCGGGGAATTCCAACTCCCAGTGGAAGAAACCAAGCTCCTGCGCCAGCGCTGCCGCACGTCCCACTAACCCGGCATGCACGGCTGCCGGACGCTGCTCAAAGGTTCGTATGGTCGTGGTAGTCGGAACAAACACACGGTGGTCCTGGTCCAGCGGCACAAAGAACGCCGCCGTCCATAGATGGTGGAGCGTCACCGGGTCCAGGCTGTCCTGCCGAAGTTGGCGGTAGCTCGCCTCCTTCTCGCGCACCAGACGCACATCTGTGTCCGGCATCACATCCAGCCGACGGGCCGCGCTGCTCAGTTTGTCGTAGTCAAACTGATCGGGCGTCGTGTCAAACAGTTCGTGTTGTGTCGCATCGACACGCAACTGATCGAGTTCCCCAGTGTTGCGTTTGCGGAAGTCGCTGGCCAGGCTTTTGTCATCACCGATGACCGGCTTGTACGCCTCACTGGGAACACCCGCGTCGATCAGGTCGCGGCGCGTACCGATCAGGCTGTTGCCCCAGCGAATATGAGCATCGAGAAAGGAGAGCGGCATAGCTTCGTTCAGACTTTCGAGCCAGAGCGCCACCTTGCACAGATCGACCGCCAGCGGATTGGCATCGACGCCATAGATACAACGGGCAATCACCTCACGCACGGCCTTCCGGAAGAGGTCCGGGTCGGGCTGGTTCTCGCCGCTGCGAATCTGCGCCAGCTCCCGCGCCAGCCGACGGGCGGCGGCCAACAGAAAATGGCCCGAACCACAGGCCGGATCACAGACCTTCATTGACAGGATGGCTTCCTGTTGCTCAGCGGAATCGCTGCCAGCCTCTCTGAGCCGCGTGGCCAGCACCGGCTCCAGCGCACTCTTGATCAGTTCCTGGACCAGCTCTGGACGGGTGTAGTAGCTACCGGTGGTCTTGCGCTCAGTGCCGCTCACCATGTCAAAATCGGGTCGCGTCTGGTGCGGCGATGTTGGCTGCACTATCACTGGGCGGTAGTCGAGCAGGCTTTCGTAGACGCTGCCCAACTCCTCGATATCGAGTGCCGCATAGTTGACCCGTCGCAGCGCTTTGCTCTGGGGGTCGCGATAGAGCGAAAGCGCTCGGATGGCCCGCAGCAGCACATTGTTAAACATCTGGGTCTGCTCAAAGTCAGCTATCGCATCGGGTCCAAACAGGTCGCCGTCCAACGCCTTCAGACCGATCGTACTGGCCCCACTGTCGTCCTCCAGCAGCCGAAATGTCGCTTGCATCCCCAGCCACAGGTCACCGTAGCGCGTTGTCCCGGTGCTGGGGCGTTCGGCCATGCGGCGCAGGCGCGTGATACCATAGTAGTCTTTGTAGATGTTTGGCCCTTTGCCCCCACCACCGATCAGACTTCGTTCCTCCGCCACCATCAAAAACAGCAGCCGATACACCAGCCGCAGCAGTTGGCGGTAGAAATCAAGGGCCGTAACCTTCTCGCTGGTGACATGTTCACGCAACGCACTGTTCGCCGGGTGGTGCAACAGCCCATTGCCCAGCGTCTTGAGTGCAACCTCCACCCCATCGCGCAGGCCGTCGCGCACCCGACCACCGGCGGCCAGTGCCTGCTGATGATACTGTTCAAGGAAACAGTTTGGTGCATCGTCCATACTCTGCGGCAACCGTGACCGATGCAGCAAGCGATACAAGATGGCGAATTCACTAAACTTCTCACCTTCGAGCATGGCTTGCAGGTCAAACTCCAGGTAGGTTGGTCGGGTGGTCCGCGACGAGTCACGGAGTAAACGCAGCCGCACACCGTTGGTCACCAGCCCCCACAGGTGATCGGTGGCGTTGAGATACTCCTGCACCAGCGCATGGGGCGAGATACGGGGGCGGCCCGTGGGTGGGCGCGTCGCCAGATCGGCCCGAATGCCCTGGATCTGGATCGGTGGGCCATGCTCATCGGCCCCGGCGCGGTGCGAAATAAAGTAGGTCCGCGAGTGCACCACCGCCGCGCCGCGCATTGTCGTCAGCTCATAGCCCAATGCTTCGAGGAGTGGAATCACCCATGCCTCACGTGTCAGGGATGTGGCCGGGTCGCTCTCGTCCAGGCGGCCCTGGCGGGTGAGCGTTTCGAGGCGACGCTGGAACAGCTCCCAGTAGGCGCGGGCATCGCTCCAGGCCGTCGCAATCTCATCGGTGAGACGGCGCGACTTGTCCAACCCAAAATCCTGAGGGCGCTGACCGTCGGCCTCGCCCTGTGTAATCTGCTCCAACAGATCCGCCGGAATAAGATTTCCCTCTGAGGTAATGGTCGTGAAACTCATACAGCTCTCCTCGCTTCCGAAAGCTGGCCTTTGGGCACCGGCAACAACACATACATCGCCAACACATCGAGCGGCAGGTGCGGGCGCACCCGCACCTGCCCCATCCTCGTCGTCTGGCGCACCCGCCGATGCGCCGCCAGCAAGGCAGCCGCACGTTCCTGCGCCAGCCGCTCCAGATCCTCCTTCAGCTCGTCCAGATAAGCACTGGTTTGACGTAGCACATCGCCGATCTCGGTGGTCGCAATGTTCCCGGTTGACTCGGTGGTGTTGAGTAAGTGTTGGGCGTCTTCCTCGGCCAGCCAGACCAGATTGCCAGGGCGGCCCTCGAAGCCTGCTACGATCAACTCCTCGGCCAGTAGTGGCACCGCACGGCTGGTCTCGATCAGCAGCCGCAGACGAAGCAGCAGCAAGGTCGTACGGCGGCTCACACTGGTGGTGCGGATGGCACCACAACGGCTCACAGTGAGTGGTTCGCTGCCCTCCAATGCCAACCCAAACAGATGCTCAGCCAGCGCCTCGGTTAGCGGATGCAGCCGCCCGATCAGGTGCACATCTTCTGGCAGCGGCATATCAAACCCGATTCGCATGCTGTCCGGCGCACCACTCACGCGCTCCCACACCGCTTCCGGAAGCTCGGCCAAGGGTACCTGCCACACCGCTGGAGCGTGCGCCTGGCTACGGCGTTGGTGGTTTGCCACCGATGTAAGAGGTACCCCGAGGCGCGCACAGGCATCCTGCACAAATGCTGCCACTGTGGCGGGGTTCCCCAGCACGGTGTCGCTCTCATACAATTCCTGCGCGACTTCCTCCGGCTTGATGGCGTGCTGGGCAAAGCGGCTGCGACTCTCCTTTTCACGTTCGGCAGCGCGGTCCCATTCCTCATGAAGTTGCTCTTTATTGACCGATGGTGTGTCGTCGAAGAGCGCTAACTGCTCGACCTGCTCTTGAAACAGCGACTGCACGACCGTCTCGACAAAACTAGCGCTGTCAACGGGCAGGGGCACGCTAATGCCCAGGGTGTGGCGGATGCTCTTCGCCTTGCGGATCAACACAGTGAGCACCGCTTCATCGATCTGGTTGTCGACGCCATAGAGTAGGGTGGTACGCACAATCGGCGCGGGCTGGCCGTAGCGATCCACGCGGCCTTCGCGCTGTTCAAGGCGGTTAGGATTCCACGGCAGGTCGTAGTGCAACACCGCGTCAAAGGCGAACTGCAGATTGATGCCCTCGCTCAGACAATCCGTGGCAACCAGCACGCGGCGAGGGCTGTTAGCGAGTTCGGCCACCCGTTGTTCGCGCTCTTCCTCGGATGCGACGCCGGTGACGGAGATAATGTGTAGATTGGGCCAGCGCTTCTGGATGCGCTTCCGCAGTTCGCTGGCGACATAATCTGCTGTGGCGATGTAGCGACAGTAGATGATTGGGCTAAACCCCTCGTCGAGCATAGTGGTGATTTCATCGATGGCTGCCAGCAGTTTGGGGTCATCATCGCCGTAGAGTTTGGCGGCCTGTCGCACAAAACGCTGGAGCCGTTGCCGTTCGCCGGAGCCCAGGTGTGCCTCACCCGTCTCGATCACTGGTGTTGGTTCAAAATCCTGTGTTTGTTCCTGCTCACTCAGATCGAGGATATACCCGGCAAACGTTTGTGTGTCAATCAGTTCGGTATCTGCTTGATCGGCGAGGCGCCCAAGGCGGGCCTGGAGCGTAGTCTGTGCAGCAGCGGGGCTGCTCATCACACAACGCAGCAGTGCCAGCGCCGTCCAGTAACGTACCCGTCGCCGCCACGCGGTGGTGTCACCGGAATGGTCCAGTACCAGTTCCTGTGCAAACCGTCGTACATTATCCGACAGCGTGGCATATGCAGGTGAAGCGGCCAGTTTGTAGGTAATTTCGCGTGTGTCGCGGGTTGGGAAAGGCGTTTCGTCGTCGTCACCAAGCCAGCGTTGCACATCAGGTCGTCTTCGTTGCACAAAGTGCCGGGCCATGCGGCGGCGTTGTTGTTCGCTCAGTGCGCTCAAATCAAATCTGGCAAAGGCGGGATCGAGTAGTTCGAGCAATGAACGAAAGGCATCTTCGATACCGCTGTGTGGTGTGGCAGTGAGCAGAAGCAGATGTCGTCGGGTGTCACGGGCCAGGTCCTGCAATAGATCATGGCGTTGCTGGATCATGCTTCTGCCAGTGGCGCATGCGGCGGTATGTGCTTCGTCCACAATCAGCAGATCAGGGCAACTCCGCAAAAAGCTATCACGTCGTCGGTCAGATTTCACAAAGTCGATACTGACGACCAGATGGCGGTAGTGTTCAAACACACTCACATCACCACGTGGCAGATCACGCTCGAGTCGGGCGAGTGTCCCGGCTCGCACGACCGTGGTCTCAATCGAAAATTTGTCGCGTAGTTCGCGGTGCCACTGGTCGCACAAGTGGGGTGGGCAGAGCACACACAATCGCTGGGCATCGCCACGGTCGAGCAGTTCCCGTGCGATCAGCGCTGCCTCGATGGTTTTCCCGATCCCGACGTCATCGGCGATCAACAGGCGGGCCCATTCGAGGCGCAGGGCCATCAACAGCGGGACGATCTGGAAGGGCCGGGGGCGCACGCTAATACGCCCAAGCGAACGAAAGGGACCGGCACCGCTGCGGAAAGTCAGCCGGGTGGCATCGCTCAGCAATCTACCTGAAATCACATCACCAGGCTGTGCAATATCGGGTGGCGGAAATTGGGCTGGTGTGATCGTATCGAGGGCTAGTGTGCGGCTAAGCGACCGGGCAATGCCGGTGATCTCATGTTCGCCCCCGCCGATAGGGCGGAGCAACAGCACCTCGTCTGACTCCGAGGGCAGCACGACCCATTCACGTTCACGGCAACGAACCAACGATCCTGGTGAAAATGTGCTCATATGGTCTCCTGTGGTGACTCTACTGCTACATGTTACGGTCCGGCGTTGGTGTGATATCCCCAAAGACATCAGGATAACGAGCGAGTTGTGTTTCAAGATCGTCGGCAGCCTGCAGCACGATGATGCGATAGCCCAGATCGATCAAATCTTCACGGAGGAACACCACATCGTCGGTTGGTGGTGTTTCATCGCAAAAGACACAGATACATCCGGTCGGCGTTTCATAAAAGAGATCTGGTTGAATGGCTACGTCGACCAGGTTGGGAAAAACAGCGGTTGGCATCCGACGACCTGTGACCTGTAAATGAGCAACGACACGCCCACACCCCCCGGTAGTCTCACTCAAGGCTTGAATGGCGGTCTCGTCAATGGTCGGTTGCTCTCCCACGGTGATCGATTGTACCAGTTCATCTACTATATCACGTACGGCAAAGCGGTCTAGTAGCGCATGATCTGGTTGGTTGGCGTACGAGAGCAAGCAGCGATAACAGGCTTTCGCGCAGTCTTTGCCTTCGTCGCTGGTCTCGGTGGTCAAGTGGCAGATCTCCTGCGCTGTCTGGGCCACCTTTACCAGCGCATCGGGTTCATTCGCAAGACGGGCCAGCACACCTGCGCCGCCTTCGGACGCCTCCCAGAAGAGGATCTGTCGGTGTGTGTCAGCACCAATTCGCTCAGAAGCAATCTCTTGTTCTTCAACCTGAAAAACCGCTTCGATGCCGCGTTGGAGTGCATACTGTAGGCTGGCAAGCACTCCTTCCTCGACAGGATGTGCGGTACGAATCAGCAAAATATTGCGCGTGTCGCGGACCATGACCCGTACTCCGCTCAGACGTTGCTCTTCCTTGGCCTCCATCTCTCGGTCGGCTTCATCACCGGGGCGTTTATCCCAAAAGCCGCGACGCACATCCAGTGTGAACCCATCCGTGGTAGAACGCCGCCAGCGATGGTTGATACGCCAGAGCGTGGCGGCGGCAGCAAATGTCAGATGCAGGAGCGGGTCGTTATGGCGGTCCTGGACGTGAGCGTGTACCAGGCGTGTGCCGCCAGCGGTGGTGTCAAAGCGGTAGTGGGTGGTGATGTAATAGCCCTGACGGGTGCGCTCTTCCTCCTCGCTGGTGATGCGTTCGATCCGCTGGGTGGCCATGGTCGTCATCTCAAATAGGCGGTTGGTAGTAAGACTGTTGTCGGCGTCGAACAGCACATTGCATCGTTCGCAGTGGCTGATGGTGGTCACGTTGGTTCCGTCGTGGAAAAAGCCGCAGTTGTGGCAGAGTTTTGCCGTCACCAGCCGCGACTCAATGCTGCCAGATGGAGCGATGGTTCGTATAATGCGATATTTGCGCCCCTCGTGGTAGATGATGTTGCGTGGTCCAAACTCACTGAGGGCGAGAAAGCGTGGTCGTGCCAGAAAGACCCCTTCCTCGATGCTGGTCGAAAGAAAGGCGCGTATGGGCAGTCGTGGGAAGTTGTAGCCCGGCAGAAAGCCTTCGCTGGCAAAATAGCGATACGGATAGAAATCTGACTCGTCCTGCCGCCCGGTGCTGGTGTTGCACAACAGATCTTTCTGGCGGAGCGACTCTCGCTCACGTTGTCTGGCGTGGCGGGCATCAGGTGTATTACTGCCACGGGTGTAGCGTTCGTCGATCTCGCGTCGCGCCTGCTGGAGTTGTTCCTCGGCCGCCGCATAGAGGTCACGCCAGCGATCACAGGCACGGTCAAAGTTGGTGGCCGCCTCATGAATGATTGGTGCCAACCATTCATCATTGTAGCGCTCGTGTTCGCCCTCCACCGTGCTGAGGATGGCACGGCAGGTTGTCAGGCATTGTTGTCTGAGCATGTCGTTTAACCGGAGTGATGTGGCAATCTCGTCACGCAACGGATAGTTGTGGGCGGGATCTGCAGTATCGAGCAGATCAATCATTGAGCGTTTGAGTGGTAGTCCTGTGTAGGCCAGCCAGACCGCCTGCACGTGTGCGCGAATCAAATCTGGGTTGTCCAGATCAAAGCGCGGCGGTACGACCACGCCAGAGACCATTCGTTCGGGGCGACGGTAGAAATACTGATCGTGGCCGCTACCGACGGAGCAATAGGTCGCCACAAATGCCGCTTGACCACTGCGTCCCGCCCGCCCGCTGCGTTGGGCGTAATTGGCAGGTGTGGGTGGAACATTGCGAAGATGCACGACGTTCAGGTCGGCAATATCGATCCCCAACTCCATCGTTGGTGAGCAAAATAGCGCCTGGAGTTCGCCTTCCCGAAAGCGCTGCTCACGATCTTCACGCTCGCGTTGTGGCACCTGTCCGGTGTGTTCGCGGCCTTCCGTCTTCACCAGAGAAGTAGCGGTATGTTTGTAGAACTCTGCAAAGAATGGGTTAGGTTTGATGGTTGGTTCGTAGCTCAAATTCATGCGTCGTGTCCGAATAGGATCACGTAGCACAGTATTATCGCCAAGGCGCCAGATCAGTACATCGGCACGCAGTTGCACCGCCTGTCCCGACGTTCCATCAACCTCCACCAGATAGCCGGTTTTCCGTAGGGTTTCGATAAGGGCAGCCATCATCTTGGCATACTCATCGACTGACAGTGGATCGGTGCGGGTCAGCCAGGTCTGGCGGGCGCGCAGGTAGCGTCCGAGTGAGGTGTTGGGACCAAGGCTCCGTTGTTCCCTGTCGCCAGATGGCACCCCTGGTAACACAAAACGATAAGCCTGGCGCAACTGCTCATTGTCGTCAAATGCCCACGGGTCTTTGAGGGCTGATTGCACTTTACGGATGAGCGCTTCCTGACGGTCTGATCTCAGGCACTCGGCGTCGATAGCCAGTTCTCGACGCATATAATCGAGTACTGTGCGGGTGATGGTGAACCGCGTCTCTGGTGGTGTTGTTTGTAGCAGCGGATATGAGCTCCAGAGTTGATCATTGTCACACACCTCTTTGAGTGAATCGTAGTCGATCAATAATAACCCACATTGTTCAAGATTTGGCTGCATCAGACGCCAACCCCGCCGCAGATCTTCGTAGATACGATACTCGATCAAGTCATGGAGCGCCGCCCGGTTTTGTCTGGCCCGTGGCCCCACGATCACCTCTCTGGCATAGTCGGTCTCGGGCAGGTTGAGTTCCTCAACGGTACGCTGTGCGATGACTTCATGGTTGAGGCCGTCGGGGTCTTTGGCAACTGCACGATACAGGGCCGCACGGAGCAACGCGGTGCTCACAAAGTCGTTGAAGTGCCCAGCCTGGAGTGACGCATCCTGACGGTTATCAGTAAAACTCAGGAGCTTGCGGGCATTGTCATGCACGGCAGCGTCGGCGCGCATCTGAGTGATTGCTGAGAGTGTAAGTAGTGTGGTTGCTGTACTACGACCTTCGTTACTCAGACGTGCCAGTTTACTAAAGTCAGACTGACGTCTGGTGTAGACTTCACCGCATCGCAGACAAGTTAAGAAAGGGGCCGGAATAAACCAACAGCGCAACGAATCGTCTGATGGTGCAGTAAACGCGGTTCCATCTGTACGGACAAACAGTTTTCTGGGTTGGAAGGCGATATGCGATGGTTTTAGTTTGCGACCACTCTTGCGTTCATTAAACCAGGTTTCTGGTAGTAGATCGAGATGATCGTCGGGCCAGAAACCCTCTGGATCGGTCAACAGATATCCTGCTTGTGCGTCTTCATCACGGTCGAGTGGTAAGCGTGGAATAACACGATAGTTAGATTCATCCAGTGTGCAGTGGTAGTGCTCCTGTCCACAGACGCGGCAAAAAACCAGGGGGAAGAGCAGCGCTGATCCGTCACTGTTGGATTGGGAGGTGGCCTCCATCGGTGCATAGTGTTGCCCCTGCAGCGTCAGATAGCGCTGTTCGCTTGGTGCAATCGTAGCATACACCGAGCCACCCTGTGAGATAAATTGATGGAGTTTGAAGGCAAGCCCATGTTCACCATACATACGTTGCTGGCTGCCTTTTTGGAAGAGTTCTCGAAGCTTTCTGGAACACTCTTTAGCATCAATGCTTGTGATTGCAGCGAGTTGTTCTGCGCCACGCCACAGTGTGATTGGCTCACGGCGGCGCAGGCGACCATCATCGTCTTTGTGCAGACCAAAGGTTGTTTCAATCCAAGCCACTAATGGATTTTGGGCCATCTCGCCCCAACTCAGTGTATTGGGTAGTGGGGTTTCCATAGCCTCGCGTAGTTCCGTTAATGAAGGAGTACGGGGTTGTGAGACACTCCAACGCAGCGTCTCGTCGATTACATGCTCTGGCGCGACCGTCACCCCAAAGATCTTGCTGGCTACGTTGGCCACAGCGGCGCTGCGTTCGGTGCGTGAGGTACCACTGGCCATGGTTGCACTGGTACCAATGCATTGCAGGTGTGGATTCCCGCAACGCTCGCGCAACCGCCGCATCAGCAATGCAACATCCGCACCCTGGCGGCCACGATAGGTATGTAGCTCATCAAGCACTATAAACTGAATGGCGCTTTGACCTTTCTCGACAAAGATACGCTCCTCGGGACGGGTCAGCATCAGTTCAAGCATCACATAGTTGGTTAGCAAGATATGGGGTGGGTTTTCACGGATGGTAGCTTTCTCCGTATCACTCTCCTGGCCTGTATAGCGCGCGCAGCGTACTGGACAGTCCGTCAGGTTCTGGGTAAATCGTTGGAGTGCTTCGAGTTGTGAATTAATCAGTGCGTTCATGGGATACACAATGATAGCGCGCACGTTGGCTTGCTCAGGGTGATGGTTAAGCACATGATTGATAATCGGGATGAGGTAGGTCAGACTCTTCCCTGAGCCGGTCCCGGTCGTTACAATATAATGGTTGCCTGTGGCTGCAATATCGATGGCCGTGCGTTGGTGCTGATGGAGACGCAGCGTGTGCTGACCAAAGCGAAAGAGTGCTCCGCAACCTGGATGGAGCACCCCGCGTGTCGCTAGCTCGGCAACGGTCTCCGCAGACTCGTAGGCTGGGCTGAGTTGAAGCAATGGATCTGGCCATAGGACCTTGTTGGAGAGTTTTTCGTCAACAAATGCCTGTATCTTTGGATCAAGAATCGTCAGAAAACTACTGACATATGCCATGTAATCGCTGACAACCGTACGACCAAGTGTGAAAGCATCCATAAATAATCTCGCCTGCTTAATTAGATAGGGTCAGGGTGTGTTTTTATCGCTCCCAGACATAATAGCCGATTATTTTTTACACAATCGATCTTTATATAATCTCATGGATTGCATACAAATGCCAGGTTTTTGGTAGAGCGTTTGTCGATTATAGCACAAAATTATTGGGAGATAGGATTAGGAGTGTAAGGGTTAAAAGAACGCCCCACCGCCCATCCCGCTCCCAGGCCCCAACGTCCAATTGCCCCCTCACCCCCAATAACTCTGCACCAACACAACCACGGTAAACACCATGGTGATCATCAGGAAGAAGGCCACCAAAGGCTGGAGATATTTTTGCCAGGATTTGAGGTGAAAACGCTGATTGAGTAGTAGTAGGGTAAAGACGGGTGCTAGTGGTGTAAAGTAACGTCCATGGATGCCCCAGACCTCTGTTGCACCGACAGGATTCCACAGCAGATACCCGGCAGCGATAATCAACACAACATTGCCAACACCTGTTGCCCCAATGACGAGCCGGTGCCAACGACTCAGCGTAACACTATCACGATGATTAAGCAGTGCCACACCAACAATCATCAGGCCGTAGAGACCAATAAACCAGAGCGGCATGCGCGTCCGCCATCCCAGTGATCCCGTTGCATAGGCAAAATGTGCTGGCCCCAACGTGATGAGGTGTTCGGCAACAACATGTGTAAATGTGAGCGGGTTAGTAAGCATAAATGTGAGTTGTGCCTGTGTATCGAACTCTACCACAGTTGAACTGGTAGTACGTGCTTCAACCGGTGTATACGACTGTTGTGATACTGCTGACCAGCCAAGCGATACCGCAGTGCAGATAGTCACCAGTGCCACAAATAAACCAAGATAGGTAACCCACCCACCTACTTTCTGTCGAGGTATCAAAAAGTAGAGTGCCACAATCGCAATATACGCCTGTTTGGAGAGTGCAACCAGCACTGCGACCACGATAAGTCCGATGATGGCCTTTCTGGATAGCCTTGCTTGTGCATCGAAAGCGTAGTACAAAAACAGCGCAATGAGGAGCATCGAGAAACTGTTGGTAAGCGCATCTGCCGAAAGCGATGCTCGTTTGACAAGTAGCATTGGTGTGAGTGCCAACAGCACCAAAACCCATTTAGCAACCGGTATGATTTTGATAGCGTAATAGACCACCAGCGTAGCAGCCACCAGCGTAAGAACGCGCGCAGCGTACATCAATGTCAATGGTGACAGGTTGAGAGTGCGTCCAAGCGCAATCGCTATTGCTTGTGGCACATACGGTATTGGTGAGAACAGGGCCGTATTGCGAAAATCAACAAACGCCTCGTTACTACGGTTGAGTGGAATTGCAAACAACCGAATTACATCCTGAACGGTTTGTTTGCCTTTCTGTTCAGGTGAGATATCCCCCTGAACAATATTCGTCAGTAGAATGGCATTGGTTGGGATCTGCCCACCTGTTTGTCCATTCTGCTTCTGAGCTACCACCGCACCTCTCGAAAGTTGGTAAGAGCGAAAAAAGTGATCGGCTTCATCAGCACCATGAAAAGGTGGCATCACAAAGACACAGATCAGGCCAACGACCAGCGCCAGCCAGAGAAACAGCAGATGAGGTGTGCTGACTACGCGAAGTATATAGTGTAGCAAGGCTTGCCAGTACTGGTGAACGTTTTCTGCAAGGGTATGTGGAAGTTTATGAGGATATGATGATGTTGACATGTAAACCTCTCTGTTGCTATTGGTTTACGATCCCATTTTTGATGCTAATCGTGCACGTTCCCAGAAGAACCCCAGCGCATTTGCCCCTTGCGAGAGACCCAGCAGTACTGCCAGTGGTACCGTGCGGTGAGGGCGTTCCTGGCTAAAGGGGAAGCGCAACAGGCCGAGATAAAATGTGGTTGATTCAACCTTGATCTGTCCCTGACTCCGTCGCGCTCGTCCACGATGGAACCGATAGGCACCACGGCCATAGGTAAGGTGTTGTCGCCAGAAGCTACGGAGTGTCATCCGGTGTGTGTGGTAGATGACGGCATTCGCTGCGTAGATCATTGGGGAACCGTGTTGTATCCAGCGGTCGCAGAAATCACGATCTTCGGCTGCCGCCCGTGGATACGATGTGTCAAACCCGTTGATAGCATGAAAATAGTCGGCAGAGAGGGCTATGTTGTTGGAAGTAAAAAACATTGTCTGTCGATCTTCAGCGGTGTTGTAGTACGAGTAAAGATACGACACGAGCAACTGACTAGCGGACGCGCAAAGGTTGTCGGGAATGGCATTGATGGTATGGCCACCCACCAGTGCATCTGGCATGTCGGTGAGTTGTGCCGCGAGAACGTTAAGCCAATCGTTGCGTGGCTGGCAGTCATCGTCGGTAAAGGCGATATACTGCCCACGGGCCTTTGCAGCACCCGTGTTCCGTGCAGCAGCCGGTCCACTGCGAGGCTGTCGATGCAGCGTAATCGTGAGATAGTCGCTAAATGGTGCCACCACTGGTTCAAGTGACTCAGGACTTCCATCATCTACAACCACTACCTCAAAACAATCTCGTGGATAATCCAGTCGGGTTAGCGCTGTGAGGCAGGCACTTAACTGTTTGGGTCGTGCGTGTGTTGGAATGACGATTGAGAAAAGTGGTAGTTGTGGATTCATATGACCTCACGTTGTGATTGGTTGCGTTTGAGCGAACGACGCAGAAACGATACGATGATGCTTTTTTCGGCTGAACTGAATTCGCCAAGCAGCAGAAACATAAGTGGGATGGTCAGGCTGATGAGCGTTAATTCCAGCAAGACCAGGGCGTGTGGCAGTGACCAGAGCAACGCCAACCCATAAGCCACTCCATAGATAAGGATGCTGCGTAATAGGGTCGTGAATGGCGGCAAGATCTGCCACAGTCGCTGCACAACGATAATTGCTACGAGTGCGCCGATCAGCGCGCAGATCGTTGTCACCGTTGCTGCTCCCGTAAGCCCAAATTGTGGGATGATGGCGATGTGGCCAATAATCGCACACACCAGCATTGGTGCTGCCAATCTGACAGTCCACTCTGCTTTGCCAGCGGCGGTCATGATGGCCGTGGTGACGGAAATCATCACCAGCATAAGTGCACCAAAGATTAGGATAGCAAGCAGGGGCGCTGCGGCGGCGAAAGCTTCACCATAGATAAACTGAATAAGTTCTGGGGATGTTCCTGCAACCAGCCCTGCGAAGGGAATCAGCAGGAGCACGATCCGCATGGCGTTGCGCCCAAGCTGGTGTGCATCCGCGACAGCGCCTGCGCGAAGGGTACGTGTGAGGGTCGAGAGTAGCAATGGCGAAAACGAGAGTGCAAAAATCCCTGGCACCAGTGCCAGATTCTGGGTTGCGCCATAGATACCGGCCTCTTCGGTGGTGCCACCAAGTATTTTGAGTGCAAACAGGTCGACTTTGTCGTAAAAACGCATGACCAGTGCAAAGAGAAAGAGTGGCACAGCGATGTTCCAGAGTTGTCGTAGTGGCACCGTTGTTCCACGTATCACCGGCGGGCGCGCATAAAAACGGCAAATGGCCAGTTGCACTATTGATGCGCCGATGCTTCCCAGAATAGCCCCGTTGATCGATAGACCCAGACTCACCAACAGCAGGATTAAGATCAGTCGTGTCGTCCAGCGTCCGGCAGCGCTCAACGCCCGTGGCACAAAATCCCCTCGCCCCACCAGGATGTCGCGGTGGCCGTGGGCCAGGCTGAAAATGGGGAGATCGAGGGCAAAGAGGCGCAGGTATGCGGCCAGGGCCGGTTCATTCATGAGATTGGCGATCGGTGTGGCTAGTAGCCAGATCAACACCATCGCGCTGGTAGAGACCAGCAAATGGAGCCGGATCACCGTTGTACCAATTGGTTGCCAGTCGTCCGTACTACTCACAAGTTGAACAGTGGTGCGGGCAAAGGCCGAGGTGATGCTCCACTGAATCCACGCAATAAAGGTCGCCGTTAGCGTGAACAGGCCGTAGTCGGCAGGGCCAAGCTGACGCGTCAGAAAGATCGCCGTGATCAATCCGGTTGGAATGATGAGTGCTTCGGCAAGGAAAACATAGATAGAGCTACCTAACCCTTGTTGTTTGTGTTGCGTGGGCGACTCGCTCATTTTCAGACCTGTGATAGTGCGATCAGGTCGCGTTGAGTGATTTGTCGCATCCGATCAAATTCAAAGTTAGCCAGTCGTTCGCGGGTGTGTCCTTCTCCCAGAATGTAACCTGCAACTTCGCCGACGCTATGAATAAACAGTGCCAGCAGAAGAATCGGAAGAAGCTGGGGAAACAGTTCACTCTGTCGTCCTGAAGCTCGCAAAAATCGCAGGAGTTGCGGGAGCCGCATCAATGGGATTAGCGGTGCCCCTGTAATGTAGATGGTGCGCCGTAGGGGTGACCAGTTCTCACCTTTGGCACGCACTGCTGCAAACAGGCGGCCTGCGTTGAAGCGGAGCGGTATCCAGGCGGTTGCACGAGTCGGGTTGAGATGATACGCACGGGCCTCGGCTGCCAGATAGAGTTGATGGCCTTTGTGGCGGAGATCGGTATGAAGACTGCCCTCGCGCCCCATAATCGTGTTGAGTTGATCGCCATACTGGAGCAGTAGATCACGTTTGTACGAACTGTTGTGGCCGGGGACATCATCAATGACGCGCGATGTGGTCGGGTCGAGCCAGTGGCCATAGGCGATGAGGAGATTGGCCCAGCTTACCAGTCCTAGCGGGTTGGCGTTGCCAATGGCTGGGCCGACTGCTGCCCATGGCCCACAGTGTGCCTCGATGAGCGCCGCTGCCCAGTCTGGATCCGGGTAGCAGTGGTCTTCGGCAAAGGCCACAATCGGAGCGGTGGCGGCACGCACCCCGGCGGCTTTGGCAAAGCCCAAGGTCTGACGCGTACCCGTCTCGATCACCAGCACATGCCCAAGGCCATGACGATCAGTCTCGTCAAAGCCAAGTTTGGCCAGCGATGGTGCAACAATGACCAACTCAATCTGATCACTCACCGTTTGAGCACGGAGATGTTGTACGGTTTTTCGTAATGTATCGTAGTGATGTGGTGTAACCAGTACCACTGAGAGTGCAAATGTGTCTGACACGTAAGAATGGCCTTTCTAGATTATTGTAGACATCGCCTACTGTTTGAGCGGCGGGTGAAGTCCAGATAACATGATTAGCATCAATTATCTTGCTGGCTTCGGAGCAATGCCAGCAGTGTACTTCTTCTGAGATAACATTTCGTATCGCTCTAAAAACTGATCAGCATTACGTATTTCGTTGAAGTTGGTCATGGCAACAGTGTGACCATTACGACCCATCTGCTCTGCCTGATCATGGCTGCCTAGCAGTTTGTGCAAGGCGTTGGCTAGTTTTTCTTCATTGTCTGGTGGCACAAGATATCCAGTGTGATCCTCTTGTATAATTTCGACCAATCCCCCGGTGTTGCTTGCAACGACTGCTGTGCCACGCATCGCTGCCTCTGCTGCCACAATGCCAAATGGCTCATCCCAGCGTGATGGCACGACCTGAACCCATGCGCTTGCAAAGGCCCGTTCCAAATCATCGCGTGACAGGCGGCCAAGCAAACTGATCTGTTGATGGAGCCCTTGTGCGTCGATCAGTGCCTGCAACGTTGCGTATTCAGGACCCTCGCCAGCAATAAGTAGTTGTGCGTCGGGGATGTGTTGAGCGACCTCGCCAAACGCACGAATGAGTGTATCAATGCCCTTCTCCCAGACCAATCGCCCGGCAAATACGGCTGTTGGTCGCGTTGCCAGAGGCACTAATTCGGTGCGTGGTGTCACGCCATTCCAGATAATATCAACGGGCTCGATACCTTCTGCCAGCAGATGATGTTTGGTAGTTGTACTATTGGCCACGATGAGATCGAATACGTGTTGCCACTGGCGCCACAACTGCATTTGCAGCATCAGCGGTGCCCAATCGTGTAGTGGCAGACAGCCATTGCTGTAGCAGGCTTTCCCATAATGCACCTGACAGGGAGTGCCGTTGGGCAGCATTTTAGTTCCGGTCGGACACACTGGCCGATACCAGACTACGTGACACAAGCTGGGTATGTTTCGCAGTAGTGGTAGAATCAGCGGCGAGAGCTGGGTCAGGAAGATTTTGACATGCACGACATTTGGTTGAAAATCGTTCAGAACCTGTCGCAGCCGTTGCCATGCCCACGGGTTAGCTGTCTGGAGCAGCGTGCGAAATCGTGATGTGGTGCCAAAGCACTCATAATCGGCAGCACTCGCCACCTCGGTAGGACGAGCACTGCTGGTGAACAAGCGCACATCGTGACCACGGTTGCGTAGCTCTTTCTGCAAACCGATAAACTGAACTTCGGCCCCGCCGGTGGGTGTTCCATAATCATTGATAAGCAAAATACGCATAGTGTTTCCAGGTGTGCTGACTGGCGATTACGTGTCTAGCGTGACGCGCGTTCGCCTTTGAGACGTATGGTCTGACCTGAGCGTGCCGACTCCTCGGCAGCTTCTACCACCGCGAGACTCCGATACCCGTCATCAAAACTTGGGTAGGGCAATTGCCGATCGCGTATTGCTGAGGCAAAGTGAGCGAGTGCCACGCTAAAGGATGGCTCACTGGTTGGGGCGCTCAGGCGTTGACGTAAATACGGACTCAATACCACGTTGGTAAGCCCTGATCGGAGTTGTTCAAACCGACTACCGTTCGAGCGTGTGCTGGTGATATTGGCATTCCAACCACGCTGTCGATCAATGGTCAGTTTGCCTTCCGTACCATAGATTTCAAAACGATCCTCGTTGGTTGTACACATTGAGAAAAAGGATTGTACGGCTACACCATTGGCCAATTGAAATTGCACTAACGCAGTGTCGTCCTCTGTTCGCTGAGAGTGTATATCGGCACGTACTTGGTCAATGGTTGTGCCAAAGAGAAAGTGCAGGAGATCGATGTGGTGCGAAGCCAGGTCCAGCAGCACCCCACCGCCGCTGTGTCGTTGTTGTTTCCACGGAGGCAGGTTCCGTGCTGCAGAGGTAAATACGGTTCGCATACTGACGATGTCGCCAATGGTGTTACGCTGCAAAGCACGTTGTGCGGCCTGATGCAACTTGTTAAAGCGATAGTTGAAGCCCATCATTCCCACAACATTTGCTCTTTTCCACTCGTCGATCACTGGTCGGGCCTCAGCCAGACTCGTCGCAAGCGGTTTCTCAACATACACGTGTTTGCCATGCTGAAGCGCTTCATGCGCGATCCTTGCATGGAGTGCCGTAGGCAGACAGATGACCACAGCATCAATATCATCACGACGCAATAGTTGCTCATGGCTTGCAAGTGCTATCGTGTCCGGTGCACGCTGCGATGCTTCATCACGCCGTTGGGCATCTGTTTCCGCCAGGGCGACGAGTCTGGCATTAGGTAGTTTGGTGAGAATGGCGAGGTGGACGGTCTGCACAATCCGTCCACAGCCAATTAATCCAATCCGAACTGGAGTCATTCCTTGCTTCCTTTTCCGACTGACTACCACGCACGCTCAGGATCATTCACTGCACGTTCCTGAAGTTTGGGATGTGGATCGTCCGTATGTGGATGATCCGGCTTGTGTCCATCCTCGTGCTCGGCACGTGATTGCATTTCTTCTTTGGTGAACTCTTCGTAGTAGGAGCGCTCGGTGTTGACTTCCCACAGGTCGTGTTGTTCGCCAAGGATGTTTTGTACGGCCAACATCCCGGTCAACATCGAGTGGTCCTGATTGTTATAGCGATGCATGCCGTTACGACCAATCGTCTGGAGATTCTCAAATGTTGTAAGGTACTCACGAATAGTCTCGACATGTTCGCGGTAGGTGCCATCGTATACCGGGTAGGCTTTGAGTTGGCGGATGATGTAGCCATCTTCCACGTCAGCAGCACGTGCAAGGCCAAGCTGTTCGATTTCGCGTTTGGCTAGTTCGATCAAGTCTTGGTCATCCATGGTCCATAGGTCGTCGTCTTCATTACAGAAGTATTCCATGCCCAGGCTGGTGCGACTGAGATCGGGCACCATATGCGGACTCCAATTTTTGAAGTTCTGGATACGGCCAACTCTGACCTCTGGGCTGTGAATGTAGATCCAGTTGTCAGGGAAGGGATCTGGTTCGTTGATGATTAAACATACCTGCATGAAGTCACGGTAGTTGAGGCCATATGCTGCACGCAGCACCTTTTCTGGTGGTTGTGGGTCCATGCACAGAATAAGCTCATTGAGCGGCATACTGCTAATAAAATGGTCGGCATGGGCTTCGATTTTGCCCTCACCCTGTTGTACTGTGGCGCTAATGATTCGCCCATTCTGATGTCGTAGACCAACAATATCACTCTGAAGTTGGACAGTACCCCCCAGGCGTTCAATGCCATCCTGACAGTGTTCCCACATCTGACCTGGCCCGAGGTTGGGGTATTGGAACTCCTCAATGAGGGTTTTGGTATTGTTGACTTTGAATAAGGCATTCATTACTGCAACGGTCAGGGAAAGCCCTTTGATACGCTGAGCTGCCCATTCGGCCTGGATGGCAGTACAAGGGATGCCCCACACTTTCTCGGTGTAGGTCTTGAAGAAGGTGCGGAACAGCCGCTCACCAAAACGATTGATAACCCATTCCTCAAAGTTGTCTTCCTTTGGCAATGGGCGCACATGTGCCTTGATATAACTAAACAGAATCAACAAACTCTCAATAGGCCCAAGATTGGTAAGGGTGTTGGCTAAATTGAGCGGATATTTGTAGTAACGACCTTTGTAGTAAATACGTGAGAGACGTGGGCGCGTCATAAATTTGTCGCCCAGAACTTCGTGCCAGAACTCCTCAACTTCGGTGACCTTCGTGTAGAAACGATGTCCGCCGATATCATAACGATAGCCTTTGTATGATTCAGTGCGGGCAATGCCCCCCACAAGACGATCTTTCTCAAACACGGTAGGAAGTATGCCCTGCTTGGCAAGCTGGTAGGCAGCAGTGAGACCGGCGGGTCCAGCACCAATAATAACGGCAGGGTAATGATTCATGCTTTCTCTCCTAACTGTAGTGCCGTGTAAATATCAATGTGAGTACAACACAGCAACAGAGTACTAAGTTACGGTTGGAAATACCCACTCTCTACGCTGCACGGCGTATGTTTGTATTACAATTCTGTCAACTTACTTTCGATGTTTTTCTATACTAAATCGGAGTATTCCGAGACCAAAGGCTAGACCACTGTACACGAAGTACAGCCAATGCCATGGAAGTACACGCACAGTAAACCATACTCCACGTTTGATCGTGAAGAAGCGATACAACGCAGCATTGAGCCAGATAAGCAAGATGGCACAGATGGCGGATAACGTTAACATCCTGGGGCGTACTATTGCCGTAACCAGTGATGCGATCAGGCCATAGGCACACACGACACTCAATCGACTGGAACGCTGAAGATTGAGATCATTCGGGATCTGACCGGACCGTAGAATAAGATCAGTCCATGGAAGTGCTCGTTGAAAGAAATCGGTTTTGAGCATTGAAACGGCATCCCATCGTTTGAGATGTTTGATCTGTAGCTCCTTCATCAAACGAATTGTGTATCCATGTTCAACGAGTCGGTAGCCTAATTCGATATCTTCAATTGATGGTTTTTCGTACTGTTGATTGAATCCCCCTAACTCTAGAAATATCTCACGACGAATAGCACCACACGCGCCCCAAAAGGTGAACGCCTCTTCTCGGCCAGCCTGGTGTGTGTAGTGGTGTAGGAGATTGCGGTATTGAGAGAGAAAGTGTGGTTCTGAAGGGGTGTCGTCATACGAGCCAATTAATGCTGCCATCTGTGGCATACGCTGGAATGCTGCTTGGACCTGTTGAACCGCATCAACAGGGATAGTGACATCGGCATCGACAAAGAACAGGATGTCCCCTGTTGCACTCCGAGCACCGAGATTGCGGGCCTGCGCTGGCCCTCCTGGTGTTGACCGTTCGATCACCTGTGCGCCAACGTGGCGTGCGATCTCCCGCGAACCGTCGGTATCCCCATCGGCAATGACGATCAGTTCATGCGGTTTTGGATGTGCCTTGGTGATGCTTTCCAGACACTCATGGAAAGGCTTACCGCCATTGTAAACCGGCACGATTATCGATACCGTAGGTGTGCCATCGGATGGGGATGGCATATGCTTATTTTTCATGATTTATCCGTTTGATATCCTCCCTATTAATTGAGTTGTATCCCCTTCCACAGTAGCAAAAATGAAGGTCAAAATACCTGAGGAGTGAGATATGTTCATTCCGGGATGCTTGTAGGGTATGGATAATGTGCTACTTCGAGATGAAAGCTAGCGTAAGAGTTGTTGACGAAAGTGTCATATTGGGGGGTTTTTGGATCATTATCTTCTTCGTGAGAAGCAATGCAATCTGCTTATTACAGACCGATACTAAGTTGTTTACTAGTGATCAGTTTGTATACGGTTCGGCTCCGGTAATGACATATATGTATTATCGATTTGAATTAGTTCATTGGCTTTTTGGTTGTTCAATTCATCAATACGACGAGGATCTGCATGCAACAACCCAACACGATTTATCGAAATTGTTTTATCTTTAGTACTCTTTTTGCAATTATTTTTTCCAGTCTCAGTGTCCGTTTTGTCCCATCCACTCGTGCGGCTGGTGTTATCACTGGGACAGTGTATCGTGACTTCAATGTTGATGGCGCTCGTGGTACTCACGAACCAGGTATTGCTGGTGTCACAATCACAGCTTACGATGCGACAGGCACTGATCGAGGTTCTGCTACCAGCACTGCAAATGGCACGTATTCGTTGTCTGCAAGCGGAACCGGCCCCTACCGCATTGAGTTTACTGGCTGGTCCAGTTTATTTCAGCCAAGCGCCTTTGGTGGCCAGAATGATACAAGTGTCCAGTTTATTGCTGATGGAAATACATCCAGTATTGATTTTGCGCTCCACCATCCGGCTGATTATTGTGATTCGTCACCACGTATTGTTGTTACTTGTTTTGAGCGTAATGACAATAGTGGTTCAACGGCACCTGTTGTTGTTGACTATTCGTACAGTGCAAACGGAACAGGCGTAAGCAAGAATGTGGCGGCTCATGCTGACGACCTTGGCACTACCTACGGTTTGGCCTATCAACGCTCTACCAACCGCATCTATGCAGGAGCGTATCTGCGCCGTGGCGCGAGCTTCGGTAGCACTGACAGCACTGGTGCAATCTATATGATACAGGATCTTGATCCTAATACCGCGACACTCTTTATCGATCTCAACATCATTTCTGGTATTGACACTGGAGTAAACCCACATCCTCGCGGTGTGTCAGGATATCAGTGGAATGTTGATACGGCTGCCTATGGTCAGGTAGGGAAAGTTGGTCTGGGAGATGTTGAGATTTCTGATGATGAAAGTGAACTCTATGCCATAAACCTGCATGACCGCTCATTGGTGGTCATGCCTTTTGGCCCTGGTGCGAGTGCTCCTGCCCCAGCAGATGTTGCTTCCTATACCATCCCTGTCCCTGCTTCTTGTAATGGAGATGATGGCAATCCCACAAACAACCCCGATCCTGTTGCAAGCGACTTTCGTCCCTTTGCGGTTGCTTATCAGGATGGGCAATTGTATGTGGGGGCTGTGTGTAGTGGACAAAGCACTGATCAGCGTGAGGACATGCACGCCTATGTCTTACAGTTTAATCCTCAGACAGATAGTTTCGCTGCAACACCCATATTAGAATTCGACCTTGATTATCCACGCCGTCATGTGAATAATGGTTTCTCTCCTGATACACGTGATGGTGAGTGGAACCCATGGAGCGATACCTGGCGCCCTGCAGGTCGTTATGGTAACAGTTTATGGGCTTACCCACAACCAATGTTTACCGATATTGAATTTGATGCTGAAGGCTATATGATGCTGGGATTCCGCGATCGTCTGGCGGATCAGACGTTTGATAACAGCGATCCTGGTCCGGTCAACGGGACTTTGTATAGTACACGTCATGGTGGTGACTTGCTACTGGCCTGTCAGAATGGCGCCGGTGCGTGGCAACTGGAGTCAGGAGGAAGTTGTGGCTCTCGTACGACTGGCGATCCCGATTCTGATCCGAGTGAACGGAATGATGACTCAGGTCCGGGTAATCGCGAATTCTACTATGACGAGCACTATGATCTTGACTTTAGTCCTGATTATCACCGAGAAACTGGACTTGGTTCGTTTGCTCTTTTGCCGGGGAGCGGTCATTTGGTAGCGACAGTCTATGATACGTTTTCAACATTTGAGGCAGGAACCACCGTTTTTAGTAACGTTGATGGATCACGTGACCGTGCCGTGCAGGTCTATCCACCTAGCTCGAGTTTTGGCAAGGCTGGTGGTCTTGGAGATGTTGAGCTGATTTGTGCGGCTGCCCCCATCGAGATTGGTAATCGTGTCTGGCAAGATAGCAATCGGAATGGTGTTCAGGACGCTGGTGAGCCGTCAATCGCTGGTGTTACTGTTCGTTTATATCAAAATGGAACTTTAATTAGTACAGCTATAACAAATGCGGATGGCATATATGATTTTAGTTCTGCAACTGGCACTGATACTACATTTGCAAAATATGGCTTGAATATCCAACCGAATACTGCCTATGAGATCCGTCTTGACAATGCCGCAAATTATGCAGGAAGCGGCCCGCTTGCTGGACTAGAGCTTACAACTGCTAACTCAACTGCATCACAGGGTCAGGATGATAGCAATGATTCTGATGCTGTTAACACGGTGAATCCAACTGGCTCTCCTACGGGTCAGTGGCCAGTAATTGTTCATACAACAGGAGCTGTGGGACATAATGCTCATACGTTAGATTTCGGTTTCCATGCTCCAGCCCCGACACCAACACCTACCAACACGCCCACCCCAACGAATACCCCGGAACCGACGGCGACAAACACCCCGGAACCGACGGCGACGAACACGCCTATGCCCCCCACCGCGACACCAACGACCACGAATACGCCCGTACCAACATCAACTCCAACTGCTACACCAGTATCGACGCCAGTAACCTACAGCTTTGGTAATCAGGTTTGGTTTGATACCAACAATAATGGTCAAATCGATTCTGATGAAGTAGGTGTCGACGATGTAGTTGTTGAACTGTATATGGCTGGACCTGATGGACAGCCAACCGGCACACCAGTATCGACTATGACAACCAGTGATGGCGGCTACTATCTCTTCACTGATCTTCTTGCAGGTGAATACGTTGTCGTTCTCCCCAGCAACAACTTCACAGACGATGCTGTTTTAGATGACTACCTCAGTAGTGGGACCACGGTAACTGGTGAAACACCTGCACCCGATCCAGACAATGATAGGGATCGCGATGATAATGGTACCCACCAAACAAGCAGTGCCTTCAGTGATGCGGTTATAAGCGCGCCTGTCACGCTCGGTGGTGCCCCTGAATCTATTGGAGAGCCAAACACACCGGGACATCCCGATAGCACCCCTGACGCGAATAGTAATTACACGGTTGACTTCGGTTTCTACACACTAGAATTGGGTAATCGGGTCTGGTACGATGACAATAATGATGGTCAGATTGACCCAACAGAAGATGGTGTGGCACATGTAGAAGTGTATCTCTACGCTGATGCAGACGATGATGGCGAACCAGATGGTGAACCCATTGCCACTACAACGACGGATTCCGACGGCATATACACATTCACTGGACTACCCGAGGGTACTTATATTGTTGAAATCGCTCCACCAACTGGCTATGGAAGTAGTAGCGGTACAGGTGATGGAGACCAGCGTGATGGTCCGTATGAGGAAGCTCCTGACCCAGATGATGACATTGATAATGATGATAATGGCACAGGACATGACAGTGGTCGTATACGGAGCACCACCATTACGTTGCAGCCAGGAGATGAACCCGAAATAACACCGGATCAGGGGCGCAGCACGAATCTTACAGTGGGATTTGGATTAATCCGTGTCGATGACCCTACTGCTATCATCCTGACACGTTTCACTGCAACACGCAGACAAGAGCAGATAGACATTCGCTGGACCACCAGTGCCGAAGTCAACACGTGGGGCTATCATCTCTATCGTAGCACTGATGGAACATGGGCGAATGCTGCACAAGTGACAGAGCAGATCATACTAGCATATGGGCGTGGTCGAGGTGGCGCTGACTATCGCTGGATCGATCAAACGCTGCCAGCCGATGCTACCACGACATACACCTATTGGTTGGTCGAGGTAGAGCTTAACGGAACAATGCAGCAGTATGGACCAGCAATGGTACCTATTGAGCCCACTGCGTCAAATTACCAGGTGTTTTTGCCCTTCCTCATCCGTTAAGTACCGCTTACTCAAACACAAAAGACGTAGCCAGTTATGGCTGCGTCTTTTTTCACGAATAGAAATTGTACCAGACCATCAGGCTTTTTCAGACGAGAGAGACTGGCTCAGGTTAAATACGCATCATTGCCGCGTCTGTGGTTGGTATTGCTCCTGATCTGTTTGCGATAGCGCAGTTGCTGGTGGCACATTTCCCAGTGGATAGCGCAACGATATCAGGAAGCCAACAATAATATGTTCAATGTTAATAATAAGGAAAAGCGCCGAAAGCGTAATCGCTAATTCTTCCGCATAGCCATAGAGTCCCAGCACCACAATAAGCACCGCATCACGAACTCCTACCCCCGAGATACTGATCGGCAGAGCCTGCAAGATTGCGATGAGTGCAGTTGATGAAACGACCGCAAGCATTGGCACGTTATTCAGATGTAGTGCCAGGAAGAGCAGATAGATGCGATAAATCGTGATTGATGCGGACCCGATGGATAAAACGAGCAATTGAGCAAGCAATACTGGTCGTAATGTAAGCGTCGCAAACTGATCGCGCCAACGCTCGATGAGTGCACGCACCCGCTTTGGCATGATCGGCAGGGTGCGATTCATCAACCAGTCGCGTGGGCCACGTGCCATTAAAATAGGCGTTCCAAAAATAAAGATCCCACCGACGATCAGTGCGGGTAATTGTAACGCTTGTGGAAATACATCGATGAATACGATCAACCCTAACAACGCGAGAACGGCCATAACGACAAAGTCAAACAATCGATCCAGCAGGATGCTAAAGAGTGATGGTGCCAGTGGCTGTCCTCGTTCGCGGAGATACCAACCCTTGACGAAATCGCCTGACTGACCGGGGGTTGTTGCGCCAAGAAACAAGCCAATCATATAGAGATTCATCGATTGGAGGAGTGGCGGTGCTTCAACGTTGAGTTCCCGCATCAGCAGGTTCCAGCGCCACGCTTTGACAAAGATAAAAGCTGGAAACAGAGCCAGCGAGATAATGAGCGGAAACAAATCAAGCGATCCAAAAGCCGCCGCAATTTCACTAAAATCACTTGTCAACAAAAAATATACCAGCAGAGCTGGTCCGATCAGACGTAACAACCAGCGCATATAGATATTCATAAGTGGTATCTCGACTCAAATAGCATAAGCTAATACGAAAGGTGATGTAATCCTCTACAGCTTTGTTTGAGTACGAGTTGTGTCCTCGCTTTACTCACCGATCAGGGCCCTTGAATCGTAGCCCAGCGATTTGCTCGGCAAGTAGCCCAAACATAAACACAATAATACCACCAATAAACAACCCGAGGACGGAATTGGGAATAAAGAGATTGGGATTAGTCAACAATTCATAGATAAAGAGGAGCAATCCGGTCCCAAACATCGTCAGCGAAATCGGAAAGTAAATCCGTAGCGGCGCAAACAGCGAGACAATCCGCAACATAATGAGCACGAATTTGATCCCGTTTCGCAGTAGCTTTTGTTTGCTCTGACCAGCCTGCCGTTTGTGCACTGTGATCGGCTCAAAGCGGATGTGGTATCCAGCCTTTGCAAACGACATGGCGCTGGTCGTAGGCCACGAATACTGATTGGGGAGCAGGTGCACAAACTCGTTGATAATCTCGCGGCGCATCGCCCGAAACCCCGAGGTGAGATCGCGCATCTCCATGCCAATAAGATAGGTGCCGAGTGTGTTGAGTGCACTGTTGCCAAGCCAGCGTACCCAGTTCTCCTGACTGGTCCGACTCCGTTCACCGATGACCATGTCGTATGGCCCAATGTGCTGTAGCAAACGCGGAATGTCGGCAGGATCGTGTTGGCCATCGGCATCAATTACGATGATGACATCGCCAGTTGCCTCACGAATGCCGGTTTTAACACCGGCCCCATTGCCGATGTTGTAGGGGCGACGGACCACCCGTGCACCGGCTTCCTCAGACACATCAGGCGTAGCATCGGTCGACGCATCATCCACCACAATGATTTCGGCAGTGGGACAATACTGAAAGATGCCCCGAATAACATTGCCAATACTCTGTTCCTCGTTCCGAGCCGGTATTACCACACTTACGCTAAACGGCCACAGTGGTGTCGCGTCAGTATCTGGATGGGTTGCTGGAGCAGGTTGTTGTGTCGTCGATGGCTGAAGGGCTGCATCCGTCGTCACGATGTTCTCCTGTTGGTTACGAATGTCAATCGGTCAATATAAAAAAGCTGGAAGAGACTGAATATGATGAGAAAAAAGATCCAGAAAGGTAGGCCCAGCGAGATCAGCAGGATGGGAATCTCTGCCCATCCAAATGGATTAGAGATTGCACTTGACACCACAAAGACTAGAATAGGCATTGCTGAAGGGTTAGTGGATACAAGTAAAGGCCAGTAGAATGATTGCATACCAACGAGCAAACCCACACTACCTAACAGAACAGTAAGCGGTAGGGATGGTTTGATGATTGCCTGGGTAAATGTTGTTTTCTGCCCGTGTACTTGGGCTTCCTGCCATGTTTCGTGTTGGCCTTTGAAAAAGAGTGTCAGGATGAATAGCGCAGGAATGCTGATCAGAATAGGTGACACTAGCCCAAGCATAGAATTTAATAGCTCAACGTTCAAACGATCCTGGAAGGCGATCAAACTCATGGGAATAGTGGTTACAAACAGCCACGGACTGAAGAGCACCAACAACCACTCGCTGCGTTTCCCCAGTGGCCGTAGTGCGCCGATACCGAGTGCTCCCAGATAGGCCATTGCTAGTTGCACAAACACGCCTATGGTTGTTGGAACAATAGTATTTATCAACAAAGTTGCGACCGGAAAAGCGGCAAATACCTGACCTGCATCTGATTGACCAGGGGATGGTGTGAGCAAGTTGATGATTGGAGGAAAAATGCTGATAAACCAGCAGCCGATGCTGAGAAACAGCAGTAAACCAAGGGTAACCCCTGCCAGACCACGGTTGGTTGCTGCACCACTACGGTTTGGGGGAGCCATTTTGATTTGCACCCCTGTCATGGCAATGATAACACCAACAATAATGCCTAGCATAGTGAGTATAGCTAACATCAAAGATGCAACAACAGCCCCTTCACCAAACGCGAATCTGATAAATGCTAATTCAAACTGTAAGAAAGAAAGAGACGTTGTTGCCCCGTCTGGCCCACCCCGAGTTAGTACAAAACTGAGTGTAAATTCCTGGAGAGCCAGTGCAATCGTGGCCACAACGCTGACAAACCAGGTAATCAGCAAGGGCATACGTACCTGTTGGGCCGAAGGTGCTTCATTCCCCAAGCCGCGTAATGCCATCGAATAGACAATGAGTCCTACACCGCATACGACACCAAAAATCGAAAGACTGTCGATCAGAAAGAGTGTTGGTCTAACCACATCAACGTTGACAAGTGGCATTTCAATTCCAGTGCTCTGTGTTGCCGGGTTGGAAAACCATATTCGCCACATAAGTGCTGCGAAGATCGGTGCAAATGCTGCCAGCGGGATCGTGAACAGCAATCGTGTAGAAAGACGGATAGTCCGACCAAAGCGACTGAGGGCGAGAGCTAGTAATAACGGCACAATGCTAACGACGATGACCCGAATAACAACATGTGTGAGTGAAAAGCCGATTGCAGACCAGAATATGGGATCCTGGAAGAGGCGTGCATAGTTTTCCCAACCAACAAATGTTGATGTGCCAAATAAATCTGCATTTTGCATACTAAGCAGGAGCGTTCTGATGGTTGGGACGAACAGTGTCAGGAAACAACAGATGGTGGCGGGACTCAGCAGGAGCACGGCTCCGATACTAGTTCTGCTGTTTGGTCGACTGTGTATACTGGAATGGGTGTCGGTGGTCATAGGTACTGCTCCCCTTATTCCACATGCACAGAGCTTACCATTAGACTCAGCGTGCGTGCATCATGACTCGACGGGTTGAGAAGCGCGGGCACAAATGTTGGTGCGTGCAGCGAAACTTCCAGCCGTTCTGTCGTACCACTATCTACGTTGATTGGGAGATGATAGTTGCGCCATGGCCCGCCGCGTACAATGACTCGCTGCATTGGACTATCGCCAATGCGTATGTCGACCGGGGTTTCTGCGAGTGGGCCACTGCTCATACGTAGCACCAGTATGTCGTTCTCTTCCAAAGGTGATGGTAAGGGGAGCATGATTTTTCCATCACCTTCGAGCCAGCGAAATACGCCATCTCCACCGGTCTCAGCCGCCGAAAATCCGGCGATGTATCCCATATCAAGGCCATTACCGATCGTGAGGGTATCGATGGGAGGCGGACGAAGCCACGTTAATGACCAACTTTGTGTATCTTCACCAGCAATCGCCTCAACCAGCGTAAGTTGCTCGCGCGCCGTTGCAAGATCGTCGGTATCACGTGCGATGGTCGCAGTCACCAGATCGGCCTGGCGTGAGCTACCCGTGATGGCGGTGGCGGCTTCGGCGTGGCGATCCTGAGCAGTCAGTGCCAGTGCTAACGCGACCTGCCCGTCGACAAAGTTTGGCTGGGCGGCCAATGCCTCACGATAAGCCTGTTCTGCTGCGACATAATCGCTGTTTAGGTAGGCTGCTTCACCAGCAACCATTGCTCGTTCACGCGCCACCCCCTGTGCGATAATCGTCGGATAATCACGGTAGCTGAAGAACAACAGCAAAAATGCGATGGTTATAGCAGCCGCAACGCCAATGTGTAGCTTGTTGGCACACCAGAGTTGTAGTGCAGCCCGTCCCCGCATCGCCTCAGCCAGCATCCACGATCCATAGAGCGCGATCAAAGTCCAGATGGGGACGAGATAACGTGGCTCGACATGGAACACCAGTACGGTAAAAAATGAATAGCCCAGCCATGCCATCACAAACAGCCGATGGTGCAGTCCTTCGCGGAATGGTGCTGCCAGGCCAATTAGCCCCGCAAGTGTGTACACCAACCAGAGTCCGTCACCAAATAAACCAATCGGTGCCGACTCGCGCAGTGGTCGTGTGAAGAAGCTTTGTTTGAGGTAGAGATCTTCAACGTACTGTGCCTTCCAGATATGCTGAAACGTCAGCCACATGCCATCAAATGGGCGCAGCGGATCTTCGGCCAGGATTTCGCGTGCCTGTGCCATAGCATAGCTCTGTCGTTCGGCCTGGGGTAACGCACGTAGCGTTTCAATATTGCGACTGCGATCACTCACGTCGTCTAAATCGAGCCAGACATTGATTTGACCAAGCGTATCAACCGGAATGATGTGGCCATACAGGATATAATTGCGTGTAGTCCATGGCCCCACCACGATCAGACAGCATCCGATGATGACGGCTGCGGCGGTTGTTCTCGATGTAAGATAGGTGCGAAACCAACCGGGGGTGCGAGCCTCTGTGGAAAAAGGAAACTGTCTCACGAGAAGCCATAGTGTCACAAAGGCCAGTGAGTACAGTGCCGGAGAACGAGTGAGTGCCGCTGCACCGAGGGCCAGACCTGAGAGCGCCAGATCCCGCCAACGGTTGTGGGCATCAAAGCGCAGCAAAAGCCAGAAATGCAATAAAAACAAAAAGCCATAGAGCAATTCGCTGAATAATACGGTTGGCTGTTCCAGGAATGGAAACCAGACAGCGAGAAAGGCTGCAAAGAGCAACCCGGCACGACCACTGGTAAACATACGTTTGGCAATCGCATAGCCGAGCGGAATGGCGAGCACACTTACTGCGGTTTGCGCCAACAATATGAGAGGAATGCCAATCTGTGGCTGGCCAATGGTGAGCGCGACCCACAACCAGAACGCAAAGAAAAAAACATGGAGCGGTGGGCGGATCAGCCACGAATCGTCGATATATTGGCCCGTCACAGCAAATCGTAGCGCACGCTGATAGTAGTCGCCATCGTCGGCGTTCGAAAAGCGCGGGTCAAGTGGGCTGATTGCGATCATCCACAACCGCAGTGCGATCCCAATGCTGATGAGTAGAAACAACGGCCAATTGAGTCTGGCGAGGGTGGAGGTGCGCTGTGCGACGGTGTCGAACCAGCGATTGGTCGGTGTTGCAGGTATATGTTTGTGAGTAGCTTCTTGCTTCATGGTTGTAATGTATAGAGTTTATATGGTCCTATTTGCTCGACAATAGTTTCAAAAGGCGGCGCTGTTCCTACGGCGTCTGACCACAGCAGATAATCCGCTCCGGTATTCCGCAGTGCTTCCGCATCGTCCGTAGCAGGTGTGGAGAGTGCCAGATGCGCGATGGCGGAATACTCACCAAGTGGATCGTCCGGCGCCGTTCGCACGATCAAGCGCTCCTCTGGGGCCAGCGTGGCCTGCACAACACGGATGATGGCAACCTGGTCGCGTGATTGATTGTCAAGAACATATCGCGTGCCGATTATAAAGCTTTCTTGCAGAAAAACAAGTAGCACGAGTCCGCTGATGAGCGCGAGTGGAACGTTGGCCGGAGTCAGGTGTTCCTTGAGATAGGCAATGACCCAGACCGCTGCCAGCGCATAGATTGGGGCGAGTAGCAGGAAAAAGCGTGGTAATGTCAGTCCAACACAGACCGAGGCCACATACAACACAGTCCAGCTAAGCAGCAAGATGCTGCGTCGATCCGCTGTGGCACGTGCATCCTGTCGTATCGCATACAGGCCCCGCCCAAACCACAGGATGCCACCAGCCAGCGCGATCCAATTGGCCGGGAAAGCCAGTAAACGGATCTGGATGGCGCGGCCAAACTCACTCGTATCTTCGCCGCCGGTACCAAAATACGCCCGTACATTGATCCACCAGTTGAGCAGGAAACGTCCAGGCTCCTGTGCGATGATTTGGCTCAAGGTGATGTCGTTCCCCACCTCGTCCCAGCGGTTCCAGTCACCACCTGCAAAGACCGCCAACCAGATGTTCTTGGCCTGCCAGCTAAACAGTAGCTGACCAGTTTGCGCGATATTGATGATAACTTGGGGTGTCATTGCCAGCAGAAAGGCCAGGGTGAAAATTCCGATTGGTTTGAGCCAGTTCAGCCGACCTTTTGCAGTTAGATTTTTCTCCATAAACAGAATCGCCAGCCAGCCAAACGGTAGCAGCAATATGCCGGGATGCCGCATCAGAAAGGCCAGTCCAGCCACGAAACCAGCCAATGCCAGCCAACGGAGTTTTGGTGCAAATGGTGTGTGGTCTGGTGATGTGGTCTGGGTAGTTTCTGGCGACTGTTGTGCGAAAGTTGGGCCGAGGAGTAACGCGAGTGCAAGCATACTCAAGGCTGCGAAAGGCATGTCGGTGCCGAGATAGAGCGCATAGGAAGCAACCATCGGATTAAACACCAGCAACGCGAGCACGAGCAACGCCCACCCACGCCCCAACCACTGTCGCGCAAGCCACCACCCCGCAATGAGCAGCATGGCCCCGCTGAGTGCAGCGATGAGGCGTGCGGCCAGAAATGGATTATCGGAAAACAACGGGCGTGTGAGCCAGAGCAGGAATGGATATCCAATATTATAAAACCCATCGGCACGCAGCACACCATCCACGTTAGAGGTGTAGATACCATCAGGTTGGAAGGTTCCCCACAACTGTGCGGATCGTTGAGCAAAGACGCGAAAATCGCTCTCGACCCCCGGCAGCGAGAGCGTGAGATGGTTTTGAGCTACGAAAAGGATCGTACCTGTCCAGACAGCAATCCCACCGATTGCGGCAACATCGAGCAACACTGGCACACGACGCGTAAGTAGTGGTCCGTAGCGCAGGGTGACGAGTGCAGCCAGAGTAGCGTCGATAGTGGGTAACAAGCCGCGCAATGGATAGGGATAGAGTGGTTGGAGGCGATAGAAGACTAAAAAAAATACCACAATGCCTAAAACGCCTGAGACCAAAAACATCCACTGTCGTCGTGCGAACCACGATGGGAGATGACTTGTGAGCATTGGTGGTTGTATGCAGAGGAGATAGAGCATCCCAAAGGCAAGAGCACCATACACGAGCTGGGCCGGGTAGGGTGTGATCGGTGGCTGCCCGACTTGATAGTTGGCCTGATCGATCAGGACGCCCACCTGTCGCACATCGTTATCGCTCAGTCGGGAGGTCTCAGCACGAATCTCGATGACCACATCATTGGCCTTGCGTAGCCCACTATCGATGGTAAAGTTACGTTCTTCCCACGCCTCTCCAATCCGGAATCGATCTAGTTCCTGCGTGCCGTTGAGAAGCACTACCACTTCGGGCATGGTGGTGTCGCTTTGCCATCCGCGCAGCCGTAACGTTACCTGTGCGGGTAGACCGACCTGTGGAAAGAGCAGATAGGAGACCGCACGAGTCCAGCGTGCGCTCCCATCGGACCCTGCCAGATAGGGCTGCTTGATGCGTTCGTTGGTCTGTTCGGCTTCGTGAAAACCCTGGACATACGCCGAGTCGTATCCGCCCAGATCGACAGCATGAGTTACCGGAATCTGGTACACCAGGGCCAGGAGGATTGTGCCAGCCACCACGGTAATGAACAGTCGCATACCATAGGCTATAAGCGTCGACAACGGAGGATCTGAGGCCAGTGGTGCGGCCTGACGATTAGTTGTGAGATTACGACTCATGCGTTTCCTTTGCGACACAGGGCGAAAGTCTAGCACAGATTATGTCATTCAGCAAAAGATGCTATGATAGTACCACACAGCCGATTTACACGGGAGATATACGATGGAAGACGATACCAACTATGTGCGTCATACCCTGCCGCTGATCTTTGATGTACCAGTGGCGTTGCCCCAGAATCAGGGTGATCGTGCGGTTGATGCACTCAATTTACTAACCACATGCATTATGGATCTGATCGCCGCAGATAAACGTGCTCAGGGCATCATGCGGCGGCACGGCATTGAGTGGGGCTGGGGCGAAGCAACGTGGGAAGTCGAGGAAAGTAGTCATGAATGATGATCTTTATACGTTGATTGCACAACCTCCTGACGTGGCAAACTATTGTCATTTGCGTGCTGCGTGCGGGTTAAGCCTCAAAACCATCGAGGCTGTTCAACAGGGACTCGCCGGAACCTGGTTTGGTGTCTCGCTGCTCTACCAGAATAGCGTTGTTGGGATGGGCCGCATCATTGGCGATGGTGGGTGTTTTTTTCAAATCGTCGATATAGCGGTGCTGCCTGAGCATCAGGGCCAGGGGCTGGGCAAGCGGATTATGCAGGCGCTGGTGGACTATCTTGAGCAATACGCGCCTGCGTCAGCCTATGTGAGCCTGATTGCCGATGGCCCCGCACGACATCTGTACGAGCAATACGGTTTTGCCTACACGGCTCCGGCTTCCGTGGGTATGTATCGCTTTTTCTGAATGTAGTTACAATATCTACTGCAGTTCCATCACCTGATCCTGTATGGTGCTGAAACGCATTATCAGCATATCCATGAGATAGTTCTGGTAGACCCGCCACGGGTGTTTTGCTCCCTGGTTTGGGAGAATATTCAGCGCACGTTGCACATACCCAGATGTGAAGTTGAGCAGGGGCAACTGTTCCATGGCAGAATCGCGATTGTGTGGATTGGCTACACGATATCCGTGCGTGTCCATATGTCTGAGCAAGCGGCATATGTACTGGGCAGTTAGCTCGCACTTAAGGGTCCAGGAGGCATTAGTGTAGCCAAAAGCCATCGCCATGTTTGGCACACCACTAAACATCATCCCTTTGTAGCTCAGGGCCTTGGTAAAATCTACTCGCTTTCCATCAACCACGATTTCGATACGGTCCATCAGTTTGAGCACCAGTCCGGTGGCAGTAATGATGACATCGGCATCCATTTCTGTGCCGGATTTGAGGCGGATGCCAGTTTTTGTGAACTCCTCAATATGATCTGTGACTACAGAGGCTTTCCCTTCATTGATGGCATTGAACAGATCTCCATCCGGCACCAGACATACACGTTGATCCCAGGGGTTGTAGTTAGGTGCAAAGTGCTTCTCAACATCATAGGGGTTGTTCAAATGGCTGTGTACCTGCTTCACAATTCTGCGCTTGATGGTCTCTGGGTATCGACGTGACAGCGAGTAGGTCAGCATACTCATCAGAATTAATTTCCAACGAGTGATACTGTACGACACTTTAGGCGTCAAGTGACGGTTCATCCAGTTGGCGAGTTGGTCTTCCGCAGGCACAGAGAGAATATAAGTAGGGGAGCGTTGCAACATAGTGACATGCGCGGCTTTTTGTGCCATGGCTGGGACGAGTGTAACGGCAGTTGCACCACTACCGATAACGACGACCTTTTTGTCAGTGTAGTCGAAATCTTTGGGCCACTTTTGTGGATGGATAATCTCGCCCTGGAAGCTGTCAAAGCCGGGAAATTCTGGTGTGTACCCGTGGTCGTAGTCGTAGTAACCCGTACACATAAATAGAAAACGACAGGTGAATCGGACCGGTGTACGTTCCTGCCCTTGTTCTACGTCAACTGTCCATAGTGCTTGCTCTGATAACCAGGAAGCGCGACACACTCGATGCTTAAAGCGGATCTCCTTGTCTATACCATATTTGCTGGCAGTCTCGCGTACATAACTCAGAATGGATGAGCCACCCGCGATGGCTTTGGAATTTGTCCATGGTTGGAAGGTGTAGCCTAGTGTATACATGTCCGAGTCTGAGCGCACGCCAGGATAGCGGAACAGGTCCCAGGTACCACCAATAGCATCACGTGCTTCGAGGATGGTATACGATTTGTAGGGTAATTGCGACTGCACATAATACGCTGCGGCGACGCCACTCAGTCCTGCGCCGACGATCAAAACATCTATGTATTCCGTTTTGTTCTTATCCAAAGGATGCAGTTTGAGTGAAGACTGATGGCTGGGACGGTGAATCGATTTCATCTATATGCTCTCATATCACATAATGCGAAACGAATCATGACTATAATTGAGGCTTTTCATACGTGTCACGAAGAGCAAAGGTGCAGCTATCATGATATCGTTAAGGTCTTCTATTGGGTTAGTACTCTGATCTGTGGTTATTGAAACATGCTCGCATACATGTGTCAAGTGTTTTCATCCTTTTGCATAGTGGTTGTTGGCGAATCTTGCGAGCAATAGCGGGGTATGTCGGCAGTATCTGGCACTGTTTTTCCTTGATATGGCAGTCCTATCGCTGCTATATTCAGCCTGTCATAGATATATGCTGATTGAAACATACAAGGACAAACAATGATGGAGTATATGCTTTTCTACATTGGGTTTAGTTTGCTACTCATACACGAAATGGATGCCATTCGACAACGCGAGTGGAAACTGTTTATCTTCCTGTCGAGCTTGCGTGAAGAAACGGCCTATGTGGTTTTTACGGCACTCCATATCCCGTTGTATATTCTACTCTTCTGGGGACTCTTCGGTGATGGGAGTAGTGGTATCAACCATGGTCTGGTTGTTGCGTTAGATTGCTTCTTTATTATTCATGTTGTGTTGCATGTGCTCTTTATCAGACACAAGGATTATCAATTCAAAAACTTTTTTTCGTGGGTGTTGATTCTCGGGGCGGGTATTGCCGGGGTGGTGGATCTGCTCATCTAGACCTCCATCTAGATCCTAAGGGTTGTCCACGCAATACGATTATTTTGTATCGAAATGGCCACAGGAAGCCGCGTAAACAACCCTAAAGGTTTGCTATGACATGCCTAAAACCAACCCTAAAGGCTTCAGCATCTCTATGCTGGTATATTGGCTTTCTCAGGTTGCCCCCGTTCACCAAATAGCCCATACCCAAATCCCATCACAACCAGTACAAAGAATATCGTCATTGGAAGAACATCAACATTGCCCTGAAGCATCAAGGGGAGTGCAACGGTGAGAATCCAGATCGTTTTATAGATAATTTGCATTAAGAAAAGACTCCTGAAAAGCTGTGGGGTTCGTAATCCAAGAACGGATGCAATGCCAATGGCCAACCAGATTGATCCAGTCATGCCAAACGTAGCGGGGTCGTGTTCACCTGCAAACATATTGGTAGCAGCCCATTGCGGAAAACTTACCATTATAAGACCTGGCACACCGGCGCCAATACTATTGCTTATGTACAGCCAACGTAATCGTCGTGGATTAGAGGTGATATGCAACATGATGTACTCCTTGTGGTCAATACAATTAACAGAGTCATGTTTTAAGTTGTAATAGGGTCAGCTACCGCTTCGGCAACACCAGCGACAGCTAATTGCTGCATCTCGGCAATCGTTCCGGCAGTGTCAGGGTAAACATCAATAGATACGGTACGAAACCATTTGAGAACGATATAGTGAATACCCCAACTAGAGTTCACCTGTCTATTGGGTTGTGTATCGTGTTTGGTCCAGCGCACCATAATGCGAGTGTTCCAGGGCGCGCCACTGACAAAAATGTCGTGCAACTCAAAGGTGAAGTTGTGAGACAGACGTGCCACACGCTCCAGCCAACGATGGAAACTATCAACATCATTACGCTCTCCGCCAAGGGCATGTTCCCCGCGAAAGGTGTGGCGAAGATGCGGATCACAGTTCTGAACAATTGCGTCAAAATCCCACTACTCACATGTTCAAATGATTTGCGTGTGATCTGTTTTACAATGAAGTGATACATATTTTTCCTTTATGCTGTTGCTTTATTTGTTGCTTATAGCATACCGTGAGAGGCGTGATCTGGCTTGTCGCTGCCTGCCATGTTTTTGACATTTCGTGCCAAATATCTACAATATTACTATGCACCTCATGATTCCGGCCATTTCTATTAAAGCAGCGTTGGATGGGTTTGAGAGTCTGGGACTCAATACATCTGATGTACTCAATGCAATTGGTATTAATCCTGAGTTATTTCGTGATCCCTTTGCGGTAGTCCCCAATAACTTATTTGGCCAGCTTTGGATACACGCGTTCAGCCAAACCTCTGATCCAACGCTTCCTACCGCGCTGGTCTTGCAGTCCCATATAATGCTTTTGGTCTCCTCGATCATCTGGTCGGGAGTTCAACAACCATAGGTGAAGCCTTTCATATGCTGAACCTCGTTCTCTGGTTGGTATCGATTGATATGAGCCTGGATTTTGATCATACGCACGCTGATTGGGTGTGGGTCATCAATAACACCTCAGCACCCTCACGTTTTATCAGTGAACAATGGACTCTTGCTTTGATGTTCCAGCGCTTTCGACAGAGGATACCCAGTTTTCGTATCGACGAAGTTCATCTGTCGCAAAGCACGATTGTGTCCGCAGAACAGTTTGAACGACATTGGGCGGTGCCTGTCCGTTTGGGGCAACACTCTACGGGATTCCGGCTTGCCCCAGGAGTCTGAGAGATCCCTAATCAAGGGGCTGACCCGATGTTGCAGCAAACTTTACGAACTGTTGCTGAACAGGTGGAGATAAAGCAGTTTGAAGAAGCTCCACTGATCTATGCCGTCCATACATGCCTTCCTGAAGCGCTGCGTGAGGGGCAATTCTTGGCGGATGACATCGCACAGGAGTTGGGGTTATCACGCCGTACATTGCAACGACGACTGTCATCAGAAAATATAACGTTCCAACAATTACTCGACATCTATCGACAGGAACAGTTTATGCAGATGCTCCAAAATCGCGACACCTCAATGGTAGATGTGGCATATGCACTTGGCTATACAGAAGACGTAGCCCACGTTGCGTTCCGCTAACCCTTTAATAAAACGAGCTACACGCCCGTAGCCCACGTCCGCGAGCACGAGTGCAGAGTGTTAAGGATATCCGGCACGACTTCCGTCGCCCTATCAATGGCCATCAGTCGCACCCCACAACGGAAGGCACCCGGCGTGCGCGGTGTAGCCAACAGTTGGCAGATCTGCCGAAAGAACTGGGCCAGGGAACGTACCCCCACCTGATAGCGGCGCATACAGACCGTCGGGACCTGGCGCGGCACGGTGGGTCACAGCAAGCGCAGCCCCTGGACCAGTTTATCCAGCACATGCGGGCTGGCGCACTGGGTGTACACATTCATCGCAATGAGCAGCCCGCTAATGCGGACACACGACAGCCTGTGCGGGTGCTGTTCCTGCACGCCCATGGCTGATCATGCGGCTGCAATCTGCTGCCGGGGAATGATCTGGGCGATGAGGTTACACGTGACCTGCAGTGACCACGATACCTGCGGTCGTAGCTGGCGGCGGGGATTGGCCATCACCTACTTCCTCAAAAAACGTACACCTATCGGTGTGCCCCAACCGACAGCCAGCTCCGTGCCACGTCTCCACCTTCGGCAGCTTCAGCAGCGATCCATCCGATATACATCCCATTCCAACATCCGAAACCGCCTTAACTGAATGGTATTGGGTCTATGTTATAGCAAAGATGCCATCTAAGATCAATCAAAGATGGGACAGGTATGATAAAGCCATGTTTGATAGTCAATACTTTCTGGTAGGAGATCATACAATGACACGTCGGTACAACTCGTTTTTAGTGCGTTGCTGGCAGCGCGATAGCGAAGGGTGGCATATTGATATTACACATACTCAATCGGGTCAACGCAAACAGTATAGTACCTGGTCACCTATAGCTGATTGGATGATTGACCGCTGTCATGAAGAACCTCCTCGTTGTAAGCAACGATCAAGTTCAGGTAAATCCTAAAGATTTCTTTGTTTCATAGATTCATCGTAAAGCAAACGACAGTCAGGAGAAACACATGATGAGCAATCGACAGCAAAACAGTGTTACACCACAACACGGATTTCTAAGTCTAATCGATCAGGTTCTCAGTTCAAGTACCTCCAGTCTTCAACACGAAATTGATACATTACAAACCATGACTAACCAACACACTATTGCCACCAAAGTGGATGGTTTCGTACAGATGGGAAAGCAGGGTGACATCCAAATTCGTACGGCATTGGACAGCCAGGATAGCTCTGGTAAAACCAAATCTATAGCCATACTAGGAGAACATATTCCTAATAAGCCAAAACCCACTGACCCAGACCCTAAACCTGACCCAGACCCTAAACCTGACCCGGATGGTGAACACATTCCAAACAAAAAGAAACCATAAACAGTGTCGTTACTACGCTATGGGAAATCAACATTGGTTTCCCATAGGGTTACCTCAGTAAACATAACAGCAGTCGGATGCAAGACCGCGTTGTGCTATCAAGATATCCATATATAACCAGATAGTCGTAGAAATATGAGGGGCACATATGTATCCACGATCAGATAGACAACAACCATTACACATACACGATCATATCGCAGCTACCACATCAAATCATCAATTATCCGACACACCTCTGTCTGTCGTTATCGCACAGAGCTATGCTGAAGCATACCCTGCGCTTCCCTGGAACACGCCAACTCCTTGGTGCACCGAGTTAGTACGACGAGCATTTGCCAACCACGACGAGGCATGGACAGCCATCTACCAGATGGTTGAGCCAATCATGCGGCGCTGGGTTCGTGCTATACGTGACCTGGACCAGGACGAAGTCATACAGGAAGCATTTCTGTCATTCTACCGCTTTGCGCCACAACGTGCTTCACTTGTAGAGAATGATTACCTTGGACGGGTGCTGGCCTACCTAAAATGCTGTGTGTCCACAACCACCATATCGCTAAGACGACGCGAGCGTCGTCACACAGAGTCTGTTCCACTTGACGACTCAAATGACCATCTTTTGTGTGCGAATACCACTACAGATAGTTCTTTATCAAGCGACCTTCCAGCACAAATAACCAAACTTCAACTAACACCAAAAGAACAGATCATTTTACAACAACGCTTTCTTGAAGACATCCCACCACACAAAATCGTCACTCATTTTCCTGAACATTTTACCAACGTTCAGTCAGTTTACACCGTTGTACAAAACCTCAAACAGCGTTTGCGTCAGACATCTGCAGTACAATCACTCTACCAGGCAAATTTTATAGATTAGCTCTAACATATCACCTTCGTGCAATATCAGTCTTTATAAAACTCAAAGTACAACAGCGTACTATAAACCTATTTAAAAAATTTTCAGTCTGCCAATTACCTAAGACAATCCCTTAGATCAAGATAAGGGAATACCGTATAAATAAAACACAAATATAGTGTATTATCCAAGAGTACTCGGACAGGAAGTATTTCAAACTCCATCACTCACATCATTAAATTACCTACGACACTCCACTGACTTCCTACAATATAACACAACCTACTTTCATCACATCGTATTTCGGTAAATATAAATAATCTTTACGGCAATTACTTTATTATGTCATTTTAAAATACATAATATCTGTAAAGCCGCACATATCATTATTAATACACTTTGTTGTAGCGAATTTTTGTAAACACACTATCAATATACATATCATAATTAAAACACAGAAAGGAGATCATTCAGTAGATTCATTGAAGATGAACTTTAATGTACGCACCATTTGTTCGTCGATGCACATAAAATCGCTCGTTAGTTACCTCAATAAATAGTAATGAAGTTAAGGAGGCATGTTATGAATCGTATTACTTTGTTTGATGGAAGGCGGCGTCTTATCGCAGTGATGATGGTAGTACTTTCTCTACTCGTACTTCTTGCTAATGCAGTACCTACACAAGCACAAACAGCTGATCCGGATGAAATCACACCTGATAACGATAAGTTGCATTCAATCGTATCAAGCGATGGCTCTATGCCAAAAGTTGTATCCGCGGAAATGTATCAAAACTCAATGGGAACCGTTGCACCAAATCAGGAGGGGAATGGTCTATTCGTTGATGGTGGTAAAGCCATTGCCGATGATAAACCTGTTGCATCTGTTGTAGCACCAGGAGATGCTATCGGAATAGATTCCGTTATCGGCACAGACACACGCTATCGAATCAACAGCACCACATCTTTTCCGTACAGGGCTATCGTGCATGTCACTTCAAGCATTGGTGGATGCTCTGGATGGATGATTGGACCAGATACAGTCGCAACGGCTGGGCATTGTCTCCACAACGGTAATTGGGCTTCAAATGTGCGGGTCTATCCAGGGCGTAATGGAAGTTCATTACCATACGGAAGCTGTAGTGCAACTACATTATATTCGGTTGTCGGTTGGACCCAAAACAGAAACCGTGATTATGACTACGGCGCTATTAAACTCAACTGTAACGTTGGCAACTCTATCGGCTGGTTTGGCTTTGGATGGAAATCAGCCAGTCATAATGGTGAAGCAGCGTATATCGTCGGGTATCCAGGAGATAAATCCTACGGCACCATGTGGCGTGGCAATGGCACAATCACTATTTCCCAATCACGTCGCTTGTACTACAATACCGATACCTTTGGAGGACAGAGTGGTTCAGCCGTTTGGAATACGGTTCAGTGTTCGGTATGTGCAGTTGCCATTCATGCCTATGGGGTAGATGGCACAGGATATAATGGTGGTACTCGTATTAATGAGGCAGTATTTAACAACTTGATTAGCTGGCGCGGCTTCTAAACAATCTGCCATAGCAATGCAATAGATAACAGCGCGGACGTTCACACGTCCGTGCTATTACAATTCAGTCTATACCACGGTCAGGATATCACTGTTTGCGCGACTCGCACGATATGATCATGTGCACGGCCATTCGAAACAATCACAGACATATTATTAGCCAGTTTTTCGCCCACTGAAAAATCGAGTTGGTTACCGTCTTTATCGGTCACTGTGCCACCTGCTGCAGTAATAACAGCGACACCCGCCGCGTGATCCCACACTCTCTCACGATAATCCGCTTTTGGAGAGATTCGCAGATACAGATCCGCATCACCTGATGCAATGAGCGCATACTTGTCCTGTCCATCGATCCGTAGCACCTGAGGATTGGTGATACCAGCCTGTTCGTAGATCTGCTGCATAACATCATGTGCAGCATGTTGCTGTTCAACGCTCTCAACAACGTGAAATCGTTCCTTTGGCGTACGCATGGACACCCGAATACGCTCGGGAAAACCGCCTGCTAAAGGCACACGACGCGCCTCACCATTCAGGGCATACACCAGCATACCTTCACCATAGCCAGGGCACCCAAGTACACCTGCCACAGGAAGATGTCCCTCAAGTAAGCCTAGTGCGATGGTGTAGTGACGCCCCGCCAGAAAGCCCTTTGTACCATCAATCGGGTCAATAACCCACGTGCGCTGCGTTGTACGTCCACGACCGTGATCAAGCCATCGCACAATATCTTCTGCGGTTACCACGTTCTGAAGCGTTTCACCAACCAATGTTGCTACGTGTTGGCGCTGTTCCTCTGGCAGAGCGTTCAAAAAATGCTCACCCTGCTCCTCGGCAATCACCCCATCATTGGGAAAATACTGTGTAAGCGCCTGACATAAGATCGCTTGCGAGCCATAGTCAGCAATGGTTACTGGTTCACGTCCCGGCTTTTCTACATCAAGAACCTGCTTTTCCTGAACACGTTGGCACAATTGTGCAGCACGACACACCGCTTCAAGCATCGGAGTAAAGTCAGTTGTCGAAAGCATAGAGATCTCCTCATTCGAACGTTTTCAACACTACGCGCGCCAGTGTACCACGCTGCATACGAAGGTGGCAAGCATATGAGGGATCTGTCATCGCTTGACAAGGCTCTACAGACCATGTATGATAGCGCAAATGATACAAGGTATCACTATTTCATACAGAGGATTATGCTGATGAAACGGCTTCCTGTTACAGTTTTATCTGGCTTTTTGGGTGCTGGAAAAACCACCCTTTTACAACATGTGCTTCATAATCATGATGGCCTGCGTGTTGCGGTAATTGTCAACGATATGAGCGAGATCAATATAGATGCTCAACTGGTGCGTGATGGCAATACAGCACTCAATCGCGTGGAAGAGCAACTGGTTGAAATGACTAATGGGTGTATCTGCTGCACCCTTCGCGAGGATCTGCTGATTGAAATCTCGAAGTTGGCCCGGGAGAAACGCTTTGACTACCTTCTAATCGAGTCAAGTGGAATTTCTGAGCCTTTACCAGTAGCAGAAACTTTTACTTTTGAGGATGACCAGGGGCAGAGCCTTGGGGACATAGCCCGTCTGGATACGATGGTAACCATCGTAGATGCCTTCAACTTCTTACAGGATTTTCAATCAATGGACGATCTGCGTGATCGTCAGCTTGCCCTGGGCGACGCAGATGAGCGTTCTGTTGTTGATTTACTGGTCGATCAAATTGAATTCGCCAATGTGATTGTAATTAACAAAGCTGATCTGGTTACTAAAGCGAATCTGCAACGTTTAGAAGGGTTAATACACCAACTCAACCCCCATGCGCGTATTTTTTCAACCACCCGTGGTCAATTATCACCACAGCACATTCTCAACACCGGTTTGTTCGATCTGTCTGAAGCCGGAGAACATCCTGACTGGTTGACAGAAGAGCGCGGCACGCATACACCAGAAACCGAAGAATATGGCATCAGTAGCTTTGTGTATCGTGCTCGACGCCCCTTCCATCCCCAGCGTTTCTGGTCTTATATTAATGATGATTGGCCAGGTGTACTACGTTCCAAAGGAATTGTCTGGCTTGCCACAAACATGGATACATGTGGTATCTGGTCACAGGCCGGTGGTATCTGTCATGTGAGTGCTGGTAGCAGGTGGTGGGCCAGCGTGCCCAGCGAATCCTGGCCTGCAGACCCCGATCAGGAAGCTGCCCGTCGCGTACTATGGCACGAAGAGTGGGGCGACCGACGCCAGGAACTTGTGGTCATCGGCATTAATGTTGCTCAGCAAAGCTTCTGTACAAACCTGGATGCCTGTTTATTAACTGATGCAGAAATGGCACTGGGACCCATACACTGGGCTACATTTGACGACCCATTGTTCCAGATGAGACTTACTGAAAAAACATCAGAGGTATGAAAAGAGTTACACGTTCCAGATCTCAACCAACGGAGATTGCACAATGGCTGATATCACTGCTACATGGAAGATACCCTCCCATGCTCGTAAGCACGGGCAAAAACTCATTCATCAACAATGTTGGTGCTGGGGCTGCGACATTCGACGTACCGAGGGCAACCTGCTTTTACACTATGGCCTTCAGCGTGAGTGTGTCAACAATGGCGCTACACATGTTAGTTCCTACAACATACAACTGGAGCCAGCCGCGACCTTGATCCTCTGGGGCTTTGGATTCTTTTACGGGAAACCAGAGTATGGTGGCATTTATATGGGGCGGTATGTCTTTACACCCCAACTGCTCGACGTTGACACACTCCCAACATCAACAATCTGGAAAGCTGATCAATTACCCAGAACATACCTTCCACGCACTCCTGGGGATGTCCAGCGTCTACACCACTTATTTCCCGATGTGATGCGTTGGATCGGCACATATGAGCAGTGGGTTCAAACTACTGTTGGTGATTCGTATCGCCAACGCTGCCTGCACAACTGGAAACATACGGCATTCTCCGCAGTACAGATGGCACCTCTGTGGTTTGAACTGGCCAATGTATGCGCGACTGCCACAACCTTTGATTATCACACCCGTAGTGAGGAACTTATTGATGCAGATTGAACCATACGACGTGGTCATTGTGGGTGCTGGTGCCGCAGGCGTTGGCATGGGTGTGGTCCTACGTCATCTCGGCATTGAGCGCTTTGTGCTGCTGGATCGCTACCAGATCGGGGCATCCTTCGAGCGCTGGCCTGCCGAAATGCGCTTTATTACGCCCTCATTTCCCAGTAATTCTTTTGGTCAATTGGATCTGAATGCCATCGCACTGAATACCTCACCAGCGTTCAGTCTCCAGCGTGAACACCCTACTGGAAAGGAGTATGCAAAATATCTACGTAGTGTCGCTGAACATTTTGAGCTGCCGCTCAAAGCTGGCACTGAGGTGCAGTCAGTCAAACCACAAGAGAATGGATCTGGTTTTACGGTCGTAACCTCACAGGGAAACATCCAGAGTCGTTTTGTCATCTGGGCCGCTGGCGAATTCCAGTATCCACAAAGCGCATCCTTTCCTGGTGCCAATCTCTGTAAACACAACAGCCAAGTTACTACTTGGCGTGAGGTTGAAGGCGATGAGATCTTCATTGTTGGTGGATACGAAAGTGGTATCGATGCGGCGATTCATCTGAGTAATCTGGGAAAACGAGTACACGTCATGGATCGTTCTGGTATCTGGAATTATATCAGTTCCGACCCAAGTACCGTTCTATCACCGCACACCCAGGAGCGTCTCACCAATGCAGGACAAGACAAACGCATCCATTTGAATGATGGTGTTGAAGTTATACGTGTGGAGGCAGTGCCAGAAGGCTTTGCCATCTATACCGTTAGCGAGGAAAGCCAGCCAGGTCAGGTTTGGACAACCGCTGTACCTCCTATTCTTGCTACCGGATTTGCAGGTAGTCTGCAACTGGTTGAGCCGCTTTTCGAATGGCACGAGGAAGGCTACCCACTCCTTACTGAGCACGATGAGGCGACCCTTACCCCAGGGCTCTTTCTGGCTGGTCCCAGCGTGCGGCATGGGCCGATCATCTTTTGTTTTATCTATAAATTTCGTCAGCGTTTTGCGGTTGTGGCCAATGCTATTGGTGAACAGTTGGGTGTTGATTGTTCAGTTCTTGATATATATCGGCAAAATGGCATGTTTCTGTCCGATCTTAGTTGCTGTGGAGAAGAATGTACCTGTTAGTTCCATAAAAAGGTCTGATCTTGTATGAAAACCGTTTCAAATTTCAAAATATATGTATGAGAAAGTGAGAAAACATTATGCGGAATATCGATCACTATGCAACCAATTATGTCGAAAATGCGGATGTTATTATGGTGGCAAATCAACACAGGTATGAATCGGTGGCAGTTGAATACTGTATTTCCAGTGGTTATGTCAAAATCATCATACCAGAGCAAAAAACACTCATTACACATATTACTAATGTGGTAATCGAAGTCAGGTAGCTCATTAGTTATTTCACACTGTCGCACTAACTTAGGTCTTTTTGCAAACCGCATGTGTGGTATGCATGTGCGGTTTACTTTGCCAAATCTTATTATGGAGAGAAAGATACCGTAACAATGTCTGCACATATCGCCACTCTTCCCAAAATCGTGCTCATTGGTCTAGAGTCAGTCGGTAAATCAGCCCTCTTTCGAAGCCTGACGGGTGAAGCCGTCGGCGATGAGATCAATGTGCGTGGTTCGACCACTACTGCACGTGCAGCACCATTGATTGATCGTTCGAGTCTCCTGATCGACACACCGGGGATTCGGGTGCAGGATGACAGCGAGACCACACGGGTCGCCTTGCGCGAAATAAATAGTGCCGATACAGTCGTACTGGTGGCCCGTGGTACCCATGCCAAAACCGAGATCGATACACTTCTGCGTGAAATGAACAATGATTTGCGTGGGCGCAAGGTGGCACTTATTATCACTTTTGAGGATCGTGCTGCACCAGAAATACAACAGCTCAAAGAACATTACCAACAACATCGGCAGATTCCGGTCGCCCTTGCCAATGCTCGCAACATGACTGCGGACCAGCGTAAACAAGTGCTGCAAACCATTCATAGCGCAACTCCTTTACAGCATGAGCAGTGGCAGCCAATGGTCTTTACGCCCGATATTCCAGTGATCAAACCACCAAAGACTATTTTTGAAGACCGAGTGCTTGGACCATGGATATCGCTTCTCACCATCGCAGTATTGTTTGCTACACCTGTGTATCTCGCGTATATCTTTGCCGACTGGCTCCAACCGCGTGCAGACAACGCTTTGATTACACCACTCATTGCATGGTTAACACCTCTTGAAAAGAGCCTGCCCTTGCTCTCTTTTGTATTAGTCGGAGACTATGGTGTCATCACGCTGGGATGGTACTCATTCCTATGGGCTTTCCCTGTTGTGCTGTTGATCGGCATCAGTGTGGCCATCACCGAAGAGATTGGGCTGAAAGACCGCATCACTGCCGCCCTTGACCCATGGCTCCGTGTGATCGGGCTGAATGGGCGCGATCTGGTCCCAGTATTATCGGGGTTTGGGTGCAATGTGGTGGCTGTGTTTCAATCACGATCCTGTAGCTCGTGCACACGCAAAGCATGTATCTCACTGATTGCCTTTGGCTCTGCCTGTAGCTATCAGATCGGAGCCTCGCTTTCTCTTTTCAACGTCGGTGGTGCACCGTGGCTCTTTGCACCATATCTTGCCGTACTCTTTCTCGTTGGTGCCATACATACCCGTATCTGGAACCCGGCGCTGACCAATACTGCCACCCTGCCGTTGAACGAGCGTGCCTTTCTCCAAAGACCTACTCTGCGTGGAGTGTGGTGGCGTGTCCGGGCGGTCGTGCAGCAATTTATCTTTTTAGCCATCCCCATCTTCCTCCTGGTTTGCGTGGCAGGTGCTCTGCTGGCCTATTTCGGCATCATGGATATGCTTGCCCATGCTGTTGCACCAGCCCTATCCCTCTTTGGTCTACCAGCCAGTGTCGCTCCCGGTATCATCTTTTCAATTGTACGAAAGGATGGTCTGCTCATCTTAAATCAGGGTGAAGGAGCACTCCTTGCTATACTAACCACTGGACAGCTTTTTGTACTAGTGTATCTGGCTTCTACGCTGACGGCGTGCCTCGTGACTCTCTGGACAATCCGTACGGAGCTAGGACTTCGCTATGCGTTAACACTGGCTGCGCGACAAGCGCTTACTGCGCTGGTGAGCGCGTTCATTATTAGTATTGGTATACATTGGCTGACTTGAAACTGCTTGAACGGGTAAAACCCGCATCTTCTCTCTTAATACATACATATTCGTACTTGACTTTAGGAAAAAACAAGTTATACTAAAAAATATGTAATTACAAATTTTGTTTTTACAAATTATCTCTCAATGCTGCATTCTAATGAAATTAGAAGAAGAAATCGACGTTTCCATTCCATTCAAAGATGAACGCGATAAAGCAATCGTGAATCTGGTCCATACCTATAACGTTTTGCTTGAAGCTACCCAAAGTGACCTTAAAGACTTTAATATCAATGACCAGCATTACAACATTCTGGCAATTCTCAATGTCGCGCACCCACAACCTGTGTCAATCGGGCAGATCAAGAAAAGGTTGCTTAACAAGCGAGGTGATTTGACACGTTTGCTCGACAAACTAGATCACCTGGGTTGGATTGTCAGAAAAATCAACCCAACGAACAGGCGAGTTATGAATGTCACACTGAGTGGTGAAGGTAAGCAACAGCTAGCACTGATTGATGCAAAGTTATCGAGGCACACCAGTCGCAGGAAAAATTTATCGGAAGAGGAAGCCAGCCAACTGAACGATCTTTTAGACAAACTCCGTGGCTAAAAAAATTTACCAACTTGATATTTGTTTTTACAAATTACGTAATCACAAATATAACTAATCTAGTTGCTTTCAGGGAAACCCAATTACTACACAGCAAGGAGCATCGTATGAAAGTTAGCAAGCAGGTCTTCGGCCTCATCATGAGCGTAACAATCGGGTTTATTATGTCACTCCTCATTTCTCTTGCGCTGTTGCTGGTGAATCTTGGATTTGTCGATGATTTCTTCTTCATATGGATGCAAAGTTTTGCAACCAGTTTTCTCATTTCTGTACCCATCGCACTCGTAATGTTTCCATTGACTCAGAGTCTGCTTCTTCGGATATTTCAGGTTCAAGAGTGAGGCACAATACTTAAAAATTTTTACACTCCATATATTCGTAAAAACAACTATCGTAATCACAATCATTATGTCAAATGAGTGACTTTCTAGAAAAGTCTCGCAATAAATCACCAAACATATCAGGAGCAAAAACTATGAACAGCCTAACAACAAAATCACCATTACAACCCTCTCTTATCACGGTATTTGGATGTACAGGAGCTACTGGAACTGAAGTGATAAGGCAGTTAGCAACCCACGACTGTAGTGTGCGCGGCATACTTCGAGAGGCCAACCGACCCTACCCTGTCCCCCATCAAGAGAAACCAGCACGCGTTAGCTACGTCACTACAGATTATGATTCCGTCGATCACCGCATGTGCTGGGACGGATGCCGTGTTTCTGCTCATTGGTACCAACCCCGATCAAGTTCGCATCGAGTCACACGTTATTGAAGCTGCACAGCGTGCTGGTGTGCGGCGTATTGTCAAGCTATCTGCCCCGGTGGTCGAAGAACCAGTGTCGGTAGAAGTAGCTCACTGGCACCGTGAGATCGAAGCAAAACTGGAAGCCAGTGGACTTGAATATTGTCATCTACGCCCCTATGCGATGATGCACAACTGGTTTCGTAACGCTCACACCATTCGGAATTTGGGCAGAATTATTGGATCTGCTGGTACGGCTCCCCGTAATTACGTTGATTGTCGTGATGTCGCTGCAATCGCCGTGCAACTGTTGCTGAGTGAGCAACCTCTACAGAGTAACGCGATAACGATCACTGGTCCCGAGGCTATTACCAACCAAGATATGGCTGAACGGATCTCACGTATAAGCGGCTCAAAAGTTCCATATAAAAACCTTTCGCGAGAAGAGCACTATCATATACTGGTAACACAGGCAGAACTTCCGCACTGGTTAGCACAACATATTGTTGAGTTGGAAGAACTGGCCATTCGCATCCCAGAGCAAGGGACGAATCAGGTGCAACAATTGCTTGGTCGCTATCCTCGGACCATGGATGAGTTTCTCCAAGAATACCACTCAGTGTTTAGGCAACAATCCTGAGTGCTCTGGTCAGCCAAAAGTATGATTTGTAGAAATCGCGAGATGTGATCGCTCTGGCGTTCTAGGGATGACTACCTGGAACGCTTTTCTGTGGTTGCGGTGCTCTGAGTCAAGGTCGATGTTGGTTGAGGAATCTGGAAATCTCCCAAAGCCACTATTTTTGCTGCAGACCCTTCTGAATCCCTGTCAAGCAAATAAGATTGCGTGTTCAGATCATAATTAATATTTACATTCAATTCTTTTCCTTTTGCGATAATTATCAGACAAAAACACATATATAAGACATCAGTTTCATATTAACCGCTCTCCAGGCATGTAATTCAATAATTATCTCTAATCAATATAATCTGTAAATGGTAACAAAAATCCTTCTTGAAACGACCAAAATTTAAGTATAAGCGATTATAAGTCACCATTAACAATCAGAAATCTACTTTTACTACTATAATCAATTCACATCAAATTTCATTGTTTTTAATTATATATTATAACATTTATCCTGATTGACTAACACATTTCCTGATCGGTACAACGCTGTATTGGAAGCGTTGACGACTGTCCATCGACATGCCATATACGGATGGTTCCGAGGCCAACATCAGGGAGCACCCAATGAGCAGTAGTATGCAATTATACACCGAGGTCTGTAAGTAGCTTGACGCGTTCCATGGCCACATCCATCGTCGTCGGCTGTCCAACGCTGGATTGTGGTCGGGATGATGTGGGCCACGTCAGTCCAGTTGAGTGCGCTTGGAACCACATTCCTGATGCGACTGAGGCCGTCGTACGTATTGCCAAAGTTTGCAGATGGTTGCAAAACCCGCGCAGCGATACGCAAGCGCTGTATGCACCAATCATCAGCCACGTCCGACACCCGTGGGCTTACCGCCGTGTGACGCATATGCTGGCGGACTGCTTTGTCTATGGCGACCGCTTGCAGATGCAGCGGCTCTCGTTTTCACCCTGCTATCGCGTTGTGCCGCTGGCCTGGAAGGTCGGCCCAAGCAAAGGCGTGGTGTCACTCAATGCATGTGCATAGATGCGGGAACATGTCGCCACACTGCTGCAGCGAACCCGACGAGGAAGGCATTGTTAACTTGGTATGGCAGGTTGTTGGTGGCTGTTGTCGAGTTACGACCG
>WYDT01000049.1 GCA_013122435.1 Chloroflexi bacterium AL-N1
AAAGCGGCGGGCGCGCTCAGCTTGTGACATGCCGACAGCATGCCATTGTTGGATAACGGGGACGCTGGCGCTGGGTCAACGCCGCATAGGTGTGATAGTGCCTTATGCGACTCAGATAGGTGTATAGGTGTCCCCTCCGTAGGTGTGCTAATCTATGGTAACATTACAGTTAGGGGTTGAGGGTTACGGGTTAGGGGTACCCGAAACATCGTGTAGGTGGACGGCTTGCCCGTTCACCGTAACCGCACCGCCACCATGCAGAGCAATTGAGCGGCAGAGCGGAGAACAGGAACACCACGTCGCACGATGGAGCAGAGCCTGAGCTTGTCGAAGTCGATAGGGAGCGATAGGGAGCGATGGATCAGAGCGAAGAACAAATGAGTGCAGATACGCGGAGCGACCGCGTGACCGCGCCCAATTGCTCCAATGGGCATCCTGCCGCTTCGTCGTTGTTCCGCTGCGTCTCTGTGTTCAAACCACAGGTATGGTTAATCGGCGTGGTGGTGCGTGTCAGGGTGACCCGCGCACCGACTTTGTGTGCATCTCAACCACGTGGTGGTACCAATGGACTGATTGTGTGGGTGCTGCGCCCGCCAGACCACCCGCAAGGCATGCCCGTCGTTTAACGCTGCATGGAGCATTGCGATGGGCGTACTCTTTGAGCATCCCATTGGTCGCGCCGCGAGGCATGCACCCCAACCATGCTCCTGTCATCGGCATTCCCGTGCGGGTTCCCAGGGCGCAGTGCCTGGGCCGGGGGTGTCGGGGCGGCGGTCCGCCCCACGCCGAAAGTATCTGTTGAACATACTGGGGCTCTCGAAAGCGGCATTTGTTGTTCTCCACTTGCCGCTTTCGAGAGCCCCAGTAGCTGCCTACTTGACCGCTTGTCTCTTGTGAAGACCTGCAGTGCCATTTGGGGAGGGACATTGGATTCTCAAGGAGTCACAGGTTGATACCTTTGGCCCAGCGTTGTACACACAACAGCCAGTAGCCAGAGTGTCGGGCCAATCCATACTGTAGGTAGCCAGGGAAAAAGCCCTGGAATCATAAAGAGAATAAATAGCCCCAATTCGGTCCAGCTAATCGTGAATAGACTCAGCCAATATCCTAATCGACTATTGCGCCAGTTTAGCCACATCCCAATGATAATGGCACATAGAACGAAGAAGAGGATATGAAATGCGCCCTGTTGCAGACGCAATCCAACACCGGCGGGTTCAACCAGTCGGGTGCCCTGAGTCCAGAGTCTGATAACCACTGGTATATGCCACAATCCCCATAGGACATATGCAATCGCACCAAGTTTGTGCCACGCCAAACCGACAATTGGTGTTATGTTGCGTTTCGAAGTTGGTGGTGATGAGATGTTTGTTTGGGACACGCGAAACTCCTTTCGGAACGTAGAGCAAGTTTTTGATCTTTTAGTCCGTAATACGGCTATCAGAAGTATTATTTCAGCAGTTGTAAAGTTGTATCATTCTTCGGACATAAAAGTTGTTCCTGTTGGACCATAGCCTGCTTCTTGGGTGAGTGTTTCTCCATCTCTGGCCCACATAAAGTGTGGTGTATTTGGTGGTGTATACACGACTGAGCCAACCGGATAGGCTGTCAACTCGGAATCCTCAAATTGTTCGCTAATTCCGTAGTACATTGTGCCTGAAATAACCGTAGTAATTCGTGCATCTGGATGTGTGTGGGCTGGAAATTGGGTGCCCTGCTTTAATTTGCCAAAGAGCACATACAACTCAGATTGCGCTGAGTCGCCAACCACCATTGCACTCTCGACACCAGAGATATTTGGATTTGCGCTCCATTCAAGATCGTCTAGTACTATGCCCGTGGCTTCAGTACCATTTGTCGATGTAGGATCATCATCTGTCGTTGAGTTAGCTCTTGAGGTGTTTGCAGATGAGCTTTCCGTAGTTGCGTTACATGCGCTCAACATGACCATACTTCCTACGGCGAGTCCTGTGAAAACTTTTCTGGTCCAAAGATTCATGCGGGGACCTCCTTTTTGGCATCTAGCCTGTGATTTATTTTGTACTGATTGGTATAAAAATAGCACAGAATGATGATATTTCAAATGAGTAGATCATAAGAATTATGTACCATGTGGTACAATAAAAATAAGAAATCATCATTTAGCTTTTTGTATAGAGGCAAATAAGTAGCGAGGAAAACTCATGCAGCGTGGACGACCACGTAAGTTTGATATCGATCAGGCACTGGATGCAGCAATGATAACGTTCTGGCGTTGTGGTTACCAGGCCACATCGCTTGATGATCTTACCCAGGCAATGGGGATTAACCGCCCAAGCCTCTACGCAACATTTGGTGATAAAGAGCAGCTATTCTTGCGTACTGTTGATCGCTATGCTGAGCAATATGGTGCACCGGCAACCGCCGTGCTAGACGAATATACACACGCACGAGATGCGATACGCGCTTTCTTCAATGCCGTTATTACACAACTTACTGACACTAGGTTGCCACCTGGTTGTCTTCGTGTAAACAGTACACTTGAGTGTATTGGTGTGAATGAGGCTATCCAACGTAAGTTAGTTGAGCAACAGCTTCATCTTGAAGAGACATTCCTGTGGCGCTTGCAACGGGCACAGGACGAAGGTCAAATTTCTTCACAGGAAGATATACAAGCTTTAGCCTGTTTTTTTGCGGGAACTGTCAACAGTTTGGTTGTGCGCGCCAGTGTAGAGGCCGACGCAGATCGACTACAGCAGATGGTGGACATTGCGATGCGCGTATGGCCGGATTAACGTGGGGTCCGCCTTACTCAATACGTGGTTTAGCGTCCTCATAATCTGGGTTATATGATTGTGCTGGGACTGGCTCGGTGTAGATGAGTTGGCGTGCCGTATCAAGATAGGCAGAGGTGCGACGGACATAGTCTGTGGCTGTCGCATTCTGGCGGATATCGCGCGGATGTACGATGCCTTGATTGTGCCACGCTGCCAGCGTACGCCAGGTGACTGGAATCTCCTCAAGATGCGCGCGATACACACCGCGCCCGATATTTGCAGCGAGATACTCAACGGCTAATTCAGGGTCAGTAAGCTCCTGAGTCACTGTTGCATACAACTCGTGCTGGGCTTCAAAATCATCAACATCGATGGTGCTACCAGCAATGCGGAGGGTCATGGTGACAAATCCGACTTCATTGGGAAATGGCACTTGTTGTCGGTGCATCTCAAGTGCGACGGAGGGACGTAGGTTGGCGGGCCACACACTCAGATTGGTGCCGCTCATCTCGTTCGCACGTGACTGAAGATCTTGATAGAACGGGGTCAATGGACGCACTGGATGCAACACGTCCTCAAATGAACCAAAATTCTCATTGTAGAGCAACAATGCGATCATGACTGCGAATTCCTGATGATCCATCCCCGACAATTGCTGATCGTTATGCCGATGGGCCGCCGCCAGGATGATCGGTCGCAGTCGTTGCATTTCTTGCGCGAACTCAGGACGGACATAGGGTTCGATGGTTAATCCTGGTGCTCGTCGTGTATTAGTTTTGTGGGTATCAGTAAGCGGCAACTCACGTATCAGCGTTGATGGGATTCCACCAGGTACTATTTCAGTTGGCTCACTGGCAACACCCACGGCCCAACGAAAGGGTAGCAGTATCAGGAGCACCATTGCCAGGATAGCCAATTTTATTATTTTAGGATAATAACGTTTCACAACTTCTTCCCTTTATTTTTTAATACATCATTACCCTCACGAGTTTATACGGCAATTTGTGTGCCACGTATCTTGTATTTTGGTACTTCTGGAGGGTATTTCCGCATGTAGGACGATCAGCAGGGCAGATTTGGTGCACTTGATCGCCACGCTTGATCATATCTGGACACAGATTGTGCATCGTCTGCTCATTCTTTGTTATCCCGTGGTATAATACGCTCTTGTGCGAAATATAGCCTGTATATGTGTAATCGAGATAAGACATCGGTTAGGTGTATGGAATATCAACCAGATACAAAGAAAATTACTGGCGCAGGTGGCCCTATCGAGTCGATTGAACCTGACAGCATTGCCGAGAGCATCGGTCTTCAATCAGGCGATGCAGTGGTAAGTATTAATGGCCGTCAGTTGCGCGATGTGATCGACTATCGTTTTTTGGTCGCTGATGAACATATCGAGTTATTGGTACATCGTGGCGACGATGAAATAGTATTTGAGATCGAAAAAGACATTGATGATGACCTTGGCATTGAGTTTTCTGAGCCATTGTTTGATCGTGTACGTACATGCAACAATAAATGTCCCTTCTGTTTTTTAACCCAGATGCCGCGTGGTATGCGTAAATCGCTGTATTTGAAAGATGACGATTATCGACTGGGGTTTTTATACGGCAACTTCGTGACCCTTACCAATCTGACCGAAGATGACTGGCAGCGTATTGAAGAGCAACACCTCAGCCCAATGTATGTATCTACGCATGCAACCGACTCGGCGTTGCGCGCCGTACTGCTTGGCAAACCAGATGTCCCCGATGTGCTGGAGCAGATTAAGCGATTTGGTGACATGGGTGTTGAAGTACACACGCAGATTGTCGCTATCCCTGAACTAAACGACGGTGCCGCCCTGCATCAGAGCATTCAGGAACTGGCTGCACTCTATCCAGTTGTACAGACGATTGCTATCGTTCCCGTGGGGTTGACCAAGTTCCGCTTCAATGGCAAAGCACCCCAGTCCATCAAAGCCGCTATTCAGGTACACGAAACACCCGAGTGGATCAACGAAAACTGGGAGCGCCAACCACTATGGGAGGAGTCACTCAAACTCCAATCAACTGATGTTGCACCAGCGACTGAACCGGATCTGGGACACTGTGCGCGTCAACTCGTCTCTGCTGACATTCCGCTGCGTTGCTATCGCCCTGACGAGGCAGCCAAAGTGATCGATCTGATCGAACCCTATCAAGAGCGTTTTCGCGCAGAGTTTGGCATCAGTCTGGTCTATCCATCAGATGAGTTCTATATTTTGTGTGAGCGTGAGACACCTCCGGCAGACACCTACGATGGCATGCCACAATACTCCAACGGCGTCGGCATGACGCGTGACTTTCTTGATGGTTGGGCGAAAGCACAACGTCGGTTGCCAGCAAAGCTCAAGCGCCCGGCTGAGGTGACTCTTGTGTGTGGCACATTGATTACACCACTCTTGCAGCGTGTGATAGACCGATTGAACCAGATCCGCAATCTTGAGGTACATCTGCTACCCGTGGTAAATGAGTTCTTCGGTGAGACAGTCACCGTGTCAGGTCTGTTGACGGGACAGGATGTTGTACCAGTACTCCGTGAGAGCGGTGCCGAACGAGCTATTCTACCGCGTGTGATGTTTGATCACATCGGCCAACGAACTATTGATGAGTATTCGCCTGAGCGTATCACCACTGAGTCTGGCGTGCCGGTGGCTGTTGTGAATGAGCCAGAAGAGCTTGTACGCTACATTCGAGCGCTCGCACGCAAAGCATAATATCTATCATGAAACCAATTGTTGCTATTGTTGGGCGTCCCAACGTGGGAAAGTCCACATTCTTTAATCGTCTCATTGGTGAGCGGAAAGCGATAACTGAAGACATTCCCGGCACGACGCGTGATCGCCTGTATGGTGATACCGATTGGAATGGACGTGTCTTTACGGTCGTGGATACCGCCGGTTTATTGTTTGAAGAAGAAGATGATGACGCCCCGCTTGCCGAGATTGCCCGCCGTGTGCGGGAGCAGGCCCAACTGGCCATCGATGAAGCAGATGCCATTATCTTTATGGTCGACTCACGTGAGGGCCTCACCACGGCTGATGTCGAAGTCGCTGAGGTGTTGCGGCTTACCTCTAAGCCGGTCATTCTGGCGGCGAACAAAGCCGATAACCCCGAACGTTCATTTGATGCTGTTGAGTTCTATAGCCTGAACATTGGCGATCCTATCGCGATGAGCGCCTACCATGGCCTGAACACAGGCGATGTCCTTGATGCACTGACTGAGAATCTGCCAGTAATTGAGGAAGAAGAAGCGGATGATCTGGTTAAAGTAGCCATCGTCGGTCGCCCGAATGTGGGCAAGTCCTCGTTGTTGAATAAACTGTTGGGTACAGACCGCAGTGTCGTGAGTGCTGTACCAGGGACCACCCGTGATAGTATTGATACGCTGGTCCATATCAATGGTATTCCGATGTTATTGATCGACACAGCAGGAGTGCGGCGACGCGGCAAAATTGACCAGGGAATCGAGAAATACAGTGTGTTGCGAGCTATGCGGGCTATTGAGCGTGCTGATGTGGCCTTACTTCTGGTTGATGCAGAAGAAGGTGTGACTGCTCAGGATACTCATATTGCTGGCATGATTCTGGAACGATTGAAGGGCGTTGCCATTCTGGTCAATAAATGGGATTTGATTGTCAAGGATGACACAACGTTTAATACCTTTGCTGATCATATTCGGGCCTGGTTTAAGTTTGTGCCCTATGCACCGATACTATTCGTTTCGGCCCTGACGGGTCAGCGTGTTGATAAGGTATTGCCACTGGCACTCGACATCTCGGATCAGCGTCATCGTCGCATCTCAACTTCGGATCTCAATGACCTGCTACGTAAGGCAACCTATGAGCACCCGCCCACGTCGGTGCATAAAGGTGCACATTTACGCCTCTATTATGCGACGCAGCCGCAGGTCAATCCACCCGTTTTTCTGTTCTTCACTAATGATGCGAATCAGGTCCACTGGGGCTATGGACGGTATCTCGAAAACCGTATCCGTGATCGTTATGGTTTTGATGGTACGCCGATCAAGGTGGTCTTTCGCACGCGTGATGAGAAAAAAGACAAGAAACGCCGTTAGTTTCCCTGCGCTCAAAACAACTGGAATTGCACCCACCAGGCTCCAGTTGTTTTGAGCGCATCCATGGTTTCGCTCCAGCACGTACTAATCCATGTGTTCGTCGTTCCCTCAATAAGTGTGCATCTTATGGGCTGTCTGGTACAGCCTTTATAAGCCGGGTGTGCCGCTTTTTGTTGACATAATAAATAAACAAGAAAGAAGTATAGCTATGTCTATTAGCGATAATGGTGCATCACACACCAAAGAAATCACGACGCTTGGAGGCGGTTGTTTCTGGTGTCTCGAAGCTGTGTTTGATGAATTACAAGGGGTTGATGATGTCGTCTCCGGGTATGCTGGCGGCTCGACCATCAATCCGACGTATCAGCAGGTTTGTTCTGAGACGACTGGTCACGCTGAGGTGGTACAGCTAACCTTCGATCCACAGCTAATCTCTTTTGCGGATATTCTCAAGGTGTTCTTTAGCATCCACGATCCAACAACGTTGAATCGCCAGGGTGCTGATGTTGGGACACAATACCGCTCGGCCATTTTTTTTCATACGCCTGAACAACAGGCAATCGCAGCGCAGGTCATTGCGGAGATCAACAAAGCAGGGATCTGGAATAGACCTATTGTGACGGAAGTAACACCGTTGGAGACATTCTATCCGGCTGAAGATTATCATCAGGAATATTTCCAGTACAATGGTGAACAGCCCTACTGTCAGGTGGTCATTGCACCAAAAGTTGCGAAGTTCCGTAAAGAATATCTGAACCGTCTCAAAAAGTAATTTATTGCCATCATATGTACTGTTAGGACGGCAGAGGTACTTCAAGCTCTGCCGTTTTGCATGCCACGGAGGTGCTTGTGTCTATTGAGCTATTAGCATCGTATAAACAAGTGATAGAACGCCATTGTGCTGATGTAGTAATAGATGACGTACATCTGATGGAGAGTGGGCAAAACAATATCGTCCTGATTGTTCATGATGCCTTCGTTTTCCGGTTTGCGCGCTATATGACGTCGATTGACACGCTCCGTAAAGAAGTTGAGATTTTGCGATACATTCAACCATTTCTGACAACAGCGATCCCTCAACCAGGCTTTGTGCATCTGGATGATTCAAATATTGGCGAAAGTTTTGTGGGGTATCCTTTTATTGCCGGGAAACCGTTGGGAAGAGCTGATTTTGATACCATTGATATGCCCGATGTGCTTGATACTCTGGCACACCAACTTGCGGTCTTTCTCTATGAACTGCATAGTGTGTCCATTAATGCAGGGCCGCTGGCTGGTTTTCCAATCAGAGGTACTATGGATCAATGGAGACAAATGTATCAAAAGGTACAGAACCAATTATTTGTCTATATGCGACCTGATGCACGTGAACATGTGCAATGGCATTTTGCACAGTTTCTTGAGCAAAACCAGCTGCTTCCTTTTATTCCTGTTCTACGACATGGTGATTTTGGTCTGGGAAATATTTTATACGACTCCACTACATATCGAGTGACAGGAGTCGTGGATTTTGGATCGGCGGGTCTGGGCGATCCAGCTACCGATCTGGCCGGAGTGCTGGCCGGATGTGGCAAATCGTTTCTGCAACAGGTGCTTCATTACTATCCTGAAGCCAGAGCCATGCTTGGAAGGATACATTTCTATTGTGGGACGTTTGCGTTACAGGAGGCGCTTTTTGGTCTTGAGAACGATGATCAAGCAGCGTTTACAGATGGTATGGCGGATTATATCTAACGAGCTACGTTTTTTGTCAAACGATAAGGATTTCCATGGCACATAAAGCAATTGCCGAAACTTCAACACGTATTAATCTTCAGGAGAGACGATCCAACACCTGGATCGTGAAAATGACGCTCCTGGTAACAAGTACATTGACTGTGATGGCCGGGGCTATTATTGCCCCTTCACTTCCGGCGATGCAGGAGCATTTCGCAACGGTTCCGAATGTAGATTTCTGGGTACGGCTGGTTTTGACAATGCCCGCATTGTTTATCGTGATTGGTGCGCCGTTCGCTGGTATGATCATCGATCGTTTTGGTCGCAAGCGGCTCCTGGTTATTGGAGCTATTCTGTATGGTCTTGCCGGGAGTGCTGGCTATATCTTACCATCATTAACTGCTCTGCTCGTGAGCAGAGCGCTGCTGGGACTGGCAGTCGCTGGGGTGATGACGAGTGTAACCACGTTGATCGCCGATTACTATGATGGTCCATCGCGTGCACAGATTCTGGGTTTTCAAGCCGCTTTTATGGGGCTTGGTGGAACAATTTTCCTGACAACAGGCGGATTTCTGGCCGATTTGGATTGGCGGAATCCATTTTTGATCTACCTGTTCGCTTTTATGATTTTGCCCTTTATTATCACCGTGCTCTTTGAGCCAGGACATTCACGAGACGAAGATAGCATCACTCCGATCTATTCGCCGGAGGATTGTGTGGCTGAGGCGCAACGCTGCCGTGATGCGGAGGTCTCTGTTGCTATGAGGACAGACGTAGCTGTACCTGTTAGATTACTCTTCTTTATCTACAGTAGTGTCCTTGTGATACAGATTGCTTTTTACCTGATTCCGGTTCAATTGCCATTCTATCTCGAGTCACTTGTCGGTGCGAGTGCAGCACAGAGCGGTTTTGCCGTATCGGTTACACCCTTTTGGTTTGCTTCAGGAGCATTGCTTTCGGCCAGAATAAGCCGCAGACTAGATCACATTCCCTTGATTGGTTGTTCGCTTATACTGGTTAGTCTCGGCTTTGCTATTATTGGAATGGTAGAGAGCTACTATCTCATGTTCAGTGGTTTAGCCCTGGTTGGCCTTGGTTTTGGTTTTATGGTACCTAACCTGAGCATATGGCTAGCGAGTGCTGTTCCTGAGTCGTTCCGGGGCAGCGCTTTGGGTGGTCTGACAACTTTTACATTTTTAGGTCAATTCTTATCGCCTATTGTTGCACAGCCCATCATCCAACAACTTGACTTGAATGGCATGTATCTGGTTGCAGGTGGGTTTCTGTGTGGGTGCGGAATCCTGATCGTGCTCGTATTTCATTTAGGTGCTTTGCGCTTTTCTTAGTTTGTGTCGTTTGATAACAACTTGTACATCATGTAGTGAAAAGAATAGCATATACAGTAGTGCTGGATAATATGTGTTTCATTCATTTTGATGGTCGAAATAATGAGCTAGCACCATACGGCTATACACAACATGTATGACAGAATTGGTCGGTCTTAAAAAATATACATCAAATAAGAAGTCTGAAAACTATTATGTAACATCAATTGAAAATGATTTCGAGCCGCTCCCAATGAAGTATAGCGCTCCGGCCATGTTGTTATAACTTCATTAAGATTAACGGCTGGTGTGTGGATTTTAGCTGCAGGCTTTCATCAAGTGTTAACCATGAAAGCACATAATGCGTTTTGTCTGGTGAGAAGACAGATCATTCAATGGTGAAATATCTGGCATATATATTGCTGTATGGTCCATGGACGGAAATGAATAGTACTATTCATTTCCGAATGACAAAAGTGTCTATGTATCCATGTTGGCAAACATCTAGTTACGTTTTAGCTTTGCTTTATCCTGTTGTTATCCCATATATGTGTGATTACGAAAGTTCTCCATACAACGGGTAGCGTGGGATGAGTTATGTATTACATTTCTTCGTGAGGTAGTTTTATGAATGTCTTTGTTTTATGCACGGGAAGATGTGGTTCTGTTACATTTGACAAGGCGTGTAGTCACATTCGCAATTACACAAGTGCACATGAGTCACGGGCAGATAAAATCGGTGATGCACGTTTGCAGTATCCTGCAAATCATATTGAGGCCGACAATCGTTTGTCGTGGTTTCTTGGTCGCTTGGAACAAAAATATGGTAATGATGCGTTTTATGTTCATCTCACAAGAGATCGACTACAAACGGCAAAGAGCTATGCAAAACGAACCAAATCTGGTTTGATCATCAATGCGTATGCGAACGGTATTCTATTGGAACGTAAGGAAGATTTCGATATGCTCAATGTATGTCTGGATTACTGCGATACCGTGAACTCCAACATTGAGGCTTTTCTCAAGGACAAGACCAATAAGATGAACTTCTCATTGGAAAATGCGAAAGAAGATTTTGGTACTTTTTGGCAACGGATTGAGGCCGAGGGGAATCTTACAGCTGGCCTTGAAGAGTGGGAGCGTGCCTATAATACCTCAGATCGACCTCTCAATAAAGTTACAAGTAAGCCGGTTTCTGTACGCCTGGCGGAAAAAGCTGTGCGTCTGGTGGCAAAGTTTCCTTCGTATCTCCGAAATGCGTAGCGTCGCTATCAATTCATAGCGCTATGCGAAAGGGCGTGCACATGCACGCCCTTTCCTGATGTATTTGTTGTATTTTAGCGCTGTGTTATGGGGAGATACGTACGTTGGGCTGGTAGTACCCGTGCTGGTGTAAGGGGATCACCTAACAGGACAAACGTTCGTAATGCTTCCTGACAACATGTTTCGTTGGTGTGTAGTCTGAGATATCCAGCCGTCATAAGTTCGCCCAGTGTTGACTGCAGGGATGGTCCGTCCCACAATTGTTGGTAGAAACCTTCTTGAAGTGCATCGTGGCCATATGCAACACCATTGCCGGTTGGCCCCCACACAGCTACTGCACCCCCATTAGGGACGAGGAGCCAACGTTCATCGATGGTTGTGCCACTCACTGCTGGTGTTTGGAATGCACTTGTCAAACACGTCATGCTGAGCACGATCGAGAAGTTGTTGGTATCTTTGAGCTTGTCTGGATCATACAAACTCAACAAGTGCTGTTTGCCATCTGGTGCTGGGGGGCCGGTAACAGCCCATTGAAAGACATTGCTATGACCAGCATAGTTGATGATACCAGCACCATTCTGGAGTGTGGTGAGCGTGCGTTCATAGGCTACCTGTGCATTTGACTCCCGCCACGGCTCATTGAGTGGGCTGCCGTCTTTGTCTTTTTGCCAGGGGTCATAGTAGACCCGTGTGACTTCTATCCCAGCGGGTTGTAATGCTGCACTTGAATCAGAAAAAGCCGCAAAATCTCCGGCACCATCTCTCGTACCGTCAGCCTGATTAGCGTTGTCGGCAATATACACATTGCGTGAACCAGCGGATGGATCGATTCGTTTGGTTTCATAATCAACCAGTTTGGCGACAACGGATGTTAACTCATCAACGGTTTTAACGGGTAAGCGACCGATCGCAATGTCGGGCAAGGGATCATCTAACGGATCATCACCATCCAACTGCACATAGCATGTGTCACAAGCGGTTTCTCCCAACCATGGGTCAACCATCGCCAGGTATGGTGGCATAAGGTTGACATGATTGGTTTGTCCATCACGATTACTGTTGGTGTAGTCAAATGGGTCACGTGTACCATCACCAACCAAGGTAACTGCGACAGGCTTACGGCTCCAGGTTGCCGCCGCATGCCGCAAAAAGTCGCGGATGGCATCAGGCGAGACAGCCCCAAAACTCCAGTTATCGTAGATAGCATCGACCTCTACAACACGGACGGTATGACCCTGTGCTTCCCGTCGTGAGACCAGCGGCGCAAGCGTTGAGTGAAATGCCTGAGGAGCGATATACAACACATCAGCGTTGAGTGGGCTACTCAGATTGCTGGGGGTATGTGCGATGACCTCGGGAGTATGCAGGGTACCCGTACCAGTCAGTAAGTACTCATGTCGCTGTGCCGTATCCTGAAACGTAACTGTTGTGCCTCCTGGTAAGTTGACAATCGCTGGTGCCTGTGGATCATTGATATCATACAGAATTCGTCCTGTCGCTGTGTTGGAAAGTCGATAGCAAGCAGTTGCATCAACTCCGACAAACGTATGTCCGACTGCACCAAAGTCAAGGTGGACAGGCCGTTCGTATATGATGTAATCGGGTTGTAAGCCATCTGGTGCTGTTCCTGGTATGGCGGCAATAACAACGTTGCGACTATTTGCAGCGAGGGTGAATTCTCGCTCCCACGCGCCTGTCTCCTCCCATGTCGATGTTGCCGATACGCTTCCCATCGAAACGCGTAGATTATGTGTTCCAGGAGTATAGGCACTTCCAGCTACGGTGAGGGTGGTCGTACCACTGGCAGGTGGCAGGCCAGCCGGAAGCGTAAGTTCTAGTGTGGCAGCCGGTTGATCCGGCGCCGTTTTCAGATCGGCAGCATACCAATGATCGCCATCAATTCCTGGTGTGGTTGGATCGTAGAGGGAGCTTTCACGCCACACTCCTCGCTCAAACGCAGTGGTGCGCGCTGTCACAGTACAATTGGCTGCGGAACGACTGGCCATGCGGCGACTCGTGCCAGACTCGACAACAACCCAGTACACATCGTTAGCATTCCAACGGTTGTGTTCTTTGGGAGCATAGAAACGTAATTCATCGTTTGCCCCGAGTACACCGTTTTTGACGTGCGCTGCAATTTCAACGCCATTATGGTACACGCGTAATCGTGAACCATCACTCACATCAAGCCCTGCCTGAGTTAGTTTTGCTCCCGTCACACGCTGGAGGCCACTCTGTGTGACGATCACTTTGGCAGCGCGTCTATTGGCGAAAGGATTGGTTGGCGGAACTGCAGCCGTGACAAATGACTCGTTTGAGGTGAAGAGTGTGGGTGCTGCCTCATCGAAAAGTGAGGTTTGTGGTACAGTGACCTCAAGATTGGTAGTCCATCGTAGTGCACCATCCTGCTCAAATACTGGACTTACGGCAAGTACCACAATGCGCTGTCCACGCATATACCCTTCCCGCAGGACGACCACCGGTGTTGTAGGAATTGCACGAGTTGTTGGTTCTGCAAGCGCTGGGCGTAGCTCACCACCGTCGCTTTGTGGCACAATCTGTTCTGCCGAAGCGAGTTTGCCACCCCACGGAATACTCGCGAGGCGTTCGATATGTGGCTGGATCGGCGTATCGTTGTGGACACTCAGCGCGACCAGACGGGCAGGCATCTGTACGCCCCCGATCTCAACCAGTGGCAGATTAGGCTCCTGTGGACTACCACCCTGTATACTGACATTGGTATCCTGCCACTCTAAACGGACACGGTTTGTTTCGGGGATGATACGGAGTGGTGTATCATCTTGAGCATAAACTTCTGTTGACGTATGATTGAATGACCGTGAGACGAACAAGAGCAGTATAATGAGTAAAAGAGAGAGATAGCGCATACAACAACCTTACTGTGATGTGTGAGACGAGAGTTTTGTGTGGTCAATATTGATAGTTGGTCTTGTGTGCAAGATGTAACAATTGCACCTGCCATGATAACGAAAAAAAGACGTATTTTTGCGTTGTCATGTAATATCATATACATCATAATATACAATGCATCTGTATAACCAATTACATAACGGATTAGAATCTATTGTCATGTGTGGAGGATCACGGTGTCACAACAAGACCCACGTCCTTTTGTCTCAGGTATTACCTACTGGCCACGCCGGAAAGGGCTACGTTGGTGGGAAGCATTTGATCGAAGCGAAGTTTGTGATGAATTAGCGCACATCGCCGCTTTAGGCTTCCAGAGTGTTCGTTTCGGTCTGCGTTGGGAAGACTTTCAACCAACGTCTGGTAAGGTCAATACATATGCATTTCGTGCATTTGAACAGGCACTTGATGCAGCAAACGAGGTTAAGTTACAGGTCGTTGTCACCCTGTTCCCGCTCACGTTGCAAGGTGGTATGCATATACCAGATTGGGTCAGTTGGCCAAACCCGATCCATGAACTCCAGCAACTACGACGCTTTGGGAAGCCAGTAACTGTATCGCCTGCTACGCTGAGTCCGGTCATCTACAAGTGGGGGTATCACTATACGCCATCTCAGGATATCTTTGGTGATGCTGCTATTCGTGATGCACAAACCTATTTTTTACATGAACTGGTCGGCTACTTTGGTTCACATCCAGACATTCTGGCCTGGCAGCTTGGCGAAGGTCTGGAATACCTCCGCAAGCCTGATACCATCGAAACAGTACGTCAATGGTATACAGTCATAGTAACTACCATACGTGAGTATAGCAGAATACCGATCTGGGGTACTACTTCGATACGTGGTCTGACGTTGCAAGTGGGTCCACGACCAGAATACCTGGCTGAACTATGTGACGCTGTGGCGCTTTCTCTTGATCAGGGAATGTTGTTGCGTGAGAAGGCGCTCGATCCTGTTGCGGTACTCTTTCTCCACCACCTTACCACCACATTAGCTGGTACTTTTGTTCATATTGTGGGTCTTGGGCAAGCCACAAAACCGGATCATACTGGTAGTTGGGAGCGCGATGTGGCCTTTGGACAATCGCTTAATGCCTACCTGTCCACGTACGAAGAACAGGCTCACTATATTGATTATGTGTTGTCGGAGTTGCAACGCGTCGGCGCGCCTGGTGTGTGGCTGTCGGACTATGCGGACTACACTGAGGATGTGCAGCGTATCCCATCATTGGACAAAACAATCTATGCCCGTACCCGTGGCTTGATTGATCAGAAAGGGAATGAAAAACCACTTGCCAGTACCGTGAAGACTTTTATAGCATCAGAACCACAGACTTGTGAGATTACATCAACTTCATTCCTTGATATCGATGTTGAACGGTACTGGTACAATCCGCAGGCTGAATTCAAGCGATTGTGGCAGGTCTTTCAAAACGAACACTAAGGATTGTCGGACTCTAGCTGATCACGTAGCCGCTGATCGGCGTTCAGAACTGCATCGGCGGGATTGATGCTTTTTGTGACAGCCTGACGCTGCATCAACTGCAGTTCACGCCAGATGAGATCACGCTCTCTCCCGTTGAGAATAGGCTGGCTTTGTTCGGCCTGAGCGCGAAAGATACGTGCTGCTATAAGGTGTGGTTCATCGCCGCTCAAACGGAGATCCTGACGTGCGGGTTGTATTTCATGTTCGAGTAGTACTTCTTGTACTTCTTCACTAATCATGTAACGTAAAAATGCCATTGCTGCATTACGTTCGGTCTCACTTATACCTTGATTGACGGCCAACAGCGTACTCTGAACATAGGGTTGTGGTGCCTGGTTGGTTTCACTCAAGACGGGGAGTGGTGCAATACCCATTTGTCCCCCCCACAGTTGGCGATACGCCGCTAGTTCGTGGGCCCATCCAAAACTCATCACCACCTGGTTGTTCTTGACATGACGTTCGACCTGAATACTACTATCCAATCGAACAAACAGTTGTGGGTCATCATTGAGTGCCATAAGCCATTCAAGCCATTGTTCTGCCCCGTCACTACCCGCATTGGCCAGTACCACTTCACCGTTTTCGTCGAACACCTGGCCGCCGAAGGCGTGGAGATAGCCAATCGTTTCATCAATTGACAGATCCATTGCCCATCCCCAGCGCGGTGGCTCATCGTCGGGATCGCTAAGTCCACGCGCAAGCCGTAATAAGTCATCTGTATCTTCGGGGGCGGTTTCAATATTCGCCTGGTTGTAGAACAGAGCCAGCGTGTCAAAGCTGATTGGTAAGCCGTATAAGGTTGTTTTTCCTTCAGTATTACGTATCTGGCCACTTCCTAACGTTACGGGGAGAAGCGTATTACGCTCGGCGGGAGAGATAAACTCATCGAGTGGGAGAAAGAGATCTGCGCTTGCCAATTCGCCTACCCAGCTACTTGGCATCATAATCATGTGTGGGCCAGAGCCGCGTGTCGCCTGAGTACGAAATTCATCGTCCAGCGTGGACATGGAGATAGCTTGTACCAGTACACGCCCCTGCGGATTCTGGTTGTTGTATTCGTTGACAAGGGGACTAATGACCTGGCTATCTGTACCAGACCAGCTCTGCCAGAGTACCAGGGTCACATTTGCTGATTCAGAGTCGGCTGGTGGTGCTGCTTCGGGTGGTGTGGTGTTCGCGTTTGTGCAGGCAGCCAGGAATAGTAGCATAACGATTAAACCGCGTGCTACGGTTATATGGATTGTTCCACTGCCTGACTTTGAAATTGCAGACCACATACAGAAGCAAAAAACAACCCACGGAAGCCAGGTACTGCTCAACCGCAGGTATATCGCTATAGTGAATGAAACTCAATTCATGGATTATAGCATAGCGCGAGCGCGTCGCGCAAGAAATAAAGCCTTTGAATATGAAGATTTTATTAAATGCAACCTCTTTTGGCGTAACCCAGAAACGCTATAGTTTAGGCTGCTGGCTACAACTTCAACCACACCTCTTGTTCATTGAACAGGTGTTGTGCCAGCGCCAGATGTGTGGCATATTGCAATACCACATCAACCGGATTTGGCAGAAAGGCTGCTTCTGCAATCCAGTACAAAGGCACACGAGCCATTGCTATGGGTAATAATGCATGCTCCACATCCGTCAGCGATAGCAAACTTGTCTTTTGATAGTGTTCAATAAACTGCTGCACATGCTTCCACATAGTGTGTGGTGAGGGTGCTAATGGCAGGCGATAGAGCATCCAGAATACCGTATAGGCAAGTTCAAATAGGCGTTCCCGTTGTGCTACAAAATCGAAGTCTAAAAGGGCTACAATCTTCCCCTGATAGAATGCGATATTCCTCAGGCCATAATCGCCATGAATAAGCTGTTGTGGCAATCTCGTCTTATGATTGTGCCACCAGCCCAGAATGGTTTCGAGCAGTATCAGGGCTGTGGTGCATAACGCTTGTGCCTGGGTTGCCTGTAGGTGAGTGGCATGCTGCAGTTGTTGTTGCACATGCAGTATCCAAGCCTGGAGAGTCTCCGGCGGCGCGTAATTGGCAACGTGAGGCGCGGGAATAGTCGCTTTGCCCCCAACCCGGCGCAGACCATTGTGCAATTGGCCGAGCATTGTTGCAGCATGGAGATAGGATGGCAGAGCTTCGTTCACGCGATCCATGTGCAGAAATGGCTCCATTTCCACCATGCGATCCTCAAACGTGGTATACGTCGTGCCAGTGCATGTTGGACACGGCAAGATCACGGGCAAATTGAGTGTGTAAAGGTCATACTTAAGACTTTGCAGTGCCTGAAGTCGCTCGGCTGTTACCCACGGACGATAAATCCGCGCCACATACTGGCCGATCGCTGTATGGAGTACCAGATTCAAATTGTACGCACCGCCAAGATCATGTATTGTAGTGAGGGTGCCAAGCCCATAGGTTAGCGTTATTAGCAGATACGGAGAAACCATGGCACGCTCACCAGGGGGAAAGTCGGGTGTCAACATCACTCCTCCGTGTATGTTACAAGATTGCAGGTAGCAATGTACCACGTTTGTGTGGGACGATGACCTCGTTTGTGTTTGAACGATAAGGTAGGGCAGATAAACGAAGCAAAAGCATTTTGATGTATCTCAATGTTGCTGTTATAATAGAAGCACATCATAAAACATAATGTGTTGTACGCAACACAGCTAGGGGAGCCAGGTAGAGCCTGGCTGAGAGGGTGAACCCTACCGATGTCACCGACCCTTAGAACCTGACCTGGATGATGCCAGCGTAGGAAAGCGACCGGTTACTGTGACACCGCTGATCTATCTGGAATCAGTGGTTTTTTTGATTCCGGCGCCTCCGCTCTCACGTGTATGGAGGTGTGTATGACTGCAAAAAATCCTCACATGGTTGTTGACGTTCGAATCTTCTTTTCCCAGACTAATGCAAAACTGATGATGGGTGGTGCTTGTGGTTGTAGCCCACCTATGTAGCCATTTGCTTATGACAAAGGAGTCTCGTAATGAACACCAGAGTTGATTGGTCGGTCTATGTCATTACCGACCGACGCACAGTTGGTGATCGTTCGCTGCTCGAGGTAATAACCGCTGCATTGCGGGGTGGGGCTACGGTGATACAACTCCGTGACAAAGATCTGACAACCCTCGACATGATCACTTTTGGACAGGCCCTCCACGATCTGACACAGTCAATGAACGTTCCGCTGATCGTCAACGACCGTGTGGATGTGGCCCTGGCGATCAATGCAGAGGGAGTGCACGTTGGTCCACGCGACATGCCTGCGAAGATGGCCCGTCAGCTTATTGGTCCTGATCGCATGCTTGGTGTCTCTGTTGCAACCGTCGCTGACGCCCAGCAGGCCGTACAGGATGGTGCTGACTATGTTGGTGTGGGCGATCTGTATGGCACACCAAGTAAGCCAGATGCCGGACCGCCTATTGGCCCTGAACGGTTGACTGCAATCGCGCAATCCATCGCTATTCCGATTGTTGGGATTGGTGGAGTTACTCTGGCTAACGCCGCTGCGGTGATCAAGGCCGGAGCTGCGGGTGTTGCCGTGATCTCTGCGGTTCTTGGTGCACCTGATCCATTGGATGCAGCACAACAACTACGCAGGAAAGTAACCCGTTAATTGACTCAATTATGTGCTTTTGGAAGCGCAGAACAGGAGCATCTCATGGATTTGAAAGAACGTACTGCCCAAAACCTGGTGCGGATTCGTGCTGAGAAACCGTTGTTGCACCACCTCATAAATTTCGTCGTCATGAATGATACAGCGAATGTTACCCTGCACATCGGGGCATTACCTGTGATGGCGCATGCTGCTGAAGAGGTTGCCGAAATGGTTGATGCAGCCGGCGCTTTGATCCTGAACATGGGTACCCTCACCAACGAATGGATTGAGGCGATGACGATCGCGGGTCAACGAGCGAACGCCACCCAGACGCCAATTGTGCTCGATCCAGTTGGTGCTGGTGCCACCACGTTACGTACTACCACCAACAAAGCTTTTCTGCACGACCTGAAGATTGCAATTGTGCGGGGCAATGCAGGTGAACTCAGTGCGCTCACTGGGTTAGAAGGAGAAGTGCGGGGTGTGGAAAGCATTGCCAGTCACGACGACCCTGTGGTTGTTGCACAGCAGATGGCGCGCACATATCGTACGGTGGCAGCGCTTACCGGCAAACGCGATATTGTCGCTGATGGTGAGCGAGTATTTGGTGTCGATAATGGGCATAGCTGGCTCCCCTCGCTCACCGGTACGGGGTGTATGGCAACAACGGTTGTAGCTGCTTTTGCGGCTGTAGAAAGCGATCCACTGGTTGCGGCTGCCGGAGGACTGGCCACATATGGGCTTGCTGCTGAGCTGGCTGCCGACAAAGCGACTGGCCCGGCTAGCTTCAAAGTGGCCTTCTTTGATCAGATCTATCATCTCACTCCTGAACAAGTCTTCGAAAGTGTTCGTATTGTGGCAATCGATCCGTAAAAATGCTCCATTTGGTAGTCAATCTTTTAAGAATGGACACAGTTTGTAGAAAAGAGGTGAATTATGACAGTATCACAGAGTTTGTGGCAGTCCAATGAGGATCTGGCGCAGGCATGTCTGAAACATCCCTTTGTAATGGGCATTGCGGATGGGACGTTGCCAGAGGCACAATTTGCTTATTATATCGGGCAAGATACCTTCTTCCTGGCAGCCTTTGTACGTGCTTATTCGATTGCCGCAGCAAAATCTCCCGACTGGGACGGTTTTCGCGCCTTTCACAAGCTCGCAAACGGTGTGCTTGCCGAACTTACACTGCATACAGAGTATGCAGCCAGATGGCATGTTGATATTCATGCAGTTGAACCTGGCAGCGCTACACGTCGATACACCGATTTTTTGCTTGCGACGGCCTGGGGTAGTGATGTTGGATTGATAGTTGCTGCAATGTCACCCTGTATGCGCTTGTATGCGTTTATTGGCCAGCAGCTATCGCAAAGGCAAACATCTGACCATCTCTACACCGAGTGGATTCGTACCTACAGCGATCCTGCATTTGTCGCGTTGTCGCAGCAAATAGAGCGTCTGACAGATACATATGCCGTAGATGCTCCCCAAACGCCTGCCATATACCGCTACGCCATGCAATGCGAGTACGATTTCTTCCAGACTCCACTGGAACAAGGAGTATCCACGAAGACGGTTCCAGCGAAGTAAGGTTATCTTATGGTAGCTGTGTTTTTATTTGGTCATTATTATGGAAAAGAAGGGAGTTGATAATGCATAAAGCACTTACTATTGCTGGTTCGGACTCAGGTGGCGGTGCTGGCATTCAAGCTGATCTGAAGACATTTATGGCACACGGCGTTTATGGTGCCAGTGCGATTACCGCTATCACCGTACAAAATACGTTGGGCGTACGTGATTTTGAGATGCTGGCGCCACGCCTTGTAGTGGGGCAAATTGAAGCGGTGCTTGATGATATTGGGGCCGATGCTATCAAGACCGGCATGCTTGGTTCAACGGAGGTGGTTGAAGCGGTGGTGGAAACGTTATCAGGCTACAAGATCAGCAATCTGGTGGTGGATCCGGTGATGGTGGCGCAGAGTGGTGATCCACTGCTTGCCAAAGATGCGGTGGATGCTATACGAGAACGATTGCTGCCTCTGGCATTGCTTATCACCCCCAACCTGCCTGAGGCGGGTGTCTTGCTGAATCGTCCTGTTGAACAAAAGCAGGATATGTTTGATGCAGCACGTGATTTACATGATCTTGGCCCGCGCTTCGTTTTGCTGAAGGGTGGACACCTTCCTGATGCTATCGTTGATGTATTGTATGATGGCGTGAGTTTTCATACACTACGCTCACCACGCATACCAACGCGCCACACTCATGGAACGGGATGTACCTACGCGTCTGCGATCACGGCCTTGCTGGCACGCAGTGTCCCAATGGAGCAGGCCGTGAGTCAGGCGCATAATTATGTGTTGGAAGCGATCAGACATGCGGAAGCCATTGGTAAAGGAGTCGGTCCAGTGCACCACTTGTGGCGCGGACTTCCGCAACAGGTGTGAGCAATTGCCTGGTTGTGCTCTATCGAGTTGTCTCTTCGCTCACTTTTGACCAGGTGTGATAACAAGGCGTGGTAGTTCTTCCAGATTGGTCATGCCGGCTGCCTGATAGACATAGGTGCGCCCTGACGAGGTAGACACCGCGCAGTGATTGCCATGTCGGTCAAGTGCCACCATACTCATAATGGCTGTGCCGGGATCTTCGTGCGGGGCGATGAGATCTGCAAAAGCGGCATGACACGCTTCTTCAAGGGTGTAGCCAAGTTTGAGGTAGAGTACGACACAGCGGGTGGTTCCTGCACGTATGGCCAGCTCACCCCAACCAGTGCAGGCAGCGGCCCCATAACGATCGTCGGCGTAGTTGCCTGCCCCAATGACGGGGGAGTCGCCTACCCGTCCCGGATATTTCCACGCCCAGCCACTCGTGCTGACGGCTGACGCAATGTGTCCGGTACGATCCTGAGCAATAAAGTTGACCGTGCCGGACACACGTTCAGGATCACTGGTGAGATTAGCCGTGTGGCGCCGTAATTCATCAAGGAGGGCTGTCTGTGAAGCGCTAATCGTTGGTTGTTGTCCGTCGATCCCGGCACGCCAGACCTGTGCGGCTTGTTCGGTAAGCAAGTGTTCGGATTGCATGCCCATTTCGGCAGCAAAACGTGCGGCTCCTTCACCGGCTAGCATCACGTGTGGGAGCTCTTCCATCACACGACGTGCAACGGTGATGGCGTAGCGGTAGCCACGCAGTGCCCCCACCGCGCCAGCCTGTAAAGTTGTACCATCCATAATCGATGCATCCAATTCGACGTCGCCGACCAGATTTGGATAGCCACCATAGCCCACGGTGTGATCGTCGGGATTGTCTTCAACGATGCGGGTGGCGGCTTCAACTGCATCGAGGGCTGTTCCACCCTGCTCGAGGATCTCCCATGCCTGCGGAATACCGATAGCACCGTTGGTGCTTGCGATGATAATCATAAAAAACCTCTTTGTTACTGGTAGCATGTCTGACTATATTCCATTTTTTTGGACGCACTTTTGGCTTCTCCCATTCACACTAAATACCAGGAAAATGGCTACGTGATGAGCGATTTCTGGCACAGATATTGCTGATGAGTAAAGGGTGTGTCTCACAAATAATATGCTCTTGACAAACATCCCCGCTAACATCAACGCCGTCAAAAGTCTTCAGGTACATCATAACTCACAAAAATTAGGAGGACTTTATGTCGCGTATTGTATTTACGATTATAACTCTTTTGATTGTCTCTGCCGTTGTTCCCCTGACTGCAAGTGCTCAGGCCGAACCTGCTCTGTTACGTGTTATGCATGACTCACCTGATGCGCCACCCGTAGATGTCTACGTGAATGGCGAGCGTGTCCTCGAAAATATTGGCTATACCGTAACGACGGAATATCTTCAGGTAGCGCCAGGACAGCAGTTTATTCAGGTTATCCCAACTGGACAGGGTGTGGAAAATGCTGTTATTGAGGCAACGGTTGATCTTATCCGTGGTGAGCCTTACACGGTCGTTGCTGTGAACAATGTTGCTAATATTCAAGCATTAGTATTGTCAGATAAAGATGAGAATCTGCCTGCCGATCTGGCAAGTGTGCGCGTTATTCACGCATCGTCAAATACCGGAGCATTTGATATTCGTCCGGTCGGTTCGGAAATTCCTTTCTTAACAGATCAGTTCTTTACCTCCGCCGATTATGTCAGCCTTCCGCCGGGCGTATATCAGTTTGAAGTGCTCTCTTCTGAGACAGGCGAATTGCTGGTAACATCGCCAGAGTTTCGATTTGAGGCAGGTTGGGTGTACAGTATCACCTTGACTGGCATTGGTGGGAGTGAAGCCCAACCACTTCAGGTGCGACCTTCAATTGATCTGATTGCATCTGCTTAAATAAGGATCGGTCGTTAACGTATTGGTACCTGTGAGACACACGTTTCGATACATAGATAAGATCTGGCAAAGTTAAAGGTTGTACTACCCATTAAAATGTTGCGGTGGTGTTGCTGTAGATATATGCAACATGCTGCACCACCGTGACTATGCTTTACCCGTCAAAACACGGGTTTCTAGCCACCATCCCCTGAGTATTTTGCTGATGGGTTTGCTCTGGTACATAACGCAGGTCGCTGGAAAGATTGCGTTCTGTATCGTGGTTCGTTAGTAATAGACATGTACCTTGATACGTCCACTATCAGCACATGCCATTGGCTGGTCATTTGACAAACGTAATGCCCCCCTCTAGAATCATAAGCAATCGATAATTGATGCCTATACGTAGACGATGGTAGATAGCTGTTTGTAAGCTGTCTGGTTGTATACTGCTCTGAAACATGAGGAGGAATCCATGGAACGCACAGGAGCGTTTGATTTCTTGGGGCCACGCACGCTTGTTGGACCAGAATTGAAACCTGGTGATAAAGCACCAGCATTCACCTTGATCAGCAACAAACTACAAGAGGTTAGCAGCGACTCGTTTGCTGGCAAACCAATGATTATCAGTGTTGTCCCCTCCGTTGATACGAGCGTCTGTTCCGTACAGACTCATCGTTTCGATCAAGAGGCGGCCAAACTAGGTGATGCGATCAATGTCGTTGGGGTAAGTGTCGATCTTCCTTTTGCACAGGCACGTTGGTGTGGTGCTGAAGAAGTATCCAACATGCAAGTCCTCTCGGACTACCGTGATGTGAGCTTTGGCGATGCCTATGGCACACACATCAAAGATTTACGGTTGGAGAGCCGGGCCGTTTTTGTGGTCGATGCGGATGGTGTGATCCGCTATGCGGAGTATGTGCCGGTTGCTGGTCAACATCCTGATTATGATGCTGTGTTGACTGCAGCAAAGGATTTGGTTCGCTAACTAATTTGTAGGGTACATGAAGGTGAGCCGCACGTGGTGGGCACGGCGTCTTGGACGTCTATCCCGCCAACGTGCGGTTTCTCTACGTGAAGAAAAAACTTATTCAGCCGTTTTCGGATTAAAATAATATGTTTTGAATAAAAAAGTAGTACACGAGATTGTGAAGTATATGGGTGAGGGAAATCTATGGATATAGCTTTTGAGAGTTTATTGTTAGGTAGTTCTATTCTACTCATCCTCAGTATTGTTGCCAGTAAAGCTTCAAGTTGGCTGGGTATTCCTGCCTTACTGCTCTTCCTTGGCATTGGCATGTTTGCCGGATCAGAAGGACCTGGTGGTATTTATTTTGACAATGCCGCATTTGCACAATCACTTGGTGTTATCGCGTTGGCGTTTATTCTGTTCTCTGGCGGCCTGGATACGGAGTGGCGTACGATCCGTCCTGTGCTGTGGAGTGGCCTATCACTAGCTAATTTTGGGGTATTGATCAGCGGTATACTGGTCGGCCTTTTCGCTACATTTGTGCTTGATCTGCCGTGGATGATTGGTTTGCTTCTGGGCGTAATTGTGTCATCAACCGATGCGGCTGCCGTCTTTGCGGTGATGCGCGCGCGTGGTGTCAATCTGAAAGAGAATCTCGAACCACTAATCGAACTCGAGTCGGGGAGTAATGATCCGATAGCGGTGTTCCTGACCATTGGTTTGACCAATCTGGTCGTGACATCGGGTACCTCGCTTGTTGGTCTGATCCCAGGCTTTGTGTTGCAAATGACTCTCGGTGCTGCGCTGGGATATACGATGGGCTTAGGGATGACCTTTATTGTGAACCGTTCGCGTCTGCCATACGACGGTCTGTACCCTGCCTTGATGGTAGGCATGGTGTTGTTTACCTATAGTATGACCGATGCGGTTGGCGGGAATGGTTTTCTCGCTGTCTATATTGCTGGTATGGTGATGGGAAATCGTAACTTCATCCACAAGCGGAGTTTGATGCGCTTTCACGATGCCATTGCATGGTGTATGCAGATCGCTATGTTTATCACACTGGGTTTGTTAATCTTTCCATCGCAACTCATTCCGGTGATTGGAAGTGGTATTCTCGTGTCATTGTTCCTTATTTTTGTGGCGCGACCCATCAGCGTTTTTATCGCTCTGGCACTGACCAAGCTGAGTTTCCGCGCCAAATCTATGGTGGCCTGGGTCGGCCTGCGTGGTGCGGTCCCTATTGTCTTGGCAACGTTTCCTCTGCTAGCCGGTGTCCCGCAATCTGATGTCATTTTCAATCTGGTCTTTTTTATTGTGATTACTTCCGTGTTGCTTCAGGGTTCGTCTATTGGCCTGGTAGCCCGCTTGTTGAACATGAACAACCCCAAAGAAGCACTTTATCACTATCCAATGGAGTTTGTTCCAGATGTTAATATCAACAGCCAACTGGTTGAACTGGCTATTCCAGGCGATTCGCCTGTCGTCGGAAAATCCATTATGGAATTACGTTTGCCCAAAGGGGCGTTGATCGTGATGGTCTCACGTGATAGTGATAAGATTGTGCCAGACGGCGGTACAGTCCTTGAGTCTGAAGATACACTGCTTGTGCTCACTGATGGTGAGTCGCTTACCGATATGCGCTCTTTTCTCGAGGTTCGTGAACAACCCGTTTCTTCGGTGACATAATAGGAAAGATTACATGACATTGCTCGATCATATCTGGCCAACCACAGCAACTATAAACTCCTACGGACATCTGACTATAAATGGTTGTGATGTTGTTGCACTCGCACACCAATATGAGACCCCGTTGTATTTGCTTGATGCAGCGACTATCTCTCAACATTGTCGGACCTATCACGAAGCCTTGCAGCATGGGTACTGTGGCACATCGTCAATTCACTATGCCAGTAAAGCATTACTCAACACCGCTGTTGCACAATTTATGGCTGCCGAAGGGCTTGGCCTGGATGTGGTGTCGGGTGGTGAGTTGTATATTGCGTTACGGGCGGGTGTTCCCGCTGCAAACATGCACCTCCACGGCAACGTGAAAACACGTGCTGAACTGGAGATGGCATTAGAGGCTGGTGTTGGACGCATAGTTGTCGATACATTAGATGAGTTGGCATTATTGTCGCAGTTAACCTCCCACCATTCCCAACCACAGGCTATTATGCTGCGCCTTGCACCTGGTATCGATGCTGATACGCACGCCTACATTGCCACTGGTCATGAAGAGTCAAAGTTTGGATTGCCACTCGCGGTCTTTGGTGAAGCAGTTGACCATATTCGCGAATCGCCAGGACTACGTCTGAGCGGTTTGCATGTGCACCTTGGATCGCAGTTGTTTGATGATCGGCCCTTTGTGCAGGCCATCGAACTGCTCCTTGATCGGGCATCCTGGCTACGCGCAACCTTTGACATAACCATTGATACCATCAGTCCCGGCGGTGGCATCGGCGTTGCTTACACGACAGAACAAGCATACAATATTCACATGTGGGCGCAGCAGGTCGGGCGTGCACTTGAAGCGGGGTGTGCAGCGCGTGGTCTGCCGCTTCCAAAACTAGTGATCGAACCAGGACGCTCCATTATTGCACGTGCAGGTGTGGCCCTGTATAGCGTGGTAGCAACCAAAGCGGCCCCCCAGCGCCCACGTTATCTGCACATCGATGGTGGTATGGCCGACAACATTCGCCCTGCGCTGTATCAGGCCAAATATGCGGCACTACTGGCCAATCGCGCCCACGAAAATCCTGTAGAACAGGTGCATGTGGCTGGTCGGTTTTGCGAGTCAGGTGATGTGTTACTACGTGACGTGGCACTGCCGTACGCCACGTCAGGCGATTTACTGGCGCTTGCCTCAAGTGGCGCATATACACTAAGTATGGCGAGTAACTACAATCAAGTTCCGCGACCTGCACTTTTACTGGTCGAATCCGGTACGGCAACACTTATTCAACGGCGTGAGACGTATGCAGATCTGATCATACGTGATAGCGCACTGCCTGTTCGGGAAAAGGGTCTGGGTTGATTTTGTCGGAATACGCTTTTATGTAGAGTATCAGAGGTGTTTTACCATGCCAACGTCAACAGCAAATTGAGGTCGGCATCGATCTCGGCTGACCACGCTGGGGGTATGATGGTGGTGGTATCGAGTTGCACCACAATGGCGGGTCCAGCAAATCCGTCACCAGGGTACAGGTCCGTGCGGTCGTAGAGCGATGTTGGTGTGCGAACTGCCGTCTGGTCACTTAGAGCGGCCTCGACGATTGTCCGTGGTTGCAGTGGCTTTGTACGTGTTGGAAGTTCGTCGGCCAGATGCAATGACAATGGAGGCCGCACACTGATCGCACGCATACGCAGTAGTACCACCTCAACTGGGTGTTCCGGCATGGCGTGGCCGTAGCGACGTTCGTGCAGGGTATGAAACTGTGTGGTTGCCTGGCGCAGGTCTGCTGCTGTTAACGGGGAGCGTTGGGTAGTGCTGGCTTCCCAATCCACCAATGGCGTGGTAATCTCATACGATTGTCCAACGTAACGCAGATCGAGTGTAAATTCAATGTGGCAATGCTTAGTCGGTTCACCATCAGTCGCAAGAGCCTGTAAGCCTTCCTTGGCCAGAGACTCCATATGCTTGTGTGTCAACGCCAGATCGAGTTGGTCAAGGGGTGTCAACAGCGCCTGGCTGGCATCACGTGTCACATCGGCAGTGAGCATCCCCAATGCGGAGAGGACACCAGGGTAGCGTGGCACCAGGACCCGCCGCATGCCGAGTTCTGTCGCAAGATATGCTGCATGGAGTGGACCGGCGCCGCCAAAAGCCACCAGCACAAAGTCGCGTGGATCATAGCCGCGTTCGACTGATATCGTACGGATGGCTCGATCCATCGCAGCATGCGCGACACGCACCACCCCGAGTGCTGCCTGGTCGATACCAATGGCCAGATGTTGGGTGAGTAGGGCAAAGGCTGCCTCTGAGCGCTCATTATCAAGCTTCATCTGGCCATCGAGAAAGTAGTTGGCTTGTAGGCGCCCAAGCAACAGGTTGGCATCCGTCACGGTTGGTAGATCACCATGCCCATAGCAGGCTGGCCCAGGGTTTGCCCCGGCGCTCTGCGGACCAGCCCGAAGCGCCCCGCCTGCGTCGATGCGTGCAATTGAGCCGCCCCCTGCTCCGACGGTATGAATGTCAATGCTGGGTAAGTGAACCGGCAGCCCTCCCACGTGTGACTCACCGATACGTGGCAATGTCCCATCACAGAGCGCAACATCGGTGGAAGTGCCTCCCATATCAAAGGTGATGATACGTTCAAATCCAGCACGCTGTGCCACAAACCGTGCACCGACGACACCACCAGCAGGCCCGGATAAGGTGGCTCGGGCAGCCAGCGCCTGTGCTGTTGCCAGGCCCATGCTGCCCCCGTCTGATGCCATTAACCGTAGTGATGCGACCCCTTTTTCTCTCAGCGCAGACTCCAGACGGGTCAGATAACGACCGAGTACTGGTGCAACATATGCATTAACGACCGTCGTACTGGTGCGTTCATACTCCCGTGGTTCGGGCATGATACGATGTGAGGCAGAGAGATAAAAACGATTGGGAGGGGCAATTTGTTCAATGGTAGTAATGATGAATTGTTCATGTATGGGGTTTGCGTATGCGTGCAGCAGACAAATAGCTACCGACTCAATCGAACTTCCCAGCAAAGTAGCAATGAGTTGGTGCAGATGATCCGCATCAAGGGATTGTACAATCGTGCCGTGGTGATCCAACCGCTCAGCGATTTCTAGACGCCAGGCATCTTCAACAACTGGTGGGTCTCGTGTGATGTCCAGATCGTACAAACTTGGACGATTGCCGCGCCCAATCGCGAGCACATCACGAAAACCTGCCGTGGTGATCAGTGCTGTGGGTGCTCCACGCCTTTCCAGCAACGCATTGGTGGCTACCGTGGTGCCGTGGACAAGTGCATCAGGTGGCCCAAGCACGGCAATACCCTGAAGTAAGGCCCGTGCTGGATCGTCGGGTGTGCTAAGCAACTTGTAGATCGTTAAGCGGCCTTCATGAAGTGAGACAAAATCAGTGAAGGTTCCGCCAATGTCGACACCCAGTATGTTCATAGCTGTACATGAAAAGAGACCGATGATCGTTGCCAACAATGATCATCGGTCTCTCGTGAATGCTTATTGTGCAAGTGCGCTAATACCGCTTTGCACTTCGACTAATGGTGTTCGTGCGCCGCTGGGCAAATCCCAGTACCAGAGCGTGCTGTCAGTGAGCCGTTCAAAGGTGAAAGGCCCACGTGTTCCGGTTGGCAAGCGATCCAGAGATACATACACCAAGCCATTCTCAGTCGCACTGAAATGCCCAAACCCACCTGTGGTCAGGCCAGTGGCCAACACGCGATTGTTACCATCCTGTTCACGTGCGTGTAAGGTGTAGTCCATCGCAACATCGCTCGCACATGCGACAGTCATGTAATAGAGTGTTTGTTCTGTATCCCAGGCCAGAGGACGACCCCAATGTGCATCGCCAATGGTATCCTGCTCTTCCCCGTTCGAGTCAAGCAGAATCAGATCGGCACCGCTATCACTGGACCGCAAGCCCTCAACAGCAATACGACTGCCATCGGGCGATACCAGTGGACGGCCTAGCACGCGGTAGCGCTCTCCCAGCACTAATGCAGCACCAATATCTTGTTCTTCCCCATCAAGATTCGAGATGAAGAGAGTGCTTCGACCATCCTCGGCTTCTGCGGTGTAGATAATTCTCTCATCATCGATCCATCGTGCTCCAACGCGACTCCACTCATCGTTCGTTGGGGTAACGGCTGCTGGTGAGCCACCCTCGGCAGGCACAGTCCAGATGCGTGAGCGCTGTGGCATTGCACCACTCTCATCAACGGCAAATGCAATCGTATTGCCATCAGGTGAGAAGACCGGATCGAAACACGAGCGCCCGACCGCTGCAAGCTCACTCTGATCTTCACCGTTAATATCCATCGTCCACAATGTACTAATAGCCTGTGTGTCATCGGGATCGGCACCAGGTGTGGCCCGACAGAATGCGACTAAATCAAAGTCTGGATTAATTGCTATTGCCGTCTCTGGTTCTGGTGAGTCGGTCAGGTTCGTCACATCACCATCGGCAAATTTCCAGATATCACCATCCTGGAGATACACCACCGGATCGGATGGTGTTGTGGCACCAGGTGCTGCTTGTGTAAGCTGACTGCTGGTTTCACCAATTGGTGATGTTTTGGTCACTTCAAGGATGATCTGGAATGGCTCTTCTTCAAAGGTCACTCGGAAGGGGAGTGGTTCTTTCAGATTTATCGCCAGTGTTGCGCCAACTGTTGCATCTGGATCAACACGAAGATCAAGGTTTCGGATCACGGTGGTGCCACTGAGATCGGCAGTTGCTTCAATATCTGTGGCCTCAAATTGTTCGTCGTGTAACCAATCATCCAGTTCGATCAGCAGTATATATCCATCATCTGGCGCCTCGCCAGGCTCACCAAATGTGTCATCAATAGCACTCAGACAACGAACGAGTGCATGTGGTGGTGCGGAGTCACCAGGTACATCCAGTTCAATCGCCAGACGTTCAAGTGATGCCTCGACTGTTGTGGTAATAGTGGTAATCTCGGCTGAGAATCGCCCGCTACGACTGTCACCAGCAATTTGGTTGCACAGGCTAAAGTCGGCCAAATCCGGATCAGGTGTTGGTGTTGGTGGCAGTGGTGTTGGTGTGGGTTCAGGTGTGTCTGTCGGTGTTGGTGTCGGGCCGGTGGTAGCTGTTGCTGTTGGCGTCAATGTTGGTGTGAATGTTGGTGTCGGTGATAATGTCGGCGAAGGTGTCCCTGCCTGGATAGTTTCGATATTGCGAACTTGTTCCTCTTCCGCAATTGATGTTTGCTCACATCCAGCGACGAGCAACACTGTACAACATAGGAGTAACGCCAAGGTTCGGTGAAAAGTCATGGAGATTTACTTTAACATTCAGATGCTATTTAGCGAAACGAATTCTACGGTTATGATCATCGTGCTATCTGTGATATATACCCCGACCGTATTATACACGCAATCTGGGATGTCTAGCGTCACGTATGCTCTTCACTGTACGCACTTATTCACCAGGTAAGACCACTTTGATCCAGCCGCGTCGCATCGCATAAACGACAGCCTGCGTGCGATCGTTTACTGCCAATTTGCGTAAGATCGAAGACACATGATTCTTTACCGTTTGATTGCTGATATCCAGATGCGCCGCAATCTCTTTATTGGTTCGACCATCTGCTATGAGTTCGAGCACCTGCAATTCACGCGGTGACAGTGGTGAGTAAATACTTTGTGTATCTTCTTCAACCGCGAGATGGCGAAATGCAGCCAGTACCTGTCCAGCAACTTCTGGTAATGAGAGAACAAGATCGTTAATCACATAATCGCTGCGTTGGACCCGACGTAAAGCGTTCAAAAGCTCCTCCCACGACACGTTACGTGGGAGATAGGCCGCCACTCCGGCACGTATAGCCTTGACGACGCTGGGGCCATCCATAGAGGCACTTAACAAAATGACGCCAATATGGGGGTGAGTCCGTTTTACGGCACGTGCAACTTCTAATCCATTGACCCCAGGCAGATCTATTTCCATAATCATAATGTCAGGATCGGTATAATCAGCGAGTTGAATCGCTTGCTGCCCATTGCTAGCCTCGCCCACAATGCGGAAGTCTGACAAATTGGACAGATAACCGCGTAACCCTTCACGAAAAAGGGCATGGGCATGGACGAGCACAATTGAGGTCTGACTCATGCTCCCTCCTACATCACGCGTGCGAGTGTCAACTTATTACGAACAGTTGAGTCCTTGCGACGCGCTATCAAGCAAACTGATGTAAAACGTAACCTGACAAAATGGAATGCTGGGTAAAAAACACCTAAACAAAAAGTTACTCAAACGTCGTAGTTTGATGTATCTTAACATTACAATTCATTATACCCTAACAGAAGCCTTGACACAAGCAAACTTTATTCGTGAACAGAATAGATTGATGACATAAGATGTGTTTATTCTATTCATCTGTATAATCACAAGCGAAATGCGTTGTAAACTTCAGGGAAGATGTTCTATGTCAAAGGGAATGGCTTTGTGAGTGGTATCGTGTGTAAGTAGTGGCAAGTGATCAATTTCCTGCCAAAGTGTTGGTGATACCCAAAATTGCTGGAGATGTGCGGTGTTGGAAATACGAACTGCCCGTATTGTTGCTGGTGTGAAAGGTTTACATGCCAGCGCAATTGCTTCCCACACACTGGGACATGTGTAAGGTATTTTGACACCAGATAGAAAATCTGCGGTGAGTGCATTGGTGTAGGTCGCATGCCAATCAATCTTCTCGCGTAGGGTCTCGGTAATAATATCCGCCATGCCGACACCGTTGGCATTGCCATGGCTCTCTGGGGAGAGATCAAGCGCGACGATACGACGAATGCTGCGTTGGGGTGTCCCTCCGATACGTCGATGCATACCGATCACATTGGGGTCCATTCCGGTGCCAGAAAAATTCTTCCCCATTTGATCAACAACTAATACATCGATTGGGTCAAATGGGATATTGGGGAGTATAGCACGTGCCTCGGCTAGTAGGGTCTGATCAGTTGCTTCAATGGCAGGGGTAGGAACGACTACAATTTTCCAGGGTTGGTGCAGAGCATTTTCGACAATGGCAACCCCTAACTGCACAGGTGCACGTGCTAGAACGAGCCGCGCGGCTGGAATGAGATGCTCAGCGAGACCTTTGGTATGAATGGCGTCTGCCCCGTCACGTTTGCCGAGGCCAATCCCTGCCATTTTCATCAACCCACTTCCGAGATTGCCAGTGAGGATTGAGTGTGGCTTCACACGATTGAGCAGGATGATGGCGTCGGACTCATGGGCAGCACGGTCCACAAAGACCGACACATGATCGGTTGTTTCTCCGACACAGACGGTATCCATTGATGCACTAATGGGGCATCCAAGCGTTGCTTCAGTTATTCCATACCCCTCTAACACGGTGCGTTGTCCATCGGCTGTTGCACCGCCATGGCTTCCCATCGCGGCTATGACGAACGGTTCTCCCCCACGGCAACGCACTTCCTCTACCACAGCAGCGACAATGTGTGCAATGTGTGTGATGCCACGACTCCCGGCAGTGATGGCGACACGCATTCCTTCTTTGATGACACCGTCAGCATACTGTGCAAACCCCTGTGTGATGGGGTGCCGTACATCGACAATGTAGCTCTCATCAAATTGTTGCTGCACTGGCAGCATCATCGGAATATGATCGGTCATAGGTGTACTAACTACGCCGGTGGAGTAACCCCTGGGCCTGTTCTCTTAGTGATGCCAGGACCTGTGTATTGCCACCCTGTACTTGATCAAGCGACTCGAGTGCCTGTTGATGATAAAAGTCAGCGACACTCTCGGTGTAACTTTGTGCTTGGGCTGTATTGAGAAGCCTGAGAATATCCTGTGCATCCTCATCAGTAATGGTTGACTTCTGATACAGCTGCACTAAGGCCTCACGTTGATCAGCTGTGTTAAGTGTATGAATGATGGGGAGGCTCAATTTGCGACGGTAGAGATCTGCGGCGGCTGGTTTGCCAGTCACGGTTGGATCGCCCCAAATACCGAGAATATCGTCTTGAATCTGGAAGGCCAACCCTAGATTCTCGCCAAACTCAAAGAGCGCATGTGCGGATTTGGCATCTGCACCACCAACAATCGCCCCCAAACCGGCAGATGCAGCTACGAGGGCTGCGGTTTTTCGACTGATCATTGCGAAGTAATCTGCTTCTTTAATAGACAGATCTCCTTCGTAACTGATATCAAGATATTGGCCTTCACATACCGTAAGTATCGTTTGATCAAAACGCCGCAGGATCTCTAAGACAACTTCTGGAACGACTCCTATCTCTGTCAGCCGATGGAGTGCCAGATGTGCTACAATCAACATCGCATCACCAATATTGATACCATGCGCCAGCCCCCAAATCGTCCATGTGGTTGGGCGGCCCCGTCTTGTTGAGCTTTGATCTTCAATATCATCGTGAACAAGCGAGAAGTCATGCATGAGTTGGATTCCCGCAGCGAGGGGAAGTGCTTTTTGTGGGTCACCACCCACAGCCATACAGGATAGTAATGTCAATTGTGGCCGAAGCAGTTTGCCAGGTGTATATTGTGCGGGCAGTAATTGTTCATCATACCAACCAAGTTGATACTGCTGCATGGCATAGAATTGTGCAACACGTTCTTCCGCTTCAGGAAAAGCTGCGCGCATGCTTGCTTGAATTGATATGCGAGGATCTGTCATTTTCATCGTTTATTCCAATAACTAGTATGACAATAGGTTGTAATCTCGTCGTAATCTAGTGTAACCCACTAGTAATCAAAATCCATTGTTGTTTGCGCCCCACCCTAGTACACTACATACAACGGCTGCAGACGTGGGAAAACTGAAATGAACACGAATTAGTAATCCTACATCGTTCTTACAAACACAACCTGTCTAACAATCCGAAACGTAAAACTAACTACTTTACACATCGAAAGGAATGCCTATCATGCCTCTCAATATGCGGTTTCGCTTTAGCCCAACCAAAGACGGTCTTGTCAAGGTTCTTGGTCCACTGGAAACAGACATCATGCAGGTTATCTGGCAAGATGAGCGCAGCACTGTCAAAAAAGTACATCGTAAACTCTCTCAGCAACGTGATATTGCGTATACGACGGTAATGACAACCATGACCCGTTTGTCTGAAAAGGGTGTTCTGAATCGCCACCGCGAAGGACTTGCCTATGTGTACACACCAGCCATTAGCGAAGATGATTTCGTCACCATGGTTGTACAACAGGTCCTTGACGGCTTAATGGAAGATTACAGTGATGCGGCTGTTGATTATATGATCGACTATCTGTCCCGTCACAACCCCGGTGAACTTCGCCGACTGCAACGTGTGTTGCAATCGCGTGTTGCCGCTTGAAGAGAACCGAGTGAACGTGATGAAGAAACCTTATGACAGTTTCTCTAATGCCCATGATTATCCGAGTCCTGCGGTTCATGTCACGCGTCACACAGTTCTCCCCACAAATCGTATGCTAACGCCTGGGTTATGCGTATAGGTATAAGTTGCCCGACCTGCGCGTGACCCCAGGCGAAGACTTGCCCATCGACTTCTGGTGCGTCCCGGAATGAGCGCCCCACCACTAAAGGTTCGCCTGCCTCTGTATGGCCCTGCCCTTCCACCAACATGGTGATAGTGCGCCCTGCCCATTGTTGATTACGTGTGAATGAAATCTCTTGTTGTAATTGCATGACCTCATGCCAACGCCGTTCGATGGTCCGTGATGCAACCTGTTGTGGCAATGTTGCGGCATGGGTTCCTGGTTCATGTGAATACTGAAACACGCCGACACGATCAAGCTGTATCTCTGCGAGAAAATCAAGGAGTGCAACAAATTCCTTACGTGTTTCGCCAGGAAATCCTACAATAAATGTAGAGCGGATGGCTATGTCAGGCATAGCGGAGCGCAAGTTGCGAATAATGGTTTTTGTGCGTTCTGTATCGGGTGGCCGACGCATACGCCGTAACGTTGCTGGATCGGCATGCTGTAATGGCATATCGAGATAAGTGCATATCTGTGGGTGTCTGGCCATGGTTTCGATCAGTCGGTCGTTGATACCATGGGGGTAGGCATACATCAGGCGTATCCACGTATCTTGTGGTAGTATTGCACAAAGTTCTTCCAGAAGTGTGGCCAACCCATCCTGTATTTTGAGATCACGCCCATAGTCTGTCAGATGTTGGGCAACCAGGACAATTTCTTTCACTCCATTTTTCGCCAGATCCTGTGCTTCACCGAGAATGGCCCCCAGCGCTTTGGAACGCATATCACCCTTAAATGATGGAATGGTACAAAACGAACAGCGTAGATTACATCCATCAGATATTTTAAGGTAGGCAGATGGCCCGTTCTCGTAGCGACGAATGGGCGCCGTACGCCAATCGGCATAGTTCCCCGGCACACTCAAGTCGGGCGATAGTGGTGTCGGTGGCGTTGTGGGTCCAGCGCTCAAGGGGATAATATCATCCCAGGCTTTCTCTTTCTGATCAGGAAAATCATGGGAGTCGTGAGCATAGACACCATTTGATGTGATGACTTCGCCAATTCGCATCCACTCACGTGTGCTGAGAGTCGCGTCAACACCAGGGATTGTTTGCACGAGTGTTTGATGGCTTTCGGCCATACATCCCGCTGCAATAAGCTGTTGGTTTTCTTGCTTCGTTGCAGCTACTTCACGTAGCACGTTGAGTGTTTCATCGCGGGCTGCTGCAATAAAGCTACAGGTATTCACGATAATGACATCAGCGGTGCTTGCATCAACGACAGAGGTATGTCCCTGTGCCGCGAGAATGCCTCCCATTCCTTCACTATCAACCGCATTTTTGGGACATCCAAGGGTAATAATATGATATCTCATTTGTAACCAGAATAAATCATCTTAATAATATATGCTTGTACCAAGAAACCTCATACGCACAACTAACGATAATTCGTAAATTGTAGCGGTATGGCAAAATCGTCCTGTTGTTCTTTCACAAACTGAATAACTTTCTGTAACTCGTCGCGACTTTTGCTCCCAATACGCAGCGTTTCACCCTGAATACGTGGTTGTACCTTGGGGAATTGGCTGCGAATAATCTTCTGGAGTTTTTTCGCAACATCTTCGGCAATCCCCTGCTGAAGTTTAATGATCTGACGTACACGGGCACCTGAGATCTCTTCAACAGGCCCATAATCGAAGATTTTCAGCGATAGGTTACGACGAATAGCTTTCGTGGCAAGGATATCGCGCGTCGCACTGAGATGCATTTCTGACTCGGTCGTAATCGTCAACATTTTCGGATCTAGCTCGATTTCGGTCTTGCTGTCCTTCAGATCATAGCGCGTACGTACCTCACGTTGAGTTTGGTCAACTGTGTTCACCAGTTCCTGCCACTCAAACTCGGAAACAATATCAAATGTACTTTCAGCAGGCATAGTATTCCTCCATAGTAGGCAGTATAACATAAAAGAAGGGGTCATCGACCCCATGTACTCGTGCCTGTAATAATACCAAAATTTTCTATGGCCATGTAAACGTGACCACATCATTTGCTCTACCTAATGGGCCGGAGTCCTCCCCATTGACAATGATGGAGGCAACTCCGGCATTGCCAATAAGAATCTCAACATTATTCTGTGCAGTGAAGGGTCTTGATTGACCACTGTTCAAGGTGTCTTGAAAATCGGTTTCTCCATCAAGTGTAATGCGGACCCACGAACCAGGGTTGTTACCATCAGCAATACGGATCTCGCCCACAATCGGTGCTTCTGGTGTTGGGGTTGGTTCGGTTTGTGCGTCGGGTCTTTCGCCTCCTGCTATTCTATCGGATGGCACTGCTGTTGCGCCATCTACCGTCAGTGGTGATTCAGCAGTGGGTTCAGGAGCACTGGTGGGTAATGGGAGTGGGGTAGCTACTAGTGTTGTTGGACGTTCTGCTACTGGTTGCCCTGGGTCAAGATTACCCGTAAGATTGAGCAGAAGATAGGTCAGCCCGATGAATGTTAACATCACAAAGAATACGCTAAAGAAACTTGGTATAGAGAAACCACGAATGCGAGGCACCGATGTAGCAGGTACCACTTGTATTGGATCAGTTACACCGCGTTCGTGGCGGTAGTGCTCCATCAGTTCTTCAGGGGAAAGTCCTAAGTATTCAGCATAGTTACGAATGAAGCCACGCGCATATACATCACCGGGTAGGTGTTGGTAATCACCATCTTCAAGCGCGACGAGATAGCGTTGGAGTATCCGTGTCTCAACGGCTGCTTGAGATAAGCTGATGCCCTGGCTCTCACGTACTGCGCGCAACTGTTCGCCTAATTGGCTCATACAATATATCCTCTTGTATTTCTTCTACTGGAATGATTTGTTTTTAGCAGCCGTGAGCGCGCTTCGCATTATAGCATAAAAATCATATCCCACAGGTCGTTACATCTTTTTCGACACTACCAAAGCCATTTCAACATATCCTTGTTATTTTTCTTGCTATGTTTTGTAGTAGTAATGAATCAGTACATATTATACTGTCTTGTATGCTGAAACCAGTATAAATCGTTGATTTAATGGGTTTCTAAAAGAATCACGGCGGAGTTGGCTGGTCGCCATAACGAATAAACGTGGCTAGGTTTGCACTAGATTAGGAAAATCTATGTTGCCTGCTCAAGTTAAGTAAACTTTAAGAAAAAGGAAGTGGTGTATTTTCTTCCACTAGGGTACTATCTGTATTGATAGTACCTTTGTGTCATAAACAATATAACATCATGTACTTTTATGCAAAGATTGGTCTATGACAGGAAGTGAAGTTGAGGTCTTTGAGTCTCTCACTTATAATAAACTATGTTTACGTGAACGTTACCACCATATAGGTCATGTGGGAAATTCGGACAATATGCAAGCAAATACGTCTCCTCAGAAAGAGAAACGATATCAGCGAAGCCGATCAACCATTGAATTATGTCAGGGCAATATTGTTCATCAGGATGTGGATGCTATCGTGAATGCCGCGAATAGTACCCTTTCTGGTGGTGATGGCGTGGATGGAGCCATACATCAAGCGGCTGGTCCTGAACTGCTGGCAGAATGCCGCACGTTGGGTGCCTGCCCGACCGGAGAAGCGCGTATTACAAAAGGCTATCTGCTCCCGGCAACTCATGTTATCCACGCCGTTGGTCCGGTGTATCGCGCCCGGTCACAGGATGCAGATCTGTTTGCTAGTGCGTATCAAAACAGTTTGCTGCTTGCATCACAACGATTGCTTTTCCTTCGATTAATACTGGCGCCTACCGCTATCCGTTTGATCAGGCATTATCGATTGCGTTACAAACCGTTATTGCCTATCTTGACCAATACAAAGATAGTATGCTAATCCGTTTTGTGTTGTGGGAAACACAAGCCTATCGCGCATATGAACAGGCTGCTGACAGGGTATTGACACCACATCAGCAAAGATAGCAAAACCATAACAAATGTCCTCTAATCGACCTCAAATCCTGAGCTAATATCACGTTTATCTTCTTACGGGTGTATGTTTACACACTACGCCTGGATCGCAACTCCACTGATACTAAGGAGGCACTCATGTCGAAGATTATTAAGATACTTTCGATTGATGGTGGTGGTATCCGAGGGATTATCCCGGCCCTTATCCTTGCTGAGATTGAACAACGTACCCAAAGAAATATTGCCGATTTGTTTGATCTGATTGTTGGTACATCGACTGGTGGGATTATTGCGCTTGGTCTGACCAAACCCGATGCGACGGGTAAACCTGTGTACTCTGCTAACGATCTGGCGACGCTGTATCGAACCAAAGGCGATCGGATTTTTGTACGTTCAGTATTACGTAGACTAACGTCGTTAGGTAATGTGGCTGATGAAAAATATGACTCGAAGGCCATAGAACGATTTCTTCAGGAGTACTTTGGGGAGACACAGCTCAAGGACGCACTGACCAATGTATTGGTCACAAGCTATGAAATTGAGCGACGCTTCCCGTTTTTCTTCAAAAGTGAACGAGCACAGCGTGACGAAAGTTATAATTTTCCGATGTGGCAAGTGGCCCGTGCGACAACGGCTGCCCCGACATACTTTGAGCCATTAAGCATTGAGATGGAAAACGATCAGGACTATTATGCGCTTATCGATGGAGGGGTCTTTGCAAATAATCCTGCTATGTGTGGCTATGTTGAAGCGCAACGGATGTATCCTGATGCCAGTGACATGATTGTAGTCTCTCTTGGAACAGGCAATCTCACACGTCGATTGTCGATTGATGATGCACAGAACTGGGGTTTGCTGGAGTGGGCACAGCCGATCTTAGGCATTGCTTTTGATGGTGTCAGTAATACGGTCGATTATCAGCTTCAGATGTTGTTGCCAAACAATGGAATTGGCAGCCGTTATTATCGTTTCCAGACGCGTTTGGATGAAGAGAATGATGACCTTGATGATATTCGCCCGGCCAACCTGCGTGTCATCCAAATCTTAGCGGAGTCGATCATTCGCAACAACCGTGCACACATACACGAGTTGTGTGAGCAGCTTACCACGGCGGTATAAAAGCTACGGATCCGCTGCCTTTCTGCAACGCTAAAGCCACTACTGTGAATTTGCTCACTGGAGTGCGACACTCAGGTATAATGATATCTGCTGGATAGATGTACACAGCCCATATGCCTGTGAGTTCAGTACAAGCTAATCTATAATTATTTTGAGGTTGGCTCATACCTGTGCTAGTATACTGTTATCGGTTTGTATACGTGATCTGGGCAAAGGGTATCTCCAATCGCGTTCACTACACAAGCGTGGTGTGTCCTTTAGCATATGTGATGGAGGGGCAATGAACATATATCATAATTTTGTTGGTGGTGAATGGATTATTTCTACAGCATCACAACGCCATCTGAACATGAATCCTGCGAATATACGTGATGTGCTTGGTGAACTACCACTCTCAACACCAAGTGAAATTGTAGCAGCTACAGAATCAGCCACACACGCTTTCCAGACCTGGCGAAAACTCCCTGCCCCTCAACGTGGGGCTATGGTGACACGCGCGGCACACATCATGCATACACGTAAGGATGCGTTGGCCCACACCCTTTCACGCGAAGAAGGCAAACTACTCAGCGAGGCACAAGGCGAGATCACACAGGCCATTAACACCATTGAGTTTTGCGGTAGTCAGGGATGGCGTTTAGCAGGTGCCACTATCCCCTCAGAGTCATACAACAGTTTTGGCTATACGACAAAGCAGCCACTTGGTTGTGTTGCGATTATCACGTCCTGGAATATTCCTGTTGCAACTCCAAGTCGTAAAATTGCTGCGGCGCTTGTTACAGGTAACACAGTTGTGTTCAAACCATCACCATTTGTCCCGGAAACGGCTGAATGTATTTTGCGCTGTTTTGTAGATGCTGGATTGCCACCTGGCGTACTCAACATGGTTCATGGGGATCATGAAGCAGGTATTGCGTTGATTGAAGCGCCAGAAACACAGGCTGTATCGTACACTGGTTCAACATCAAGTGGTTTAGCGGTGCATGAACGTGCGGCACGGCGTGGTATTCGTGTTCAGTGTAATACGAGAGGCCATAATGCCATGATTGTGCTCGAAGATGCGGATATTGATCTCGCTGTCGCTGGTGTGACGGCCAGTGCTTTTGGTGCGACCGGACAGAGTGCCACTTCAGCGGATTGGGTTATTCTGGCACATCCTGTCGCCGATGCATTTCTGGAGCGTCTCGTGAATACCACATGTGCCATGCAATTAGGTGTCGGCACACAAGATGGGGTTCATATGGGTCCCTGCGTGAATGAGCAACAGATGCAGGGGGCATTGATGTATACGCAAGCGGGTATCGCACAGGGGGCTACCTTGTTGTGTGGGGGCTCGCGCGTTCTAGAAGGTGAGCTGAAGCATGGGTTTTTTGTATCACCAACAGTGTTAGATCGCATGCGTTCTGAGATGCCCGTGGTCAGTCAGAAGATTTTGGGTCCAGTCTTGTCCGTATTTCGGGTCGAGAATTTTGATGAAGCAATGTCCGTCGCAAATAAAGCACATCAGAGTCTTGTATCAGGTATTTATACACGTGATACGACACGCATATTTCGCTACATCGATGGGATACAGTCGCTTACGACGTATGTGAACTCACGTGTACCGGGCAATATTCCCCATGCACTGTTTGATGATGCACAACTTCCGGGTTCAGGAGCGCACAGTTTGGGTTCCGATCTGTTTGATGCGTATATGGTTACCAAAGTTACCTATATCGATTACACATCTCAGGCAGAGTAACTAGTATCTGCTTCGGTGAACAGCTTAATTTAAAGTGATGATATGTTCGGCGATGGCGCGGGCCTGTAACCGCAAAGTTGGCAGGTCTGGGGCATTGTAGACGTTTTCAGCATAATATTCGAGATCCATGAGTGCGAGGTGGTACAATTGTAGACGCGCACGCAATATACCACGATCTCGTAACTCCTGGAAATTGTGCGGGTCGATCAGCAGGATCCGTTCAACTGCCCCAAGCGCACGCTCGAAGTTTTGAGAAGTAATATACGTATGCTTGAGATTTCGTAGCATGCGTTCGAGAATGGTGCGTTTGGGAGGAGGTTCCATAATTGCCGAGATCGTCTCAGGTGCAATGTCACCATAAGCTGCGGTAATCTGCGCCTCACACTCCGCGTAACTCCATAATCGACCACGATGAAATGGATCAATATAGATATCGCCGACCGGGTCGCTATAGCGGACAAGAAAATGACCTGGTAGCGCTACCCCGCTTATCGGGAGTTGGAGCTGCCTGCCGATTTCTATGTAGAGAATGGAGAGCGTGATTGGTAGCCCAACGCGTGTGGTAAGCACCTGATCTAAAAAGCTATTTGCTGGATCCTGGTAGTTCATTTCATTCCCATGAAACCCAAGTTGCTCAAAGAGATGGTGATTCAAGACCTTGACACGGTCGGATGCTGTAGTTGCCTGATCAATCTCAGGGCGGAGGTGTTGTGCTATATGTTGTAATTCTCTCAGTGTTTGCTCGGGATCACCAGCCTCCTGATCTTCCTGGGCAATATAAAGCGCCGCCAGTGCGAGATCAAGCCTGGATTCTGGCTGATACATAAGCTGCTGAAAGAGTTGTCGAGCATTAATTTGGTTCCCCATAAGCACATATCATAACATAATCGTTGGGTATCGCTTTCATAGAATCTTGCTCCGTGCTATAATCTGTTAGTAATAGTATCGTTGCCACTTTTAATTCATGTTTAACTATTAATAGTTGTGGGTTGTCAGATGCATGTAGACACATCACAATACCCAAGTCACAGGTACAATCAAGTGGGAGATGATGAGTTGCAGAGAATAACTTTGCATAATGTACTTGCTCTGTCGTCGCATTTAAGTACTTTGTTAGATTTTGATGAATTGGTGCAGTGTCTGCCAGATCGCGTTGTTGATGCAGCCTCGACAGTTCAAGCATGTGTGCTATGGCTTTACCATCCCCACCAACAGCTACTTCAGGTAGCGTCTTTCCATGGCGCTATCTTTGAGGCACAACGAAAAGCTATCAATACAATACAGTTACGTTCCGGTGAAGGCTTACCCGGTACGGTGTTTAAGAGCAAAACCGCGATCCTGATTGAAAATAGCCATCATTACCGCGAAAAAAGTGGGAACATTCACTATCGTAATGAGCTGTATGTGCGTGCGTTACTCGATCAGATACCCTATGAATCTCATATTGCATTGGTTCCCTTATGTACTGGAAACAAGGTTCTTGGTGTATTAGAAGTTTTGAACCTGGATGCACAGTCTCCATTACAACCGCTGGATCTTCATATACTTCAGACGTTTGCGAATCTTATTGCCGGTGCATTAGAAAATGCAGATCTCCATACGCGTATGCAGGAAAATCAGCAACGACTTGAGGGCTTTGGGGCGATTGGAACGGCAGTTAGCGCCGCAGCTGATCTTGATGAGTTAATGGAGAACGTTCTGGATGTGATGTTAGGTTTAGTCAATACGTCCTCTGGGATGATACTCTTATTCAATCCCGCTCTGTCTACCCTGAATACTGGGGCTTATCGAGATGTTCCTGATCAGTACAGAGAAGTATATGAGTATATGTTGGTATCTGAGTCTTCCTGTGAGGAAGCTGTGCGTTATGGACAGCCGATCTGTCGACCACTGCTGACAGAAACGCATGAGCAAATACTGCTGGATCATCAGCTTGAAAGCGCAGTTTACCTTCCGTTGTTGGCTGGTGGCACTGTCACTGGGGTCGTTTGTCTCTATGGTGATGAATCATTGTATGCGCGGGTCAACGTCCAATCGCTTATGATGATGGGGAGTCTGGTAGGGTTTGCCATTGCAAACGTCATACTCTACTACGATAGTAACAATGAGCGGCGTCGCTTGATGACCGTTATCAACAGTATTGCTGAAGGTGTTGCATTATGTGATGGGCAGGGCCGATTGGTGCTCGCTAACGAAACAGCGTTATCGCTCCTGTCGCTTGAGAGGATTCCGACGCAGCAATCTCTGAACGAAATGCCTGATTTTTATGCAGTTCGTAATCTTGAGGGTGTGCCACTCCCCGTTGAAGAATTCCCGCTGGCTCTAGCACTCTCTGGTAAGATATTTTATGATTACCGTATTCTGGTGTATGGGGCGAGTGGACAAGATACGGTTATGAGTTTTACGGGGGCCCCCGTCTATGATGAAAATCGCGTCCCCGATGGTGCCGTGGTGGTCTTTCGTGATGTGACGAGATCACAAAAGGTTGAGCGGGCGAAAGACGATTTTCTGGCAGTTGCTGCACATGAATTACGTAGCCCACTGGCTGCGGTACGTAGTTATGCCGATCTTCTGGTAAAACGTGAGAAGAGTCGTGGTGAAGAACATGCCAACGAATTACGTGGTGTGACCATTCTGGCGCAGCAAGTGACACACATGTTGCATATGGTTGATAGCCTTCTGGATGTTTCACGCCTCGATGCGGATCTCTTACGGCTCGATCTCCAAGAGGTAGAATTGGTCTCACTGATTCATCAGGTCTGTCAGCAACAAAGTCATTCTGCCAATCAACATGAATTACATATGGTCTGTGCCCAACAAGAGCTCACCATCACATGTGATCAGATGCGGATTCGCCAGGTTCTCACCAATCTGGTCAGCAACGCTATTCGGTACAGCGCTGCTGGTACACAAATCGATATTTTCCTTACGTATGAAAGTGTCAATCAGCTGGTTACATATAATAGTGGATTTTTGAAGTCTTTTGATGATCGTGCTGCTCCTGATTCTGAAACCACCATGGTGTTGATCGCTGTGCGTGATCAGGGTGTTGGTATGTCAGAAGAGCAATTATCAAAGTTATTCAAGCGTTATGCACGTGGCGAAGAACGGCACACTGAAGGTCTTGGTATTGGGCTATACCTTAGTCGCGAATTTGTGGTGCGCCATCAAGGAGCTATCTGGGCTGAGAGTGTGCCGGGTCGGGGTAGTACCTTCTTTGTTGCCATTCCCATGGATCATCCGCATCCAACGGATCTTGATTATCCCAGTACATGACATTGTTCAAAACAAGCTTTTACCTAGTAAGATGAGGTGACTGATGCAGTGGAAAGAGTATATTAGCCATTTGCCGCCTTACAAACCTCCGAAACTTATTGCACAACAGCCAGCTGGCACAGTCAAACTCTCATCGAATGAGAATCCACTGGGCCCCTCACCTACTGCTATTGCTGCCATTCAGGAAGCCGCTGCAAATGTCTTTCGCTATCCTGATGCCGGGTCATTGCTCCTTCGCCAGGCGCTGGCTGATCGTTATCACATGACACCTGATATGGTTATGTGTACAAATGGCTCAGATGAGATGGTCTTTTTGCTTTGTTTTGCCTTTTTGCGCGAAGGTGATGAGGCCGTTATGTCCAATGGAAGCTTTATTAGTTATGCTATGCGTACTGCCGGTATGGGAGCCACTGCCGTACGCGTACCATTGCGGGATTATATCCACGATCTCGAGGCAATGGCCGACGCGATCACCGCAAAGACCCATTTGGTATTTCTCTGCAACCCGAATAACCCTACTGGTACAACCAACAGTGCTGCTGAGGTTGCGCGGTTTCTCGAACGTGTGCCAGATCATGTATTAGTTGCTGTTGATGAAGCTTATGTCGAGTTTGTGGAACGCAGCGATTACCCCGATATGCTCAATGAGTTACGTCAAGGCCGTCAAAACATCGTGCTCTTACGCACCTTTGCTAAAATTCATGGTCTGGCCGGTTTACGTTTGGGGTATGCTTTTGCCTCACCTGAAGTCATCGCATACCTCGACCGTGCGCGTCCGGTGTTTAATGTCAATCTGATCGCGCAGGCTGCTGGGCTTGCAGCACTTGATGATGTCGCGCATGTTCAGCGTAGTCGCGCACATGCACAGGCTTGTCGTGCATATTTCACCACTGAATTGACTGCCTTAGGATTTACCCCGATCGCAAGTGAAACAAATTTTGTGGCGATTGATGTTGGCGATGATGCTGCTATGACGGCGGCGTTAATGGAACGTGGTTTTACGGTTTCGCCACTGTCTGGGTGGGGTTTGCCAGGGCATATTCGTATTTCCTTTGGCACAGATGAGGAAAACACACGCTTCTTTGCTGCATTGCGTGAGGTTGTTGATCGGTAGTATCGAGTTCACTTTGTGTGTGCCCACAGTTTTGTATTCAGAATAGCTTTGTTGTGTAGTACACCAGGGAGTGTTTCATGTCACAGTCCCATACCTGCGGACCGTCTGCCTCTGCTCCTGCGGATCGTGTGGTAGCTGAGGTTGCTGTGACTGTCGATCAATGGCGTTCGAAACATCTTGTGATGAGTGGGGTTGGGGTACTTACTATTGCTTTCTTTTTGGTAGGTATTTTTTTCTTACCGCCACTCAGTAGGCTGGATCTGCCGCCCTTGTTCACTGACGCGACGTTACCAACTTCAACGCCTACCAGTATACCCACTGTGTCTGTACCAGAGTCAACACCGGCCCTGCTTGATGAAGAAACAAGTATATTATGGCTACACGAAACCTTTGCAGATTCCAAAGTGAGTAGTTTGGATGCGGGAACGAACGACTATGCATCATTTGCGTTTGTTGATGAAGCGTATCGGATTACTGTTCAAGAATCAGATGCGTTTGTCTGGAGCCCGTGCGAAGGAACATTCACGGATGTGACGATCGCCACTGAATTGATCTTTACGGCAGGATCAGAAGCCACTGCGGCAGGCATTCTTTTCCGCTTTCAGGATGAGCATAATTTTTATTTTTTTAGCATTTCTGCTAATGGCTACTATGCCCTCGATCTCTTGCAAAATGGACGTTGGGAGTCATTAGTTGATTGGACGAGGACTGCACAGGTCAAGCCGTCCGGGGAGCCAAATCAGCTTCGTGTTGAGGTAGTTGAAGACTATATACGTTTGTACAGCAATGATGTGTTGCTGGATGTCATTAGTGATGATACATTTGATGATGGCAAAGTTGCTCTGGCGGTGAATACATTTGAAAAGAGTAATGTTACGATCTTTTTCGACAACCTGTTCATCTGGCGTGATGCGCTTTGAGACAGGATTTTATCGTTTTATTGTATGGCACATGTTGGCTCTAACATGCATTAAGCCTGTATAATTATTAAACTAGCCAGACGTCACTTTTTATTGAAGGAGGCTGATATGCCAGGTTCGCTTAAATCAGGATTGCTTTTTGGTGGTATTGGTATCATTGTAATTATTGCTGGAAGTGCTGCAGGTTCATTTATTCCAATCGTCGGTCTTCTGTGTGGGCCTGTCATAGCTTCATTGGTTGGCTTAGGTGCTGGTTATTTTGGCGTCCAGTGGGGGAAGCATGAGGCAGGTGTGGGAACAGGGACAGTAGCTGGATTGCTCTCTGGTATCGGCCTCACCATCGGCGCAATGATCTTTTATGTAGGTGCAGTTACCTTTGTACAAACGATGCCAGAGTTCCAGATTCTGCTTGAAGAGGCTATGGCTGAGGCATTTGCTGCCCAACCAGGTGCTGAATTGGATCCAGAGCAGCTACCAGCGCTCTTAGCCGTCGGAGGTTTGATAGCGGGCTTCTGTGTAGGTCTGATTTATCTTCTTTTTGCACTTGGGTTTGGGGCGTTAGGCGGTTGGTTCGCAGTTCGCAATCGCCCACAATCATCGGAGTACAATCAACAACCGCCGATGTCGCCACCACCTTCGTCAGGTCCACCGCCGATGTCGCCCATGGGTTAATCTTGTTTTAGCTTCCGGAAGCGATGTAAGGTCGAATCATGCGGAATCGCACCGCTAACCTTCGGTGTGTGTACTTCTGGTATTTTGTTGTAGCTCATTGGAGAGCATCAGAAGCTATTGGTGCCGATAATTGTTGCTGTAAAGCTTCCGGAAGCTAATCGTTACCTTTTACCACAAACCCCGTCTTACTATACAGACATGCTGTGAAGCGCTGAACAGCGAGGTTGTTGCTGTGAAAAACACAGACCTGGTCTCCGACACAATCCGAATGAACGATGAGCAGTCTGATAGCCCGGCTTATGCAGAAGTAGCAGCACTTTATGAACAATTCTTCGATCCCATTTATCGTTACTGTTATCTTCGTTTGGGAAATGCTACGCTAACCGAAGAAGCCGTCAGCGAGATTTTTCTCAAGGTGGTGCACAAGTTTCGTGGCTACCGAGGGGAGAATCTGTCAGGCTGGCTCTATCGGATTGCACGTAACCAGATCATTGACAGTGCACGCAAACACCAACGTGAACACATTGACCCATTTGCCGATTGTGAGCATGTAGCGAGTTACGATACTCCCGAAGCTGCCGTTCTTTCCAAAGAGACTTTGGCTGCCCTGCGACGTGCCCTCGATGCACTCCCAAAAAAGCAGCGTGAAGTGATCGAACTATATATGGCAGGATGGACTCTGGAGCAGACAGGGACCATGCTTGGTAAAAGTCCATCGGCCATCAAAATGCTACGGCATCGGGCCTTTACACGCTTAAGATCATTATTATCCGACGAGTAATATAATCAGAGGTGTGATTATGCCACGCCATCGTAACCATCAGAATCACTCTGACGATCTGTCTGCCGAAGCTGCCGATGTTCCGCTACAGGATGATGCGGATACTCCAGCATTCATACAGCACATGGTGGCTTTTCGTGACATCCAACCGCCGATGGATTTGAAACAACAGTTAAAGGAGCAGATGATGGAACAATATGTACAACAATCACAGAGACATAGCAAAGACAAAGGTAGGTTTGCTCTTTTTCAGCGACCACGTGCCATAGGTTTGGGGGTCGCGCTAGCATTAGTCCTTCTCGTAGGTGCTTCTATCACTATTCCGCCGGTACGTGCATCGATGGTAGCTATCTATCAATATATGGGGATATTGTTTGTCAATACCGAAGCTATGCGTGATACAAACACAAGCATGGAAGTTCCTATAGTTGAAAGTACGCCTATCGGCTTGACGCTAGAGCAGGCCCAGGAACAGGTCTCATTCCATATTGGTGTACCGGAGAAGTTGCCTGAAGAACTAAAATTGGTTCATATCAGCACAAGTGAACAAAATGTGTTTCTAAAATATCATCCATCTCATAATTCTAATACACAGGATACCCCTGAGATTCTTTTAAGAATAAGGACTGATATGCGTTCTGGACCATTTCTCCCTGATTCACGTCGCGAAGATGTACAGGTCCATCAAAATCCAGCGGTATTTGTACATGGAGGCTGGAATGATGCTGAGCAGGGTGATCCCGATACGATCATGGGGGATCTGGCCTGGGACGACAGTATTGATACAAATTGGTTGCTTTGGGAAGTTGGTGATGTTACCTATTGGATGGAAACACGCAACATGCCTTTGAGTCGTGTGGAAGTCATCGAGATTGCCGAGTCAATAAAATAATTAGCCAAAAGAGCTATGATGGCGGGATACAAGGATCGTGCCATCATAGTCTTGTTCAAAATTGTAGAACGGAGTATATTATCCAGTAATACGCCAAGATGAAGTACGCTGATTCATACCTGAAGGTGGAACACCCATATCAGCGCAATTGGGCGTGCAGAAGATGCGATCACCTGTCCAACTTGTTCCATCATAATGCTCAAATACTTTGCAAGAAGCATGCATAATTCGGGCTGACTGGATGACATTATTCCACCCACTTTCCATGGATGGTCGACCATAACTGTATCCATTACAAGCATCACTGTTTGCTGTCGCTCTTGAGAAACTATCCCATCCTGCTTGTGGATCGGTACGGTAATTGACTAACTCATATTGGATACCAAGCAGTGTTGAACCTGAGATGGCTGCAATATGATCGGCCATCTCTTGTGTTAATTCATATGGTTTTGTGTCGTGTGGTACCACAACCTGACCCTTAGAAAGATACTCTATCACTTCGGCAAAGGTTGCAAAACATTGGAAATCCTTAACAACAGAAGCAGTTTCACCTGGACGGATAGGGTCAAGAATTTCGATGCACGAACCTGATATTTCCTGTTTAGCAGCCAAAGTTGTTGATTGACCCCCAAATGATATAAATAGCGTACAAACACATATAGCCACGAATAGTCGACATAACATAGTTTACTCCTTAACTAAGAATAGTTGTTTACAATCAATAATCTTATGCGCGTAAACGCCATGATGAGGTTCTGTTATTCATAAAAAATGCGGCAGGAAACCGCTGCCTTCAGGCACGCGGAGGAATGCCGCGCCTCCTTTCGTCGTGCACAAACGTTCGGTTTGTGGTACCCTGTCTTTATGACGACTTCTTTCTCCACGCGAACAATATGCTGCAAAGTGCAGGTTGCTGACGCGGTTGACGCGGCGCTGCGCGTTACGCAGCGGGCGTTTAACCAGGCCGCCACCTATTGCGCGTCGGTCGCGTGGGACCAGCGTGTGACGAACAAAAACACCCTGCACAAACTGGTGTATGGCCCAACACGGGCGACC